>CAVSWX010000006.1:0-196269 GCA_963731785.1 uncultured Acidobacteriota bacterium
GCGGAGAGGAAGGGATTCGAACCCCTGGAAGCCTTCCGGCTTCAACGGTTTTCAAGACCGCCGCCTTAAACCACTCGGCCACCTCTCCGGCAGGAGTCGATCATGACATAGCGTGCCGTCGCGGACCGGCCAGGTCTGACGAGGCGCCCCTATGTGCGCTTCGTGATGCGCTCGAGGCCGCCCATGAACGGGCGCAGCGCATCGGGGATCACCACCGAGCCATCGGCCTGCTGATAGTTCTCGAGGATCGCGATCAGCGTCCGGCCGACGGCCAGGCCCGAGCCGTTGAGCGTGTGCACGAACTCGGGCTTGCCCGTTCCGTCCGCCCGGAACTTGATGTTGGCGCGGCGCGCCTGGAACGCCTCGGTGTTGCTGCAGGACGAGATCTCGCGGTAGGTGTTCTGTCCCGGCAGCCACACCTCGATGTCGTAGGTCTTCGCCGACGCAAAGCCCATGTCGCCGGTGCACAGCAGCATCGTCCGATACGGCAGCTCCAGCCGCTTCAGCACCTCTTCCGCGTTCGCCGTGAGCCGCTCGAGCTCGTCGTACGACTCCTCTGGCGTGGTGAACGCCATCAGCTCCACCTTGTCGAACTGATGCTGACGGATCAGCCCGCGCACGTCGGCGCCGTAGGAGCCGGCTTCGCTGCGGAAGCACGGCGTGTAGGCGGTGTAGCGGATCGGCAACTGGCGGCCGTCGAGGATCTCGCCGCGGTGCATGTTCGTGAGCGGCACCTCGGCGGTGGGGACCAGATACAGGTCCCAGTCGCCGGCGATCTTGAACAGGTCGGGCTCGAACTTCGGCAGGTTGCCGGTGCCGGTGAGCGACGCCGCGTTGGCCATGAACGGCGGCTCGACCTCGGTGTAGCCGTGCTCGCGTCGTGTGGAGCTGCAGCATGAAGTTGATCAGCGCGCGCGCCAGCTGCGCGCCCGGCGCCGATCAGCACGGAGAAGCGCGCGGCCGCGATATTCGTGCCGCGCTCGAAGTCGATGATGCCGAGCGCCGGACCCAGGTCCCAGTGCGCCTGCGGCGTGAAGGCCGAGGTCGCGTGGCGTGCCGTGCCGGCGCACCTCCACGTTGTCGTCGGCCGACGTCCCCACCGGCACGGTGGCGTGCGGCAGGTTCGGCAGCAGGAGAAGACCCTGGCTGCGCCGTTGCTCGATCTCGGCCAGCGAAGCGTCGAGCTGCTTGATGCGCTGGGCGCGCGCCCGGTTGGCCTCCTGAAGCGCCGCGGTATCGAGGCCCTGCTTCTTCGCCTTGGCCACTTCGTCGGCGGCGGCGTTCTGCTCGCGCTTCAGTCCTTCGACCTCGGGCAGCAGACGGCGGCGCTCCGCTTCGAGCGCCGCCAGCGACTGCAGCTCGGCCTCGAGGTTGGTGCCGCGCGTCTGCAGCGGGTCGCGGACGGCGTCGAAACGATCTCTCAGGAGGGCCGGATCGAGCACGTCTCGATTGTACCTGGGTTAGGATCGCCCCATGGCCGCTCCCGTGCGCACCGCCGTCTTCCCCGCCGCCGGACTCGGCACCCGCTTTCTCCCGGCTACGAAGGCGCAGCCGAAGGAGATGCTGGTCCTCGTCGACAAACCGGTCATCCAGTACGGTGTGGAAGAGGCCGTGGCCTCGGGCATCAACAACATCGTCATCGTCACCGGCCGCGGCAAGAATGCGATCGAAGATCACTTCGATCGCGCGGTCGAACTCGAGAGCTTCCTGGAACAGCGGGGCAAGAAGGAGCAGCTCGAAGAGATCCGCAAGATCACGCAGCTGATCAACGTGTCGTACGTCCGGCAGGGCGAGCCCCTCGGACTCGGCCACGCGGTGCTCGTCGCCAAGAACCTCGTCGGCGGCGAGCCGTTCGCGGTCGTCCTCGGCGACGACGTCATCGACGCCACGCCACCGGCGCTCAAGCAGATGATCGATGTCTTCGAGCGCGTCGGCGGACCGGTGCTGGCGGTGGAGCGCGTACCCGCCGAGGACGTGTCGAGCTACGGCATCGTGGCGGTCGACGAGTCGTCCGACCTGGGACCGGGCGTGCACCGCATCACGAGTCTCGTGGAGAAGCCGCGGCGGGAGGAGGCGCCCTCGAACCTGGCGATCATCGGCCGCTACATTCTGACGCCCGACATCTTCACCGCGCTCGAGGCGACGGGCCGCGACCGCACGGGCGAAATTCAGCTGACCAACGGACTGCGCGAACTGCAGACCACGCGGCCGATCTACGCCTGCGAGATTTCAGGAGTCCGTCACGACACCGGCAACAAGCTCGGATTCCTGAAGGCGCTGGTGTACTTTGCCCTCCAGCGGCCCGACCTGGCGGAGCCGTTCCGCCACTATCTCGAATCGCTCGACCTGAAAGTACCGGCGCCGCGCTAGCCGACCGCGTCAGGAACGCCAGCGCGCGGGCAGCATCTGGCAAACCGGCTTAACGCCGGTTCGCGATTAGTCTTTGGACGCGGCCGGTGCGGCCGTCGGGGGCGTCGCTCTTCTTCGTGTCGCTCTTCTTCGTGTCGCTTTTCTTCGTGTCGCTCGGCGCTGCCGGTGTCGCCGCCTGCGTCACCCTTCGCCGCCGCCGGCGTCGGCGTCGATTCGCCGCCGCTCTTCTCGCTCTCGCTCTTCTCGCTGCCGCTCTTGCCCTTGCCCGCGTAATCGGTGACGTACCAGCCGGTGCCCTTGAACTGAATCGCGGGCGACGACTGCTGGCGCTGCAGCGGACCCTTGCCGCACTTCGGACACGCGTCGGGCGCGCCGTCGGAGAACTTCTGGATGATCTCGAGGCGATGCCCGCAGGCGTCGCACTGGTACTCGTAGAGCGGCATGGGTCGCCCTGACTCCTTCCGGCCGGCGCGGCTACTCGAGCGGCGCGTCCTTGGACGTGTCGCCGAGCAGCATCTGGCGATGCGCCCAGAACGGCGCACACCCGTTGCCCAGCACGGCGTCGTGGAACCCCCGCAGCGAATACTTGTCGCCCTGCTGTTCCTCGTAGTCGTGCCGGAGCTTCAGCATCATCAGCTTGCCGGCCGAGTAGACCAGGTACGTCGGATCGAACGTGCCCCGCTCGGCCTCGCGCCGCGCCGTCGCCTCTTCGAGGAACGCCTCGTCGCGGAAGAAGCGCATGCCCTGCTCCACCGACATGTCCTCGCAGTGCAGCCGGATGCCGACGACGAACCGCGCCAGGCGCACCAGGGCTTCGGCGAGCTGGCCGAGCCGGAAGGCGGTATCGCCCTTGCGGAATCCGGCTTCCACCATCATGTGCTCGCAGTAGTGAGCCCAGCCCTCGACGAAGGAGGCGGCGGCGAAGAACGTGGACTTGCGCACCTTCGACTCCACCTGCCGCAGGTGCTGGTAGTGGAGGAAGTGGCCGGGATAGACCTCGTGGATCGAGATGGTCCAGAGGGTCGGAAGGTTGAAGTCGCGGAGGTGCTCCTTCTGCCGTTCCGGCGGCCAGCTGCGGAGCGCGTCGGTGAGGTAGTAGTAGGCGCGGCTCGGTTTGGTCTCGAACGGTCCCGGCGTCCACATGCTGGCAAACGCCCAGCGGTAGAACTCGGGGGACGGCGCGACGATCACCGGCTCCGACGCCGGCATCGACACGATCGACTGCCGCTGCAGGAACTTCTCGAGCTCCTCCAGCTGCGCCTGCGCGGTGGCGACGAGCGTGCCCGGCTCGGGATGCTGCTCCTTGGCCTGCCGCCACGCTTCCAGCGGATCGGTCGTCCCGTTCAGTCGCGAGGCCACCTTCCGGAACTCCTCCTGCACGTCCTGCAGTTGGCGGAGGGCGATGGTGAGCAGCCGGTCGGCGCTGAGCGAAATCCCCTCGTCCAGTTTCAGCTTCTGCTCGAAGCGCTCACGGCCAAGCCGGAACGACGCCTTGGCCCGGGGGGCCAGGTCGGTTTCGAGATAGGCGATGTAGGAGGAGACGGCCGTCGAGGCCTCGGTCGCCGTGTCGGCCAGGTCCCCGAGGATGTGGAGATCGTCGAGCGACGCAAACGCCTTCGGCAGATCCTTTTCGATGAACGAGAGGACGCCGCGCCAGCTTTCGAGCCCGGTCTTGACGAAGATGCCGGGACTCTCCTTGATGTTGTCGCGGGCCGCCTGCACCAGACGCGGCACCTGGCGCAGCTTCGACACGACGCGGCGGGCCCGCTCGGCCTCGGGTGCATAGCCGAAGAGGGCTTGCCCCGCCAGGCCGATGCCGATGGTGTCGGCGTACATCTGGGGGCTGCGGTCCCACGTCCGCACCGTCTCCAGTTCGTACATCCGAGCCTCGATGTTCGAGGCCACGATGGCGCGTTCGGTCTGTTCGAGCTTCGTGAGGTGCGACGGGTCAATCTGATTGAGGCGGCGGCTGAACCCCGCCAGAGCGCGGACGTGCCCGTCGATGGCGGGCCGGCTCAGATCTTCGAGCAGGTCGTCATGGAGGTGGACGCCGTCGAGGCTCGCCTGGCTGGGGAGAACCTCCTGCAAATAGGCAAGGTAATCGTCGACAAAGTGCGGGAACGGCTCCGATGGGTGCATGAACAATGACTGATGGCGCTCAGTGGCGGAACTCGGGAAGCGCCCATCCGGCAATGGTACAATAACCATTGCCCTCACGCATCCCCGACGACACATGGCCGGCACGCTGTTCGTGGTTGCCACGCCCATCGGCAACCTCGAGGACATCACGATGCGGGCCTTGCGGGTGCTGCGCGACGCCAACCTCGTGGCGGCCGAAGACACGCGGCGCACCGCCAAGCTCCTCAGTCATTACGGGATATCAACGCCAACGCTGAGCTTCCACGCGCACAACAGCCGTGCGCGTCTGCCTCAACTGCTCGGTCGCCTGGAGCGCGGCGATAGCGTCGCGCTCGTCACCGATGCCGGCACGCCTGGTATCTCCGATCCGGGTGTGGAGCTCGTTGCCGCCTGTCGTGAGCGGGGCATCGCCGTCGATCCCATCCCAGGGGCAAGTGCCGCGCTGCTCGCGGCGGTCGCGTCTGGTTTTCCATTGAATTCCGTTACGATTCTCGGGTTTCCCCCACTTAAGGCAAAAGACCGCATTGCGTGGTTCGCGGCGTTGACCCAAGCAAATCACACGGTTGTTTTCTTCGAGTCGCCCCACCGGGTCGTGTCAACCTTGGCTGAATTGGGCAAATGCCTGCATGAGCGCCGGATCTGTGTGGCCGAGAGATGACGAAGGCGCATCAGGAGTTCAGGATCGGCGCCGCAAACGACCCAGAGTTTCTGTCAATAAACCTAAAGGGAGAGTTCACGTTAGTTGTTGCGCCTATGGAGGCCGATTCTGCATCGCCTCCCGAGGTGGACGACGATGCAATCGTTGCCGCATTTCGGGCATTAGAGGGAAATGGTGCCGTAGGCGGGAAGCGCAGGGCCATCAGCCAGGTCGCGCGTAACCTGGGCATTTCGGCGAACGAAGTGTATCGAGCCATCGAGAGGGCGAAAGTCTAGGTCGATAGCGGGCGCCCGGCTCGCACCTAGGCTTCGTTTCCGAGGCTCGGTTGGCGCAACTCGTGCAAAGCTTGAAAGGTTCGAGCGGTCGGAACGCCGACGGTTTCCACCGTATCGAGCCCCGAATCCCCCATCCGATGAACCAGTCTGTGACGCATGTCGTGATTCTCGCCGCGGGCCAGGGCACGCGGATGAAATCACAGCTTCCCAAGGTGCTCCACCCGGTGGCGGGGCGGCCCATGGTCGAGCACGTGCTCGACGCCGCCGGCGCTGTGGCTCCAGCCACAATCACCGTCATCGTGGGCCACGGAGGCGCCGCCGTCCGAGCGAGACTGGCCAATCACGCTGGAGTTGGGTTCGCGGTTCAGGAGCCCCAACTCGGGACCGCGCACGCGCTGCAACAGGCCGAACCGCTGCTGGCCGGGAAGACCGGCACCCTCATCCTGCTTTCGGGCGACGTGCCGTTGCTCCGAGGACGGACGCTCGAGCGCCTGCTCGCGGCACACGCCGCCGCCAACGCGGCCGCAACAGTCGTGACGGCGTTGGTCGAACGACCCTACGGGTACGGCCGGATCGTTCGCCTGGACGGCCAGATCGCGCGGATCGTCGAGGAGCGCGATGCGTCGCCCGCCGAACGGCAGATTCGCGAGATCAACTCCGGGATCTACGCGTTCGACCTCGCCCCGTTGTTCGACGCGCTGCGGGGCATCGCCTCGCAGAACGCACAGGGAGAGTTCTACCTGACCGATCTGGTGAGCATCTACCGGCGGCGCAAGCTGCCGGTCGAGACGCTCGTGGTCGAGAACCCGGCGGAAATCCGGGGCATCAACAGCCGTACCGAACTAGCTGAGGTGGGAACGGTCGTGAGACAGAACAAGAACGAAGAGCTGATGGCCGCCGGTGTCACGCTGGTGGACCCGGCGACGACCTACATCGACCCGCGCGCCGAGATCGGCAGCGACACCGTCATCCATCCCGGCGTCATCATCGAGGGCGCGACGCGCATCGGCAAGGCGTGCGAGATCCAGGCGCACGTGCGGATTGCCGACGCCGAGATCGGCGATCACGTGAACATCAACAGCTTCTGCGTGATCGTCGAGTCACGGGTCGCGGATGGTGCGTCCGTCGGCCCCTTCGCGCACCTCCGGCCGGCGTCCGACGTCGGGGCCCGGCGCGAAGATCGGCAACTTCGTCGAGCTGAAGAAGACGACGCTGGGCGCCCGCTCGAAAGTGAGCCACCTTCGTACGTCGGGCGACGCCACCGTTGGCGCCGACGTCAACATCGGCGCCGGCACCATCACGTGCAACTACGACGGCGAGAAGAAGCATCAGACCGTCATCGAAGACGGCGCGTTCATCGGCAGCGACTCGCAGCTCGTGGCGCCGGTGAAGGTGGGCAAGGGCGCCTACGTCGGCGCCGGCTCCTCGATCGTCGAAGACGTGCCGGCGGGCGCGCTCGGGATTGCACGGGCGCGGCAGGCCAATGTCGAAGGCTGGGCGGAACGCAAGAAACCCGTGACGCAGAAGGGGTAGAGGGAGTCTCGTATGTGCGGGATCATCGGATACATCGGTTCGAAGCCCGTCGTGCCCGTGCTGTTGGACGGGCTGCGGCGCATGGAATACCGCGGCTACGACTCGGCGGGCGTGGCGCTCGTGAGCCCCGAGGGCATCGAGCTGCGCCGCTCGGCGGGGAAGCTCGCCAACCTCGAGAACGCGATCCGGATCGAGCCGCTCGACGGCGTCTACGGCCTGGGACACACGCGATGGGCGACGCACGGCCGGCCCACCGAAGAGAACGCGCATCCGCATCGTGACTGCACCGGCAAGATCGTCGTGGTGCACAACGGCATCATCGAGAACTATCTCGAGCTGAAACGCGAACTGCAGGGCCAGGGTCACACGTTCAAGACCGAGACCGACACCGAGATCGTCGCGCACCTCGTCGAACGCGAGATGGGCACCGACGGCCTGGACAACGCCGTCCGGCGCGCGCTCAAGGTGATGCGCGGCATGTTCGCGCTGGTGCTGGTGTCGGTGGACGACCCCGAGAAGATCGTGGCGGTCCGCAACGGTCCGCCAATCGTGGTCGGCCTCGGTGACAACGAGTTCTTCGTCGCCTCCGACATTCCCGCCATCCTGTCGCACACGCGCGACGTGGTGTTCCTCGGCGACGAGGAGATGGCCGTGATCACCCGATCGGGCGTCGTGTTCACCGACTACTCGGGCCGGGAGGTGTCGAAGACCAGCCAGCGCGTGCTGTGGGATCCGATCGCGGCGGAGAAGGGCGGCTACAAGCACTTCATGCTCAAGGAAATCTACGAGCAGCCCACCGCGGCCCGCGACACCATCCTCGGGCGCGTCTCTCTCGACCGCGGCGAGATCTTCTTCGAAGATCTGCACATCCCGGCGCGACACGCTCAAGAACCTGCGCAAGGTCATCATCCTGGCGTGCGGGACGTCGTGGCACGCGGGGCTCGTCGGCAAGTACATGCTCGAGGCGCTGGCGCAGGTGCCGGTCGAGGTCGAGTACGGCTCGGAGTACCGCTATCGCAACCCGATCGTCGCGGCCAACGAGCTGGCCATCGTCATCACCCAGTCGGGCGAAACCGCGGATACCCGGGCGGCACTCCACGAAGCCGCGCGCAAGGGCGCCAGCAGCATCGCGATCTGCAATGTCGTCGGCAGCGCGGTCACCCGGGATGCCGACGGCACCGTGTACACGCATGCCGGACCGGAAATCGGCGTCGCGTCGACGAAGGCGTTCACGTCGCAGCTGGTGGCGCTGCAGTTGCTCGGCGCTCTACCTCGCCCAGGTCGCGCGGCACGCTCGGCACCGACGAGATCCGCAGCCACATCGACGAGCTGCTGCACCTGCCGCAGACCATCGAAGCAGGCGATCAAGGCCTCGGCGGGCGTCGAAAAGATCGCGGAGCGGTTCTACAGCCGCACCGACTTCCTGTTCCTGGGCCGCGGCATCAACTATCCGATCGCGCTCGAAGGCGCGCTCAAGCTCAAGGAAATCTCCTACATCCACGCCGAGGGGTATCCCGCCGGCGAGATGAAGCACGGTCCGATCGCGCTCATCGACGAGCGCATGCCGGTGGTGGCGCTCGCGCCCGACGACCACGTGTTCGAGAAGATGGTCGGCAACGTGCAGGAGGCCAAAGCGCGTGGCGGCGCGGTGATCGCGATCACGACCGATGGGCGACGATCGCATGACGGCGGTGCTCGATCCCGCAGAACGACGTGCAGCTGGCGATGCCGCGGACGTCAGCGCTGCTGACGCCCATCATCATGACGATTCCGCTGCAGTTGCTCGCGTACCACATCGCCGTGCGCCGCGGCTGCGACGTCGATCAGCCGCGCAACCTCGCCAAGAGCGTCACGGTAGAATAGGGAGGCGGCCGGCTTCGCGGGGCGCTCGCCCGAGTGCGCCGCGGCCGGCCGTCAAACCGTCTACCTGTAATGGATCTCGTTTCCAGCCTCAACCCGGAACAGCAGCAAGCCGTACTGCAGACCGACGGGCCGCTGCTCATTCTCGCGGGCGCCGGCTCCGGGAAGACGCGCGTCATCGCGCACCGCATCGCCTACCTCGTCAGCGAGAACTTCGCCGACCCGTCGGCGATCCTCGCCGTCACCTTCACCAACAAGGCGGCGGAGGAGATGCGGACCCGGGTCGAGCGCCTGCTCGAGACCGACTGCCGGCGCATGTGGATCTCGACCTTCCACGCGCTGTGCGCCCGCCTGTTGCGGCGAGAGGCGCCGCACGTCGGCTTGTCGCGCGACTTCGTCATCTACGACTCCAACGACCAGTTGTCGGTGGTGAAGCAGGGCCTGAAGGAGCTCGGCATCGACGATTCCGCGACCCAGCCGCGCATGGTGCTCTCGCGCATCAGCCACGCCAAGAACCGGATGG
Organism: uncultured Acidobacteriota bacterium; assembly: GCA_963731785.1. Lineage (GTDB taxonomy): Bacteria > Acidobacteriota > Vicinamibacteria > Vicinamibacterales > UBA2999 > DASYRM01. Next base: position 9,359 of record CAVSWX010000006.1, read on the forward strand.
AGGGGCCGGAGGCCTTCGAAAGCTCCTGGAACCCGCGCGACCAGCACCTGGGCAAGCTCTACGCGATGTACACGAAGGCGCTGAAGGACGCGCGCGCGCTCGACTTCGACGATCTGCTGCTCTACACCGTGGAACTCGTGGAGAAGTCGGAATCGGTGCGCCGCAAGTACGCGGAGCAGTTCCGCTACCTGATGGTGGACGAGTACCAGGACACCAACCGGCCGCAGTACCTGCTGATCCAGCGGCTCGCCTCGGCCCATCGCAATCTGTGCGTCGTGGGTGACCCGGACCAGTCGATCTACAAGTGGCGCGGCGCCGACCTGAAGAACATCCTCGACTTCGAGCACGATTTCCCGGAAGCGACGGTCGTGCGGCTCGAGCGCAACTATCGATCGACCCAGGTGATTCTCGACGCCGCCTCGGCGGTCATCGCCCAGAACAAGAATCGCAAGGAGAAGCGCCTTTACACCGAGCAGGCGGGCGGCGCGCGCATCCTCTACTACCGCGCCGGCGACGATCTGGACGAAGCCGAATTCATCGCCCGCACCTGCCGCCAGGCCCTGCGTGAGGATGCGGAAAACCTGGCGGCGGTGCTGTACCGCACCAACGCCCAGTCGCGCACGGTCGAAGACGCCCTGCGCCGGTCCGGCATCTCGTATCGCATCATCGGCGGCGTCCGCTTCTACGAGCGAAGAGAGGTGAAGGACGCGCTGTCGTACCTGCGCCTCGTCCTCAACCCGCACGACGACGTGAGCCTGCGCCGGGTCATCAACGTACCGGCTCGCGGCATCGGCAAGGGCGTGATGGAGTCGCTCGACGCGGTGGAAGTCGGGCCCGACGACGACATGCCGCCGCTCCTCGCCGGCCTGCAGCCGATCGTGAGCGACACCTCGCTCTGGTCCAAGCTCACCGTGGCGTTGGAGCGCCGGCTGCTCGCGCCCAGGGCGCTGACCGCGCTGGCCGGGTTCCGCGATCTCCTGGTGGAGCTGACCGACCTGGCGAAGGGCGAGTCGGTTGCCATCACGCTCGGCAAGGCGCTCGACCGCAGCGGTTACCTGAAGGATCTCCGCGAGGAGCACAGCGAAGAGGCGGAGGGGCGCATCGAGAACCTGATGGAGCTGGTGTCGGCGGCCCGCGAGTACGAGAGCCGGACGCTGGAGCCGTCGCTGGCGGGGTTCGTCGATCAGTTGTCGCTGCTCTCCGATGCCGACGAGGAAGCGGGGGCCAAGGACAGCCACGTGCTGATGATGACCATGCACAGCGCCAAAGGGCTCGAGTTCCCGGTCGTCATCATCGCCGGTCTCGAAGAAGGGCTGTTTCCGCACTCCCGGTCGGTTGACGACGACGCCGAGCTCGAGGAGGAACGCCGTCTTTGCTACGTCGGTCTCACGCGCGCCCAGCGCCGCGTGGTCCTCACCTCGGCGGCGCGCCGCCGGGTATTCGGTGACTACCAATCCACCGAGCCCTCGCGCTTCATCGACGAGATTCCGCCCCAGTTGATGGAAACGGTGCCTTCGGCGATGTCGTTCGGCTCGGCACAGGCCTACGCGCCGCGCGGCGGTGACCGGTGGGCGGGCTACGGGCGGAGGAAGAAAGAGGAGACGCCCCAGTACCGATACGAGGACGAGGACCAGTCCGTGCCTGGCGGCCTCAAGGTCGGACTCCGCGTGCGCCATCCCACGTTCGGGGTCGGGACGGTGACAGCCCTCGAGCCCCTCGACGACGACATCAAGCTCGTCGTCCGCTTCCTTTCCGTGGGGCCGAAAACGCTGCGGGCCAAGTTCGCGAAGCTCGTGCCCGCCTAGGCTGCAGTAACCTTCGGCCACGGCGCGAGTAATCACCGTTGTGGCGTCAGTGCCTCAAGGAGCGAAGCGATGCCTGAAGAGCTCGAGTCGATGTACGCGCGGATGAATCGTCTGGAGCGGCAACTGCGGGTGCTCAAGATTGCGGCCGTGGTACTGGCGGTGCTGGCGATCGCCATGGCACTGGCGCCGAAGCCGGCGGCCCAACAGCCAGCCGAATCGATGCGCGTGAAACAGCTGATCGTCGAGGACGAGAGCGGACGGTCACGGCTGGTGCTCGGGCCGCTCGACGCGGGGAACAACCGGCGGATGGGCATCCGAATCAACGACACCAACGGCGTCGAACGTTTCGGCGTCGCGTTCATGAACGACGGGAACATGGTGCTGGGGCTCGACGCACCTCCGGGCACCGGCAACGACGCCAACCGCGAACGCATCAACCTGGTGGCTGATCAGAAGGGCGGCGCCTACATCCGCTTTCTCGATCGGCGGACGAATGTCGTGTCGCGAATGTATCTCGACGATCAGAACCGGGCGTGGATGAGTTTTACGGACTTCACGCAGACGCCGGCGTTGGTCCGGCGGTACGGTCTGGCGGGGGAGGAAGTCATTCGCCCGACGCAGTGATCGCTGTTGGCCGGGACTGAAGACCCGGCCCACCAGCGACACTCACGGGCAGCTCTCGAGAGCTGTTCTACGAAGACTGGCGCCGTCGTCGGGCGTGGCTCCGGCTCGGACGGCGGTTCACTGACGGGCGTGCCCGGCTCCTCTTCGTCCTTCTCGGCCAGCCTCGCAATCGACACCGCGCGATCGTCGCCTTCGATGTCGATGAGGCGCACGCCCTGGGTGGCACGGCCGATCGTCCGGATGTCCTTCGACGCCATGCGCAGGATCTTGCCCTGCTGCGTGATCAGCATCAGCTCGTCGTCGTCGCTCACCTGGGCGACACCGACGACCTTGCCGTTGCGATCGCTGGTCTGGATGTTGATGATGCCGACGCCGCCGCGGGTCTGCAGCCGGTACTCGTCGAGCTCGGTGCGCTTCCCGAAGCCCTGCTCCGTGACGGAGAGGATGGTGCCGCCGGGCTGCAGCACTTCCATCGCCACCACCTGGTCCTGGTCGCGCAGCTCGATGCCACGAACGCCGCCCGCCGTGCGGCCCATCGACCGCACGTCTCCTTCGCGGAAGCGGATGGCCATGCCGTTGCGGGTCCCGATGAAGATCTCGTTGCTGCCTTCGGAAACCTGAACCGCGATGACCGAGTCGCCCTCTTCGACGTCCATGGCGATGATGCCGCCGGCGCGCGGGTTGCTGAACGCCGACAGCTCGGTTTTCTTCACCTCGCCGAGCTTGGTGCCCATGACGATGAACTTGTCGTCCTCGAACTCGCGCACGGTGAGCAGCGCCGCGATGCGTTCACCCTCCTGCATCGACACCAGGTTGGCGATCGCCTTGCCCCGGCCGTCGGGACCGACGTCGGGAATCTCGTGCACCTTCAGCCAGTAGGCGCGGCCGCGGTCCGAGAAGATCATGATGTAGGCGTGCGTCGAGGCCACGAACAGGTGGCTGACGAAATCCTCTTCGCGGGTCCGCATGCCGATCCGGCCCTTGCCGCCGCGGCGCTGGTTCCGGTAGTTGGTGATCGCGGTGCGCTTGATGTAGCCGGTGTTGGTCACCGTGATCGCCATGTCTTCCTCGACGATCAGGTCGAGGGCGCGGAACTCGCCGGCCTCGGGCAGGATTTCGGTGCGACGGTCATCGCCGTACTTCTCGACGACGTGGCGCAGTTCGCTGACGATGATGTCCAGCAGCAGCTTCTCGCTCGACAGGATCGCGCGGAGCCGCTCGATCAGCTTGAGGATTTCAGCGAGCTCGTCGAGGATCTTCTGCCGCTCCAGGCCGGTGAGGCGCTGCAGTTGCATGTCGAGGATGGCCTGCGACTGGATCTGGCTCAGGCCGAACTGCGTCATCAGGCCTTCGCGCGCCTCGAGCGGGTTCTTCGACGCCCGGATGAGCGCAATCACCTGGTCGAGGTGATCGAGGGCAATCTTCAGCCCTTCGAGGATGTGGGCGCGGGCCTCGGCCTTCCGCAGCTCGAACTCGGTGCGCCGGCGCACCACCTCGCGGCGGAACTCGATGAAGTTGTCGATGAATTCGGTGAGCGTGAGAATCTTCGGCCGCCCGCCGACGATCGCCAGCATGATCACGCCAAAGCTGGTCTGCAGCTGGGTGTGCTTGTAGAGGTTGTTGAGGATGACCTCGCTCACCTCACCGCGCTTCAGGTCGATCGCGATTCGCATCCCGTCGCGATCCGACTCGTCGCGGATGTCGGAGATGCCCTCGATCGTCTTCTCGCGAACGAGCTCGGCGATGCGCTCGATCAGGCGCGCCTTGTTGACCTGATACGGAATCGCGGTCACGACGATCGACGACCGGTCGCCCTTCTTGCTGACCTCGATCTCGGTCTTGGCCCGCATCATCACGGCGCCGCGGCCGGTCAGTTGGGCCTGCCGGATCCCCGACTGGCCGATGATGTACGCGCCGGTCGGGAAGTCCGGTCCGGGAACGAGCTCGAGCAGTTTGCGCTGCCGCTCGGCCGCCGTGGGCGGCTCCGCGGACTGCGACGCCTCGATCGACCAGATGACCGCGTTGACCACCTCGCGCAGGTTGTGCGGCGGCACGTTGGTCGCCATGCCGACGGCAATACCGGCCGAGCCGTTCACGAGCAGGTTCGGGTAGGTCGCCGGCAGCACCACCGGTTCCTCGGTGGTCTCGTCGTAGTTGGGGACGAAGTCGACGGTCTCCTTGTCGAGATCCGCCATCATCTCGTCGGCGAGCGGGTCGAGGCGGGCCTCGGTGTAGCGCATCGCCGCCGGCGGGTCGCCGTCGATCGAGCCGAAGTTGCCCTGGCCGTCGGTGAGCACATAGCGCATGTTGAAGTCCTGCGCCATGCGGACGAGCGTGTCGTAGATCGACGCGTCGCCGTGGGGATGGTAGTTGCCCATCACCTCGCCGACGATCTTCGCGCACTTGCGGTAGCCGCGGGTCGACGACAGCCCCATCGCCTTCATGCCGTAGAGCACGCGGCGGTGCGCCGGCTTCAGGCCGTCGCGGATGTCGGGAAGCGCGCGCCCGATGATCACGCTCATCGCGTAATCCATGTACGAGCGCTTCATCTCGTCTTCGATGTTGACCGGGATGCGGTTCTGGGGCGTCGTGCTCATCGGTGAATGACAGGTGCGAAGGTGCGAGTGGAGGCCGGCGTCTAGACGTCGAGGTTGCGCACGTCGAGCGCGTTGTCTTCGATGAACTTCCGGCGCGGCTCGACCTGATCGCCCATCAGCGTCGTGAACATCTGGTCGGCCTCGGCATGGTCCTCGGCGCGCACCTGGAGCAGCGTCCGGTTGTCGGGGTCCATGGTCGTCATCCAGAGCGTGTCCGGATTCATCTCGCCAAGGCCCTTGTAGCGGTTGACGGCCACGCCCTTCTTGCCGGCGGCAATGAAGAACTCGACGAACTCGTCGAGGTCGGCCAGCGTCGTTTCGGGCTCCTTCTTCGGCCGCTCGGCCCGCAGCCTGCGCGGGAGCGGTCGGCTTCGCCGCTCCACGGCTGGCGCTCGTCGTCGGCGCGCCGCATCGTCGGCCACCGCGCCGGCCGCATCAGCCGTCCGGACGACGACAGGGAAGGTGATCTCCTGGATCTCCCGGAACGCGGCCGCCAGCGTGCGGTATTCGCCGGATGACACGAAGTCCACGCCAAAATTGAACGGGCGCGGGATAGCCGTGCGACCGATCCTCGACGTCGAGCGAGAAGGCGTTGTGCTCGTCGTCGCGCGACACGCTGACGCTGCGGACCGGTGTCGTCATGCGCGCGGCCAGCACGTCGAGCTTCTCGCGGTGCTCGAAGAAGGTCTTGTCGCGGGCGTCGAGCTGCAGCAACGCGGTGACGATCTCCGGCGGGTTGCCGCGCCGCGTCACGATCTGCAGCAGCTTGCGGTAGGCGATCATCCGCTGGAGTTGACGCTCGAGCGTCTCGCCGAACAGTTCGTGGCCGTCGGGCAGCTTGGCGACGCGCGACTCCACCGCCCGGTGAATCAGATAGGTCTCGAGCTCCCGCTCGTCCTTGATGTAGTTCTCGCTGCGCCCGCGCTTGGCGCGGAAGAGCGGCGGCTGCGCGATGTAGACGTGGCCGCCGTCGATCAGCTTCGGCATCTGCCGGTAGAAGAACGTCAGCAGCAGCGTGCGGATGTGCGAGCCGTCCACATCGGCGTCGGTCATGATGATGACGCGGTGGTAGCGCAGCCGCTCGATGTCGAAATCCTCGACGCCGATGCCGCACCCGAGCGCCGCGATCATCGTCTTGATCTCGTCGCTGCCCAGCATCTTGTCGAAGCGGGCCTTCTCGACGTTGAGGATCTTGCCCTTGATCGGCAGGATCGCCTGGAAGCGCCGATCGCGGCCCTGCTTGGCCGACCCGCCGGCCGACTCACCCTCGACGATGTAGATCTCGCTCTGCGCCGGGTCGCGCTCCTGGCAGTCGGCGAGCTTGCCGGGGAGGCTGCTGCCGTCGAGGGCGCCTTTGCGGCGCACCAGGTCGCGGGCCTTGCGCGCCGCTTCGCGCGCGCGCGCCGCATCCACCGCCTTGCCGATGATGCGCTTGGCGACGGCCGGTGTTTCCTCGAGATACTGGCCCAGCTTGTCGTTGACGATCGCCTCGACGATGCCCTTGACCTCGGTGTTGCCGAGCTTGGTCTTGGTCTGTCCTTCGAACTGCGGCTGCGGAATCTTGACGCTGACGACGCCGGTCAGGCCTTCACGGATGTCGTCGCCGCTGATGCTGGCGTCCTTCAGGTCCTTGGCCAGACTGCTCTTGGCCGCGTAGTTGTTGATCGTCCGGGTGAGCGCGGCGCGGAAGCCGGACAGGTGCGTGCCGCCTTCGTGCGTGTTGATGTTGTTGGCGAACGTGAAGACCAGTTCGGAGTAGCCGTCGTTCCACTGCAGCGCGATCTCGGCTTCGATGCCGTCCTTCGTGCCCTTCATGAAGATCGGCTTGTCGTTGACGTTCGCCTTGTTCTTGTTCAGGTGCTCGACGAACGAGACGATGCCGCCGTCGTACTGGAACTTGTGGCTCTTGCCGTCGCGCTCGTCGTCGAGCGTGATGAGAATGCCGCCGTTCAGGAACGCCAGTTCGCGCAGGCGCTGCGCGAGCGTGTCGAAGCTGTAGTCGGTGGTTTCGAAAATCTGCGCGTCGGGCCTGAACGTGACCTTGGTGCCGCGGCGCTGGGTCGTGCCGGTGGCCTCCAGATCCGCGATCGGGGTTCCGCGCTCGTAACTCTGCTGATAGACCTGGCCGTTGCGCCAGATCTCGAGGTCGAGCCGCTCCGACAGCGCGTTGACCACCGACACGCCGACGCCGTGCAAGCCGCCCGACACCTTGTAGCTGTCGTTGTCGAACTTGCCGCCGGCGTGCAGCACGGTGAGCACGACTTCGGCCGCCGACTTGCCGCTCTCGTGACGATCGACCGGAATGCCGCGGCCGTTGTCGATGACCGTGATCGAGTTGTCGATGTGGATCGTGACGTTGACCTGATCGCAGAAGCCGGCGAGCGCCTCGTCGATCGAGTTGTCGACGATCTCGTACACGAGATGATGCAGACCAGGCACACCGGTCGAGCCGATGTACATCGCCGGCCGCTTGCGGACCGCCTCGAGGCCTTCGAGGACCTTGATCTTGTCGGCGCCGTAGTCGTCGGCCGAGCCGTTTACCTGAGCCGTAGCCGGGTCTGCGATCTCCCCGGCGGCCTTGAAATCGGTTCGAGTGGGGTCTTGTTGTTCGGATTGTTCCACGCGTGTCCCTGGTGTCAGATCCGCATCGGCATGATCACGTACGTGTAGTCGTAGCCCTCGGCGCCGACCGGCTTCATCACCGCCTGACTCACCTCGTCCTTCAGCGAGAGCGACACGACGTCGGTCTCGACGACGTTGAGGAAGTCGAGCACGTACTGCGCGTTGAACGAGATGGTCATCGCGTTGCCCGCGTAATCCACCGGCAACTGCTCGCTGGCCTCGCCGAACTCGGAACTGCTGGACGTCACGTCCACCTTGCCCTTGCTCACTTCGATCTTCACGGCGCGCGACCGCTCGTTCGACAGCAGCGCCACGCGCTTCACCGCGTTGGTCAACCGCTCGCGATCGAACTCGATCGTCTTGTCGTTGCCCTTGGGGATGACGCGGTCGTAGGCGGGGAACTGGCCGTCGATCATCCGCGAGATGAGGATGCGGCCGCCCACCTCGAAGAAGAGATGGTTCTCGCCGGCCTCGAACTGGATGTCGCCGTCGCCCTCGCCCAGGAGCTTGCCGAGTTCGAGCAGGGTCTTCTTCGGCAGGATGACGCCCATCTCCTGCGTCGACGCCCGACTCGTGCTTCGCCTCGACCAGCGCCAGGCGATGGCCGTCGGTCGCCACCAGCGTCAGGCTGTCGGGCTTCAGCACGAACTTCGCGCCATTGAGGAAGTAGCGGGTGTCCTCACCGGTGATGGCGAAGTGCGTCTTCGCCGACCATCTCGCGCAGCGCCGGCGCGCGGCAGCGACGCCTTGGCGCCGCCGGCGCCGTCGGGCAGCGACGGGAAAGTCCTCGCGCGGCAGCGTCTGCATGTGCGAGTCGAACCGATCGGCGGCGACGCGCACGCCCGACTTGTCGGTCTCGATGCGAACGTCCGTTTCCGGCAGCGCCTTCACGATCTCGTAGAGCTTCTTCGCCGGCAGCGTCAGCGATCCGACCTTTCCCACCGACGCCTGGCAGCGACTGCGGAGAGCCACTTCGAGATCGGTAGCGAGCATGCGAATCTCATCACCCTTGGCTTCGAGGAGCACGTTCGCGAGGATCGGAATCGTGTTCTTGCGCTCGACGATGCCTTGGAAGAGTTGCAGTTCGCGGAGGAGGTCATTCTTCCGGACGACGATTTCCATAAGGCGCGCAGCGACCTCGAAACGGAGCGTGAACGACTGGCGTTGACCGGGGTGGAAGCCTCTGATCTCTTCTGAAAGGAGATCTAGAGAAGTAAAGAAATTATACTAGAAACAAGGTGCTGTGCAAAACTCTGAATGCGCCCGCTTCTTCTTGTCAATCAATAACTTAGAAGGCTGCGTCGGCTGTGGAACGCGGCCGCGATCCGCTGTCGGGATCCTGTGGGGATTCCGGTCCTCACCGCCCGTCCACAGGCGCTGCACGGTGCGCCCTGTGGAGGCCTGTGGATTCAGCGGATTCCCTCAACAAAACCGGCGATCAGGCTGTCGAAATCTTCGCGCTTGCGCAGCAGCTGCACCTTGCGAATCGAGTGCGATCACCGTCGAGTGGTGCTTGCCGCCGAAGCTGCGTCCGATCTCGGGTAGCGACGCGGTCGTGAGCTGCTTGCACAGATACATCGCCACCTGACGCGGCAGCGCCACCGACTTCGAGTTGTTGCGCGACTTCAGCTCGTGCACCTTCAACTGGTAGTAGTCGGCGACGTATTTCTGGATCGACTCGATCGTGATCGCGCGGTTGTCGAGGTCGATGACGTTGCGCAGCACTTCCTGCGTGAGCTCCAGCGAAATGTCGCGTCCGGTCAGCGATGCGTAGGCGATCAGCCGGATCAGCGACCCCTCGAGCTCGCGGATGTTCGACTTGATGCGTCCGGCGATGAACATCGCCACGTCGTCGGGGAGCGGCACGGCCTCGGCCTCGGCTTTTCGCTTGAGAATCGCCACTTTCGTCTCGAGATCGGGCGGCTGGATGTCGGCGATCAACCCCCATTCGAAGCGCGATCGCAGCCGCTCTTCGAGCTGTGGAATTTCGTGCGGCGGCCGGTCGCTGCTGAGCACGATCTGTTTCTGCGCGTCGTAGAGCGCGTTGAAGGTATGGAAGAACTCGGTCTGCGTGCTCTCCTTGCCGGCGAGGAACTGGATGTCGTCCACCAGCAGGATGTCGACGCTGCGGTACACCTCGCGGAAGTCGAGGATGCGCTCGTAGCGGATCGCGTTGATCATCTCGTTCATGAAGCGCTCCGACGAGATGTAGGTGAGCTTGAGAGTGGGGTCGTGCTGCAGCACGTAGCGGCCGATGGCGTGCATCAGGTGCGTCTTGCCCAGGCCGACGCCGCCGTAGATGAACAGCGGGTTGTAGGAGCGCGAGGGCGCTTCGGCCACGGCTCGGCAGGCCGCGTGGGCGAACTGGTTCGACGGGCCCCACGATGAACGTGTCGAACGTGTAGCGCTCGTTCAGGCTGCCGGCGCGGCCCGGCAGGGGCCGCCGGTCGTGGAGCGTCCGGCGGCTTAACCTCAACAGTTACCACTGGGCGAGCCTCTTCAGGGGCGGCCACCCCTTCAGGGAGAAAGACCAGGGAGGTGTCCGCGCGATGGACCTCGGTCAGCGCCTCGGACAGCACCATCGAATAGTGCTTGCCCAGCCAGTCCTTGAAGAGCTGGTTCGGGCACCCGGACGCTGATGGAGCCGCCGGAATCCACCACGAGCGAGGTCGGCTTGAACCAGGTATAGAAGCTGTGGCGATTAACTTTCGTTTCGATTCTGGAGAGGATCTGGTCCCAGATACTGGCTTCCATACCTGCACCGCGCTGGCAGTCGTGCCCAGGACCGAACCCGGAAGTGCTTAAAACGGAGACAGTTAACCTGACCCGGTGTCCCGCTGCCGAGCGCCCGAGTGCTTTTCCACAATCTTTTCCACAACTTGTGGAAATCTTGGGGAGGAAACCCAATCCCAACCGTAGGTTGGCCGCCAGGTCGGGAAGGGAAGGGCGACTGTAGCACACGCAGGAATCGACCGAGCAGTGGAAGTACAGGCGATCCCCGCGTTAAATCTTTTGCGCGCAGGCGACTCAGCAAGTTCGCGTCGCAACGTTGACAGTGATGAGACGGGCCGCATAGCATTGAAGTTTCGCCCAGACAGGGCGGCGTGTTCACGACGACATCGACCGAAGAAGCCGGCCTCGCGCGGGCTCTCCGGCCTTGCGCGGGCGGGACAACCTGAACCGCGACAGCGAGACACATGAAGGGCAAGCGCACGTACCAACCGAATAAGCGTCGGCGGAAGAAAGCTCACGGCTTCCGCGTTCGTATGGCGACGAAGAACGGCCGCATCGTCCTGGCCCGCCGTCGCGCGCGCGGGCGCAAGCGGCTCACCGTCGCCGACGAGCGGTAGGCTGTTCCACGGCGCGCGTCCGCCTGATGGTGGACGCGGTGTGTGACGGGCGGTGCGATGGACGCAGCAACGGGTCAGCGCTTCACCAGAGCCGAACACGTTCGTCGCCGCGCCGATTTCGAACGCGCCTACTCGTCCGGATCGCGGATCCAGGCCCGATACATGACGGTCTTCGTCGTGCCGAACGGCGGCGGTGTCGCCCGACTGGGCGTGGCCGCGACACGCAAGTTGGGCCCTGCGACCGTTCGGAACCGGGCCAAGCGCCTCGCCCGGGAAGTGTTCAGGCGTCACAAGCCTGCAGAAGGCGTGGATGTGGTTGTTGTTCCGCGGCGGGAAATGCTCGATGCCCTCTTCAGCAGCCTTGAGGCCGATTACCGTGCCGCCCTCGCATCGCGACACCGCGCCACGCCAACCCAGCGCCGGCCTCGCGGCCAGAGCGCTCCTCGTCGCGATTCGCGCGTATAAAGTGATCGTTTCTCCCTATCTGCCGTCGGCGTGCCGATTCACGCCGACGTGCGCCGACTATGCCGCCGAGGCCATCGGCACCCACGGTGCCGTTCGAGGCGCCTGGCTCGCGGCTCGCCGTCTCGCACGTTGCCGGCCCTGGGGCGGCCACGGCTTCGATCCGGTCCCACAGCGGTAATTCACACTCATGGAACGCAGGGTCTTCATCGCGGTTCTGATGTCGTTCGTCGTTCTCTACACCTATCAGACCTATTTCGCGCCACCACCGCCGGAGACGCCTCCGGCCGGTTCGAAGCCCACCCCGGCCACGGCGGCCAGCGCCGGCCGCCGGATCGGCGCACTCGGCGGCGTCGGCTCCGGCCGCTCCGGCCACGACGCCGTCAGAACCCGCGCCGGTGTCGGTGCTGGGCGAGACCCAACCGCGCGAGATCACCGTTGAGACGGCGACGCGTGCGCGTGGTCTTTTCGAACCGTGGCGCCCGCGCGGTGCGGTGGCAACTGAAGAACTATCGCGACACCGGCGGCGCGCTGGTCGATCTGGTGCCGTCGGGCTTGCCCGACAGCGAGCCACGTCCGTTCTCGCTGCAGGTGGACGACGCGAAGGAAACCGCGCGCCTGAACACCGCCGCTGTACCGGGTGACGGGTGATCAGGCGGGCACGCTCGATGCGTCGCGCGGTGAACCGCTGGTGTTCGAGTTCCAGGACGAGAACGGACTCTCGGCGCGCAAGGAATTCCGGTTCGATCCGACGACATACACGCTGACGGCGACCGTGACGGTGCGGCGCGGCAACACGCCGTTGAATCCGGCCATCGTCTGGGGACCCGGGCTGGGCGATCAGGGTGCCGCGGCGGGCGGCGGCAGCATCTTCACCGGCAACGCCGTGATGCCGCCCGCGCGCGCTGATTCATCATGGCGGCGAAATCACACGCCTCACGCCCGAGGACGCTGCGCGACGCGCCGATGCAACCGGGGCCGTTCCGCTTCGTCGGCGTGGACGACCACTACTTCGTCTCGTTCGCCGTGAGCGACTCGAACGGGACCGCCGAATACAGGCCGCTCATGCTGCCCGGTGCCACCGAAGGGGAGCAACGGCGTCTCCTGGCCTACACGCTCAAGCCCGCCACGCCAGGTGAGCCGATCAGGTTCTTCGTCGGCCCCAAGCAGTTCGACGAACTGCAGGCGCTCGGCCCCGACTACACGCGCGCGATCGATTTCGGCATCTTCGCGTGGCTGGTCGTGCCGCTGCTGTCCACCCTCAAGTGGCTGTTCCGCTTCACCGGCAATTACGGCTGGTCGATCATCCTGCTCACCATCGTCATCAACCTGGTGATGTTCCCGCTGCGTCACAAGAGCTCGGTCGCGATGCGGAAAATGCAGGCCATCCAGCCGCAGATGAAGCTGATTCAGGAGCGCTACTCCCACCTGAAGATGACCGATCCCGGGCGCCAGAAGATGCAGGAGGAAGTCACGGCCCTGTATCGCGAGAAGGGCGTCAACCCCGCGAGCGGCTGTCTGCCGCTGGTGCTCACGCTGCCGGTGCTCATGGCCTTCTATTCGCTGCTGGCGCGGTCGATCGAGCTCCGCGGCGCGCCGTTCGCCGGGTGGCTTCACGACCTCTCGGCGGCCGACCCCTATTTCGTGCTCCCGTCGCTGATGGGCCTCACCATGTTCTGGCAGCAGAAGGTGACGCCGACGACCGCCGATCCGGCACAGCAGCGCGTGATGATGGTGATGCCGGTGATGTTCACGGCGATGATGCTGTTTTCCGCGAGCGGCGTCGTGTTGTATTGGTTCGTGAGCCAGGTCTGGGCGATCGGCCAGCAGTACCTGACCAACTGGATGGTTCCGCTGCCGGCGCCGGCCAAGCCGCCGGCGGCCGCAGCGCGGCGCGCCAAGTAGCGAGGCGCCGCCTCGCTGACAGTGTTTGAGTGCCCGCCCTCCGGGCGGACGGAGTCGACGAGTGAGCGAAAGCCTGACGGATCAGATCGTAAGCTTCGTCCAGCGGGTGGTCGGGGCCATGGGCGTCACGCTGACGGCCACGGTGGAAGAGTCCGCCGACGGCACCCGGATCAACTGCAAGGCGAGGACGGCGGCATGCTGATCCGCCGCGGCGGCGAGGGCCTGCAGGCGCTGCAGCATCTCGTGGCCACGGCGTTCCGCCGGCAGCTCGGCGACGACACGCGCGTGGTGGTGGACTGCAACGGGTATCGCCGCGACAAGGACGCCGAGCTGAAGCAGATGGCGGCGTTCATCGCCGAGAAGGTGCGCACCACCGGCGCGTCGCAGGAGACTCGGACCGCTCAACCCCTACGAACGCCGCATCGTCCACATGGCCATCGCCGAAGATCCGACTGTCACGTCCGAGAGTATCGGCGACGCCTTCATGAAGACGGTGATCATCGCGCGGAAGTAGAGGCGCGAGGCCTCGCCTTGAACGAGCCAGCTGGCTCGGCCTCGCGCGGGCCAGGGTTCAACTGCCCGCACTTCGTGCGGGCGAAACCGAGGTGACGTGTTCGCTCCGGACGACACCATCGTCGCCGTGGCGACGCCGCCAGGCCGCGGCGCGCTCGGCGTGGTTCGTCTGAGCGGGCCTCAGGCCCATCACATCACCGACCAGTTGGTGGCGCGGCGCGGCGCGGCCGCGCCTGGCCGTCCTCGTCGCAGGTGCTGGTGCTCGATGCCTCGGGCGGCGAGAGCCGTGACGACGCCGTGGTCGTGTGCTTCGACGCTCCGCACTCGTATACCGGTGAGCACGTCACCGAGATCAGCGCGCACGGCAACCCGATGCTGCTCGAAGGCATCGTCCGCGCCGCGATGAGCGCCGGCGCACGGCTCGCCGAGCCTGGCGAGTTCACGCTGCGGGCATTCCTCAACGGCAAGCGCGATCTGCTGCAGGCCGAAGCGGTGGCGGACCTGATCGCGGCGGCCACGCCCATGCAGGCGCGCGCGGCGGCCGATCAACTCCACGGCACGCTCACCGCGCGCATCGGCGCGATCGACGCCAGCCTGTTCGATCTGCTGGCGCGGCTCGAGGCGTCGCTCGACTTTCCCGACGAGGGCTATCACTTCGTCGAGCCGTCGGCTGTGGCCGCCGAAGTCGCCGGGATCGTGGCCGGGATCGACGCACTGCTGGCCGACGCCACGCGCGGCCGTCTGCTGCGCGAGGGCGCCACGGTCGTGATCGCGGGCCGGCCCAACGTGGGGAAGTCCAGCCTGTTCAACGCGCTGGTCGGCGCCGATCGCGCCATCGTCACCGACGTGCCCGGGGACGACTCGCGACCTCGTTGCCGAGCGCGTCGACATCGAGGGCCTCGCGCTGACGCTGGTGGACACCGCGGGCGCGCGCGACACGAGCGATCGAATCGAGCGCGAGGGCGTCGCGCGAAGCGTGCAGGCGCGCGCCGCGTCGGAGCTGGTGCTCGTGGTGCTGGACCAGAGTGAGGCTCTGTCCGATGACGATCGGCGCATCCTCGACGAAACGCGCGCGCGCCCGCGCGTGATCGTGAAGAACAAGGCCGATGCCCCGGACCGGTGTGGCGAGCTCGCCGCGGCGCCGGTGGTCGCCGTGTCGGCGCTGACGGGCTATCGGACTCGACGCGTTACGCGTGGCGATCGCGCGGGCACTGAACGGGTCGGAGCCGTCGCGCGACCTGCCCGCGATCTCCAACACGCGTCACGTGGCGTTGCTCGAGGACGCGCGCGCGTGGCTCGAACAGGGCCGGACCGCGGCGCTGGCCGGAGCGACTGAAGAATTCGTCACCGCCGACCTGCAGCAGGCGCGCGAGCGCTTCGACGAAATCGTGGGACGGCGGACACGCGAGGACGTTTTGCGGCATATTTTCGAGAGATTCTGTATCGGGAAATGACCGCTCCTGCCTTCGATGTCGTCGTCGTCGGCGCCGGGCATGCCGGTGCCGAGGCCGCGTGCGCCGCCGCGCGGTCTGGGCTGCCGCGTCGGCCTGGTCACGCTGTCGCTGGACACGGCAGGGCATATGCCCTGCAATCCAGCCATTGGAGGCACCGCCAAGGGACATCTCGTGCGCGAGATCGATGCCCTGGGCGGGCTCATGGGCCAGGCGATCGATGCCACGGGTATTCAGTTCAAGCTGCTCAATCGCAGCCGTGGCCCCGCGGTGTGGTCGCCGCGGGCGCAAGCCGACAAGCACGCCTACTCGCTGTGGGTGGCCAAAAAATTGGTCACAACACCAAATATCACAATCGTTCAGTCACGGGCCGGCCGGGTCGTTGTCGAGCGCGGTAGAGTTCAGGGACTCGAGATGGAAGACGGCACGCGCCTCTCGTGCCGCGCGGTGGTGATCACGACCGGGACCTTTCTGAACGGGCTGATTCACGTGGGTCGGCGATCAACGTCCGGCGGGCCGACACGGTGAGCCGCCTTCACGGGCGCTCGCCGAGTCCATTCGCGGCCTCGGCCTCTCGATGGGTCGTCTCAAGACCGGAACGCCGCCGCGGTTGCATCGCCGGAGCATCGACTTCGAAGAGGGCGTCAAGCGAGGTTCGTTCGTGGAGGAGCGCGGCGATGACGTGCCGGTGCCGCTCTCGTTCGACACGACGCAGCGGCTTCGCAACTCGGCCAGTTGCTGGCTGCTGCACACGAACGAGCGCGTCGCACGCGCTGGTCCGCGATCACGTGGCGGACAGCCCGCTGTTCAATGGTCAGATCAAGGGAATCGGCCCGCGCTACTGCCCGTCGCTCGAAGACAAGGTGATGCGCTTTCCGGATCGCGAGCGGCATCAGCTCTTCCTCGAA
Organism: uncultured Acidobacteriota bacterium; assembly: GCA_963731785.1. Lineage (GTDB taxonomy): Bacteria > Acidobacteriota > Vicinamibacteria > Vicinamibacterales > UBA2999 > DASYRM01. The sequence continues at coordinate 25,596 of CAVSWX010000006.1, forward strand.
CCCGAGGGGCTGAACGTCGACGAGATCTACGTGAACGGCTTGTCCATGTCTCTGCCGGCAGAAACCCAGGAGCAGATCGTCAAGGCGCTGCCTGGGCTGTCCAACGCCGTCATGATTCGCCCCGGGTACGCCGTCGAGTACGACTTCGTGCAGCCCACGGAGCTTCGCCATACGCTTGAAGTGAAGCAAGTAGGCGGGCTGTTCCTTGCCGGGCAGATCAATGGAACGTCCGGCTATGAAGAAGCGGCGGCGCAGGGTCTGATGGCAGGTATCAACGCCGGTCTCGTCGCGCGTCAGCGTCCGCCGTTCGAGCTGCGGCGCGACGAGTCGTACATCGGGGTTCTCGTGGACGACCTCGTGACTCGCGGGTGTCTCGAGCCGTATCGGATGTTCACATCGCGCGCCGAGCATCGCCTCTTGCTCCGCATCGACAACGCCGACTTGCGGCTGACACCGTACGGACGAGCCCTCGGTCTGGTTGACGACTGTCGCTGGGCGGCGCTTCGAGGAGCGGCGTTCGCGCTACGCGTCGAACCTCGCTCGCCTGGAGCGCGCCCGTCGAGGCGGCACCGGGTGAGCGCATGCCAGCGCTCCAGGCGCTCCGTCGCCCTGAAGTTCGACTGTCGGCTCTTGTCGAGGCTGGCCTGGACTTGGATGTCGAGAGCGACCTGGATCGTGATCAGCCTCGAAACCGCCGTCAAGTACGAGGGCTACCTGAAGCAGGAAGCCTCGCGCGCAGAGCGCCTGCAACGATCCGAGCGCCGGCGCATTCCGAGGGGGTTTCCGTTCGGCCGCGTCCCCGGGCTGTCGGCAGAAGTGGTCCATCGACTCCGCCAGATCGCCCCGGAGACGCTCGGCCAGGCCTCCCGCATTCCCGGCGTGACACCCGCGGCCGTGGCGGTCCTGAACGCCTATCTCTCCCGGCTGGCCTGAAGACGGACGGTGGCGATGACGGAGAGGGAGTTCAGAGACCGGCTCACCCGCCGCGCCAGGAAGTCCGGCCTGACGGTTCCCACGACGCTTGCCGAGAAGTTGTGGATCTATTTTCAGCTCCTGGCCAAGTGGAACAAGAAGATCAACCTCACCGGCCTCGACCTCGATGAGCCGACCCCCGAGGGTCTGGACCGCTTGCTGATCGAGCCGCTCCTGGCGGCGCCGCACGCGAATGGTGCAGGGAGCCTGATTGACATCGGGTCCGGCGGCGGATCGCCGGCGTTCCCGCTGGCCCTGGCACTGCCGGGTGCGACGCTGGTGATGATCGAGGTCAAGACGAGGAAGTCGGTGTTCCTGCGCGAGGCGGCGCGCGAACTTCGTCTGCAGGCGACGGTCGAGACCTCGCGGCACGAGTCGCTGCTCTCAAAGCCCTCGTTCCACGAATCGTTCGACGCGCTCTCGGTCAGGGCGGTAAGGGTAGAGCCGCGAGTCTTCGCAGCTCTGCAGTCATTCGTCAGGCCAGGGGGCCGCATCCTTCACTTCCGAACCGCGGCTGACACGGCGCCGCTGCTCCCCCCGTCCCTCGAGGTGCTGGGGGCGCACGGCCTGGACGAAATCAACCGGTCCCAACTGCTCGTCATTGGAAAGCGGGACCGGCGTTCCACGTGGAACACGGCACCCAGTTGAGACAGTGGAAGGCGCCGCGTTCCACGTGGAACAGACACGATTGACCGCAGCCCCGACGTGCGCTAGATTCAGGGCCTTCATCGCGGGCGCCAGCGCCACAATTTAAGGTTATATGACAGAAAACGAGGCGCCCGCGGCAGGACGCTGCCGCGTCGTTGCGGTCGCGAATCAAAAGGGCGGGGTCGGCAAGACCACCACTGCCATCAACGTCGCCACCTCCATCGCGCGCGCCGGGCGCCGCGTCTTGCTCATCGACCTCGATCCGCAAGGCAATCTGACGAGCGGGATCGGGCTGCGCGGCCAACGCGCTCCCGGTGGGACCGTCTACGAAGCGTTGCTGTCCGACGCCGACGCCGCCGGCTTCGTCGCGGAGACGACGGTGCCGTCGATGTCTCTCATCCCGACCGATCGCAATCTGACGGGCGCGGACATCGAACTGGTCCCGATGCCCGAGCGTGAGCGCCGGTTGAAACGCGTCAGCGACGCGCTGCGGCCGAGGTTCGACTACATCTTCATCGACTGTCCGCCCTCGCTCGGCCTGTTGACGCTCAACGCGCTCGTGGCCGCCGACGCGGTGCTGATCCCGCTTCACTGCGAGTATTTCGCACTCGAAGGCCTCGCCGATCTCGTCGGCACGATGCGGCGCGTGCGAGCGACGTTCAACCCCGTGCTCGAAATCGAGGGCGTGCTCCTGACGATGTACGATGAGCGCACGAACCTCGGTCAGCTCGTGGCGCGTGACGTCCGCGAGTTCTTCCGCGAGAAGGTGTTCAACACCATCATTCCGAGGAACGTCAAGCTGAGCGAAGCGCCCAGTCACGGTATCCCCGGCGTGTTGTACGACGCGAAATCGCGGGGCGCGGCGGCCTATGTGGCGCTCGCGCAGGAGCTGCTGGCGCGCAACGCGGCGTAGCGCCGCGATTTTTCGAGGAAATCCCGTGGACAAACGCCCGGCACTCGGCAAGGGCCTCAGCGCACTGATTCCCGACGCGGCTCCGGCGGTCGCAAGCGGCGGTCTGCTCGAGGTGGACATCGATCGCCTGACGCCGAACGAGCTGCAGCCGCGCATGCAGGTCGACGACGAGAAGCTCGAGGAGCTGGCGCGGTCGATCAAGGCCAAAGGCATCATTCAGCCGATCCTCGTGCGTCCGGTTGCCGGCGGGTACCGCATCATCGCCGGCGAACGGCGCTGGCGTGCGGCGCAGCGGGCAGGGCTGTTGAAGGTGCCCGTGGTCGTGCGCGAGGTCGCCGACGGATCGGACCAGCAGTTGCTCGAGCTCGCGCTCGATCGAAAACGTCCAGCGCGAGAACCTCAACCCCGTCGACGAAGCCATCGCCTACCAGCGCCTCGCCGACCAGTTCTCGCTGACCCAGGAACAGATCGCCGCGGCGGTGGGCAAGGATCGCAGCTCCGTCGCCAATTTCATCCGGCTGCTCAAGCTGCCCGAGGAGGTGCGCGCCGATCTCGCCGCCGGAGCGCTGACCATGGGTCACGCCCGCACGCTGCTGGCGCTTCCCGACGCGGCCGCGCAGCGCCACGCCGCGCGCGAGGTGATCTCCCGTGCGCTGTCGGTGCGCGACACCGAGGCGCTGGTCAAGCGGCTGTCGTCGCCAGCGGCGCCGAAGGCTGCGCTGGTCGAGCCGAAGCCGCCGGACGTGCACACGCGCGCAGCCGAGGAGAAGATGCGTTTCGCCCTTGGGGCGAAAGTCCGCATCGTGCGAAAAGGCCCCGGCGGCGCCATCGAAATTGCGTTCGGGAGCGAAGAGGAGTTGAACCGGTTGTACGAGCACCTGACCGCCAAGAACTGACGCGGCGCGCGAAGCTGCGAATTAACGCGGCGCGCGAAGCTGCGAACTGACACGGCGCGCGAAGCTGCAGGCGCCGATGCGCCCAGAAGATACTGTCAGGCGGCCGAGGGGCCATCAGGGCACACAGCCCTCGGCCACCTTACAATCGGGCACTTTTCCGTGATATAAAGAGACGTTTGTGCCTTTGAGGTACAAGCTCGCAGGTGGGAACCAGCCGGCCGCGCAGGCTCGCACCACGCCGACGAGACGCTTGGAGGCGACCACGTTGTTAGACCCCGCGACGGTCACCCGCAACGATTCCGTGAGGACCCGATGAGCAGCCGCGCCTCCGCCGCCCGGTACGCCCGCGCGCTGTTCGACGTGGCGGTCAAGGAATCGGAACCAGGCCAGATCGAACAGGAACTCTCCTCGATTACCGCTCTCATCAAGGCACACTCCGATCTGCAAAAGGCGATCGAGAGCCCGAGCGTGCCGCCGACCACCAAGAAGGCCGTCGTCGAAGCACTCGTGCAGCGCGGGCAGTTCAACTCCGCTGTCGGGAAGCTGCTGGTCATGCTCGCCGAACGCGATCGGCTCGTGCTGCTTCCCGAAGTGCTCGAGGCGTTTCAAGCGCGGCTGCGTGAACAGCGCAAGGTGCTCGAAGCCGAGGTCACGACCGCCATCGAGCTCGAGCCCGCGCAGCAGGCCGCCCTGCAGCAGCGGCTCAGCGCCGCGACGGCCCGCGAGGTCACGGTCACGACCAAGGTCGATCCGACGCTCATCGGCGGCGTCGTCGCGCGCATCGGCTCCACGGTGTACGACGGCAGCCTGGCGACACAGCTGGCGAAGTTGAAGGGGCGGCTCGCGGAGAATCGCTGAGCGCCGGCGCGAAACGCACGAGGCAGAAGGAACGACATGGACATCAGAGCGGACGAAATCTCCAAGATCATTCGCGACCAGCTGGGCAGCCACTCCATCGAGATCGATGTCGCCGAAGTCGGCATGCGTCATCTCGGTCGGCGACGGCATCGCCCGCGTCCACGGCGTCGAGCGCGCCATGGCGGGCGAGATGCTCGAGTTCGGGCAGGGCGTGTTCGGCATCGCGCTCAACCTCGAAGAGGAGAGCGTAGGCGCGGTGCTGCTGGGCGGCGCCAAGGAGATTAGCGAAGGCGATCCGGTGAAGCGCACCGGCCGCATCATCTCGGTGCCGGTCGGTGAGGCGATGCTCGGCCGTGTCGTCAACGCGCTGGGTCAGCCGATCGACGGCAAAGGCCCGATCGCGACCACGGAGTTCCTGCCCATCGAGCGCATCGCTCCCGGCGTGGTGGATCGGCAGCCGGTGAAGGAGCCGCTCCAGACCGGTCTCAAGGCGATCGACGGCATGGTGCCGGTCGGCCGCGGGCAGCGCGAGCTGATCATCGGCGACCGGCAGACAGGCAAGACCGCCGTGGCGGTGGACACCATCATCAACCAGCGCGGCAAGGGCGTCATCTGCATCTACAACGCGATCGGCCAGAAGCAGTCCACGGTGGCGCAGGTCGTCCGGACACTCGAAGAGTACGACGCGATGAGCTACACCGTCGTCGTGGCCGCGACGGCGTCCGATCCGGCGCCGATGCTCTACATCGCGCCCTACTCGGCGTGTGCGATTGGTGAGTTCTTCCGCGATTCGGGGCGGCATGCGCTGGTCGTGTATGACGATCTGTCGAAGCACGCCCAGTCGTATCGCGAAATCTCGCTGCTGCTGCGCCGGCCGCCGGGCCGCGAGGCGTACCCTGGCGACGTGTTCTACCTGCACTCCCGGCTGCTGGAGCGCGCCGCGAAATTGAACAACGCCAAGGGTGGCGGTTCGCTGACCGCGCTGCCGATCATCGAGACGCAGGCCGGCGACCTGTCGGCCTATATTCCGACCAACGTCATCTCGATCACGGACGGGCAGATCTTCCTCGAGAGCGACCTCTTCCACCAGGGCGTGCGCCCGGCGATCAACGTCGGCAACTCGGTGTCGCGCGTCGGCGGATCGGCCCAGATTCGCGCCATGCGCTCGGTGGCCGGCACGCTGCGTCTCGACCTGGCGCAGTATCGCGAACTGGCGGCGTTCGCGCAGTTCGGCAGCGATCTCGACAAGTCGACGCAGGCGCAGCTCAATCGCGGCCGCCGGCTGGTCGAGATCCTCAAGCAGCCGCAGTATCTGCCGCTCGCGGTCGAGAAGCAGGTGATGATCGTCTACGCCGCCACCAAGGGCTTCCTCGACAGCGTCGCCATCGAGGACGTGCACCGCTACGAGGAAGAGCTGTATCGCTTCCTCGAGACGCGCCACGCCGCGGTGCTGAGCGGCATCGCCGAGAAGAAGATCATCGACGACGAGCTGAAGGCCGCGATCGAAGCTGCCCTGAAGGACTTCGGCCAGCAGTTCGCCGCGGTGCGCGGCGCCGCGGCCGTGGCCTAGCCGCGCGAGCCAGTCATGCCGTCCCTGATCGACCTCCGTCGCCGGATCCGCGCGGTCAAGTCCACGCAGCAGATCACCAAGGCGATGAAAATGATCGCGGCCTCGCGCCTCAAGCGGGCGCAGGACCGCGTGGTGGCGGCGCGGCCGTTCGCGCAGCGCATGCTGCGCGTGCTCAACAGCCTGGTCTCACGCGTCGACCCCGACGCGCATCCGCTGCTGCGGCTGCCCGACCAGGCGGGCGCGCCGGTGCTGCTCATCGTGATCACCGCCGACCGCGGGCTGTGCGGCAGCTTCAATTCCAACGTCATCAAGTCCGCGGGGCAGTTCATCACCACCGAGGGGCAGGGCCGCGAAGTCGCGCTCGGCCTGATCGGGCGCAAGGGCCGCGACTTCTTCCGGCGCCGCGGGTTCGACGTGCGATACGAGGCCGCCGGCATCTTCCAGCGGCTCTCGTTCGAGCACGCGGTCGGCGTGGCCAACGCCGCGATCGAGGAGTTCACTTCGGGGCGTGTCGGCAGCGTCTACCTGGTCTACAACGAGTTCAAGTCGGTGATGACGCAGAAGCTCGTGGTCGAGCGGCTGCTGCCGATTCCGCGGCTCGAGCTCGAGGCTGGCACGGCTGCCGGGCCGACCGTGGACTACATCTTCGAGCCGGCTCCCGAGCAGATCTTTGCCGAACTGCTGCCGCGGCACGTGCAGGTGCAGGTCTATCGCGCGCTGCTCGAGTCGAACGCGGCATTCTTTGCCGCGCAGATGACGGCCATGGATGCGGCGACCCGCAACTCGGCCGAGATGATCGAGGACCTCACGCTCTACATGAACAAGGTGCGGCAGGCGGCCATCACGCGCGAGATCATCGAAGTCGTGTCGGGCGCCGTCGGCGACGTAAGGATGTCGTAGAGGCGGGGCTTTAGACCCCGCCTGCAGGCCACCTGAAGGAGCGCCGACAAGGGAAGGACAGAGCGAATGGCACGCACAGGAAAAGTCGTCCAGGTCATTGGGCCGGTCATCGACATCGAGTTCACGGGCGGCCTCCCGGCGATCTACAACGCCGTGCGCATCGTGTCCGAGGCGAAGCCCGGCGTCGAGGCGATCGACGTCGTCGCCGAGGTCGAGCAGCACCTCGGTGAGAACCGCGTGCGCACCGTGGCCATGAAGCCCACCGACGGCATGACCCGCGGGATGGAGGTCATCGACACCGGCGCGCCCATCACGGTGCCGGTCGGCCCCGAGACGCTCGGCCGCGTGCTCAACGTGCTCGGCGAGCCGGTGGACTTCCCGGATCGCCCGGTGCAGTCGAAGGAGCGGTGGCCGATCCATCGCGACGCGCCGACGCTCGAGCAGCAGTCCACCGAGCTGCGCATGTTCGAGACCGGCATCAAGGTGATCGACCTGCTCGAGCCGTACCTCCAGGGCGGCAAGATCGGCCTGTTCGGCGGCGCCGGCGTCGGCAAGACCGTCATCATCATGGAGCTGATCAACAACATCGCCATGAAGCACGGCGGTGTGTCGGTGTTCGGCGGCGTGGGCGAACGCACCCGCGAGGGCAACGACCTGTGGCTCGAGTTCCAGGAGTCGGGCGTCATCGACATGAAGGACATGTCGAAGTCGCGCGCCGCGCTGGTCTACGGCCAGATGACGGAGCCGCCGGGTGCGCGCCTGCGCGTCGGCCTCTCGGCGCTGACCGTCGCCGAGTACTTCCGCGACGCCGAGAACAAGGACGTGCTCCTCTTCATCGACAACGTCTTCCGCTTCACGCAGGCGGGCTCCGAGGTGTCGGCGCTGCTCGGCCGCATGCCGTCGGCCGTCGGCTACCAGCCGACGCTGCTCTCGGAAATGGGCCAGATGCAGGAGCGCATCACGTCCACGAAGAAGGGCTCGATCACCTCGGTGCAGGCGATCTACGTGCCCGCCGACGACTACACCGACCCGGCGCCGGCGACGACGTTCGCCCACCTCGACGCGACGACGAACCTGTCGCGGCAGATTGCCGAGCTCGGCATCTACCCGGCCGTGGACCCGCTCGCCTCGACGTCGCGCATTCTCGACCCGCGCGTCCTCGGCGAGGAGCACTACGCCGTGGCGCGCTCGGTGAAGCAGGTGCTGCAGCGCTACAAGGACCTGCAGGACATCATCGCGATTCTCGGCATCGACGAGCTGTCGGAAGACGACAAGCTCACCGTGACGCGCGCGCGCAAGATCCAGAGGTTCCTGTCGCAGCCGTTCTTCGTCGGCGAGCAGTTCACCGGCCTCAAGGGCAAGTACGTGACCGTCGGCGACACCGTGCGCGGCTTCAAGGAGATCGTCGAGGGCAAGCACGACGCGCTGCCCGAGCAGGCGTTCTACATGGTCGGCACCATCGAGGAGGCCGTCGAGAAGGCCGCGAAGCAGGCCGCCTAGGACGCGCACATGGCACTGCCCGACCTCGCTCACGCTCGAAATCGTCACGCCCGACCGGGCCCTGGTCACCGAACAGGTGGACGAGGTGCAGGTGCCCGGTTCGGAGGGCTACTTCGGCGTGCTGCCCGGTCATGCGCCGCTGCTCGCCTCGCTGCAGCGTCGGTGAGCTGTGGTACCGCATCGGCCAGGAAAAGCACTACCTGGCGATCGCGTTCGGCTTCGTCGAGGTGCTGCCCGACAGGGTCACGGTGCTGGCGCGCATCGCCGAACGCGAGCGAGGACATCGACATCGCCCGGGCCGAAGCCGCCATGGCGCGAGCCGAAAAGCGCATCGGCGAGCCGCGCACCGACATCGATTTCGAGCGCGCGCGCATCGCGATGATGAAATCGCTGATCCGGCTGCAAGTGGCGTCGCGAGCCCGCACACGGGTATAGACTAGCGAGGCTGCGCCCCAGACCAACCCGGCTCCGCCTCGCTAGTCGACAGTGTCTGCTTGCCCCCGCTCCGCGGGGGCGGCCCTGAGCAGTGCTCGCCAACCTTCGACAGGTCTTCCGCTACCGGGCGCTGATTTCCAGCCTCGTCGCGCGCGAACTGAAAGCGCGCTATCGCGGGTCCGTCCTCGGCTTTTTCTGGACGTTCGTCAACCCGCTCCTGCTGCTCGGCATCTACACCTTCGTGTTCACGGTGGTGCTGAGCGGCGCGCGCGCCGGGACGCGGCCGGAGCCGTACGCCCTGTTCCTGTTCTGCGGCATCCTTCCCTGGACCTGGTTCCAGTCGTCGCTGCTCGAAAGCTGCAGCGTGCTGATCACGGGCGGCAACCTGATTCGCAAGGTGCTGTTTCCCGCCGAGATCCTGCCGGCGGTCACCGTGTTCACCGGGCTCGTGAACTTCCTCCTCGGCCTGCTGGTGTTCGCGGCCGTCGCGATCTATTACGGGCGGCCGGTCGTCGTCGACCGACCTGGTGTGGCTGCCGGCCATCGTCGTCGTGCAGTTGGCGCTGACGCTCGGGTTGGCGCTGCTCCTCTCGAGCCTCACGGTGCACTTCCGGGACCTTCGCGATCTGCTCGGCAACCTGCTGACGCTGTGGTTCTGGGGCACGCCGATTCTCTACACCGTGTCGGAGGTGCCGGAGCGGTTCCGCTGGGTGTTCGCGCTGAACCCGTTCACGCATCTCGCCGCCGCCTACCAGGAAGTACTGTTCTTCGACGGGCCGTTCGACGGCTGGCGGCCGCTGCTCGTGCTGCGGGGGCGCCGCCGCGCTCGCTGCTGATGTTCGGCTACTTCGTGTTCGATCGGCTCCGCGATACGCTCGCCGAGGAAGTCTGAGCCCATGCCTGCCGTCGAGGTCCGTGACGTCCGCAAGATCTACCGCCGTTATGGGCGGCGCAAGAGCTTTGGCACGCTGAAGAGCGCGCTGCTCAGCGGCGGCGTGCTGAAGCACCTTCGGCCGGACGAGCGTGTTTCAGGCTCTCGATGGCGTCAGCTTCGACGTCCGGCCGGGCGCGACGCTCGGCATCATCGGCCGCAACGGCTCGGGGAAGAGCTCGCTCCTGAAGCTCATCGCCGGGCATCGGCAAGCCGTCGGCGGGCACGATCCATGTATCGGGACGGGTGTCGGCGCTCATCGAGCTCGGCGCCGGGTTCCATCCGGAGATCTCGGGGCGGGAGAACGTGTTCATCAACGGCATGATGCTGGGCTTGTCGAAGGCCGAGGTGGCGCGACGGTTCGATGACATCGTCGCGTTCGCCGAGCTGGGCGAGTTCATCGACGAGCCGGTGAAGACCTATTCGTCCGGCATGTACATGCGGCTGGGATTTGCCGTGGCCATCAACGTCGATCCCGACGTGCTGCTCGTGGACGAGGTGCTCGCCGTCGGCGACGAGGCGTTCACCCACAAGTGCCTCGAGAAGTTCGCGGAGTTCCGGCGGCAAGGCAAGACGATCGTGCTCGTCACCCACACGCTCGACCTCATCACCCGGTTGTGCGACGAGGCGCTCTGGCTCGACGCCGGCCGGGTGCGCGCCCAGGGCGACCCCAAGCGCGTGGTGGACGCCTACCTGACCGAGGTCGCCGGCACCGAAGACCGGAGCCAGGCGGGCGCGGCGGCTCCCGCCGGCCGCAGCGACGGCGCATACCGCCGACGGCGCCGCCGGGCGGTGGGGGTCGCAGGACGCCGATCATCGAACAGGTCGAGCTGCGTACGCGCCGACGGGCAGCCGGGACACGTGTTCGAGTCGGGCCAGCCGATGCGAATCCGCGTGCGGGTCCGCGCCGCGCGCCCGCTGCACGATTTCGTCTTCGGCATCGGCATGTTCACCGCCGACGGCGTCTGCTGCTTCGGCACCAACACCCAGATCGAAGGCCGCGTGCCCCGCGAATGGTCGGGCGCGGGGACGTTCATCGTGGACATCGACCGGCTGGATCTCGTGGCCGGCGCCTACAGGCTCGACGTCGCGGTACACCGGCAGGACGGCGTGCCCTACGACTATCACCGTCTGCTCTATTCGTTCCGGGTCTCCTCGCCGCTGAAAGACACCGGGATCTACCGGCCGCGGCATCAATGGACTGTTCGAGGGCGGCATCGGGATCTCGGGCTCGGATGGGGACGGGGCGGCATGAGAGCGCCGACGCCGGCGGCCGGCTCCGTCGACGGCGCGGTCGCGATGGCGGCACGTCTCCAGAGCACCGGCGGCACCGTCGTCTTCACCAACGGCGTGTTCGACCTGCTGCACCCCGGACACGTGCGGTACCTGCAGGAAGCGCGGCGGCTCGGCGACGCGCTGATCGTCGGCGTGAACTCCGATCGATCCGTGCGGGCCAACAAGGGGCCCGACCGCCCGATCAATCCCGAAGCGGAACGCGCCGAGGTGTTGTCGGCGCTCGGCTGCGTCGACCTCGCGGTCGATCTTCGACGAGGACACGCCCTACGCGCTCATCAGCCGGGTACAGCCGGACGTGCTCGTCAAGGGCGCGGACTGGGGCGCGGACAACATCGTCGGCCGCGACGTGGTCGAGGCGCGGGGCGGCCGCGTCGTGCGCATGACGCTCGCCGAAGGCTTTTCGACGACGCGCCTCATCGAGCGCACCAGGGCGCGCGGCGACTCCGTAGCGAGAGAAACGGAGCCGTGCCAGTCGTGTCCTCGCCGTCCCTCGCACTGCGTGCACTGTTTGCCCGCACGGCCTCGCGCCTCGACTTCGACCGTCCTGTCGTCGACCACTGCCGGCCTGAGCCCGGCGGCGAAGGCCCTGGCAGCCGTTGCCGCGGCCCGCGCGCGTCCCGGCCTGACGCTGCTCGTCGTCCCGACCGACCGCGACGTCGAGCAGATGACCGGCGACGCGCGCTTCTTCTTTGCGGCGCTCGAGGGGGCCGCCGCATCGGCCGCGGAGGCCGCGGTCGTCCCGTGCCCGTCGCTCCAGGTCGACCCGTATCGCGGCATGTCGCCGCATTTCAAGGTGGCGGCGGCGCGCGGCCGGGCGCTCTATCTCGCGGCAGCGGGCCAGGCCCGCCTCGTCATCGCCTCCGCCGCGGCGCTGCTGCCGCGCGTCAGCCCGCCCGACCGCCTGCGCCGCGCGTCGATCGAGCTCCGATCGGGGACCGAAATCGCGCCGCACGATCTGGCGGATCTGCTGGTCGATGCCGGTTTCGCGCGCGAGGACCCGGTGGACGAGCACGGCGCGTTTGCCGTCCGCGGCGGCATCGTGGACATCTTTCCGGCGGCGGATGCCGAACCGGTGCGCCTCGAGTTCGTCGGCGACATGGTCGAGACGCTGCGGCGGTTCGACCCGGCCACGCAGCGATCGACGGGCGCGGTCGATCACGTCGTCGTGGTCCCGGTGCGCGAGACCTTCGGCGGCGAGGACGAGGGCCCGGACACCCCGCTCGTCCCGATGCTCGAGTTCTTCGCGTCGCGGGGCATGCGCCTGCTGTCCTCGGAGCCCGAACAGGTCGCCGAGCACGCCATTCGCGTGCGCGAGCAGCTCGAGGCGAGCTACGCCGACGCCGGCAGCCGCGGCCGCTCCCACCTGCCGCCGCCCGAAGCGGCCTTCGTGACCTGGGAGGACCTGGCCGAGCGCGTCCAGTCGTCGCCCAAGCTCGAGGAGCTGGCGCTCGGCGAGCCAGGCGCCGGCCTTCGCGAGATTCGCTGCCAGCCGGCGATGGAGTTTCACGGGCGCGTCGGCGACTGGATCGCCGACGTGCGCCAGGCGCGCGAGCGCGGCGACACCGTGCTCTTCATCGCCGACAGTCCCGGCCGGGCGGAGCGCGCCGTGGAGATTCTGCGCGACTACGACATCGTCGCCATGCCGGTGGAGCGCGCCGAGGAGGCGCACGCGGCGGCAGTGTTCGTGGCCGTCGGGCGCCGTGTCGCGCGGGTTCCGGCTCACCGACGCCGCGCTGCAGGTTTATGTCGAGCGCGACGTCTTCGACGAGGAGCGCCGCGCCGGCGAGGCTCGCCCGGGCGTGGCCAAGGCGTTTCTCTCCGACCTGCGCGACCTCAAGGTGGGCGATCTCGTGGTGCACGTGGACCACGGGATCGGCGAGTTCGTCGGCCTCAAACAGCTCGGCGTGAGCGGCAGCGAGGGCCGCAGGAGTTCCTCGAGCTCCGCTACCACGACGACGCCAAGCTGTTCGTGCCGGTCGAACGCCTCGATCTGATCCAGAAGTACACCGGCGGGGCGCGGCCGGCGCTCGATCGGCTCGGCGGCACCACCTGGGAGAAGGCGAAGTCGCGCGTCAAGAAGGCGATGCGCGACATGGCCGAGGAGCTCCTCCGGCTCTACGCCCAGCGCAAGGCCGTGGCCGGCTTCGCCTTCTCGCCCGACACGCACTGGCAGGAGGAGTTCGAGAGCGCGTTCCCCTACGAGCTGACACCCGACCAGGCCACCTCGATCGCCGACATCAAGAAGGACATGGAGAGCGCCGACGCCGATGGACCGGCTGCTGTGCGGCGACGTCGGCTACGGCAAGACCGAGGTGGCGATGCGCGCCGCGTTCAAGGCGGTGATGGACGGCAAGCAGGTGGCGGTGCTGGCGCCGACGACCGTGCTGGCGTTCCAGCACCAGAAGACGCTGCGTCGAGCGCTTCGCGGGCTTTCCGGTCGACGATCGACATGGTGAGCCGCTTTCGGACCAAGCAGGAGATCAAGGAGGCACTCGACAAGGCGCGCCGAGGGCAAGCTCGACATCCTCGTCGGCACCCACCGGCTGCTGTCGAAGGACGTGGTGTTCAAGGATCTCGGGCTGCTCGTCGTCGACGAGGAGCAGCGCTTCGGCGTCGCGCACAAGGAGCGCATCAAGCAGATGCGCAAGAAGGTGGACGTGCTCACGCTCACCGCCACGCCGATCCCGCGCACGCTCAACATGTCGCTGGTCGGCATCCGCGACATGTCGGTGATCGAGACGCCGCCGAAGGACCGGCTGTCGATTCAGACCAACGTCGTGAAGTTCGACGCCGCGGTCATCGAGCGCGCGGTGCGCAACGAGCTCGCGCGCGGCGGGCAGGTGTATTTCGTCCACAACCGCGTGGAGTCGATCTTCTCGATCGGAGCGCTGCTGCAGCGGCTGGTGCCCGAGGCCAGGATTGGCGTCGGCCACGGGCAGATGGGCGAGGACGAGCTCGAGAAGGCGATGCTGGGGTTCGTCGAGCGCAGGTTCGACATCCTGCTCGCCACGACCATCGTCGAGAACGGCCTCGACATTCCCGAACGCCAACACCATCATCATCAACCGCGCCGATCGCTACGGGCTCTCGCAGCTGTATCAGCTCCGCGGGCGCGTCGGCCGCTCGGATCGGCCGGCCTACGCGTATCTGCTGACGCCGCCGCAGGAATCGCTCTCGCCGGTCGCGCGCAAGCGCCTCGCGGCGATCAAGGAGTTCAGCGACCTCGGCAGCGGGTTCCGGGTCGCGGCGCTCGATCTCGAGATTCGCGGCGCCGGCAACCTGCTCGGCGGCGAGCAGAGCGGCCACATCGACGCCGTCGGCTTCGACATGTACATGAAGCTGCTCGAAGAGTCGGTCCGCGAGCTGAAGGGCGAGGACCTGCAGGACGACGCTGCGGGCCATGGTGAACCTGCGCGTCGACCTCAAGATCGACGACGCCTACGTGCCCGATACGAACCAGCGGTTGATGGTCTACCGCAAGGTGGCCTCGGCACGGACCGACGCCGAACTGAGCCGGGTGGTGGACGAGATCCGCGATCGCTACGGCGAGCCGCCGCCCTCGGTGCTGAACCTGGCGGAGTACGGCCGCATCCGCATCGCCGCCGACCGCCTCGGCGTGGAGTCCATCGACCGGGAGGGCCAGGCCGTCGTCATAAGGTTCAGGCAGAACGCCCGGATCGACCCGGTCCGGCTCATCAAGGTGGTGGGTGAATGGCCGGGCGCCACCCTGGTGCCGCCGGTGTCGCTGAAGCTGAACCTCGACGCGCCATTGGAGCCGGTGACGTCGGGGAAGGAAAAGGCGGCAAAAGGCCCGGTGGCGAAGGCGGACGCCCGGCCCGGGCCGGTGGACCGGCCCGGGCGCCGCGCGCCTGCCCGCCCGTCGGCCGCGCCCAGTTGGTGGACGGCGAGGGCCACGGCCGGCGAGGTGACCGCCGGGTTCACGAAGCAGGAGATCCTGCGCCGGCCGGAGGCGGATCCGCGGGCCGAGGGCGGCATGTTCACCCGCATCGAGGGGCTCTTGCGGGCGCTGCAGTAAGGGTCGGGTAAAATACTGATGCCGAAGGGATTGGCTCTGGCGTTCCCGCCGGCAGTCCGGGAAGGAATAACGATGTTCAGATCGCGAATCGTGCCGGCTGCCGCCCTCGCCCTTGCGTGTGCGGCGGTCGCGCCGCTCGGCGCCGAGATCTTCGAGCAGGTGCTCGTGAAGGTCAATGGCGAGATCATCAGCAAGTCCGAGTTCGAGCAGCGGCAGGTGGCGGAACTGCGCAACCGCCCCGAGCTCGGCAACGTCTCACCGACGAGCCCTCAGCTCCGGAACCGCGATCGCGGAGATCACCCCGGAACTGATCCTGACGGCCGTCGACGAGCTCCTGCTCATCCAGCGCGGCCGCGAGCTCGGCTACGCCATGGGCGACGAGCAGTTCAACAGCATCGTCGCCAACATCAAGAAGCAGAACAACCTCGACGACGATCAGAAGTTCCAGGCGGCGCTCAAACAGGAAGGCCTCACGATGGCCGATCTGAAGCGCAACCTCGAGCGGCAGATGCTCGTGTCGCAGGTGCAGCGCGTCGAGGTCAGCGACAAGATCGCGGTCAACGACGAGGAGGCGCGCGCCTACTACGCAGCGCACGCGCGCGAGTTCACCACGCCGTCGGAGCTCACGCTCCGCGAGCTGCTCATCGAGGTGCCCACCAGCGATCGCGGGATCAACGTCGGGCAGGACGACGAGGCCAAGGCCAAAGCCGAGGACATCCGCAGGCGACTGCTTGCGGGCGAGCCGTTCGCCAGGCTCGCGGCCGACTTCTCGGCCGCCTCGTCGAAGGCCAACGGCGGCCTGATCGGCCCGATCAATCACGACGAATTGGACCCGCGGCTGCAGACGGTGCTCGACGCGCTGCCGATCGGCGGCGTCACCGAACCCATACGGACGCAACGGGGCTATCAGCTGCTGAAGGTCGAGAACCGCACGGAGACCCGCGTGAAGACGTTCGCGCAGGCACGCGCCGAAATCGGCAACAGGGTGGCCGACCAGAAGCGCCAGGTCGAGCTGCTGAAGTATCTCGATCAGCTCCGCCAGCAGGCCACGGTGAACTGGCGCAACGACGAGCTGAAACGAGCCTACGAGCAGGCGCTCGAGAAGCGGCGCAAGCAGACCGCATCGGCCCCCGCCGCCGATCAGCCCGCGCCGACGCGCCAGTAGGCCATGGCCGACATGGCGCGCGCGGACGCGCCGGCCGGCGGCAGCCTGGCCGGCTGGTTCGCCATCTGGACGAAGTCCCGCCACGAGCAGATCGTGCGCACACAGCTCGAACAGAAATCGATCCAGGCCTTCCTGCCAACGGTGGCGCGATGGAGCCGCTGGAAAGATCGCAAGAAGAAGATCGACTGGCCACTGTTTCCCGGGTACTGTTTCGCGCGCTTCGATCCGCGTGAGCGGCTGCAGGTGCTGAAGTGCGGCGGCGTCGTCAACATCGTCTCGGTCGACGGCGAGCCGGCGCTGATTCCCGACTACGAGATCGAGGGCATCCGCCAGCTGGTCGAAAGCGATCTCGCCTTCGATCCATGCCCGCTCATCCGCGAAGGGATGATGGTGGAGGTGTCGCACGGGCCGCTCAAGGGCGTCGTGGGCCGGCTGACGCGCAAGAACGAGAAGGCGCGACTGGTGCTGTCGGTCGATCTGATCGGCCAGGCGGTGAGCGTCGAGGTGGACGCAGCCGACGTGAAAGCCTACTGAGTCGCGGCGTTGCCGCGGTGAGGCGGGTAGGGCGGTTGAGGCAGGCAGGGAGAACGCGCGCGTGAAGATCGGATCGGTGACGCTGGATTCGCCGCTGGTGGTCGCGCCGATGGCCGGCATGACCGACACGGCCTTTCGCCGCCTGGTCAAGCGCCAGGGCGGCTGCGGCCTGGTCGTCACCGAGATGGTCTCGTCGGAAGGCCTGGTCCGCGGCATCGACCGTACGCTGGAGTACGCCGAATACACCGAGGAAGAGCGGCCGGTGTCGATCCAGATCTTCGGGGGCGATCCGGAGAAGATGGCGGCGGCGGCGCAGATCGTCGAAGGCATGGGCGCCGACATCGTGGACGTCAACATGGGCTGCCCCGTACCGAAGATCGCGAAACACAATGCCGGCTGCAGCCTGATGCGCGAGCCCGAGCATGCCGCGTCGGTGATTCGCGCCATGTCCCGGGCGGTCCGCATTCCAGTGACCGTCAAGATGCGCGCCGGGTGGAACGACGCGTCGCGCAACGCGCCCGAGCTCGCACGGCGCGTGCAGGACGCCGGCGCCGCCGCCGTGACGATTCATGGCCGCACGGCCGCGCAGTCCTATACCGGCCGCGCCGACTGGGATCTGGTGGCGCAGGTGGCGGCCGACCTCGACATCCCCGTGCTCGGCAGCGGCGATTGCATCGAGCCCCATGAAATCCTCGAACGCCTGCGTTCGGGCGTCAGCGGGGTGCTGGTGGGCCGCGGCGTGCTGCGCAACCCGTGGGTCCTGTCGCAGGCCGCGGCGCTCGCTGCCGGCGCCGAGCCGCCGGCCGTCACCGCGCGCCAGCGGGCGGAGTTCCTCCGCGCCTACATCCGGATGCTCCTCGACGAACGCGTCACGGAAGCCGAGGGTTTCCGGCACCACGCTCCGGGACAGGCCGGCGACGACAGCCGCCACGCGCCGGCCCGTGGCCGCGAGCGGTGGGTGATCAACAAGGTGCGGGCGCTCTGTGCCTGGTACTCGAAGGGGCTCGAAGGCGGTTCGCTGCTGCGCGCGCGCGTCAACACCGCCGACAGCCTGGCGGCGCTCGACGAGATCGTCGACGAGTTCTTCGAGGCCGAGCCCACCCCGTCGGCGGCTGGCGGCTGAGGCCGTACGTTGAAAAGGGCAGGTCCGAAGACCTGCCCTGCGACGTTTGTCCTAAGCCCTAAGCCTGAAGCCCTGAGCCTTCAGCCTTTAGTAGTTCGACCACTTCGCGCGCGACGAGCTGACCGGCTCGAGCACGCCCGTGGGAGACCCGTTCGTCGACTGGCGTGGTCTCGAGACGCCGCCGCCCCGATCGCACCAGGTTCACGAGGTACTTCTTGTCCATCGCATGCGACGCCGCCTGGCGAAGTGACAGGTGGCCGCGGCGCACTGCCCGTGCCAGCGAGTCGTCGACGGTGGTCATGCTCATCGCTCCTTCGCGCTGGAGGCGCGAGATGCCGGGGAAATCACCCGACGCGAGCATGGCCGACACTTCGCTCGTGCCGACCACGAGGTCGCGCACGGTCGTCCGGCCGCCGCCGAGACGCTGCAGCACGCGATAGGCGAACGCGACGCGGAACGATGTCGCCAGGGCCAGGCGGGTCTGCGCATCGCCGCCCGCCGAGCCGCGCCCGACGATGGCGCGAAGCGCCTGCATCGACGTCGGCGCGAGCACCGCGAGGATGACCAGGCGCCCGCCCTCTGCGGCGTTGACCACTTCACGCATCGCCGCCTCGGAGGTGGGCGGCGCCACGAGCAGTACGTCCGGCGACTCGCTGGCCGCCGCGCGAATGGCGGCCGCCACGTCGCCGTCGCCGCCGGTGAATTCACGCTGGCTGACGAACGAGCCGGCAATCTCGTGACGCGGCGCGCCGGCCGCGCGGAGCGAGATGACGTAGCCGCCGCGCTGGCGGCCCGCCAGATCGCCGACCGCCGCCGCCATGGCCGCGACGTCGGACGACGTGGGCGCCGAGACGACCACGAGGCCGTCGCCGTCGCACGCCGCGCGCACGCGTCGCGGAATCGCCTTGAGGAGCGAGCGCGTGGGCGCCTGCAACCGCAGGCGCAACATCAGGCCACGGCCCTGGTCGTCGGAGAACGACCAGCAGCTCACCTGGCCGACGGCGGGCACCCGCCATGTCCACTCGCCATGCGGTCCGAGCTCCCATCCATTGGAGCGGCCGCCGTTGAATTCTTCGAGCAGCGCGTCGAAGCGCCATGAATCCACCGTGTCGGCCGTCAGCGGCTCGAGACGGTCTTCGACGCGCGCCATCGGTGCCGTGTCGGCGCGAAGGTAGAGCGCCGTGGCGCCGCGCGCCGCCGCGCGCGCGACCCAGGCACTGAGTCCGGCCGGCAGGCCCTCGGCGGCGGGGGCGTCGGCATTCGGCGGTTCGACGAACTGGAGATCGGAGGAAGCGTTCACGGAGGACTCCTCGTAAACCGGAAGTGGAAGCTCGGATGTCACCGGATGTTCGAGCGGGTGCTGCGCCGAACGTCCACGCCACGGGTTCGGGCTCGGGGGTCTCGGCGGCACCCGTGGCACTCGAATCGGGCAGCGTCTCGCCGGCGCCCGACGCGGCGGACGGCACCTGCAGGAAGAGCTCTTCGTAGTGCGCGCCCGGCGGCTCGCTGAAGGGTTCGATTTCGGGCGCGACAATCTCGTGGACGGGCGCGTCGCGGGTGTCGGCGGCATCGCTCGTGGAGGCAAACGCCGGCACCGCGTCGAACCCGCCGTCGGGACCATTCGAGAGCGGCACGTCGAACCACTGCGGCGCTTCGGGGGAGGCTCCGGTCTCGAGCGCGGCGTCGGCCGCGTCGGCCTCGACGACCACGGGTGTCGGCTCGGACGGTTCGGTTGGCGGTTCGACGGCGATCGGCTCCGGCACGCCGCTCGCGGAGCTCGATGGTGACCTGATTGGTCGTGCGCTCGGCGCGTGCCGACAGCGTGAGCCCCGCCTCGGGAACGGTCACCTGCTCCACGACGCTACCGGTGTCGTGCAGCGTCTGTCGTCCGTCACCGGTGAAGATCTGCGCCACCAGCGCTTCGAGGGCATTGGCCGACAGCACGGCGCGCGCGACGTTCTGCCGCCCGCTGGCCGTGAGGACGTGCGGCGATTCGCCGGTCCGAAGCACCAGGGCGTCGCCGCCGGCGCGCTTCATCGCCGTGCACAGGGTGGGCAGCATGTCCATAGCGTCTATTCGCGCTCCGGAAGCGTGGTGCGCTCCTCGAACTTGAAGGCGGTTCTGAACGTGGTGGGGTTGAGCGAGTGGACCATCGACCGCACGATCGTGGCGCGCAGCATCCGCCGCACGCCGTCGAAAGTGAGAATCAGTTCGACCACGGTGCCGGGCCGCAGCCGCGACGTCGTCTCGGCCAGGACGCCCGTTTCCGAAACATTGATGGCTTTGGCGTCCGCCGCCCCGCGAACGGTGACGCGCACTTTGCGCGCGAGTTCCTCCGGCGACAGGCGCCGCGCCTCACGCCGGTCTGGACGCGCGGCCGGCTCGGCCGTGGCGGCCTCGACCGCCTCGTGCTCGGCGCCGGCGTCGGCGTCCTGGGTTGCGGGCTGGTTCGCGAGCTCGGCTTCGAGCTTCGCGAAGAGGGAGTCGAGGTCGTCGCCGCTGTCCACGGAGCCTTCGCCGGCGGTCGTCTGAACGCGGCTCATCGCGAAGAGGTGCCCTGGGCCGGGCGGTCGGCCCTGGGGGGCGCCACGTCGGAGCGCCAAGCGGTTTCACAGAACTGCACGGAACGGAACAACATCCGGGTGATCGAGGCCCGTTCGAGCGCGCCGGCCCGCCCGGGCCAGCCCGCCAGGCGGAGGCACGTCCAAGTCCTTGAAAACTCGGCCCTCAAAGTGTTTTGTCTGCCAGACGTCACCATTTGTCGTCCGCCTCGAACCGTGACGTGATGGTTTTCGGCCGTTATCGTCTCGCTGTGCAGGGGGGGGAAATGGCGGTTCACTTGCACCAGGCTCTCAACTGCGCCCGTGATCTGCCAGCGGGCCGTCGAGAGATGTCGAACGCGTTTTCCGTGCTCGTCGGGGGCCGGTCGTGGGACTGGCTGAGGGAGCTCTGTCGTCCGTTGGGCGTCCAGGCGCAGCTGGCCGATGCCTCCTCGCAGGCGCTGCTGCCGCCCGAGACGCCGGCCGAGGGGTTCTCGCTTCGGGCAATCGTCACCGACCCGGGCCGGCCCCTGCTGCCCGCGATTACCGCGGCTCTGCAGACCCGGACCGCGCGCACGGCACAGATCGGCGGCGCCGACATCGTGTGCACGCCGCTCGCCGTCGAGGGCCGCATGCAGGGCGTGCTGATCGTGGCGCGGGTGCCGCGCACACAGGGCCCCTCGACGATCTCGGAGGCGCAGCTCGGTGCGGTCTGCGGCTGGCTGGCCGGGGCCGCCGAGCGGCACCTGTCGAGCGCGCCGGCAGGCCCCGACAACCTGGCGGCGCTGCACAA
Organism: uncultured Acidobacteriota bacterium; assembly: GCA_963731785.1. GTDB lineage: Bacteria > Acidobacteriota > Vicinamibacteria > Vicinamibacterales > UBA2999 > DASYRM01. The sequence continues at coordinate 46,706 of CAVSWX010000006.1, forward strand.
AGTGCTGCAGCACGTGGTGCAGAGCGGCACCGATCGCGACCTGGTCGGCATCTTCGCCGAGGCGCTGGCGCTCTGGCACGACATCGAAGTGGTCGGCTACATCGAAACCGCTCCCGGTGTCTTCATGCGCGCGGCGTCGCTCGCCGGACGCACGACACCAGACCGGCCGATCGTGTTTCCGCCGCAGTCGCTGCCGGTCGAGCTCAAGGCCACGCGGATTCCCCAAACCGACATCAACGGCATGGAGTCGGCGGGGCCGGGCGACCTGCTGGTCACGACGCTGTCGCGGAGCGCCGGCACCGGCACGTGGCTGCTGACGATGTCTGGCGCGATCGACGCGTGCGATCCGCAGATCATGGGCAACTACATTTCCGCCCTCGACATGGCCGTGGCGCTCGCCACCGCGGCGTCGCGCACGCGGGTCGCGGTGCTGCTCTCGCACCGCCTGTCCTCACCCTCGCAATCGGGCAGCGGATTCGAGGCGGCGCTCGAAGCGCTGCGCACCGCAGTGGGTGCCACCGCGGCGAGCTTCGTCGTGGAGTCCACCGGCCGCCGCATCGTGCACCACGCGGGATCGGGCGAGATCGGCGCGGCCGCCGGCGACACCGAGCGGGCGCGCGTGACCGTGCGCCGGGTGCTGCCGGGAGGCGACGGCGCGACGCTGGGGCTCGTGCGCGCCGATCATCAGCACTTCACGCCGCTCGAGTACAGCATGGCGCTCGTGGCCGCGGAGCTGCTGGCCGACTGGGTAGGAAAGCCCGGGTCCGCGGGCGAGCCCGCCGACGCGGTCACGGTCTTCGGCCGCACGATGGAGCGGCTGGCAAGCGAAGCGCTCGAACGCGGCCTTGCGGTCACGCGTGGTCGTGCTCTCGACCACCGGCGCGGCGCCCGGGGCGTCGCAGACCTTCGTCGACGAGCTGCGGCGGCAGATGCGCCAGTCCGACGTCGTCGGCGTGCTCCGGCCCGGTGAAGTGGGGTTGCTGCTGCCCGACACCACGGCCGCGCACGCCACGGTAATCGCCCGGCGTCTTCGCGGCGCGCTGGGGGCGATGGCGGCGGCGCGAGCGTCGATCCGTGCGATTGGCTTTGCCACGCGCATGCCTGGCGATGGCATGGCCGAAGGCATCCTGAACGACGCGCGGGCCAACGCGCAGCGGCGGCGGCGGGAACGGCGTCGCGCAGTCGGCGGCGAGCTGACCGGCGGCTCGAGGGCGAAGCAGGAGCACCGTATGCGTCGCGTGGGAGATCGCCGTTCTGCGGTGCGGCTCGAGGTCGTGGGCGCCCTCTGGGGCACCCTCGAAGTGCACAAGCAGGCGCGCGTCCGCGACATGAACCAGGATGGCGCTCTCCTCGAGTATCCCGTCCCCGTCGTTCCCGACACCGTGCACGCGGTCACCTTCGCGCACGACGGCCAGCGCATCAGCCTGGACGTACGCGTCCGCCACGTACAGACCGGACGCGCCGCGGATGGCACGACGGTCTACCTCGCCGGCGTCGAGTTCCTGTCGATGCCCGCGGCGCTTCCCAAGCTCGTCACCGACGTCTCCTGAGAAGTCTGGGAATCGGCAAACGCCTTAGCCCGCAATCGTCAGACTTTTTTCTCACTCCATGACGACGCAGCTGGGGTTCAGATTCGACTCTAAGCTGCTTATATCATTACGGTTACGGGAACAGATGAGCGAGCCTTCGCCGCTGGCGGCCTGATTGCACTAAGGCACGGAGTCCGCGGATACTCTCTCATTCGCCCACGAGCCGTGGGGAAGCGAGGAGAAAGCCGCCCCTGAAGGTCAAGCGAAAGGGCCGATGGAAGAACGCCGCCGTTCACCGCGCCACATCGTCGACGGGCAGACGATGGCGGTGCACTCTGCCGAAAGCGTCCGCGTCCTGGATCTGAGCGCATCGGGCGTCCTGCTCCAGTTGCGCGATGCCGTCAACGTGCGGTCGAAGGCGATGCTGCGGCTGTCGGTCGCCGGGTCGCCGTTCGCGGCCGAAATCGAAGTCACGCGCGTGGCGCAAGCCCCTGCGGCCGCCGACGGGTTCCGCATCGCCGCCCAGTTCCTGGAAATCACGCCGAAGCACCGGCAGCTCATCGAACGGTTTATCAGCCAATGATGGATGCAGTCGTCGACGGTGGGACGCGCGGTGCAACTGCCGCGAGTCCTCGCGCCAAGGACAAGGTACAGCTGCACGGCCAGAGCTCCGAGACCCTGGCGCTGCAGCAGGAAATCGACCGGGTCGCACGATCCGACGCCAAGGTCCTGATCACCGGCGAGAGCGGGGTCGGCAAGGAAATCGTCGCGCGCAACATCCACACCCGCGGCCCGCGCGCGAACCACATGTTTGCCCCGGTGAACTGCGCCGGCCTCCCGGAAACGCTGCTGGAGTCCGAGCTCTTCGGCCACGTGAAGGGCAGTTTCACCGGCGCCTACCGCGACAAGCCCGGCAAGCTCGAAACCGCGCACATGGGCACGATTTTCCTCGACGAGGTCGGGGAGATGACGCTGCGCATGCAGGGCCTGCTCCTGCGTTTCCTCGAGACCGGCGAGCTGCAGAAAGTCGGCGCCGACGGCAGCGGCCGGATCGTCAACGTGCGCGTGATTGCCGCGACGAACCGCAACCTGCGCGACATGATCACGCAGGGCACCTTCCGCGAGGACCTGTTCTACCGCCTGAACGTGATCCACATCGTGGTGCCGCCGCTGCGCGAACGCCGCGAGGACATTCCGACGCTTGCACAGCAGTTCCTGGCGCAGTTCGCCTCGGCCAACCGCTCGCCGCTCTCGTCGATCGCCCCGGCGGCGATGAAGGCGCTCTACGAGTACTCGTGGCCGGGCAACGTGCGCGAGCTCGAGAACGTCATCGAGCGGCTGGTCGTCACCGTTCAGGCCTCGACGATCGAGCTCGACCACCTCTCGTCCGAGATTCGCGTGCAGGGCAACGTCGCGTTCCGCCCGCGGCGGGAGCGCCGGCGCACGGTGGCCGACGAGCTGTACAAGCGGATGATCGAGCAGCACGAGTCGTTCTGGACGACCGTCTATCCGCTGTTCATGGACCGCGAGATCACGCGCGCCAACGTGCGCGAAGTCATCCGGCGCGGCCTCGAGGAAGCGCGCGGCAACTACAAGATCGTTGCGCGCCTCTTCAACATGGAAACGCGCGACTACAAGCGGTTCCTCAACTTCCTCCGCAAGCACGACTGCCAGATCCCGTTCAAGGAATACCGCTAGAGACGAGCTGCGGCGTCGCCTCGCCGCGCTCGCCTCGCGCACGGCCTTCGTGGAGGCCGTCGAAGCCGTCCGTCCGTCGGCCGCGCCCTGGGCCGTGTCCCCGGACCTGACCTCGCGTTATTGGGGAGCATCCCTGGCGCGCCTCCCAAGGCTTCCCTGGGCTATCACTTGCGGGCCGATCGATCACTTTGGGACACGCCAGACAGATCTGTGATTCCACTCCGCAAAGGCGGCTTTCCGCACCGGTATATGGCGAATGACCAAACATATGCAAACACTTGAACAATAACCACTTGTTGAGCATCAGCTCTAGTGGTCGTCTGGTTGCACAGTCCGGGTTGTCGGAACCGCTGCTCTCGAGCGGACTCCGGCAGACCTGAACATGCAACACGGACACACGGTCACTCGCTGGGTCGTCACGACGCTCCTGCTTTGCCTCGTCGCTCGGCGCTCGCGTCGCGAGCGCCGGCTCGATCTCGATTACCTGGGATGCCAACGTCGAGCCCGACGTGCAGGGCTACCGCGTTTACATCGGGACACAGTCGGGCGTGTACTCCCAGTCGGTTGATGTCGGCAACACGACGACCTTCACCTTCAACGACGCTGCCGACGGTCAGCGCTACTGCTTCGCCGTCGCCGCGTATTCAGCGGGGCCGCGGCTCGGCGAACAGTCGGTGGAGGTGTGCAGTGACCCGAGCGGCAATCGTCCGCCTACGCTGACGAATCCCGGCAACCAGTCCAACGCGGTGGGCGTTGCGCTGACGCTGCAACTCCACGGCTCGGATCCCGAGTCGAGCCCGGTGACCTATTCCGCGACCGGACTGCCCGCCGGTCTCACTCTCGATACCAACACGGGCTTCATCTCCGGCACGCCGACGACCGTCGGCACCGTCAGCACGCACGCCACGGTCTCTGACGGCAACTTGAGCACGACGCAGGCGTTCACGTGGACGATCGCCGCGGGCGCTGCCGGGTGTCGCGACGACGCTGCGTCCGACCGGCGCGATTGCCACGACGACGCCCACCTTCGAATGGGAATCGGTCGCGACCGCGACCTCTTACCGACTGTGGGTGGACGATGCGAGCTCGACCGACCCGCGTATTCAGATCGACCTCACGCCGGCGCAAGCCGGTTGCGCCACGGTGGGCGCTGTCTGCCACGTAAGCCCTGGAGTGGCGCTCGCCGCCGGCCGGGCCTCATGGTCGGTTCGGGCATCGAACGCGTCGGGCGCCGGTCCCTGGAGCGGCGCGATGGACTTCAGCGTGCCCGACACCAGGGTTCCGACGGTGACGATCGCGACACCGACCACGGCGTCGACGTTTGCCACGGCCGGCGCGACGATCGCGCTCGCCGGCACCGCCTCTGACGACGCGGGCGTCACGCAAGTCACCTGGACCAACAACAAGGGCGGGAGCGGCACCGCGACCGGCACGGCGAGCTGGTCGGTGGCCTCGGTCCCGGTGGTCGTGGGCACCAACCTGATCACCGTGACGGCGCGCGACGCCGCCGGCAACGTCGCCACCGACGTGCTGACGGTGACGAAGACCGACGGGCAGGCCCCGACGCTGACCATTGCCGCACCTGCCTCCAGTTCCTCGACGACGGCCGCCACGATGGCGATGAACGGTTCCGCGGGCGACGAGGTCGCCGTCACCCAGGTCACGTGGATCAGCGACCGTGGCGGCAGCGGGACGGCGTCGGGCACCACCGCCTGGTCGATCGCCGGCATCGCCCTGAAGTCGGGCGCCAACGTCATCGCGGTGACGGCTCACGACGCGGCCGGCAACAAGACGACCAAGACGGTCACGGTGACGCTGACGGACAGCGTCGCCCCGGTGGTGACGATTACCGCCCGAGCGCGGCGGCGACGCATCTCGACCGGCACCGAGACCGTCGCGCTCGGCGGCACGGCCTCCGACACGTTCGGCGTGACGCAGGTGAGGTGGTCGAACGACCGCGGCGGCAGTGGCACCGCGGCCGGCACGACGGCCTGGTCGGTCGCCGGGGTGGCACTGAAGCCGGGCGCCAACGTCATCACCGTGACGGCCCGCGACGCGGCCGGGAACACGAGCACCGACAGCTCACCGTGACGCTGACCGACGCCGTGGCTCCGGTGATTGCGATTGCGACGCCGACGGCGGCCGACACGCACACGACGACGGCCGCCACGACGGCGCTTGGTGGCACCGCGTCCGACGCGTTCGGCGTCAGCGACGTGCGCTGGAGCAACGATCGCGGCGGCTCGGGTGTCGCAGTGGGAACGACGTCGTGGTCGATTGCCGGACTGCCGCTGGCGCCCGGCGCGAACGTGATCACCGTTACGGCGAGCGATGCGGCGGGCCACACGTCGACCGACCGGATCACGGTGACGTCCGACGGCAGGGCGCCGACGCTGGCCATCGCGTCGCCGGCCGTGTCGCCTCACGTCACCAGGGCCGGGACCGTCACGCTCGCCGGCACGGCCAGCGACGACGTCGCCCTTGCGGAAGTGACGTGGACCAGCAACCGCGGCGGCAGCGGGCGCGCCAGCGGCACGACGAACTGGAGCATCGCGAACCTGGCGCTCCAGAACGGCGTGAACGTCATCACCGTAGTGGCGGAGGACGCGGCAGGCAACCGCACCGCGGCGACGGTGTCGGTCAACCGCGATTCACTGGCGCCGACGATCGCAGTGGTGCTGCCGACGACGGCCGCCACGTTCATCACCAACCAGGCCACGGTGCGCCTCACCGGCACGGCCGCCGACGATACCGGCGTCACCCAGGTGACCTGGCAGAGCAACCGCGGTGGCGCCGGCAGCGCGGCCGGAGCCGCGGAGTGGAACGTGCCGGCTGTGGCGCTGCTGGCGGGCGCGAACATCCTCACGGTGACCGCCCGCGACGGGGCCGGCAACGTGGCGACGGCGACGCTGACGGTGACGCTCGACACGCGAGCGCCGGTGGTCGCCATTCAGACGCCGACGGCTGCGGCGAGCTTACCCGACCAGGGAAAACGCCATCTCGCTCGGCGGTGTGGCGAGCGACGAGACGGCGCTGGCCGAAGTGACCTGGACCAGCAGCCAGGCCGGCAGCGGCGTCGCCACCGGCACGGCCACGTGGTCGGCCGCGCGCATTCCGCTGAAGCTGGGCCTGAACACGCTCGTGGTGACCGCGCGCGACATGGCCGGCAACACCGCGTCGGCCACGCTGGTGGTGCGCGCGACGGACGCGACCGCGCCGACGGTGCGAATCACGGGCCCCTCGGTCGACGCCACGTTTTCGACGTCGCTCGCCGTCATCAATCTCGAAGGCACCTCGAGCGACGACTTCGGGGTGGCGCGCGTCAGTTGGAGCAGCGATCGCGGTGCGAGCGGCGTCGCGAAGGGAGATGCCCGCTGGATCGTCGGCGGGATCACGCTCCAGCCCGGTGTCAACGTCATCACGGTGAGCGCCGTCGACGCCACCGGCAACGCCTCCACCGATATGGTGCGGATCGCCTATGAACGTGGCCTCCCGACCATCGCGCTGACCAGTCCGACCACCGCTGCGACGTACAACAGCGCGTCGTCGAACCTGGTGCTGACCGGCGTGGCCTCCGACGATTCCGGCATCGCGCGCGTGACGTTCGCCACCGACAAGGGGCAGATCGGCGTCGCGACGGGCACCACCACCTGGAGCATTCCGTCGATCGTGCTGCCGCTCGGGTCGACCACCGCGATCACGGTGACGGCGCACGACAACTCGGGCAACTCCAGCAGTGTCGTGCTGAGCGCGACCTACGTGGACGGGACGGCCCCGGTCGTGACGTTCTACAGCCCGACGACGGCGGGCGCGTTCACGACGCCGGGTACCAGCGTGGTCATCGGCGGCACGGCCAGCGACAACGTCGGGGTCACGCAGGTCGGCTGGACGAACGACCGCGGTGGCAGCGGGACGGCTTTCGGGACCAGCGGCTGGAGTGCGTCGGGCATCGTCCTCGCCGCCGGCACCAACGTGATCACCGTGACCGCGCGTGACGCGGCCGGGAACGTCGGCACGGCGGTTCTCGCCGTTACGTCCACGGCGGCGGCGAGCGGTGCGGCAGCGTCGAGCAGTACGGCAGTGGCGAGGACCACGTCAGCGGCGAGCAACACGGCGGCGAAGCCCTCGACCTCGGCTCCGTCGGGCCCCACGGTGCCCCCGTCCAATCGTCGCGACGACGACCAGCACTCCGACCGTGCCGCCGCCGACCGTGCCCGCCGGCCCGTGCCGACCATGCCGGCCACGCCGGATGCGCTGAGCAGCCCCGCCCCGGACTACGGGGACTCGGCGGTGGCGTCGTGGCAACAGGCCATGCGCAACGTCCCGCAGACCTCGCCGACGGCCAACGCCTCGCCGGTCGAGAGCCGCGTCCCCAGCACGCCCCAGACAAGAGAGGAACCGCCGGCAGCTCCACCCGTGGTTCGCATTTCGGCGCCGACGACGGGCGCGCGGTTCACCACGACGGCCTCGTCGATAGCGCTCGCCGGCCTCGCGAGCCACGCGTCGGGCATCGAGGCCGTCCAGTGGATGACCGACAGGGGCGACAGCGGAGTGGCCGACGGCACCTCGCAGTGGACGATTCCGTCCTTGACCATCATGCCGGGAACGACCACCATCACCGCGACGGCGGTGTCGGTGAGTGGTGACATGACGAACGCCGTGCTGACCGTCGTCCGGCCGGACCCCCTCCCTAAGCTCAGCATAACTTTTCCAACGGCTGACTCGCAGTGGGCGACGGGAACGGCTACGGTAGCGCTGAGAGGCACTGCTACCGATAACGTCACGCAGGTAACCTGGAGCTCGGATTCGGGCTCGTCCGGGGTGGCGGTGGGCACCGGCACGTGGGCAATTTCGAGCATCGGGCTCCGTGAAGGTATCAACAAGATCACGCTGACCGGTCAGGACGCGAATGGCAGGACAGATCGCCACGTGTTGACCGTGACGTATCGTCCGCGAACGGTTTCGACACGCCGGAGTCGCCAAGTGACCTCTTGTGCGCCTCGCGGGGCTGGAGTGACGCAGTATGTGGAGTTGGCGCGTCGGAAGGGAGGGTGTCGGTAAAGCCTTCCTCGGAGCCATTGTTCTGGTGGTCTGGGCGGCGTGCGCCGGCCGGGCCGACGCCGGAACCATCACCGTGATGTGGGACCTGATGGAGGCGCCCAACGTCACCGGTTACCGCGTCTTCGTGGGCACGTCGTCACAGAAATACACCGAGTCGTTCGACGTGCCGGCCTCGCGCAACTTCTACATCTATCGCACCGCCTTCAATGCCCGGCGCTACTTCTTCGCCGTGGCCGCCCAGTTCGACGGCAAGACCTTCGGTCCCCGCTCGTCCGAGGTGACCGCGGTCGGGACGCGTACTGTGCCGGGTGATGTGGCACCGGGCCGGGTGAACGAGCCCGTTGCAGGTGCCGACTGCCAGGACGACTGCTTCGTCGTCACGCGGGTCGCCACTGGACTCGGCGAGGTTTCCTCTCTCGTCGCATCGCCCGACGGCGGGCTTTTCGCGGTCGAGAACGGCCGCCGGGTCATCAGCATCGAGGCCGGCTCGGCTCGGTCGATGTGGGTCGCCGACAGCGGTGCAAGCGTGCACGCGATTGCTCTCGACCCGCAGTTCACCGCCAACGGCCGTGTGTTCGTCACGCAACGGCGGCCCCGCGATCGAATCCACCAGCGAGCTCGAGATCCTGCGGCTGCAGTATCTGGCCGGATCGCTCGGTCAGCCGGCCACGATCGTTGCCGGTCTCCTGATGCCGGCCGCTCTCGGGGCTCCATTCGCCATCGATGGTGATGGGCTGATGTATGTCGCCATGCCGATGACGTCGGAGCGCGACCCGTACTCAGGAACCGTGCTGGTGTTCGATTCGGAGGGGCGAACCCCCGATGGACACCGGAGCCCCGTGGTCGCCAGAGCCCTCGACCAGCCGACCGGGCTCGTGTGGGACCCGCAGAGCCGCATGGTCTGGCTCACCGGCAACGCCGCCCAGGTGCTTGCCGTGGCCCCGGACGGCCAGCGCGTCGAGTTCGCGTCGGGAGCAGCGGCGGACGAGAACGTCGCCGCGATTGGCAGTGGCCGCGGGAGCCGTCGTCTCATCGTCGCCACTGGCACGGATCTGGTGGAGTCGGAGCCCGGAACGCGGACGGCATCCGCATCGGCCTCGACGCATATGGCACGCCGGTCGCGATCGCGACGGGTCCGGCGGGAGAGCGATACGTGGCTGTGAAGGACGCCGCCGCTTCGTCCTACAGCGTGCTGAAGATCGAAAGCGCCGCATCCCGCCGCGTCCGCTGAGGCGCATTTTCATCCGGTATCATTGGCGCCAGGAGTCTCATGCGCGTCCTGCTGACCCGTCGCGTGTGCGCCGTCGCGTTGTTGGGCGTGCTCGGTGCCGCCCGCACGGCGATGGGCCAGACGGGCGAGAACGTCGCGGTCGTCATCAACGAAGAAAGCCCCGACTCGGTGAAGATCGGCGAGTACTACGTTAAGGCGCGCGGCATACCGGCGTCCAACGTCATCCGGCTCAAGACGACGACCGAGGACAGCATTCAGCCGGCGGATTTCGCCAGGACGATTCAAGCGCCGATCGCGGCCGCCCTCCTCAAGGGGAACCTCTTCGATCGCGTGCTCTACATCGTGCTCACCAAGGGCCTGCCGCTGCGCGTGCTCGGCACGGCTGGTCCCGAAGGCACCGTGGCCAGCGTGGATTCCGAGCTCACGCTCCTCTATCGCCGCCTGACCGGCCGCAACGTGCTGACCCGCGGCAAGGTTGCCAACCCGTACTACCTGGGGGATCGTCCCGTCGCCGAAGCCAGGCCCTTCACGCACCGCGACCACGACATCTTCCTCGTGTCCCGTCTCGACGGCTTCACGGCCGACGAAGCCATCTCGCTGGTCGTGAAGGCGCAGCAGCCCTCGCGCGACGGCCGCGTGGTGCTCGATCAGCGCGACGCGCTCGTCAACCGCCTGGGCGAGGACTGGCTGGCGCTCGCGGCGCAGAACCTGACGAAAGCCGGGTTCGGCAGCCGGGTAACGCTCGAGACGACGCCCAAGCCCGCCCGCGGGATTTCGCCGGTGATCGGCTACTTCTCGTGGGGGTCGACCGATCCGCAGAATCGCGTGCGCGTGACCACGATGGACTTTTCTCCGGGTGCCCTGGCGGCCACGTTCGTGAGCACCGACGCACGCACGTTCAAGGAGCCGCCCGCCGAGTGGGCGCCGACCAACGTGAACGACCGCAAGCAGTTCTTCGGCGGGTCGCCGCAGTCGCTCGTGGGCGACCTGATTCGCGAGGGCGCCACCGGAGTGGCCGGTCAGGTCTCGGAGCCGTATCTCGAGAGCGCGGTGCGGCCCAACATCCTCTTTCCGGCCTACTTGTCCGGGATGAATCTCGTGGAAGCGTTCTATCTCGCGATTCCGCATCTGAGCTGGCAGACCGATCGTGATTGGCGATCCGCTGTGCGCGCCGTTTCCACGAAAGGCACTGACGCAATCCGAGATCGACGGTGGGATCGACTCGGAGCTCGACCTTCCGGCCTGGTTTGCGAAGCGCCGGCTCGAGGCAGGGAGTGCGGCCATGCCCGGGGCGAGTGAGAAAGTGGTCAAGTTGATGATCCGGGCCGAAACGCAGCTCGGGAAGGGCGATCGCGCTGGCGGCCGCCGCTCGCTCGAGCAGGCGGTCGAGGCCGGGCCAAACGTCCTCAGGCCGCACGAAGTGCTGGCGGAACTTCTCGCCGCGGCAGGCGAGCCGGCGGCTGCGGCCGCACATTACGAGCGCATGCTCGCCCTGCAGCCCAACCACGTCGTCGCCTTGAACAACCTCGCTTACGACCTGGCCGTGCGGCAGGCGAAGCCCGCGCAGGCGGCTCCATTGGCCCGGCGCGCTCTGGCGCAGGCGCCGCGCGAGGCGACCATCCTCGACACGGTGGGATGGATCGAGTTCCTGCAAGGAAACACCGCCGAGGCGGCCAAGCTGCTGGTCCAGGCCGCGAGGGGCGCTCCGAGGAACCCCGAAATCCGGCTCCACGCCGCGTTCGCGTTGGCCGCGCAAGGCGCCCGTGCGGCGGCCGAAACCGAGCTCCAGGAGGCGATCAAGCTGCGTCCGGCGCTCGAGAAGCAGGCCGACGTACAGGAACTCCAAGCGAAGCTCGCGGCGGCCGGGAATTAGCGGCGAAGCACGAGGGCTCCCTTTGGGAGCGACTTCGTTCCGCTCCGACAGCCGAACAGAAGGTGCTCTGTCCGCTGTTTTATTGAGCCTCCGACAAGCTCATCGGTCGGCGTCCGCGGCGACTTATCTCCAGCCGAAGTCGGCTCACCGGGACGAATTTCACAGCTCCGAATAATGTAAGTGGCTTGCACGCAGTCACTTGCAGACGAATTCCAGCCGGCGCCTCCGTTGCTCTAGAGGTAGCGAGCAGGGGCGTGCGCAGGTTCGCGGCCGCCCGAAACGAGCCGGCATTGCCGGAGCAGGGTGGAACGATGAAATCGAAAGCGATTCTGGCGGCACTTCTCTTCGCGGGCGGCGTCTCAGCCGCTCAGGCGGATACCTTCACCTTCAACTTCTGTCCGGGCGATGCGGATTGCCCCGCCGACCTGACCGAGGCCAGCATCTCGTTTGCCACCGTCGACGGGACCGCTGACGCGAACGACTACAGCGTGACGATTCGGTTCGTTGGCACGCTGACCGACACGTACATCGATACCATCGATTTCACGGCCGGCCCCGCGCTCGCCGCCATGCCCGTCCTGACGCAAGCGCCCGAGGGTACCGTGCTGGGCGACTGGACGACGCGGTTCGACAAAATCAGCGCGGCCGCCAACAACAACTGCACGGGCGAGATTGGCAACCACAAGTTCGTCTGTTCCACGTCCACGACCGGCAACGGGCCGGATATGGCCGGAATCAACGAATGGATCTTCTCGGTGGATTTCGCCGGAACCGCGCTGATTACACCGGAGAGTCCCGTGGATCTTCGCGCCTATTTCGTGGACGCCTCTGGCGCCATGGCGGGTCTGCTGTCGCCGGCTGGGGTCGCCACGACGACGACGACGGAGACGCCCACCACGACCGAAACCCCTACCACCACCGAGACCCCGACCACGACGGGTGACGTCCCGGAGCCGGCCGTGCTGTCACTGTTCGGCGTGGCGCTGGCGATGGCGGCACGTCGGCTGCGGAAGCCGGCGGGACAGCGGTAGCCAGGCGCGAGAGTCGCGATTTTTCCGGAGATTTCGCCGGCCGGGAAGTCTCCACAACCTCGCGCGCGGCTACAAAAGTCCGTTTCCAGGACGACTACCCACGGTCGTGGTAGCCGCCTGGAGCGGCTTTTTGCTAGGAAAAACCTCATTCCACGCCCTTTTCTGCACGTGGCTTTTCTCTTGCTAAAGTCCTGCCCAGAATTCCAGATTTTCTGACTGTGGCGGTTTGCTTTAGGCCACGAATTGCAACTTGGGGGCATGGATATGAAGAAAGCAATTGTGGGAGCGGCTATCGTGGCCGCCGGGCTCTTGGGCGCGTCAAGTGCTCAGGCGGCCTCCTTTTATTTCAACTTCTGCGGCTTCGACGGGGCGAGCGACACTTGTCCCGACGGGGTCACCGAGGCGAGTTTAACGTTCGACGAGATTGCGAACGCCGACCCGAACGACTACATGTTGACGGTCACGATCGTGGGCGATGCGACGTCGCCGGATTGGATTAACGACATCCAGTTCAAGTACAACGACGCATCGACGCCGGCTGGCTACGAGGCCAAGCCGAGCTTGAGCTCGACGCCGATCGATGGCTCGCCCTGGACGGTATTTTGGGGCAACCTTCCGCAAAATTGCGACGCCGACACCTTCCAGGCCAACGCCGTTTGTGCGGGAAGCACCGGCAATGGAGCTATTACCGACGGTACCAACGAGTGGGAGTTCCTCGTTGATTTCGCCGACGGTGTCGCCCCGATCGGCGCCGACAGCGCGGTGAACCTGCGCGCGGGCTTCCTCCGACTCAACCCGGCCAACGGGAAGGTCCAGAGCGGCGGCAACCTCTCGCCGGACGGCAACTTCGAAACGACGGAGACGCCGACCACCACGGACGAACCGACGACGACCGACGAACCGACGACGACCGACGAGCCCACCACGACCGACGAACTGCCGGAGCCGGCGGTCCTGTCGCTGCTGGCCCTGGGTCTCGCGGGTGCGGCGACGCGGATGCGCCGTCGTCAGTAAGAGTAAGTCGAGCCGAGACCTCGTGAAGCGTGAAGGGTGGCCAACCGCCCTTCACGCTTTTTCTTTGTACGGTTGCCAGAGCACGCTGAATGAGAAAATGATCCTCGTCTCCTGTTGCAGAGATGACGAGAAAAGTGCTCATCGCCGGGTTCGTCACATGGCATCTCGTGGCCATCGTCCTCGGCGCGCTTCCAGGACCGGACCGCTGGGGTAACTTTCCGAAGCGCGATCCCCCACAGTCGGCGCGAGACTACATCACGCTGGCGTTCGACGGCCTGGCGGCGGCCGTGGCGCCGATCGAAAAGGGCCTGTGGTGGATGACCAGTCCGCTCCGCCGTCCAACGGCGTCCTATCGCGACGTCACGGGCCTGGGCCAGTCGTGGGCGATGTTTGCGAACCCCCCACGATACGACTCGTACATGCGCACCAGGTACTGACGTGCAAAGGCCTGGCGGCCGGTTGTGGATGGCGACCGAGCTCGTGCGGCCCGCCCATCGGGAGGATCGCGTGCGCCTGTGGCAGTCCTATCGGGACTCGTACACCGACAAGGCCATGGCGATCGCGCTGGCCGCCTTCAACCGGCGACGAAAGCCTGAGCTGATCGAACCGGATACGCAGCCCGCGCAACTCCCCAAAGACCTGGCGCCGATCGGCCGGTATTTCGCGCGGCGGTTCCAGGCGACGGCGCTGAAGGACGACAACGAGCGCATCGTGCGAATCGAGGTGTGGATCGGGACAGCGCCGACGCCTGGATTGGGACGTCCGATCGATCGCGCGGCGCTGGCCGAGCGGATATCCGTCCTCCAGGAATACTACGAAGGGCCAGTCGAACAACGTATCAGCGTTCCGCCCTACCCGCCGTACCACGGCGGCGAGCACGAGGCGGATATCAGCTGGGTCCTCGAATACTACGAGGAGCCATGAGCAGGCTGGTCTCGGCCGCGCGGAACTTCCCTCGCGCGGTCATCCAATCGTGGTCCCGCGACATCCCTCCGTACACCTACGGGGTGCTTCGCATCGCTCTTGGGACTGCTGGGTCTGCTCGCGCTGATTGGGCTCACGCCGGTGGAGATGTATTGGCCGCTCGACGGCATCACGCCGCTCTCGGGCAGCGGCTCGGGCCCGCGCAGCTGGCTATACACCAACGGCTGGGGCATGGCGGCGGGCTGGGCCTTCTTCGTGGCGTTGACCGCGGCCTTTACGGCCATGACGGTGGGCCTTCGGAGCAATCTGGCCGTCCTGTGCGCGTTCATAGGGCTGGTTGGCCAGGTGCACTGGAACCGCCTGCCGCTCTCGTCGGCCCATCAGGTGATGGTCGTCCTGATCTTCTGCCTGGTGTGGACGGATTCCGGAGCCGTGCTGTCGTGGGACGCCCGCCGCAAACGCCGATTGGGGCCCCGCCCGATCGAGATGCAGCCGGCCTGGCCTCTCCAGCTGATGCGCTTTCAAATCGCGCTCATCTATGGCAGTTCGGGTCTGCACAAGCTGGCGTTCCCGATCTGGCGAGACGGGTCGGCCGTCCATTGGGCAATCAACCTCAATGAGTTTCACCGATTGCCCTGGGTCATACCCGAATCAGCGGCCCTCGTCGTCGCGTTTCTGACCTGGAGCACTCTGGCGTTCGAGCTGGCATTCCCGCTGCTCGTGCTGTTCAAGCGCACCAGGCCGCTGGTACTGATTGCCGGCGTCGCACTCCATCTGGGCTTGTGGGCCACCATGGAACTCGGCCCGTTCAGTCAGGTGATGGTGGCAAGCTACATCACATTTCTCGAGCCCGCGACCGTCGCCAAGTTCTTCCAGAAGCAAGACGAACCCGCTCTCTACCGGCCCCCACTCTCCGAAGACACTCTGACGTAACCCGGACAACTGTGTAAGTGTCGCCACGCAAACGGGCCTGAATAAGCACGCCTCGTGCATATTTTTCAGGCTCAAGAGCGACTTGGTGACGGGATGCTGTACAGCCAAGCCACAGCTCAGCACTTACAGGATCGTAAGTCATTTGTCATCAATGTCTTGCAGGAAGGCATCGTAATTGCTCCGCCGTGTCCATCCCATCGTCAGGGCATTTGCGGGGAGGTTCTGTGCACAATCGAGTATTTCTCGTTGTGGCGCTCGTGTGCGTCACGGCGCCGCTGTTCGCCGAGATCGGCCCACCCACCGACGTCGCCGTCAGGGCGAGAGGGGCCGCCCGGATCGTGGTCGCCCAGGTGACCGACGTGCATTCCCGGTTCGACACCAATCGTTTCGGCGACCAACTGATTGTGTCGACCCTCTTCGTGGAGGTATCCGAAACGCTCAAAGGAGCGCCTGCCGCGATGGTGCAAGTGCTCGTCGAGGGCGGCACGGTCGGCGACCTGACGCTTCGAGTGTCGGACCTTCCGGCGGTCAAACCAGGCGACCGTGCGGTCTTCTTCCTCAATCCTGATCAGTCCGGCATGCAGACTCCGCACATGCGCGGGCGGGGGATTCTCAGGGTGACGGAGACGGATCGCATCGAGGGAACCGCGGCTACCACGCTGAGCGACGTTCGCCAGCAGGTGATGGCCGCCCTGGCCGACGGAGGTCGTTGATGCGTCGCGCCGTTTCCGCAGCGGTTGCCGCTGCCCTGCTGCTCGCCGGCGCCGGCGCGTACGGGTATTCGTCGTACGCCAAGTGGCCGTCCGTGCCCGTGATTTTCTACATCAACGGGGCGAATTCAGACGTCACCTCCACTGCCGCGAACTGGGCGCTGCAGTACGCGATGAACGTCTGGAACACGCAGTCGCAGTCGTCGTTTCGCTACCAGTACGGCGGGTCGGCGAGCGACACCTCGACGAGATACGACAACCGCAATGTCGTGTTCTTCCGCAATTCCACCAACGGCGGCGCGATCGCGACCACCTACTCGTGGTGGGACTCGAACGATCGGATGCTCGACGCCGACATCGTCGTGTGGGATGGCGGATTCAGGTTCTTCACTGGAACCAGCGGTTGCGGCACTTATGCCAACGCCGCATACCTCGAAGACGTTGCCACCCACGAGTTCGGACACGCGCTGGGCCTCAATCACTCCTCGTCGAGCGGCGCGACCATGCGCTCCGGGTACTGGTACTGCTCGCAGACGCAGCGCACACTCGCGTCCGACGACATCAACGGCGCCAAGGCCCTGTATCCGCCGACCGCCACATCGACCACCACTACAGCAACCTCGCAGAGGACGCTCGCGGTCAGGAAGGTCACCAACGACGGATTCGGGGCGCGCCATCCTCACATGGGCCGGAGTGAGTGGAACGTCAGTGGATATCCACCGTAACGGCACCAGGCTGACGACCACCAGCAACGATGGCTACTTCAAGAACTATCTGACACTGAATCCAGCGACCTACACCTACAAGGTTTGCGCGTCTGGCACGCAAACCTGTACGAACACGGCAAGCATTACCTTCTGATCGTCGAATCGTCGAAGAACGCGCCGAGAAGGTCGGCGATGCGATCGGCGGCGCGTCCGTCCCACAGAGGCGGGTGCGCCGCCGGCGCACCGCCCGTCTTGACCGCAACCCACGCCGCCGTCAGCGCCGCGGGATCGGTCCCCACCAGTCGATTCGTCCCGTGCGTGATCGTCACCGGCCGTTCGGTGTTCTCACGCAAGGTGAGGCATGGCACGCCGAGGATCGTCGTTTCCTCCTGGACGCCTCCGGAATCGGTGAGCACGACCCGCGCCCGCTCCATCAAGCCAACGAAGTCCAGGTAACCCAGCGGATCGATCAGGCGGAGGCGGCCGGCCGCGACCAATGTCGGCCGCGCGACGTGAGCGCGTGATCGCCGGGCGTGTGCGCGGGTGCACCGGAAAGACGATCGGCACATCGGCCGCGATCACCTCGAGCCCCTGCATCAGCCGATCGAAGGCCTGAACGTCGTCGACGTTGCTCGGCCGATGCAGGGTGAGCAGCGCGTACCCGCGATCGGACAGCCCGAGCGACTCGCCGGTCTTCGTGGCCCGCGCCCGATCTCGATGCGCCAGCAGCGTATCGATCATCACGTTGCCGACGAAATGCACCTTCGCCGGATCGACGCCTTCACGCCGAAGGTTCTCTTCCGCCGACGCTTCGGTCGTGAACAGCAGGTCCGAGATCTGGTCCGTGAGGACGCGGTTCACTTCCTCGGGCATGCTGCGGTCGTAGCTGCGAAGCCCGGCTTCCACGTGCGCGACGGGAATGCCCATCTTGGATGCCACCAGGGCACAGGCGATGGTCGAGTTCACGTCGCCCACCACCAGCACCATGTCGATGGCCTGTTCCTGCAGCACGCGCTCGAAGGCGACCATCACGCCCGCTGTCTGCTGCGCGTGGCTGCCCGAGCCCACGTTGAGATTGATGTCCGGACGCGGGATGCCGAGCTCCTCGAAGAACACCTGCGACAGCTTCTCGTCGTAGTGCTGTCCCGTGTGTACCAGGAGCGACTGAAATACCCCGGGCCGCCGCCCGAGGGCGGCGACGATCGGGGCAATCTTCATGAAATTCGGACGCGCGCCAGCGACGCTGGCGATCCGGTACGGGGCTGCCACGCGACGCGTCAGTTCCCCAGCGACTGCAGCGTCCGCTTGGCGTCGTCGGCGCCTGGAAACGAGGGCGACAGCTTCAACGCGGCCTGCAGCATCTCCCGGGCACGGTCCTTGTCGCCATTCTTCGCATGTGCGGTACCCAGGTGGTACGCATACACGGGATTCTTCGGATCCTTGCGAACGGCCTGCTCGAGCGGCGTGAACGCCAGCGCCGGAAGCCCGCGTTTCACGTACACCCACCCCAGCGTATCATCCACACCCGGGTCGTCGGGCAGTGCGGCTTTCGCAGTTTGGGCGCGGTTGAGTGCGATATCAAGGTTCGCGCCCGCCTCCGCGTCCATGTACGCCAGGTTGTTCGACGCGATCGCGGCGCGAGGATCGATCGCCAGCACTTGCTCGAAGCGCTCGCGCGCGCCGGGCATGTCGCCCTGAAGCAGGCGAATCGTTCCCGCCATCGTGTGCGCAGGCACGTCGTTGGGTCGCTCCGTACTCAAGCGGTCGTACATTTTCTGCGCGTCGTCCAGCTTGCCCTGTTGACGGTACAGCGATCCCAGGATGTCGTAGGCGGCAAGGAGGGACGGATCGAGCGAAATCGCCTTTCGTGCGGCCGCCTCCGCTTCGGTCATCTTGTTTGCTGCCAGGTAGGTCTGGGCGGCGAGGTGATACGACCCGGCCGACGTGGGGTTTGACGACAGGTGCTGCTCCACGCGGGCGACGGCGCGGCCGATCTGCTTCTGTGACGCGTCGATCGCCACCAGCCCGCTGAGCGCTTCGGTCGATTTCGGGTCGAGCGCCGCCGCCGCCTCGAAGGCGCGGCGAGCGCCGTCGACGTTCTTCGCACGAAGCTCGATCCGGCCCCTGAGGCTGTGGACCGGCGCACTATCCGGCAATCCCGCGACAGAGGCTCGAGCGCGGACGATATCACCGCTGGCGAGATACGCGCGCGCCAATGCGTAACGAACCGCCTCGTTCGAGGGCTGCACGCGCGCTGCGCTTTCGGCATGACGAAGGGCCTCTTCGGTCTTCCCAAGGGCCAGGCTGACATCCACGAGGCCGAGGTCCGATCGGAACGCCCTTGGACTACAGCCGCAGAGCCTCCCGCAGCGACTTGTCGGCATCGTTCCATCGACGGAGCCGCACTTGAGCCAACCCGAGCGCCTCATGTCCGATCCAGACAGAGGGGTCGGCCTCGACGGCGTCCTCGGCGGCCGCAAGCGCTTTGTCGGAGCTTCGAGTCCGCGAGGAAGAATTCGCTTCTCGTGACCAGGGCCAGTGTGTTCTTCGGTTCCGCGGCAATCAGCCCATCGAGCGCACGATACGCCTCGTTCTTGCGGCCACGCGTGAATTCGATCTGCGCGATCCTGACCGTAGCCAACGTCCGCGTATCGGGTTGCCCGGCGAGAGGGCCAAGAATTGCCAGCGCCTCGTCGAAGCGGCGATCGGACGCGTAGTAGTCGGCCAGGGTTAACCGCAACTGCGGCCGCTTGTCGGCCTCGGCTGCCAGCTTGAGCGGGACTTCGGCGTCCTTGGCGCGGCCGTTCCTGATGTAGAACATCGCCAGAAGACGGTTGGCCTTGCTGCCGTCCTTCTCGAGCTTCACGGCCTCGACCAGAGTGCGCTCGGCGTCGGGCAGACGTCCCGTGTACCAGTAGTAGTCGGCCAGCGACAGGCGCGCATCGACGGACTCGGGCGCCACGGCGATGGCCTGCTTGAACGACGCTTCCGCCTCGGCCGATTCGCCCCGGATTGTCTTGAGCTGGCCGGCATTGATGTAGAGGTCGCTTCGGCTTCCGTCGGCGGCTATGCCTTCTTCGAACGCTTTGAGCGCTTCGTCGAATCCGTCCATACCGGCGGCCGCGCGGCCGCGCAGCAGATGGGCGGTCGCATTCTTCGGATCGAGCTTGATCGCCAGCTCGGCCCTGGCCTTCGCGTTCTCATAGTCACCGGTCCCGCGTGCACCGGCGAGCAGCGCGCGCGCGGCTTCGAGCTGCGCGTCGATATCGGTTGGCAGCAGGTCTGCCGCGCGAACGTATTGGCCCGTGGCGGCTGACAGATTTCCGGTTTTCTCGAGAGCCTTGGCCAATCCCAGGCGTGCGGGACCGAACCGATCGTCGACTTTCAAGGCGTTCCGGTACTCCACAATCGCGGCCGGGTAATCCGCGGCCTTGAGCAGCGCATCGCCTCTGGTGACGTATTCCTGTCGGCTCTTCGCGGGATCGCTGCACCCGATCAAGGCGGCGGTCGCCAGAACGAGCAGTGACGGGAAGCGTACGGTCATCGCGTTCTTCTCCAGGCCTTTCTGGGGTGACGGCGAGCGGCCAGAACGTCCGCCCAGCAGGCCGATCTTCGCAAGAAAGGGGCCAAACACGCAGGTCTCAAAACACAAAAGGCGCGGCGCTGGTCGTGTGACCAGCGCCGCGCCCGAATTACTCGTGCCGGAGCGTATCCGGCCGCCGTAAGGCTCCTTACGCCTTCTTGCGACGGCGCGCCGCCAAGCCAGCCAGGCCGAGGCCGAGCAGGCTCAGAGTTACCGGCTCCGGGACCACCTCTGGAACGATCGAGCTCGCCGAGAACGAGCCCTGGCCCTGGAACTGATTCATGGTCAGACTCCAGACGGCCGGCGTGTCGTCGAAGTCGGGATGGCGGAAAATGCCCGTGCCGGACAGCACGAGGTTGCCCGCGTTTTCGAACTCGTTGACCAATGTCACCAATTCGAAGGTGACCCCGCTCGCGTGGCTCCACAGCTCCGGAACCGGAGAGAACGGGTTGTAGGTGAACGGGTCTTCGTGGTCGACGGGGTCGCCGTCCGTCAGAAGAGCCGTGAAGTCGCCGGTCGTACCTTCGACGTTCGTCTCTCCGAAGTCGATCGACGTACCGTTCTTCAGCGCATCGCCGGTCAGGTCAACCTGTCCCGTGAGGAACGCTGCCTCTGCCTTCGTCCCGTAGGCCGTCATCGCACCGACCAGAGCGATGAGCACGAGGCTCTTCTTGATCAATCCATGCATGTCTTAACCCCTCCGTGGTTTCAACTGTCTCTGGCCGGCTGCAGTAGCCCGCCGCGAAGGCCCGCACGAGCGGGCTGTCAGCCTGTCGTCACGTGGTTAGCAAGAAGCCTACCGGTGGCCGTCATCGATAGACTGAGCGGTATAAGTAACATATTGAACAATAAGTTACAGTCAAGCTCTTCCTGCTAACTCCTCCGATTTAGTCAACCCGGGAGGCGAGTTTCGTCGCCGGGGCCGCGATCCCAATTGACTTGAACTGGAACCGCAGGGGAGGCGATCGGCTCGAACCCGTCGAGCCATGCCACCGTAGCGGGCAAGATGTGGAGCGAGCCTCAAGGAAGACCGACCGTGGAAGGACGTTAGTCCTGTCTCGGGCAGAAATTGGGGTCGCGGTAGTGCTTTGGCCCGTAACCAAAGCTGCCGTCCCGTCAGAACTTGTGCAAAATACAGCGATCCAACCATCGCACTGGCTGGCTGAAGGCTTGCTGATAAGCACCAGGACCTCGTTGCGGAAGGCGTAAGGGCATCTCAAATGAAACATCGTGTTCGGCTCATGGCTGCCGTGTTGGCTATCTCGACGGCGGCGGCGTGTTCCAATCCTGAGCAATCCAAGAGGGAACACTTCGACAACGCCAACCGCTTCATGGAGGCCGGCAAGACACAGGAGGCCATCCTGGAGTACCGCAACGCACTCCAGGAGGATCCGCGGTACGGAGAGGCGCGCTTGAAGCTTGCCGAGGCGTACCAGGCCGCTGGCAACTTCAACCAGGCGAGACGGGAGTTCATTCGCGCCGCCGACCTGCTGCCGCAGAACACCGTCGCCCAAGTGCAGGCATCCAGATACCTGGTAGCCAGCCGGCCAGTTCGAGGACGCCCGCACCAGGATTCAGCTCGTCATCGATCGCGACCCGACGAATGTCGACGCTCAGATGATCATGGGACGCGCGCTGGTCGGCCTCAAGGATCTCGAAGGCGCCGTGCGCGAGATCGAGGAAGCGATCAAGCTCGACCCGAACCGCGCGACGACGTACAGCACGCTGGCGGCGGTCCAGTACCGCACAGGGTGATCGGGCTCGGGCCAAGGCGTCGTTCGAAAAGGCCGTCGAGGTCGATCCGCGCTCGATGCAAGCGCACCTCGCCCTCGCGTACTTCCGTTGGATGACCGGCGACACGGTTGGCGCCGAGGAAACCTTCAAGGGAGCGATCGCGATCGATCCGAAGGACACGTTGGCCAACCGGATGATCAGCGCGTTCTATGTGTCGTCGAATCGAGCCGCGCAGGCCGAGCCGTATTTGAAGCAGCTCGCGTCGGGGGGCGCGGTGCAGCCGGCGCTGGGGCTCGCCGATTACTACAGATCCCTGGGGCGGAGCAGCGAGGCGGCGGCGATTCTGCAGCCGCTGACCAGCAACCCACAAGCACAAAGCGCGGCCGAAATCAGGCT
Source organism: uncultured Acidobacteriota bacterium (assembly GCA_963731785.1). Lineage (GTDB taxonomy): Bacteria > Acidobacteriota > Vicinamibacteria > Vicinamibacterales > UBA2999 > DASYRM01. The sequence continues at coordinate 69,130 of CAVSWX010000006.1, forward strand.
TGCCGCCATGGCCTACAACTCGAAGGACACGGCCAGGGCTCATGCGCTGATCGACACGGTCATCAAGCGCGAGCCAAACAACGTGCAGGCGCTGCTCGCCAAGGCCGAATGGCTGGCGCGTGAAGGAAAGGTTCAGGACGCGCTCACCCGCGTGCAGGCCGCGGTGAAGAGCGATCCGCAAAGCGCGCCGGCGCAGTTCGCACTTGGTCAGCTGCACGGCGGTCTCCGCAACCGAAAGGAAGCCATTGCGGCGTTTACGGAGGTCGTACGTCTCAATCCGCGGTCGGCCGCTGCGCAGGTGTACCTCTCCCGGTTGAGTCTCTTGGAAGGCGCGCCCGATCGAGCGGTCGCGTTCGCGGAGGCTGCGCTCGTCAGCGCGCCCGCATCTCCTCCAGCGCGGTTGTCGCTCGTGCAGGGCCTGCTCGCCAAGGGCGATACGGCGCGCGCCGAGCAGGAACTGGCATCGTTGCTCAAGCAATTTCCCAACGAGGGCTACGTCCACGCCATGAAGGGGGCACTGCACGCGCAGCGGAAGGAGTTGGCGGTCGGCGCGCGCGGAATACGAGAAGGCGCAGTCGCTGTCACCGACCCTGTTCGAGGCAGTTGTCGGATTGACGCGCCTGGATTTGGCGGAAAACAAGCTCGCCCAGGCGCGCACCCGTGTCGACGCGCGCCTGGCCGAGGAGCCGAACAACACGGGACTTCAGGTTCTGGCGGCCGATGTCTATCGACGGCAGCGCGATTTTCCGAAGGCCGAGGCCACCCTGCGCAAGGCGATTCAGGCCGATCCCGGATTGTCGAGGGCGTACGTCATGCTGGCGGAGGTGCTGATCGTGAGCGGCAAACTGGATGCCGCGCGCATCGAGTTCGATCAGATGGCTCAGCGGGATCCGAAGAACATTGCGGCCCAGACCATGGCTGCGATGATTGTCGATTCGCAACGGAAGACGGCCGACGCGAGGAAACGATACGAGGCGATCGTGGCGAGCGGATCCGAGCGCCGCCGTGGCGGCCAACAATCTCGCCTGGCTGTATGCGGAGGAAGGCGAGCGGCTCGACGACGCGCTGAGGCTGGCGCAGAGTGCGGCGGCGCGCCTGCCCAACAACGCTGAAATCCAGGACACGATCGGATGGATCTACTACAAGAAGGAGCTGCCGGCCCTGGCGGTCTCCGCGTTCCAGCGCAGCATCGAGCAGGCGCCGGAGAACCCGCTGTATCACTATCACCTTGCGCTTGCGCAATCGAAGGCCGGCAACGACGCGGGCGCCCGGCAGGCGGCCCAGCAGGCGATCAAGCTCAGGCCGGACTACGCTGACGCCCAGAAGCTCCTGGCGCAGACCAAGGGATAGCGGGCGAACGATTTCGTGACGCCCCGTGTTGAAGCTGCAGCCCGGCTTCCCGGATGCTCGGCGGGAACTGAAGCCGCTGGATCAGTAGAGGCATGGCCATGACGCCGCCGCCCGACGCCCCCGGTTCACATACGCTCAGCACCGAGACCACGCCGGCGGGCACGACGGGCTCGCGCCGCTGGCTCTGGCTGGTCCTTGCGGGGCTGATCGCCGTCTTCGCGCCCACCCTGGTCTGGCTCTGGGGCCGCTGGACGCTCAGCGTCTGGCACAACGCGCACGGCCTCTTGATCCTCCCGGTCGTCGCCTATTTCGTGCGGGAGGAGCTGCGTGCGACCCGTCATCTGCCCGCGTCGTCGAGCGCCTGGGGCTTTGCCATCCTGGTGCCGGCGCTCCTGCTGCGGGCCTTCGACGCGGGGATGCACACCGAGTTGCTGAGCGCGGCTGCGATCGTGCTGGCGATGCCCGGCCTGTCGCTGCTGCTCCTCGGCGTGGCGCGCACGCGCGCGATCGTCATCCCGCTGCTCTTCCTCGGACTCGCGCTGCCGATTCCGCTGTCCTTCACCGAGTCCATCCACCTCCAACTGCGCCACCTGGCGACGGCGGGCACCGCCGCCGTTCTCCCGTTGGTAGGCGTTCCCGTTTTCGCGGAAGGCACCACCTTGCACATCGCCCGGGGGCCGATCGAGGTGGCCGATGCCTGCAGCGGGTTCTCGACGCTCTACGCGGCGGTGGCGGTGGCGCTGCTGACCGCGTACCAGTCGACGTCGCAACTCGAGACGCGCGCTCGTGCTCGTGGCGGCGGCGCCCATCGCGATCGTCTCGAACATGTTGCGCGTACTGCTGCTCGTCGCGCTCGTGGCCTGGTATGGCCCCCCGATTCTCGACACCTACATCCACCCGCTGTCGGGCATCATGACGTTCGCCCTGTCGTTGCCGCTCATCTTCTGGCTGGGCGGGGACGTGCGATCGCAGGGCGCGGTACCCGCGCCGGCTGGAGGCCCGACCCCGTCATGATGTCCACCCGCTACGCGCCTGCCATCTGCGCCGTGCTGCTGCTGGCGCTCGTCCCCACGATCATCCACAGCTACGCCGGGATGGTCGTCCCCGACACCCTGTCGACGCGATCGATACCCGAGCAGCTGGGCGAGTACGGGTCGACTCCCACCAGGCGGTCGGCCGATTGGGGCGAGCGGCGGTTCGAAAGCTTCGACTGGTTCGAGCGGGAATACACCTCGCCTCGAGACACGCGTCGTGCTGACGGTCGTGCGCTCCTACGACCTGAAGGCGCTCTACCACCACCCCGAGCTCGCGGTCGCGTATCACTATGCCAACTTCAGCGCCGCCAACGTCGGCACGATCGACGGGCGTCCCGACATGCCGGTCCACATCCTGACGAACGACGGGGCCGGCCCGGTGGGCCTGTACGTGCTGCACTACGATGGGCGCTTCATCACCGACCCCATCCGGTTTCAGATCCGTACCGCGGGCGAACTGCTCTTCACGGGCCGCAAGGCGATGACGCTGCTGTTCGTGCGTGACGATTCGGTGGCGTCTGGCGCCGGGCCGCTGAAGCTGCCGGCCGCCCAGCTGCTCGTAGACGCAGTTCGCCACTTTGTCGAACCAGCCACCGCGGGGCGCTGACCGTTCCCGCCTGCGCGTCCCGCTCGCATTCGGCGTCGCCAGCCTCGCCATGATCGTCCTGGGCTCGCACGCGGGCAGCGCGCTCGTCGTCTCGGAGCCGCTGGCCTCGCCCGACGCCATCGTGTCGCTCGCGAGCCACGAGTGGGAGCGGCTGCCCGCCGCGGCGGCCCTGGCGCGGCAGTACCCCGAGGCGCTCATCGTGCTGACGCTTCCGCAGCCGGTCACCGAGTTCAACTGTCACGATTGTGCTCGCCGCGCCGAGCGGCTGGCGAGGGCCGGCGTCGAGGCGCGACGGATCCAGGTCGTGCCGCTGACCGCTCCGGGCACCTACGGTGAGGCCGTTGCGACGCGCGCGCTCGTGACCGGGCAGCACCTGCGCTCCGTTCTGATCGTCACGTCGCCGTACCACGCCCGGCGATCGCTGGCGACGTTTCGCAGGGCGTTCGATGCGACGGGTGTGGCGGTCGGCGTCGTGCCGGCAAGCGCGACATCGCCCGCCCGGCCGGATTCATGGTGGGCGGATCCTTACGATCGCGCCTACGTGCGCTACGAATGGGCTGCCGTGCTGTACTACTGGATGAGGTATGGCGTACCCATGAGCAGCCAGCGGGACAACGGCGGGCGAGCAAAGCGCGAATGACGATGCGATCGACGAAAAGCCCGCGCTCCGGGCTCGGCCGGCTGCACCATCTCGTGACCAGCCGGGCGCACGGCAAGAGCCCCGTGCGTCAATGGGCCGAGATGATCGCCCTGTATGCGGTACGCGGCAACGGCCCCGGGTTCTACCAGATGGGGGGCTTCTGGCGGCCCGGATACCGCTGGACCGACATGGTTCGGCACCTGTCGTTCCGCCAGTACAAGGCGCACGTCGACGCACTGAACCCGCGGGATTACCGGAAGCTGTCGCAGAACAAGATCTCCGAGAAGGCCATCCTGACGTTGATGGGGATCCCCACGCCCCGCTTCATCGGGCTGCTCGAGGCTGACTCCGGCCGCTCGGTGTCGGGCGCTCCACTGCGCGATGCCGCCGACCTCGAGCGGCTGATCGCCGCAGATAGCGCCGCGACGGTGTGTTTCAAGGAGGTCGAGGGACATGGCGGACGCGGTTTCGTGGCCGCGGACATCGTTCGGGTGCCGCAGCTCCGATTCCGCCTGCGCACGTCGAGCGACGGTCGCGACGTCAGCGCCCGCGAGTTGATCGAGCTGCTCGGTGCGGGCGCGCGAGTCATCGAGGTGTACCTCGACCAGCACCCGGCATATGCCGCCTTCAATTCGTCGAGCGTCAACACGCTCCGCATCTGGGTGCTGCGGCGCGACGGTGTCGTCGGCACCCGCCTCGCGTTCCTCCGCATCGGCCGTCAGGGATCGCTCGTGGACAACCGGTCTGCGGGCGGGGTGGTTGCGCCGGTGGATGTGAAGACGGGCCGCATGTCGGCGGCGCTCGACGGCAAGCCGTCCCGCCGCGAGTACGCCGCGCATCCTGACACCGGTGTGCAGATCGAGGGTGTCGAGCTGCCGATGTGGGCCGAGGCGAGGACACTGGCCGAGCAGGCGCTCGGCGTCTTTCCCTACATGAATTTCGCGGGCATCGACGTGGCGATGACGCCGGCGGGACCGGTGGTCATCGAAGCCAACGTCCAGGCGGATCGGAGCGGCGCCGTGCACGTCGGCATCCCCACCAAGGATGTCTTCGGCCTGGATTAGCCTTCAGGCCAGCCCGGCCCATTTCAGCATGGCCTCCCGCGTCCAGATCACCGCATGGCTCGTCGGCAGGTACTCGCCGCCATCGTAGAGCCGCTGGCGCTCCGGCGATCGCGCCAACGCGTATTTGATCGCGCCCTCCGTCGGTCCGACCCGCGCGAGCACGGCGCCATGTGCCACGGATCCTTCCCGGATAAAGGCGAGGTGCGGGCTCACCGAGGCAAGCTGCGGGTCGTAGAACCAGCCCGAGGCGATGAACCCGCGGATGTGCGGATTCATCTGCAGGCTCGCGGCGACGTTGCGCTGCCACTCGGCCTGCGACCGCTCGTTGTAGACGAGCAGGAACGCGCGCGGCGGAATGCCGTGCGCGAGGTGGCCGACATAGAACGGCTTGACGCCGCCGGCCCGCGCGAACAGCGCCAGCAGCGGCGCGGCCTGCGCGCCGCCGCCTTTCCATAGCAGGCTCCGCGGCACGCCGCCGACCTCGAAATGTTCGACGCCTGCCGGGATCCGGTTGAACGCGACGATGCGGAAGTCGCAGCGCAGGCTGTGCAGCCGCAGGTCGAATCGTCGATCCGGCGCCGACGCGATCTGCCGTTCGATGCGCGCGTACTCGTTGCCGATCAGGGCTTTGACGGTGTCCGGCAGTCTCAGCGCGGCAATGCGCGGCCGATGCGTTCGAGGAGTGCGGCGAGCATCGCGCGGAGGAATTCCGCGCGGCGGGCCGGACCCTCAGCCTGCTCGATCCGGGCCACCTCCGCTGCAAACCGCGAGGTGGAGAATTCCTGGTCCCGCGTCGCGGCCGCGGCGGCGGCGGCCGCTCGCCATGCGTCTACCTGCGCCGACACCGTCGGCGTGCCGGGAGCCGGGCGCTGGCCGTCCGCAAGCGGCATCACAGGTTGCTCCCCGTATCCCGGTAGGCACGGCTCTTTTCGGTGGGCGTCGAGTGGTCGGCGCGCCCTGACAGCCGCGCGAGCAGCCACCGGACGTTGCTCAACTCGAACTCGAACTCCAGCTGCGTGCGATCCTCGCCGTTCATCAGACGCCGCAGGGCGAGCAGAGGGGTCGAGGGAAAATTCGGCCCGCTCCGCGTGGTCGTGGCCGTCGTGACACCCTCGCGTCGGAGTGTCGGCCAGATCGCCTTGGTCCAGCGGCCGCTTGGATAGCAGAAGTGCGGAGCGGGCAGTCCGGTGGTCTGCTCGACCGCGGCGCGGCACAGGCGCACCTGCTCGCCGGCGATGTCGGCGTGGTCCACCACGTTGAAGTGCGAATGCGTGTGGAGCTGCATCGCGAAGCCCTCGCGGGCGAGCGCGCGCACGGTGTCAGGCGCCATGCAGTGCCAGATCCTGGCGTCGAGCAGGCTCTGGACGTCGACGCCGAGGACGCGACCGAGCTCCGAGACATACGCTGCGCGCGGCGATGGATCGCGGGGCAACTGGTCGAATTCGGCCAATGCAGCCGCTTCGAGGTCCAGGAGCGGCGCCGAGGGACGTACGGTCGTGCCGTGTGGCAGCGTGACGTTCGAGTCGCGTGGCCGCGCCAGACGCACTGCGTCCCTGACCATCATGCGGTAGTTTGGCCCGCGCGTCTCGAGGTATTCCGACACCAGGTAGTTCGTGGCCGGCAATGCGTATTCACGCAACAGTGGCACGGCGGCCTCGGCGAAATTCTCGAACCCGTCGTCGAACGTGAGCACGACCTGCCGGGGTTCGAACACTCCCGACGCGTGCTGCCGCGCCAGCTCATCGAGATCGATCACCTTGTAGTGACGAGCCAGAAAGCGCAGCCGCTGCCGCAGGGAGTGCTTCGAAATGAACAACCCGGCGAAACGCTCGTGCTCCCGGCCGATGCTCACCCCATGCCATCCAACGATCATGACCGCGCGACGGGTCAGCGCGCGCGCCAGCGCAAACCCGCCCACCGCACGCAGGCACCACAACAAGGCCAGTCTCAGGCGATCCTTCATCAGCTCTGGTTTCAGGCTCCGGACTTCAGATCGTAGCGCACGGCGTAAATGCTCGAGAGCGCGACGTGACACGAACTTCGCAGAGCCGTAACCCCCGGCCGCTAGTGTGGAGGCACTGGCGGGCGTCGGGGTGCCGCAGGGCCCTTGCCGCAGTCAGGTTGGCAAGGAGGAAACCCGTGAGTGCACGTCCCGGCGTTCATCCCGTCCACACGCGCTTCAGCCCTGTATTCGTGCTCGGGCATTCGCGCTCCGGCACGAGCCTGGTGTGCCGCCTGCTGCTCGACCACCTCGGCGTGAACTTCGGCACCGAGAGCCAGTTCATCGTTCGTTACCACCGAAAGCTCGCCCACTACGGTGATCTGCGCGACGACAGCCGGCTGCGCTGGATGATCGGCGACATCAGCCGCGAGCGGTTCTTCGCCCGCACCCGGCAGAACTTCGGCTTCGTACTCGACGTCGATCGCGCCGCGCGCGCGGTGTCGGATCGGACGTACAGCGGAGCACTGCAGGAGCATTTTCGAACAGTTCGCCGCGAGCCAGGGGCATACGCGTTGGGGAGACAAGACGCCCGAGTACTGTCGTCACCTGCCGATCATTCACGAGCTGTTTCCCGACGCGCAATTCCTTCACGTCGTTCGTGACGGCCGCGATGTGGCGCAGTCGATTTTCAAGACCGGTTTCGGCCCGAAGAACGCCTACGAGGCCGCGCTCGACTGGAAGCGGACCATCAGCGACATCCGGGCATTCGGCGCGCAGGTGGCTCCGGGAGCTTTCCTCGAAATCCGATACGAGGACCTGCTGGCCGATCCCGTGGGCACCATGGGCCGCGTCGCCGACAGCCTGGGTATCGTGAACCACACTGACGTCATTGCCGCGGCGGCCCCCCGGCTGCGTGCATACGTGCGCGGGAACAACGCCAGCAAGTGGAGGCAGCAGCTCACCTGGCGCGAGATCGAGTGCTTCGAAGCCTTTGCCGGCGACGAACTCCACGCGTGCGGATACGCCTTGGAATTCCGGCCACGGACCAGGACCCGCAGCGCCCTCGAATCGTGGTTCTGGCAGGCGCAGGGGGTCTGGCGGCGCGTCGTCAGCGCGCAGTATTGGGCGGACAACTGGTACAAGCTCGGACTTCGTGCTCCGCGACGCGTCGCTGTCTCTTCGCGCGTGGTCCGGCCCTGGGCGCGAGGGGGCCCGGCTGACGCGCGCCGGTTTCTTCAGCCGATGAGGAACTGGGGTGTCGGCGCGCCCGGCACTACCAGCCGTTCGTGAAGTCCTCGAAGATCGCGTCCTCGGGGCGCATGGATCCGTCCACCCACTCCAGCGATGGTTGCTCGGGTGAGGAGGACGAAGCCAATGCCCTGGGCAGTCGCGCACGGCCCAGCTGCCAAAGGTGTAGCTGTCTCGAGGATGACTGGTGCCCCGTCCTTGCTGAGGAAGTCGATCGCCATCGACTGTGTGCCGAGCCGCGCTGCGACGTCGAACGCCAGCTTCACGGCTCTCACGTCGATCTTGGTGGGATCCCAGTCGATGCGTCGACTCAAGCGACTCGAAATCTGTAACCGACTCGACGATTCAGGTTGTAGGTTTGCTGACGTCCTGGGAGCGCTCCCCGCCGAGCGCCCTGACGTCGAACCCCTTCGCCAGGGCCAGCTCGCGCCAGCGTGCGGAGAACGACTGCTCCTCGCCATTTGCATGCCGTATGTGGTCCCTGTGAAGGCCCAAGACTTTAGACACAGTCTCCTCCGACGTTCAGAACGCTACCGCATCATGGCGCTGCCGTCGACTCAGGCTTTGTATCAACCGAGACAATTCAGAAGATTGAACGGCGTGCTGGCGCCTTGGCGCGTTCCGGTCAGCCGTCTGGGGTTCCGGTCAACGACACTCGAGGTGGATGTTTCAGCGATGCTACGTCTGCGACAGCGAGCGCTCCGGTTTGTATTCCATCGCTTCATCAGCGGAGATCCGGAAGCGATCACGGCCTTGGGTTTCCCAATTCTGCTCGACTACCCGTTGCAACCCCTCCCCCGATACGGGGAGGGGAACGCTCCTCATCCGGCGATCTCAGCCATTCTAGCTCGCGACCGGGACGCATACAGGGCGACCTTGACGTCGCTGGCGACGTTCTCCGGGCAGCTCGCCAGGGTGTCGGATAAGAGCGACAAGGCCCGCCCCGATGAACCCGTCTGGAACAACCCGTTCTTCTCCTCGCTGGACGCGGTCGCCTTGTACAGCCTCCTCGGCGTTCGGAAACCACGCCGCTATATCGAAGTGGGATCGGGCCACTCCACGAAGTTTGCCAGGCGTGCGGTACGGGATCTTGCCCTTGCGACCGAGATCACGTCGCTCGACCCCGCGCCGCGGTCCGGCGTCGACGCTCTCTGTGATCGTGTCATCCGGCAGCCTCTCGAGAACGCCGACCTGTCGCTGTTCGACGAGCTCCACGAGGGAGATTTCCTCTTCATCGACAACTCTCACCGCGTGTTTCAGAACAGCGATGCCACCGTCTTCTTTCTCGATGTCCTGCCGCGTCTGAAGCCAGGGGTGGTCGTGCACATTCACGACATCTTCTGGCCGTTCGACTACCCGTCCCACTGGCGCGCGCGCTATTACTCCGAGCAGTATTTGCTGGCGGCCTATCTGCTCGCCGGATTCTCGAGGATGAAGGTTCTCCTGCCGCTCGCCTACGTCAGCTCCGATCCGTCGTTGGCCGATCTGACGAACTCGCTCTGGCGCGAGGACGTGTTTCAGGAGTCGTTCCGGCGTTACCGCTCGTTGACCGGGGGGTACAGCGGTGTGTCGTTCTGGTTCGAGATGACGTAATCCGCGTGTGCCGCAATCGAACGCGACTGTACATCTCGATGACGAATCACTCATCGCCGAGCCCGCTACTGTCGATCATCGTGCCTTGCCACAACGCGATGCTCAAGATGGCGCGCCTTGGTACGACCCTTCGAGGCTTGTCGGGCCCCGACGTCGAGTGTGTCCTGATTGATGATGGATCGACCGACGACACTGTCGAATACCTGGAAGCGCTCCGGGAGAGCATTCGCTGCCCCTGTATCGTCGGCACGCAAGAGAACAAGGGGCCTGGCGGGGCCAAGAACAACGGCTTGGCGCGCGCCAACGGGAAATACGTCTGGTTCGTGGACTCGGACGACGACATCAACCCGCAGGCAATCGCGGTCCTTCGGGAACTGCACCACCTGGACTATGACTTCATCGATTTCGGGGTCGAGCACTTTACTGGGACGGCAGGCCGTGTCCGGCCCTCGATCGGCGCGCGCGCCGGTGCTCTCGCCCTTCCGCCTGGTGAGTACCGCGCCGAGGAGGTGACGCGACTCTTTCTCCTTCACTCGGTCGGGTGGTTGTGGACGAAGCTGTTCAACCGGGCGTTTCTGCTTCGCCACCGCCTGTGCTTTCCGGAACACTGCATGTACGAAGACACGCTGTGGCTGTTCTGGCTGCCGCTGGTCGTGGGTCGCTTCTACAAGTCCGATCTCGTCGGCTACTACCATCATCAGGATGAGGAATCGCTCACGCGAACGGCCGGCCGGCAACCCTATCGGTTCTACGACCGGTTGCTGACGGCGTCGCTCAGCGTCGAAGTGGCGAAGGAGTTTCCGTCCACGCCCGAAGAACGGGCGAGAATCGAAGACAAGTTCTGCAACATCTTCCTCATCCACACCGTGAAGATGCTCCAGCTGTCCCGGGATTGGGGCATGATTCCGCGGGTCGTTCGCTTGTATCGAGAAGAGGTGAAGAGGCTGGGGGTTACGAGACGAATTCCAAGGGGGCGATTGTCCAAGTTCGCGAAGCTGCTCGTCCCGTGGCTCGTGTCCTATCTCTACCCTCCGCAGACGCGGTTCTTCGAGAAGACGCACTTGAGAGCGTGGGCGAGAGCGATCTCGTTTCCTGCGCCGCCACGCCACCCTGGCGCAGAGCCCTAGGAGTCGGCGCGTTCCTGGCCGGGGAGGTGGGCGTTCATGAAACGTCGCCAGGCGTCGTCCAGCACGCCTGCCCCTTCCGCGAACTGCAGCAGATCGAAATCGGCGCGGAAATTCACCTCTATCAGCAGCGGGCCACGATCGCTGAGAGCGACGTCCCAGCCCTGCACGCGAAGGCCACTCCACACACGGCTCGCGGCGAGGCACACGTCGATCGGTCGCGCCCAGTCGGGCAGCTTCACGCCGATCAGCGCCTGCCCCGTGTCGGGATGCCGCTCGACGTCCCGCATCTCGAGGCCGATGCCACTGACGACCCGACGGACCGTGCCGTCCGAAATCGAGACGCTCGCCAGCATGTTCCCCAGCCGGCCGTGGCGGAAGTTGTCGACCATGTTGGCGCCCACGGGCACTCGCCAGACGACGCGATGAATCGTGCTCGCGCCGTCGCGACCATTGAACACGAGCACCCGCACGGTCGACAGGCGATCGCCGCTGATCGTGCGGAGCGCCGGATGTGGCTTGACGAGCTCCTGAAACAGCGTGCCGCCCGGGTTCACCCGTTTGGCTTCGTCGAGATACGACGCGACCGACATGGTCGTGCCGTTTCCGAGGCTCAGCTCGTCGCGCCGGGAATCGTAGCCGGTGAGCGCCTGTCCCCCTCTCCCGAGCGCGCCGGCAACGGGCTTCGAGAAGAGAGGGTAGGGAGCCGCCGCGCTTCGCAGAAAAGCGCCAACATCGCTCGACGTTTCCAATGTCACTGCGCCTGGGAAAATTCGCCCTGGTGCGAAGGTGGCGTAGGTCCGGGCGATCGGGAAACCGTAGGCCGTGAGCTGCGCAAGGCTCGTCAGCTTGTCATCGGCCAGTGCCTGCCATGACCGCGAATTGACGCGATACACGTACGGCTTGGCGCGGCGGCCCAGAAAGGTGGCCTTGGTCGCCCGGTCGAACCGTTTGTCGTCGTAGAGGCACAGCGCGTAGTACTCGTCCGGAGTGATTCGGTTCGGCAGTCTCCATAGCCGCACCATTTCGGCGAACTGCGACGCAATCGACTTGTCCGCGCGGCGGCGCACCTGCCGCGCGGCCTCGAATGCGTCGAGCCATTCGTCTCCGAGCGTCCGCCTGGCGCCTTTGCTCATCGAAACTGTCGTGATCGAATCGATGCTCGACGGAAGAAACGAGGGCCGGAGGTCGGCACCCGGCTCAATGGAAGTAGCGCAGCCAGTTCACCGACGGATCCGCGACCGCGACGAACTCGGGGTTCAGAATCTCCGGCTTGCTGTAGACGAGCGGAGTTGCCGCTCAGTTGCAGCACGGCACCTCCAGCCGCTTCGAGCACGGCCTGCGCCGCGGCGGTGTCCCACTCCGACGTCGGCGCGAGACGCGGGTAGACGTCGGCTTCTCCCTCTGCCAGCAGGCACAACTTGAGAGCGCTGCCGACGTTCCGCAGCTCGATCGGGCCATGCTCGTCGCTCGAGCGGCCTCGAGCGCGCCCTCGAGCTGCGTCGCCGCCGTGCCGGCGGCTGGCGACGACCGTGGCGGGCGCACCGTGGTAGCGCCGTGCGCGCAGGTCGCGCACTCCGCTCGACATCGAGACGGCGGGCGATGCCGTGCGCGACATCGCCGACGAACACGCTGATCGCGCGCGGGCACGCCCACGACGCCGAGCGTGGGCCGCGATCCCTCGATCAGCGCCACGTTCACCGTGAACTCGCCGTTCTTGGCGAGGAACTCCTTGGTGCCGTCGAGCGGATCGATGAGCCAGTAGGCCGGCCACGACGCGCGTTCGGCGGCCGGCGGTAGCCCGCCTTCTTCGGACACGACCGGCAGCAGCGGCGCCAGACGCGCCAGTCCGGCCGTCAGCACGCGGTGCGACGCGAGGTCGGCCTCCGTGAGCGGCGACTGGTCGGCCTTCAGCTCGCGCCTCGACCGGGCGCGCGTAGATCCGCATGATTTCCCCGTGCGCCTCGCGCACCAGGCCGACGCAGGGACTCGAGCAGCCGTGCCCGCGCGGCGGCAGACTGCAGGCGTTCGGGTTCAGCGAAAGCGGGCACGCGTCTCCTTAGAGGCTTTCGAGCAAGCCCGGCGGTAATGAGGTAATCGAAGATGTGCTCGGCGGCGTCGGCCGGCGGCAGCGTCGTCGTGTCCACGCGGACTTCCGGGCGTTCCGGCGGCTTCGTACGGCGAGTCCACGCCGGTGAAGTTCTTCAGCTCGCCGCGCCGCGCCTTCTTGTAGAGACCCTTCGGGTCGCGCGTCTCGGCCACGTCCAGCGGCGTGTCCACGAACACCTCGATGAACTCGCCCTCGGCCATCAGCCCGCGCGCCATGCGCCGTTCGGCGCGGAACGGCGAGATGAACGACACCAGCACGATGAGGCCGGCGTCGGCCATCAGCCGCGCCACCTCGGCGACGCGGCGGATGTTCTCGACGCGATCGGCCTCGGTGAAGCCGAGGTCCTTGTTCAGGCCGTGGCGCACGTTGTCGCCGTCGAGCAGGTAGGTGTGGCGTCCCAAGCGCGACCAGCCGGCGCTCGAGCAGGTTGGCGATCGTGGACTTGCCCGCGCCCGAGAGGCCCGTGAACCACAGCACGCAGGGCTTCTGGCCCTTCTGGCTCGCGCGCACGCTGCTTGTCGATGTCGAGCGCCTGCCAGTGGACGTTGTGCGAGCGGCGCAGCGCGAAGTGGAGCAGCCCGGCGCCGACGGTCGCGTTGGTCAGCCGGTCGATCAGGATGAAGCCGCCGAGCTCGCGGTTCTGCTTGTACGGCTCGAACACGATCGGCCTTGCTCAGCTCGAGGCCGCACACGCCGATGTCGTTCAGCTCGAGCCGCGTGGCCGCCGTGTGCTCCAGCGTGTTGACGTTGACCTTGTACTTCAGCGGCGCGACGGTGGCGGCGACGGTCTGCGTATTGGTCTTGAGCAGGTACGAGCGGCCCGGCAGCATCGGCTGCTCGCTCATCCAGATCAGCGTGGCCTCGAACTGGTCGGCCACGGCCGGGCGATCGTCGGTCGCCGCGAGGACGTCGCCGCGGCTGGCGTCGACCTCGTCGGCGAGCATGACCGTGACCGCCTGCCCGGCGACCGCGCGGTCGATCTCGGCGAAGCCGTTGACGATCGTCTTGACGCGGCTGGCGCGCGCCGACGGGAGCACCACCACCGGATCGCCCACCTGGATCGAGCCGCTCGAGATCACGCCGGCGAAGCCGCGGAAGTCCTGGTTCGGCCGGTTCACCCACTGCACCGGCAGGCGGAACGGCCCCGCGGCCGGCTCCTGCTCGATCGGCACCGTCTCGAGGTGCTCCATCAGCGACGGGCCCCGGTACCACGGCATGCGCTCGCTGCGCACGAAGACGTTGTCGCCGTGCACCGCCGACATCGGGATGCACAACACGTCGTCGATGCCGATCTGCGTCGCAAAGGCGCGATAGTCGGCCTCGATCCGCTGACAGACCTCCTGCGAGTAGTCCATGAGGTCCATCTTGTTGATGGCGAGCACGACGTGCCGGATGCCGAGCAGCGACACGAGGTAGCTGTGACGCCGCGTCTGCGTCAGCACGCCCTTGCGCGCGTCGATGAGGATGATCGCCAGGTCGGCGGTTGACGCGCCGGTGACCATGTTGCGCGTGTACTGCTCGTGGCCGGGCGTGTCGGCGACGATGTACTTGCGGCGGTCGGTCGAGAAGAACCGGTAGGCGACGTCGATCGTGATGCCCTGCTCGCGCTCGGCCGAGAGGCCGTCGACCAGCAGCGCGAAGTCGATCTCGCCGCCGCGCGTGCCCGACTTCTTCGAGTCCACCGCCAGCGCCGCGAGCTGGTCCTCGAAGAGCGTCTTGCTCTCGAACAGCAGCCGGCCGATCAGCGTGGACTTGCCGTCGTCGACGCTGCCGCAGGTGATGAAGCGCAGCAGGCCCTTCCGCTCCTGGCGGCCGAGATACGCGTCGACTTCGGCGTCGACCATCGAGGGCATGCCGGACATCAGAAGTATCCCTCGACCTTCTTCTTTTCCATCGACGCCGACTGGTCGCTGTCGATGACGCGGCCCTGGCGCTCGGACACGCGCGTCAGGAGCATTTCCTGGATGATCGCCGGCAGCGTGGCGGCGTCGCTTTCGATCGCGCCGGTCAGCGGGTAGCAGCCCAGCGTGCGGAACCGCACGCGCCTCATCTCCGGCGTTTCACCCGGCAGCAGCGGCATGCGATCGTCGTCCACCATGATCAGCTGGCCGTCGCGCACGACCACCGGCCGATCGGCGGCGAAGTAGAGCGGGACGATCGGGATGTTCTCGGCGTGGATGTACTGCCAGATGTCCAGCTCGGTCCAGTTCGACAGCGGGAAGACGCGGATGCTCTCGCCCTTGCGCATGCGCGCGTTGTACAGGCGCCAGAGCTCGGGCCGCTGCTGCTTCGGATCCCAGCGGTGCTGCGCCGAGCGGATCGAGAAGACGCGCTCCTTGGCGCGCGACTTCTCTTCGTCGCGCCGCGCGCCGCCGAAGGCGGCGTCGAACTGATGCTTGTCGAGCGCCTGCTTGAGCGCCTGCGTCTTCATCACGTCGGTGTGGACGGCCGAGCCGTGGTCGAAGGGGTTGATGCCCGCCTTCACGCCTTCTTCGTTGATGTGGACGATCAGGTCGATGCCGAGGCGGCGCGCCGACTCGTCGCGGAACGCGATCATCTCGCGGAACTTCCAGGTGGTATCCACGTGCATGAACGGGAACGGCGGCGTGGACGGGTAGAACGCCTTCATGGCCAGGTGCATCATGACGGCGCTGTCCTTGCCGATCGAATAGAGCATCACCGGGCGCTCGCACTCGGCGACCACCTCCCGCATGATGTGGATGCTTTCGGCTTCGAGGCGCTGGAGATGGGTGAGTGAGCTGGATGTAGACCGCGCGGGCGTCCATTAGTAAAGGACGGTCGCTCGCAAACCATGTGCCCGCCGCGGGCACCAGCCTCCGAGACTACGGGGTAGGGGCGCGACTGTTTCTTGAGACTTCAGGGAAGAAGTCCCTTGCAGGGCTGACTTTTGTCCTCGCCTCCTCGCCAGCCGGTTCATCACCGGCATTTGCAGGCAGCGTCCGGCGCCAAGTCTGGCGACTATCTTGCAGTCCTGGACCGGGCACAAGCCTAGCGTTCTCAGCGATCTAGAGGTTCACGGGCCTTCGCGGGCCATCGCCTCCAGGTTCGTATGCGACGATCAAGGCAACCGCATTTGAACCTGTGAACGCCGAGCCAGACATCACCTTTTCACCCGACGACGTCTCCGGGTTTGCGACGTGGTCTGCTGACCGCAACCCGCTCCACGTCGATCCGCTGTTCGCCCGGCAGACCCACTTCGGCCAGCAGGTCGTCCACGGGGTCCTGACGGTGCTCCGCTCGCTCGGGGCTGCCGGCCGGCCGGACGCGTCCGTGCGTACGCTCGACATCGAGTTCAGGAACGCCGTACTCATCGGGCCGCGGTATCGGATCCACGCCACGTCCGCTCCGGACGGGTTCGGCGTCTCGTTGAAGCAGGGCGACCAGCTGGTGCTCGACGTGCGCGCCGGCCTCGAGCCGGCGCCCGCGCCAGCGGGACTCGACCTCTCCTGGGTGTCCACGGCCACGGCCGCCGTCCGCGAGGTTCCGGCTGCGCCCGCGCTCGACACGCTCCGGGACGCCGCCGTGACCGGGGAGTACTCCGCCGGCGCCGGCCGCGTGCCCGAGTACGGCGCCGCCATCTCCGCCACCGGCGCCCGGGTGCTCGCGCTGTGCAGCTATGTCACGGGCATGGAAGTGCCCGGGCTGAAGTCGCTGTTCACGCGGATCACGCTGACGCTCCATGCGCGACGCGCCAGCCGGCGCGCCGCTGCGCTTCAAGGCCCGGGCGGTCCGGTTCGACCGGCAGTTCCGGCTGCTCGATACGGAGCTCGTCGTGGCCACGACCGACGGCACCCTCGTCGCGACGGCCCTGCTGCGCAGCCTATGTGCCATTCAGCCCCGCGCAGGCCGACCTCTCGGAGCTCGCCGCCAGGCTCGAGCCGGCGACACAGGCGCTGGCCGGCAAGGTGGCGCTCGTGCTCGGCGGGAGCCGCGGCCTCGGCGCTGACGTGTGCGCTGCGCTGGCGCTGGCCGGTTGCCGCGTGTACGTCAGCGCGCGGCAGGACGACGACCAGCCGCCGGTCGCTCCACGCGGAGCTGCGCGGCGCGCGGCGCACGGGTGGAGTTCATCGCCGGCGACGCCGGCGATGCGGAGTGGTGCGCCGCCACGCTCGACGCGATCCGTGCGCACGCACGGCCGCCTCGATCTGCTCGTGCTCAATGCGTGCGCGCCGCCTGCGGCCGAGCGCATCGGCCCCGAGTCGGCGATGCGGCGCGAGCAGTACGTGCGCGACAACCTGCGCCTGGTCGAGACGCCCCTCCAGGTGTTCGCGCCCGCCCTGGCGGAAGACGGCGGCGCGGTCGTGTTCGTGTCGTCGTCGTTCGTGCAGGACACGCCGGCCGGATTCAGCCACTACGTGGCGGTCAAGCAGGCCGGCGAGAGCCTGCTGCGCACGGTGGTGCGCGAGCGCCCGCAGCTGGCCGGGCTCATCGCGCGGCCGCCCGTGCTGCAGACCCGATGGAACGACACGCCGTCGGGGGTGCTCGGCTCGATTCCGGCCGACTGGGCGGCGGCGCACATCGTCAACCACACGGCCGCGCGCTGGACGGCCGGCGCGGTCCACCTCCTGTCGGAGTTCCCGCCGTTCGAGGCGCGCCGCGACGCGGCGCCGGCCAGGGCGCCCGAGCTCTCCATCCGTGTCGCCGCCAGCTTCACGACCGATCCGCTGCTCCCGGCGCTGCGGTTCTGGGTGAAGGAGCTGGCGCTCGACGCCGCGGTCGACGTGGCGCCGTACGGGCAGGTGCTGCAGTCGCTGCTCGATCCGTCGAGCCTGCTCAACGCGCGCGGCCGCGGCGCCAACGTCGTGCTGCTGCGGGTGCGCGACTGGCTGCGCGAGCTGCCCGACGGATCACGTCGCCGACATCGAGCGCGTCCGGCAGTACCTGCAGCAGACGGCCGCACGACTTCGAGGCCGCGGTCCGCGCCCATCGCGGCCAGGCGGGCGTCGAGACGCTGCTCGTCTTCTGCCCGTCCTACGGCGCGCGCCTCGTCGGCCGAAAGCATCCTCGTCCGACAGACCGAAGACGCGATTGCGGCGGCGCTGGCCGGCGTGCCCGGCCTGCAGGTCGTGCCCGCCGTCGCGCTTCCACGCCCACTACGAGGTGGACGAGGACGCGGTGCACGACGCGCTGCGCGACGACATCGCGCACATCCCGTATCGCGACGACTACCTGCACGTGCTCGCGGCGATCGTCGTCGCGCCACGTCTATCGGCGCCTCGCGCCGGTGCGCAAGGTCGTGGTGGTCGACTGCGACAACACGCTGTGGCGGGGCGTCGTCGGCGAAGTGGGCGCCGGAGGGCGTCGAGTTCGACGCCGGCCACCGCGCGCTGCACGCGCTGCTCGGCCGCCTCACCGAGAGCGGCGTGCTGCGTGTGCCTGTGCAGCAAGAACGAAGAGCCCGACGTGTGGCGCGTGTTCGAGACCCGGCCCGACTTCGGCCTCCGCCGCGAGCAGGTCGTGGCGGCCATGATCAACTGGCAGCCCAAGTCGCAGAACCTCCGCACGCTGGCCGCGCGGCTCAACCTCGGGCTCGACAGCTTCGTCTTCATCGACGACAACCCGGTCGAGTGCGCCGAGGTGCGGGCCGGCTGCCCCGAAGTGCTCACCCTCCAGTGGCCGCAGGAGCCCGAGCGCGCCGAGCGCCTGCACGCGCCACATCTGGGAACTCGACGCCGGCAAGGCCACCAAGGAAGACGCGCGCCGCACCGCGCTGTACCAGGAGGAGTTCCAGCGCCAGGAGGCTGCGCGCCGAGACGCTGACCTTCGAGGACTTCATCGAGAGCCTGCAGCTCGAAGTCGATTTCGCGCCGCTCAGCGCCGAGGACCTCCGCCGCTCGGCGCAGCTGACGCTGCGCACCAACCAGTTCAACTTCACGACCATCCGCCGCGAGGAAGCCGACGTGCAGGCGCTCGCCGCCGGCGGCCGCCACGAGATCCGGACCGTGCGGGTGCGCGACCGGTTCGGCGACTACGGTCTGGTCGGCCTGGTCATCGCCGAGCGCGGCGCCGGACGCGTGGAACCTCGACACGTTTCTGCTGAGCTGCCGCGTGCTCGGCCGCGGCGTCGAGCACCAGCATCGTGGCCGACCTCGGGCGCGATGGCGCGCGGCGGCCGGTGCCCGCGGCGTGAAGCTGCGCGTCGAGACGACCAAGCGCAACACGCCGGCGCGGTCGTTCCTCGAGTCGATCGTCCCGGCAGACCTGCGTCAGGGCGACGAGCGCGCGGTCGAGGCCGATGTGCCGGCGGACGTGCTGGCGCGGCATCCGCTTCGAGCCGGCGAGTCGCGGGCGAGGTGATCGTCGAGGACGACGGCGGCGGCGAAGGCCGCGGCGCAGCCGGTCGACGCCGCGACGCTGCGGCGGCGCGAGGAACAGATTGCGCGCGCGGCGTTCGAGCTGATCACCGGCGCCGACATGCGCGCCGCGGCCGAGGGCCGCAGCGGCGCCGCCGCGGCCTCGCCGGCGCCGGCGGCCGACGCGGCCGACGTCGCCGACGTGGTGCACGAGGCGTTCGCGGCGGCGCTGCGCGTGCCGGTCGGAGCAGGTGGCGCAGGTCGATCGGCTCGAAGCGCTCGGCTGCGACTCGCTGCGCATCGTCGAGATCACCGTCGCGCTGAGCGAGCGGTTCCCGTGGCTGCCGGGCACGCTGCTCTTCGAGCACCGCGCCGTCAGCAGATCGTGCAGGAGATCGTGCGGCTGTCGCAGCCGCAGGCCGCCGCGCAGCCGTCGCCGGCGCACGACGCCGCGCCGACGAGGCCGCACCTGTCGGGCCGTCCGGCGACATCGCGGTCGTCGGCATGGGCGTCCGCTGCGCCGGCGCCAACTCGCCGGACGAGCTCTGGGAACTGCTGCGCGCCGGCCGCAGCGCGGTCACGCCGGTGCCGGCCGATCGCGCCGCACTTCCTGCGGCCGCTCGTGGACGCGCGGCCGCACTGGGCGGGGCTGCTCGACAGCGTCGGCCGGTTCGACCCCGAGTTCTTCGGCGTGTCGCCGCGCGAAGCCGAGGTCATGGATCCGCAGCTGCGGCTGTTCCTCGAGGTGGCCTGGGCCGCGCTCGAGGACGCCGGCGCTGCCGGCGCGTCGCACGATCCGGACACCGGCGTGTTCGCCGGCGTGATGTACGGCGACTACGGCTACCGCGCCAACGCGGGCGCGGCGGCCGCGGCCAGCCCGTATCGCTGCTGGGAAGGGTTCAGCCTCGCCAACCGCCTGTCGCAGCTCCTCGGCTTCCACGGCCCGAGCCTCGCCGTCGACACCGCGTGCTCGTCGTCGGGCACCGCGCTCCACCTGGCGTGCAGCGCGCTCAAGGCCGGCGAGTGCCGGTGGCCGTCGTCGGCGGCGTGAACCTGATTCTCGATCCCGATCGCTTCGGCTCGCTCGGCCGGCTCGGCATCCTGTCGAGCCGCGGCGTCGTGCGAGCCGTTCGGCGCCGACGCCGACGGCACGGTGCTCGGCGAAGGCGCGGGCGTCGTCGTGCTGCGGCCGCTCGCCGACGCGCTGCGCCGCGGCGACCGCATCTACGGCGTGATCAAGGGCACCGGCCTGAGCACCGGCAGCGGCACGGTCGGGCTTCACCGCGCCCAATCCGCAGGCGCAGGCCGAGGCGATTCGGCGCAGCCTGCAGCGCCGCGCGCGTCGATCCGCGCACGGTCTCCTACATCGAGACGCACGGCACCGGCACGCTGCTCGGCGATCCGATCGAGGTGCGCGGGCTGACGCTGGCCTACGCCGATCCCGGCGCTGCACGACCCGGGCGTCGACGATCGAGCACCGCTGCACGCATCGGGTCGATCAAGCCGAACATCGGTCACCTCGAGGCGGGCGCCGGCGTGGTCGGCCTGATCAAGGTGCTGCTGCAGCTCGAGCACCGCACGCTGCGTGCCGTCGCTCACCTCGGCGCAGCCGAGCCCGCAGATTCCGTTCGGCCAGATGCCGTTCGACGTGCAGCGCGACGCTGGCCGACTGGCCGCAGCCGATCGATGCGCGTCGACGGCCGCGACGTCGCCGGTGCCGCGCCGCGCCGGGCTCAACTCGTTCGGCGTCGGCGGCGCCAACGCGCACGTCATCGTCGAAGAGCCGCCGGCGCCGCCGGCCAGCGGCCGCGCCGACGAGCCGAGCGCCCGGTCCACGTGCTGGCGCTCTCCGGCGTCGAGCGACGACGGCGCTGCGCGGCAGGCTCGAGCGCGCTCGCGGCGTTCGTCGAGCGCGTCAGCCGGACGTCGCACGTCGCCGACGTCTGCCTTCAGCGCTCAACACCGGCCGCCGGCACTTGGCGCACCGCGCCGGCGATCGTGGCCGTCGATCGCGACGAGCTGCTGCAGGCGCTCGCCGAGGCGTCGCGGCGCGCAGCCGCCGCGGCCGCTGCGTCGGCCGCGCCGCCGAAGGTCGCGTTCCTGTTCACCGGCCAGGGCTCGCAGTACGCCGGCATGGGCCGCGCAGCTCTACGACACGCAGCCGGTGTTCCGCGACGGCGCTCGACCGCTGCGCCGAGCGTGTTCGACGACGCTGCTCGAGCGCCCGCTGCGCGATCTGCTGTTCGCCGCCCGACGGCAGCGCCGACGCCGAGCTGCTGCAACCAGACCGGCTACACGCAGCCGGCGCTCTTCGCGCTTCGAGTACGCGCTGGCGCAGCTGTGGCAGTCGTGGGGCGTCGTGCCCGACGTCGTGATGGGCCACAGCGTCGGCGAGATCGCCGCGATGTGCGTCGCCGGCGGCGTGTCGCTCGAGGACGGCCTGACGCTGATCGCGGCGCGCGGCCGGCTGATGCAGGCGCTGCCGGCCGGCGGCGTGATGACGTCGGTGATGGCCGACGAGGCGCGCGTGCCAGGCGGCCATCGAGGGCGCGCGCGACTGGTGGCGATCGCCGCCGTCAACGCGCCGGGGCAGGTGGTGATCTCCGGCGCCGGCGCCGCGGTCGCCGAGATCTCGGCGCGGCTCGAGCGCCGACGGCATCAAGACCAAGGCGCTGACGGTGTCGCACGCGTTCCACTCGCCGCTGATGAGGCCGATGCTGGCCGAGTACGAGCGCGTGGTGCGCGAGATCCGGTTCGCGCCGCCGCGGATGCCGTTCGTCAGCTGCGTCGACGGCGCGTTCGCTCGCGAGGCGAGGTGACGCAGCCCGAGTACTGGCTGCGCCAGGTCATGGACCCGGTGCGCTTCGCCGCCGGCATGCAGACGCTCGAGCGCGAGCGGCGTCGACGCGCTACGTCGAGATCGGCCCGCACCCGGTGCTGCTCGGCATGGGGCGGCAGTGCGTGGCCGACGACACGCACGGCCGCGTGGCTGCCGTCGCTGCGCAAGGACGCCGACGCCTGGCGCACGCTGCTCGGACAGCGTCGGCCAGCTGTACGAGCGCGGCGCCGACGTGGACTGGCAGGCCTTCGACGCGCCGTACGCGCGCCGCGCGTGTCGACGTGCCCGCGTATGCCTTCGGCGAGCCGCGAGTACTGGCTGAAGCACGTGCCGGTGCTGGACGACACGACGCCCGGCGTGCCGCCGTCGGCGCCCGGGGCGCGGGTGCGCGGACCGCAGCTCTACGAGCTCGACCTGGCAGCCGCAGCCGCGGCCGTCAGGCCGCGCGTCCGCAGGGACCATGGGTCGTGCTCGCGGAGCACCGGGCGGACATCGAGCTCGTCGACGCATCTCGTGGCCGGCGGCGATCCGGTCGTGCGCGTCGAGTCCGGCTCGGCGTTCGTCGCTGGATGGATGCCGCGTCCGGATCGACCGTGTCGATCCCGAGCACTACGACGCGGCTGTGGTCCGCGGCGGGCCAGCCGCGTGCCCGCATCCTCGACGTGCGCGCCCTGCGACCAGGCACCGGAACGCTCACGCGACGCAGCGGGCTCCGCGCACGCCGGCTCGATCACGCATCGTGCACTCGTGCAGGCCCTCGCCAGAGCCGGCGTGTCGCAGTCCGCGCGCTGTGGGTCGTGACGCGCGGGGCGGTCGGCGTCGCCGGCGGTCCCGGAGCCAGTGCCGCTGGCGCAGGCGCCGGTCTGGGGTTGGGCCGCACGCTCGCCCTCGAGCACCCGGACCTCTGGGGCGGGCTGGTCGACCTCGACCCTGCCGATCCGCCGCGGTCGGCGCAGCAGCTCGTGCGCGAGAGCTGGCGAGCGACACCGACGAGGACCAGGTCGCGTTCCGCGGCGAGGCGCGTCTCGTGCCGCGGCTCGTGACCGTCTCGGCCGACCGCGCAGTCCGCGCCGCCGCTGTCGCTCCGACGGCACCTATCTCGTCACCGGCGGCGCTGGGCGCGCTCGGCCTGCACGCGGCCGAGTGGCTGGTCGGCCGAGGCGCGCGTCACCTCGTGCTGGCGAGCCGCCGCGCCGCGTCGATGCCGCGGCGCCGCGCGCGCATCGCGGCGCTCGAGTCGCAGGGCGCCACGGTCGACGTGGTGGCCGCCGACGTGTCCACGCGCGGACGGCGTCGACGCGCTGGTCGCCGCGGCGACCGCGGGCGGGCGGCCGCTGCGCGGCGTCGTGCACGCGGCCGGCGTGGACGCGCCCGTGCCGCTCGACGCGCTGACGCCGCGGAAGACTCGAGACGGCTGCGGCCGCCAAGGCGGGCGGCGCCTGGCTGCTGCACGAGCGAACCGCAGGCGCTCGGCCTGGATCTGTTCGTCGTGCTTCTCGTCGGTGGCGTCGATGCTGGGCGCTCAGGGGCGGGCGCATTACGCCGCGGCCAACGCGTTCCTCGACGCCCTGGCGGCCGAGCGGCGGCGCCTGGGACTGGCCGCCATCACCGTGAACTGGGGCCCGTGGCGCGGGGCGGCATGGCCACCGGCGAACACCTCGCAGCAGTTCGAACGCATCGGCAACGCGGGCTCGAGCCGGCCGCGGCGCTGCGCGCACTCGACGCCGCGCGTCGGCAGCGGCACGCCGCAGGTCATGGTGGCCGACATCGACTGGGACGTGTTCCGGCCCGTGCCTACGAAGCGCGCCGCGCGCGGCCCGTGCTCGCCGCGGTCGCCGGCGCGCCTGCGCCGGCCTCCGGTGCGCCGCCCGCGTCGTCGGCGCCCTGGGTCGCGCGCCTGCGCGACGTCGACCCCGCCGGCACGCGAGGCAGCGCTCGCGGCGCTGGTGCAGCACGAGGTGGCCGACACGATGGGCTTCGACAGCGCCGCCAGCGTGCCGCGCGGATCGCAACTTCTACGAGCTGGGCGTGGACTCGCTGATGATGGCCGACCTGGTCGGCCGCCTGAAGCGCAGGTCGGGTTCTCGTGCAGCGCGCTGGTGTTCGACCACCCGACGGTCGCGTTCGCTGGCCGCGCAGCTGCTGCCGAAGCTCGACGTGCCCGCCGATGCCGCCGGCGCCGGTGTGCGGTCGAGTGGACCTGACGGCCCGGCCGCACGCACGGACGGCGCGGCACCGGACGGCGATCCAGTCACGCATACCGGCCCGAGGACGAAGCCGAGATGCTCGCGTTCCAGCGACTCGCGTTCCCGACCGCGGCCGTCCGACCTCGTTCCGGCGCGCTGGCGCTGGATGTTCGTGGCCTCGGCCCGCCGGCTGGGTGCCGAGCCGCGCTTCTGGCTCATCGCGACGCGGCGCGATCGTCGGCGCAGATGGGATCCATCCCGGTGCGGCTGAAGGTGGGAGAGCAGTGCCTCCGACCGGCTGGCTGGTCGACACGATGGTGCTCGACCGCATCGCGCGCAGGCCGTCGGGCTCGCGGCTGATGGTCCAGGCGCACGAGGAGCAGCCGTTCAGCCTGTCGCTGGGGCAGACCGCCGAGATGCGCGAGATTCAGCTGCGCCTCGGCTGGAAGCAGGTGGCGCCGCTCCAGATCGCGCAGCTGGTCGTGAACGCCCGGGCAGGTGCTGCAGGGCAAGCTGCCGAAGCCGGCGGCGTGGGCCGCCGGGCTCGGCCTGAGGGCGACGCGCGCGGTCCGCGGCTGGATGGACGACGGCCTCACGCTGGCCGTGCGTCCGATCGACCGCTTCGACGAGCGCCACGATCGGCTGTGGACCGAGGCCTCGCGCCGATCTGCCGTGTGCCGTCGTGCGCGACGCGTCGTATCTGAACTGGAAGTACGTGGACCAGCCGGGGCAGACCTTCGTGCGGCTCGAGATCACCGATGGCGGCCCGGTGGTGGGCGTCGCGGTCTGGATGGTCCGTCCGCCCGACGGCGTCTATCGGTACGGGCGCGCCTTCCTGGTCGATCTCGTGGCGCCGCTGTCCGACGAGGCACGGCTGCAGCAGATCATCAAGGCCGCGTGTCGCGGAGTCGAGGGCGACGGCGTCGACGCGCTGCTCTGCCATCACATCGGCCCGGCACTCACCCGCGCGCTGCGCGGGGTGGGCTTCCATCTCCGGCAGCCCGAGCGCTACCTGCTCGTCGATACCGAGGGGCTGCCGGCCTGCGGCACTCGACACCGTGCTCTCCGCCGAGAGGTGGTTCGTGACCCACGGCGACTCCGACATCGATCGCCCGTGGTAAGGCGTGCTTCGCGATGGGCCGTGGCGACAGCCGTCGGCGCGACGGCTGTCACCGTCGTGGATGCGGTGCTTCTCGAGCGCAGCAAGGGGTTCTTCCGCGGCGGCTTCCTGAGCGAGGACTACCTCGAGGGACCCGTGCAGACGGCCGTGTTCCTTCTGGTGTCGCTGCTCGTGGACGCGGCGTTCATCGGCCTGGTCGTGGCGCTCGTGACCGTGCGCTGGCCTGGACCCGGCTCAGCGCGCCGGCGCCGACCGTCGCGGGCTTGCTGGTCGGAGCCGGCCTTCTGCTCTTCTACGACGTGGTGGCGTACCAGGTGCTGCGTTACCTCGGCGACGCCTTCGATCTGGATCTGATGATCGACCTGGTCGGCGGCAACCTCGGGGAGATCGTCGCGGTGTCGTCGGCGTCGCTTGGTCGCTCTGCGCTGGCCTTCGTGGCCGGCTGTCGCGGCAGCGGACCGCGATGGTCTGGATGGCCCACCGCTACGGCGTGCGCCGGCGATGCCGGCGCGGATCGGAGCCCGCTGCTGTGCCGCTGCTCGCTGGCCGTGCGCGGGCGTCGGTCGTGCTCGGCGTGTCGCGCCACGCGCAGCGACGTGCTCGAGAACGGGCTGCTGCGCAAGCCCGCCGGCCAGGCGCTTCGCCGCCCTGGTCAACGCGCGACCGACGTCGATCGCGACGGCTTCGGCATCGTCGGCCGCTCGTCGGATCCGGATGCATCGATGCGAGCGGTCTACCCGTACGCCGTGGACGTGCCGGGCAACGGCATCGACGAAGACGGCGTCGCCGGCGACCTGCCGGCCGCGGCGACACCGCTCGCGAGCGCCCGCCGCGACCCCGGCGCCGTGGCCGCGCCGGCCGGACGTGCTGCTCGTGGTGCTCGAGAGCTTCCGCGCCGATCTCGTCGGCGCGGCGTTCGAGGGGAAGCCCGTGACGCCGGTGCTCGACGCGCTCGCGGCGCGCGGCTACTCGGCGCCGGCCGCGTACTCGCACAACGGCTACACGGTGCAGTCGCGGTTCCACCTCTTCTCCGGCACCCTGGCCGGCCCTCCAGGCGTCGCCGACGCTCATCGACGACTTCAAGTCCCGCGGCTACCAGGTGGGCTACTTCTCCGGCCAGGACGAGTCGTTCGGCGGCTCCGCGTACGCCATCGGCTTCGATCGCGCCGACGTCGTCGAGCGACGCGCGCACCGACCGCGACGAGCGCTACTCCACGTCGTCGACGCCGGGCAGCCTCGGCGGTGCCGCTCGCGGTCGTCGAGGGCCACGTCCGCGAGTTCCTCGGCCGGCGCCGCCGCGGATCGGCCGATCTTGCTCTGCGTCAACTTCCACGACACGCACTTTCCCTACACCCACGCCGGCATCGAGACGATCACGTCGGCCACGCGGCTCGCCGCGCGAAGACATCGTGCCCGGCGAGCACGACGCGGCTGTGGGCCACGTACGCGAACACGGCGGCCAACGTCGATCGCGCTATCGGCGCGCGTCATCGACGCCGTGCGCGCGGCGCGCGGGCGCGAGCCGGGGTCGTCGTCACGTCGGACCACGGTGAGAGCCTGTTCGACGAGGGGTTCCTCGGCCACGGCTACGTGCTGAACGAGATCGCAGACGCGAGTGCCGTTCGTCGTCGCCAACCTGCCGCTGCTCGTGCCGGAGCCGTTCGGCCAGAGCGAGCTGCGGCCGGCGCTGCTGGCGGCGATGAGCGAGCGGAAGCGCCCGGGCGCCTCGGCGCGCCCGCGCGGGGCCATGCCCCGCTCTTCCAATACCTGGGCGACCTGGCGCGGCCGCAAACAGCTGGCGTTTCTGGCCCCCGGCGGCCGCGGGCGCTTCATCTACGACTTCCGGAGCGGCCGGGCGAAGGCGTCCGGCAGGCGACTGGCTTCCGCCGGCCCAGCTGCCGAAAGCTGAACGACGAGGAATTTCTCGCGCTCGTCCGGTTCTGGGAGCGCATTCAGCTGGCCCGGAAGCCGGCGTGGCAGAGAAACGGGCGAGGATGGCTGAGGACGCCGTGATGGGCCAGCGCGCGCAGACACGGGCAGCCTCGGATGCCGTCCGGGTGATGCACGTCGTCTACACGCTGCGCACGGGCGGCATGGAGATGGGCGTCGTGAAGCTCGTCAACGGGCTCGACCCGGTCGCGGGTGCGGAGCTCCATCTGCAGCACCACGCCGGCCGGCGAGATCAAGGCTCTGGTCGCAGCCGATCCGTGCCGGTGTTCGAGCTCGTCGCGCCGCGCCGGCAACGACGTGCATGTCGTGGCCGACCTCTATCGCCTGTTCCGGCGCGAGCGGCCGCACGTCGTGCACACCCATGCGCTGGGGCACGCTGCTCGAGGGGCTGGTGGCGGCGCGGCTGGCGCGCGTGCCGGTCGTCGTCCACGGCGAGCACGGCACCTTGCAGCTGCGCGGCGTATCAGCGCTGCGCTGCAGCGGCTGGGCTGGTCGGCGGCCGACCGCGTGCTGTCGGTGTCGTCGCGTGCTGGCGGAGCGCATGGCGGCCACACCGGCTTTCCCGCCGGCCCGCATCACGACGATCCGCAACGGCGTCGATCTCGAACGGTTCCGCGTCTCGGGCCGCGATGGCGCCCGCGCCGCGCTCGGGCTGCCGCAAGGTGCCCGGATCGTCGGCACTGTGGGGCGGCTGGTGCCGGTGAAGGATCAGGCGACGCTCGTGGACGCTGTGGCCGAGCTTGGCGACGAGCGGCGTCGCCGCCACGCTCGTGATCGCCGGCGACGGTCCGGAGCGTGCCCGGCTCGAGGCGCGCGCGGCGGAGCGCGGCGTCGACTTGCGCTTGCTCGGCTACCGGCCGGACGTCGAGCAGGTGCTGGCCGCCCTCGATGTCTTCGTCCTGTCCTCGACCTCCGAGGGGCTCTCCAATACGATCCTCGAAGCGATGGCCGCGGGCCGGCCGGTCGTGGCCACGCGGGTGGGCGGGGCCGAGGAGATGATTGCCGACGGCGTGACCGGCGTGCTCGTCCCGCCGTCGGATCCGTCGGCGACTGGCCGGCGCCCTGCGGCGCGTGCTCGTAGCCGCTGACGGCGGCGCCGCGATGGGTGCGGCGGCGCGGCAGCGCGTCGAGACCGAGTTCACGCTGGCGGGCATGATGCAGCGATACGAGCGGATGTACATCGAGGTGGCGCGGTCGAAGGGCGTCGTTCCGAACACGTCGCCGGTGCAGACGCTGCCGCGCTCGGGAGTGGCCTGACATGTGCGGGATCGCCGGGACGTTACAACTATCTGTCGGGCGCGCCGGTGCCGCCGCGCATGGTCCAGGGCATGTGCGACCTGATCGCGCATCGCGGCCCCGACGGCGGACGGCGTGTGGACGGACGGCCCGGTGGGGCTCGGGCACCGCCGCCTGGCGATCATCGATCTCAGCGAGGGCGGGCGCCAGCCGATGACCGACGTGCACGGCGGGCTGACGATCACCTTCAACGGCGAGATCTACAACTTCCTCGAGCTGCAGACGCGATCTCGAAGCGCGCGGCCACCGCTTCCGGTCGCAGAGCGACACCGAGGTCATGCTCGCGGCGTACCGCCAGTGGGGCGTCGACTGCGTGACCCGCTTCCGCGGGCATGTTCGCGTTCGCGATCTGGGATCGCGCGGCAGCGCACGCTGTTCATCGCGCGCGACCGCATCGGCAAGAAGCCGCTGCACTACTGGCTCGATCGCGACGGGATGGCGTTCGCGTCCGAGCCCAAGGCGTTTCTCGCCGATCCCGCGTTCCGACGCCGAGCCCGAATCTCGAGGCGCTGTCGGAGTATCTGAACTACCAGTACGTGCCGAGCCCGCTGTCGGCGTTCGAGGGCGTGCACAAGCTGCCGCCCGGCGCACTACCTGCTCGTGCAGGACGGCCGCGGTCACGGTCGAGCGCTACTGGAAGCTGTCGTACGCGGCCAAGCGCCGGCTCTCCGAGGACGAGGCCTGCGAGGAGCTGCTCGAGCGGCTGCGCGAGGCCGTGCGCCTGCGCCTCATCAGCGACGTGCCGCTCGGCGCGTTTCTCAGCGGCGGCATCGACTCGAGCGCCGTCGTCGCGCTGATGGCCGGCCTGATGGACACGCCGGTCAAGACGTTCTCGATCGGCTTCGACGAGGAGGAGTTCGACGAGCTGCCGTACGCGCGGCTGGTGGCGCAGCGCTACGGCACCGACCACCACGAGTTCGTCGTCCGGCCCGACGCGGCGGAGATCTTCCCGAAGCTGGTGTGGCACTACAACGAGCCGTATGCCGACGCCTCGGCGATCCCGACCTACTACCTGTCGGAGATGGCGCGGCGGCACGTGACCGTGGCGCTCAACGGCGACGCCGGCGACGAGAACTTCGCCGGCTACCGCCGCTACATCCCGACCGCGCCGGCGCAGCGCTTCGATCGGCTGCCGTCGGCCGCTGCGCAAGGCGGTCGGCGGCGTCGCGCGCGACGTGCCCGGCGCCGGCGCGCTCCGATTCGGTCATGTACCGCGGGCGCCGGTGGCTGCGGCGGCTGTCCGACACGCCGGAGGGCCGCTATGCGCGCCGGGTCATGATCTTCGAGCCCGAGCTCAAGGCCGAGGTCTGCGCGCCCGGCGTTCCTCGAGGCCGCCGGCGACGACGGCACGCCGCGGCTGCTGCTCGACGCGTTCGCGCGGTCCGACGCCGGCGACCTTCGTCGACGCGATGCTCGACGTGGACGTGAACCACTACCTGCCCGACTGCCTGCTGGTGAAGGTGGACATCGCGACGATGGCGCACGGGCTCGAGGGCCGGTCGCCGATGCTCGACCACGAGTTCATGGAGTTTGCGGCCAGCCTGCCCGCCGATCTTCAAGCTGCGCGGCACCACGACGAAGTACATCTTCAAGAAGGCCGTCCGCGCAGCTGCTGCCCGCCGACATCATCGATCGGCCCAAGAAGGGCTTCGGCGTGCCGCTCGAGTCGTGGTTCCGGAACGAGCTGCGCGAGATGAGCGGCGACGTGCTGCTCGACGGCCGCGTGCGCAGCAGCGCGGCTACTTCAAGCCCGGCGCCGTCAGCCGCATGCTCGAGGAGCACTGGCGCGGCGCCGCGTCGTGGCAGAACCAGCTCTGGACGCTGCTGATGCTCGAGTCGTGGCATCGCATGTTCATCGACGAGCGGCCCACCGCCGCGCCGTCCGCGCCGCCCGGAGTGGCGGTAGGAGTCTGAATGAAGATCGCGATTTTCGGTCTGGGATACGTCGGCTCGGTGTCGGCCGCCTGCCTCGCGTCGGCGGGCCACGACGGTCATCGGCGTGGACGTCGACGAGCACAAGCTGTCGATGATCCGGCAGGGCCGCTCGCCCGTCACCGAGCCCGGGCTCGACGAGCTGCTCGGCGCGGATGGTGACGGAAGGCCGGCTGACGGTCACCGAGCGACACCAGGGCGGCGGTGCACGCCGCCGACGTGTCGCTGGTCTGCGTCGGCACGCCGAGCCGGCGCAACGGCAGCCTCGAATCGGGCTATCTCGAGAAGCGTGATGCGAGGAGATCGGCGCGGCGCTCGCCGGCCGCATCGGCGTATCACGTGGTCGCCGTGCGCAGCACGCTGCTGCCCGGCGTGCTGACGTCGCGCCTGATCCCGATTGCTCGAGCGGGCCAGCGGCCGCACGGTCGGCGCGCGACCTCGGCGTCTGCGTCAACCCCGAGTTCCTGCGCGAGGGCAGCGCCATCGCGCGACTTCGAGCAGCCGCCGTTCACGGTCATCGGCGAGACCGACGCCGAGCGCCGGCGACGTGCTGCTCGGCGTCTACGCGCACCTGCAGGCGCCGGTGCACCGCGTGGCGCCCGACGAAGCGTCGATGGTGAAGTACGCCAGCAACGACTTCCACGCGCTGAAGGTGGCGTTCGCCAACGAGATCGGCGCCATCAGCCAGCAGCTCGGCATCGACGGCCAGCAGGTGATGCGCGTCTTCTGCGAGGACCGCGAGCTGAACATCTCGCCGCGCTACCTGCGCCCGGGCTTCGGCTTCGGCGGCTCGTGCCTGCCGAAGGACCTGCGCGCCATCGACTACGTGGCCAAGGACCGCGACCTCGCGACGCCGCTGCTCGGCAGCGTGCTCGCCAGCAACGACGCGCACATCCAGCGGGTGGTGGATGCCGTGCTCGACAAGCGGCCAGCGGCGCGTGGCGCTGCTGGGCCTGAGCTTCAAGATCGGCAGCGACGACCTGCGCGAGAGCCCGTTCGTGCGCCTGGCCGAGGCGCTGATCGGCAAGGGCGTGCCGCTGCGGGTCTGCGATCCGGACGTCGCGCTGGGCGACGTCTTCGGGCGCAACCGCGCCTACATCGACGAGCGCCTGCCGCACGTGGCGCAGCTGATGGTCGCACGACTGCGACGAGGTGCTCGCGGCGGCCGACGTGGTCATCGTCGGCAAGCAGCTGCCGGACGTCGCCGCGGCTGCCGAGCGCTGCTGCGCGCCGGATCAGACCGTGATCGACCTGGTGGGCATCGACGAGCTGACGGGCGCGCTGCGCCCGTGGGCCGTCGGCTCGCGCGCCCGCGCGCGCTCGACGGGCAGCCAGTGAGCGTCCGTGCCGCGCCACGGCATGAACGCGTGACCTACATCTCGTGGGCCGAGTCGTGCAGCCGCAGCGACCACACCGCGCGCGAGCTGGGCGGCCGGTCGCACATGGTGTACCTGCCGCAGTTCGGCAGCCGCGCCTCCACGATCCTGTTCAAGTACTCGGCGCAGTGGCGCGACGACCGCGCGGATTCTTCGCGACGAGCGGCCGGACGCGGTGTTCGTGATGACGCCGCCCGTCGTTCGCCGCGCTGCCGGCGTTCTGGTACGCCTGGCGGCACGGCGAAGCGCGTGGTGCTCGACGCCCATACCGCGGCGTTCCTGCACCCGCGCTGGCGGTGGCTGCAGTGGCTGCAGCGGCTGCGTGTGCCGGCGGGCCGCCACGACGCTCGTGCACAACGAGCACATGGCCGGCGCTCGTGCGCGGCGTCGGGCGCGCACGCCACGCTCGTGCCCGACGTGCCGGTCGTCTTCGAGCGATCGAGCCGTTTCGCCGGCCGGCGCGGCTTCACCGTCGCCGTGGTCTGCTCGTTCAACTACGACGAGCCGATTGCCGGCGATCCTCGACGCCGCCGCGGCAGCTGCCCGACGTCCGGTTCTTCGTCACCGGCAACCCGAAGCACCTCGACGCCCGAGCTCAAGGCGCGGATGCCGGCCAACGTGACGCTGACCGGCTTCCTCAGCACCGAGGCCTACGGCGGCCTGCATCGCGGGCGCCGACGCGGTGCTGACGCTGACGACGCGCGACCACACGATGCTGCGCGGCGCCTACGAAGCGATCTACCAGGGCACGCCGGTCATCGTGTCGGACTGGCCGCTGCTGCGCGAGGCGTTCGCCGAGGGCGCCGTGCACGTGGACAACTCCGCCGGAGGGATCGCGTCGGCGGTGGCCCTTGTCGCGGCGGATCCGCTCCGGCTCCGCCCGGGCGCGAGCCACCTCCGCGCGCGCAAGTTCGAGCGATGGGCAATTGCCAAGGCGGCGATCGCGCGAAGGATTTCACCCGCGACTGGCGCCGGCCCGTCAATGGAGCCTGAGGAAAGGAAGGTCGGATAGCGTGAGGCGCCGGCGGATCGACAAGACGAAATCACTAGGAAAACCGCCCAGCGGGGCGTCGCGTGGGGTTTCTTGCGCGAGGGAGTTTCGGAAGTCCTCCTGTTTCCCGCCTCGATGATCCTGGCTCGCCTGCTCACGCCACGTGAGTTCGGCATTGCCGCGGCATCCGCGTTTTTCATGCAGTTGGCCGGCCGACTCTTCGAGTTCGGTTTCAATGCGACGCTGGTGCGATCGAAGACCATCGAGCCTATTCAGATGTCGACGATTTTCGTGACGCAGCTCGTGGTCGGCGTCGCGCTGTACCTGGTCATGGTGACGCTGGCGCCCTGGATTGGCGTCTTTTTCCGGATGCCGGAAGCGACCACGGTGATACCGGTCGTGGCATTGGGGTATTTGATTGGCCCGTGGGGTTCGATTCCCGCAGCGCTGCTCCAGCGGCGATTCGAGTATGAGAAATCGACGACGATCGATTGGGTTCAGTTGCTCGTCACATCGGTGACCAATATCGCTTGCGCGATGCTTGGCTACGGCTACATGAGCATCATCTACGGGCGGCTCTCGTCGGCGGCCGTGACCAGGTGATGCGGATCTACTTCGCGAAGTGGCGGCCATCCTTCAAGTTTTCATGGGCGGCGCTTCGCGCCGTGTTTCCGACGAGCTCGGCATTTTTCGCCAAGCGCCTGTTGGACTATGTGGCGCAGAACGGCGACAACCTCGTCGTCGGCAGAGTGCAGGGCCTGAGGCAGCTTGGCTTTATGACAAGGCATACAGCACAATGAACCGCTTCCTGGTGCGCTTGAACACCGGCGGTCCTGGTGTCATGTTCCGTATCTTTGCCGTCATTCATGAGGAGCCCGAACGGTTCAGGCGTGCTTACACGAAAGTGATGCTGTCGGCGTCGATCTGGGGTTTCCGTTTTTCGCGACGCTGATTGCGATGGCGCCGCAGTTGATGCTGGTGATGTTCGGGCCGCAGTGGGGCAGCGCCGCGACGCCGTTTGCCCTGTTGTGCGCCTCGGCTTTTCAAACTTCTCAATACTTACGCCAGTTCGGCCTCAGGCTGCCGGGCGAAAGTGGTCGGAGGTCTGGCGGCAGATTCTGTTCGTCGCGATCATAGTGGGCTTCATTCTCGCGTTCAGCGTGGGGGTCCGACCGGTGCCGCGGCGGGTGTCTTGTGCGCGACCGCGGTCATGACCGTGCTGATGACTGGCTGCTGCATCGCGTGACGCACTTGCCGTGGTCGCGCATCTGCAGCCGCTCGTGCCGATCTGGTCTGTTCGGCCGGGGTGGCGGGCGTTGTCCTCGCGCTGGAGTACACCATACGGATGGCGATACCGCAGCCAAGCCCATGGCTGCTCGTGGTGTGTCAGGCGCCGGCGGCGGCGCTCTTCCTGGCTGGATTCGCGCTGTTTGCCCCGTTCCGCGACCTGCGGGATCGGTCCTGGAGCTCACCGATACCCTCGCCCCCAAAGCCATCAAACAGCACCGCTGGGCGCGCGCTTACCTGCGTGCACAGGGCGGAGCCGAGGGCGAGGTCGGCGCGGCATGAACGGTCGGCCCCTATGGGCGGCGCGCGACAAAGAAGACGGTGTGCGCGAACGCCTTGAACAGCGTGATGTTGGGAACGTCCACGAGTCCGATTCCCGGCAGGAGACCCGGCCGCGTTTCGACGTGACGAAGCCGGCCTCGCCAAGGAGCGAGCGCACTTCGGCGCGTGGCGGGAAGTTGCGGCGCCGCCGGCGCGGTGTGGCCCAGATAGCGGAACGCGTGCGTGACGGCGTTCTTCATGTCGAAGACGAAAGCGCCCACCGGGCTCGATACCCGCAGAGCCTCCCGCATCAGGGCGAGGCGGCCGTCATGGTCGAACAGGTGCAGGACCTGCGACGCGTACACGACAGGAAAGCTGCCGCCGGCGAAGGGCAGCGAGAATCCGCTGCCGCGCAGGAGCGACACGTCGTTGTTCTTGCAGTGGTCCCTGGCACGCCGGAGCGCATCGATCGAAAGGTCCATCCCGACGAGTCGGATGCCATGATGGCTCAGGGGGCCAGCGATACCGCCGGGGCCGACCCCAACTCGAGGGCTCGTTTTGGGAAACCGCCCGTCTGCAGCAATATCGCTGCCAGGCGTTCGCTCTTCGAGCGTTTGTACTGAAGGGAACCGTCATCGTGCGCCACCGCTCGTAGCGGGCGTTGATATAGGCTTCGGGCGTTTTTTTCGGGGATGCGTGCGACATCGAGTTTCGTTGACTGAATTTTCGGATGATACCATCCAGCACGTGAGCGTCTCGATGCGGTCGCGGCGCACGGTTGCCTGTGGATTCGCGCTGTACATCGCTGATGGCGCTCGGCTGCACGGGTTTTGACAGCCCGGCTTCCGCGAGTCAGAGCGCGCGTCAGGAAGCGCAGGCGCGCTCCAGTCAGCCGAACCCGCCGCGGGAAACCATTACAGTGGAGTTCGACGCGACCAGGAGGTCACGAAGAAGGCTGCCGATGGCCAGTTCTTCGTGCGGGCGTTTCAGGTCGGGTTCTTTCGACGGCCCGAGCCCTGGTGCGCGCCTCGAAGATCCAGCGGGAAAAGGCCGCGATCGCCGCGACCCGCGTCACGCTCGTCGTGCCGATCGTGGCGCTGTCGCGCGGGCCGGCGATGAGTGCTTGAAGTGCGCGTCCGTGGCCTGACCTCCGGTCCGCTCGGCGCAGTGGAGTGCGCCGGCCGGCTCGGTGACACTGCCGTCGGAGGCGACCACCCGCTCCAGCCGGCGGGAGCGCAACCGGTCAGCGGGGCGACGGGGGCGAACCGGGCGGCCGGCAGATCCCTGACAGCCGGCTCAGCTCGAGCGGCATCCGGCGCTGAAAAGCGCGCTCGAGCCGTTGCTCGACGGCGATCTGCGCATGGAGGACTGTGACGAGATCGTTTTCGCGCGTGCAGGATCTGGCCGCGGCCGTGGTCATCGTACGGCACGCACGACGTGCCGCTGGCGCAGATTTGCGCGGCCCTGCAGGAGGACCGCAAGCGGTCTCTGACGGATGCCTTGAGGAAGTCTGCGCGTGCCGCTCGATGTCGCCCGCGCGGTCGAGGCCGCGAGACCGGAGGCCCGCAAGTTCTTGAGCAGCGAGCTCGCGCAAGTAATGATGCGCGCCCTTGCCCTGCTGCTGGTTGCTGTGGGTGCTCTGATCCTGCACGAACGCCTCGCGCTTCGTCCGGACGGCATCGGCACGCGCGGTCGTTCGTTGGGCGCTGCTCGCCTTCGTCATCGTGGCCGTCGCTGTCGCCGGCCCCTCAGTCCTGCGCTTACAGGTTGTCGGCGTTGCTGAGCGGGCCGGCGAGCCATTCCCGCGAGACCGGTCGACCCGGCAGGCGATCCGCTTGGTGCCAAGGCGCTCGCCGCGCAGCGCCCGCAGCATCCATTTCCGTCGGGCGCTGCGGACGCCGTGTCGTCGTGGCAGGAGCACATACGGATGGTGCTTCGCGATGAGCAGGATCTCGATCTCACACTGGCGAGAGCGGTTCTCCCCGTGCCGACCGAAGTCCTTCCACCGAATCCGTGGGGCCCGATTCGGCGGACGTTGATCCGCTATACGTCGTGGGATGGCACGCGGATTCCCGCCTACGTGCTCGACCCTGGACGGAACGTTCCACGGCCGCAGTCCTGGTGGTGCCGGGACACGGCGTTGGTATCGGAGCGACTGCGGGATTCGTCGAGGAGTATCAGCATCAGGCTGCTCTTGCGCTGGCGCGGCGGGGCTACCTGGACCTGACACCAGAAATCCGCGGTTTCGGCATGCTGGCCCCCGACGGTCGCCCGGCCATCGCTGGTCGCCGCGGCGGCGCTCGCCGCCGGGACGTCGTATAAGGCTCTCGTCGCGCGGGACCTCCATCGCGCGCTGACCGTGCTCGAGCAGTGGCAGGGCGCCGATCGCAACGAGACTGGCAGTGGTCGGCACGTCGCTGGGCGGCGAATTGGCGGTGTTGCTCGCGGCGCTGGACCCGCGCGTCAAGGTGACCGTGAGCAACAGTTACGGCGGGGTGTCGGGGCCGGTCGTCGAGGACGACGATGAACAACGACGAGGCCGACCAGACGCCGCACGGTTGCCACACGATGCCTGGCATCAATCGGATACTCCTGCAGGAAGACTGGGTGCGGCTCGTCGCGCCGCGGCCGGTGCTGATCGTCCGCGGAGCGGCGCAATCTGTCGTCGCCGCCGCAACAGATACGAGGCACTCGTGCGCGAGGCCTATCGGGCTTCAGGCGCCGCCGATCGCTTCGGTTCCAAGTGGAGGACGGCGCGCACGAGTTCTACCTGGAGGCGACCGCGCAATTTCTCGAGCGCTGGCTCTGAGGCGACGCGGTAGGCGGCCTGTGGGCCACCCGCGAGCGCGGGCGGAGCGGCTCCGCGGCGACGCTGGCCTGCTCACCGACTTTGTAGAGCTCTGAATAGCGGACGAGCAGCGCCATCACCCAGTAGGTCCATTCGTTCGCCAGGAACGAGCCGAAGAAACAGTGAATGAGCAGGCCGAGGCCGGCGGTCAACATGCAAAGCCCGGTGATGGCTTCCTTCGTGCGTCCTTCCAGGCGGCACTGCTCGGCCGTCCTGATACGCGCGGCACGAGCGCGGCAATGAACATGAAGAGCTTGATCGCGAGCCCCTGGATGCCCCAATCCGTCGCCTCGGTGAGATAGCCGTTGTGCAGCGAGCGGTCCTGCGCGTTCTGGGCTCCGACGATGCTCGCCTGATACCTGCGGCCGAGATTGAACTTGAACGCGCCGCCGCCGGCGCCGAGCGGGTAGTCGTTCAGCATTCGAGCGCCCGCCTGCCAGAAGACGAACCGGCTTTCGAGCGGAATTGTCCCGCTCTTCGCTGCCGACGAAGGTGGTGGTGAAGCGATCCAAGATCTTCGGGTCGCCGAGCAGGAGATACAGCGCGACAGCTGCCCAGAGGCCAGCGACTTGAGCGCCGTTTCCGCGTCTTGCCCCGGGCAATGACCAGAAACGCGATTCCGGTGCCCATGAGTCCGAGAAACGCGCCGCGGCTGTTGCAGAGGAGGAGGACATTGAGCACGAGCGGCGCCGCCGAAATGCGCCACGATCTTGTCGCGCGCCGATCCCATCACCAGGAGGCTGGAGATGAGCGGCAGGCAGGTGAGCATCAGGTTCGCAAGACTGTTGGCCGTATCCGCGCCAGGCGCGCCGACGCCTTCGAGACGCGAACCGCTGAAGTCGCCTCGTTCGTTGATCGTGATCTCCCAGCCGATGTAGAGGCCGCCGAGCGCGATCGCCATGATGGCGGTCCGGAAGTCGCGCTTGTCCCGGATCCCGATCCAGATCAAATAGAACAGCAGGCAGTATTTGAGGAGCTCGACATAGGTGTCGAGGCTGATGACCGGATCGACGGCGATGAGCAGGTGCACGAGCGTCGCATTGACGGCCATCACGATGGCCGCCTTGTGCACGCGCGTCCAGCGATGGCCTTCGTCGTCGGGCGACTGCGCCCGGTAGATGATGGTCGAAACGAGCAGGATGACCCCGGCCCACAGCGCATAACGCAGCTGCGGGATCTCGTCTCCCCACCACCAGTTCTGGGGTGCGGCAAAGAACGTCAGCATGTACAGGGCGATGGCCCATACTGGCCGGCGAAACGACAGCAGCAGCAGACATGCGGCGGAGAACAGCCAGATGAGGGCGGTGGCGCTCATGACGGTCGGAAGGTAGACTTCCTCTGAGTCTTCGTTTCGGCGCCAGGCCAGCTCACCAATAGCGAGGACGCCACCTGCCGATAATGCTCAAAACGGCAGCCGCGACTTCGAGGAACACGTGGTCGGCGGTCCGGCTTTCGGAATCGGTCGGCGGGCATCAGGAACGTCGTCCCCCAGGCTGTGTCGCCCAGTCAGCATAGCGATTTGGCGTGAACCTCGTGGCGCGATTTTTGTAAGTCATCGGTGAGGCGTCATACGCTTGAGGTAAGGGACCGAAGCAATGAGACATCCAATGAAAAGACTGGTCGTTTCCACGGCCGCGGTACTCGCGCTCGCAATGTTGGCCTCAGACTGGGAATCTCCAGGGGACGCCGTCTCCGCAGCGACTCCAGACGAGCATGCCTATTTTGACTCACTGACCCGGCGGGGCGATCTGTGGAAGGCCTACAGCCTGCGGGATCCCGCCCAGCTGGCCGATCGCCGCCTGGGCGGTTACTCCGAAGGCACGGGGACGAGCACCTCCGGGGTGACGTACGACCCCGCGACGAGACACCGATCGGCACCGTCAGGACGCCGCGAAGGTGGTGGTGGCGGCCTGGTCGGCAGACACGCCGCTCGTGCGGTCCGTGGGCGCAGGCGACACCGTTCTCTACCTCGACGCGTACAAGCCGTCCTATCCTGCAGGTCGTGTCATTCGCGTCGACAACGAGGTGATGACGATCGCCGCCTGGCTGAACGAGTCGAGCATCTCGGTGAAGCGCGGCACCTATGCGACACAACCGGCCGCTCACGCCGCGGGCGCCGTCGTCAGCCGGGCAACGAACAGCCTCCGCCCGCAAGTCCGGCTCCCCCTCGGCACCGAGGACGGCCACAGCTACTTCTTCACCTGGGACTGGTCCTGGACCGACTCGTACCTGGGAGCCGGCAAGTTCAATCACAAGGCATTTCAGTTCAGCAGCGGCAGCTCAGGATGGCGACGCGATCTTCTTCGAACCCGATGCGTCCTACAACACCACGGGTTCGTCGTGCTGGATGTCCGGCGATGTCGCGTCCTTCGCGGTGCGGTCCGTACAACAAGATGGGCGGGGTGGCAACTGGATGCTCACGAACGGGGATGCCCTCGGACCCGCCGCGACGGCACAGCAGCCCCTTGGCCCACGAGGCAAATTTCTGCTTCGCGCCCAACCAGTGGGTCCGGTTCTTCGTGAACCTCAAGCAGCGTGCCAACGACTACGACTACGTGGACATGTGGGTCGCCGATGAGACCCGCGATCCAATCCAGGTCCTCATGAACGTCCCCATTTCGGTGCGGCCCACCGGCAGGACGCCCAACTCGATTCAGAAGTTCTGGCTGGAGTTCAATACGTCCACCGACGATTACTTGCGTCTCGACAACCGGCCGCTGGTTGCCTATTTTCGGAACTTCGTGGCCCTGCACGACGGGCGATCCCCGCAGCCTGCTCATTCGGCCGGTGCCTGGTGCACAGGCGTTGACGGCCCTGCAGCGCCTCGTAACGTGCGCATTTTCCAGGGCTCGTAGACGCGGCGTTCCCGCGTCAGGCGGCAGCGCCAATCAGCGGTAGCGCTCCACCCAGCGGGTGTCCGGCTCGTAGCCTTCGTCGACCAGGACAGAAGGAAGCTCGGGAATCTCGCTGAGAACAGTGCGGATGCGCTCGTGGTGCTGAGGGTCGCGCCACTTGTCCAGGGATGCGGTGTCGATGGGCCTGACGCCATTGAGCGCCGCGGCCTCGAAGCCTTCAGGTACTTTCTCGCCCACTGAGTCGAACGGAGCCACAGGCTCCTCGCCGATCGCTGCGCTGAGGCGACGTTGGACCTCGCGCGGCGCCTGCACCAGCTCGCGATAGTCTACCGTGAGCACGTCCGGTGCCGACCGGACGTACTTGATGTGAGCCCACAGAGCCCTCCATCGCTCGACGCTCACGTAGTAGTCCGCGCGTCGCACGTGCTTCGACGTCAACATCGCACGCGGATCCCGGGTGGTGACGATGAACACCGGAGCCCTGGCTCGACCTCGATAGAGCTCCCGGATTTCGTCCACCCAGAAGACGTCGTTTGGGCGCTTCGAGACGAGCAGCGAATGCGGTCCGGGCCATTCATCCCGTGCGACGCGCAGTCCGCTCCGCTCGCGGCCGAAATGCTTCGAGTCGGGATACCCGGTCTGCAGCATCAGCTTCAGGAGCGTCGAGCCGGAGCGCGGCATTCCGCATACGATCACCGAGCGGCTCGCCGCATGCCGAGCAGACCGCGGTCGGCGGCCAGCTGAGCCCATCGAACGCAGCGGCGTCTGACGGCACTCGCGACGCTCCAGTCCCGGCGCTGCCTGCCAGGCGGTACCGGTGGCTTGGCGGTGGTGGTCATCAGGACTTGAACCGGGCGCGCTGCCGGGCCTTCAACACCGACAGCCGATACTGGAACAGAGTCTTCATCCGCGCGCCCACGATGTTGTAGTAGACGCGCTTGACGTGCAACTTGGCCATCTCCCCGGCCGGCACGGGTTGTCCGGATACCTCCGGGAACGCCAGCGGATACCCGAGCTCCCGCAACAGCGGACCGGCGACGCGCTCCACATGGCGGATGGCTTCAGGTGGCAGCTGCGTTCGCCACTTCTCGGTGTTGCTCTTCTTGATCAGGCCCGGGATCTCGGTGCGGATACGCTCGGCCCGGGCATCGCGGTCGGCACCGCCGCCGCAGAAGTCGAGGATGTCGATGAGCGCGTTGGCGGGGTCGCTCATCAGCCGCTCGTAGCGCAGCTCGAAGTACCGTTCGGGCCCGATCAGGCCGGCGACCGCGCGACCCTTGCGCACGTGCTCCACCCAGTCGGCCGCGGCGAAATGCCACGTTCGCTCGAGCAGCGTGCCGCCGGCGCGGCCCATCGAGAGCACGACATCCCGGGCATCGCGAATGATGTGAACGAACCGCGCGCGCGGGAAAATATCGTTGACGTTGTTCGCCGGTCATCCGTGCCATGGACGCGCGCTTGTAGCCCCAGGTGGTACGACCGCGCTCGGCGGCGATCGCGCTGAAGATCGCGTCCACCAGGCCGCCATAGGTCCGGTCCTCCACGCGCTCGAAGAGCTGTTCCTCGGTGAGCACGAGACCACGCTTGAGCAGGCGGTCCTGAATGTAGTGATCGGCGTAGAGGTGCTTGATCAGCCGTCGTAGATTGGCGTCGTCGCTGAGCGGATCGTAGTGGCTGAGCAGCCCGTAGAAGCGCAGCAGGCTGCCGTTGTCGCGGTTCAGCCTGATGTCGAAGAACCGGTTGACCATGTTCGCCAGAAAGGTCGTGCCGGACCGCGGACTGCCCATGATGAGCAGCGGCGACAACGTGCCGTGGGTCAGGACGATCCGTGGACATCGGGCTCATGCGCACCTTCCGCGACGACGCAAGCTATGCGCCCTGTTCTCTTCTCGACGGTAGATCATCGGCACGATAGCGTGCGGTCCAGTGCGGCTACAAGCACCGACGAGCAACATCATGGCGCCGGGAGCAGCTCGAGCACGCGCTCGGCGTTGCGGCGCCAGTTTCGCGCCGTCTGGATCGTTTCCCGCGCGTTGCGCCCGAGTCGGTCGCGCAGGGCCGGGTCGCTCGCGAGCCGCCGCAGCACGGCGGCCAGGGCGTCCATGTCGCCGGGTGCAAACAGCAGCCCGGTGCGGTCGTGGTCCACGATGTCCCTCACGTTGTCGAGCTGCGGTGCCACGACCGCCTTGGCCATCGCCATGTACTCCAGAAGCTTCATCGGGGATGCCACCCCGGTCCGGTCGTGGGCCACAACGGCCACGTCCATCGCGGCGACGTAATCCGGCACCTCGTCATGCGGCACGCGTCCGGTGATGATGACGCGATCGGCCAGCGCGTGCGCCGCTGCCTGTGCCTGAATCGCAGCGCGCGCCGGACCGTCGCCGACGATCAGCAGACGGGCTCCCGGCACCTGCGCGACGGCACCGAGGAGCAGTTCGAGGCCGTGCCAGTCCCGCAGGACGCCGGTCCATCCGACCACGAAAGCCTCGCCCAGCCCATGGCGCTGGCGAACGGCGACGGGCCGCGCGCCAGACGGATCGAAGCGTCCAGGGTCGGCGCCGTTGGGCAGCACGATGGCGCCGAACGCCGGCCAGGGTTTCGATCAGTCGCGCCAGCGGCGACGATACCGCCAGCCGCAGCGTGGCCAGTCGCATGGCCGATCGTTCGAGCCGCACGGCCACGCCCTCGAGGGCGACGGGTTCGAACTCGCGGTATCCCGGCCCGGTGAACAGGCAATTGACTTCGAGGACCGCCGGCACGCCGGCCCGCCGGGCCGCCCAGAGCGCGGCGACGTCGTTGCGGGCGTGACGCTTGTAGAGGAACGCCGGCCCCAGCGTATGGATCGCGCGCCGGACCTCGAAGTACTCGACGACGTTGCCGGCGATCGACACCGCTTCGAACACGATCGACGGCAGCAGCGCGCGAATCCGGGCGATCCACGCGCGTCGCGACGCGGCCTCCGCCGACGCCGCCAGGCCGATGATGTGGACCTCGTGCCCCAGATCGCGGAATGCCCGCACCATCTCCTCGATGTGGATGCCCTCGGCGCCGTCGGCGAGGGTGCGGTGGTGGTAGAGGATTCTCATCCGCGACCCGTGAGCACGGCCACCTCGTCGGCGAGGGTGTCCGGGACCTCGAACCGGCCCATCGCCTCCACCACCTTCTCGCGGTTGGCGATGACGTTCTCCACCTGTGCTGCCATCTCGGCGGCGTTGTCGGCGGTATAGGTCAGGACGCCCGGCGGCCTCGTGCCGTTCTCGCATGCGACGACCGGCACACCCAGCGCCAGCGACTCGAGGACCGACGAGGCCACGCCGTCCGTGATCGGCGTTCGCAGGTAGAGGGTCGACCGGGTCAGGGCGGTGAGGAAGGCATCGTGGTCGAGATCGTCGACGAGGCAGATGTGCGGTTCGAGCCGATGGTGCCGGATGCGTTCCTGCGACCGATTCGCCGACCCCCTCGTCGGTGTGCCCGGCCATACCGCACACGATCAGGCCGACGTCGGCCCGGCGCTGCACCAGCGCCGCCAGCCCGTCGATCATGGTCACCGGATAGAACAACGGACGCATTCGCACGTAGGTGAACACGATGTGGGGAAACCGTGCCATGAAATCGACCATCGGCGCCGGGAGCGGCGCCGGGGTGTATTCCATGTACTGCTTGCTGAACGCCGGGATGGCGACGATGCGGCTGGCCGGCACGCCGTAGCCCTCGATCTTCTTCTTCACCGCCGCGCTGTTGCAGATGATCCGGTGGGGAAGCGCGAACAGCAGCCGGAAGAGTGCCACGTGCCGCTTCGACTTCTCCTGCGGGAAGAAACGCTGAATGACCCCGGCGTGGAACGTCAGGTAGCAGCGGACGCCGCAGAGCCGTGCGATCGCCTCCGCGATCAGGGCGAGCAGCAGCCCCTTGAGGGCGTCACCGTTCGCATGCGCGTGCACGGCGTAGCCCCGTCGCGCGTAGCGCCACACCTTCTTCACGAAATCCAGGCCGCCGAGCACCATCTCGTATTCGGTGCTGGGAATGTTGCGGCTCGTGCCGATGTTCAGCACGACGCAGGTATGGCCCTCGGCCTCCAGCCGCTTCTTCAGGAACTCGACGCGGATGCCCCACCCGGCTCTCGGCGGCGGATACGAGGTCACTTCGAGGATGCGGACCGGCACGTGAGGGGTCATGGTTGCGAGTGGATCGGGCACGCGCGCACCGCCAGCTGGCGAATCGCGGCGAAATCGGGCCGCGAGGCGGCGACCCGCGCCTCCACGTGTGCGTCGCACGCGCGCGCGAGCGCGGCGCACGCCGCCTCGGCCCCGCCACTCGATCGATGCGCCAGCACGACGAGCAGTTGCACCGGCGGCGTGCTCGCCGAACAGGTCAGGGTCAGCCGCGGCGCCGGCACGCGAACGCCCAGGCTCGGCGCGATCCAGCCGTCCGCGGGGCCGGGACCGCCGATGGCGACCCGCGGCGTCCACGTCTGCGCCGAGGCCCACACGACGTCGACGGAGTCGTCGAAGCGAGCGGCCCCGCCGAGGTCACGCAGCGTGCCTGGAGCGAACTGGTAGTTTGCCTCGTAGGTGTGCGCCCCCGCGCCCGAGAGCTCGTCGTAAACGACCAGCCAGGCGGCCGGCCGCAGCCATACCGTGCGGCGATGGCGCACGCCGGCGTCGCCGCGGGCGTAGCCGTCGTGCGAGCCGACCA
Source organism: uncultured Acidobacteriota bacterium (assembly GCA_963731785.1). Classification (GTDB taxonomy): domain Bacteria; phylum Acidobacteriota; class Vicinamibacteria; order Vicinamibacterales; family UBA2999; genus DASYRM01. The sequence continues at coordinate 113,792 of CAVSWX010000006.1, forward strand.
CCCAGCTGTCGCGGTCGTCGGTGTGCCAGTCCTCGGCCGCCGCGCGATAGCTGTGCGACCACGCCATCTTGCCGATGTGCCTGGCCTGATCGCGGCCGTCGACCTTGATGGTGGTGTGTGCCGCGGTTTCGCGGAAGTGCGCCTCCCAGTCGCCGCCGGCATTGTAGGAGTAGAGACCGGAGTCGACGAGGATGCGTTGGCCGCCGAGGAAAGCGACGAGCGACAGGCAGTCGGCGTGGCCGTGCATCGAGTTCGGCACGGCGTCGGTGCGCATGCCGGCGGCCTGCTCGCCGCAGTCGACGCACGCGTAGTCGGCAGTGGGCGACCAGTCGCTGCGCAGCACCCAGTACCCGCTGGCGGGAAGGGCCCGGGATGCGGCGGCCGGGGGCTGCGGGGCGAGCGCCTCGAAGGCGCGCAGGCCCTCGCTACCGAGCAGCCAGAGGGCGTCCTCGTAGAAGCGGCCGGAGGCCGCCTTGAAGTCGGGACGATCGAACACCGCCGCGCCAATCGACAGATACGGCCGGAAGTCCCAGAACGGCAGATGCTCCATCCGGATCGGCTTGCCATCGTCCGCGCCGCCGATGGCCGGCGTGAACCCGTCGGGCTGCGTCAACGCCAGGCTGAAGTCGAGGCCGCGCTCGATCGCCGCCCAGACGTCGCGCGGGAGTTCGTCGCCGATCACCTTCGAGGTCAGGCCGGCGAGCAGATAGAAGCCGACGGTGGCGTGGTGATAGAACGTCGACTGTTCGACCGATCCGCCGTCGGCGTAGAACTGCTCCGGCAGGCGGGACGTGAGCACGGTCCTGGCCGCCGCCCGCCATCGCGCGGCGTCGTCGAACTCCGGCAGATACGACCCGAGCATGTAGAGCGCCGCGGCCTCGCCGATCAGGTGGTTGTACGGGCTGGAGTAGTGCTCGAAATGCCGCTCGATGAACCGGCCGTGGTCGAGCAGGCTGGCCAGCCATTCGGCGTGGAACTCGTCGTCGAGCGCATCGGCCGTGAGCGCGTACGCCCACAGCCAGGAAAAGGTGCGGAATGCCGGCTCCAGGGCGCACGACCAGTTGACGCCGGTGCCGTACGGGTTGTCCGCGATCCAGCCACGCACCAGACGTCGCAACGCATCCAGGTCCTCGGCGTTGCGGGTGAGGAACCATGATTTGCCCAGGTCGATGACGAACTGATGGCGGCTCAGTTCCCAGACATGCTTCACGTCGCCGAAGCCCACGTCGCCGCCGTGCACGGGGACGTCGGCGTGAAAGACGTGCGGCCATTCGTGACCAGTGACCGGATCCGCGTGCCACGCGATCTCCGGGCCGTAGGTGAACTCGCGCCCGAAAAACGAAAAACGGTGCTGGCGCGCCGCGGCCGCCCTGGCGACGGTGGCGGCGCGCTCGGCCGCGTACGGCCCTTGAAACAGCGCCGTCATCGCCTCACGCTCGCCGACGCTCGGGAAGAAGCGCGCACCGCTCTGGCGGCGCTCGTCGAACAGCCGCGCCCTCCAGTCGCCGCCGCGGAGCCGCGGTACGAGCGCGCGGCGAAGCCGATCGGGGTCCTGCAGGCGGCCCGCTCGATGGTGACGACGCTCGAGCTCGAGCGTCGCCTTGTAGCGCAGCCGGTGCAGGATCTCTGCTGGCGACATCGCCCGCAGCTTGCTCAGCCGCGCCCCCAGGCTCAGGACACGTGCCATCAGCGCGCGCCCGCATCGAGCTGGGCGGCGATCCAGCGGCGATGCATGCGGATCGCGCGCGCGCTCACGAGGCGTCCCGGCAGCGACTCGCGCCGCAGGGCCAGCGTGCCCAGGTGATTGACGTGGTGGAGCATCGACAAGACACGGAACAGCGGATGCGCCGGCGACAAGGTCGGCTCGAATCCCCGCAGCAGCGCATCCTGCAGCGGCGCGATGACGCGCTGGCGGAAGTGGGGCTTGGCGCGCAGCAGGTCGAGTTGCATGTACAGCCGGGAGATGTCGTGAAGCGCCGTGCCGCGACCGGTCATGGCGAAGTCGAGCACGACGACTCCGCGGTCGGACACCAGGATGTTCGCGGGCGCGAGGTCGGCATGCACCGCCACGTCCTTGAGGTCGTGGGGGCCGACGCCACGTCCGATGGCTTCCAGATGACCGAGAATCCGCTCGCGCTGCCGTGCCGGCATCACCTGCCGATCGACCAGCCGCTTGAGGCGCGTGTCCACGTAATCGAAGAGCGACTCGATCGACACGTGATCGTCCGCCGGCCGGAAGCCCTGGAAGCGCTTCAGCCAGCGGCCGACAGTCTCCAGCGCGCGCGCCAGCGAGTCGACGCGGGCCGCGTCCGGGAACCACGTCGCATCGCGCTGCAGCCGATCGAGCAGCGTGGTGCCTTCCGCCTCCTCGGTCACGATGGTCAGCGCTTCGTCGTAGCACGCGATGGGCCGCACCGCGCCCAGTTCCGGCCACCCAGCCATGAATGCGTGAATCTCGCAGGTCGTGGCAAAGTCCTGGCGGACTCGTGCACGGAGGTCGATGCCGGCGGCCGGGTCCTTGGGCTTGAAGATCTTGACGTAGACGTGACGCCCCGCCGCGGCGGGATTGTCTTTCAGCGCGGCCCGGCAGAGCCACGAGTACGGACGATCTTCGTATCCGACGGTTTCCAGCCGCACGCCCGGGGTGCCAAACGACGCCTGCGACTGCGCTTCGAGACGCGCGAAGATGGCGTCGAAGCGGGCGCGGTCGGGCGCGGGAATGGTCCGTCGCATCAATGCGGGGCCCCTCCGGCGACTTGTTCGAGCAGCATTTGCAGTTCCGCCGCGCGAACCTCGCCGTCGTAGAACCGCCGATCGACCGGTGAGAAGCCTTCGCGACCAAGGCGTACGACCCGGATCACTCCGTGCGCGATGGCCGCTTCGTCGTCGGCGAGCACGCTGACGCCGCCCCGCGATCGCTCGACGAGTTCCGCGGTTTCACCGCCCGGCTGCGCCAGCGCCAGGATCGGCCGGCCGGCCGCCATGTATTCGTACAGCTTGGCGGGAATGGACACCGTGGTGACGGGCTGCACGATGAGAAGCGCCGAGGCGTCCACCATCTGCTGCAGGCTGTCGCGCCGCGGCACGTGGTTGACGAACTCGACGACCTCGCCGAGGCCGAGCTCGCGTGCCACTGCTGGAAGGTTGACGCCGGGGACGCCGATGCGGCCGAGGAACCTCAGCCGGAACGTGGCTGGATCGATCTCCCCACGCGCCATCGCAGCCGCGACGGCGCGGAGCAGCCCGGCCGGGTTGCGGGCGCCGTACAGCGAGCCGGCATGGAGGAGGACGAACGGCGTCGCCGCGGAACGCGGCACCGGTCGCAGCCCGTCGAACTCGCTGGCGTCGCAGCCGTTGGCGACGACGATGAACCGCTCGGCGGCCTGCGGTCCGTACGCGTTGGCGAAGTCGTCCCGGTTGGTGGCGGTGACGAAGACGACGCGGTCGGCGCGCAACGCCACCAATCGCTCGAAGAGTGCCCAGGCTCGCCGCTCGAACGCGAATCGATCCTCGCGCCACGGGGCGCGTGCCCACGGGTCGCGGAAATCGGCCACCCACGGCACTCCCGTCAGTCGCGACAGCACGAGGGCGACGAGGTGGGCCGTGAACGGCGGCCCCGAGGAGTAGATGACGTCGGGAGGCGCTTGTCGTGCGTGGCGCCACGCCTTCCAGAGCGCCGGCAGCAGCCAGCTGACCTCGCGATCGGGAAGCGTGAGCGCCGCGGTGATGGCGCGCCTCACCGTGGCCAGAACGCTCGGGCGTGGCGGGTGTCCGCCCGCTCCAGTGCCAGCTTCAACGGGGGTCTGCGCCGCCGCGACCGTCGTCTGGCCCGGCTTGTTCCCGCTTGAGCGCGCCGGCCAGGCGTTCGAACGGGCGCAGCGGACGGGCCCGGAGCACCGTGACCGCGGGAGGTACTTTGGTCAGCAGCGCCGGGTCGGTGACGGTTCCCGGGCGGAACCCTTCGGGTGCGACTGTCAGCACGTCCACGGCCCAACCCTCGGTGACGAGGTGCCTGACCAGACGCAGCGTTCGCATCGTGCCGACCGAGGCGTCGGGTGGAAAATTGCACGCAACCACGAGCAGCCGCGAGGTATCCCTGCCAGGCAGGCTCATGTGGCGGCGTACCCCAGGCGCTCGTTGAGCGAGCCGGCAATGGCGAGGACCTTCCGCTCGTCCTCGGGTGCCAGCCGGCTGCGCCAGGAGTCATCCAGCCGCACCGTGATCGTGGCACCCATCCGCATGCTGTTGCCGAGCACGTGATGCTCGCCTGCCACGACCGTCGTCGATGGTTCGATCGGCGCCACGCCGCAGAATTGCCACAGGCGGCGGAGCGTCGCCTGCGGCTCCGCGCAGAAGTCCTCGTATCGCACGAGCGTCTGCCGAACTCCTGGCCATCGCGCCAACACGCGTTCGATCGCCGCCTGATCGTTGAGCCAGACGGTGGTCGCGCCGGTTACCGACTCGCCGCGCCGCTGGGCCGAGGCTGCGAACCCGCGCACATCACGCACCAGCCTGACGACCCGTACATCGAGCTCAGGGATCTCGAGCAGATAGGTGAGCCGCGTCAGCAGCTTCGTCGTGTCGAGGAAGACCCGCGCGCGGCGCCGTTCGAGCACGGCCCGGATGAACGCCACGTTCGCGCGGTCGATCCGGGCGGTTCGCCCGCGGAGAACCGGCAGATGGCGCGTGGCCCAGCGCCGAGCTTCGCGCCAGGCCAGCCACGAGGTCTCGCGCGTCAGCAAAGCGTCCTGCCAGGGGTGCTCGAAGCGGTAATCGGTTCGCCAGCGGGTCGTGCTCAACGTAATCCCGGTGGCCGATACGTCTTCGAACACCGATTGCCAGAACGGACAGGCGTCGAGGCGATGTCCGCACGAACACCGTTGTTCCGACGCGCGCCCCTCGCGGCGGATTCGGCGCTTGATCGCCGTTTCACCCACGCTGGCGATCAGCGGGTGCTGGTCGGCGAGAAAGGCGATGAGCGTGGAGCCGCTGTGACTCGAGCCGACGACGTAGGTAACCGGCAGCCGTTGCGTCAACGTGGGGGCCCGCCTCCAGTACCCTGGCGCTCGCCGGATCGCGGCTGGGGCTTGAACGCAAAGCGCTCCAGTTCCAGCGCGAACACCAGGTCCTCGAGGCGCTCTTCCACCTCGACCCGTTCGAGCGCGTAGAGATCGCTGCCTCTTGTCGCAACGGCGTTCCGCGACGTCGTGGCCGCGAGATAGCCGGCCTCCTTCACCGCCGCCTGCACGTCTGGCGTGAGATAGCGATCGGCGCCGCCGTTCGGATACGAAAACATCGTCACCGGCGCCTGCGGTCTCCTGTTCGAGCCGGTGCCGCGACGCCGTCAGCTCGGCCCGCGCCGCGTCGGGTCCTGCGCTCGGCAGGTTCGGGTGCGTCATCGTGTGCGAGCCGATCGTCATGCCGAGCCGGTGCATCTCGCGAACCTCGTCCCACGTCAGCATGATGCGCGGTAGCGTCGGGTTGCTCGCCAGCCGCCGGAGTTGACCGCGGAGCTCTTCGCGGACCGGAATGGGGTTCGACTTGAACGCTTTGGTGAGCGCTTTCACCGCGGCGCTGCGGTCGCGTTCGGATTCGACCGGCAGGTCGAGCGCCACGCCCGAGGCCTCGAGGCGGATGCGTGACGCGCGGACGTCGCTCACGAGGTGCCGGATCTCGGCGGGCCAGAACGGCTGGCCGCCGGCCAGGCAGCCGGCCGTGATGTAGAACGTGGCGGTGGCGCCGTACTTGGCCAGGATGCGCGCCGCCGCCAGGTTGTCGGCATAGCCGTCGTCGAACGTGATCGCGACGGCGTTGCGCGGCAGCGCCTCTCCCGCGGCGAGCCTGGCCGCGGCCTCCTCGAGCCGCACGATCGAATACGCGTTCGACAGATACGCCACGTGCCGTTCGAAGTTCTCCGGCGTGATGCAGATCTGCGGATCGGCGTAGCCGTAGCCTTCGGGCCCGCAGATGGCGTGGTAGCGCAGGATGGCGAGCGCGCGGCTCGGCAGCAGCGAGCGGATGGCGGCGTAGCCGCCAGTGCGGAGCAGGGCGGTCTTCGCCAGCGGCGCGATGGCGGCGCGCGCCGACCGAACAGGTTCTGCGATGGACCGCGAGCCATGTGTCGCGTCCTCAGCCGGCCGTCTGGCCCGCCTGGGCACGCACGAAGCGCCGCCAGAGCACCGACTGGCGTCCGCTCAGGCCCCTCAAGAACCCGACGGCCGCCGCCGCCTGCACCAGACAGAAGTAGTGTGACAACCCGACGAGCGGGATGCGGCGCAGGCGCGGCACCGCGCCCAGGGCGCCGAACGCCATGATCGCGCACGACGTCACCCAGACGGCGCGGTATTCGTGGAACACGCCGGTGCCGGTCAGCATGAGCGAGGTGACGAACAGCACGAGTGGCGAACGCCGGCGACAGCCAGCGCAGCGCCTTGTGCGAGACCAGCGACAGGATCACTTGCGGCGCCGAGATCGGCACCGAGCTGTCGCGTCTGGCCAGGAACTGCATGGCGCCGGCGACCACGCGCGTCTTGCGGGAGAACTCCTCCATCGCCGACTCCGACGCCGGGCTCCTGCGCGCGCGCGCGAGGCTCGAACACGACCCGCCCTCCGGCCCGGACAATCGCCATCGGAATGGCCATGTCGTCGAGGATCGTGTCCTCGGCGCGAGGCTCGAAGAGCTTCCGCCGGATCGCGTACAGGGCGCCGTCGGCGCCGATCATCGAGCCGATGTCGGACTCGGCGTGCTGGATCCAGCGCTCGTAGCGATAGTAGAGATCCTCGGACTTGGCGAGCAGCGCCCGGTCGCCGACCAGGCGTCACGTCGCCGCTGACACGCAGCCGACCTCCTCGGACGCAAAGTTGCGGACGAGGGCGCGCACGGCACCGCGATCGAGGAACGTGTTGGCGTCCGAGAAGACGACGATGTCGCACGATACTGTTCGCGAGGCCGTGGTTGATCGCGGCGATCTTCCCCTGCCGGGGCGATCGCGCGATGAGCTGCACGCGTGGCGAATACCGGCGGACGATGTCGTCGGTGCCGTCCACCGATCCGTCGGACGCGACCACGATCTGCAGCTTGTCGGCCGGGTAATCGAGCGCCAGCGCGTTGTCGAGCTTGGCCGCGATCACGGCCGCCTCGTCGTTGGCGGCGATGAACAGGCAGACGCTGGGCTCGCAGTCCGCGATCCTGATCGGTCGCCGCGAGGTCAGCCGAAGCAGCGAGAGCAGCAAGCGGATAGAGCGCGTAGACGTAGACGAGCGCGGCGAGCGAACCCCAGAACGCGACGCGTGCGGCACGAACGCCGAGTGCGTGCCCGGTGAGCACCAGCGACGTGGCCAGCAGCGTCCCGCCGACGAGGAAGAGCGGGCCCACCGGCACCAGCGGCCCGCACCGGCCGCGCGACCTGCTGCTCGCGGCGTGGACCAGACGCCCGAGACGCGGCCGAACGTGCCCTTGACGACACCGACGATCGACGCGGCGTTGATCACGGCGAAGTACGCCGCCATCGACACGAGGCGCCGGCCGCGCTTCGTCGAGCACCGCGAGGGCCAGGGCGCCGAACGCCGCCGCGAGCGAGGGGAGCGGCCACTGTGAGCGACCGCGTCGACGTACAGCGCCGACCGCGGCGACTGCGGCCACCGCCGCGAAGAGCCCGGTATGCCAGCGCAGCACCTTGTGCGAGATCAGGCACCAGCTGAAAAGACCGACCCGGAACGGGTTGAGGACGCCGGCGCGCCTGGAACACCGCGCGCCAGCTGCGGCTGACGATGCGGACGCGCCGCTGGTACTCCGACTTGAACCCGCCGCTCGTCTCCTCGTAGCAGATCGCCTCGGGCTCGTAGACGCCGCGCCAGCCGGCCTCGACGATCTGCAGCGGGTTGAGGAAGTCGTTGATGGCGTCGTCGGGCAGCGTGCGCCACAGCGGGCGGCGGATGGCGTAGATGGCGCCGTCGCCGCCGACCATCGAGCCCGAGCTGGGTCTCGAGGCGCTTCAGCTGCATCTCGTAGTCCCAGTACGCCCGCTCGCCGGCGTCGGCCGCCGCCTGGCCGGTCGACCAGATAGCGCGCCTCGCCGGTGACGCATCCGACCTCGGGATCGGCGAAGTTGCGCACCAGCTTCCGCAGCGCGTCGCGGCTCGTACATCGCGTTGGCGTCGGAGAACACGACGATGTCGCCCGTGAGCAGCGGCACCGAGCGGTTCAGGCCCGCGGTCTTGCCCCGGCGCTCGGTCTGCCGCAGCAGCCGCACGCCGCGGTCGGCGAACTCGCGCGACGATGTCGTCGGTGCCGTCGTCGGAGCAGTCGGAGATGACGACGATCTCGCGCCGGTCGGCCGGGTAGTCGAGCGCCAGCGCGTTCTCGAGCTTGGCCGCGGATCACGTCGGCCTCGTTGTAGGCCGAAATCACGAAGCTCAGCGTCGGCGTGATGTCGTCGCTGGCGGACGCGGCCGCGCCCCGCGCACCGCCACGACCAGCCGCAGCAGGAGCGGATAGCCCACGACGACGTAGGCGAGGACGAGCACCGACACCAGGAACAGCGTGGTGAGCATCGGCCTAGGGAATGTTCCGGACCACGTGCGGGCCGAGCGGCGGTGGCGACGCCGACCGGCAGCCGCTGCCAGACCCGGATCGCCAGATCGAACTTCGGGTTCTTGGGGTTGAGGTTCGGCGGCGGCGCGCCGGCGGCGTTCCAGTACTCCCAGACCAGCTCCAGCGGCTCGGCGCCCCACTGCCTCTTGAAGTGGAAGGTGCCTTCGTTCGGCGTCGAGCGCCCGAAGTCGAACACCGTGAACCCGCGCTCGACCGCGAACTTCAGCATGTGCCAGTAGAGCAGCACGTTGGCGCAGAGCGGGTTGGACTCGCGCAGCGCCGACGCCCAGGGCACCTCGATCATCGAGCGGTGCCAGTAGACGATCGACGCCGGCCACCGGCCGGCCGGCGTGGCGCACGACGAAGATCCGCGCGGTGTCGGCGAAGGTGCGCAGCACTTCGACGAAGAACGCCTTGGCGTAGACCGGCGTGCCCAGGTCGCGCATGTTGTGGGCGAACACGGCGTAGAAGTCGTCCACCAGCTCGGCGCCGCCGTGTGCGACCGTCGAGCTGGCTCTTCTCGCCCTTGCGCACCTGGTTGCGGACCTTGCGATCGAGCTGCTGCCCACTGGCGCTCCGGGTCGGAGCGCGAGCGGCAGCCGCATCGCGACCTTGTGGCGCTTGGCCGCGAAGTCCGGGAACAGCTGCGCGGTGTGGCGGAGCTCGAGATGCGCGCCGCCTCGCGCTCGCGTCTCCTCGACGGCGCGGTCGACGAGCGCCCGCCGCGCGTCGGCGGCGTCGGCGACGACGCCGCCGTAGTTGAGAAACGGCATCGACACCGCGAAGCGTCCGAACAGGCGGCTGCGGAAGAACACCAGCGGCAGCACGCCGGCGACGCCCTCGGCCGACATGGCGGCCAGATACCGCGTCTCATGGCCGAACGCGCGCTCGATGACGCCGCAGCCAGCCGGTCAGATGATAGCCGGTCGCCGCCGGGTGGGCGTGCGACGTAGCGATCGAGTTCGGCCGCGGGCACGTCGCGACGCGCACGGTCAGCGGCCGGCGCCAGCCGCCCGCGCCTGTTCCGCCTGCAGCGGCGCTCATGCCGCGCAGCCGGCGAGGACGGCGTCTCGAGCGGGCCGAAGCGAGAAGTCGCGCATCAGCGCCCGCAGCCGCGCTTCCGTGAGGTGGAGGTTGCGGTAGTGCCGGAACCGCCCGAGCGCGCTGGCGCGCAGGCGCGGCTGGTGCGGATCGATCTCCCAGGGGTGCAGGTAGAAGACCGCCGGCTGGCCCTCGACCTGGTTCAGCCGGGCGATGCCCCAGCGCGTCCACGCGTAGGGCAGGATCCGGAAGTAGCCGCCGCCGGCGACCGGCAGGTTGGTGCCGCCGAGGCGGACCGTCGATCCCGGCACTTCGAACAGGCTGCCGCCGGCGCGCGCCATGGCGTGGGGCCAGCGCGGCGCGTCGGGGATGCCGTAGCGATCGTGGCGGATCGGGAAGATGCTCGCGTCGTAGCGGTAGCCTTCCTCGAGCAGCACGTCGAGCGCCCACAGCGACCGCTCCGTCACCGAGAAGCTCGGCGCCCGGTAGCCGTTGACGGGCCGGCCCGACGAGATCCTCGATGAGCGCCTTCGACTTGCCGCACGTCGTCGCGGAAGACGTCGGGCGTCTGCTCGTAGACGAGCCGGTGCGCGTAGCCGTGCGAGGCGAGCTCGTGCCCGCGTCCGCCGATCGACCGTGACGAGCGCCGGGTAGCGCTCGGCCACCCAGCCGAGCACGAAGAACGTGCCGCGGACCGCGTGCTCGTCGAACAGGTCGAGCAGCCGCTCGGTGTTGCCGACGACGCGGCTCTCCATGCGACTCCCAGCGGCGCGCGGCACGGTCCGTCGAAGACGCTGACGTGGAAGTAGTCCTCGACGTCGACGGTCATGGCGTTGAGCCGTGACCCGGCGGCCGCGGGGCGCATCTACGCCCCCTTTCGCAGGACGACGGTCTTCACCGTCTCGAAGATGATGAACAGGTCGAGCGCGATCGACAGGTTCTTGATGTAGTAGAGGTCGTACTGCAGCTTCTGGAGCGCGTCCTCGGTGGTGGCGCCGTAGGTGTAGCGCACCTGCGCCCAGCCGGTGAGACCGGGGCGGACGATGTGGCGCTGGCCGTAGAAGCGGATCTGCTTCGTCAGCTCCTCGACGAACTCGGGCCGCTCGGGCCGCGGGCCGACGAAGCTCATGTCGCCCTTCAGCACGTTCCAGAGCTGCGGCACCTCGTCGAGGCGCGACCGCCGCAGGAACGCGCCGATCGGCGTCACCCGCGGGTCGCCGTGCTTCGCCGCCCACACCGGCCCGGTCGCCGCCTCGGCATCGACGCGCATCGAGCGGAACTTGTGCACGGTGAAGATGTGGCCGTTCTTGCCCGACGCGCTGCTGGTGATAGAGCACCGGGCCCGGCGATGTCAGCCTGATGGCGAGCGCGGCGATCAGCCATCAGCGGCGCTGCCAGCACCAGGCCCAGCGACGGCGCAGGCGACATCCATCGCCCGCTTCATCGTCCCGAGGAACCGCGACTTGCGGAAGCCGTCGGAAAAGATCAGCCAGCTCGGGCGGAGGTTCTCGACCGCGATCTTGCCCGTGTACTGCTCGTACACCGACGCCAGGTGGTCGAACGCCACGCCTTCGAGCTTCATCTCGAGCAGCTTGTCCATCGGCAGCGTGCCGCGGGCGTCGGCCAGGCTGACGACCACGCGATCCACGCCGTGAGCGCGGACGATGCGCGGAATGTCTTCGATCGTGCCGATGATGCCGGGGTTGAGCAGCGACGTCCCGACCTTGGCCGGATCGGGGTCGATGAACCCGGCGATCTCGACGCCGAGCTCGTGGCGGCTGCTCGTAGAGCTCGCGCGCCAGATCGACCGCGGCCGCGCTCGTGCCGACGAGCAGCAGCCGCTCGCGCGGGTCCGACCCGGCCGCTCAGCCACTCGAAGGCCAGGCGCCAGCCGACGACGATCGTCAATCACGAGCACCGCGGCGATCAGGAACACGCCGCGCCCGACCATCAGGCTCGGGAACCAGAAGTACAGCACCGCGAGCGCGAACGAAGTGGAGGCGAGCGCCTGGATCAGGCGCGTGTAGAGCTCGCGCCGGTCCGACGCGACCCGCGAGGTCGTACAGATCCGCGTAGTACAGGCTGACCTGGGCGATCGCCGACGATGAGCAGGACTTTGAAGATCCCGTTCTCGTGCACCAGGATGTCGATGGCGTCGTCGCAGCCCGAAGCGCAGCGCGGCCGCGACGACGACCGCAGCGATCATCAGCGCCGTCTCGCACGCCGCCAGCGCGAGCGATCGCGCCCGGACACGATGGACGAGGAAGCGGATCATAGACTTGCGTGATGTCCGTCCCTCGCCGCGCTCGCTGTAGCCGTAGTACTGGTAGTGGTCCTCGTGCGTGCCCGACGCCTCGGCGCGGTTGAGCACCACGCCGAGGATGCTTGGCTCGCCCGATGGCTTCGGCCGAACGCTTCACGAGATCGTGCGGCGTCGAGCCCGCGCGGACTACCAGCACCGCGCCCTCGGCCATCGAGGCGAGCAGGTGCGCGTCGGGCAGCAGCATCACGGGGGGCGTGTCGAGAATGACCCAGTCGAACGACTGCTTCGCCTCGTCGAGCAGCCGCCGCATGCGGCTCGGAGGTGAGGCCGGCCATCGGGTCCGAGCTCGGCCGTCCGGCCGGCAGCACGGCGAGACGCGGCGATACCTGGCGCACCAGCATCTTGGTCTCGCCCGCCGACATCAGGCCGTCGCCGAGGCCGAGCGCCGTGTCGAGGCGGAAGACGGTGTGCAGCGACGGCCGCCGCAGGTCGGCGTCGATGAGCAGTACGCGCTTCTGGTACGACTCGCTGAAGGTGAGCGCGAGGTTCGACGCGGTGAGCGTCTTGCCTTCGCCCGCCACGGCGCTGGCCACCATGATCACGCGGAGGCCGGACGTGTTGTGCGCGTCGTGGAGCACCGCCGCCAGGCGCCGGTATTGCTCGCGCGAGGCCGGGCTCATGTTGTGATCGACGACGATCTTCTCGGTGAGCCGGGCGTCGAGGCGCTCGAAGAGCGTGCTCTCCGGCCCCGGGGCCGGTGCGGGGCGATCCGACGTCTCGTAGCTCGCCTGCGGCCCTTCGGCGCGGCCGCGCGCGCCGGGCCGGCAGGCGCCGGCGGCCGGGGCCGGCGCTCGGGCATCTCGGCCGGGAAAGGCTCGCGCGCGAGGGCCCTGGCGTCGCTCGTGCTCTTCGGTCTGCAGATCCTCGACCGTCGTCCCCGGGAGCCGCTTCCACGGCTCTCCGGTGGCGCCCCCGCAGCGCGTCGCATCGCCTCGTCGATTCGGCTCATCGTGTGCCTATCCTCTCAGGAACGAAAAGGTCCGCCGTTTCGGCTCGCGGGCGGTCGTCCCGTAGAGCTCGCGCGGCGATCCGTCCGACGGCTGATTCGGTTCGTCTGCCGGCTCCGCCGCGGGCGGCGCTCGTTTCGCGCGTCGGCACGCCCAGCACGATCAGGCCTCCTCCCGACGGCGGTTCGGCGCCAGGCGGCTGCGGCGGCGCCGGTGTGTCCGCTATCGGCCGCTCGTCGTGCTCGCCTGCTCAGGTCGAAATCGCGGCACACTTCGCGCACCGTGGCTGCTGTTGACCGGGCGCTGGCCGATCGCGAATCCCGTCAGCAGCGCGTTGTCGCAGATGACGCTGATCGTGCGCGGAATGCCGCGCGACCGCTCGTGAATCAGCGTGACCGCTTCGCGCGTGAAGACCTGCGCGCCGAGGCCGCCGGCCGAGCGGATGCGGCCGGCGATGTAGCCGGCCGTTTCCTGCAGCGTGAGCGGCCGCAGCTCGCAGCGCAGCGCCACGCGCTGCTTCAGCTGCCGCAGCGAGTCGTCGTTGAGGAGCGTCGTCACCTCGGGCTGGCCGGCCATGATCACCGAGAGCAGCTTGCGCTCGTTGGTCTCGATGTTGGCCAGCAGACGGATCTCCTCGAGGATGTCGCGCGGCAGGCTCTGGGCTTCGTCGATGAGCAGCACGGTGGACTCGCCGGCCTCGGCGCGCTTGCGCAGCACCTCCTCGAGCTCGAGCAGGAGCGCGGTCTTCGACTCGCGTGCGCGGTCGCTCAGCTCGAACCGCCAGGCCAGCATCTCCACGAACTCGGCGCGCGTCAGCGCCGGGTTCTGCAGGTGAACGCAGTGCACCCGCGACGGCTGCCGCTCGAGCGCCGTGCGGATGAGCGTCGTCTTGCCGGTCCCGGCGTCGCCGACCAGCAGCGTGATGCCCGTCCGGCTGGCAATCCCGTACTCGAGATTGCTGAGCGCTTCCCGGTGGACGTCGGTCATCACCAGGAACCGCGGGTTCGGCGTCAGGTCGAACGGCCGCTCACGAAAGCCGTAGAAGGATTCGTACATCGGCAGCGCCTAGTTGAAGCCAGCGGTCCATCAGCCGCATTCTCCACACGGCCATGACCGCGGCCGCAAGCAGCATGCAGGTGACCGACGCCGAGGCCGCCAGCAGGAGCTTGCGCCGCCGCGCCTGCCGGCGCTCGCCGGCGTTGGTCATCAGCGGAATCACGGCCAGGACCGGCAGCGCCAGCGTCGTCATCACGTCGTCGTCGCTCTTGAAGCTGGTGTCGCGGTACTCCAGGAACGCCACCAGCCCGAGCCCGAACGCCAGGCCGCCGAGGATGCCGAACATGTTGATGCGGACGCGGTCGGGGCTGATCGGCCTTTCGGGTAGCCGCGGCGCCGTCGATGACCTTGAATGTCTCGCCTATCTGGTCGCGCTCGAGCTTGACCGCGATCTTCGACTCTTCGCTCTTCCTCAGAAGTACGGTGTAGCCATCCTGAAGCGTGCCGTAGTCCCGCATCAATTCAGTCACCTCCGACTGCAGCGACGGACGCGATTTGCACCTGTCCCTGCAAGTCGGCAATCGACGCCTCCAGGCGGGCCGACTCACGACGCCCGGATTCGATCCGCGCGCGGATTTCCGCGATCTCGGCGCGCATTTGTTCGGCACGCGCCGCCGCGGCGCGATCGGCGGCCGGGTTGGGCGCTGCCCCGGGCGACACCGCCGACAGCGGCTGCTGCAGCGCTTCGGCCTCGGCCTTGGCCTCGAGCTCGGCGATGACGCGCTTGGCGCGGCCGATATCAGGGTGGTCGGGCTTGAGACGCAACTCGAGGGCGCGCAGTTCCGCACGCGCCAGCTCGAGCTGCTGCGCCGCGGTCGTCGGGCCCTGTTCTCCACCGGCCCGCCGCGGTGCGGGCGACGCAGGCGCCGTGGTCGGCGAGACCGGAGGCATTTCGGCGAGAGCCTTTTCCAGGGTCGCCAGCCGATCGCGATCGCGGTTGCTGGCCTCGGCGAGCGTCTGCGACCGCGACTGAGCGCCCTGCAGCAGCTGCAGGTTCGACTGTATCTGCTCGGGCAGCTTGCCTTGGTTGCGTGTGCGGAATTCCTGGAGCTTCCGCTCCTGATCGACCAGTCGCCGCTTCGACTCCGCGAGCTGTCCCTCCAGGAACGAATTGGTCTGGTCGGCCAGCAGTTCCCGGTCCTCGAGCGTTCTCGTTCACGAACAGCGACCGCCAGTCGCTCGTGTGACTTTCACGGCCGTGTCTGGCTTGTCCGCTTGGAACGAGACGCTGAAGCTGTTGACGGGCGTCCCGGCGGCGAGCCGGCCGGGCGATGTTCACGCCGATGTCCCGGCGCATCCGTTCGATGACGTCCTCCATGATCATCTGCTTGCGTTCGCGCTCGTAGAGGTTGAACTCCTGCACGATGCGCTCGAGTCTGGTGCGGCTGAGGATCTGCTCTCGCATCAAGTTCAGCCGTTCGCCAAGATCCGCGGTCACCGTGGGCCGCACGAAGTTCTCGCGGCACGCGCTGCGGAACGATGAGAATCGACGTCGACGCCCGGTAGCGATTCGGCAGGAAGACCGACACCACGAAGGTCGCCGACGCGATCACGACGACCGGAATGATGATGTACCAGCGCCGCCGCCAGGCCATGCGCGCGTAGTCGTCCGGGGTGTATTTCTTACCGGGAAGCATTTGCTCTCCTCGTGAAGATCGGCGCCCACAAGCTCACGTATCCGCGAACGGCTCTGCCGGTTGACGTCGCGCGCCAGACCCGGCTCGAGCTCGACGATGTCGTCGAACATGTAGTGGTAATAGCCGTAGTTCACGCCCGACGCTCATGTAGCGCGTAATGGCGCTCGAAAGAGAAATCGATCCGCGATACGAATCGTAGTGGCGCGCCGCACCGTAACCCATCTTGCCGAACGAGCCGCTCAACACGCCCGACAACTGGACGCGGCGCGTGATCAGGCCGTTCACCTGCACCGAGGCCGAATCGCCGGTCATGGGCTCCGGTAGCGTCTCGACGAAGTAGGTTCCGCGCCGATACACCGCCCCGACGGTCCACGAGCGGCCGATTTCATGGAGCACCCTGACGTTGGCGACCGCATTGAAACGCGTGACCTGGTCGTAGACCGTGGCCTCCATGCCGACGCCGAAGGTCAGGCTCGTGCGGCGTGTCAGCGACAGGGCTCGCAGGAAGTTGAGCCCGATGTCGGGTCTGTGGATCCGCGTCACGCGATCGTCGTGGTGCCCCTCCGTGTACCGGTACCCGACGCACGCGCTGAGATCCCGTGTCACGTTGACGGAGTAGTTCGCGCCGGCCGACTGCCGCCAGAAGTGACTCGAGAGTCGGTCGGTGATCCCATAGTTCCAGAACGTCGAGAACGTCCCGCGCCGCGTGACCTGCTGTCTCAGATCCGCGCCGCCGGCATAGGCCACGTACTGGCGGGCGAGCGGCACCAAATCCGGTTCCGGCACATCCGAGGCGCCGATGGGAGGCTCGCTCGACGTTGGGAAAAATCTCGAGGAACGTGTAGGGCCGGTAGCTCGCCGACTGGTGCACCGTGATGGCGGGTCTGGCCGAGACCAGGAACGTGCCGCCGATGCTGGCGTTGTAGTTCCTGTAGTACTCCCTGGCGAGGGACGGGTAGTAGCGCTGGGACGTGCCCGCGGCGGCGTGGATGCTGCCTGAGCCGAGGCCAAGCGCATAGTTGAGGCCGCCGGAGAACTGGGCGAACGGTCCTTCCTGTGCGGTGCGGATGGAGTTTTCGGCGCTCGTCCCTGCCAGCACGTTGTCGTCGTAGCCGCTGCTGAGCGTGCCTTGTGCGGTGAGCGATTGACCGGCGGGGTCGATGCCGCTCGCAAAGATGCCGCGATAGGGGCGTTCGCGGCGATACTGGGCAGCCGCCGGCACACACGCTGACAGCATGAGGCTCGTGGCCAGAATCGCGCGGAAGGTGGGCATCTCTGGACGTCTACGGAACGATGATCGAATCGCCTGGTTTCAAGTCGATGTTCTGCGCCAGGTTCTTCCCCTTCATGACGTCGTTGTAGTTGAACCGCAACGTGATCTCCTTGCCGTTCTCCTTGCGGACGATCACGATCTTTTTCTTGTCGGCGTATTCGGCGACGCCGCCTGCGGTCGCGATCAACTGCAGCACCGACGTGGGCCCGGCCAGCGGGTAGGGCCCGGGCTTGGCGATCATGCCGGTGATGAACACCTTGCGCGAGTTGATGGCCTTGACGACCACCGAGACCGTCGGGTCCTCGAGGAACTTCGTCGCGCCTCGCGTGATCGTGACGCGCAGCTGCTCAGGGCGTCAGGCCGGCAGCCGCGACGTCGTTGAGCAGGGGTAGTGAAATCAGCCCGTCGGGACGGACCACGACGTCGGCCGACAGGTCCTTTTCCCGCCAGTAGATCACGGCAAGCTGGTCGTCGGGTCCGATGACATAGCCGGGCGGCGGCGTCACGCCGGCCGGCAGCGCGGGTGGCGCAGCGGCGGGCGCCGGCGCCGGCTGGCCGGCGGAAGCCGCAGTCGGCGCTTGGGCAAATGCCTCGATCGAGCCCGCGGACAGGGCGAAACAGAAGGCGAATATTCGTGCGTTTTCCAAGATTTTCCGCGCTCCAACCAGTTCGACGCTGCCGTCCGATCCGCAGCGCAGCATGGCACGCTAGCCGTGCAAGTACGTCGCCACCGAGCGGCCAGTCCGCATTTCTCACTGTAGCTATTCTACGAGCGCCACTTAACAACGATTGCTCCGCGGCCGGTGCGCGAACACCCCGGCATTGCGGATTAGAGTTAGTTGTTCAGGGCCTTCCGACATTCCGACGCCGACAGAATTAAGTCTGCTCCAGGAGGGCCAAACCACAGCCCCGCTGACCGGATGAGCCGTTCGAGTCTTACTCGTTGAGCTACGAAGGGTTAGTGGATTTAACTGGGTCGAATTCTACTGCTTCTCGAGGCGCCCCGGTACCTGGCGAGCGTCTTGCGAACGACCGGGATTTCACTCTTGATCCGCTGACGGAGGACTTTCCACGAATGGTTCGATCTGCCACTGCCGCTTCACTCCTGGAGCTGATTCGCTCGCGCCGCGCCAAGACCGGCGTCATCGGCCTGGGCTACGTCGGGCTGCCGCTGGCCGTGGAGTTCGGCCGCGCCGGCTTCGCCGCGACGGGTATCGACCTCGATACCCGCAAGGTGAACGCCATCAACGAGGGCCGCTCGTACATCGACGACGTGCCGACCGAGCACGTCGCCGAGCTCAAGGCGGCGAGGCCGGCTGCGCGCGACGACCGACTTCGACGTGCTCGCCGAGCTCGACACCATCAACATCTGCGTGCCGACGCCGCTCCGCAAGACGAAGGACCCCGACATGTCCTTCATCGTCACCGCGGCCGAGGAGATCGCGGCGCGCCTGCGGCCCGGGCAGCTGATCATCCTGGAATCGACGACCTATCCGGGCACGACCGACGAGCTCGTGCTGCCGATGCTCGAGAAGGGCGGCCTCAAGGGCGGCAAGGACTTCTTCCTGGCGTTCTCGCCCGAGCGCGTCGACCCGTCGAACCGCTCGTTCAACACCCACAACATCCCGAAGGTCATCGGCGGGATCACCGAGGATTGCACGGCGCTCGCCTCGGCGCTCTACGAGGGCGCGATCTCGACAGATCGTCCCGGTGAGCTCGCCGCGCGTCGCCGAGATGGTGAAGCTGCTCGAGAACACGTTCCGCGCCGTCAACATCGGCATGGTCAACGAGCTGGCGCTGATGTGCGATCGCATGGGCATCGACGTGTGGGAAGTGGTGAAAGCCGCCGCCACCAAGCCGTTCGGCTTCATGCCGTTCTACCCGGGCCCGGGCCTCGGCGGCCACTGCATCCCGGTCGATCCGTTCTACCTGTCGTGGAAGGCGCGGCAGTCGGGGTTCGAAGCGCGCTTCATCGAGCTCGCGGGCGCCGTCAACGGCAACATGCCGCACTACGTCGTGTCGCTCGTCAGCGAGGCGCTCAACGGCGTGCGCAAGCCGCTCAACGGCTCGAAGGTGCTGGTGGCCGGCGTCGCCTACAAGAAGGACGTGGACGACATCCGCGAGTCGCCGGCGCTCGACCTGCTGCACCTGCTGCACGAGCGCGGCGCGCGAGCTGTCGTACACCGATCCGTTCGTGCCCGAGCTGCCCGGGTCGCTCTGGGCCAACGGCAGTGGATCTCGTGAACGTCGACGTCGCGAAGGCGGCCGCCGACGAGTTCGACTGCGTCGTGATCGTGACCGACCACAGCGCGTTCGATTACGAGCAGATGCAGCGCGTGGCCAAGGTCGTCGTCGACACCCGCAACGCGATCGCCTCGCCCGGCCCGCACGTCGTGCGCCTGGGCGCGGCGCGGCCGAACCCCGTGCCGGAGCTCGTCTCGACGCACTGACGCCGGCAGATTCCGGCGGAACGGCTCGCTGGCCGCCACGGCGCAGCCCCGCACGTCGTGCGGCCGCAGTTCCGGCGGCCGGGTGGTCCCACCCGGCCGCTTTTTTGTCCCTTTCCTCTGCCGTTCGGCCCCGATTAGCTTTTCGTTCTCCGTAACGGTACGCTTGTTGCCACCTCATCCGTTGGACGGCCCGGAAGGGCATCGAAACATTGGCGTTTCGACGCCGTCTTCGGATGAGCCTGGGACCCGGGCTGGCCGTTGTCGGTGAAATGTCTCCCCGCCCAACGATTTCGAGGCGGCGGCTGAGTAGGACCTGGATGAACGAGGTACGGGTGCGGACGCTGACGGCGGAGCAGAGCATGCGACTGCTCGCGGCGCGCCGATCCGTGTCGGGTGCCCTGGCCGCTGACGCGGTGCTGCATCAGGCGGCAAGCCACATCGCGTCGATTCTCGGCGTGGTGGTGGCCTTTGCCGGTCGCCGCGGCGGCCACTGGTCCATCCTCGCGCAGTCGAACGGCCGCCACGATCTCCACGCCCTCGCCGCCAGCGGCGTACTCGACGACGCCGCGATCGCGGCGCAGGGGATCGGGCGGTACACGGTGGACGACGTCACCTGGACGCTGGTGCCGCTGCCCGCTGGTCGTCCGTCTGCGGTGCTTTTGATCGAGGGCGACTGGTCGGGATCGGACCACGCGCTCGCGGATGCGGTCGATGCGCTCTGCGCGCCTGACGGATCGGCGGGCGCCGCGAATGGCGTCGGCATGGCCGCGTACGACCTGGCGCGCGACCTCGCTGCCGTGTCCGGGCTCCGCGAAGTGTGCGAGCTGGCCGTGCGCTACGCGGTGAAGACGCTGCCGTGCCGCGTGGCCACGTTTGCGGTCCCGACCGATCAGGGCAACCTGTCGATCGTCGCCACGCACGGCTATCCGGTCGCGCTCACCGAGCACCTGCGCATTTCTCCCGGCGCCGGCGTCATCGGCGCCGTCTACCAGAAGGGCCTGCCGCTGCGCGTCGCCGACGTGACCGCCATGCCCGGCTTCGAGCGCCGCCGCTCCCGCTATCGCACCAAGTCGTTTGCGGCGCTTCCCGTCACCGCGGGGTCGGACGTGCTGGGTGTGCTGTGCGTCACCGATCGCGACGGCGACGTGGCGTTGTCGGCGGACGACGTCGCGGACCTCGGCGTCCTGCTGGCGCCGGTCGCGCTCGCGCTCGCCCGCGAGCGCACGCAGCGCCAGGCGCAGTTCTATGCGCAGGCGGCGATCGTCGATCCGTCGAGCGGGCTGTTCAACCGTCCCTATTTCCAGAGCCGGCTGCAGGAGGAGCTGCAGCGCTCGACGCGCCAGAACACGCCGGTGTCGCTGCTGATGCTCGACATCGACTCCTTCAAGAGCATCAACGACACCTTCGGCCACCTCGCCGGCGACACCGTGATCAAGGACGTCGCCGACATCCTGCGCAGCTCGGTGCGGGTGTTCGACGTGTGCGCGCGCTACGGCGGCGAGGAGTTCGCCGTGGTCATGCCGGGCAGCGGGCTCGACAGCGCCACCGCCATCGCCGAGCGCATCCGTCAGCGCATCCACAGCTATCACTCCACCGACCGCGCGTTGGCCGGCCTGCGGGTGACGGTGAGCATCGGTGTGGCCGAGTCGGGACCGCTCGGCAGCGTGCGCGACGTGATCGAGCGCGCCGACGGCGCGCTGTACACGGCAAAACGAGCGGGAAGAAACCGGGTGAGTACCAGCTCCGGACCGCGCGAGCCCCGGTAGGGCTGGCCCAGACCAGCCCGTTCCGGGCTCAGGCCACCGACATCACATTCAGCACGTGGAGCGAGAGGGTCGTGGTGGGCTGCCAGAGCCTCAGCACCGCCGCGGCCTGTTCGACCGTCGCACGGTGGGAACAGCGCAGCACGACGGACGCTGATTCGTCCCCCTCGCGCGACACCTGAATCCACCACGCCCGCTCGTCGAGGTGCACGCCGTGAACCCGGGCGACCCACTGGCGGAAGCGCCCCTCCACCCTGCGTCCTTCGAGGGCGGCGGCCAGCGGTCCGAGGCCGGTCGGAAAGAAGTCTGCGGGAGCGTGCACTTTTGATTCGACCCCAGAGTGGAATTCCCAGAGTCGTGCCAGCGTCACGCGTCGGTGTGCAGCTCGTCGAAGGTATTTCACATCAGTGTGTTAGCCTGATTTCCGCCGCCGCGCCCACACGAGAGGTGTAATCAGAATGTCAGAATCGTAACCAGCGGAGAGACTTTTCTTCGAATTTACCGTTGATTTTATTCTTCTGAATACGGCAGACTTATTGTTCGCCTACCCGCTGGAGTTCGTTTCAACAGCGAGGAGGAATCCGCACCGTGTCCACTGCTTCCGTTGCCCGTCCACGGGCGTTGCCCCTACTGCTTGGGTGAGAGCCCTGCGCTGGTGGAGCTCCGCCGGGACATTCAGGCGGCCGCGCGTACCGAGGCCAAGGTTCTGGTGCTCGGCGAAACCGGCGTCGGCAAGGAAGTGGTCGCGCAGCTGATTCACGCCCAGAGCGCCCGCGTTGGCCGCTCCTTCGTCGCCGTCAACTGCAGCGGCATTCCGGAAACCCTGCTCGAATCGGAGCTGTTCGGGCACGTCCGGGGCAGCTTCACCGGCGCCTACCGCGACAAGCCCGGCCTGGTGCGGCAGGCCGATCACGGCACGCTGTTCCTCGACGAGCTGGGCGAGATGAGCCTGCGCATGCAGGCGGTGCTGCTGCGGTTTGCGGAAACGGGCGAGATTCAGCCGATCGGCTCCGATGCGGTGACCGGCCGCACCGACGTTCGCCTCATCACCGCGACCAACCGGGACCTGCGGAAGCAGATCGAGGGCGGGCAGTTCCGCGAAGATCTGTACTACCGCCTCAACGTCATCCAGATCGCGGTGCCGCCGCTGCGCCAGCGTGGCGACGACGTCCTGCTGCTGCTGCGTTATTACCTGCAGCGCGCCAGCGAGGCGCACCGGCTGCCGCAGCCGGAGCTCACGCCCGAGGCCGAGCAGATCCTGCTGCGCTACAACTGGCCCGGCAACATCCGCGAACTGAAGAACATGACCGAGCGGCTGGTCGTGCGCGCGAGCGAAACGCCGATCCGGCCCGAGGACCTGCCCCGCGAGGCACGCGGCGAAATCGAGACCACCGTGACCGTCGCCGTCGCTCAAGGCCCCGACGACGCGCGCGGGCAGACGACCGCCGGCCGGCACGTCGTCAAGGGGTCGGAAGCGGCCGAGCGACTGTGGCAGCGGCTGATCAACGGCGAAGATTTCTGGACGGTCGTGCACCAGCCGTTCAAGGCGCACGAACTCACGCGCGACGATCTCGCGGCGCTCATCGACCGCGGCCTGCAGCACACGCGCGGCAGCTATCGCGCGCTGCTCGCGACGTTCGGGCTGCCGACGTCGGACTACAAGCGGTTCCACGCGTTCCTCTACCAGCAGAACTGCAATCTGCCGGTGGGGCCGTACCGCAGCGCCAAGGCGACGATTCGCGGCGGCCCGCGTCCCGACTCCACCTACACGCGCGCCTCGGCATAACCGTGGCCGCGGGTCTTCAGACCCGCCCTCTTCCACGGACCGCGGCAGACCCGCCTCAGGCAGTGCTGCTACGCCGCGGCGCCGGTCTCGCCGTCGCGCATCTCGTAGTCGTACATCAGCGCCACGTCGAACGACTTCGAAGAAGAGCGCGCCGAGCGCGTCGTGCGCTCCGTGCTCGAGATACGCGTTGAGATCGGCGAGGCTGTCGAACTCGAGAATCGCGGCGTACTCGTAGTCGACGGCCATCAATTGCTCGTACGGCCGGCCGTGCGTCACGCGCCGCCCGATGTGCGCCCGGCGGATCGAGGGGATCTCGCGAAGCGCGCGCTGGAACGATTCGGCCAGCCGTTGCCGCGCGGCGGCATCAAGTCCCGGCTTCGGCGTGAACAGCACGACGTGCGCGACCATCAGCGCTTGGGCCCGCGCGGACCCCGTGGCGCGCGTGGTCCCGCGGGGCGGCCGCCGCCCTTGCCGGCCGGCGGACCACCTGGTGCCGCGGTGCGCGCGGCCGATCCTTCCAGTCGCGCCGGCCTTCGGGCTTGGGCCCGGCGGGGCGGTCCTTCCAGTCGCGCCGGCCTTCGGGCTTGGGCCCGGCGGGGCGATCCTTCCAGTCGCGCCGGCCTTCGGGCTTGGGCCCGGCGGGGCGATCCTTCCAGTCGCGCGCGGCCTTCGGGCTTGGGCCCGGCGGGGCGATCCTTCCAGTCGCGCCGGCCTTCGGGCTTGGGCCCGGCGGGGCGGTCCTTCCAGTCGCGCCGGCCTTCGGGCTTGGGCCCGGCGGGGCGATCCTTCCAGTCGCGCCGGCCTTCGGGCTTGGGCCCGGCGGGGCGGTCCTTCCAGTCGCGCCGGCCTTCGGGCTTGGGCCCGGTGGGGCGATCCTTCCAGTCGCGCCGGCCTTCGGGCTTGGGCCCGGTGGGGCGGTCCTTCCAGTCGCGCCGGCCTTCGGGCTTGGGCCCGGCGGGGCGGTCCTTCCAGTCGCGCCGGCCTTCGGGCTTGGGCCCGGCGGGGCGGTCCTTCCAGTCGCGCCGGCCTTCGGGCTTGGGCCCGGCGGGCCGGTCCTTCCAGTCGCGCCGGCCTTCGGGCTTGGGTCCGGTGGGCCGATCCTTCCAGTCGCGCCGGCCCTCGGGCTTGGGTCCGGTGGGCCGGTCCTTCCAGTCGCGCCGGCCCTCGCTGGTCCGTGGCCGTCTCGGCCCGGGCCGCGAGTGGCGTCGCGGCGTCCGGGTCGCGACGGCGGCGCCGCGGTCCTCTGTGGCGCGTCGGGTCGGCCTCCCGGTTCTCCCTGCTGGCGCCGTTCGAAACGTTTCTTGCGCCCCTCGACGTTCCGCGCCTTCTTGGCGTCGATGTACTTCTGCCGCGGATCGCGATGTTCGCCGCCCGGGCGCCAGTCGCGCGCTCGCGGCTTGTCGTCGCGGCTCACGCGCCCGCGCTCGAAAAAGGCTTTCGCGGCCGCCGGCGATTCCCACAGCTTGCCGCGGGAGAACCACTGCATCACCGCATCGGGGTGTTTCTCCTGCAGCCGCTTGAACGTCGGCAGCAGTTCCTCGCGCTCGGCGGCGCGGAACGCCGTCGGCAGGCCGCCGACGAGGATGGTCCAGTACGCAAAGCGGGGCGGCACAGGCGAGTTACTCCAGTCCCAGACGCTTCATCTTTTCGACGAGCGTCGTGCGTTTGATGTGCAGCAGCTCGGACGCCTTGTTGCGATTGCCGCGCGTGCGCTCGAGCGCACGCCGGATCAAGTCGCGCTCGAGCGACGAGAGATAGGCGTTGAGATCCATGCCGTCGTCGGGGAGATCGACGTACGGCGTCGTGGTTGCCGGCGGCGCCTCCTGCATCTCGGGCAGGAGGTCGGTCACGTCGATCTCCCGGCGGCCCGCCGCTCAGCGTCACGGCCCGCTCGATGGCGTTCTCGAGCTGCCGCACGTTTCCGGGCCAGGCGTAGGCCATGAGCCCGCGCATCGCGCCCTGCGACATCTGCGGCGGCGCGTCGGGCGCGAACTTCTTCAGGAAATGCGTGACCAGGAGCGGAATGTCTTCGCGGCGATCGCGCAGCGGCGGCAGCGAAATCGGGATGACGTTGAGCCGGTAGAAGAGATCTTCGCGGAACGTGCCCTCGGCAATCATCTTCTGCAGCGCCGAGTTGGTGGCGGCGATGACGCGCACGTCCACCTTGATGGTCTGGTTGCCGCCGACCCGCTCGAAGGCGCGCTCCTGCAGCGCGCGCAGCAGCTTGGTCTGCAGTCCCAGGCTCATCGTTCCCACCTCGTCGAGGAACAGCGTGCCCTTGTTGGCATGCTCGAAGCGGCCCTGCTGCATGCGCGATGGCGCCCGTGAACGCGCCCTGCTCGTGGCCGAAGAGCTCGGCCTCGAGCAGCGTCTCGGGAATCGCGCCGCAGTTGATGGCGACGAACCGGTGCGTCTTGCGCGGGCTGTTGTGGTGGATCGCGTTGGCGATCACTTCCTTGCCGGTGCCGGTCTCGCCGGTGATGAGCACCGTGCTCGCCGTCCGCGCCACGGTCTCGAGCATCGAGAAGAGCGGCTGCATCGCGCGGCTGCGGCCGATGATGCCCTCGAACTGGTAGCGCTCCTCGAGCTGCGACCGCAGGTACGCGTTCTCCGAGCGCAGCCGCCCCTGCTCCATCGACTTCTGGATGACGTGCATCAGCTCGTCGAAGTGGAACGGCTTGGTGATGAAGTCGGAGGCGCCCCGCTTGATGGCGTCCACGGCGTCGCGCACGGTGCCGTAGCCGGTGATCACGATTGCGACGATCGAGGGATAGCGCTGGCGCGCCGCGTCGATCAACTGCGTGCCGTCCATTCCCGGCAGGCGGAAGTCGGTGACGATGAGATCGAAGGCGAACTGATCGAGCAGTTCGAGTGCCTGTTCGCCGCTGGCGGCCTGCACCACCTCGTAGCCGCGATCGGACAGACGTTCGGCGGTCGGCCCGCGCAGGTCAGCCTCGTCGTCGACGAACAGCAAATGGGGTTTCGGGTCGGCCACGAGCGCCAACATTTTGACACATGTGTCCAGATATAGATCAGATCGCGAACCGGCGTTAAGCCGGTTTGCCAGGTACTGCGCGCGATCCGCGCTCTTAGCGGGGCAGCGCTGAACCGCGCAGCCTAACGAATCTCCCCCAACGGCCGATACGCGTTCTTGAGGGCTCGCCGGGACTGTCCCCGGCAGTGCCCGCCGGAGGCGGGCAGTCAAAGACTGCCTAGCGAGGCGGAACTTGCAGTCCGCCGGGTCGAGGCGGCCTCGCTAGATTCTGGACGCTGAAGCCAGGCCCGCAGGGGCCGAAAAGAGATCATATGGACCGTCAGACGCTGTCGATCATGAAGGCGTGCGAAGTGGTTGGAGTGAGCCGCCGCACCATCTACAACTGGATTTCGGCGGGCAAGGTCGAGTACATCCGCACCGCGGGCGGCGCAATCCGCATCTTCGCCGATTCGCTCTGGCGCGATGCCGGCTCGCCCTCGCGTCAGGTCAGCGCGACGGTTCGGCCGACCGGTTCGCACGCGTGAACCAACTCCGGGAGTCCGCGCTGGCCGCGGACTCGGCGCCCCAGGCGGAACGGGCCCTCGCGGTCCTGTTCCATCGCCTGAACAACCAGCTGGGGATCATCCTGGCCTGCGCCGAATTGCTGGAATTGAAGGCCGCGGACGACGTCAGCCGCACGCGCGCCGGCGAAGTCGTGGCGAAGGTGCTCGACGCCATGGGCACCGCAAAAGAGATCCGCCACACGACCGACCTGCTCTGAGCTGTCCCCTCCCGGGACAGCACTCCTCCGTCCGGCTTCTTCCGCTGTTCCACCCCGGCACAACGCCCTCAGTTTCGTAATCGAAAGCGTCAGTTCTTTGGCTCGGCCGGCCGCAGGTTCGTCAGCGTTTTGACGACTTGTCTCGTTTCGGGGCATGTGCCGAGTGCGGAAACTGCACAAAAGCTCGACTGCAACGTGTTCCAAATATTGAACTTAGAACACGGCCTTCTGACCACGATTACGTCGGAATGACCGAGGCTGCGCGGTTTGGTACTTCGGTTGCCTTAGGTAGGTGCGGAGGTCAACACACTCATGCGCCCCCAGCTTGCCACCGCCGACAACACCCGCGTCGTTAACTGCATTCCCTTCGTCGAACAGCTTGCTCGTCGCGTGGCGGCCACGATGCCCCACTCAATCGATATTGGCGATCTCGTCCAGGACGGCGTCATCGGTCTCATCGATGCCGCGAACCGCTTCGACGAGGCGCGCGGTATCAAGTTCGAAACGTTTGCCGAGCGTCGCGTCCGTGGCGCGATGATCGACGCGCTGCGCAAGGACGCCTGGCCGCGCGGCGTCCGCCGTCAGCGCCGTGAGCTCGAGGCCGCCCGCGAGGAACTGCGCCGCGAACTCGGGTGCGAGCCGTCGCTGGCCGACCTGGCCGCCAAGGTCGGGTTCCGACGAAAAGCGCCTGGGCCGCACCATCGTCCGCATCAACGCCATCGAATCGACCTCCCCGCTCGCCAACAACGAACACCTCGACGAAGCCACGCTGCCGGCGGCGCTCATTCCCGTCCGAGCCCGAGCGTCCGGACGTGGCCTTCGAGCGCGAGGAGACCCGCCGCCGTGTGCAGGACGCGATTGCGTCGCTGCCGCCGCGCGAGCAGAAGGTGATCGGCCTCTACTACTACAACGAAGCGACGATGAAGCAGATTGGCGCCGAGATCGGCGTCAACGAGTCGCGGGTGTCGCAGCTGCACGCGCGCGCCATCGGCCGGCTCCGCGAGGCGCTCTCGCACCTGGCGCCCGGCGCCGAGACCTTCAAGCTGCTGCGCAGCGCGATCCTCGAGTTCCACAAGCCGAAGATGGCCAAGGCGACGCTGGCGAGCAGCCATTCGGGCAACGCGGAGCAGCGTCCGGCCGCCGCGGTCGTGGTCGACTACGCGAGCGTGTCGCGGACGGCGCGCAGCAAGTCGCCGATGCGGAACGGCTTGACCAGCCAGCGGCAGCCGCTCTCGGCGAGAAAGCGCTCGGCGTCGGTGGCCGCCACGTCGCCGGTGACGAAGATCACGCGACGCGCGAGCGACGGCGTCGCCGCGGCGATGGCGCGGTAGATCACCATCCCGCTGACGCGCGGCATCTTCAAGTCGCAGATCACCGCGTCGTAACTGCCTCCACGAACGCGGGCGAGGGCTTCCTCGCCGTCGCCCGCGATCTCCACCTTCAATCCCGCATCCTGCAACGCTTCGCCGATGGCGTTGGCCAGCGCCAGTTCGTCCTCGACGACGAGCACCGACGCGCCGCGCAGGCCCTCGCCGGGCGCCAGGGCGGGCGCCAGGGCGCGCCGGCGTCTCGGTGGTGGCGGTCACCGGCAGACTCCACCACGAACGACGTGCCGCGCCCGGGCTCCGACTCCACGCGGATCCGCCCGCCGTGGTCTTTCACGATGTTGTAGGCGACGGCGAGGCCGAGGCCGGTGCCTTCGCCCACCGGCTTGGTGGTGAAGAAGGCATCGAAGATCTTGGTCCGGATCTCGGGCGCCAGCCCGGGCCCGTCGTCGCTCACCTCGAAGGACACGGTGTTGATCGACGCGTCGTGCCAGGTGCGGACCACGAGCGACCCGCGGCCGTGGCTGGCCACCATCGCCTGCTCGGCGTTGTTCATCAGGTTGAGCAGCACCTGCTGGATGCGGTGGGCGTCGGCAAACACCGGCGGGAGGCCCGACGCGAGCGCGGTCACGACGTCGATGTCGTTGGCCGCCTGCTCGTCGGCGCGCAGCTCGAGCGTCTCGCGCACCACGTGGTTCAGGTCGATCATCGCGCGCGTCGACGGCCGCGGCTTGGCGTAGGTGAGCAGATCGCGGACGATGCGGGTGGCGCGCTCGGTGGCGGCGACGATGGCGTCGGCGCCGCGCTTCGACGTCGCATCGAGAGTCTGTTCCTGCAGACGCTCGCCCCAGCTGAGGATCGTGGCCAGCGGATTGTTCAGCTCGTGCGCGACCTGCGAGATGGTCTGGCCGAGCACCGCCAGCTTCTCCGCCTGCAGCAGCTGCTGGTACAGATCCCGCGAACGGTCCTTCAGGCGGCGCTGCTCGGTGACGTCGCGGAAGATCGCCTCCACCAGCACGACGCCGCGCTGGCGGTCCACTTCGGCCCGCGCCGTGATCTCGACCACGATGACCGCTGGCGTCGAGGCGCAGCATCCGCGCCGGATAGCTGGCGACGCGTGCCTTCGCTGGCCAGCCGATCGAGAAACGCCGAGCGCGCCTGCGGGTCGGCGAAGCGGTCGGCCGCAAACGGCACGACGTCGGCGTCGGCCGTGTCGGCCGGGTGGCCGAACAACTGCTTGAGCGCGGAGTTGGCGACGAGGGTGGTGCCGTCTTCGGCGCTGTGGGGACGGACCGTCCCCACGAACACGCCTTCGTGAATGGCGTCGAGCAGACGCCCGAAGGCCTCCGCCCGCCGGGCGTCTATCGCGATGGCGTGGCCTTCTTGGCGCGGCGCTCGCCGGCGGCCGCGGGGTCGGCGTCGACGACGGGAAGTTGCCGCCGTAGCGCTTTTCGATCGCCGCGCGGATCGCCGTCACCGAGGCGCCCGAGTTGAAGAGCAGCATCGCCTCGCGGCCGACGTCGATGCAGATGGCGCAGCCGATGCCGTGCGCCTCCCACTCCGTCACGGTGCCGTTGGCGGCCCGCGCACTTCACGAAGCAGTCGTGGTTGCCCTGGTGTCCCAGCTGCTCGCAGCCGCAGTAGCACGGCATGTAGGCGAGCACCTCCGGGTGCCGCGCCGCGAACTCGAACACCTCCTGCACCACCGGCATCGGCCGCGCCGGCGCGAACGGCACGCGCGGCAGCGCCGGCAGCGGTCCGACGTGCGGCCTTCAGCGGTGCGGCCTTCGCGAGCGCCGCGCGCGAGCCCGTGGCGGGCGCGCCGTGCTGGTGCTGTTCCGCGATTGCCGGCAGCGGCATGGCGAGCGCGGCGATCGCGGCCGCGCACACGCGCGCGGGGTGCAAGTCTGTGCAGTCGCTGAGGTCATTGGCGCCATCGTAACCGATCTCCCGGGCGCTCGGACAGACGGCTGTCCGACACGTGTTGCGGGTTCCCGCCAGGTGCCGATAAATCACACCGTGAGGAACGGCGTCTACTTCTCGAACCGCAGCGACCCCTTTCTGGCGCTCGGTGTCGCCATCGTTGCTTACGTCCTGCTTTCGAAGCCGACCTCGGCGCTCTTCGAGTACATCGCGACGGATTCCCGAGATCCACGACCTCCGTCTGTTGCCGGCGGCGATCATCGCGGCCACGGTCTTCGGCCTCTACCAGTGGCGGCAGCGCCGCCAGCTCAGTGGCGTCGCGCTCGGCGCCGCGATCGCCTCGAAGGAAGCCATGGAGCGGGCGGAAGAAACCTCGCGCCTGGTCAACTTCGCGCACGCGCTCACGCGCATCCCCGAGCTCAAGTCGGTGGCCGCGGCCGCGGCGACCCACATCCCGCTGCTCGTGCCCAACCGGCGCGCCTGGGTGATGATCCGCGCCGCCGGCGTCTGGGAGCCGCTCATGACCGTTGGCGATACGCCACCGGCCGATCGCGAGCGCGCGGCGCGCCGGGCCATGGGCGAAGGCGGGCTGCAGGTGAGCCTGCCGTCCGACGACGAGTGCTTCCCGGTGGTGATTGCCGACACGCCAGTGTGCGTGCTCGGCGTGGCGTCGGATCCGGCGCTCACCGCGCACCAGCGCAGCGTGCTCACGACCGCGGTGGCGCTGCTGGCGGCCTCGTTGAAGAACGCGGAGCTGCTGCAGGAGCTGCACGAGAACGGCCTGCAGGACGGCCTCACCGGCTGCTTCAACCGCACCCACGCGATCGATTCGCTCGACATCGAGCTGAAGCGCGCGCGCCGCACCAAGCGGCCGCTCTCGGTGCTGATGTTCGACCTCGACTCGTTCAAGTTGATCAACGACCGCCACGGGCACCTGTGCGGCGACGCGGTGCTGGCGGCCGTCGGCGAGCGCATGCGCGGCGCCACCCGCGCCGGCGACCTGAAGTGCCGGTACGGCGGCGACGAGTTCATCGTGCTGCTGCCCGAGACGCCGCTGGCCGGCGCCAAGCTGGTGTGCGAGAACCTCCGCAGGGCGATCGAGAAGGATCCGATCTCGTGGGCCGAGGGCCAGATTGCGCTCACGGCCAGCTTCGGCGTCACCGAGATGCATCCAGGCGAAGCCGACCCGCTGGCGGTCGTGGCGCGCGTCGATGGGGCCCTCTATCGCGCGAAGCGCGCCGGCCGCAACCGCGTCTGCGTCTCCGACGACATGCCCGTGACCGCTTGAAACACGAAGGGCAGGCTTGACCCGGTTCGGGCGCAACCCGCTCAGAACGCGGATTGTGCGGCAGTATCTGGCAAACCGGCTTGACGCCGGTTCGCGATTATTCCAGCGCGAACGTCATCGCGCCGTTCACCACCACGGTCCCGTCGACGCGCGCGAAGCCCTCGAGCTGACCCATGCGGCTGCGCAGGCGCTTCACCCGCGCCTCGATCTCGACCACGCTGCCGGCGTAGACCGGCCGCCGGAAGCGCACGCGCTCCATGCCGCGGAAGAGAATCAGCTTTCCCTGGTTCTCGGGCTTCGACAGGATGAGGATGGCGCCCACCTGGGCGATGCACTCGGTGAGGATCGTCGGGGGCATGGCCGGCGGTTCGCCAGGCGAGTACGCCAGGTAGCTCTCGTCGTGGGAGACGTTCTTGATGCCGACGATCCGGCGATCGGTCTCGAGCTCGGTGATGCGATCCACGAGCAGAAACGGGTAGCGGTGCGGGAGAATCCGCGCAATCGCGTCGTATTCGAGCGGGAGCGTCAGCGCCGTCATCGACCTGGCCAGTATAATCCTGGCGAGGCGGCGCGCTGGCCCCGCGTGACAATGTGCAAACGGCACCACCTCGCCAGTCATTCTGTTGGCCTTGCCCCGCTTCGCGGGGCGGCCGGCTTGACGATCAGCAGTGGACTTATCGACGATCATTCCGGCCGTCAAGCCGGCAGCATGCATGAGCCTCTGTAGACACCATGAGTGAGCCCGCGCCCGGCGCGGCCGACGCCCGCGGAGCCGCCCGGCCCGCCACCGAATCCGAGCTGCTCTCCACCCTCTTCGATCTCGGGCGCGAGGTGACCGCCGTCCTCGACCTCGAGGAGCTGCTGGCGAAGATTCCGCAGCTCATCGCCCGGCTCACGAAGTTCAGCGCGTTCTCCGTCTACCTGCTCGACGAGAAGCGCCAGGAGCTGCGCATCGCCTACGCCGTCGGCTATCCGGACGCGGCGCTGCTCAACATGCGGCTGCGGGTGGGGCAAGGGGTGGTGGGCGCCGCCGTCGAAGAGGGGCGTCCCATCCTGGTGAACGACATCCGCCAGGAGCCGCGCTACATGGGCCCGCTGCGCAACATGCTGTCGCAGCTGGCGGTGCCGATGCGGCGCAAGGGGCGCGGTGATCGGCGCGCTCAACCTGCTCAACGAGGTCGAAGGCGCGTTCACCGACCAGGACGAGGCGCTGCTGCGCCAGTTCGCCGCGCACGTCGCCGTGGCCATCGAAAACGCGCGCCTGTTCCGTTCCGAGCGCCAGTACGTGGACACGCTCGAGACGCTGGCCGAGATCGGCCGCGAGATGTCGTCGATCCTCGACCTCGACGCGCTGCTCACGCGCATCGCCAGCCTCACCAAGCGGCTGGTGGACTACCGCACCTTCGGCATCCTGCTGCTCAACGACGCGAACCAGGAGCTCGAGATGAAGCTGGCCGTCCGCTACGGCAAGGGCGCGCGAGTCGAAGCACGTGCGGCTGGGCGAGGGGCTGGTGGGCTGGTCGGCGCATGCACCGCGAGGCGGTGCTCGTGTCCGACGTGTCGCAGGATCCGCGCTACATCAACCTCGTGGACGACGCGCGCTCCGAGCTCGTGATTCCGATGCTCACCAAGGACCGCTGCATCGGCGTGTTCGACCTCGAGAGCCCGGAGCTCGACGCCTTCACCAAGGAGCACAAGGAGCTGCTGACGCTGCTCGCGAGCCAGGCGGCGGTGGCGATCGAGAACGCGCGGCTCTACGAGGAGGTACGGCGCAACGAGGAGCGGATCGAGAAGGAGCTGCGCTTCGCCCAGCGCGTGCAGATGGCGCTGCTGCCGACCGAGCTGCCGCGGCCGCTCGACGAGGTGGACGTGGCCGCGCCGCTTCGAGCCGGCGCGCGAGCTCGGAGGCGACCTCTACGACTTCCTGATGCCCGATCCGACGGTGCTCGCCGTGGCGGTGGGCGACGTCTCGGGCAAGGGCGCGCCCGCGGCGCTCTACGGCGGCTTCGTCGCCGAGCTGGTGCGCTCGCGGACGATGCGCCGCCGCTTCTCGCCGGAGCTGTTCCGCGTGTCGGGCGTGCTGCAGGCGATGAACACGATCCTGCACGAGCGGCAGCTCGAGGAGTACTACTGCACGCTCTGCTACGCGTTCTTCGACTTCACGCGCCGCGTCGTGACGCTCGCCAACTCCGGTCTGCCGTACCCGATCCACTGCTCGGGCGATCAGCTGCTCGCAGATCGAGCTGCCCGGGCGTGCCGCTCGGCTCGTTTGCCGGCGTCACCTACGACGAGATCGAGCTGGAACTGCGCCCGAACGACCTGCTGGTGTTCTGCACCGACGGCATCTTCGAGTCGTCCGACGAGCGCGGCTCGGAGTTCGGGGCGCGGCGCGCGTGCGACGTGGTGGCGCGCCACCGCCACGAATCTGCCCGCGTGATCGTGGACGCGATGTTCGACGCCGTCATGGAATTCCGCGGCGGCGCCGCCCAGACCGACGACATGACCGTCGTCGCCGTGAAGGTGAAGGGATAGCCTTCAGCCTCTGGCCTCCTGCCCCTGGCAAGAGCGTTCCTGCAGACGAGAGTAGTACCGAGAGGCCAAAGGCTAGAGGCTGAGCGGCTCGAGCTAGTACTCCGACTTCCGGCTCTCTTCTTCGATGTGCAGGCCGACGCTGCGGCTGCCGAACGACGCCACCTCGCCCACCCGGCCCTTCACCTTGACGCGCGCGCCCTTCGCCGGCGCGCTGCGCGACGTGCGCGCGAGCACGGAAATCTCGCCGGTGCCGTCGTCGATGTTGTAGAGCTGAAACGGAACGAGCGGCGCGCCGAAGCTGCTGGTGACCGTGCCGGTGACCGCGACCGTCTTGTCGTCGAAGCGTCCCGGATCGGTCTTGATCTCGGCGATGCGAACCGCGGACGCGCATCCCGTCAGCCACAGGGCGCTCACGAGCGCCAGCGCGAGCGTGGATGTTCTCGTCATGATCCTCACTCCTCTCCGTCTCGGGGGAGACCAGGACGGCGGCGGTTCTCGGTGGTCGCGCTCGGACCGTGAACTGCATGGCCGGGATGCGGCGATGCCAGCGCCTGCCTGAAGGTTACGCATCCCGGTGGTCCGGCGCGACCGCAGACCAGGACAATCAAAGAGCGTGCCCGGCATCGAGCGCGCGAAATCCGCCCGATTTCGCCGCATCTGGCCGCTCGACTTCGGTGGCGTCACCTGGCGGCGTCAACGGACGAGGACAGGCGCGCCGGTGTGGCAGGTGGGTCAGGTAGGCCAGGTGTGGCATCGATCGGGTCGTGACGCTTACCCGCCCATCCGGCTTACCTGCCCACCTGCCGACCGTCAGTACGTATTCAGATACCGCTCGATCTCCCACGTGGAGACCTGACGGATGTAGCTGTCCCACTCCGTGCGCTTGGCGGTGACGAAGTGGTCGAAGATGTGCTCGCCGAGCGCGTCCTTCATGAGCGCGCTCTTCTCGAGCTCGTCGAGCGCCTCGCTCAAGTTGCCCGGCAGCTCGTCGATGCGCAGGTGCCGCCGCTCGCGGTGGCTCATCTTGTAGATGTTCTTGTTGACCGGCGGGCCCGGATCGAGCTGCCGCTCGAGGCCGTCGAGCCCCGCGCGCAGCATCACCGTCAGCGCCAGGTACGGATTGCACGAGGGGTCGGGCATGCGCAGCTCGATGCGCGTCTTCGGGCCGCGCCCGACCGGCACGCGGATGAGCGGGCTGCGGTTGCGCTCGGACCACGCGATGGCGGTGGGCGCCTCGTATCCGGGGACCAGCCGCTTGTACGAGTTCACCAGCGGGTTGGTGACGGCGCAGAACGCCTTGGCATGTTTGAGCAGGCCGCCCACGTAGTGCAGGCACGAGGCGCTCAACTGGCGCTCCGCCTTCTCGTCGAAGAACACGTTGCGCCCGCGCGAGAACAGCGACTGGTGAGTGTGCATGCCGCTGCCGTTGACGCCGAAGACCGGCTTGGGCATGAACGTGGCGTGCAGGCCGTGGCGGCTGGCGACGTTCTTCACCACGAACCGGAACGTGCTGACGTTGTCGGCCGTGAGCAGCGCGTCGTCGTGCCGGAAGTCGATCTCGTGCTGGCCCGGCGCCACCTCGTGGTGCGCGGCCTCGACGTGAAACCCCATCTGCTCCAGCGAGCGCACGATCTCGCGCCGCACGTCTTCGCCGAGATCCACCGGCGTCAGGTCGAAGTAGCCGCCCGGAGTCGTGGGTCTCGGTGGTCGGCTGCCCGTCCTGACGGCGCTGGAAGAGGAAGAACTCGGCCTCGGGGCCGGCCCGCATGGCAAAGCCTTTCGACGCCGCCAGGTCGATGGCCCGCTTCAGCGTCGAGCGCGGGCAGCCGGCAAACGGCGTCCCGTCGGGGTTGGCGATGTCGCAGATGACCCGTCCCACCCGCTCCGCCCCGCCATAGGTCCAGGGCAGCACCTGGAACGTGGACAGGTCGGGCTTGAGGTACATGTCGGACTCTTCCGTCCGGACGAATCCCTCGATCGACGAGCCGTCGAACATGATCCGGCCGTCGAGGGCTTCGCCAAACTGCCGGTCCGGCACCTCGACGTTCTTGGTCGCCCCGAGGATGTCGGTGAACTGGAGCCGCATGAACTTGACCTGTTCGCGCTCGGCGCGCTCCAGAATCCGGGCCTTCGAGTCGTCCCTCGCCATGGGGCGGAATTATGCCAACTTTTCCCGGGCTGACCCCGTCGAGAGGAGGCTGTGGCGAGGCGGAGTGGAGGTGGGTATGAAAGCGCTGATGGGAAAGGCCCTGCTCGCCGTGGCGGGCGCGGGTCTCGTGATTGCCGTTGTCGCCATGCCCGGCCGTGGGCGCCCAGGATCGGACGCCGCGCCCGACGCCGAACGGCGCCGCGTCCAGATCGACGGGTTCGGCGGCACGATCGGCGCGACGGTGCGCGACGTGTCGGCCGAGGAGAGCGCAGCGCGCGAAGCTGTCGCCGCCCGAAGGCGCCTACGTCACGCGGCGTCGAGCCGGACGGCGCGGCCGCGAAGGCCGGCATCGCGAGCGGCGACATCATCGTGGAGTTCGACGGCGAGCGCGTGCGCAGCGCGCGCCAGCTGTCGCGTCTGGTGCGCGAGAGCCCCGACGGCCGCCCGGTGCGGAGCGTGCTACGTGCGCGACGGCAACCGGCGGACCGCGGAGCTGACGCCCCAGATCCAATCAGCGCGTGGGTGTACGCTGCCCGACTTCAGCCAGCTCGAACGGCAGATGCGCGACCTGTCGCAGCGCTTCGAGTTCGACTACAACGGTCCGGGCGGACGCGGCTGGGGCGGCTGGGTCGGCGGCACGCGCGGACGGTTCGGCGCGTCGCTGGCGCCGGTGAGCGATCAGCTCGCGGCCTACTTCGGCGTCGAGCGCGGAGCGCTGGTGTCGTCGGTGGACGACGGACTCGCCGGCCGCCCGCGCAGGACTGAAGGCGGGCGACGTGATCACGTCGATGAACGGCCGCACGGTGGCCGACGTGTCGGACGTGCTCGAGGAAGTGCGCCGCGCCGACGGCGGCGCCTCGATGGCGATCACCGTGATGCGCGACAAGAAGGAGCTGAAGCTGACGGCGACGATGCCGGAGACCACACGGCCGGTCCGCGCCGGCGGGCGCTCGATATAAAGGCGGGTGCGGGTGGGGCCGCGCTGCGCGCGGTAAGGCGGGTAAGAGCCCTTCTTACGATGCGGTGGCTTCGAGGGCCTGATCCGCTGCCGCGGCGGGCTCGACGCCTGGCGCCACGGCGCCCGCGAACTGGGCCGCCAGGATGCCCGTGAGCGCGCGGATGGCGGGGGATCGCGTCGGCGTCCGCCAGTTCCACCGCGAAGACGCCGGTGAGCTGAGCGCCTTGGAACATCGGTGCAGCCAGCGCGGCGCGCGCGCGGCCGCCGCCGTCCGACGACTGCAGCTCGCCGGAATGCCATGCGCGCGTGGTGAGCGTGCCATCAGACAGCGGCAGGCTGCCGATGCGCGCCCGCGCCTGCGGCCCGTAGCCGTGCACCAGGGCGGGCACGAGCTCGTCGCCCGATCCCTTCAGCCAGATGACGATGCCGGCCGCGCCGAGCACTCCGGCCGACCGGTCGAGCAGCGCCTCGAGCGCGGCCGCCGTGTCGGCGCGCGCGATGTCGGTGCAGAGCGCCGCGGCCGGGTCCAGGTCGATCGGCGGCGTCGGGGCCGGCGGTTGCGGCGGTGGGGGCGGGGCCGCGGGCGCGTTCAACGACAATGACAGCGGCGCGTCGGCCGCCGGTTCGCTCTCCGTCGGCGCGGCGCGCGGGGCAGCCGGCGCCGGGACCGTGGCACGCGGCGCCAGGAGCAGCACGCCGAGGGCCCAGAACGCCGCCGTGCCGCCCAAGCACCGACCAGAGCTGCTGAAACAGCGTCGCGCGCGCGACGTCGGCGGCGCCGGCTTCGGCGGCGCGCCATTCCAGGACGGCGGCCCGCATCGCCTCGGCGCCGGGCCGCCCTTCGTCCTGCACCAGATCGGCGGCCATCAGCTCGTGGCCGGCCTGGAAGTTCTCCTCGGCGCGCTGCACGGCGCTCACGACACGGGTGGTGACGTCGCTGAAAGTCCGCGCGGCCGCGGCCGAGGCGGCCGACCCATGCAGCGCCGCGGCTTCGGATTCGATGCGCGCGAGCAGCCGCCGCACGCGCACGAACCAGTCGGACTCGGATTCGCGGGCGGGATCGAACGTCTGCTGGGCGGCGTCGAAACGCGCGATCGATTGCACCAGCGCCGTCGAAGCGCGCGGCCGCGGCATGATCGCGCGCGCGTCGAGCTCGGCGAGCTGCCGATCGACGGTCCAGGCAAACCCGCGCCGCGCCTGCCGCGGCGGCGAAGAGCAGCACGACGAGACCGTAGCGAAGGCTGCGCCGGTGCATCAGAGGAGTCGCACTCCAGGCACAGGATAACAGGGAATCGCGGCGCCGGCCCGCCAGCCGATCAGAAGAGCGGGCAGATGATCCGCGAGCGCCGCCGCGACGATCGGAAACGTGTGCGTCACGATCAGCAGTCCGGCGAGCGCGACGAGCGCGCCGGACATCACGTCGAGGCGCCGCGCGTGCGGCGTCCCTGCCGCGGACACGCAGCGCGGCGCTGAGCGCGAGGCCCACCAGCAGCATCGAGAGCGCGCGGCCGACCGCGTACGTCGCCAACAGCGTGACGCCGAGCGCGATCGCATCGCTGGACGTGGCGATGGCGAGGATCCGCGACAGGACGACGCCGGCCAGCGGCGTCCAGCCGAACATCAGCGCCGCACCCGCGAGGAGCGCCACGGCCAGCGCCGCCAGGGCCCGCCGGGCTCGGCGCCGGCCTGCGTGCTCCCGCGCGTCGTGAGCCGCGCGAACCCCCATTCCGCGCAGGCCGAGCGCGATGAGGAAGACGCCGGCCGCGCCCTCGGCGAACGGCAGGTGTTCGAGCAGCAGCTGGCCCGGCGTGCTGGCGCCGGCGCCGAGCGCCACGAACACGAGCGAGAAGCCGGCCAGGAACGCCAGCAGGTGCGCCAAGGCGGCGATGGCGGAGGAAGCCGGCGAATCCAGGCAGGAGCGGCGCGACCCCGGGCGAGACCAGCGAGCAGAATCCGGCCCCGAAGGCGGCGAGCAGCGTCGGCGTCTCGTCCATCACGAGTCTCTGAGGACTCCTACGGCCGCCGGGCCGTCCCGGTTGTCGGGTTATTCGCCGCGTGGGTTCAGCGGGCGGAGGATGACGTAGGTGGGCAGGCCGATGGCCTTGAAGCGTTCCATCACCTCGCGCGCCGGTGGTTCGTCGGGCTGCTCGGCCTGGAACTTGACCTTCACGTAGCCGTCGAGCGCGGTCTTCACCGCCGGATCGGCCAGCGTGGTCTTGTCCATCGTCAGGCAGTTCTTGCACCAGGTGGCCCACAGGTCCACCAGCACCGGCTTGCCCTCGCGCTGCGCCACCGCCAGGCCCTCGTCGAGCGAGGCG
This sequence comes from uncultured Acidobacteriota bacterium, assembly GCA_963731785.1. GTDB lineage: Bacteria > Acidobacteriota > Vicinamibacteria > Vicinamibacterales > UBA2999 > DASYRM01. The sequence continues at coordinate 152,909 of CAVSWX010000006.1, forward strand.
TGCCAGCCGTCCTTCAGCATCGCCTCGACGCTCGACGTCACTTCGCCGGCATCCACCCAGCGATCGGCGAACAAGCGTGTAGCCGAGATAGCCGTAGTAGCCGGCCGTGGCGAGGATGATCACGCCGAAGGCCTGCTTCACCCGCACCATCCAGGCGCCGGGGCGCGGCAGCGCGGTGAGGCCCGCGCCGGCAATCGGCCAGGGAATGGCCATGCCGATGCCCAGCAGGAACGGCAGGCCGAGCGCGATGACGGTGCCCTGCGCGTAGAGGTCGCTCGAGAAGAGCACCACCTGGATCACCACCGGCGCCACGCAGGCCCCGGCCAGCAGCGCCGCGATCGCGCCCATGCCGAACGCCAGCGCCAGCGAGCCGCGGCTGCCGCCGCCGGTGCCGAGCGACGAGGAGAACCGCGAGAAGTCGATGGTGAACACGTCGAACATCGCCAGCGCCAGCACCGCGAAGACCAGCGCAATCGCGACGTTGAACCAGGGCGAGGAGTTGATGGTGCCGAAGGTGCCGGCCGTGAGGATCACGATCACGCCGAGCACGCCGTAGACGGCCGCCATCGCCGCGCCGTAGACCGCGCCGAGCACGAAGCCGCGCGAGCGCGAACCGGCCTTGCTGCCGGCGCCGATGATGGCCAGGTTGATCGGAATCATCGGCAGCACGCACGGCGTGAGGTTGAGCGCCAGGCCGCCGAGAAAGACCAGCAGCAGGATGGCGAGCGGGCCGCGGCCCTCGAACAGTCCCCGTTCCTTGACGCCCTGCTCGGCGTTGCGGATGAAGGTCAGGAAGTCGGCGGTGGGCAGGTAGCCGCCGGCGCTCGCGACGATCTCGAAGTCGTCGAGCGTGGCTGGCGCGGTCGACGCCGCGGCGGCCGGCGCCGGCGCGGCGGTGAAGGCCGGCGGGGCCTCTTCGACCGGCGGCGGCGGCTCCGGTGCCCCAGGCAATCTGCGCTGTACTCGGGCGAGGCCTGGCTGGCACGGCGCCCCGGCGCCCACGCCGGAGCGTCCACCGGACCTCGGTGGTGACCGGCGCGAAGCACAGCTTGTCGTCGCAGGCCTGATAGCGGAAGCGCGCGGGCACCTCGATCTCGCCCCGCGCCGCGTCCTTGGCCACCGCGAACTCCACGCCAATCACGAACTGCCGCTCGAACACGGCGAGCGGCTCGCTCTGCCCCTGCAGCGTGAAATCGGTGGCCTGGGGAAACACGACCTCCGCGGCCTGAATCCCCGGCAGCGGCGAGAAGGTGAGCGTGGTGGGGATGAGCGACGGATCGCGCGGGGCGTTCGACTGCAGGTGGAAGCCCTCGGGAACGCTCACCCGGAGGAGCCCGCGCACCCGGCCGCCGGCCCGGGCCTCGCCCTCGACGTCGGTCGCGAAGTCGGCCTTCACGCCGCGCAGCTGCGCGACGCCCACGCTCGCCGACAGCAGCAGCAACGCGATCGCCACGCCCGCCCGGAGGGCGGGCCAATAAACGCTGCCGTAGCGAGGCGGAGCCTGCATGTCCGCAGGTCCGAGGCGCAGCCTCGCGACCGTCCTCATGATCAGCCGACAGGCTTGAGCGGGATGAGGTTCTGCAGGCCTTCCATCTGGACGTTGTGGCCTTTCACCGGCGGCAGGTCCTGGTACATGAAGTCCCACTTCCAGCGCTCCGACGGGTTCGACGCCTGCAGCCAGTGCCTGGCCGAGACCGGACGTGAGAAGGCGATCGTGCTCGGCCGCCGCGTACGGCCCGTTCGGGCATGGCGGCGGCAATCGCGCGGCGCACGTCGCCCGACGACTGGTAGCGCAGGGCGAGGCCCAGCGCCGCGGCGACGTCGGCGAGGATCTGCCAGTCCTCGCGCGCCTCGCCGGGAGGCGCGATGGCGCGCGACGACGCCTGCACGCGGCCCTGGTCGTTGGTGAAGAGCGCGTCCTTCTCGACGAAGGCGGCGCCCGGCAGCACGATGTCGGCCGCCGCGGCGAGCTCGTTCATCACCACGCCCTGCACGATGAGCACCGGGAGCGTCCCGGCGCGGCGCGCCTCGACAATCCACGACGTGTCGCCGAGCGACCCGTCCGGGCCCGGGCTGACGACGTAGAGGACGCGGACCTTCCCGGCCGCGACGGCGCTCTGCAGCCCGGACAGGTTCGGCGTCTGGCCGTCGCCGACCGTCGAAGCCGAGGTCGCGCGCGCCGTTGACGTTGGGCGCATCGACCGCCGGAATCGGGAACTTGGTGCCGGCCGGCTGCGGCTTGTCGCTTCGCGTCCACGTCACCGTCACCGACTTCAGGCCGTCCGGCCCGACCATGCCCACCGACCGAGATCCTTCAGGACGAAGAGCTCCTCGGTGGAGGCGTGCGCCGATACCAGGAAGCGCACCGACTCGGGGTCGGCCGACCCGGCCTGCTGGATGCCGGTCGCGCAGGCGCGGCTCGACGTCGTGCCACGCCACCGCCTGCAGATCGTCGCCCTGGCGCAGCATCGGCTTGCGCAGCCGCGTCTCGCCCTCGATCCAGTGGTACTGGAAGCGGCCGATGTCGCACATCCAGTAGCCGTTCACGTCCGGGTTGAAGCGCGGCGTCATGCGAATGAGCTGCGAGCCCTTGGCCCATTCCGGCTTGGCCTTGAGCCACGCGCTGGTGCTGCAGCCCTTCGAGCACAGCGTGCAGGTGGTGTCGACGACGGTCGGGGTTGTCCCACGGCCGCGCCTTGAAGCGATAGTCGCGCGTCGTGATCGCGCCCACCGGGCAGACGTCCATCAGGTTGCCCGAGAGGAGCGAGTGCACGCCTTCCTCGCGGAAGGTCGCGATCTCGCTGCCGGCGCCGCGATCGATGACGCCGATCTGCGCGTCGTTCGTCGACCTCGCGCATGAAGCGGACGCACCGCGTGCACAGGATGCAGCGGTTGCGGTTGAGCATCAGCGTCGGCCCGAAGTCCACGTCGGCCTTCACGCCCTCACCGTCGAAGGTACGGCGGGGGAAGTCCATGCGGCTCTCGGCCGGGCCGAACGAGTAGGAGAAGTCCTGCAGCGGGCACTCGCCGCCCTTGTCGCACACCGGGCAGTCGAGCGGGTGGTTGACGAGCAGGAACTCGAGGACGCCGGCCCGCGCCTCGACCACTTCCGGGTCGCGCGTGGACACGACCATGCCGTCGGTGCAGGCCGTCGAGCACGACGTCTGCAGCTTGCCCATCTTCTCGATCTTGACCACGCAGACGCGGCAGGAGCCGTCGACCTGGAGACCGGGGTGGTAGCAGTAGTAGGGGACCGAGACCCCGGACTCGATGGCCGCCTGCAGGACCGTGGTGCCCTTGGCGACCGTGACCGGCTTTCCGTCGATGGTCAGCGTGACCGTATCCATAAACGCCGATCATATCAAGAAGCCTTCGGGCTTCAGGCCTCGGGCCTTCAGGCCGTCGGCGCCTGGCGTCTTCGCGGCAGTCTCGGGCTTGCCGGCCAAGGGCCGAAGCCTGAAGCGGCCGAAGCGTCGCTACTGTCCGTCGAACTCGGCGATGGCGGCGGAGTCGAGGTTGACCTGCACGCGCCGGACGGGGGCGTCGGTGGGGATCACCTCTTCGACCTCGGCCTCGGTGACCGGCACGATCACGTCGCGGGTCTTGCCGTCGGCCAGCGTCAGCGTCACGGTCACGGGCAGGTCGAAGACGTTCTCGGCGGGCTGGGTGAAGCGCACCGTCACCTGGCCGTCGCCGATCGTCGACTTGAAGCCGATGCGCGGGATGTCGTTGCCGTAAATCCAGCGCTCGAAGAAGCGGTCGAGCGTGCGGCCCGATTCGGCCTCGAGCGCGCGCTCGCAGATCGTCGGTGCCCGCCTTCTGGAAGCGGCGGTCGTCGTAGAAGCGGCGGAGCCCGGCGAAGAACGCCTCGTCGCCGAGCAGGCGGCGCAGCATGTGCAGCACCGCCGCGCCCTTGTTGTAGACGATGCGCGCGGTAGACGCGCAGGTCGCTCTTGATGTGGCCGAGGCGATAGCCGAGGTGGATCGGCCCCTGATCCGACTGCGCCAGCGACCAGCGCCGGAACTGCCGCAGCATGTCGCTGAACACGCGGTCGCCGCGCGACCTGCCGGCCGTAGAGCGCGGCGAAGTACTGCGCGAACCCCTCGCTGAGCCACTGCTCGTGGTAGTTCTTCCAGCCGAGCGCCTGGCCCCACCACTGGTGTGCGAGCTCGTGCGCGAGGAAGAACTCGGGGAAGCCGTCGAACGACGCCGGGTCGCCGCGCCAGGACGCTGTCGGCGCTCGGCACCGGATCGTTGACCACCGCGAAGTAGCCCGGGCTGTGGCCGCCGGGCAGGTCGCTTTCGACCAGCGCAATCGTCATCGACGTGAACGGCGCCTCGCCCACGAGCGTCGCGTAGAACCGCATGATGTCTTCGGCCTGGGTCGCGAGCTGGCGCCCGCGCCCGTGCAGCCGCGGCTGCGCCTCCACGGCCACCGTCACCTTGTCGATGTCGGCGCCGGGCCGCGACGCCTCGATGGTCATCGCCTTCTCCGACGACCCGCGACATCCGCGAGACGACCAGCGCCAGGTAGCGCAGCGGCTGATTGGACGCGGAACACGAACGACGCCGCCGTTGCTGCTGCGTGAGACCGTCGCGCAGCGCGATCACCTGCGACGGGCGGCAGCAGCTCGCCGCTGGCCACCGCGCGGTAGCCGTCGGGCACGGTGACGCGGATGGTCGCCGTGGCGAAGTCCCACACCGGGTTCTGCGGATACCAGTAGGCGCGGTTGCTGAGCAGGTAGTGCGGCTCGATCGGGAAGAGCGTCTGCGAGTCCTGCGCCCGGCCTCGCCCTCCACCGCAATCGTGTCGACGTCGAGATCCTGCGACGGCCAGCCGTCCGTCGTAGGTGACGATGAGCGTGAGGTCCGAGTCCTGCGGCACGACGCGCGGCAGCGTGACCAGCAGCGGTGTTCTGGCCGCGCACGCGCAGGTGCAGCAGCGGCCCGTACTCGACGCTGACCACGCTCCGCACCTGCAGCGCCTCGGCGAGGCGCAGCGTCACCGACGCCATCGACGTGCTGCGCACGCGCATCGCCAGGCGCGCGCGGCCCTGGATGAACTGCCGCTCCGGCTGGATCGACACGTCGACGTTGAAGTCCTGCACGTCGTAGTCGCGGAACGCGTCGTCGCTGTAGAACCGCCCGCGCGCCGCCAGCTTGGCGGCCGACGCGTAGAGGGCGATCGTCTTCTTGCTGTCGCGCTGGAACAGGCTGACGTCCTCGGCCTGCGCCGACGAGCGCGAGAAGGTGAGCGTGTCGTAGCCGGCGCGTGTCCACCTCCGCCACGAAGTCCTTCGCCGGCGGCAGCAGGTACCAGTCGTCGGGGCTGAGGTCGCGCAGGTCCACGCTGGAACGACTTGCGGCGACGCGCGCTCGAACACGCTCTGCGGCCCGCCGCGTCACGCGCTGCGTCGATCGTCGCCGGCCGGCAGCTGCAGCGGCACGCACCTGCTGGCGGTAATCGGAGGGGTTGAGGCGGATGTAACGCGGTCTCGAACGCGGCGTTGAGCGTCTCGCGTCCGGAGAAGATGCGCAGCTGCCCGCGCTCGGCCGGCGGCGTCGGCGCGAACTGCATGTCGCCGCGGCCGACGAGCACCATGCCCGGTGACGCCCTCGTCGCTCATCACCGGAAAGACGGTGCCCTCGTCGAGCGAGACGACGAGGTCCTCGGACGTCACCTTGAAGCCCTTGGCGGCCAGCGGCCGGCCGGTGTCGAGCCGCAGCCGGTAGAGGCCATCGACGGAGCTGAGGCCCTCGAGCATGACGATGCGCCACGACGCCGAGGGCGCCGTTCGGCGGCCGCCGCACGTCCATGCCGGCGGTGAGGATGCGGGCGCGGCCCGGCGTGGCGACGAAGAACTCGACGACGAGGCGGTAGCCGTCGCCCGGCGGCACGCCCTCGAGCGGCGCGCGGTCGCGCTCGCGGACGACGGCCGTGCACGGCGCCGGCCAGGAAGAGGTCGATCTCGTAGCGGCGGATGCCGGCCGGCGCCACGCCCTCGCCGAACAGGCCGGCGAACTGGCTGCTGTCGCCGCGGACGAGCATCTGCTCGAGGCGCGCGAGCAGCGCCGCCACCGGGTCGGCGCCCGGGCGGTCCTGCGCCGCGGCCGGCGCGGCCGCGCGCGACGTCAGGCAGGCGACGAGGAGCCAGCGGCTCGGACCATCGTAGACTGCTAGCCGTCGCGCTAGAGCACTGGACACTGCGGCAGCGGCGGCAAGCGCCGCGCGATGAGCACCGTCAGGTCGTCGAGCAGGCGCCGTTCCTCGGTGTGCACCTGCACGGCCGCGAACAGCGCCCAGCCGAGTTCGCGCGCCGATCCCCAGTCGCCCGCGTCGGTGGTGCGCTGCACCCCGGCCTCGTCGAACGGCTGCCCCTGGCCGTCCTCGGCCTCGGTGACGCCGTCGCTGTACATGACGATCACGTCGCCCGGCGTGCATCGTCGTGTGCCCCTCTTTGTAGGTGGCCTCCTGGAACATGCCGAGCGCCATGCCGCCGTCGCGCAGCTGCTCGTAGCTGCCGCCGCCGCGCCGGAGCAGCGGCGGGTTCTGCCCGGCGTTGACGTAGCGCAGCTCGCCGGTGGCCGGGTCGAGCGTCGCGAGGAACAGCGTGATGAAGCGCGAGCCCGGCGCGTGCTTGACGATCTGCGCGTTCAGGCGCGCCGCGAGGTCGGCGCCCTGGCAGCCCTCGTCGACGAGCGTCCGCATCATCGCCAGCAGCAGCGCCATGAGCAGCGCCGCGGGGCTGCCCTTGCCGGCGACGTCGCCGAGCGCCAGCAGCACGCTGCCGTCGGGCAGCGGCAGGATGTCGTAGAAGTCGCCGCCGACGGTGTTGGCCGGCCGCGTCATGCCGAACGCTTCGAGCCCGGCCGCCTGGAACGCGCCGCGCGGCAGCATCGCCTGCTGAATCTGGCGGGCGATCTCGAGGTCGTTCTTGAGCGACAGCCGGTCGGCCACCTCGAGCAGCACGAGCAGGTTGAGCAGCAGGAAGCCCGACCAGCAGCCACAGCGTGCCGGGCGCGAACGCCGGATGCGGCACGAGCAGGAAGTGCATCTCGCGATACAGCTCCATCAGGCCGATGAGCGTGGCCACGAGCGAGATGCCGTAGATCAGCGCGGCGGGCCGGCGTCAGCCTCAGCGTGAACGCCAGGAACAGCATCCGCGTGGTCCGCAGCAGCCGGCGTGTGCCACGGCAGCTTCTGCAGCTCGTCGAAGTCGATGCCGCGCGAGAAGAAGCGGTAGGCGTCGGGCGCGTCGCGCGTGAACAGGCGGCCGAGATCGGTGGTGGTGAGCCCCTGGGTGTAGGCCTTGAAGAAGCGGCCCTTTCTCGGATCGCGGCAGCGGCGGAACGCTCATGACAGCGCGAGCCACTCCGAGCTCGCGCGACCGCGGTCGCGAACGCGTCGAGGGCGAACTGCAGATCCTCGCGCGTGTGCGTCGCGGTGACGATCGTCCGCACCCGCGCCTTGCCCCTGCGGCACGGTGGGGAAGCCGATGCCCTGCGCGAACACCCCGAGCTCGAACAGCCGGTCCGAGAGCTTCATCGCCAGCGCCGCGTCGCCGACGATGACCGGCGTGATCGGGCTCTCGCTGCGGCCGGTGTCGAGGCCGAGGGCGGCGAGCCCGGCCTTGAAGAAGCGGGTGTTGTCCCAGAGCCGCTCGATGAGGCCGCTGTCGGACTCGAGCACGTCGAGCGCCGCGAGGCAGGTGGCCGTGACCGACGGCGGATGCGAGGTCGAGAACAGGAACGGCCGCGCCCGGTGGTGCAGGAACTCGATCAGCGACCGCGAGCCCGCGACGTAGCCGCCGAGCGCGCCGATCGCCTTCGACAGCGTGCCCACCTGCACGTGCACGCGGCCGTGCAGGCCGAAGTGATCGACGGTGCCGCGGCCCTGCCGCCCGAACACGCCGCTGGCGTGCGCGTCGTCCACCATCATCAGGCAGCCGAACTCGTCGGCCACGTCGCAGAGCGCGGGCAGCGCGCCGAGGTCGCCGTCCATGCTGAAGACGCCGTCGGTGATGAGGAGCGTCTGCTGCGTGCGCGGCAGCGCCGCGACGATCGCGCGGGCGGCAGCGGCGTCGCCGTGCGGGAACACCTTGATCGTGGCGCGGCTCAAGCGGGCGCCGTCGATGATGCTGGCGTGATTGAGCTCGTCGGACACGATCACGTCGTCGCGGCCGAGCAGCGAGGCCACGGTGCCGGCGTTGGCGGTGAAGCCGCTCTGGAACACGACCGCCGCCTCGGTGCGCTTGAACGCCGCCAGCCGCCGCTCGAGCTCCATGTGCATCGCCATCGTGCCGGCGATCGGCCGCACCGAGCCCGTGCCGACGCCGAGCCGGCGGACTGCCTCGAGCGCGCGCTCGCGCAGCGCCGGATGCGTGGTCAGCCCGAGATAGTTGTTGGAGGAGAGGTTGACGACCGAGCGGCCGTCGACCGAGGCGCGCGCGGCCTGCTCGCCGTCGAGCACGCGCAGCGGACGGAACACGCCCTGCCGCCGAAGCTCGTCCAGCGCCAGCATCGACGAACGCCAAAGGCCCGGTGGACATGGCAAGAGGGCAGTATAAGGACGTCGGCCCGGCGAGATGCGCGACCCTATCGCAGCGTCAGCAGCACGTCGCCGCCGTCGCGAAACACCTCTCCGGCGCCGCGTTCGCGCAGCCGCGCGGTCAGGGCGGCGCCCGCGTCATCCGGGTAGGCCCCTTCGTGCACGAGGACGATCGTGGCGCCCGATGCCGCCAGCGCCGCCCACGCATCGTCGGGCGCTGCCGTCGGTGCGCGCCGAGCGCGGCCACCAGGCGCCCATAGTGCGCCGGAGTGAAGCCGCTGTAGCCGTTCACGAGTTGGCGCCAGTGGAAGGTCGAGTAGTACATCGCCCGCAGGTCGAAGTCGGGCAGGCCGAGCGGCAGCTCCGCCAGCACCGCGTCATCCGGCTGCCGCGCCACCGCCGCGTACACGGCCGGCGCGTCGTCGCGCTGCCGCAGCCGTGGCTCGGGTGCGTTGAAGCCGGCCACCGGGCCCGGCGCCGTTGACGACGAACGGATCAATCCGCGCCTCGGCCAGGCAGAGGACGCCACGCGAGTCCGAGCACCGCGAGCGCCGCGACGGGTGCGCGCCAGGCGGGCCGCGCCAATCCCGCCCAGCACCGACAGCGCGAGCAGGCCCACCATCCAGAACCGCGCCGGCGCGCGCACGCCGTCGAAGCCCGGCACGAGGTCGTAGAGAAGGCGATACGGCGCGGCCGAGATCGAGCGGGCGTCCCATCGAGGACGGCGCGGGCCCGAGCGACAGCCACACGGCCGCCAGCGCGGCGACCAGCCACGCGCCGCGCGGCCACGCGAACGCCGCGGCGCCGCGCGCGGGCCTCCGGGCTCAGCGACCAGCACCGACCGCGCCGAGCAGGGCCGCGCGGAACAGCAGCTGCGTGGCGTCGGTGGCGCGCAGCTCGATCGACACCGAGGTCGATCGCGAGACGCCGCACGGCGATCACCGCCACGAACGCGACCGCGTGCAGCGCCGCCAGCGCCCCGAGCGCGATGGCCACCCGGTGGGCCCGGCCGCGAGGCACCGCGCCAGGCGGCCGAAGGCTGGCGCCGCTGCGGCGCCAGCGCGATGGCCGCAAGCAGCAGGAGCGGCGACGCCAGGAAAGAGCTGCCCCTCCGGCTTCGGGAACGCCTGCACCAGGCGTCCCCAGATCGGATGATCGGCAAACGCCGTGGCGTACGAGTACACGTCGGCGGAGTAGCGGCTCACCTCGGCCGAGCGTGCGTGTCGACGGCAGCTCGCTCGCGGAGCGCGAGATAGGGCAGGAAGAACGGCACGGTGAGGGCGACGCACCGCGACCGCCGCGATCGCGAGATCGCGCCACACGCGCGGCCGTTCGCCACAGCCCGCGTGCCGTCGATCTCGGCCAGCACGTAGGCGGCGGCAAACGGCGAGAAGTAGAGCAGGTAGTAGCCGCACGACAGGTTCTGCGCGACCAGCGCCGCCGCGGCCCCGGCGAGCGCGCGCGGCCGGCCGCGTGTCGAAGTAGCGCCGGAAGGCGTAGAGCGCCAGCGGCATCCAGTGCGACGACAGCACCTGCAGGTGCGACGACTGCGGGAAGCGGTAGGGCGCGAACGCGAACAGCAGGCCGGCGGTGAAGCCGGCGGCGCGGCTGCCGGTGAGCTCGCGCACGAACAGGAACGTGCCGAGCCCGGACAGCACGAACGTCGAGAGATAGAGCAGGTTGTAGCAGAGCACCGCGTTGCCGGTGATCGCGTACACCGGGCAGCACCTGCACCGCCTGGGCGACGAAGTGCTCGGAGTAGGCCAGCGTGTTCGGGGCGGGCGCGAAGATGTTGGCGTCGAAGTAGGTGCCGAGCCGCGAGACGTCGCCGCCCAGGATGGCGAGGAGCTGGGTGCAGTTCCAGGCGAGGGCCCAGATCACCAGCACCGGGTCGCCGAGGTCCCACGCGACGTCGCGTGTCAGGCCTCGCGCCAGCGGCCACGTGGCCCAGAGCGCGATGCCGGTGTAGGGAGCGCCGCGTGGGCGGCGCCGAACGCGGCGGAGCCGCGCTCGCCGAGATACTACCGGACGTAGGGCGGCCTTCAGCCGGTCGCGAGCCGGCTCAACCGCGCGCGAGGTAATCGGCCGTGAAGGCGCCGATGTCGGCGTAGATCGTCCGCAGGTCGGACGGCTGCGCCAGGAAGACGATGCGGAACGTGCCCGTCTCGGGCGCCACGCCGAACCCCGAGCCGTAGACGCAGAGGATGCCGGTCTCGCGCAGCAGCGACAGCACGTAGTGCTCGTCGGTGCGGCCGGGCGGGCAGCGTCACCTGCGGCATCGCGTAGAACGCGCCGCGCGGCGCGACGCAGCGCATGCCCGGAATGGCGTTGAGCATCTCGGTGGTCACGCGCGCGCGCTCCGCCAGCGCCGCGCGGAACGCCGGCTGGTGCGACCGGTCGCCGAGCAGCGCCGGCGCCACGGCGTGCTGCATCGGGCCCGGGCTGCACAGCCGGCCGTCGGCCATCTTCTTGATCGCCGCGAGCGCGTCGTCGAGCCGCGGCGTGGCGCCGACGACGAGCCAGCCGGTGCGCCAGCCCGGCGCCAGATACGCCTTCGACAGGCTCGAGAACGAGATGATCGGCGCGTCGGGGTCGAGCGTCGAGAGCAGCGGCACCGGGCCCTCGTAGCCGAGCTCGCCGTAGACCTCGTCGGCCAGGATCGTCAGGTCGTGCCGCTCGGCGACGTCGATGATCGCGCGCCGCACCGACGTGGGGTACACCGCGCCCGTCGGGTTGTTCGGATCGATCATCACGATCGCCCTGGTCCGCGCCGTCACCAGGCTGCGCAGGTGGTCGACGTCGGGCATCCAATCCCGATCCGGATCGGTGCGGTAGTAGCGGGGCACGGCGCCGATCTTGGTCGAGCACGGCCGTGTAGAGCGGGTAGGTCGGCGACGGCACCAGCACCTCGTCGCCGGGATCGGCCAGCGCGCTCAGCGTCAGCTCGATGCCTTCGGACGTGCCGGCCGTGATGAGCACGCGGTCGGGCGAGGTGGCGACGCCCGCGCGACGTGTAGTCCTCGGCCACGGCGTCGCGCGCCTCGAGAATGCCGGCCGACGCCAGGTAGCCGTTGTGGCCGCTGCGCATGGCCCTCGACGCCGCCTCGACCAGGTGCGCCGGCGTCTGGAAGCCGAAGGCCACGGGATCGCCGATGTTGAGGTACCGGACGGCCGTGCCACGAGCTTCCACGGCCTTCGCTTCCGCTACGATGTTGCGGATCGCGTAGGAGAACCGGTTCACCCGTGAGGCGACCGGAACGGGCCGGGAACTCTTCGTGGGCATCTCCTTATTATGCGCTTGCGCCCCTGTTTTCGACACTCGGTTCAGGCCCGAAAATCACGTCTCGACAAGCCGAGCTTGGCTTGAGGCTAGACCTTGAAGCCGGGCAGTTCTTACATCGCCCACGGCCTAAGCATGTAGCAATTACATGTTTTTCTGCCGGATTTTGAGGGTCCGCAGTTGAGCTAAGTCCGTAACTCGTTGATTCCATTGAGGTGACACAAGGTGGCAAAGTCCATTGGATCGTATCCCGGCGTGACGACGCGGCTTTTGCGGGGGCTGCATGGCGGGACTGGCGCTGACAGGGATGTCGGCACCAGCCTGCCCTGGCCCAGGATCCGCCGCAGGCGACATTCAAGTCGTCGGTCGATCTCGTGACCATCAGCGCGGCGGTCCGCAACGGCCGGGGCAAGGTGGTCCAGGACCTCAAGAAGACCGACTTCGAGGTGCTCGACTCCGGCACGCGCGTCGAGATCAAGGACTTCTATTTCGGCGACTCGCCGATCAGCCTCGCCATCCTGCTCGACGTCAGCGGCAGCATGGCCGTGGGCGGCAACATCGACCGCGCCCGCGAGGCCATCGGCATGACGGCCGCCAACCTGCGGGATCAGCAGGACGAAGCGGCGCTCTTCACGTTCGATTCGAAGCTGCAGGAAGTGGTGGGGTTCACCTCCGACCTGCAGCGCGTGCGCGCCCGCTCGCTCGAGGGGAAGCCGTGGGGCATCACCTCGCTCTTCGACGCGATCGAAGAGACGGCCCGGCTGGTGGGCGAGCGCGCCAACAAGCACCGCGCACTGCTCGTGATCACCGACGGCGTGGACACGGGCAGCCGGCTGACCGCGGCGCAGGTATCCGGCATCGCGAGCTCGATCGACGTGCCGGTGTATCTGCTGGCCGTGGTCAACCCGGCCGACCATCCGGAAGGTGAATTTCAAGCGCGTCCGAGTGACGCGCGCTTCTCGCAGCAGGGTGAGCTTGCCGACCTCTCACGATGGACCGGCGGCGATCTGCACTACGCGAGCGTGCCCAGCCACCTTGTCGAGGCAGTGCGCGACATCCTGACTGAGCTGAGGTTTCAGTACCTGATCACTTTCGAGCCGAGTGCCCGCCCTGGATGGCACCCGCTCGAAATCCGGACTCGGAAACGGGACCTGACAGTGCACGCGCGAGGTGGGTACATGTCAGGACCTTTGCGCAGTGGAAGCGAGTAGTGGGCCGAAGGTCCACGGAGGAGATAGGCATCATGGCGAACAAACTTTATGCGGTGTCGCGTGCTCGCGCTGGCCGTGGCGGTGGCCCCGGCGTGCGCGACCAAGAAGTTCGTGCGGACGCGAAGTCGGCAACGTCAACACGAAGGTCGACACCCTGAGCGGGTCGCTCGAGGAGACCCAGGAGCGCACGCGCAAGAACGAAGAGCGCATCGGCACCGTGGATCACGAAGGCCGAAGCGGCCGGCCGGTCGGCGCAGGAAGCGCGTGGCGCGGCCGACGCGGCGGCGCAGAGCGCGCGACAGGTCAACACGCGCGTCGATCAGGTGCAGACCGAGCTGAACACCTCCGTGGCGGCGTCGCGCAAGCTCGTGTTCGAAGTGACGCTGAGCGAGGACCAGGGCCAGTTCAAGTCCGGCAAGACCGAGCTGCCGGACCCGGCGCGGGCCCGCCTGGATGAGGTGATCGGCCAGCTGAAGGGCGACACGAAGAACGTGTTCATCGAGATCGAGGGCCACACGGACAACGTGGGCGCCCCCGAGTTCAACCAGCAGCTCGGCATCGAGCGCGCCGAAGCCGTGAAGCGGTATCTCTACGAGCAGCACCAGGTGCCGCTCCACAAGATGAACGTGATCAGCTACGGCGAGGAGAAGCCGATGGCGCCGAACAACAACCGCGACGGCCGTGCGCAGAACCGCCGCGTGGTCGTGAAGGTGCTCTCGTAAGGGCTCGCGCTTCGCGCTCGCCCGTTTAGGCGGGTGGGCAGGTAGGCAGGTGGGGCGGGTGGGGAAGACATTCCCCACTCGCCCCATCGCTTTTCGGCGGTACCAACGCGCCACGTCCGCCGACAGCCGCCTTTGCAGTTGAAGGCTCAGGCCTGCCCGACCTCTGCCTCACCTCAGATTCGCCAGGCTCAGGGGCACCTGCACCTGGCGTCTTTCCTTCTTCTTCAATCACCACATCGCAGCGGCGGTTGCACGCGCGCGGCCAGCGCCTCGCCGTCGAACGAGCCGACGATGGTGGCGCCGAGCATCGGCTGCGCGCGGCCCGGGCACGGGCCCCGCCGGGCAGCGGCGTCGGCGTGTAGGGCACCAGTCCGCCATCCACGCGCGCGCCGTAGCGCGGCATGCCGTTCAGATTGCGCGGCTCGAGCCAGCCGCCCGACGGCAGCAGCACCCGGATCCGGTACGACGGCACCAGCACGAACGTGTTGAGCGGGTGGAAGGTGAGCTCGGCGAAGAGGTCGATCTGCCCGGGCGCCGCCGCCTCGATCTCGATCGCCTCGCGTTGGCCGAAGCGCCGGTCGCCGGCGCGCGGCGCGGGCCTGCGCGGCCAGCACGATGCGCCGGAAGGGCGTGACGATCTCCAGGTAGTCCACCGGCGGCCGCTGGACGTCCACCCGGTAGGGCTGGTGGAAGCGGTCAGGTCGGCGGCGATCGCGGTCTGTCCCAGCGACAGCGCCTGGGAGATGGCCTGGGCGTCGAGGCGCAGGTCCACCGCGCCCCGGCGCGCGGTCGCAGAGGCGGCCGCCAGCGCGGCGGCAGCGAGCCGCGTGCGCCAGGCCTCACGCCGTCATGGTAGCCGGGTGTCCAGCCGGCAATGGTAACGCGGGCTCGGACGGAGGAAAGATGTGTGCGCCGCGGCGGGGACGCGGCGCACACGGTCCGGGGCTCCTGCTTGCGCGTCGGCCCCGGATCTGCCGACGACGAGAGCAGGAACCGGACCAGCACGCGGCCTGCGAGACGGCTCACGCCAGTTACGGCGCCTCGCTGCCGCGCTCGCGCCTTACGGCGCCGCGAAAGCGCTTTCGGCAGGTGGGCCAGGTGGCCACGTGGGCCGGGTAGGAGCCTCCACCTGACCCGACCCGACCCACCTGACCTAGTATTTCCGCCATGGATCTGGCCAACCGGGTCGCGCTCATCACCGGGGGCAAGCGCATCGGCGGCGTCGTGGCGGAACAGCTGGCGCGGGGTGGGGCCGACGTCGCGCTGGTCTACCGGTCGTCCCGCGGCGAGGCCGAAGACGCGGCGGCGGCGGCGCGGGGCTTCGGCCGCCGCGCGATCGTGATGCAGGCCGACCTGCGCGATCCCGGACGCCTGCGCGCGCGTCGTGGATCAGACGGTGGACGCGCTCGGCCGCCTCGACGTGCTGGTGAACATGGCGTCGGTGTATCGCGCGGTCGCCTTCGACGACCTCACGACCGAAGACTGGAACGAGCCGCTCGAAATCGATCTGCGCGCCGCGTGGCTGTGCACCCAGGCGGCGGTGCCGTACATGCGGCGGCTGCGCGGCGGCCGCATCGTCAACATCTCGGACTGGGTGGCCGCGAGCGGCCGGCCCGCGCTACCCGCGCTATCTGCCGTACTACGTGGCCAAGCGCGCCGTCATCGCGCTGACCGAGGCGCTGGCGCTCGAGCTCGCCGAGCGATCAGATTCTCGTCAACGCGATCGCGCCGGGGCCGATCGTGGCGCCCGAGGGCACCTCGGAGCGCGAGTTCCTCGCCGTCGAGCGCGCCACGCCGCTCGGCCGCTGGGGCGGCGAGACCGAGATCGCCAAAGCCGTGGCCGCGCTCGTCGAGAGCGATTTCATCACCGGTGAGACGATTCGCGTCGACGGAGGAAGGCACCTGAAGTGAGCCGACGCTGCGTCGGTGCGGCAGGTAAGCAGAGTAGGGCGGAGTAGGAGAGGCAAAGCCTCTCGTGACTGCGAGGTCTTCCCACTCCGCCTCACTCGGCCCACTCCGCCTACCTGCCTACCCGCTCGTTACTTCGTCGCCGGCGCGGCAGGCGAAGCCAGCCGCGCGCAGGACGAAGTCGTATTCGAGCTGGTGCACGTGCTTGATGAGCAGCGGATCGGTGAAGCCGTGGCGCTGCTTCGCGTAGACCATCATCTCGAACGGCTTGCCCAGCCGCTGCAGCTCGTAGGCGAACTGCACCGAGTTCTGCATGTGGACGTTGTCGTCCATGGTGCCGTGGATGAGCAGCATCTTCGCCTGCAGCTTGTCGGCGGCGAAGCGCGGCGCGGTGCGGCGGTAGCCGTCGGGGTTGTTCTTCGGCAGCTTCATCAGCCGCTCGGTGTACACCGAGTCGTAGTCGCGCCAGTCGGCGACCGGCGCGCCCACGACGCCCGGCCGCCCAGCTGGTGCTGTGCGTCAGCGCGTAGGCGGTCATGAACCCGCCGTAGCTCCAGCCGCTCAGCACGATGCGCGACGCGTCGACGTAGGGCTGCTGCTTGAGCCAGGCGATGCCGTCCTCGAGGTCCTGCAGCTCGTACTCGCCGAGCCGCCCGTACACCGGCCACTGGGCTTCGACGCCGCGCCCGCTCGCGCTGCGGTTGTCGAGCACCCACACCACCACGCCGCTCTGCGCCAGCAGCTGGTAGAACATGTAGCGACTGGCCGCCCCACGAGTTCAGCACCTGCGACGCGCCGGGCCCGGCGTAGGTGAACTGGTACACGGGGTAGCGGCGCGCGGGGTCGAAGTCCGGCGGCTTGATCAGCATGCGCGTCCATCGAGCCGCCGTCGCGCGTCTTCACCTGCACGAACTCCGGCCGCGACAGGCGGTACTCGGTGAGCGCCGGCACCGGGTTGGCGTCGATCACGCGCACCTCGCGTGCCGTCGGCGGCGTGCAGCCGCACCTGCGTCGGCGTGGTGACGTCGCTCCAGCGATCGACGTAGCGCGTGAACGCCGGGTTGAACGTGGCCTGGTGCGTGCCGCCGCGTCTTCGACAGCCGCGTGCGGTTCGACGCCGTCGAGCCCGATGCGGTACACCTGCAGGTCCAGCGCGCTCGGCTCGGGCGACGAGAAATAGACGAGCCCCCGCGCCTCGTCCACGCCGTGGAACCGGCGCACGTCCCAGCGTCCCGACGTGACGGCGCCGACCAGCGTCGCCGGGCCCGCGCCGCTGTCGCGATAGCGATAGAGGTGCTTGAAGCCGGTGCGCTCGCTGAACCAGAGGAACGAGCCGTCCTTCAGCCAGACGGGGCCGCCGTTGTTGTTCACCCACGCCTTGGTCGTCTCGCGCAGCAGCGTCCGCGTGCCGGCCGGTCGCGGCATCGGCCAGGTTCATGTCGAGCCAGGTCTGCTCGCGGTTCTGCACCTGGTGCTCGACGTGCCGCGAGTCCGGCGTCCAGCTCACCTCGACGATCAGCGTTTCCGATCCCGGCGTAGGCGGCTGGCGTCGGCCCACACCACGGCGCCGCCGGCCGCGGGCACGATGCCGAGCGCGCACGAGCGGATTGGGATCGCCGGCCTTCGGGTAGTCGGTCACCTCGAGCGCCGGGCGGTAGGGGATGATGGTCGGTGACGGTGTACTCCGGCACCGGGCGCTCGTCGAGCTGCAGGAACGCGAGCCGCGAGGAATCCGGGCTCCACCAGTAGCCCCGGAAGTTGCCGCGGCCGTAGATCTCCTCCTGGTAGAGCCAATCGAGCTTGCCGTTGAAGAGCTGCGGCGCTGCCGTCGGCCGTGAGCGCGCGCTCGCGCGCCGACGCGACGTCCACGGCGTACAGGTTGTAGTTGCGCACGAAGGCGACCGCCTGGCCGTCGGGACTGAACGACACCTCCTCTTCGTCGCCCGGCTGCGACGTGAGCCGCGCGGCGCGGCGCGACGCGAAGTCGTAGAAGTAGAGATCGCCGCCGAGCGTGACGACCACGCGCGTGTAGCGTGGCGTTGAACTCGAGCGGGGCGCGCGCGGCCGCCGCGGCCTCGGCGCGCGTCACGCCCGGCAGCGCCGCGAGCGCCTTCTCCATCGCGGCCGCGTCGTAGAGCGGCGTGGTGTCGCCCGAGAGCGGCATTCACCTTCTGCCACGCGGCGCCCGGGCGGCGCAGCAGATACGTGTTGTCGTCGAGCCACGACGCCTGTGGCACCGAGCCGCTGAAGTTCGCGCGCGTCTGCGGATCGTAGATGGCGTCGAGCGACAGCGGCTTGAGCGCCGACTGGGCGTCGACGGCCGCCGCGGCCAGCGCGATCGCGATGGCCGTTCCTGCGATCTGTGCGAGGGCTCGGAGGCGGCTGCGGGCGCCGCGATGGCGTCGTGCTGGTCATGAAGGGAAGAGTAGCAAACCTGATATCGTCCATATCCGTGCCGGAACTGACGTTTTTAGGGGCCGCCCGCACGGTTACGGGGTCCAAATACCTCCTGACGCACGGCAACGCCCGGGTGCTGTTCGATTGCGGCCTGTTCCAGGGGTTGAAGGAACTGCGAGAGCGCAACTGGCAGGACCTCCCAGTTCCTGCCACGTCGATCAACGCCGTCGTGCTCACCCACGCGCACCTCGACCACGTCGGCTACGTGCCCCGTCTGGTGAAACAAGGCTTCGGAGGCCCCGTCTTTTGCACCGCCGGCACCGCTGAGCTGAGCCGGCTGGTGCTGCCCGACTCGGGTCGGATTCAGGAAGAAGACGCCCGCCAGGCGAACCGGCACGGGTACAGCAAGCACTCTCCGGCGATGCCGCTCTACGACGAGGCCGACGCGCACCGCGCGCTCGGCCACTTCCATCCGGTGGGCTTCCACCGCGAGATCGAAGTGGCCGACGGCGTCACGGTCGAGTTCATGGGCTCGGGCCACTTGCTCGGATTCTGCGTACATCGTCGCGCGATTGAGCGGAGGCACGACAATCCTGTTCGGCGGCGACCTCGGGCGCTACGCACGTCCGGTGCTGCCCGACCCCGAAGCATGCCGGCGATGTACGCGCCGACATGGTGCTGGTCGAGTCCACCTATGGAGACCGCGATCATCCGACCGATGATCAGGGAGACGAGCTCGCGGGGGTCATTCGTGAAACCGCGGCGCGCGGCGGGAAGGTCGTCATCCCCGCCTTCGCGATCGGCCGCGTGGAAGAACTGCTCTACTGGATCCGCCGGCTCGAGCGCGAGCGGCGCATTCCCGTCCTGCCCGTCTACGTCGACAGCCCCATGGCCAGCGAAGCCCTGCGTTATCTACATCCAGCGCGCGCACGAGCTCGATCCCGACATGCGCCCGAGCGGCAAGCCCGGGGCGGGCGACGTGTCGGCGTTCGCGACGGCGCGATTCCAGGTGATCGCCTCGCCGCAGCAGTCGAAGGAGCTCACCGCCAGCCGCAAGACCGGCATCGTCATCTCGTCGAGCGGCATGGCCACGGGCGGTCGCGTGCTGCACCATCTGGCGGCCGCGCTGCCCGATCCGAAGAACACCGTGCTCGTCGTCGGGTTCCAGGCCGAGGGCACGCGGGGCCGCCAGCTCATCGAGGGCGCGCACCGAGCTGCGCATCCACGGCGCCCGGTGCCGGTGCGCGCGCGCATCGCCAAGCTGAACTCGATGTCCGGCCACGCCGATCGCGGCGAAATCCTCCGCTGGCTGAGGACGCTGCCAGCGCCGCCGCGCCGCCTCATGCTCGTGCATGGCGAGCCCGGGCCGATGGACGCATTGAAGGCCACGATCAAGAGCGAGCTCGGATGGGACGCCGAAACGCCGCAGCATCCAGCAGACGGTGGCGCTATGAGGACGAAGTAGGCGGTATCTCCTCGAGCACGTCGACGACGTGGCCGTGGTGCAGATCTACGCCGACGGCTTCAGCAGCCTGTCGCTGCGCGAGAAGCAGCTGATCTGGCACCTCTACCTCGCGGCCCTGGCCGGGCGCGACATCTATTACGACCAGCGCTACGCGCACAATCTCGAGCTGCGGGCGGTGCTCGAAGGCATCCTCACGCACGCGCCGACGCTGCCGCCGGACGTCGAGCGCCGAGATCCGGCGCTACACGAAGCTGTTCTGGATCAACAGCGGTCCCTACAACGGCGTCACCGCGCGCAAGAGCCTGCTGCGGATCGACCCGGATGCGTGGATCGCGCGCCGTGGAAGCCGCGGCCGCCGGCGGTGCGCCGCTGCCGCTCCGGCCCGGCGAATCGCCGCGCGATCTGGCGCAGCGGCTGGCGCCCGATCCTGTTCGACGCCGCGTTCGATCCGGTGCTCACCAACAAGTCGCCGGGGCCGGGCCGCGACATCCTGCGGGCGAGCGCCAACAACCTCTACGTCGGCGTGTCGATGGACGACCTCGCGTCGTTCGACGAGCGCCACGGCCTCAACTCGCGCCTGGTCAACGCACGGCGGCCGGCTCGTCGAAGAGGTGTATCGCGTCGGCGGCACGATACGACCGCGAGATCCGCCGCATCGTCGGCCATCTCGAGGACGCCATCGCCTTTGCGCCGCCGACCACCGCCGACGCGCTGCGCGCGCTCATCCGCTTCTACACCACCGGCGAAGAGGCCGACCGCGTGGCCTACGACATCGCCTGGGTGCGCGATCAGGCCGGGACCGGTCGACACCATCAACGGCTTCATCGAGGTGTATCTCGACCCGCGCGGGCACCAAGGGCGCCTGGGAAGGCATGGTGTGCTACGTCAATCACGAGCGCACGCGGCGCATCGAGGCGCTGGCGGCGCACGCCCAGTGGTTCGAGGACCACGCCCCGTGGCGCCGACGCCTTCCGCAAGCCCGAAGTGCTCGGCGTCACCGCCAAGGCCATCGAGGTGCTGATCGAGACCGGCGACTCGGGCCCGCTGACGCCGGTCGGCATCAACCTGCCCGAACGATCAGGCGCATCCGCGAGAGCGCTACGGCAGCAAGTCGGTGTCGCTCGTCAACGTCAACGAGGCCTACGAGCGCTCGACGCCCGAGGCGATGCGCACCGAGTTCTCGTGGGACGCGGCCGAAGCCGCGCGCGCCATCCGCTGGGGCGGCTTCTCGCGCGAGCTCACCACCGAAATGCACGAGGTCATCGGCCACGGCTCCGGCCGCATGGCCCCGCACGTCACGCAGTCGCCGCACGAGCTGCTCAAGGAGCAGTACTCGGCGATCGAGGAAACGCGCGCCGATCTGGTGGCGCTCTACTTCCTGCCCGACCCGAAGCTCGTCGAGCTCGGGCTGGTGCCGGCCGAGCACAGCGCCGAGATCGTGCGGGCCGAGTACGAGCAGTTCACGCGCGGCGTGCTGGTGCAGCTGCGCCGGGTGCGCGAGGGCGCGCAGCTCGAGGAAGACCACATGCGCAACCGGCAGTTGATCGTCCACTGGCTGGCGGCCAACACCTCGGCCATCGAGGTGCGGAAGCGCGGCGGCAAGACCTATTACGTGATGACCGACGCCCAGGCGTTCCACGACGGCGTGGGCGTGCTGCTCGCCGAAGTGCAGCGCATCAAGGGCGAGGGCGACTACGCCGCGGCGCGGGCGCTCACCGAAGCCTACGGCGTGCACTTCGACCCGGCGCTGCGCGACGAGGTCGTGGCGCGGGTCGACGCGCTGCGGCTGCCGTCGTACTCGGCCTTCGTGATGCCCCGGCTGTCGCCGGTGCACGACGACGCCGGCGGCATCCGTGACGTCGAGGTGTCGTATCCGTGCGATCTCGAGGCGCAGATGCTCGAGTACCGCGCGCGCTCGAAGCCGCCAGATGCAGACCACAGTCTGATCTGAGTCACAATAGCGGCGGATGAGGCCTTCGAGCCGCCTGCCGCGCGAGTCGGCGCCCAATGCACTCACGCAGCAGCTCGACCGCGTTGCGTCAATCCGGCACGCCGTACGTCGATCTCACCGAGTCGAATCCTACCCGCGCGGGCATCTGCCTACCCGGAAGATCTGCTGGCGCCCCTGGCCGGAACGGCCGCGCTGCGCTACGAGCCTCAGCCGCTTGGGCTGAGCGCGTGCGCGTGAAGCGGTGGCGCTCGACTGCGCGCGGCGCGGCGCGCGTGTGGACCCGGGTCAGGTCGTGTTGTCGGCGAGCACGAGCGAGATGTACGCGTGGCTCTTCAAGCTCCTGTGCGATGCTGGGGAGAGCGTCCTCGTGCCCCGTCCCAGTTACCCGCTGTTCGAGCACCTGACGCGGCTCGAAGGCGTTCGCGCCGAGCCCTACCGCCTCGAGTACCACGGCCGGTGGGAAATCGACCTCGACAGCGTGGCGGCTGCGCCGCCGTGACACGCGCGCCGTGCTGCTGGTGTCGCCCAACAATCCGACCGGCTCGTACGTGAGCGCGCGCGAGGTCGAGGCGATCACCCGGTTGTGCCGCGATCGCGGCTGGGCGCTGGTGGTGGACGAGGTGTTCGCCGACTACGCGCTCGACGCGGCGTCGCCCGTCACCGACCTGGCTGCCGCCGCCGGCGTGCTCGCGTTCTCCATGGGCGGGGCGTCGAAGTCGATCGGCCTGCCGCAGGTGAAGCTGGGGTGGACGATCGTGGGCGGGCCCGCGGCCGATCGCGCGGCGGCGCTCGATGGTCTCGAGCTGATCGCCGACACGTTCCTGTCCGTCGGCACGCCCGTGCAGGTGGCGGCGCCGGATCTGCTGCGCCGCGGGGCTGCCGTGCGCGACGCCATCCATGCCCGCGTCCGCGGCAACCTCGCCGCCGCCCGGCGGGTCGCCGCCGGGCATCCCGCCTGCGATCTGCTGCCCGTCGAGGGCGGGTGGTCGGGCGTCGTGCGCGTGCCGGCGACACACGGGCGAGGAGGCGCTGGTGCTGGGTCTGCTGCGGGACGAGCGCATCCTGGTGCATCCCGGCTACTTCTTCGACTTCGAGCACGAAGCGTTTCTGGTGTTCAGCCTGCTCGTGCCCGAGGACGTCTTTGCCGACGCCTTCGACCGCACGCTGCGCTTCGCAGTGGCCGCATGACCTGGGAGAGTGGCCGCGGGTCTTCAGACCCGCCATATGGAACGGCATCTTCCAGCGGGTCCTCCGACCTGCCTGAGGGATCGGCGCCGCCGCGCCGGGCGGGGATGCTCGTGCCGCTCTTCTCCCTGCGCTCCGATCGGGACTGGGGCATCGGCGAGATTGGCGACATCGGGCCCGCCGCCCGCTGGCTCGAGTCGGCGGGGCTGACGCTGCTGCAGCTGCTCCCGATCAACGAGCTGCCGCCGCACGAGACCTCCCCGTATTCGTCGCTCAGTGCGATGGCCGTGGACCCGCAGTACCTGTCGATGGGCGACGTCGAGGACTTCGCGGCGCTGGGCGGCGAGCGGGCGCTCGAGGCCGAGCTGCGAACCAAGCTCGAGAGCCTGCGGGTCGCGCCGGCGGTCGACTACGCCGGCGTGCGGCGGCTCAAGCACGTTGCGCTGCGGCGGTCATACGAGCGGTTTCGCGACACCGAGCTGCGCGGCGGCGGCGAGCGGGCGCGCGCGTTCCGCCGCGTTCACCGAGGAGCAGGCATGGTGGCTCGACGACTACGCGCTCTTCCGCGCCCTGCACGAACGCCGCGGCCGCGCGCCGTGGACGGAATGGCCCGACGGGCTCCGCAACCGCGACCCCTTCGCGCTGGCCGACGCGCGTGCCGAGCTCGGCGATGACGTCCGCTACCGCCAGTATCTCCAGTGGCTGGCCGAGGATCAGTGGCAGGCGGCGCGGGCCGCGGCCGGCCCGGTGGTGCTCTTCGGCGACCTGACCTTCATGGTGGCGCTCGACAGCGCCGACGTCTGGGCGCGCCAGGACGATTTCCGCCTCGACGCCTCGCTCGGCGTGCCGCCCGACGCGTTCAGCGAGACCGGACAGGACTGGAAGCTGCCGGTCTACAAGTGGGATGTCATCGCCGCGGGCGGCTTCGCCTGGCTGCATCAGCGGGCCCGGCGCAATGCGGCACTCTTCGGCGGCTACCGCGTGGATCACCTGGTCGGGTTCTACCGGACGTTCTCGCGTCCACTCGGCGACAGCACGGGGCCGGGCGAGTTCACGCCGCCCGACGAACCGTCGCAGACGGCCCTCGGCGAGCGGGTGCTGCGCGTATTCATGGAGTCGGGCGCGCAAATCGTCGCCGAGGACCTGGGCGTGGTGCCCGACTTCGTCCGCGCGTCGCTGACGCGGATGCAGGTGGCCGGCTGCAAGGTGTTCCGCTGGGAGCGGCTCTGGAACCAGGCGGGGCGTCCGTTCGCGGATCCCGCGGCCTATCCGCGCGCTGTCGGTCGCGACCTCCGGCACGCACGATACCGAGCCGATGGTCACGTGGTGGGAGTCGGCGCCCGCTGATGAACGCGAGGCCGCCCTGGCGATTCCGCTGGTGGCCGAGCGGCTCGGTCCCGACGGCCGTCCGCGCCGCGGTGGACGACCCGGCGCTCTCGCCGGCGGTCCGCGACGCGTTCATCGAGGTGCTGCTGGCGTCGAACTCCTCGCTCGTGATCCTGCCGGTGCAGGACGTCTTCGGCTGGTCCGAGCGGATCAACACGCCGGCCACGGTGAACGATCGGAACTGGACGTGGCGGATGCCGTGGCCCAACGAGCGGCTGGCGTTCGAGCCCGAGGCCGTGGCCGCGGTGAAGCGGCTGCGCGAATGGGCTGCGCGGCACGGCCGGGTGATCGGGACGTAGAGGGCGGTCGTCAGGCCGCCGCTGACTCAGCGCGGCAACCGCGACTTCCAGAACTCCCACGAGCGCTCGTAGGTCTGGACGGCCTTCTTCGCCTCTTCCGGATCGAGGTAGGTGACGCCGCTGCCCCGCAGCTGCATCGCGTCGCGACTGCAGACGTGCGTTCACGTTGAGATAGTAGGCCTTGGCCACGACCACGTGCAGCGAGTCGGCCACGACCACCGCGCCGTGCCCGCGCATCAGCGCGGCCGACCGCGGGCCGAGGACCCGGGCCAGCGTACGCCCCAGCGCCGGCGTGCTGACGAGCATGTCGGTGATGCCCGCGCTCTCGCGGATGTCGAACACCGGCACCCCTTCGCCGATGAAATAGCCCATGTGGTACATCGGCCGCAGCGGCACGTTGGCGGCGGCGAAGGGAATCACGTCGAGGCAGTGGCAGTGCACGACCGCTTTCACATCGGGACGGGCCTTGTAGATCTCGCCGTGGATGAAGCGCTCCGAGTAACCGGTCGCCGATCCGCTGGTGGCGTTGCTGTCGAGGTCATATTCGACGATGTCCGCCGAGGTGACCAACGCGGGCGCCCCCGCGCGGGCCAGGAAGTAGCGCTCCGGATTGGCCGGATTGCGGATGCTGACGTGGCCGTAGCCGTCCACCACACCCTCGTTGGCGAGGATGCGGTTGGCGACGACGAGATCGTCGATGAGGGCCTGGCGCGAGGGCGCCGCCGGCGACTGCGACGACAGCGGCACGACCGCGACGATGAGCCCCGCGGCCAGTAGCACGGCCGCGGCACCGACACCGTGGGGCGCCGAATCCCGAAGCCTGAAGCCCGAAGCCGTCACGCGCCTCGTGTCGCGATTTTCGCCCAGGCGTCCTTCAAGGTGACCGTGCGGTTGAACACCGGCGCGCCCGGGCGCGAGTCGGGGTCGGCGCAGAAGTAGCCCTGGCGCTCGAACTGGTAACGGGTGCCTGGCGCCGGCGCCGCCAGCGACGGTTCCACCTTGGCGGAGGTCAGGCGCTCGAGCGAGTTGGGGTTGAGGTCGGTGAGCGGATCGCGGCCGCCTTCGCCGGGGTCCTCGGACATGAACAGCCGCTCGTAGAGCCGCAACTCGGCGTCCACCGCGTGCGCGGCCGACACCCAGTGGATGGTGCCCTTTACCCGTCGCGCCGCGTTCGCGCCGTCGAGCGATTCCAGGTCGGCCGAGCAGCGCAGCTCGACGATCTCGCCAGCGGCGTCCTTCACGACGCGCTCGCACTTGAGGATGAATGCGTAGCGCAGCCGCACCTCGGCGCCCGGTGACAGCCGGAAGAACTTCTTCGGCGGCGCCTCCATGAAGTCGTCGCGCTCGATGTAGATCTCGCGCGACAGCGGGATCTGGCGCGTGCCGGCGCTCTCGTCTTCGGGGTTGTTGATGGCGGTGAGCTGGCGCTCGAATCCGTCGGGCAGGTTCTCGATCACCACCTTGAGCGGCCGCAGCACCGCCAGCGCCCGCGGCGCCGTGCGGTTCAAATCCTCGCGCACGGTGTGCTTCGAGCAGCGCGATGTCGATGACGTTCTCTTTCTTGGCCACGCCGATGCGGGCGCAGAAGTCGCGCATCGCCGCCGGCGTGTAGCCGCGCCGCCGGATGCCGGCGATGGTCGGCATCCGCGGGTCGTCCCAGCCGGCCACGTGCTTCAGCTCCACCAGCGCGAGCAGCTTGCGCTTGCTCATCACCGTGTAATTGAGGTTCAGCCGGGCGAACTCGATCTGCTGCGGCTGCGGCGTGCTCTCGCCGCGGCGGAAGTGCTGCACGACCCAGTCGTAGAGCGGCCGGTGATCCTCGAACTCGAGCGTGCAGATCGAGTGGGTGATGCCTTCGATCGCGTCCGAGATCGGGTGCGCGAAGTCGTAGGTCGGATAGATGCACCACGCGTCGCCGGTGCGGTGGTGCGTCGCGCGCCGGATCCGGTACAGCGTCGGATCGCGCATGTTGATGTTGGGCGACGCCATGTCGATGGCCGCGCGCAGCACATAGGCGCCGTCGGGAAACTCCCCGGCGCGCATGCGGCGGAAGAGATCCAGGCTCTCCGCCGGCGGCCGCGACGCGGTCCGGGCTGTTGCGGCCGGGCTCGGTGAGGGTGCCGCGGTACTGCCGGATCTCGTCGGCGGTCAGGCCGTCTACGTAGGCGAGACCCGCGCCGATCAGCCGCTCCGCGTACTGGTACATCTCCTCGAAGTAGTCCGAGGCGTAGAACATCCGGCCGGCCCAGTCGAACCCGAGCCAGCGCACGTCCTCCTGGATGGAGTCCACGTACTCGACGTCTTCCTTCGCCGGGTTGGTGTCGTCGAAGCGCAGGTTGCAGAGGCCGCCGAATTCGGCGGCGACGCCGAAGTTCAGGCAGATCGACTTGGCGTGCCCGATGTGCAGGTAGCCGTTCGGCTCGGGCGGAAACCGGGTGTGGACGCGGCCGCCATGCCGGCCGGTTTTCCGGTCCTCGGTGACGATTTCCCGAATGAAATCCAGGGGCCGCGCGGATTCGAGCGGCGGGGCACTTTCCGACATGAACCTCCGATCTTACTCGGGGAGGTCGGGTTGGGTCACAGCCTCCTCGGGCAGCCCCACCGGTCCGAGCGGCGTCGAGCACCCGCGGTACGCGTCGCGACCGGCTCGGCAAATGGCAGCTCGGGGCTCGACGTCACGTCGAACTCGCGCAGGCGGCGGGCGCTGACGAGCACCCGGGACTCGAGCGACCCGGCGGCCTGGTTGTAGGCCTGCACCGCGCCCTCGAGCTTCTTGCGGACGTCGTCGAAATGCTCGGTGAACCGCGCCAGGCGCTCGTAGAACTCCTTGCCCAGCCGCGCCACCTCCTTGTAGTTCTCGGCCAGCACTTCCTGCCGCCAGGTGTGGGCCACGGTCGTGAGCAGGGCGATGAGCGTGATCGGGCTGGCGAGGAGCACCCGTTGCTTGAGGCCGTATTCGATGAGCGAGAGGTCGTGCTGGAGCGCCGCGCTGAAGAGCGTCTCGCCGGGCAGGAACATCACCACCATCTCGGGCGACTCGCCCTCGATCGACTCCCAGTAGGCCTTGCTGCCCAGCCGTTCCATGTGCTCGCGGACGCGGCGCGCGTGCGCCTGCAGCCGTTCGACGCGCGACCTCGTCGTCGCTGGCCTCCTGCGCGTCGAGAAACGCTTCGAGCGGCACCTTGGCGTCCACGACGATGCTCTTGCCGAGCGGCAGCCGGACGATGAGATCGGGGCGCTGGCGGCCCGCGTCGGACCACAGGCCCGGCTGCTCCTCGAAGTCGCAGCGGTGCAGCATGCCGGCGAGCTCGACGACGCGGCGCAGCTGCATCTCGCCCCAGCGGCCGCGCACCGAGGGCGTGCGCAGCGCGCGCGACAAGCGTGTGGGTGGTGGTGCCGAGGGCGGCAATCTGCTCGGCGAGCTGCGCGAACGACGCCGTGCGCTCCTTCTCCACCGCGCCCAGCCGGTCGTGCACCTGCTTCATGGTGTCGGTGAGCGGCTGCACCAGCGCGTCGATCGCCTGCTTGCGGGCGTCCATCTGCGCCGTGGACTGCTTGGTGAGCCCCTCGAAGGCGGTGCGGGCGAGGTCGAGAAAGGCGCCGCGGTTGCTGTTCAGGGCTTCGGCGGCCAGCGACTGGAACGCCTCGCGCAGGTTCAGCTCGGCCTTGTCGAGCAGCGCCTGCGTGGCGCCGAGCGACGCCTGCTGCCGCTCGAGCTCGTGCCGCAGCCACTGGTTGTCCTGGCGCGCCGCGGCCAGTTCGGCGGCAGACGCCGCGCGGGCATCGGCCAGCTCGCGCGCGGCGAGGGACGCGGGCGACGAGGTAGGCGATGGCGCCGGCGGCAGCGGCGAGCAGCAGCGACAGCGCCAGCGGCATGCGGCCTTACTGCGTGGACGGCCGGGCGCGGCCGCGGGCGCGGCAGCGGCTTGCGCGGCAGCAGCTCGTCGCGCACGGCGGCGTGATAGACGAACGACGCGGCGATGGCGGCGTTCTTCATCATGTCTTCCGGCTGCACCCGCTCGTAGACGTCGTTGTTGGTGTGGTGCGGCGTTGCTGCCGTAGTCGAGCGGGTCCTGAATGAACTGGAAGGCCGGGATGCCGATGGCGTCGAGCGATCGGTGATCGGTGCTGGCGACGCTGCGAATCGCCATCGTCGTCATGCCGAGGCTGCGGAACGGCTCCATCCACGTCGCGAAGATGGGCCGCACCGCCTCGTTGCCCTGGAGGTAGACGCCGCGAATGGCGCCGGCGCCGTTGTCCATGTTGAAGTAGGCCGACACGCGCGCGTGCTCGGGCTTCAGCGTCATGGTGGCGGGATCGCCGAAGTGCTCCTTGACGTACGCCTGCGATCCCAGCAGGCCCTGTTCCTCGCCGGTCCACAGCACCAGCCGGACGGTGCGGCGCAGGCGCAGGCCGGTGGCCTTGAGGATGCGCATCGCCTCCATCATCGCCGCCGACCCGGCGGCGTTGTCGACGGCGCCGGTGCCCGAGTGCCAGGAGTCGAAGTGCGCGCCGAGCATCACCACTTCGGCGGCCTTGTCCGTGCCCGGAAGCTCGGCGACGATGTTGAACGCGTCGAGCGAATCGCCGACGAAGCGGTTCTGCACGTTCAGCTCGAGCCGCACCGGCACCTTGCCCTGGACGAGCCGGACGCATGCGGTTGTACTGCTCCGACGAGACGACGAGCTGCGGCGTCATCATCGGCGGGTTCGCGCTCCAATACGTGGCCGGCGCGTTGTGGACGAGAATCGCGCCGCGATCGTTGCGTCCCGTGCCCGGCTCGAGCGTCGCCACCACGCCCTCGCGCGCGAAGAACTGATTGAGCCGCTCGGTGAAACCCGCAGCCGTGGGGGCGCCGCCGGCGCGCGCGCCGCGGCCACGCCCCGGGTTCACGGGCTGCACCTGCAGATCGACGAGATCCTGATCGGTGAACCGCCGCGCGAGCGGCGCGGTCAGAAGCGGGATGTCCACCGCCGGCTGGTTGAGCACGATCTTGCCGGAGAGCTTGCCGGTCCAGGTGGCGAAGTCGGCGTCGGTCCGGATGGCGGTGACCACCGCGTCGGCGGTCACGGTCCCGTCGGTGCCGGGTGTCCACGCCCGCGGCGCGGCAATCAACGGGAAGGGCTGCGGCGCGAGCACGTGGGCGGTGAGCTTCTCGTTGGCCCAGCCGCGGCCGAACGGCCCCCAGGTCTCTTCGCGCACGTTGGCGATGGACCAGTCGCGAAGGCGGCCCTGCGCCCACGTCGCAGCCGCCTTCAGCCCGGGTGAGTTGGTCAGTCGTGGGCCGTGGACGTCGGTCAGGTACCACAGCGTGTCCATGACCTGCGACCGCTGCAGGGCTTCTTCCTTGATGCGGGTGATGGCGTCGAGATCCGCGCTGTCGGGCCGCGCGCGCCTGGGCCACCGGGGCCGGATCGGGTTTCGCCGTGCGTGCGCGACTGCGCGGATGGGAGCGCGAGGGCCGCGGAGAACAAGCCAGCGGCCAGGGCGCCCGTCAGCGCCCGGCGACGTGTGAACCCGTCCATCGAGTGAGTGTAGCAGCCGCCGGGGCGGCTATTCCCGCCGGCCGCCGCGGTCGAAAAGAGGATGGTGACCGGCCGCGGCGCCAGCGACGGCGTCTATGGACTCGAACCGATGATGCGAACCTGGTGGCGAGCGGGGCTCGGCGTCGCCGCGGCGGCGCGCTGGCTGTCGGGCTGGCGGCCTGTGCCGCTCCGGCCGGCGACGATCCCGGTCCCGGCGGCGACAGTCGGCCGCGACATCCCGCTCACGCCAGACACGACGCTCGTCTCGGGCCTGGTGCCGCGCAGCACCACCCTCGACGCACTCCTGCGCGGACACGGCGTGGCCGACGAGGCGGCGCTCGGCGTGGTGAACGCCGCGCGCGAGGTGTTCGACCCGCGCCGGCTGCGGGCGCTGCAGCCGTTCGCGCTCGAGCGCACGGTCGAGGGCACCATCCGCTTCTTCCAGTACGA
Organism: uncultured Acidobacteriota bacterium; assembly: GCA_963731785.1. GTDB lineage: Bacteria > Acidobacteriota > Vicinamibacteria > Vicinamibacterales > UBA2999 > DASYRM01. The sequence goes on from CAVSWX010000006.1 coordinate 183,237, forward strand.
GATCGACAACGATCGCTTCCTGCGAATCGCGCCCGCGTCGGCGGAGTCGCGGTTGCTCGACGCGGCCGTCGTGCCGATTCCCAAGACGCTCGAGCACGCCACCGCGGCCGGCCGCATCGACCGCCAGACGCCGTCGCTCTTCCAGTCGGTTTCCAGTGCGGGCGAGGGCGCCGAGCTGGCCGTGGCGCTCGCCGACATCTTCTCGGGCGAGATCGATTTCAACTCGGACGTGCAGCCCGGCGACGCCTACGCGCTCGCGTTCGACAAGTACACGCGCGAGGGCGGCGCCGTCGAGCTACGGCGACATCACCGCGGCCGAGTTCCGCAACGGCGGCCGCGTGCTGCGCGCCATCCGCTTCACCGTTGCCGGGCGGCAAGCCGGCGTATTACGACGAGCTCGGCCGCTCGCTGCGCCGCTTCTTCCTGCGCTCGCCGCTCAAGTTCGAGCCGCGGATCACGTCGCGGTTCTCGTCGAGCCGGCGCCATCCGGTGCTGCACACGGCGCGCGCGCATCGCGGGGTCGACTACGCCGCGCCCACGGGCGCCCCGGTGATTGCCGCCGCCTCGGGCGTGGTCGTCGCCGCCACCTACGACGGCACCAACGGCCGCATGGTGCGCGTGCGCCATGCGTCGGGCTACGAGTCGTACTACCTCCATCTCTCGGCGTTCGGCCGCGGCATCCGCTCGGGCGTGCGCGTGGAACAGGGCCAGACCGTCGGCCTGGTGGGCGCCACCGGTCTCGCGACCGGTCCGCACCTGCACTACGGCCTCAAGCGGAACGGCGTGTTCGTGAACCCGCTTCGCGAGCACCTCAACCAGCCGCCGGGCGAACCGATCCCGCCGGCCGCGATGGCGGCGTTCACCGCCGAGCGCGACCGGGCGCTCGCCCGGCTCGCGGGCTCGGCCGGTGCGTCCCCGCTGACCCTGATCGCGCGCGTCGCGGTCCGGTCGTTGACCACGGCCGACGAAGGCGATTCGCGCGGCCACTATAATTTCGAGATGGCTGCGCTGGTCCCGTTCCGTGCGCTGCGTCCCGTACCAGCCGCGGCGGAGCGCGTGGCCGCCGTGCCCTACGACGTCGTCAGCACGTCGGAGGCGCGCGAGCTGGCGCTCGGCAATCCGCTCAGCTTCCTCCACGTCTCGCGCGCCGAAATCGATCTCCCGTCCGGCACCGATCCGCACGCCGAGGCGGTGTACGAGCGCGCGGCGCGCAACTTCGCCGAGCTGCGCGAGCGGGCCCCGCTTGATCGTGGAGGAGTCGCCGAGCCTCTACATCTATCGCCTGCGGATGGGACAGCACGTCCAGACCGGCGTGGCCGGCTGCTTCTCGCTGCACGAGTACGACCACCACGCCATCAAGAAGCACGAGCACACGCGTCCCGACAAGGAAGACGATCGGACCAGGCATCTGATCCGCCTGCGCGCGCAGACCGGGCCGGTGTTCCTGACCTACCGCTCGGAGGTCGCGATCGACGATCTGGTGGCGCGCGTCACCGACGAGTGGCCGCTCTTCGGCTTCACGGCGGCCGACGGCGTCCAGCACGCGGTGTGGCGCGTGGCCGATGCGCTGGCCCCGGCGTTCGTCGCCGGGTTTGCCGCGGTGCCCGCGCTCTATATCGCCGACGGGCACCACCGGGCGGCCAGCGCCGCCAGGGCGCGGCGCCACGTGGCGCCCAACCGGGAACCGGGCGAATGGGACACGTTCCTGGCGGTGGCGTTTCCCGACGCGCAGGTGCAGATCCTGCCCTACAACCGGGTGATTCGCGACCTCGGGGGCCACACGCCGGAATCGCTGCTCGCCGTGCTCCACGAGCGCCTCTCGGTCACTCCTGGCGGCCCCGTGCCGGCGCGGCACGGCGAGGTGTCGATGTATCTGGCGGGTCGCTGGTACACCGTCGCGCTGGGTGGCGTACCGGCGTCGATGCTGCCCGACGAGCGGCTCGACGTCAGCCGGCTTCAGACGCTCATCCTTTCCCCGCTGCTGGGGATCGGCGACCCGCGCACCGACTCGCGGATCGACTTTGTCGGCGGCGGCCGCGGCACCGAGGAGCTCGAGCGTCGCGTCGGGTCGGGCGAGTGGGCGGTGGCCTTCTCGCTGTTCCCGGTCGGCGTGCGCGAGCTGATGGCGATTTCCGACGCCGGTGGCGTCATGCCGCCCAAGAGCACCTGGTTCGAGCCGAAGCTCCGCGACGGGCTGCTTACGCATCTGATCTGAGACGCGCTGGTGGCCTCAAGGCCTCTGGCCTTTAGGCAATGAGCTTCGTTCGCCGGGTTCTTGTCGGGAAGCTCTGAGCCAAAGCCAAGCCAAGGGCTCAGAAGCATGAGCGCTGCAGTAGGATCGGATCAGGAGCCTCTCATGCCGACCACGACCCGAATCTTCAACTTCTCCGCCGGTCCCGCCGTCCTGCCGCTGCCCGTGCTCGAGCAGGCACAGCGCGAGATGATCTCGCTGCCGGGCGTCGGCATGTCGGTGATGGAGATCAGTCACCGGTCGAAGGCGTTCGAGGATCTGCTGAACGGCGCCATCGCGGACTTCCGCACGCTGACCGGCGCGCCCGCGTCCTACCAGGTGCTCATGCTGCAGGGCGGCGCCAGCCTGCAGTTCTCGATGGTGCCGATGAACCTGCTCACGCCGGGCAGCACGGCGGATTACATCGACACCGGCACGTGGGCCGACAAGGCGATCAAGGAGGCCAAGCGCGTCGGTCCGGTCAACGTCACCGGGTCCACCAAGGCCGACAACTACACCCGCATTCCGCGCGCCGACGAACTGTCGCTGACGCCGGGCGCGGCATACGCGCACTTCACCACGAACAACACGATCGAGGGCACCGAATGGCACGCGCTGCCCGAGGTGGGCGGCGTGCCGCTCGTGGCCGACGCGTCGTCCGACATCCTCAGCCGGCCGATCGACGTCAGCGCGCTTCGGCCTGATCTACGCCGGGGCGCAGAAGAACCTCGGCCCGTCCGGCGTGACGCTGGTGGTCATTCGCGAGGATCTGATCGCGCGCTCGCAGGCGTCGCTGCCGGCGATGCTCAGTTACAAGGTGCAGGCGGAGAACAACTCGCTCTACAACACGCCCAACACCTTCGGCGTCTACATCCTCGGCTTGACGCTCAAGTGGCTGATCGCGCAGGGCGGGCTCGCCGCCGTGGGCGCCGTCAACGAGCGCAAGGCGCGCCGGCTCTACGCCGAGATCGATCGCACCGGCTTCTATCGCGGCACCGCGCAGCCGGAAAGCCGCTCGCTGATGAACGTCACGTTCCGCCTGCCGTCGGAGGAACTGGAGAAGGCGTTCGACAAGCAGGCGACGGCCAACGGGCTCGACGGCCTGAAGGGCCACCGGTCGGTCGGCGGCATGCGCGCCTCGATCTACAACGCGTTCCCGGAAGAAGGCGTGGAGGCGCTCGTGCAGTTCATGCGCGAGTTCGAACGCACGAACGGATAGATCCCGTCGCGCCCGGCAGGGCTCGTCCTTCGCCGGCGCGTCTCCGGTGAGGCGCGCCGGTCGATGGCGTGTGCGCGCGAGTGACTCGCGCATGATCTGACCACCGCTATTGTGGCGGGGCCGACGGGGGCGGGCGGCGGCGGCCACGGCGCCGGCGGCGGCGCCGCGGACGATCGTCGCGCTCGGCCTCGACACCCTCCCCGGCTTCGGCTGGCGCGCCGGAGTGCGCGACCAGCGCGTGCCACTCGGCGACCGCTTCCGGCGCCTGGCCGTGGATCTCCAGCCAGGTGAGCGCCTCGCGGAAGGTGCCCTTGTGCATCAGCGCGCGGCGCGCGCGCGGCGCCATCTTCGCGTCGAGCAGCCGCCGCTGCAGCCCCAGGATCTGCCGCAGGCGCTCGATGTCGCGCCGCGCCAGCGGCAGCAGCCCGAGCGAAATGCGCGGCTCCTTCTTCATGTCGTCGGTCCAGCGCGGCGGGTTCGTCACCGCCTTGGCCGCGGGCCCGACCGGCATCAGGAGCGATCCGAGCAGGATGGAGTTCGTCAGCGTGTCGGGAGCCGACTCGAACCGGTTGCGATAGGCGTCCATGGCGGCCAGCGATCGCCAGAGCGCGTCGCCGGCATGCGTCTGCAGCTCCTCGGAGATCGGCTCGAGCAGCTTGTGCTCCGCCAGCATCCGGAACGCGCGCTCGGCCGCTCCCGACCGCAGCAGCTTGTAGAACTCCTCGATCAGGCGCGCGGGCGCGCTGCGGGCGATGTCGCTGCGGTGGGCCGCGATGGCCGACTCGATCGGCGGGTCGATGGTGAAGCCGAGCCGCGCCGCCATCGCCACGGCGCGCAGCATGCGCACCGGGTCTTCCTGGAACCGTTCCTCCGGCACGCCGATGCACCGGACGATTCCCGCGCGCAGGTCTTCGAGGCCGCCGGTGTAGTCGATGATCGAGAAGCTGGCGATGTCGTAGAAGAGCGCGTTGATCGTGAAGTCGCGGCGGAAGGCATCCTGCTCGGGAGTGCCGAAGGTGTTGTCGCGGTGGATCAGTCGGTCGCGTGCGTCGTCGAGCTCGGGAGCCGCCACGTCGCTGTCCGGCGGCGCCAGCGTCTGCAGCGGCGTGTCGGCCGCGGCCGCCTCCTCCGCCGAGACCTGCCGGCGGAAGGTGGCCACCTCGATCGTCTTGTCGCCGAAGCGCACGTGCGCCAGGCGGAACCGCCGTCCGATGATCCAGCAGTTGCGAAAGAGCTTCTTGACCTCGTAGGGATGCGCCGACGTCCCGATGTCGAAGTCCTTCGGCTTGCGGCCGAGCAGCAGGTCGCGCACGCTCCCGCCGACCAGATACGCCGTGTAGCTGGCCTGGTTGAGCCGGTAGAGAACTTTGAGCGCTTCGGGATCGACGAGCTTGCGGGAGAGGACGTGCTCGGCACGCGGCACGATCAGGGGCTCGCCCATCGGTTTCGAATTGTAGCAAAGCGGTCATGCCCGGGCGGTGCTAGCATGCGGGGGTATGCGGACGTATCTCGTGTGCGCAGTAGTGCTTGCGGCTGTCTGCGCTGGCGCCGCAGGTGATCGAGGCCGCCGAGTCGCCGGCCCTGGCGCGCTCGCGCAGCCTCTATAACGCCGGCGACTACGAGGGCGCGATCGACGCCGCGTCGATGGCGCGCCTCGAAGCGCAATGGGCCGATGCGGCCGCGCTCGTCATCGCACGGTCGCGGCTCGAGCGCTACCGTCAGACCGGGAACGCATCGGAGCTCGCCGACGCACGCGAAGCGCTCCAATCGGTCCGTTCGGCAGCGCTGTCTCCGCGCGATCAGGTGGATCTGCTCATCGGCCTGGGCCAGGCGCTCTTCCTGGCGGAAGTGTACGGACCGGCGGCGGACCTCTTCGACACGAGCCTCGAGAAGACCATGTTGCTGAGCGCGCGCGATCGCACCAACCTGCTCGACTGGTGGGCCACCGCGCTCGACTTCGAGGCGCAGAAGCTGCCCTCCGACCGCCGCGCGCCGGTGTACCAGCGCATCGCGGACCGCATGGGCCGCGAGCTGCGCGACGATCCGGCCAACGGCGCCGCCAATTACTGGCAGGTGGTGGCCGCGCGCGGCGTCGGCGATCTCGATCGCGCGTGGAGCGCGGCGATTGCCGGCTGGGTGCGCTCGACGCTGGATCCCGCCGGCAACGGCGCAGCTGCGCGTGGATCTCGATCGCGTGGTGGAGCAGGCCCTCATCCCCGAGCGTGCCCGTTCCAATCCGGTCCGTGAGGGTCCGGATCAGGTCGAGACGCTGCGCGCCGAATGGGCGCTCGTGAAGCAGAACTGGAAGTAGCGTGCGGGGCGGTGTCGTGCAGGGGACGATGAACTTGAGCCGCCGCCGCGAAGCCCGGGCGCGCCGGGCCGCGCGACGGTCCAGCGAACGGCGATTATAGGAATAATCCTGCCGCCCTTGACCGTCTTCTTCGCGGGGAGATCCTTCTTTGAGGCCATGGTGTGCTCCTGTGGTATGTGAGGGGAATCAGAGCCGTCGCGAAGCCGGAGGAGCCAGGCTCCGCGATGGCTCAGGAATACGCGTCAGAGGAATCCTGCCGCCCTTGACCGACTTCTTCGGGGGGAGATCTTTCTTCGAAGCCATGTTGTCCTCCTGGGGACCGAGGGGGTTGGAGCCAAACACCCGCCGCTCGGAGCCGCCGACGATACGGGTGCGCGGAGCCAGGTCGGCCAGCGTGACCACGTCGTGTGCGTTCGATGGGGATGATTTGCGTGCCATGTGAATCCTCGATCGCGCCGCCATACTGCACGCGGCTTGCCAAGCCCGGCCTTTGGCGGCGCGGACCGGTGCGGGCAACAAAACATTGAGAAAACCCGCGAGTCGTTACGGAGGGGCTGGCGGCCCTTCCTGGTCTCGCGGCCTCGTTTTGAGACCGATGGACTCGAAACGAGGCCAGTCGGCCTTATTTCGATGCCGACGCTTTGGGGGCGGCTCTCGAGAGCTCGATCAGCCGCCGGTCGAGCGTCGCCCGCGCCACGCCCAGCTCGCGCGCGGCGCGGCGCTTGTTGCCGCCCACGTCCTCGAGCACCTGGGCGATGTGGCGGTGCACGGCCGCCCTCAGCGTGCGGTTGCCTGACGCGGCCGGCACCGCCGGCGCCGCCGTGGTCGCGTGGGCGCGTTGGTCGAGAACGAGGTGCGCCTCCCCGATGACGTCGGCAGGCGTCAGCGCCACCGCGGCGTGCACCACCGTCGCGAGCTCCCGCAGGTTGCCCGGCCACGCGTAGGCCAGCAGCCGATCGGCCGCGGGCCGGTCGAGCCCGACGATGGTCTTCCCCTGGCGCTCGCTCGCGCGGGCGATCTCGGCCGCGAGCAGCGCCGGCAGGTCACCCGGCCGCTCCCGCAGCGGCGGCACCGTCAGCGTGAACCCGCTGATCCGGAAGAACAGGTCCTGGCGGAAGCGCCCGCTGGCCTCGCCGTTCAACGGGTGATGGGTGGCCGAGAGGATGCGCACGTCGGCCCGCTGCAGCGTGTCCGACCCGAGCCGCTCGAATTCGCCGGTACTCGACGGCGCGGAGAATCTTGCTCTGGGCCGAGGGGCTCAGGTCGGCGATCTCGTCGAGGAAGAGCGTCCCGCGGTCCGCGAGCTCGAACTTGCCCTTCACCCGCTGGTGGGCGCCGGTGAACGCGCCGCGTTCGTGACCGAACAGCTGGCTGTCGAGCAGCGTGTCGCTCAGCGCCGCGGCATTGAACGAGACGAAGGCGTGGCCCGACCGCTTCGACGAGTTGTGGATCGCGCGGGCCAGGATGGTCTTGCCGGCTCCCGACTCGCCGAGGATGAGAATCGGGAGATCGGTGCGCGCGGCCACGCGCGCCCGATCGAGGCACGCCTGCATGGCGGCGTCGCTGGTGTAGAACGTCTCCAGCGTGGCCGTCGCGGAGTCGAAGGCCGGCGGGCGCGACGGTGTCACGGGCTGACCCTCGACGAGCTCTGCTCGGGGCGGGCCGCGGCCGGAGGCCCGGACGACAGCGACTCCCGCAGCTGCCGCACGGGTTCGATGGCGTAGCTGGCGAGCGACCGCCGGCCGACGACGATGGCCGCCCGCCCGGTCATTCCCGGCAGCACGGCCCGTTCGAGGCCCCGCACGCCGACAGTGGCGGCGTCGAGGTCGGCGAACCCGCGGAACTCCGATCCGCCGGCGCCCACGGTCGACGCCGGGCTGAGCCAGCGCAAGGTCGCGTACTGGACGCCGTAGCGCTCGTAGGGAAACGCGTCGTAGAGCAGCTTCACCGGTTGGCCGAGCCGCACGAGCGCCATGCCGCGCTCGGGCAGCATCAGCTCGGCCTGCAGCGGCTCGCCGTCGCACACGATCTCGGCGAGCAGGTCGTTTTCGTCCACCACCGCGCCCGGCTGCCTGATGTGGAGCTTCACCACCGTGCCCGCGCAGGGCGCCGCAATCGTCATCGCGTTGCCGTCGCGCCTGCACGTCACGGTCGAGGACGTCTTTGCGTGCCTTGTCGGCCGCCAACTCCTCGGCAATGCCGCGCTCGGTTTCGGCAAAAGCGGCGCGGCTCGAGGCAATTTCATAGGTCAGCCGCGCCAGGGCGTTTTTCGCGTCGGCGCTCTCGGCACGCAGCGCTTCGACCTCGCCTTCGAGCTGGTCCACTTCGAGCTTCGGCCGGTTGGCGTCGAGCCAGCTGACCACGCCGGCCTCGAACTCACGCTGCTTGCGCGCCGCCACCTCCTGCAAGAGCGCCCGCTGCTGCTCCTTGATCTGGGCCTGTCGGTCGAGCGTGGCCAGCCGCTGCTCGAGGCGCCGCTGCTCCTGCTCGTCGGCCCGCTGCTGGTTGTCGAAGCGTGACCGCTCGTTGGTCAGGCGCCCGCGCCCGCCCGACAGCCGCGCCGACACCGTTTGCCGCTCGGAGACGCGATCGCCGACCTCCTCGGACGCGAGCACGAAGAGCACGGCGTCCTTGGCCACGGCCTGCGCTTCCGCGCCCCGTACTTCGGCGACGGTGCCACGGTGCAGGACACGGATCGGATCGGCCCCGCGCACGGGCTCGAGCACGAAGCTCGCGGTGACGGTCTCGGGCACCTGGACGACGAACACCGCGACGGCGCCGGCCGCGAAGAGCAGCAGCAGGATGGAGGCGAGCGCCCGCACGGCCCAGGGCGGCGGGTCCTGATCCAGGAACGGCTGCGAGTCGCGTGAGGATCGGGTGCTCATGAGATGCCCAGCTGCTGGCTGGCGAGATAGTAGTAGAGGCCGCGGCGCCGCATCAGCTCGTCGTGCGTGCCCTGCTCGACCAGCCGGCCCTGCTCGAGCACGACGATCAGCCCGGCGTGGCGGACGGTGCTGAGGCGGTGCGCGATGATGAACGTGGTGCGGCCCCTGAACAGCGCGTCCATGTTGCGCTGTACCGCCTGCTCGGATTCGCTGTCGAGCGAGCTCGTCGCCTCGTCGAAGACGAGGATGGGCGGCTTGGTGTACAGCGCGCGGGCGATCGCAATGCGCTGGCGCTGCCCCCCGGAAATCGCCAGCCCGGTCTCGCCGATCTTGGTGTCGTAGCCGAAGGGCAGCCGCTCGATGAACTCGTCGGCGCTGGCCATCTGCGCCGCCCACCGGACCCGCTCCATGTCGGGTTCGTCCTCGCCGAAGGCGATGTTGCGGGCGATGGTGTCGGCAAAGACGTAGGACTCCTGCAGCACCATGCCGATCTGCCGCCGCAGGTCGCGGTAGTTGAGCGTCTTGAGGTCGAGCCCGTCGAACAGGATCGCGCCGTCGGTCGGCTCGAGCAGGCCCGAGAGGCACTTGGCGAGCGTGGTCTTGCCCGACCCGCTGCGTCCCACGATCGCGATGGTCTTGCCGGCGGGCACTTCGAGCGAGATGTCCTGCAGGATCTGCGGCGCTTCCGGGCCGCCGTAGCGGAAGCCGACCTGGCGGAACGTGATCTGTCCGGTGAGGCTCTTCACCGGCCGCAGCCGTGAGCGGTCGTGCCCCTGTTCCGGTTCGTGCTCGAAGACGTCGCTCAGCCGGTTCATCAGCACGTTCGATCGCTGCAGGCCGTCCCAGAGCAGCAGCAGGCTCTGGATCGGCACCGTCGCCATGGTGAGCAGCGTGTTGAACGCCACCAGGCCGCCGATCGTGAGCCGGCCCGCCGAGCACCTCGTGCGCGCCGGCCCACAGGAACAGGCCCACGCCCGAGGAACGTGACGGCGTTGCTGGCGCCGTCGTAGCTCATGACGCCGAAGTCGGCGCGAAACAGCTTGTGCGCGACGCCCTGGAACTGCGCCAGCATCAGCTGCCGGAACATCGGCTCGCCGCCGACCGCCTTCACGGTCTCGATGCCCTTGATCGCGTCCACCTGGTACGAGTGGTAGCGGCCGTAGGCGTCTTCGAGGTCGTAGAACGTCGGCCGGAGCCAGCTTGACGGCCATGAACATCAGCAGCCCGTAGAGCGGCGCCGTCGCCAGGAACACCAGCGTCAGCCACGGGCTGTAGACCGACATCAGCGCCACGGTCACCGCCAGCTGCGCCACGGCGGTGACGCCGGCGATGCCGTGCTGCACCATGCACGTCGCGGACCTGCCGGATGCCCTCGATGCGCCGCTGCAGGTCGCCGGTGCGCCGCGTGGCGAAGTAGGTCATCGGCAGCGCCAGCAGTCGCCGCGTGATGTAGTCGAGCCCGGCGGCGTCGATGCGGACCGCCACGAAACTGAGGAGATAGCGCTGCGCCAATAGCGACGCCACGATGAACAGCATCGTCGCCGCCCATGGCGACGATCAGCAGCCGGAGCAGCGACAGGTCCTGCTCCACCAGCACGCGGTCCACGATCACCTGCGTGAAGACCGGCAGCACCATCTCCAGCGCACTGACGACGACGGCGAGGCCCAGCGCCTTGACGATGAGCCCGGTGTGCGGTTTGACGAGCGGCCACAGCCACGCGAGACGCCCCGTCGCGGCGGGCGCGTGCTCGAAGGCCGTGGTGTAGTCGAAGAGCGCCGCGTAGCCGGTCCACCGGCGCTCGAACTCCTCGCGCGGCAGCCGGCGGAAGCCGAGCGCGGGGTCGGCCACGTACACGTAGCGCCGCGTCACGTGGTACAGCAGCAGCCAGTGGTCGCCGTCCCAGTGGCAGATCGCCGGCAGCGGCATGCGCTCGAGATTCGACAGCGACGCCTTGACCGACCGCGCGGCGAGGCCCAGCTCTTCGGCGGCGCTGCACAGCGACCGCAGGCTGGTGCCGTCGAGGCCGGTGTTGACCAGCTGGCGGATGCGGGCCAGCGACACCGCGCGGCCGAAGTGGCGCGTGACCATGGCCAGGCACGCGGCGCCGCAGTCCATCTCGTCGATCTGGCGCACGAACCGCATGCGCCGCACGCGGCGGCGCCGCTTGATGAAGCGTCCCTCGTCTTCGAAGGGCGCCTCGTCGATGGTATCGGCGCCGTCGACCTGATCGACCTGCGACTCGCCGACCTGCTCCTGTGCCGTGGCGCCGGCCGGCAGCAGCTCCTTGTCGATGCCGTCGGGCGTGTGCGCGCAGGGTCTTGTAGTCGTACTGCGCGATGCGTTCCTCGAGCCGCTGGCGGAATTCGGGCACGCCATCGGCCAGCCGCTGCACCGTGTCGGCGCCGAGCAGGAGGAAGCGGCACGGCGTGATCGCCTCGACGGTGACGCGGCGCGGCGAGCCGGTGAGCGCCGACTCCTCGCCGAAGTACTGACCGCTGCCGAGCGACCCGAGATATTGCGGCGCGCCGTTGACCTGCCGCATCACGCGCACGCGGCCTTCTTCGATCAGGTGCAGCGGTCCCGCCAGGTCGCCTTCGACGACGACCGTCTCGCCCGCGGCCACCACTTTCGGCTCGAGCTCGGCGAGCACGATGCCGACCATGGCCTCGGTGGGGAGCCGGGCGAACGCGGGGAAGTCGCGGAAGAACCCCCGCAGCGTGTTGTGTTTGAGCTGCAGCTCGAGATAGGTGCCGACGTAACGGTCGGTGTCGACGAGATCCTGGAACGCGGATCGATCGAGGCGCAGCGCGAGGACGTCGCTGGCGGCGCGGACCGTGGTGGGATGCGGACGGCCTTGAAAGAGCTCGGCCTCGCCGAAGCTGTCGCCGGCCTGGAGGACGTTGAGGGGGACCTCGTCGTCGTTGTCGGTCCGTTTGACCACGCGGGCGCGCCCGCTGACGAGGACGTAGAGCGCATCGACCGCTTCGCCTTCCGCCGCGAGCACGCCGCCGAACGGAAACGTCTCGGGGACGAAGCGGCGCACGATCTGCGCCCGCGTCTCGTCGGGCAGAAAGCGGAGGATTGGAAGTTCGTCGAGGACTCCGGGGTCTGGCACACGTGTCTCCGGGTGGCTTCCAACCCGGAGCATACCCGACTCAGCGGTTTGACCGGCGGACGATCCGTTCCCGCATGGCCAGCCCCGCGGCGTCGCGAATCGCCGTCTGCCGGGCCCGCTCGGCCACCCGGTCGTCCTCGAGGGCTGGTTCGACGCGATTTTCCACCCGGGAGACGTCGAAACGCCCGTCATCGGTGGCCATCGGGCCCAGAACCAGGCCGGCGTCGGCCGCCAGCAGCGCGGGACGCCGCTCGGGCGGGCAATCCTGCAGGAACAGACTGGTGCGGCGCACCGGCTGCCGCGCCAGGGCGCCGACCTCGTAGAGCGAGAGGCCGTCGATCTTCAGGCACAGGACGGCCTCCCGCGCCGCGTGGTCCGTCGAAAGCGACAGCGTGTCGAGCGTCAAGCGTGTCCAATCCACCCGGTGCGCGTCCACGATCGACGCGAGCGCGGCGGGTGTCGTGAGCTGGCTCCGCGAGTCCGCAGAAGACCTGCTCCACGCGCAACGCGCGCACGAACCGCCGGCGTACGTCGTCGTCGGCGCGTCCGTTGACCCAGTGGGCGTACAGGCGGGCGAGCCGTGCGGCCTCGGCTTCCTGTGACGGCGCGGCCCCGTCGGCACTCAACGCCTCGCCGTCGGCCGCCGCTGCAAGCGCCATGCGTCCGGCGAGCGACTGGTCGAACTCGTCGAACACGCCGGAGCAGATGCCTTCGGCCAACGCGGCCTGATGCAACTGACGCGTGGAGGGCGCGTGTGCGTCGAGCGTTGCGTCGCTCACCGGCGAGAGCCGCGAGCGCAGCAGATCTCGAGCGAGGTACTCGGTCCAGTCGGCGGCGGAGAAGCCGGCGGCGTCGAGCCAGGCGGTGACGTCGGCTCCGGAAATCAGGTCGCGCTTGTAGCGGAACTCGACCGCGGCCGACTCGATCGCGTCGTCGTCGGCCGCCATGCCCTCGCTGCGCGCCTTCGCGGCGCAGGCGAGCCCTTCCGTGAGGCCGCGCTCGAAGCCGGCCCATTCGCCGCGGACCATCGCCGCGACGGCAACGTCGATCCACAGGATCTCGTGCCCGCCGACGGAGAATGCGCGTTCTTCCCAGAACGACGACAGGGTTTTGCGCGGGGCGGTGGCTGTCACGGTGCGGTCAGAAGCTCGACTGAGGATAGCGCGTGATCGCGCCCCGGTGAACCTTGGGCCGTGAATTGCACATCCGGCACGCGGAGGTGGCGATGAAGCTGACTGAACTGCTGCTCAACGAGCTCGAGAGCGAGGGCGA
>CAVSWX010000007.1:0-41035 GCA_963731785.1 uncultured Acidobacteriota bacterium
GAACGGTCAGGCGGGGCTGAAGCCCCGCCCTACAGGCCGCGCCTACTTGCTCAGGCGGATGATCTGGTTCTGCAGCTGCTGGAACACCGGGCCGAGGTCGGCCGCGGTCTGCGCGTAGTAGTACTTCCCTTCCAGCTGGTTCGGGTTGTAGTCGGGCGACTTCTTGTCGTTGGCCACGCGCATCAGCACGCTTTCCGACGTCTCGGGAATGGTGCCCAGGCTCATCTTCACCAGGCCGCCCATGCCGATGGTGAAGATGCGAATCTTGTGGTCGCCGGTGACGTCGCTGCGGGCGGCGTCGGCGATGATCTCGGTGAGGTTGGTCGCGGCGTTGCGGATGTTGAACACCTCGGCCGGGTACTTGCCGGCTGGTGGCGTTGTAGTTGCGCAGGCCGCGCTTGGTGCTCTGCGCCACCCCGTTCACCTTGAGCGCGTTGCTCTGCAGCGGGAACGAGGTCGGGATGCCGGCGCTGCGATGGTGCGTGTGCGCGCTGGAGTTCGGCAGGTACTGCAGGTTCATCGACGTGGTGGGGCTGTTCCAGCCGGGCGGCGTGAAACTCCAGGACGGGCTCTGCGCGCCGGTTTCCGTCTGGAACAGGCCCTGGATCGCCGGCGTGTTCGTGGTGGCGTTGGTCGGGTCGGGCAGCGCCTTCGGGAAGTCGCCGGTGAACACGCCCTTGGCGATGCCGCTGCGCGTCCAGGAACCCGGGGAACACGTTGCCGGACCCGTCGGTGAAGAGCACGATGACGCGGAGGCCGGCCTGCTGCCCGCTGGCGACGGAGCGCACCTCGTCCCAGCCGCGATACAGACCCTCCGCCATCGACGTGGTGCCGCCCGGCAGCGAGCTCGGCACATCGGCTTTCAGCTTGTCCTTGTCGAAGCCGAAGCCGGCCGGCATCGGATCCAGCACCTTCGCACCGTAGCTGTAGGTGACGAGCGCCATGCGATCGCCGTTCTTGTCGAAGGCATCGATGAAGCTGCGCGCCGCGTCGCGGACCGCCGGCCAGGCCGGGCCGATCGATCCCGAGACGTCGAGCACGAGCGACAGGTCCACCAGCCGGCGCGTCGCCTCGCTCGAGGCCGCCACCGACATCTCGGTGAAGTTGCCGATCCGCATGAAGGTCGTCGGCACCTTGGCCGTCGCCTTGATGCTCACGATATGCATCCCGCTCTCTTCTTCGGTGTGCATCTCGTAGAAATCGCCGGAGGTCGACCGGGTCGGTCACGTCGAAGGAGCCCATGAAGTTGGCCGGGAAGTTGGCGCGGAACACCTTGCCCGCTTCACCCTTCGGGTTGCCCCCATTGAGGTTGCGGGCGGCGCTGAGCGCGGCGCCGTCCACGGCCTTCGACAGCTGCGCCTTCACGATGTAGGCCCGGCCGGTGTCCACGGCCAGCCCGGTGAAGAGCAGCAACATGGGCAGGAACACGGCCATGTGAATCAGGGCCACGCCCGATTCGCCGGTGAGAGTGCGCGCTGGTCTGGTCATCTCTGCCTTCCTCGTGGTCATCGCCTCGACACCGCGGCGTCAGAAATAGGCGATCGATCGGAGCGTCGCGGGGATGGTGACGCCGAACTTGTTGAGGGGGGTGAGCGCTGCGTGCTGGGTGAACACCTCGGTCACGTACAGCAGCCCGCCCCGGGTGACGTCCACGTTGGCGGGCAGATTGACGATCCGCAAGTTGGCGTTGGTGTCGGAGTTGCTGGCCACGAAGTCGGGCGCCGGGCCGAACGACGCCGGACCGGCCGTCGCCAGCGTGCTCGCCGAGCCCAGCGTGCCGATGGAGTAGCGCTGGTACAGCACCGATCTTGTCGTAGTTGGCGGTGCCGACCGTGGACCCCTTCTTCAGCACCGTCAGCACCAGCTGCGAGCCGTTGGCGAAGTCCACCGGCGTCGTGCTCATGCGTCTTGAGCGCGTTGCTGGCATCGAGCAGCGACACGTCGCGCGAGATCAGGTTGGAGCCCTCACGGGTGATGCGGCTGATGACCTGCTGGTGCAGCAGGGCGTACGACACTTCCACCATGCCCAGCGACACCACCAGCACCACCGGGAGGACGAACGCCATCTCGACCATCGTCTGGCCGGCGCACGACTCGCGGCGCGGACGGGCCGTAGACCGGGCGGCTCAATCGAACCTCGGCTCGTTCAGCATCGCGGACTCCACGGCGATATTGATCTCGCCGTTGGGGAAGAACTCGCGAATGAACGGGGTCATGAGCGCCCAGTTGTAGGTGACCCGCACCTTGCTGACGTCGCTCGGCTCGCCCGAACCGGGCAGCCAGTTGACCGTCCCGGGCTTGAGGTGCGAGAACGAGAACGCGTTGTCGTCGATGGTGAGCGTCGGCGTGGCGTTGCGCATGGCGTCGCGGATCGAGTCCTCGCGCGACAGCTCGCCGGCGACGTTGCCGGTGACGCCGAAGCGCCCGGCCTGGGTGACGCCGTTCTCGAGCGCGAGATACACGTAGAACAGCGAGGCGAAATCCACGATCGAGAATGTGAGCAGGAACAGCAGCGGCAGGACGAGCGCCATCTCCACGATGTTGGAGCCGCGGGCGTCCTTGAGCCGCCGTGCGAGCCGTGTTGTGCAGTTCCGTTTCATGGCCGTTGCCTCAGTGGTCTCCCACGAGGACACTGGTGCAGCGTCTGTGCCACGCCCGCGAGGCGCGGCCCGGGAGTACCGAAGCGGAACGTGCGGGGGCCGCCGTGGCCAGTTTCGGCACGCGACCGCACCGCGGGCGGCATCCGCACCGCCGGCGCGGGGCGGCCGCATGCGGCGGCGAATCAGCGACTTAGATGTGTCAGCGGGGCCATATTGCGCAGCCCGGGGAGCGGGGACTCCACGGCAACCGCCCCGGCGTGCCGGGCGGCGCCGCGGAGAAAAGTGCAATCGCGCCAACGATCCTGGGCACACCCACCCAGCGACCGTCCGAGGCGAGCCGCCCGCCCGGAGGGCGGGCAATCAAGCACTGTCAGACAGCGAGGCGGAGCCTCGCTGTCCTTACCAGCGGGTGTCGAGCGGCTTGGCGGGATCGGCCGCGATGTTCAGGATCGCGCAGTGGTGGTACGAGTGGCCGCCGTCCACGGCGATGCCGGGGTGATCGGCCATGAACTCGATCACCTGCAGCACGCAGTTCGGGCAGTTGATGTTCGGGATCGGAATCGTCGTCTCGAAGTTCTGCGTCGGCCGTTCCGTGTGCGCGAAGATGCCGTCGAGCAGCACCGGCGCGACCGGCGGATTCGCAATCACCGCCGCCGACGAGCGCGGGCCCTTCTCGGTCTCCACGATCGTCACCTCGGGGTCCTTCGGCAGCTGCGCCGCCGTCCGCGCCAGCGCCACACGGTAGTGCCCGGGATGGAAGATCGACTCGTGCACGAGCAGCGGGATGTCGGTGCCGCCTTTCACGTTGGTCACCGCCCCGCTCGGCACACCGGGGTTGGCCGGCGTCCCGCGCCCCGGGTTGGCCGACACGCCGCCGCACGGTCCGATTTTCTGCGGATCGCCCAGCCGGTTCTGCACCAGTGACGCCGCCGGCTGGACGAGGACGAAATGCGCCTGGGCCGAGGCCGACAGGGCGGCCGCCACGATCACGCCGAACAGGAGTCTGCTCTTCATGGCCGAGATTGTAATCGGGCTGGCCGGGCTTTGCCCATGGCTACCGGGGTGGCCCGGCGGCCGCCCCGGCGCCGACCTGTCAGTGCGGATGCTGCTGGTAATGCAGCCGGAGCAGATCCTTGCCGTAGTCGTTGCCGTTCGGCGTCCGGACGACCGCATGGATGTGCTCGCGATACGGGACGCCCGCCGGATACCGCCCGCGCAGGCCCACCGGCGTCTCGTGATCGAACTCGATCAGGATCACCGGACTGTGCACGCGGTAGTAGTAGACGGAGTCGTCCTTCGTGTCGCCGATCCAGGCGAAGTAGGTGTCGTCCAGCTGCTTCTCCACGTCGGCCAGGTGCACCCGGGCATGCCCTTCGCGCAGGTTGTTCGACGTACAGCCCCACCAGCTCGAGGAGCTGCTTCTTCTGCGCCGCCGAGAACGTGGACACCCGGACGCCCGCGTAATCCAGCACGACGTTGTCGCTGAAGGCCTGGGTGAGGATGTTGTTGCCGCGTCTTCGAGGTCTGGAGGATCGCCTTCGACCGCTGCTCGTCGGTGAGCGCGCGCACCATCGCGAGGCCCTTGGCCTGCTCGTCCTGGAGGATGGCGGTGCCCGCGTACTTGCCCGACGTGGCCACGCTCGGCTCCGACCCCCAGAAGGCCGGCGTCATCACCACCTGATCGCGCAGCACGAAGTAGTTCACGTTCAGATGGTGTCCGTCGAGCTGCCAGCCCCAGGGCTCGGTGGCCGACGGCTCGCCCATGATCGAGATCCAGTACTTCCGGTCGCCGTACTCGACGAAGTTGTTGCCGTTGAGCTCACCGAGGGTTTCGTTGAGGTGCATGATGTCGCGCGACAGCTTCAGCCCCTTGGCGCTCAGCGACGCGCCGAGCATGGCGAACGCGGCCTCGCGCTGCGCCGGCGTCATCTCCTCGAACGAGACGCCTTCACGAAAGTAGGGATGCTGGTTGGCCCATTTGCGCCACTCCACGTGATCGACGGGAAAGACCGTCTTGGTGCGCTGCGGGGCCGACAGCGATTTCAGGAACGCCCTCGGCCGCCTGACGCACCGGCGCCGTGGACACTCCCGTCGAGCGAATGGCGAAGAGGCCGGGCGCGACGGTCCCGTTGGTCGTGATGCCCTTGAACGGCTGCGCCAGCCCCGTCGCTTCGATGCGGGCGCTGAAGGCGCGCTGTTGCTCGTGATACGCCTGCGGATCGGGGCTCTGCCCCGCGCCCTGGCCGCCACCAGTCCAAGCAGGACCAGGCACGACCCCACCAGATACGAACGCGCGTGCTGCCTCATGGGAGCCTCCGGAAGCGGCCTGCCGGCCGCCGCCCGCCGCTACGATAACGCGCCTTCGCGTTGCAATCCCAGCCCCGCGGCGGCCACCGCCGCCGCCCCGTCGGCCCGCACCGCCACGCGCATGGTGCCGATGCCCTGGATGGTGGCCTCGATCTCGTCGCCGGGCTCGATCGGGACTGACGCCTTCGGGCGTGCCGGTGAAGACGACATCGCCGGGGTGCAGGGTGTAGAACGACGAGGCCATCTCGACGAGCTCGGCCACGCCGAGCGTCATGTGGCGGGTGTTCGAGTACTGGCGGCGCTCGCCGTTGACGCGCAGCTCGAGATCCAGGGCGCCGGGCTCGGCGATCTCGTCGGCCGTGACCAGCCACGGGCCGAGCACGCTGTAGGTGTCGGCCGACTTGCGGCAGCTCTTGTCCTCGGTGCCGCGGATCGAGATGTCGAGGCCGATGGCATAGCCCGCGACGTAGCGCAGGGCCTCGGTGCGCGGCACGCGGCTGGCGGTCCGGCCGATGACGAACGCCAGCTCCACCTCGTGGTCGGTGCGGCGATCCGGGACCCGCAGCACGACGCCTTCGCCCGGTCCCGACGAGCGAGCTCGTGGCCTTGAGGAAGACGCCGGCCTTGTGGATGGTCAGCGTGTGGCTGGCGGTGTTCTGGTGCAGCGAGGCGTCGGCTTTCACCTCGGCCAGGTGTTTCTCGTAGTTCACCGGCGCCGCGACGATCTTGCCGGGATTGGCGACCGGGCTGAGGAGCGTGACCGCGTCGAGCGCCAGCGTGGGCGCCGACGGGGCCAGCGCCTTCGCGCGCGCGGCCACCGCGTCGAGGTGGGCGATGAACGCGTCGTGGGTGGGATACGGATAGCGCGCCGCGGGGAGCACGTCCAGGGCCGCCGTCACGTCGCGAACGCTCGCGCCCTCGACGAGGCCGAGACGGTTATCGTTGAATCTGCAGAATCGCATTGGAGTCCCTGGGCGGCTCGGAAGTGAAAGTGGCGAGGGATTATACTGCGCAGGCCATGAACGGACCCGGTCAGGCCGCGGCCAGGATCAACCTCTCGGAAGTCCTCGAAAACAGCGCCGTCGGGCCGCTGCAGATCCGCGTCTTCGCACTCTGCATGATCTGCCTGATCATGGACGGCTTCGACGTGCAGGCGATGGGCTACGTCGCGCCGGCCGTGCTCCGCGACTTCGGCGCATCGCCTCGGGCGCTCGGCCCGGTCTTCGCGGCCGCCAACGTCGGCGTACTCATCGGGTCGCTCCTCTTCAGCATGCTCGCCGACAAGATCGGGCGCCGCCCGGTCATCATCGGCGCGACGCTCTGGTTCTCGATCCTCACGCTCGCCACCGGCTTCGCGCAGAGCGTCGATCAGCTGCTCTGGCTGCGGCTCATCTCGGGCCTCGGCCTCGGCTGCATCATCCCGAATGCCACCGCACTCGTGGGCGAGTTCAGTCCGAAGCGCAGCCGCGTGACGCTCACCATGGGCATCACCGTGGGCTTCACCGCGGGCGCGGCCGTCGGCGGCTTCGTGGCGTTGTGGCTGATCCCGCTCTTCGGCTGGCGCTCCGTATTCTTCGTGGGCGGCGCCGTGCCGCTCGTCATCGCGGTGGCGATGTACTTCAGCCTGCCCGAGTCGCTGCAATTCCTGGCCGTCCGGCGCACGCGGCTCGATCGGCTCGGCCACTGGCTCAAGAAGCTCGACCCGTCGATCCGTGTGGGCCCGTCCACGGAGTACGTCACGAACGAAGTGGCGCGGTCCGGCTCGCCAATGCGGCAATTGTTCAGCGAGGGCCGGACCAGGGTCACATTGTTGCTGTGGGTCGTGTACTTCATGAACCTGCTGATCCTGTACTCGCTGTCGAACTGGATCCCGACGGTGTTCACGGGAATGGGATACAGCCAGAACGCGGCCCTGCTCGCCGGCACCCTTCTGCAGGTCGGCGGGACGCTGGGCGCCTACGGCCTGGCGTGGGCGATCGCGCGCAAGGGGTTCCTGCCCGTGCTGGTCGTGACGTTCTTCCTTGCCACGATCAGCGTGGCGCTCATCGGCCAGCCCGGCCTGAACTTCACGGTCGTGTCGCTCATCGTGTTCATCGCCGGCTGGTGCATCGTCGGCGGACAGCCGGGCCTGAACACGCTGGCGGCCACCTACTATCCGACCGTCGCCCGCTCCACTGGCGTGGGGGCGGCGCTCGGCGTCGGGCGCCTCGGCGCGATTCTCGGGCCGTATGCCGGCGGCGTGCTGCTTGGCCAGCAATGGTCGGCGCAGCAGCTGTTCTGGGCCGCGGCGGTACCCGCGGGGATTTCGACGATCGTGTTGTTCGTCCTCCTCAACGTGATCGGCAGAGACCTCGGCCGCCGCGCCGGTGGGCGCGAACGCACGGCCGGAGCCCCCGAGCCGGCGCCGCTGGCACACTGAGGCGTCTGAGGACCGCCTTCTCCGTCCACCCGCCTACCTGCTCACCTGCCCACCTGCTCATAATTGCAGGTTCATGCGCTACGTCACGTTCTCGCTGCCCACCGATCCCACTCCACGTCTCGGCGCCGTGCGCGGCGACCGGGTGCTCGACCTCACGGCCAACGGCGGCCCGCCCTCGCTTCTGGCGCTGATTCAAGCCGGGCCCGCGCAGTGGCAGCGCGCCAGGGCCGTGGCGGAGGCGTCGGGCGCCGCCGGCCATGCGGCCGTGCGCCTGCACGCGCCCGATTCCCCGGCCGCTCAAGAACGTCTTCTGCCTCGGCCTCAACTACGCGGCGCACGCGAAGGAGAGCGCCCAGGCGCGAAACCGCGAGACCAAGATTCCAGACGTGCCGGTCATCTTCTCGAAGGCCACGACCACGGTGAACGGCCCGTTCGACGACATCCCGGTGGATCGCACCGTCACGCAGCAGGTGGACTGGGAGGTGGAGCTCGGCGTCGTGATCGGCACGCCAGGGCGCAACATCGCCAAAGCCGACGCGCTCGCGCACGTCTTCGGCTACACCGTGATCAACGACGTCAGCGCCCGCGACCTGCAGATGCACGCACGGCCAGTGGTTCAAGGGCAAGAGCCTCGACGGCTCGTGCCCCATGGGCCCGTACGTCGTCACCGCCGACGAGTTCGGCGATCCGCAAACCAAACGGCTGATGTGCCGCGTCAACGGCGTCACCAAGCAGGACGCGTCGACGGCGGACATGATCTTTCCCGTGGCCTCGATCATCGAGTGGCTGTCGAAGGGGCTCACGCTCGAGGCCGGCGACGTCATCGCCACCGGCACCCCGCAGGGCGTCGGCATGGGGCGCACGCCGCAGGAGTTCCTGCAGGACGGCGACGTGGTCGAGACCGAAGTCGAAGGCATCGGCACCTTGCGCAACCGGATCTCGGGATGAGCGACGCGCTCGCGGCCGATCGTCAGGCGATCCGCGAAGTGATCGAGAACTGGGTGCTGTGGCGTGACGCCGGCGACTGGGAGCGCTTCGCCACCGTGTGGCACGACGATGGCTGGATGACCGCCACCTGGTTCCAGGGGCCGGCGCGCGACTTCATCGCGGTGAGCAAGCAGGGTTTCGAGCGCGGCGTGAACATCCTGCACTTCCTCGGCGGGTCCACCTGCGACATCGCCGGCACCCGCGCCATCTCGCAGGTGAAGATGACGATCAATCAGCGCGCCGAGGTGGACGGCGTGCTGGTGGACGTCGTGTGCACCGGGCGCTTCTACGACTTCCTCGAGAAGCGCGACGGCCGCTGGGGCATCGTGCGCCGCCAGCCGATCTACGAGAAGGACCGGATGGATCCGGTGGATCCGGGCGCGCGGCTCACGCTCGATCCGGCGCGCCTCGCCTCGTTTCCCGAGGGCTACCGTCACCTCGGCTATCTGCAATCCAAGGTCGGCTTCACGGTGAAGACCGGCCTGCCCGGGTTGCGCGGCCCCGCGGTCGACAAGCTCTACGCCGAGGGCGCGGCCTGGCTTGCGGGATCGCCGACGCCCGGCGTTCCCCTGTAACCGCTCGCATGCACACCAGGAAGCTCGGTCCGTTCGACGTCTCGGCGCTCGGCATCGGCTGCATGAGCCTGTCGCACGCCTACGGCACGCCGCCGCCGGCCGACGCCGCCGCGGCGGTGCTGCACGCGGCGCTCGACGCCGGCTACACGCACGTCGATACGGCGGCGCTCTACGGGTTCGGCGCCAACGAGACGCTGATCGGCGACACGCTGTCGTCGCGCCGGCGGGAGTTCGTGCTCGCCAGCAAGTGCGGCATGTTCCGCAACGCCCAGGGGCAGCGCGAGATCGACGGCCGGCCCGAGGCCATCACCCGGACGTGCGACGACAGCCTGTCGCGCCTCAAGACCGACGTCATCGACCTCTACTACCTGCACCGCTGGGACAAGAAGGTGCCGGTCGAAGAGAGCATCGGCGCGATGGCCCGGCTCGTCGAGGCCGGCAAGGTGCGGGCGATCGGGATGAGCGAAGTGTCGGCGGCCACGATCCGCCGCGCGCACGCGGTGCATCCGCTGGCCGCCGTGCAGACCGAGTACTCGCTCTGGACGCGCAACGCCGAAGTCGCGGTGCTCGACACCTGCCGCGAGCTCGGCATCGCGTTCGTCGCGTTCAGCCCGCTCGCCCGCGGCTTCCTCACCGGCGAGCTGCGCGACGTCGTCGGCGCTGCCGCCGAAGGACATCCGCCTCGCGATGCCCCGCTTCCAGGCCGGCCACTTGGAGAAGAACCTGCAGCCTGCTCGACGGCTTCGCGGCGGTGGCCCGCGAGCAGGGCTGCACGATGGGCCAGCTGGCGCTGGCCTGGCTGCTGGCGCGGGCGCCGCACGTCATCCCGATTCCCGGCACGACGCGCATCGACCACCTGCGCGAGAACCTGGGCGCGCTCGACGTCACGGCTGGCGCCCGAGATAGCGTCGCGGCTCGACGGCCTGATCAACCCGCGCACCGTGTCCGGACCGCGCTACAACGCGGCCACGCTGCCGGAAATCGACACCGAAGACGTGCCCGCGGAGACCGCGGGCACCTGATGTCGACTTTCGGCCGGCCCGATAAGCCACCAGGCTAGCGTCGGCTGCCGGCTACGTTTCGAGGAGGAACTTCTATGCAGGCTCGCGCACTATGCACCTCGATCGCGCTCGCCCTTGCGTTGACGACCGTCGGCGAGGCGCAGAGCGTCAAGGATGGGGACAAGAAGGACGGAACGACCGTCGGCTCGGCTGCGGAGGCCACCGGCACGGCCGTGAGCGATGCGGCCAAGGTCACGGGGAAAACGACGGCCGACGTGGCCAAGGCCACGGGCAGCACCTCGAAAAAGGGTGCCAAGGCGGTGGCGGACAGCCCCGTTGGCGAGGCGGGCAAGGCCACCGGAAAGGCCACGGCCGAAGGCGCCAAGGCGACGGCAGGCGGTGCCAAGAGGCTCGGGCTCGGAATCAAGAATGCGGTGACGGGCGACAAAGAGAAGGACAAGAGCAACGAGTAGGTCATCAGTCGACCGCCTGTCGATCCGGCGACCGCCCGTTCGACGTGTGTATAGAGGCCGCGATGAGCGCGGTCCCGAACGGGAGGAGACGACGATGCGCGTCATGGTGATCATCAAGGGAACGAAGACGTCGGAAGCGGGAGCGGTGCCGGACGAGCGGCTCCTGACCGAGATGGGGCAGTACAACGAGGAGCTGGTCAAGGCGGGCATCATGCTCGCGGGGGAAGGGCTGCACCCCTCGTCGCATGGGAAACGCGTGCGATTCTCGGGCACGAAGCGCACGGTCGTGAACGGACCGTTCCCCCAGGCCGAAGAGCTGGTGGCGGGTTTCTGGCTGTGGCAGGTCAAGTCGATGGACGAAGCGGTCGAGTGGGTGAAGCGCTGCCCGAACCCGCACAACGAAGAAGCCGAGATCGAAATCCGTCAGGTGTTCGAAGCGGAAGAGTTCGGCGCCGAGCTCACGCCGGAGCTGCGCGCGCAGGAGCAGCGGCTGCGCGACCAGCTGGCGGCACGTCCACACTAGTCACCGACGCCCGGGCGCCCCTGGCGCCCGAGCGTTCGGTCGACCAGTTGCGTCAGCGCGCCGCGGTCGTCGTGCTCGGGCGCGCGGCCGTGGGCGCCGGCGTGGAGGCGGCAAACGCGGACACCGCCGCCATGTCCTGCACCGACATGCTGGTGACGATCGGTTTCATCAGCTCGGCCCAGGGGCCGCGCCGCGCACCGGTCTTCATGTCGAAGAGCTGCCGCATGGTGTAGCTCGGCGAGCGTCCCGCCAGCGCCGGCACGGGGCCGATGCCTTCGAGGTTCGCACCGTGGCAGGTCGAGCACTGATATTTCGCGGCCAGCTGCTTGCCGCGGTTGAGCGTGCCCGGCGGTACGTAAGCTGTCCACGCCATGCGCGTGTCGCGGGCCTCGGCCCGCAGGTTGTCGTCCGGGATCTCGACCATCTCGCCAGCGGGGATCGGCACCTGCCCGCCGCCCTCGTTCGCCGGCACGGCCATGTGCATCCCGCCCTGGAGCCGCACCTTCGGCGCCGTCTTCGACTCCACCACCTTGATGCGGCGCGGGTACGGCTGCTGCGCGAAATACTCCGCGGCGGCCAGATCCTCTTCGCGCGTCGTCGCCTTGGCGAAGCCGATCATGTTGTTGGTGTTCGCCTTCCGCGGATCGGCGCTCTTCCGCAGTCCGTCCCTGAAATCCTGCATCTGCTGCACGAAATAGGTGGGGTGATAGGCGCTGATCGGCGCGTTCTCCGGCCGCCCGGAGCCGTCGGGGAGATGACACAGGGTGCACTGGCGCACGCCCTGTTTTCCGAACTTGGCGATCTCGGGGACGGTCCCGTGACGATCCTCGGGTACCAGTCCATCGTTTCCTTCTGCGCCCGCAGCTGCCCGCGCGTGAACGTCTTGGCGGTCCCGGGAATCGACACCACCGCATTGTCGTCGGCCGGGAGCGCGGAGGGCGGCGGCGGCCCGCCGGGCGGAGGCGGCGGTGTATACGCCCAGTCCGGAAGACCTGCGGGGATAGGGGCGCTCGGAGCAGGGGCGGCCTGTTGCTGCGCCACCATCGACGCCCCGAGGACCACGACTGCGATAGCGACAAGGGCACCCACCGCTTTACTCATGTTCCTCACCTTTGATTCGTGGTTGGCCGAAACTCGCGTCCCGCGGAGTCTACACCCATGCGGCGCTGGAAGAGTCGGGGCGCCCAAAGGGTGTCCGGCGCCAGCCGGTTGCAGGATAATAAGGGTTTAGCGGCTCCCCAGACGGAGCCCTCAGAGGAGCGCAGGAGCATGGGAAAGATCGTCGCCGCCGTCGGTACCTGTCACACGCCTTACATGTTCACGCGGCCGCCGGACGAGAACCCCGAACAGCTGGAACAGGCCGGCCGGGCCATGAACGAGCTCGGCAAGGTGCTGGACGAGACCAAGCCCGACGTCATCCTCTTCTTCGGCGCCGATCACGTCGAGACCTTCTCGGTGACCTGCGTCCCCTCGTTCGCCATCATCGCCGGCGACCGGGCCATCGCCCGCTTCGCCGGCCGCGAGCACAACCTGCCCGTGCACCGCGCGATGGCCGAGGACATCCTCAACAAGCTGGTCACCGAGCACAACTTCGACATCGCCTACTCGGAAGACGCCGAGCTCGGTCACGCGTTCTCGATTCCGTTCGAGTACATGATCGGCAAGCGCAACATCCCGGTGATCCCGTTCTTCACCAACGTCTACGTGCCGCCGCTGCCGACGCCGCGGCGCTGCGAGGCGCTCGGCAAGGCGATCGCGAAGATCGTCGAAGGGCGGCCGGCGAACGAGAAGGTGGCCATCATTGCCAGCGGCGGCATGTCGCACTTCCCCGGCACCACCAAGTACCTGCACCCCGAGTTCGACTTCGACCGCTGGCTGGTGTCGCAGATGGAAGCCGGCAACGCCAGCGCGCTGCTCGACATGACCGGGACGCAGCTCGACGAGGTGGGCAACACCGAAATGCTCAGCTGGGCGGTGCTCTTCGGCGCCATCGGCGCGCAGCAGGGCGAGCTCATCGACTACATCCCCACCTGGCACCACGGGCTGTGCATGATGCGCTTCCTGCCGGCGCGCGCGCGCACGACCGAGGCGATGAAGGTCGGCCAGGAGTTCGGCGGCTTCCAGTTCCAGAACCAGGGCTTCCAGTTCTACAAGCACCCGCCGTCCGAGGCCTACGGGCTCAACAAGCTGCTCTTCGAGTCGCGCCACAGCGATCCGCTGCGCAACCGCATCATCAACGACTTCGAGAACGTCGCCAACGAGTACGATCTGCACGGCGAGCAGCGCGAGGCGGCCAAGTCGATGATCACCGTCGGCTCCGGCGGTCTCGTCAGCGACCACGTCGGTCCGCTCGCCTCCGCCGGCGCGCACCCGCTGCAGGCGCTGATGGCGCTGCACGTGATCTTCTCGAACAACCACAAGCGCGGCCAAGCGGCGATGGCTGGGAAACACTGACGGCCGCCCGGCTCGCAGGCTCAGCCTCTGGGCTATGGGCTGACACGAACGGCCGTGATCCAGACGGCCGTTCGCGCTTTCCGGGCACTTACCGAGTTCTTGGCCAGGCCTTAAGGCCTGAGCCTAGAGCCATCATGCCCACCGTCTCCTCCTCTGGCGCCACGATCGCCTACGACGTTCACGGCGTCCGTCGACGCCCCGCCCGTTCTCTTCATCAACTCCATCGGCACGCGGCGTGAGCTATGGGACCGGCAGCGGCGCGCGCTCGAGACGACGTACCGGGTCATCCTGTACGACGCCCGCGGGCACGGCGCGTCGTCGGTGCCCGTGGGCGACTACTCCATCGCGCAGCTGGCGCACGACGCGCTGGCGATTCTCGACGCCGAACGGCTGGCGGCGGTGCAGGTGTGCGGCATCTCGCTCGGCGGCCTCACCGCGCTCTGGCTGGGCGTGCACGCCCCCGACAGAGTGCGATCGCTGGTGCTGGCCAACACCGGCGCCCGTATCGGCTCGGTGGAGTCGTGGACAGCGCGCATCGCGCTGGTCCGCGAGGGCGGCATGAAGGCGGTGGCGGACCTCGCCATGCCGCTGTGGTTCACC
This sequence comes from uncultured Acidobacteriota bacterium, assembly GCA_963731785.1. Lineage (GTDB taxonomy): Bacteria > Acidobacteriota > Vicinamibacteria > Vicinamibacterales > UBA2999 > DASYRM01. The sequence goes on from CAVSWX010000007.1 coordinate 13,940, forward strand.
GACGGCTTCCGCACGCGCAACGCCGCCACGGTGCAGCAGTTCCGTGAGATGGTCGAAGCCTGCCCGGTGGAAGGTTATCTCGGCTGCTGTGCGGCGCTCCGCGACGAAGACCTGCGCGACGCGCTCGATGTAGTGCGCTGCCCGGTGCTCGCCGTGGCCGGGTCGGCCGACCGGGCGACACCGCCCGAATTGCTCCATCTGGTGCACGAGCGGCTGCCGCGATCGCGTCTGGTGACGCTCGACACCGCCCACCTGAGCAACGTCGAACAGGACGCGGCGTTCAACGCCGCGCTTGTCGCGTTTCTCGCCGCCCACGCGTGACGGGCGTCTGAAGACCGCCAGCTACATTCACGCCGGACGGACGGTCTGAAGACCGCCGCTGCAGCCAAGCACAGTACGATCGGGTATGCACGAGGCTGGGCTGATTCTCACGCTGGCCGGGGGCCTGGCCGCGGCCCTGGTCTGCGGCTACGCCACGCATCGTATCGGCCTGTCGCCCATCGTCGGCTACCTGGCCGCGGGCCTGCTGGTCGGTCCGTACACGCCCGGGTACGTCGCCGACACCTCGCTCGCCACTCAGCTCGCCGAGGTCGGCGTCATCCTGCTGATGTTCGGCGTCGGCCTGCAGTTCCACATCGAGGAACTGCTCGCCGTGCGGCGCATCGCGATTCCCGGCGCCATCCTCCAGAGCGCCGTGGCGACCGCGCTCGGCGCCGCGGTCGTGCACGCGCTGGGCTGGAGCTGGGCCGGGGCCATCGTCTTCGGCCTCTGCCTGTCGGTGGCGAGCACCGTCGTCCTCGTCCGCGTGCTCTCGGACGCGCGTGCCCTGCACACGCAGGCCGGCCACATCGCGGTGGGCTGGCTGGTGGTCGAGGACCTGTTCACGGTGGTCGTGCTGGTGCTGATGCCGGTGGTCGTGGGCAGCGCCGAGCCGGCGCGGATCGCCCTGGACCTCGGCATCACCCTGCTCAAGGTCGCGGGGCTGGTGGCCTTCGCGGCCATCGTGGGACGCCGCCTGATTCCGGTGGTGCTCGACCGCGTGGCCGCCACCGGCTCCCGCGAGCTCTTCACGCTGACGGTGCTCGTGGTCGCGCTCGGCATCGCGGTGGGCTCGGCCGTGGTGTTCGGCGTGTCGATGGCACTCGGCGCGTTTCTCGCCGGCATGGTCGTCGGCCGCTCCGACTACAGCCTGCGCGCCGCCAGCGAGGCGCTGCCCATGCGCGACGCCTTCGCCGTGCTCTTCTTCGTCTCGGTGGGAATGCTGCTCGACCCCGGCGCGCTGCTGCGCTCGCCGGGCGCCACGGCCGCGGCCCTCGCCGTCGTGATCCTCGCCAAGCCGCTGGTCGCGGTGGTCATGCTGGCCCTCAGCCGCTATCCGACACGCACGGCGATGACCGTCGGGCTGGCGCTCGGCCAGATCGGCGAATTCTCGTTCATCCTGATCACGCTGGCGCGCGATCTGAAAGTGGTGCCGGCCGAAGCGCTCGACATCGTGGTGGCGGTGGCGATCGCCTCGATCACGATCAACCCGCTCACGTTCAAGGCCGTCGATCCGATCGACCGCTGGGTCGCCCGGCGCCGGGCCCGGCGCGCCGGCATCGAGATCGACGGCGACGTGCGCACGTCGTCGTCGCTCGCCCCGCAAGGACGCGCCCTCGTCATCGGCTACGGCCCCACCGGCCGTATGGTGTCGCGGCTGTTGCGCGAGAACGCCATTCTGCCGACGGTGGTGGATCTGAACCTCGATACCGTCCACGAGATCCGTGACGGCGGCGGCTCGGCCATCTACGGCGACGCCCGCTACCCCGACACCCTGATCACTGCCGGCATCCGCCACGCCGGCACGCTCATCCTCACCGGCTCCGACGCCGCGGCGCCGGAGGTCATCCGCGTGGCCCGCAGCCTCAATCCGGCGGTTCGCACACTGGTGCGCAGCGAGCACCTCCGCGACGTGCCCGGCCTGTCGCAGGCCGGCGCGGAGCGGGTGTTCACGGGCGAGGGCGAAGTAGCGTTGGCGATGACCGAGGCGGTGCTGCGCGACCTGGGGGCCACACCCGATCAGATCGAGCGCGAGCGGGTGCGCGCCCGGCAGGAGATCTTCGGCACGCCCGCCGCGTCAGCGTGACGCGGCTTTGCGTTCCACGCAGTTGTACGGCTTCACCGTCTCCCCCGGACGCCACACCCACGTGCGCTCCAGATCCACGGGCTGCATGAAGGTGTCCGGATCGGTGACCGTCATCTTCAGCGTCAGCCGCGTCCCGTCCGCGGTCGGCGTGTAGCGCTCCACGATGGAGGCGTTCGGTCCCAGCGGCACGCCGCTCGGGTCGAAGAAGGTCCACGCAATGCCGGTGGTCGTCACCACGAGCGTGTCGCCCTCCCACCGGCCCTGCGAGGAGCCGAGCAGGGTCTTCAATCGCGCCGCGGCTGCCCCCTTCATGGCGATGGTGCGGACCGTGTCGTATTCCTCCAGGCGCAGCAGGATGGCGTCGCCCTTGCGCACGAACTCGAGCGGATACGGCTGCTCCATGATGGTCGGCATGCCCTTGGGCCGGCAGCCGGGAGCCACCGGTGTCGGTGAGCGGGTTGAACGCGGCGCGCTTCTTCTTCGCCGCGTCGGTCAGCGGGTAATCACGCCGCCACCACACGCCGCCGCGCTCGCCGAACCTGGTGCTCCAGACGCGGAAGATGCCGGCGGCCTTGTCGGCGTCGGTGCCGCCGTCGAACCAGGTGGACTTGGCGCTCCCGCGGCCGTCGTCCCCCAGCGGGGCGGAGTGCCGGGGCCCAGGACGACCTCGCGGCCGTTAGCCGGAAGAATGTTCGACGCCCACATCTTGTTGGGTGTCTGGCGCGACGGCGCGCCGGCCACCTTGATCCGGTCGCCGAGCTTGAGGTTGTCGGGATTGGCGTCGGTGCGCCGCAGGATGCTGAGCGAGTTGGCCTCGATGTCCCAGGTGACGGTCTTCCCCTTGGCATCGACCGTCCGCACGCCAAAGTGCACGTGCGGGTTCTGCCACACCAGCTCGACCAGGGTGCCCTCAATCTCCACCGTCGTCCGGTCGTATTCCGAACCCGAGTGATGCGCGTGCGCGACGGCGGGGACAACGAGGAGCAGCAGTGCAAGGGCAATCGGCCGCATGAGCGCCTCCTTGGCTGCGTAATTGGACACCGGCGTTCCCGGATTGGCTCCGGCTAGTTCCGCTCCACCTGACCGGTCAACGCTTTGACGACCGTCCCCACGTCGTCGGTCCGCGACACCAGCAGCACGGTGGTGCCGGCCTGGACCACCGCCGAGCCGCGCGGCGCCTCGACGCTGCCGTCGGCCTGGTAGAGCGCGGCGAACACGCAGGAGGACGGAAAGCCCGGGCAGCGCCGCGAGCTCCATGACGGTCTTGCCGGCCGCCGCGCTGCCGGCCGGAACCGTCAGCTCGAAGGCGATGGCGCTGCCGTTGCCGAGCAGCATGGCGTGGCGGATGGCCTCGTGCTCGATGGCCGTGGCCACCGAGCCGGTGATCAGGTCGGTCTCCGACAGCACGCGATCGATGCCGGCCGCGGCGTAGACCGGGCGATAGGCGTTGTCGCGCATGCGCACCATCACGCGCTCGACGCCGGCGGCGCGGGCCAGCAGCGCGACCGCCAGGTTGTCGGCGTCGCGGCGCAGCATGGCGACCACGACGTCGCTCTGCGCGATGTCGGCTTCCTCGAGCACCGCGGCAACGGTGGCGTCGCCGCTGAGCGCCACCAGGCCGTACTGCTCCGACGCGCGCCGCGTCACGGCCTCGTCGCTGTCGATGATGGTCACGGCGTGGCCGATGCGCGTCAGGTGCATCGCGACTTCGAGCCCGGCGCGGCCGGCGCCGACGATGACGATCTTCATCGTCTGTCCTCCTGGCGTCCGCGTGCTCGTCGTGGCGGTCGACTCGAGGATCTGCTCGTCGAGCGCGGCGACGTGCTGCGCCGCGGTACTCGTCGGTGATCAGGCCGCGGCGCGCGGCGTCGAGAATGGCGGCCTTGCGCGCCGCGCAGCACGGCCGGCAACGCCACGTCGCGTGCGATGCCTGGCCCGCGTGGCGCAGCAAGCGTTCGGCGTCGATGATGTCGCGCTGGAACGCCGGCCCAGCGCTCGGCGTGCTCGTGGCGCGAGATGAGGCCGGCGGCGAGCAGGCCGTCGAGCTCGGTCTGGGCGCGGCGCGCGCCGATCAGCACGGCCCGGCACTGGTCGGCCAGTCGTCCTCGTCGCGGCCGCCGACTCCGAGCCAGGTCAGGAAGTGCCGGAACGGCAGCGCCTGCGTCACCAGCGTGACCAGCGTCACGCCGAAGACGATGGCGACAAGCCGCTCGCGATACGGCAATGCCCTGGGGCAGCGCCAGCACCGCCGCCATCGACAGCGCGCCCTTGACGTTGCCGAACACCATCACGTGCTGCCAGCGCCACGGCACGCCCGTCGCCGAGCAGGCTGCAGCGCGCCGAAGCAGCCGTAGACGGCGACGGCCCGGCCGGCGTGCAGCGCGACCACCGCGAGCGCGATCGGCCAGCGCCTCCTGCAGCAGCAGGTCCGACCGCAGCTGCATGCCGACGAGCAGGAACAGCCAGACGTTGAGCGACGAAGCGCGGCGATCTCCCAGAAGCCGTGCAGCGCCAGCACGCGCGACGGCTCGAGCCGGGCCCGCATCTCGTGCCCGATCAGGACGCCGGCGACGACCACGCGCGATCACCGGCGAGCCGCTGCAGCTGCTCGGCGACGAGCGAGGTGGCGAACACGGCGACCAGCGAGGCCAGGATCGCCGTCAGGTCATCGGGCGTGCGCCGCAGCACGACGCGCGCCGAGCGTGCCGAAAGCCGCGCCGAGCAGCGCGCCGGCGACGATGGCGATGACCAGCATGCGCGCGATCTGCGCCGGATCGGCGAAGCCCCTGAGCACGACGGCCGGCGGCGACGCTGACGAGCACGAGCGCCGTGCCGTCGTTGAACAGGCTCTCGCCTTCCATGATCGCGGCCAGCCGATGCGGCACCCGCACGCTGCGGAACGCGAGCAGCACGCTGACGGTGTCGGTGATCGCCAGCATGGCGCCGAGCAGCAGCGCCACCGAGAACGGCAGGCCGATCGCCCAGGTCGCGACGGCCGCCGTGCCGAGCAGCGACAGCGCGACGCCGGGCACGCGCCAGCGCCAGGATCGGCCGCGCCGCCTGGCGCATGCTCGTCGTCGTCGGCGGACAAGCGCGCCCTGGAAGACCAGCATCGGGCAGGAAGACCAGCAGCACGACGCCGGGGTCCATCGGCGTGTCGGGCAGCACGTTCATCAGCACGAGCAGCAGGCCGACGACGACCAGGGCGACGTTGTAGGGGACGCCGACGCGCTTGGCGGCGATGGCGACGGCCGAGCCGACCGCCAGCACGAGCAGCAGCTGCTCGAGGTATTCACGCATGGCGAGGCGTCGGCATCGGCGCGCGGGATGACCGGAGCGTCAGGACTCGCCGTCCACGTACTGGACGCCCAGCTCGGCAAGCTTGGCGCGCAGCCCGTAGAAATCGAGCCCCAGCTCGCCCTTGGCCAGGCGCTCGCGGCTCTTGGCTTCCTTGGCGAGGCGGTCCTGGCTGGCCTTGAGCACCTCGGCGGCGCGCTCGCGCGGCACCACCACCACGCCGTCCACGTCGGCGACGATGACGTCGCCGGGATTGACCGGCGCACCGGCGCAGACCACCGGCACGTTCACCGAGCCGGCGGTGTTCTTCACCGTGCCCTGCGCGTGGATCGCGTTCGCCCACACCGGGAAGTCCATCGCCGTGAGGTCCGCCACGTCGCGGACGCCGGCGTCGATGATCAGCCCGACCACGCCGTGCGCGCGCGCCGAGACGGCGAGCAGATCGCCGAACATGCCGTCGGTCGATTCGGACGTCGTGGTGACCACCAGGATGTCGCCCGGCCTGGCAGATGCTCGATCGCGGCGTGAATCATCAGGTTGTCGCCGGGGTGGCAGAGCACCGTCACCGCGCTGCCCGCCACCGGCGGTCGGATAGATCGGGCGCATGTACGGACGCATCAGGCCGGTGCGCCCCTGCGCCTCGTGCACGGTGGCGACGCCCATGCTCGCCCAGCGCCTTCACGACGTCGGCATCGGAAGCGCGCTTGAATATTCCGACAATAGTTGGTTTCATCGAGTCGTTAAGCCTCTAGAGCCCCTCGACCTTCAGCCGTTGCAATGCGCGGATAACACCCGCCGCGCGTTGCCTTCGAAAATCTTGCGCGCGGTCCGCGTCGCTGATCGCCGCGGCGTCGACGTAGCGCTTGGTGTCGTCGTAGTAGTGACCCGGTCTCGGGATCGATGCCGCGCACCGCGCCGACCATCTCCGACCCGAACAGGATGTTGTCGGCCGGGATCGACCTTCAGCAGCAGCTCGATGCCCGGCTGGTGGTAGACGCAGGTGTCGAAGAACACGTTGTCGCGAGCATCAGCTCCTTCAGCGGCGGCCGCTTCATGTCCTGCGCCAGCCCGCGGTAGCGGCCCCAGTGGTACGGCACCGCGCCGCCGCCGTGCGGGATGATGAACCGCAGCGTCGGGAAGTCCTTGAACAGGTCGGACGGTCAGGAACTGCATGAACGCCGTCGTGTCGGCGTTGATGTAGTGCGCGCCGGTGGCGTGGAAGTTCGGGTTGCACGACGCGCTGACGTGCACCATCGCCGGCACGTCGAGCTCGACCATCTTCTCGTAGAGCGGATACCAGTAGCGGTCGGTGAGCGGCGGATCGCGTCCAGTAGCCGCCCGACGGATCGGGGTTGAGGTTGCAGCCGATGAAGCCGAGCTCCTTGACGCAGCGCTCGAGCTCGGCGATGCAGTTGGCGGGCGGCACGCCGGGCGACTGCGGCAGCTGGCACACGCCGACGAAGTTCTGTCGGGAAGAGCTCGCAGACGCGGTGGATCAGGTCGTTGCAGTGCCGCGTCCAGTCGAGGCTGGTGGTCGCGTTGCCGATGTGGTGCGCCATCGCCGACGCGCGCGGCGAGAAGATCGTGACGTCGGTGCCGCGCTCGCGCTGGAACTTGAGCTGCGGCTGCAGGCTCTCGCGGAGCTCGTCGTCGCTGATCGTCACGCGGGCGCTTGCGGCGGCACTGCGTCGGGTCGCTTCAGCGCCGCGATCTGCTCGTCGCGGAACGCCTGCAGCGCTTTGGGCGCGGTCGTGTAGTGCCCGTGGCAGTCGATGATCATGAACCTTTGATTCTATCTCTGCAATAAAGAGGACCGGTCCCGCCATAGCCAGAGGGCGACGGAGCGGACCCGGCCCTGACGTGGAGCGGGCCGTGAGGGCACGTCCTTTCGGACGTGCCCACGTTCTTTAGAAATCGATCTGCAGCGCTGAACTTCACGAAGCGCGGCGTGCAGCGTCGACTGCGGGTGCCAGCCAGTCGCCGACGGGTTGGTCGTGCGGCGTACTGATACGTACGCCTGATTGTAGGTCAGGATAGGATTGGCGTTGATGACAGTTGTAGATTCGAACCCGACGTTGATCCGGGTCCGCCCGAAGCGGAGGATCTTGGCGAAGCGCATGTCGATCTCGGTTGCACGCCGATCACCATACAGCGTGCCGGGCTCGACCAGGTTGACCGTCACGTTCGGCGCAGCGTCGGCGGAGGCGCGGCCGAGGGTCGTCTGCACCACCGTGTTCGGCACGTTCCAGGTCGCGCCGTTGCCCCCGCCGTCGGTGATGTTGAGCTCGGTCGCCGGCTGCGAACGGAACGTCGCGCTGAGCTGCACGTCGATCTTCGGCAGCGTGTACCGAGGCCAGCCCGCGCACCGTGGTGAGGAACGGCGCGTCGTTGCGGCAGAAGCGGGGATCCGGCGTGTCGACCTTCGGGTCGATGGCGCAGGTATCGAGCACCGATCGCCCGGTTTGCGTGCCGACCTGGAAGTTGAAGCCCTGACGCAGCCGCCCGTTGAGGGTGAGATCGACGCCGTCATAGTAGCTGTCGCGCTCGGCGCCGAAGTCCGACTCGAACGTGATGTAGTTGCGCGCCGCGATCGCCGCTGCCGCCGCCGTCGGCGTGTACACGGTGACCGGGTAGCCGCCGCCGCCCGGCAGGCGCGAGTCGGTGGGTGCGGCGATCGTCCACGCGTCGTACTGCGACGGATCGCGGACGGTGTTGTCGGTCACGGTGAAGCCCTTGAACCACCGCCGTGAGTAGCCGACTTCGACCGACATCCGCGGGACGATCTGCTGCTGCAGCGTCACGCCCCACTGCCAGTCGTTCTCGCGGACGCCCCACCCCTTCAGAGTGTCTTGATTGATCTGGGTGAGGTTGCTGCCGGACTTGCCGAAGTTGAGGTTGTCACCGGTCAGCGCGGCACAGTTGTCCACCGCGGTCTGTGCGCCGAAGTTCAGCAGGTCGCAATCCACGACCCGATTACCATTGGTGTCCTGCCAGTTGCGGTTGACGTTGACCACCGTGCGGCCGGTTCCCGTCGCGGCGTTGAACGCGCTCGACGGGTTGTTGCGGGTGAAGGCGCTGTCGTTGGTCGCGGCGTCGAGGTAGTGGCCCGCGTTGAACTTCAGCGCCGTCGTGCCGTTGCCGAACACATCGTACGCCACGCCCACGCGCGGCGTGATGTCGTTGAACGCGTCCACCGACGGTGTGCGCGGGAACGAGATCGGCGCCAGATTGGTGGGCGACGTGGCCGTGGTGCCGTTGCCGTCCGCCGGGCTCCAACTCCACGCACGGTCGAAGCGCAGCGCGCCCTGCAGCGTGAGTCGGCCGCGCGTCCAGGTGTCCTGCACGAAGACCGCCGAGGTCGCTGTGCGCTCCGCGTTCTCCCACTCGGGCAGGCGCATCGTGAAGCTCACCGGCTGACCCTGGTTGAACGTGTACGAGAGCCCGGAGGGATTGACCTTGGCCAGCGTGTCGTTGCGGAGAAGCTGCCCCTGGTAGCCCACCTTCAGGCTGTGCGCGCCGGTGACGTAGGACGCGGAAACGCGCCAGTTGTTCGACTGGCCGTAGTTGTCGGCGTAGTTCGCGAGCGCCCGGTACTGATAGTTCGCGCGCGGCACGTAGGCGCGGCCTGTCGCCGGGTTGATCGCCGTGGATTGCTCGGTGACGCTGATGCCGAAGATGCCGTCCGGAGGAATCTGGCCCGGGCCACCGGCGTGATAGTAGGAGAAGCGCGTGTAGCCGGATTCGAGCAGCAGCTTGCTCGTCATCGGCGCGCTCCAGGTGGCCTGCGTCACGTAGTACGGCATGTCGAAGTACGGCGTGTGCGCTTCGGGCGACATGGTCGCGGCACCTGCCGCGATCCAGCCGGCCGGGCGCGTGTGGCAGCCGTCGGTCTCGACCTTCAGCGGCGAGCCTTCGCACCGGACCTGGTACTCGTGGTTGAACGAGAAGCGATGCTTCGGCGTCGGCTGCGCGGTGATCCGCCCGATGTACATCGTGCGGCCCTGCGACTGGCGCGCCGTGACGCTGTTGTCGGGCGCCCAATCCCAGCGGCTCAGGTCGAAGGCGTTGGCGTTGGCCACGATGCCCTCGACGTTCGTCTCGGTATTCAGCTTGCGGTAGCTGCCGAAGAACCAGATCTTGTCGCGCTTGATGGGACCGCCGTAGGAGACGCTCGCATCGTACGACTTGATGATGCCGGGCGGGTCGGTGAGGCCAATGGCGCGGAGGTCGTCGTCGATGTTGCTGCTGCGCGACCAGTCGCCGGCGTTGTTGATGAACGCCTGGCCGGAGAAGCGGTTGCCGCCGCCCTTCGGCACGAGGTTCATCGTGGGACCACCCACGTCGGTTTCGCCCAAGCCGCCGGAGACGACCACCGACACCTCGTCCACGTTGGCGGTGTCGAGGATGTACGACGACACGCCGCCGCCGTTGAACGTGGCCGCCACGGTCATGCCGTTGACCGCCATGCGGCCTTCGTTGACCTGGCCGCCGCGCGCGCTGAAGAAGGTCATCGTCGGCGTCACGGCCACGCCGTTGCCGTCCACCGTCAGGCCGGGCGTTGCGTTGAGCAGCGAGCCGACGGTGCGCGTCGCGGGAATCGCGGCAATCGTGTCGGAAGAGAGCACCGTTTCGCGGCGGACGCTCTGCACGTCGACCACGGGCGTCTCACCGGTGACGGTGATGGTCTCTTCGAGACCGCCGACGCGCAGCTCGACGGGAATCGTCAGCGTCGCGGTCCCGCCCAACACGAGCCCTTCGCGCTTCACCGTGCTGAACCCCGGCAACGTGAACGTCAGGGAGTAGGTACCGGGGTGAGGTCGATCGAGCCGGTCCTGGCCCGAGCCATCGGTCACGACGGTTCGAACTTTTTCAGTGAGAGCGGGACTTGCCGCCTCCACGGTCACGCCGGGCAGAACGCCGCCCGACGCGTCTCGTACCACGCCGGTCAAGGTGCCTTGCGCGAAGGCCAGCGTTGGCATCAGGGCCAAGCCGGCAATCACGAGCACCATCCGAAGAAATGAACGCATCAACGTGCCTCCTGAAGCATGACAACGACTCGGTGTCCCGCCCCGCGCGCTCTGACGTTGGTTTCCGTTGCCTCGGAAACTGCCCTCGATCACTCCCTCAAATTGGGTAGCCTGTTTCGGTGGCGCATTACTCTACAACGACATAAGTACGGCGTAACACGACTGCTGCAAAAATTGCCCGATCCTTCGCTGAGAAAGACGAAGGTCGCAGAATTTCCTAGGGTTTACTCTGGGTCTGTACAGCAGAAAGGCCGTCCAGCGCTAATGCGAGGACGGCCTTGAATCAAGCCGAGCTAGGCTCTTTGGGTATTAATGCGCGCGATCAGTTCCTCGTGACGGCAAACTCGCCCTTCTGCCCGCCCTGCGTCCAGGTCCCGTGCAAGTGGCGCATGTAGGCGCCGATATTCTCGAGCTTCCCGTCCACGGAGATCGGCACCGGCTTGCCCGACGCATCCTTGCCTTCGGCGGTGATCTTCACGCCCCAGGACGATGGGTTGGTGTAGTCGAACACGACCGACTTCACCGTGGCCGCGTTCGGACCGGGATTGATGGTGCCGGTGATGTCCTTGCCGTCCCAGTCGAAGTTGAGGAGTAAACGGTTGGGCTTATCCTTCGGCCCCCACTCGCCGCTCCACTGCCCCTTGAGGGGATGCCCGAACTGCGCGTCGAGCGCGGCGGGGAGTGCGAGTACGCACACGACCATCACGAGCCGCATGATCCGGCGCACGGCTATCTGGTCCCCCGGGTGGTGCCCGGCTTGGTTCCGGGCTGCTGGCGCGGACCGAAGATCGGCTGTCCGAAGTCGTCCACCAGCCGGTTGAGGTACTGGTTGTTCTCCTGGCAGATGTATTCCGGCAGCTCCGACGTGGGGTTGAACGGAATGTCCCACGCCACGGTGAACGGCCGCGTATACGCACCCGCGTCGGTGACGGTCGCCTCGTAGTGCAGCGTCTGCTTGTTCGGGCGCGTCCACCGCTCCACCACCGACATCTTGTCGGTGTGCGGGTGGCCGAAGTAGTCGAACCAGCTGTTCTCGTTGAACCCCTTGTTCTCGACGACCAGCGTGTCGCCTTCCCAGCGGCCGATGGAGTAGCCCAGATACGTCGGGTTGAGATCCTCGGGGAACGAGCGCCCGTCCATGTAGATCTCGCGCCAGACGTGCGTGGCGCCCTCGAAGATCATCATGATGCGCTTGTGCTCCGGCAGCTGGATGATCTCCATCTGATAGGGCGTCGCCATCATGCGCGGCCCGCCGGGCGGCAGGCAGTAGCCTTCGGGGTCGTACTTGGATTCGTTGACCGAGTTGTAGTCGTACACCGCGGCCGACCACGGCATCCACGGCATCCACGGTTCGGACTTGGATCCGCCGCGCCCGCCGCCCCGCCCGCCGCCGCGCACGGCCGGCGCCGCCCGCGCGCGCGGCCTGCGCGGCCGCGTTGGCCGCCACGATTTCCGGAAGCAGGTCGGCGCTGCCGGGGCCGGTCACGACCCGCATCGCCATGTTGGTGATGTAGGGCACGTTCCACGTGCCCTTTTCACCAGGCACGCGGCCCAGATTCACGGTGCCGTCGGGAAGCCGTGGCGTGGGCTGCGGGGGTCCGGACTGCCGGCCACGCCCGCGGCCCTCGCCTTGGGCGGCGGCCGCGCCGCCCTCCTGAGCCGCTATCGGACCTTCAGCTTGGAAGATCCAGGCCGTCGTCACAAACACGCCGGCCGCCGCCGCGCCCAGGAGCGCGGAACGTACGCTGTTCTTCAAGAGTGGACCCTCTGGAAACGGCCCGATGCCAGGTTTACGGAGTGGTGCCCTGGCTCGATGCCGCGAACAGCCGCTGACCGGTGGCGTTCAGCACCACCGAACGCGCGTTGCCCGTCGGGCTGCCATCCTTCGCCATGCTGCCCTCGACGGTCACGACCTCGCCGATCTTCATCGTGTTCCGCGACCAGCCCTGGCGCATCAGCCCGTTCGGGCTGCCCATCTCCATCGCCCAGTTCGTGACCTTGCCGGTCTTCTCGTCGGTCACGTCGATGTAGAAGAAGGTGTGGGGATTCATCCACTCGACCTTCGTGACGGGCCCCGACAGCTTGAAGGGCTTGTTGGCGTCGAACTCCGCCGAGAACGAGTGATGGGCGACGACAGGCTTGACCACGAAGGCAAGCGCCACCAGCGCCGCGGCTGCGAAGACAACTTTGGTCCGCATCGAACAAACCTCCACGCGAGTAACTACTACCACCAGTTAGGTATTCTGGGCCGGGGTGCCATTACTGTCAACTCGATCTCAGTGGCCGATCTCAATCGCTGCGGCTCTCCAATTCACTGGAAATAACTGCCTTGCGCCGTCCCCCGTTTACGGAAGCCTGACCGTGACCTGAGCCCCGGCGGCGCGCTGGCGGACCGCCAGTCCCTCGATCGTCCGGAGATTGCCGGCGGCCTGCCCATCCGATGGGGCCAGCTCCACGACGCGCCGCATCGGCAGCACGGCGTCCACGTAGCGCCCCTCGGCCGCCAGCGTCCGCCCCCAGAGGTTGAGCAGCCTGACGTCGGTCGGGCGAGCGGCGACGGCGCCCCCGAATGCGAGCGACGCGTCAGGCATGCGCCCGGCCGCCGCCAACGCCAGACCGAGCTGACCCAGGATGTCGGGGTCGCCGGGACGCAGCCTGAGCGCCGCCTGGTAGCTGGAGATCGACTCGGGGAGCCGGCGCTGGCGCAGCCGCACGTCCCCCATCGACACCAGCGGCCCCGGGTCGTTCGGGCGCGCGTAGGCGAGCAGGTTGAACTGCTGGGCGGCGGGCTCCAACTTGCCTTGCAACGCCAGCGCCCGGCCCATCAGATCGCGCGCCGTCGGCACTTCGGCGTTGCTGGGCAGGAGGCGAATGAACTCCTCCGCGTACTTCACCGCGTCGTCCATCCGACCCGATGTGGCCATCTCGGTGGCCAGACCGAGATAGGCCGGCGGGTAGTCCTTGATCGCCTCCTCGAGCTGCGCCAGCGCCGCCGAGTGCTCGTTGGCTGCCACCAGTTCCGCCGCCAGGCTCAAACGTGCGCGGCCATGCGGATACCGATCGACATTGGCCTGCGCGATCGAACGCACGGTCCGGTACTCGCGCGTGCGCACGACGGTGCCGGCGGCCAGCAGCAGGCACACGACGACGGCGACGGCCGCCGGGATTCGCGGCGACATCGCGAACCGCCGCACGCACAGCCGGTACACCGCCACGACCGCCAGTACCGCCAGCGCCATCAACGGCAGGTACATCCGCCGTTCGGCGCCCACCTCCGTCGCCACCGGCACCACGCTCGACGCCGGTGCCAGCGTCACGAAGAACCAGGCGCCGAGGAAGCCGAGCCGCGGCCGCAGGCGCAGCGCGGCGAGCGTGAGCACGCCGGCGGCCAGGACCAGGGCGCCCGGCAGCAGCACGTCGCTCACCGTCAGGGACCGCGGCAGGCCGTAGTCGAGCACGAGCGCGCGCGGCCACACGGTGAGCCAGAGATAGCGGGCGATGATCGACAGCTGGTTGAGGAAGTAGGTCCACGGCGTGACGCCGGCGTCGAACCCGACGCTCGTGCGCGGCACCCCCAGCAGCAGCGCCGCCAGCACGCCCCACGTCGCGGCCAGTCCGAGATAGAGCGCGCCCCGCTCGCGCAGCGCGGCTCCGGAACGAGGGATAGAGGAAGACGCGGTCGTACAGCAGCACCATGACCGGCGCGGTGACCATCGATTCCTTCGCCGCCATCCCCTCCGCGCAGGCCGCGATCGCCACCAGCCGCCATCCCCATCGCGCCCGTCGCCGCGGCGCGGATCGCCGCGTACAGCGTCACCAGGTAGCACAGCGCCATGACCGACTCGGTGCGCTGCGCGACGTAGTTGACACTTCGCTGTTGAGCGGGTGCAGCTCCCAGACGAGCGCGCTGGCCAGGGCGACGCCGCCGGCGGCTCGCGACAGATCGTCGGGCATCGACGCCAGGCGCAGCGTCCGGCGCACCACGCCGAACAGCGCGAGCGCGGTCAGCAGGTGCATCGCGAGGTTGACGACGTGGTACCCGGTCACGTCGAGACCGCCGATGGCGTAGTTGCCCGCAAACGTGAGGTTGACCACCGGGCGGCCGGCCACCGGCGTGTCGCGCGGCGGCGACAGCGGCACCGAGATTGGCGTCAGCGTGCGGATGGTGGCGTTCTTCACCACCGCGTTCTGATCGTCGAACAGGAAGGGACCGCCGAAGCTGCCGGCATACGCGAGCGCGCCGGCAAGCGCGAGCACCGCTGCGTGGAATCGCACGCCGGTATCCTACTCTGGCGAGGCTGCGCCTCTTGATGACGAAGCGCAGGCTTCGCCTCGCCAGAGCCCTATCCAATTGCCCGCCCTTCGGGCGGGCGTAGACGTCTCGAAACGTAACTCGTTTGCAAACATTGTCACTGTTCCGGACGTGCAGTGGGCAACCACGCGAAGAAGGCCTGAGGACCGGGTGTTACGATCTTGCGTGTTGGCCTCGACTCCTCGGCGGCAGCGTGGACTCGAATTCGGTGCCGCCTTCGCGCTGGCCGCAGGCGTCGTGTGCGCCTCGTGCGTACCGGCGGGCGCCCCGCTCGTCTCCGAAAAGCTTCATCCCTGCGCCAGCACCGAAGGCCCCACCGATGGCTATTGCGGCGGCCTCGAGGTGTACGAGAACCGCGAGGCGGGCAGCGGCCGCAAGATCCGGCTTGCGATCGTGGTGCTGCCGTCGGTGAGCAGCGACGTCCACGGCGACCCGCTGGTGTTCCTGGCCGGCGGCCCGGGACAGGCGGCGGCGCAGATGGCGTCGCTGGTGCAGCCGATGTTCCGCAAGATCCAGCGCACGCGCGACATCGTGCTGGTCGACCAGCGCGGCACCGGCAAGTCCAACCCGCTCAATTGCCGCGGCGGCGGCGACTCGCTGCGCGACCTCACCGAACCCGACGACGGCCGGCGCTCGAGGATCTGCGGACCTGCCTGGCGCGGCTGCCGGGTGACCCGCGCTTCTACACCACCGACATCGCGATGGACGATCTCGACGACGTCCGCGCCTGGCTCGGCTACGACCGGGTCAATCTCTATGGCGGCTCGTACGGCACCCGGGCCGCCCTGGTCTACGTGCGCCGCCACGGCGCGCACGTGCGCTCGATCGTGCTGGACGGCGTGGCGCCGATGGACATGCGCCTGCCGATGTACGCCGCGCGCGACGCGCAGCGCGCGCTCGACAAGCTGTACCAGGACTGCCTGCGCGACGACGCCTGCCGCGGCGCCTACCCGCAGTTGCCTCGAGCGCACGCGGGCGCTGTTCGCGCGGCTCGACGCGCGGCCGGCCCGGGTGAAGGTGGCGCACCCGCGCACCGGCGTCGTCGAGGAGATCGAGATCACGTCGAAGCTGGTGGCCAGCATCGTGTTCAAGGCGCTCTACTCGCCGCTCACGGCATCGATCCTGCCCTCGCTCATCGAGCGGGCCGAGCACGACGACTTCCAGGGCCTGCTGGCGCTGGCGTTCGCCGGCGAGTCGTCGACCGACATGATGAGCCTGGGCATGCAGCTCTCGGTGCTGTGCAGCGAAGACAGCCCGCGCTACGTCGAGGAGGACATCACGCGCGAAGCGGCGGGCACCCTGTTCGGCACGCGCCTCCTCACCGGGCAGGTGGCCGCGTGCCGGTTCTGGCCGAAGGGCCGCGTCGACGACGCGTACTACGCGCCGGTGGCGTCGCCCCTGCCGGCGCTGGTGCTGTCGGGGGAACTCGACCCGGTGACGCCGCCCACCTGGGGCCTCGAGGTGGTCAAGCACCTGCCCAACGGGCGCCACGTGGTGATGCCCGGCACCGGTCACGGCGTCGCGGCCACGGCGTGCGGCAACCGGCTCGTCACCGAGTTCATCGAGAAGGGCGACGCGCACGATCTGGATGCCGGGTGCGTCCGCGGCGTGCAGCGTCCCGGCTTCTTCCTCACCCCGGCCGGCCCCGAGCCGGCTCCCCTGGCGCTGGCCTCGTCCGGGGCGGGAGACCGCCGGTGATCACCGCCACCGATCTGAAGAAGTATTTCGGCGCCGTGGCCGCGGTCGACGGCGTCACGTTCACCGCCGGCGACGGACAGGTGACGGGGCTGCTCGGCCCGAACGGCGCCGGCAAGACCACCACGCTGCGCATGCTCTACGGCGTGATGCGGCCCGACGGCGGCACCATCGAGGTGGATCACATCGACGCGACGAAGCACCCGCGCGACGCGCAGGCGCGCCTGGGCGTGCTGCCCGACCTCGCCGGCCTCTACCCGCGCCTCACCGCGCGCGAGCAGGTGCGCTACTACGGCGAGCTGCACGGCCTCGAGAGCGGCCTGCTCGAAGAGCGCACCACGGAGCTCCTCCGCAACCTCGATCTCATGCACCTGGCCGATCGCCGGTCGGCCGGCTATTCCCACGGCGAGCGCACCAAGGTGGCGATTGCGCGCGCCCTGGTCCACGAGCCGCAGAACGTGCTGCTCGACGAACCGACCAACGGCCTGGACGTGATGAGCACGCGCGCGGTGCGGGCAATCATCCGCCGGCTCAAGGCCGAAGGGCGCTGCGTGCTCTTCTCCAGCCACGTCATGCAGGAGGTGTCGGCGCTCTGCGACTCGATCGTGGTGATTGCCGGCGGCCGGGTGGTGGCGCACGGCACCCCCGACGAATTGCGCGCCAAAGCCGGCTACGACAGCCTCGAGGACGCCTTCGTGGCGCTCGCCGGCTCGGGAGAGCCGCGATGAAGCGCCCGGGCCCGCTGCCGCGCTGGGCGCGCCAGGCGCGCGTGGTGCTGGTGAAGGAACTGGTCGATTCCTTCCGCGACAAGCGCGCGTTGGCGTCCATCCTGCTCAGCATCCTGGTCGGCCCGCTCATCACCGGGTTCATGATGAACCGCATCGCCGACCGGCAGAAGGACGCCGACGACGTGCGCATCCCGATCGTCGGCGCCCGGAACGCGCCGGCCCTGGTGCAGTGGCTGTCGCAGCAGTCCGGCGTGATGGTTGCGACTGGTCCGAGCGATCCCGAACAGGCCGTGCGGGACCAGACCGAATACGTGGTGCTCGTCGTGCCGCCGGGCTACGCCGAAGACTTCCGCTCGTCGCGTCCGGCCAGCATCAAGGTGGTCGCCGACGGCGCCCGCGCCGACACGCAAGGCCAGGTGCAGCGCGTGCAGCGCCTGCTGGCGCAGGTACAGCGCCGAGATCGGCGCCCTGCGCCTGATCGGCCGCGGCGTCAGCCCGGCCGCGGCCACGCCGCTCAAGGTGGAAGACGTGGAGGTGTCCACGACCCAGCAGCGGGCCGCCAAGCTCCTGTCGGTGATTCCGTTGATGGTGCTGCTGGCCGCCTTCACCGGCGCGATGCAGCTGGCGACCGATGCCACCGCCGGCGAACGCGAGCGCGGCTCGCTGGAGGCGCTGCTGGTGAACCCGGTGCCGCGCGGGGCGCTGGCGCTCGGGAAGGTGATGGCCTCGGCCCTGGCGGGGATGCTGGCGGTGATGGTGACGGCCGGGCTGTGCACCGCGCTCCTGCGCTTCATTCCCCTGCAGGAGCTCGGCATGCGGTTCCGCTTCGGCACCCCGCACATGGTGGGCCTGATGGCTGCGGCGCTGCCGGTGTGCCTGCTGACGGCGTCGGTGCAGTCGTGCGTCGCCACGCTCGCCAAGTCGTTCAAGGAAGCCCAGACCTACATGGGTATCCTGATCCTGGCCCCGATGATCATCGGGGTGATGGGCACGCTCTATCCGATCGACAACCAGCCGTGGATGTACGGCGTGCCGCTGCTCGGCCAGTACGTGCTGCTGACCAGCGTGCTCGGCGGCTACGCCCCGGGCCCGCTCGCCTTCCTGGTGGCCGCGGTGGTGTGCGTGCTGACGGCCGGGCTGCTGCTGCGCGCGACGGTTGCACTGCTGAACAACGAACGGATCGTGTTCGGTCGCTGACGCGTGAGGCTCCGCCTCGCTGGCAGGACGCCTCGCGGATCCTGCGGGCGGTCCGCAGATTTGACCGCATTTGGCGGCCCGCAAGTGGGCTAGGATCTTCGACACTCTGGGCATGCCCATATCCAAGGTTGTCGCAACTCTGGCGGTGGCCCTCGCGGCGGGGACGGCCGCGGCGTCGGCACACCATTCCTTCGCCGTATTCTTCGACGATACGCGGACGATCGAGATCACCGGCAGCGTCACCGAGTTCCGCTTCTCCAATCCCCACGCCATCATCTCCCTCGACGTGAAGAACAAGGACGGCGTGGTGGAAGCCTGGAAAGCCGAAACCAACGCGGTCACGCTGCTCAAGCGCCGCGGCTGGACCAAGGACAGCCTCAAGGCCGGCGAGGTCATCACCGTGGACGGCTGGCCGTCGCGCGACGGCGCCAACTACATGCGGATGCGGACGATCAAGAAGGCCGACGGTACCGTGCTCGGCACGCCGGTGCGCAACCAGCGCGTGGACTGAGCGGGACGGCCACCATGACGACCGCGCTTCGACTTCGCACCTCCGCCGTCCTCGCGGCCGCGGCAATCGCGGCGGCTCACGCTCGCGCACGCGCCGGCCGCCGGGCAGTCGCGGAGCAGCGCGCCCGCGGCGCGCACGGCGCGGCCCGACCTGGCCGGCTACTGGGGCGCCGGCCGCGCCTTCCGCGCCGGCCGAGAAGGATCCGGTCGCGCTGCCGCCCAACACCGTGCTCCTCACCGACGCGGGCGCGCCGGAACTGGCCCCTGGCAGCTTCGGTGGCCTCAGAGTGAAGCCCGCCGCCCTCGCCGCGGCGCTGAAGTGGAAGCCGTCGGACGAGATGACGCTGGCCAAGGCCTGTCAGCCGCCGTCGCTCGTCTACACGATGCAGGGGCCGTTTCCGATGGAGATCGATCAGGCCACCGAGCTGATCGTGATGCGGCTCGAGTATTACGATCTCTTCCGGGTGATTTACCTCGATGGCCGCGGCCACCCGCCGGCGGACGCGCCGCACAGCAAGATGGGCCACTCCATCGGACGATGGGAGGGTTCCACGCTGGTCGTGGACACGACGCACGTCGCCGCGTCCACCATCACCAACAACGGCCTCGATCACGGCGAGAACGTCCATTTCGTCGAGCGCTTCTGGCTGAGCGCGGACGGCAAGACGCTGATGGCGCGGCAGGAGTTCGAGGATCCCGACGTCATCGAGAACCGCGGCGCGCGGCTGGTGGCGTGGGACCGGCAGCCGGGCGAGCGCATCTATCCGTACGAGTGCGATCCGACCTTCGTCCTGAACTACAACAGCAGCAGGAAGTGAGGGGCGGGCGGAGATCATCATGATCACAACCGGGAATCGTGTACGGGGGTGTCTCCTGGCCGCCGTCGCGTGGGCGTGCGCGGCTGCGCCCGCGGCGGCGCAGGTCGAGTCTGTCGGGCGTCTGGAACAACTTCGCGCTCTTCCACGAGGACGAGCCGGATCGTCTGCCGGGGCCGGAGCTCGGCGACTACACCGGCATTCCCGGTGACCGACGCCGTGCGGCTGCGCGCCGACACCTGGGACGCGTCGCTCATCACGCTGCCGGAATACCAGTGCCGCGTGCACCCCTCCGACTACGCGCCCAGCTTCGGCCCGATCCGCATCTGGGAAGAGCGCGACCACGGACTCCCAGCAGCTCGTCGCCATCAAGGTGCACCACTTCGCGTGGGGCACCGAGCGCTCGATCTGGATGGACGGCCGGCCGCACCCCGGTCCCGACGCGCTGCACACGGCGATGGGCTTCTCGACCGGCAAATGGGAGGGCGACATCCTCACCGTCTCGACGACGCACCTGAAGGAAGGCTGGATCCGCCGCAACGGCATCACCCGCAGCGATCGGGCGACGGTGACGGAGCATTTCATCCGCCACGGCAACATCCTCACGCTGATGACGGTGGTGAACGACCCGATCTACATGACCGAGACCCACGTGCGCACGCGCGACTACGAGTTCGACCCGAACTTCCAGATCGGCCCGTATCCGTGCGAGCCGGTGCACGGAAGTGGAGCGGCCGGCCGGCGTGATCCCGCACCACCTGCCGGGCACCAACCCGTTTCTCGAGGAGTTCGCCAAGGCGCACGGCGTGCCGCTCGAAGGCGCGCGCGGCGGCGCCGAGACGCTGTATCCCGAGTACCACAAGAAGATCGCGAACCGGGCGGGCGAAGAAATGAGGCGCCGCACCTTCCATCTCGTCTTCGCCGTCACAGCGGCCGTGGGCCTCACCGCCTCGGTCCGCTTTGCCGGCGCCCAGCAGCAGAACTTCGACGCGGTGCAGGTGCGCGTGCTGCCCGCGCAGGGCGGCGTCTACATGCTCACCGGCGCCGGCGGCAACGTCACCGTGCAGGCCGGGCCCGACGGCGTGCTGGTCGTGGACACGCAGTTCGCGCAGATGTCCGAGAAGATCCTCGCGGCGATTCGCGGCATCTCGAAGGAGCCGATCCGCTACATCGTCGACACCCACGTCCACGGCGATCACGTCGGCGGCAACGAGAACATCAGGAAGGCGGGCGCCACGATTGCCGGCGGCAACGTGTCGGGCGACATCCGCGACGCCGCGCGAGGGCGCGCAAATCCTGGCGCACGACAACGTGCTGCTGCGGATGGCCGACCCGAAGCGCACGCCGGCGATCCCCGCCGCGGCGTGGCCCACCAGCACCTTCACCGGCAAGGACAAGAAGCTGTTCTTCAACGGCGAGGGGGTGCACATCATCCACGAGCCCGCCGCGCACACCGACGGCGACAGCATCGTGTTCTTCCGCCGCTCCGACGTGATCAGCACCGGCGACATCTTCAACACCACCAACTACCCCGTCATCGACGTGGCCGGAGGCGGCACCATCAACGGCATGCTGGCGGCGGTCAACCACGTGATCGACCTCATCATCCCGGTCTACGGGCAGGAGGGCGGCACGATGGTGATCCCCGGGCACGGGCGCCTGAGCGACCTCGGCGACGTGCTCAACTACCGCGAGATGGCGACGATCGTCCGCGACCGCGTGCAGGACATGAAGAAGAAGGGCATGACGCTCGATCAGGTCAAGGCCGCCAAGCCGACGCGCGACTACGACCCGCTCTACAACCCGCCCGGCGCCTTCTGGACGGCCGACCAGTTCGTCGACGCGGTATACAGGACCCTGCCGTGACCCTGCGGAGCGCTCCGACGGTGATGACGCCACTCTCGACCCTGTCTCGCGCACGCCGCTCGCTGGGGGCCGGATGCGTCGCGCTCTTCCTGGCCGCCGCGGCGCCCGCGGCGGCGCAGTTCGGTCCGCCGCCGCCCGAGCCGCCCGGCACGCCGAAGCAGAAGCAGCGGCTCGACATCACCGGCAACTGGGTGTCGGTGGTGCACGAGGACTGGCGCTTCCGGATGATCACGGCGCCCAAGGGCGACACCGTGAACATCCCGCTCAACGCCGCCGGCAAGAAGATCGCGGACTCGTGGGACGCGGCCAAGGACGAGGCCGCCGCCGACAAGTGCAAGGCCTACGGCGCGCCCAACCTGATGCGGGTACCGTCGCGCTTCCGCATCTCGTGGGCCGACGACGCGACGCTGAAGATCGAGAGCGACGCCGGCCAGCAGACACGCCTGCTCCGCTTCGACGCGCCGAAGGCGCCGCCGGCGCCCTCGCGCCAGGGGCTGTCGATTGCCCGCTGGCAGGGCCGCGCGTCGCTGAACGTGGAGACCAGCCGGCTCCTGCCCGGCTACCTGCAGAGCAACGGCGTGCCCTACAGCGCCAACGCCACGATGGTGGAGAACTTCGACGTCCTGAAGCAACCCAACGGCGAGCAGTGGCTCGTCATCGACACCATCGTCACCGATCCCGACCTATCTGTTCCGCACGTTCGTCCGCAGCACGCACTTCAAGAAGGAAGCCGACGGGTCGAAGTGGGACCCGCAGCCGTGCATCGTGAAGTGGTGAGTCGCAGGGCCGGCCTTCGGGTGGCCCGGGCCGGCTCAAGCCCGGCCCCTACGCCTGCTACTTCGTCCCGACGTTCACCAGCGGGGTGCTGCCGCCCATGATGAGGGTGCAGCCGCCCTTGAGGCAGATCTCGCGCTGGGCGTGGATCGCCTCGAGCTGGATGAACTGCTCGGACGACATCCCGAGCGCGTTGCGGTAGGCGTTGTCCGACGCCGCGCGCGCCTGTTCGGCCTCCTTGCGCTGATCCTCGGCGAGCTTGCGCTGCCGCTCGGTGTTGGCGCGCTGCTCCTGCGCCGCCGTTTCGATGCGCTGGGTCTTGATGCTGTCCGGCGGGTTGGCGCGCCCGACCGTGACGTCGATGAGGCGCAGCGGCAGCTTGGCCTGCGCGATGTACTCGACCATCGCCTTCGACACTTCGGCGTCGATCGCGTCCACCGCGTTGGTCTGGATCGCGGTCTCGTTCATCCCGTGCTTGCGCACCGCCTGGCGCACGCGGTTGGCGAACTCGGCCTGCACGTTGTTCTCGAACCACCGCTCGCCGAAGTTGGAGATCAGACTCACCGAGTCGGTCACCTGCAGACGGATGACCGCGTCGAAGTCGAGCGGCACGCCGTCGCTCGACATCAGGTCGTCGAAGTGGATGCCGTGCTGCTGCGGCACCATGGCGACGTAGACGGCCTGGGTGGTAATCGCCACCCACGTCTGGCCCGCCTTCACCGGCGACGGGTTCACGCCGCCGTGTCCGAAGACCCAGGGCTTGTGAATGAGCACCGCTTCCTGCCCCGCATCCGGGGCCACGCCGTTGCATCCCGCCGCCAACGCCGCCACCAGACACACGCGTGCAAGTCTCATCTGCCGTTGTCCCTCCATCACCCTGCACATACGTGGTGCCCGGACGGAGGTTCAGCAACCTGAAGGGGTGCGGCCCACAAGTGGCGGGCCATGCCACTAGCTTTGGTTGCGGAGCCGTACCCTAGAGGCCATAGGCCTTTAGGCTTTGAGCCCTGATTGGCCTTGAGCCCGTATCCCGCAGCGTTCATGTAGTAGAGCAGCAGGTCCGTGCCGGGCGGCTCGATCCCGAGCTGACGGATCATGCCCATCACCTGCCCGCGGTGCATCGTGCCGTGGTTGACCAGATGCAGCACGATCTGCTCCACCGTCGCCGCGGCGTCGTAGCCGCGAATCGAGCGAAACGCGATCACACGCGCGAGGTCGGCATCGGTGAGGCCGTCGACGAAGCGCTCCCAGCGCGCCTGCAGCTCGGGCCACTCGCGCTCGAGCGCCTCCATCGTGGTGGCCGGCTTGTCGATCGCCTCGGCCACGCGCGTGTACCAGATCCAGTCGGCGAAGTGCAGATGCGCCATCGTCCCGAGGATGCTCTGGTGCGAGATGCCGGTCGGACGGGCGAGTTCGGCGGGCGGCAGCGCCCGGACGGCGTCCATCAGGCGGCGCGACGCCCAGGCGGAATAGCGAATGTGCTGTTGCAGGTCGCTGGCGGTCATGGCGCCAGCTTACTGCGCTGGAGGACCGCCTGCGCGAAACTCCTGCAGCGACTGCTCGACGCTGCGTCGCCCGATACGCCTCGCGATCGGTTCGATAATCCATCCGAGACCGCGCGGAAAGGGCCGGCTCAGGCCGATGGTTTCCATCTCCACCAGCACGCCCTGTTCAACGACGACGTTCCGGGTGAAGGCGCCCGCCCGCCACAGATACCCGCTGTCCTGGCCCTCCGGCAGCAGGCGCTCGGACGGCTGCCCGGCGTCGGTGACCTCGCGGATGCTCTCGGAGCGCGACACCACGTAGGCGCGGCGGCGATCGAGCTGGACGTACTGCGCACGACTCAACACGTCGAGCGTCGCGCTGAGCCCGCCGCCCGAGGCGCGCATGCGCAGCTGGATACGCACGGTGGCCCCGTCGTCCGACAACACTTTCGCGCGCTGAATCGGGGGGTAGATTTTCGGGTACGACGCGTAATCGCGTGAGGCGGCCAGCACCTGGTCGAGGGTGACGCCGGGGACGAGCGTCCGGCCGCGCCAATGATGAATCAGGCTCGACGGGGCCTCGACGATGCCGTCGCCGCTGCCAGGCTCCGCGATCGTCTTGCCGCCACGCAGCGGCGTCGCCTCGCGCGCCGCGCTGGCCTCGTCCTGCGTCGTCGCGGCGGCGACGAACGCCGACCGCGCGTTCTCGAAGTAGGCGTCGAAGGCGCGTGCCGCGGCGTCCGGCAGCTCCGCGGCGCCCACCGTCACGAGCAGGCCGACGGCGCAGGCCATGAGGCCCGCGCCCCGCCGCGGTGCCCGTGCCCCATCCCCGCGCGGCGGCCGCTATGACCCCGTCTTGGTCCGGATGTTCTGCACCATGGCCGCGAACGGCTCGATCGCGCCATGGACCGGGACGTCGCGATCCACCTTGAGCTTGCGCCGCTCGATGTTGTCGAGCACGTTCTGGCCCCACAGGTGACGCTCCCAGGTATTGTCGTACAGGTCGGCCTGCACCAGCAGCCGGCCGCGCGGCACATAGCCGAACAGGTTGGTGCCCTCGCGCGCGTTGTCGAGCAGGTGATAGAGCTGCACCTCCATCGCCGCGTCCTTGAGCGTGAGCGTGTCGTCCACGAGCTGCAGGGTGAGCGGCTTCGGGCTCTTGGCGAGCTGGTCCGGCTGCACCGTCCACGGCCGCGCCACCAGGTCCTTGAAGAACGCCTCGTTGTTCTTGTGCGTGATGATGGTGAGCCCTTCGGCCACCGCCACGCGCAGCCCGCCCGAGTGATCGAAGTGGTGGTGGCTGACCACCGCGTGCGTGAGCGGCTTGGAACTGAGCTTGCGCGCCTCGTCGATCACCAGCCTTCGAGCGCGCCTCGTTGAGCGGCACCTCGAACAGCACGAGGTGGTCGGCGAACTCGAAGACGATGCTGCGGTGGTTGCCCGGATCCGGCGAGCCGCCAGATGCCGGCGCCACCGGCTCGACGGCCACCGTGGGCGCGGGCGGCGCTGGCACCGGACGCGCTCGCACGGCGGCGGGGGCCGCGAGCGCGGCCGTGTCCACGTCGACGGCGTTGCGCGACACGCGAAGATCGAACTGCGGGTACTTGTCGATGGTGGTGGTGAGCCGCTTCGGCATCTTCACGCCGCTCACGTCTTCGTAGTCGCTGAACACCGTGGTGATGACGACGTCGCCCAGATTGGGATGCGCGTCGAGCATCGCCACGCGGGTCGGCAGCTTGGTGGCCCTCGACACGGAGAGCCGGATGACGCCGCCGCGACTCGGCCGCACGTCGATCACGTCGTCGTCGCCCTCCTGGCGCGAGGTTCCTGAGCTCGGTGGTCTCGGCCAGCGCGGCCCGCACGGCGGCCACCGGGTGATGCAGCGCCTCGCGGCGGCGATCGCTCGCCTGCGCGGCGGTGCCCCGCGCCGGCTGCGCCGTTGGGCGGGTAGTTCACCGCCACGTCGCCGTCCTGTCCCTGGTGCTGCCGCTGCACCAGCGCGCCGGCAAACTGGAACTGCGCCTCGCGCGTCTGCGTCATGTCGGTGCGGTCGTTCGCCAGGTCGGTCGTGCGCGTGTACTGCGGTCACCTTCCAGTTCGGCAGCTCGCTGTCGGGCAAGCGGTTCTGCCCGACGTTGGGGGCGTCGCCCTCGCCTTCCACGGCGATCGACTTCAGCGCGCGCAATGCGGTCTGCGCCGCCCAGCGCGGCGGCGGCATCCTCGATCAGCTGACGCTCGGGCGGTGTGCGGGCGCACGTCAGGGCCGACAGCGCGGTGGCGAACACGAACAGGACGGCGATGCGACGCGACATGGCGCTCTCCTCGAATGGATGCGGACGGGCGCGATTCTAGCAGCCAGGACCTCAAGTGAGGGCGGATGAAAGGACCAGCCGGCCTCCGCCCCGAAATGCTCCCGAGCTTGGCGGTATCGCCGTACCATGGACGGCGACTTCGAGTGACGAGACTCGCGCACGCTACCGTGTTCTCCCTGGCGGTCGCCCTCGCGTCCGGCGCCGACGCGCTGGCGCAGTGGCCCAGGCATCCGAGTCCACGGGTACCCAAGACCGCCACCGGACAACCCAACCCCGACGCGCCCGCGCCCCGCACGGCCGAGGGACGTCCCGATTTCTCGGGCGTCTGGAGGGGCATCACCGGGCCGCCGGGGCGGCGACCGGTGCGGCCGCCGCCGGGGCCCCCGCATTGCGGTCTATCGCGAAATCGGCCAGAACCTGCCGGACGGTCTGCCCGTGACGCCGTACGGCCTCGAACTGCTGAAGCAGCGCATCGCGGACGGGGGCCGGCAGAACCCGTCGGCGCACTGCCTGCCAATGGGCATCGTGCAGCTCCACACCCAGGGCGCGCCGCGCAAGTTCGTGCAGACGCCGGACGTGCTGGTGGTGTTGTACGAAGCCGGAGCGGAAACGCGCCAGATCTTCACCGATGGCCGGCCCGTGCCCGCCGCCGATCCGCAGCCATGGTGGAACGGCTACTCGGTCGGACGCTGGGACGGCGACGATCTCGTGGTCACGACCACGCACTTCCGCGACGGCGGCTGGCTCGATCTCGTCGGCAGCCCGCTCACCGACGCCGGCCGCATCACCGAGCGGTTCCGGCGGCCCACGTTCGCGCGGATGGAGATCGACGTCACCATCGAGGACGCGAAGGCCTACACGCGGCCCTTCACGGTGAGGCTGTATCAGGAGCTGATGCTCGACGACGAGCTGATCGAGTTCGTCTGCCTCGAGAACCAGCGGTTCAAGCGTCAG
>CAVSWX010000008.1:0-581199 GCA_963731785.1 uncultured Acidobacteriota bacterium
CACCTTGCGGTTTGGCCAGGTGGCAGGATCAGACCAGCGCGTCTGTCTCGCTGCCGGCGCTCCGGCATTCTGAGCCTGAACGACAGCGAACACGCTGCCGAGCAGGAATGCTGGAAGGAGCGAAGCAAGAAGGAACGAGCGATGTTGCTTACTCACGGAATCAACCCTCCGTACTCGAAGATGAGCGAGAACCGCGCAGCGGCAGAGCATGGCGCGATCAATCCGTCGCCCAGCACACATCAGGCACACGTGCTATCCGAAACTCTCGAACCCCAGGAGAATAGCCGAATTCCGACGATTCCAAGTATGCGAGCTCGAACTTTCCTCCCGCGCCGATACCGACTATCCTCTCGGCCAGCAACCGCCAAGAGGTCACCATGCGTACAATTGCCAGATGTTTCCTGTTGTTCGGACTCGTCGCGGTCGTCCCTCGCGTCGCAGCGGCGCAAGCCACTCTCGCGGGTGAGGTCAAGGACACGACCGGCGCAGTGCTGCCGGGCGTGACCGTTGAAGCCGCGAGCCCTGCGCTCATCGAAAAGGTCCGTACCGCGGTCACCGACGGCAGCGGGCGCTATCGCATCGAGTCGCTCCCGCCCGGTAGCTACACGGTCACGTTCTCGTTGACCGGGTTCGCGCCGGTGAAGCGGGAGGACCTCATGGTCAGCGGTTCTGGCGTCACCACGGTCGACGTGGAGCTGACGGTCGGCGGCATGGCGGAAACGGTCACGGTCACGCCCCGGCGTCGCGACGAATCGTCGCTCGACGTACCGGGCGCGATCAATGCCTTTACCGCGGCCGATATCAAGACCGCCGGTATCGATCGACCGCAGGATTTCGTTGCGCTCACGCCGAACATGAGCCTCGTGCAGACCCAGAACCAGGGCACCTCGTTCGTGACTGTGCGAGGCATTTCGCAGGCGCGCAACAGCGAGCCCTCGGTGGCCGTGCTCATCGACGGCGTGCAAATGGCGAACCCCTCGCAGTTCAACCAGGAGCTCTTCGACATCGACACCATCCAGGTACTGAAAGGGCCGCAGGGCGCGCTCTACGGACGTAATGCAATCGGCGGCGCGATTATCATCAACACGAAAAGGCCGAGCGATGTTTTCCAAGGCAATGTGACGTTGGGAGCCGACTCCGGGCCCGGCATCAACGTTCGCGGCGGCATGAGCGGCCCGATCTCGAACACGCTCAAATACATAGCGACGGGCTCCTATTTCGATACCAAGGGCTATATCAGGAATGCCTTTCTGAACGAGAACGCCGATCCGTTTCGAGACGTGTCCGGGCGCCTGCGATTCGTGTGGGAGCCGTCGAAAGAGCTGAGCGCGGATGTGCGTGTGTATGCCTCGCGCGTTCGAACTCAGGCGCTTTACTTCAATATCACGGAGAGCGTGAACGACACGAGCCTGCCGGTGCGCGTGAACAACCCTGGTGTGAACGAACGCAATATGTTCGGCACGTCGCTCAAGCTCGATTACGTGAGGCCTCTGGGCACGCTGACGTCCATCACCGCCTACGACCGGTTCAACGAGCTCTTGACCGGCGATCAATTCGATTTCCTGCCGATTCCGGAATCGGTGCTGTTCAAGTTCTTCGGCGCCGATCAGGCGCAGCATCAGTTTCTCAACGTCAATGCGGTGAGCGAGGCGCTGCAATTCGCATCGCCTGCGACGAAGCGCGTGCGCTGGATCGCGGGTGCGTACCTGATCTCGACCGATCGTTTCATTTCCACGGGCAATGTCTTCGACCTGGGCACCGGCGAGGTGCCCGAGGTGCGGCGGGAGCCCTTGCCGCTCTTCAATCCGCAGTTCACCTACCTTGCCGACTCGCAGGACAATTTCGCCTGGGCGGTGTTCGGCAACATCGACGTCAATCTCACGGACAAACTGGAGTTGTCGACGTCGTTGCGTTACGATCGTGACGATCGCAAGAACACCACCGAAACACCTGCGGAATTCATACCTGCGCCGCTCGTGGGTATTGCATTCCCGGGGCAGGTTCGTACGCACACCTGGGACGATTGGCAGCCGAAAGTCACGCTGCGCCACAAGCCGACACGCGATTCCACGCTGTATATCGGTTACAGCCGCGGCTTCCGCAGCGGCGGCTTCAATCAAACGGGTGTCGGTGCAGCGGGCATTGCCGGTGTGAACGACTTGTTCGACGCCGAGACGGCGGACACCTACGAAGCGGGCGCCAAGGCCGAATTTCTCGACCGGCGCGTCGGCGCCAACGTCAGCATCTACCACACGAAGGCGAAAGGATCCTACTTCTTCGTGTTCGATCCGAACACGAGCACGCAGAATCTGGGGAATCTCGATCGCGTCGACTACACGGGCGCGGAG
This sequence comes from uncultured Acidobacteriota bacterium, assembly GCA_963731785.1. Lineage (GTDB taxonomy): Bacteria > Acidobacteriota > Vicinamibacteria > Vicinamibacterales > UBA2999 > DASYRM01. Next base: position 2,349 of record CAVSWX010000008.1, read on the forward strand.
TTCGAAGTGCGGGGACGCATCCTCGAAGGGTTCGACGGCTATGTCGGGCTCGGCTACACCGACAGCGACATCAAGGAGTCCAGGCGCGCCGCGAGTGACGTCGGCAAAGAAGCGCCCTTGGTTTCGCGGTACACCGCCAACGTGGGTTTGCAATACCGCCATTCCCTGCGCAGCGAGTTGAGCGCGTTCGTGCGCTCGGATGTCCAGGTCATCGGTCCGACGTGGTTCTATCCCGACAACTTCACGGAGCGCGATCCGGTCACGTTGCTGAACGTGCGGCTCGGCATGGACGGCAAGTCCTGGTCGGCGACCGTCTGGGCCAAGAATCTCACGGACAAAAAATACAACGCGGAGTGGTCGCCCGGACCGATGTTCTTCCCGAATCCGGGCTACACCAACAATTTCGTTTTCAAGGCAATGCCGCGACGCTGGGGCGTCGATCTGAATTATCGATTCTGAGCGAGAGCCGACTCCGGCTCGACGCTCGCACTTCGTTCCGGCAATAGCGTGTCGCGAGCACGACCGACCAGACGACTCCGACGATAACCATGACCACGCCGGTGATGACGTTCTGGCGGTAACGGAGGCGTCAATACCTCGTGCAGTGCACGAGTTGCGTGTCGAGCTCGCGTGGACGTCTACGGCATTTTGACTATGTGTTGGCGAACGCGACGATTCGGGGCACGCAAGCGTAGGGCTACCACTCTAGTCTCCCAGGATTCTGGGTTCAGTGCCGAGGTTGAGCAGGCGCTGATGGAGGATTCCGGGCCTTTCGTTCCGTCTGCTAGGCCGGCTAAGCCGAGATGCTCAACGGGCCGGCCAAGACGTCACGACCAGGCGCACACGCGCGACTGCAGCTTCAGGAAGGCCGAGAAGGCGCTTTTGAACCTGTCGGCGGCCGTCGCCTCGGGCGAGCCCCTCGAGACGCTGCTAGCTGCCATACATGACCGGGAACGCCAGCGGCGGGACGCGCAAGCGGAACTGACGGCCCTCGATGCCACCTTCACGAGGGAGTTCAGGGCCGCCTGAATGTTGAGAGCGTCCCCACCGGGAACCGCTCCCTATTGGAACCCCGTTTTACAGGACTTACCGGGCGGCGTGACCGGCCGACCACGACCGGGCCGACCGTTCGGGAGCTACCCGAGCGGTAGTGGGCTAACGCCGTGTTGGTGGTTGTGACTGGTTGAAGTCCAAGCCAGGGGCTATGAGGGGGGGTGCGGGCTTCAGGATGGGCCAGAGAATCGACAGAATCAACAGCATGAGACCGAGGACGCCCCACCAGTGCGAGCGGTCCCGTTCTGTTCGGGACTGTGTCATACGTTCACCCTCGGCCGGAGTGTACCGGCTCATGCGATTTTAACCCCGCCGCCGTGGATCCATCGCGGAGATCGACAGCCGAGCAACACGGCGTTAGCCCACTACCACCCGAGCCGTCGAATCGGCATCCGTGGAGTCCATGTGCCAACCCTGGTCGCTCCCTCTTGGACCCGGAGATGTACCGCGGTATCAGCACGTGGAATACGGGTGGCAAAGAGGTTCACGGGGGATCCCTTCGCCGGTGACGACAATGGTCGTGTGTCGGAGCGACGGATGGCGGTGCCGCTCGTGGCATCCGATCTCGGCTCAGTCGCGCGGACTGAAGCTGTACGTCCCGTCCCAGCCATAGTCGGGCCCGCCCAGGTACCAGACGGCTACTGTCGCACTAAAGTGCGTGAACTTCCCGGTCCCGCCCGAAAACGTGCAACGGCTGACAGAGGCAGTGAGTGTGCAATGGCCGAAAGCGGCGTTGTTACCTGGCCCCGGCAGATCGAGGACCACGTCACTGTCCAGATCCCCAAAACCGTTCACGGTGGCATACACGACCCTCGAACCGACCTCGATCGCAGCGAGGCTCGAGGACGTGATTGTGCAGAACGTCCCATTCGTGCCGTCATACTGCGAGCACTCCTTCGTCACCTGGAGAGTTCCGATTCGCGTGGAAGACGCAGCTGCTGAGGCGGCATCGCCGGGCGCCGTCGCTGCCAGGCCAGACAGAGAGGTCACGCTTGGGCTCGTCGGGAGCCCGCTTCCGTTGGCGCACCCCACGGCGGCTAGCGCCCCTAAACAGAGACATCCAAAACCCACGCGCTTCATTGTTGTGTGAACAGTCGCGAATGTCATGAGTCACTCCTCCTCGTTTGCGGCCCACTCCTTCGCCGCCCGTCTATGCCTGACGCACCGTCTCTTGCCCGTTTCTGTTAGGCGAGCGATGGGCGCAACGGCGTACGCTAGCGGAAGCCAGTTGTGAGTGTCTATGCAATTCTGAACAAACACTCGCTCGGTTCTTGGGGGTCTGTGCGGAGGAGATTAACCTCACGGATCAGCATTCTGGGGTTAGTCTCGTGTGACGCCGCAGGGTTTAGCGATTCACGTCCAGACCGGGATTCGGTGCCGCTGGCGACGTGCGTAGAACGTCGCCGCAAACCGGAAGACGGGTGGGGACGAGCTCTCAACCGAAGGCTGAGAGCGTCCCTAAGCCCTCCGAGTTGGAACCAGATCGCGCCATTTCTTGACGCGATGCGAAAGCTCCGCGACTCAGCGGGGCTCGTGGCATGACCATTCGTGGTCCGTTGCCCTGTTTCGCTCCAAACGCTCTCCCTACTCAATTGGAACCAGAGATCCTCGCGGCGTGGAGACAAACGGCGGCATTGAAATTGGCGGTTGATTTCGGAATCCCCTTTCGCCAGCGGCGGGCCTGACGTTGCGCGGTGGCAGACGGCGTAGGTACATCACACAATCCGAGGCTCCCGTCTGGTGTTCCGGCGGCCGCTGGGGACGCAGACGGGTCCGCGTCAGCGAATGCTGGAGCCGAATCACGGCTGAAGACCTCTACACCGCCCTCTTGCGGGGGCCCAACCGCGTCTCGCACCAGGGTCCGTAGGAACGGCGACCCTCACGGCTCGAGGACCGCGAAGTTGTCTTCGGTTGGGAAGTTCGCCAGAACGCCGTATGGAGGCACGGACGAGCATTTCTGCGCTGTCCGCGTTGCGATCGCCGAGCGACCCGGCTTTATCTCCCGCTGGAAACCTCCGGGCCGGCATGTCGGAAATGCTGGGGACTCACGTACGACTCGAAGGCGCTCCTGAACTACAAAGACAGCCTTTGGGGCCGCGGGGCGATCGCAAGGATGTTTGGCACGTCTCAGCGAGATTGGGCCTACCAGGTGACAGACGACAACCGCGCTATCCGACGCGCCAATTCTTTGGAGCGGTGGGCAACCCGGGTGGCGACCGCAAAGCGATGGTAGGTATGCCTTTGACAAGCCAAAGCAATAACCGGCACTGTTCCGGCCCGCTTCTTGAGCGGATCAGCTCTTTCCCGGTACCGCTCGCACCCTCGATCGATCGGTAGTCGAACGTTCGTCGTGGAGCTGCCGCCGAACCAGTTAGGCCCCGGCTGGAAACGACGACGGGCCGGCTGACGATGGAGATCCAGATAACGGCAGCAGTAGAGGCCGCCGCCGTTACCAGCAAGACTATAAAGCTGGTCCCCCGCCAAGGGCCACGATGTAGCCGCTCACGTAGATGCGCCACAGCCCGTGGGCTGGACACCGATACAGATCTGACGCGTCGCCGTCCGCCGCCCCGTCCCCGCGATCAACACCTACTTCACCCCGATACTCCAACACCTCGTGACAGCGGGGGCATCTGGAAACTCGTGGCGCGCTGGCACCGGCGGTCTCGACACTCTCTCAGAATCCTGGGGGCTTCAACGCGAGCCTCCCAAATATCGGCACTCGTGGCTGCCTTGCCGGTTTGTCGAACGTCACTGCTGCTGTGGAACGCGCGTGAGCCGTGGTTATCTCACGCTTCGGCATTGCGCGGGTCCGTGCCATCGCCGCGCGCTCTCGATGCACCGGCTTCCCCACACGATGTTCGATGTCCACAGCATTTGATAGTTTGGCAACATGTCCCCTCCACGAACCAATCGACTCGATCGTTTCTTCCACGACATCAGAGCAAGACCGAGGCCCAACGGCATGGTGTGCTGCTGTTGGCATTTCGGATTGGTTGCGTGCAAGGCCCTCACGATCCAGTGACCCGATCCACGACACGTTCGACGGCACCTACCGTAAGTGGTGAACTTGAAGGAGTTAGGTGTGTTCTATCTGGCGTGGAGCATTTTGGACCATAGCGTCAAAGCAGGATCGGCATGGAAGAGTGTAAGCAAGACAAGGGAGTCCGACACGCTAGGTCGTCTCAGCTAGCTACTCCGGTTGTTTCCTAAATTTCGGGAAGGCGCAAGTTGGAAGGGCGCTTCATCTCCGTTACCAGCGTGATGTTCTTCACTTGCGCCGGTCTGCTTGTCAGTCGTCCAGACGTGACCGCAACAGATCGCAGATGTAGTAATTCACTGTGGCGAATCTTGCTCGCTTTGGTCAGTTGCTTCGCCGTCTAGATGCCGCACCACGGGCAGGGCTGAGCGCGCATGATGAGGCCCAGGTGTCAGCTGTGGACTGGGCTCACGATCACGCTCGGGCGCTCACGACAGTTCATAAGGATCTACCGGCGTGAATCCGTCGCGCAGCGACCGGCGCCACAAGCCCGTGCGTCGGACAGCGATACAGGTCCGAGATCGTCGTCGGGAAGCTCGGGAGCGGACCCAGCGGATCGTCATCCTCGACCAGCACCAGCGGGTCCTGACACGCTGGACATCGGTAGATGATGGCCACCAGTAGGTGCGCTTGTCTGGGCCGTCTCGACGCGCCCCACCGTCTGGGAGGACTTGCCCCAAAACGTCGGCGGCAAGGCGGCCCAATCGACAAATCGGAGGAACTCGGCCTCGGTCACTTCGTGACCGTCGATCAGGTATTCACGGAGTGTCTCAAAAATGCGGCCGGGCTCGATTGGGACGCCGCACCGCGCACACTCGTAGCACAGCGTTCGCACTTCGCTCCCTTGAAAGAGTTCCAGGAATTGCATGGCCCGACACGTCGGAAGCGACGGGGGCCGGCCTCGCTCCAGCACCCAGGCATGACGATGCCCGTTGACGTCGACGGGACGACCACCGGGGGTCTGGTGAGGGTGCTCCCCCACGCTTTTCGCGCCTCTCAAAAGTGCGGCCGCCCAGGGTGACGATCATGAACCTAGTTGTCGGCCAAACGTCGTGAATTCGTTACAAACGAAGGACTCGCGGCGCTCGAACCTGAGGCTGCCTACCTTCGGCTCTTTCGGTCGGTCGTGGTGGACGCCTGGAAGTCCTTGCCTTGAGTCGGGGAGGCCGACGCCGGCAGGACGTCACGAGCCACCACGGCCCCGTCTGGTGCGCAGGTGTGCGTTGGGGGCCAAGACGCGTCCGCGTGCGCGAGTGTTGGGCAGTCATAAAGGCGGAAGAGGTATACGACTCGCTGTTAGCTCAGAAAAGCCTCTCGCTCCGTCCTGGGGCAACAGGGAGGGCGACCTTCCAAGTCGGAGGGCGCGAGGGCGTCTTCGAATGGGAAAGCCGGCAGAATGCTGTCTGGCGGCGTGGACGGGTGTTTCTAAAGTGCCCCAGATGCTGGCGCTGGATACCCGAATCTACCTGCCGCTGGAAGAGTCCGGGGCGGCCTGTCGGAACTGCTGGGGCCTCAGCTACCACTCGAGGGCGCTCCTCAACTACAAGGACAGCTTGTGGGGAGGCCGCGCGTTCGCGTGGATGTTCGGCACCACTCAGCGAAACATGGCCTACGAGAGCACCAGGGAAAGACGAGCAGACCGGCGAGCAGCCTCAAGGCGCCGATGGGCGCTGAGGCGCAGAAGGCTCGCGACCAATGAAACTCGCAACCCCTGAAGGATCCCAACTGAAAGGCCGGAAGCATGAAGCCCCAGGCTCTTGTCCCCTTCGCATGCCCACTTTCCGAGAGCCTAGAGCGTTTTTCATAACGTTGTAGCGAGGCGGTAGCCGGAGTGCCGGACGAAGTTCCGGCATTCAGTCGGGGTGAAGAGCCTCAGCGCGGCAGCGACCAGCGCGCACACGTCGTCGAAGCTGCGTGGACGCGCGGCCCGCAGAAAGGCTTTCAGTTTGGCGAACGCCTGTTCGATGGGATTGAAGTCTGGACTGTAGGGCGGGAGGAAGCGGAGCGAGGCGCCGGCGGCTTCCACGGCGGCGCGAATCGCGGGCTGCTTATGGACCGCCAGGTTGTCGAGCACGACCACGTCGCCGGGCCGCAACGTCGGGACGAGGATCTGGTCGACATACGCGCCGAACGTGTCGGTATCGATCGGGCCGTTGAAGACGCCCGGGGCGGTGAGCCCCTCCAGGCGCAACGCCGCGACCACCGTGTGCGTCTGCCACTTGCCGCAGGGCGTGTGATCGTGGAGGCGGGTGCCGCGGGGACTGCGGCCATACCGCCGTAACAAGTCGGTGGTGACGCCGCACTCATCGAGAAAGATGTACTGTCGGACGTCGCGCAGCGGTTGCCAGTCGCGCCAGTGGCGCCGGGCCGCGGCGACATCAGGCCGGCGTTGTTCGTCGGCGTGGACCGTTTTTTTTGACGGTGAACTGCAAGCGGCCGATCGTCCGCCACAGCGTGCTCAGCGCCGCCGTGGTCGGCAGCGCGTCCCGCAACTCGGCGAGCGTCGCATCGGGCCGCGCGGTGATCAAGGCGGCCAGCCGCGCTTCCTGCTGGTCGGACAGCGAGCGGCGCCGAAACTTCGTTTGTTTCCGCGGCGCGATCGACCCGGTCTCGCGCCGCCGCTGCACCAAGCGATGGACCCAGGCCCGGCTGACCTCGTACTTGGCCGCCACGCTTTCCGCGTCCATGCCGCTATCCCAGGCCCGCAACACCCGCTGCCGCAGATCCATCGATACGCCGCCATGTCTCCTCCCGCGGGAGAATGACCATGACCGGCGTACACACAAGTACAAAACGCTCTAGGTAGGAACGTATGTCGGTAGGCCGTCGATGATCTCCAGTCGGACTGCACCGTTCAGCAGCATCGTGGCAAGTTCGCGGCGGACGGCGCTTTGTTCACGCGCAGGAACGCTGCGGTGGCCATCGGCGTTCGCTGCGTGGGATCGCTGTGTTCACGCCGAAGCCAGTTGAGGATCTGATCTCCCATCAATCGCCCTAATGCTTCCTGGTCAATGGCGCGGAACCCTCTCGCCTCAGCTCCGGCCTTCCAAACGGCAGCTACAGCCTCCGCCGCGATTGACGTGTGGACGGAGTGGTAGAGAAGTGGTTCCTGCGCGCTGCGTCCAGCGCGCACTTCGAGGCCAGTCGGCGTTCTGTAAAGCGCACAAGTGATAGCGCCTGCGCGGCCGGGACCGACCATCACCCAGAACGTCTCGACGCAGACCAGGGGGGGGCTGGGTCTTCGTCAGGAGACAAAGGATGTTAGCCACAGATGCTATCAGGACCTAGCCGCAGATGCCATCAGGGCTTGTTCGGGCCGAGGTGTATAGTTATTCTACAGAATACAAATACAAACAAGGGCGCAACAGACTAAGAGTCAGGCGGTTAGCTATCTTCGAGTCAGCGGCAAAGGCCAAGTGGACGGCGACGGATTCCCCCGCCAACGCCAAGCGATCGCGACCTACGCGAAGCGCCACGGGCTCGAGCTGGTGGAGGAGTACCGCGACGAGGGGGTGAGCGGTACGCGCGAGCTGGACGATCGCCCGGGCTGGCCGCGTGCTCGACCGCGTGGAGCACAACGGCGTCAAGGTCGTGATCGTCGAGCGGGCCGATCGCCTGGCGCGCGACTTGATGGTCGAGCGAGATCATCCTCGACCAATTCCGCCGGGCGGGCGTGCGGGTGGTGGCCGCAGATGGCGCGGACCTCACCACGAACGACAACCCGACCACAGTGATGGTCCGGCAGATCCTCGGGGCGGTCGCGCAATTCGATAAATCGATGACCGTCGCCAAACTGCGCGCGGCCCGGCAACGGCTCCGGGCGAAAGGGCGCCGCGTTGAAGGGCGGAAGCCGTACGGGACCATCCGAACGAGCAGGCACTGATCGACCGCATGCGCACGCTGCGCCGGAAGCCAGTAAAGGGCGATCGTCTCAGCTATGCCGCGATTGCCGCGCAGCTCAACGCCGAGGGCCATACCACGCGCTACGGGCGCCCGTGGACGCGCGACGGCGTGTGTAAGGCCCTCGGCCGCGCCTAGCTCCTGTCGCCTGCTACGGGGCCCGCCAGGAGCGCGACTATGGGCCGCGTTCGGTGGTGATTTCTGTGCAAACCGCGAAACCCAACCAACAGGCGCCGAGCCACCTGACGTTATGCTCCGGCCCGGGTGCCGACTCCTCCCTGTCCGCGTGCGATAAGCCCACGCCACGCCTCCTGGACGAAGCGAGCAAGCACGCGGCGGTGAATTACTACCGCTGCGAGCGCTGTGGCCACGTCTGGACGACGGCGAAGGGGACCGGGGCGACCGTGAAGCACGTCACGCCACTGACGAAGAAGCCACCGACCGTCCGGTTCGTCGCCCGTCGGCTCGACGGGGAGAAGATGACGGCGCTGTGCGCGGAGTTCGGGATCTCCCGCAAGACCGGCTACAAGATCTACGAGCGCTATAAAGACTGCGGCGTCGAGGGGTTGACCGACCGGAGCCGGCGGCCGTACCGGCACGCCAATCAGCTCCCGATGGCGGTCGAGAAACTGATTGTGGCGCTCAAGCGGGAGTATCCCGGCTGGGGCGCGCCGAAGATTCGCGAGCGGCTCCGGCGGCGCTGGCCCGGGGTGCGCTGCCCCGCCATCAGCACCGTCCACGCCGTGCTCGACCGCCACGGCCTGGTCACGCGCCGCGGCCGCCGCCGCCCGCGGGCGCAGGGCACGCCGCTCAGCTGGCCCGACCAGCCCAATGCCTTGTGGTGCGCGGATTACAAGGGCGAGTTCATGCTCGCCGATCGCCGCTACTGCTACCCGCTCACCATCACCGACTTTGCCAGCCGCTATCTGCTGCAGTGCGAGGCCCTGTCGACGACGCAGGAGCGCTACGCCTTCACCGTCTTCGAGCGCGTCTTCAAGGATTTCGGCCTGCCCGCCGCCATCCGCACCGACAACGGCGTGCCGTTCGCCTCCCCCAATGCCCTCTACGGGCTTAAGCAAGCTCTCGGTCTGGTGGCTGCGCCTCGGCATTCAGATCGAGCGCATCAAACCCGGGCATCCCGAGCAGAACGGCCGCCACGAGCGGATGCATCTCACGCTGAAGACGGAGGCCACCAAGCCCGCGTCCCCGAATTTTCTCCAGCAGCAGGCCCGCTTCGACGCGTTCCTGACGCGCTACAACGAGGAGCGCCCCCACCAGGCCCTCGGGATGCGCGTGCCCAGCGACCTCTATACGCCCTCGCCGCGTCCGTATCGCGGGCCTCACCGACGTGGCCTACCCCTTCCACGACTGGACGGCCGTCGTCACGCACTGCGGTCGGCTGTGCTTCGATCGCCGCAAGGTCAATCTGAGTCAGGTGTTTGCCGGCCAGCAGGTGGGCGTCCGCCAAGTCACGGACCGCATCTGGCTGGTGAGCTTTATGGACTACGACTTGGGATACTTCGACGACGAGACGTGTCGCCTCGAGCCGATCGACAATCCCTTCGGCGCGAAAGTGTTACCCATGTCTCCGGAATAATCCGTTACCCATGTTTCCGGAATGGACCGCAACTAGGGTGGCGTCCCCACCGGGATTCGAACCCGGGTTTCAGCCTTGAAAGGGCCGCGTCCTAGGCCTCTGGACGATGGGGACGTAGAGAACTTCGATTATACCCGCTGGCCTGCAATCGTCGGAGCGAGCCTCGCTAGTCCTTTCACTTTATTGCGCCTCCGGATCGCGGTTCATAGAATCCGTGCGTTCATGCTCGACAATTCACGCGCCGCGCGCGCGTTGTGCACGTGCGTGGCACTCGCCTTTCTCGCTGCCCCGCTCCACGCCCAGACGATCGACGACGGCCAGATGGTGCGGCCGCGCGAGCTGCTCACGGGCAACATCTATACCTACGAAAGCTGGGACGATTACTGGGAGGGCCCGCTCAAGCGCACCAACGACAACATCGGCCGCATCACCACGCGTACCAACGCCTGGTGGGCCAACTACGGCGTGTCCGAGCGGCTGAACATCATCGGCCAGGTGCCGTATGTGTGGACCCACGCCAGTCAGGGCTACCTCCACGACATCCAGGGCGTTCAAGACCTGACGCTGGCGGCGAAGTACCGCGTCCTGGAGGCGACGCCCAGGGGACAGCACTGTCCGCGCGTTCGCCGTGCTGTCCGGCGGTGTCCCGCTGAGCAACTACAACCCCGAGCTCCTCCCCCTCTCGATCGGCACCGGCAGCAGCCGGATCTCGGCGCGCGGCACGCTGAACGTGGAGACCGGTCCCGGGTGGTTCGCCAACGGCTCGGCCGCCTACACCTGGCGTTCGAAGGTCCAGCTCGATCGCCCCTACTACTTCACCGACGACACCTTCGTGATGAGCGACCAGGCCGACATGCCCAACGCCTTCGAATACGTGGCCAGCGCCGGCTTGATGCGCCCGCGCCTGATGGCCGCGGGCTTCTTCTCGCAGCAGCGAACCCTGGGGGGCGGTGACATCCGACGTCAGGACATGCCGTTCGTGTCCAACCGCATGAACTTCTCGAAGGTGGGTGGGATGGCGATGGTGCCAGTGGTCGCGGGACTGGAGGTGCAGGCGACGGTGGCCTACACGCTGAACGGGCGCAACGTCGGACAAGCCACGACGTTCACCGGCGGTCTTCTCTACCGGTTCAACAGGTTTAGGCCATGAGATTGGCGCGCATTGCGATGTTCTGGTGCGGGGCCGCCCTGATGGCGGCGCTGCCTGTCCGCACCGTTCTGACCGCGTCCACCGATGCCGGTGCTGGCAACTGGCGCATGATCGTCCTCTCCGGACCCACGCAGTTCAGCATCCCGCTGCCGGCGCAGACCGGCAGTCTCGACTACCAGGCGGAACTCGCCGCAATCAAGACCGCGCAGTCGCGAATCACCAAAGAGCAGAAAGACCAGATCGAGTACTGGAAGGGCGGCGGGGTGCTGCGGTGGAACGAGATCCTGCTGGGGCTCGTGTCGCGCTACAACCTGCCGCCGGCCCCGGCCGCCGACGGCACGTATCCGGTGCCCGACGCCAACAACCCGTTCGCGGATCCGATGTTTCCGTTCGGCAACCCGCCCTACGCGGCGCGGGCTTACAGCTACGTGGCCGTGGCCCAATACGACGCGCTGAAGGTGGCGTGGCATTACAAGTTTCTCTACAACCGGCCGTCGCCGGCGCGCGTGGACAGCGGCGTCCAGGCGCTGATTCCGGCTACCGAGCTGCCGGCCTATCCGTCCGAGGACGCGGTGGTGTCGGGCGTGACGGCGGAGCTGCTTGAAGCTGCTGTTCCCGGCGTCGGTGGAGGAGATCACGCTCAAGAGCTGGCCAGCACCGGCAGGCGATGTTGCTGGCCGGCAAGGCCACGGCCAGCGATCTGGCGGCGGGGCTGGCGCTCGGCCAGGCGGTCGCCGCGGTGTTCGTGGCGCGCGCGGCCTCCGACGGCATGCGCACTGCGGGCGGCTCGCCCGCGCTGTGGCGCGCCCTTGCCGACGGCGCGATCGCGCGCGGCGAGATCCCGTGGAAGAGCCAGGACCTGCCGGCGCGGCCGCCCATGCTGCCCGCCTTCGGTGCGGTGCGCGCCTGGATGATGACGCCGGAAGACATCGTGCGCGAAAGGCCGGGGCCGCCGCCGTCCACGTCGTCGGCCCTCATGGAACGGGAGGTGGCCGAGGTCAGGAAGGCCGTGGATGACGGCTCCCGCCGGGATCTGGCGATCGCGAACTTCTGGGCCGACGGTCCCAGCACGCCCACGCCGCCGGGGCACTGGAACTTCATCGCCGCCCCGCACATCCGCAAGGCCGACTTCAGCGAGGTCCGCGCAGCGCGGGCCTTCGCGCTGGTGAACATGGCGCTGCACGACGCGGCGGTGGGCTGCTGGGAGGTGAAGTACTTCTACTTCAACCCGCGTCCTTCGCAGATGGATCCCGAGCTCAAGACCATCATCGGGCTGCCGAACTTTCCGGCCTATACGTCGGGCCACTCGACGTTCTCGGGGGCCGCCGCCGATGTGCTCTCGTACCTGTTCCCTGGCAGCCGGTCCGAATTCGAAGCGCAGCGCGACGAGGCCTCGATTTCACGCCTGTATGGCGGCATCCACTTCCGGTCCGATCTCGAAGTCGGCAAGGCGCACGGCCAGCGGATCGGGGGCTACACCGTTAGCTTCGCGCGTACCGACGGCGCGAATCTTCCCTGACGCAGGCTTCAGGAATTTTTCAGGCTCACCGCGAAATCTTCCCCATCCTAGTTCGCGCTCCGGATGCGCTATCTTGATCGTGTCCCCAGACACCTGCCACTCAAATACATGCGCTTCATTTCCGCGCTCGCTGTCCTGACACTGACGTTCACACTGACGAGCCTCGCACACGCGCAGGGCTCCCTGGCACCAGCCGCCTGGGATGCCGGCGTCAAGCTGCAAGAGCTGGCCGACAAGAACCCCGATCCGACAGTGGTCGAGGTGGATATGACAGCCAGGCTTGCCGATGTCGTCATCTCGGGCAAGACCGTTCACGCGTGGACGTACAACGGCACGTTGCCGGGCCCGCTGATCCGCACCAAGGTGGGCGATCGGCTGATCGTCCACTTCAAGAACGAGCTGGTCGAGCCGACGACCGTGCACTGGCACGGCGTGCGCGTGCCGATCGAGATGGACGGCGTGCCGGGCATCTCGCAGCCCGAGGTCAAGCAAGGCCAGTCCTTCACCTACGACTTCGTGGTCAAGGATGCCGGCCTCTACTGGTACCACCCGCACGTGATGTCGGCCGCCGCGGTCGGCAACGGCCTCTACGGGGCGTTGCTGGTCGAGGATGCGGCCGACGGCGTCGGCATCGAGGACCAGGTGACGCTGGTGCTGAGCGACGTGGGCTTCGACGACAAGGGCGTGCTGGAGCCGGGCGAGAGCGGCGGGAGCGCTGGCACCGTGTTCGGCCGCGAAGGGGCCTATGTCCTGGTGAACGGCAAGACCAATCCCCGGCTGCTGGCGCGCGCGGGCGCACCCCAGCGGTGGCGCATCGTGAACGCCGCCAAGAGCCGGTTCTTCCAGCTGGATCTGCAGGGACAGGACTTCACCGTGATCGGCAGCGACGGCGGGCTGCAGGAACGGCCGGTCACTTCACCGCAGCTGCTGGTCACCGCCGGTGAACGCGTGGACGTGATCGTCACGCCCACGGGCGCGCCGGGGTCGGAGTTGGTGCTGCGTTCGATGCTTTACAACCGGGGCTACGGCAGCGTGGAGTTCCGCAGCGTCGAGACGCTGATGACGATTGCCTTCAGCCAGGAGCCGGCGCTGAAGGCCCGGCCGCTGCCCGCAATCGGCCGCACCATCCTGCCGCCGTCGGCGGCGGGCGCGACGCGCGTGGACCTGATGCTGACGCTGCCGCCGGTGGACGACAGAGGCCACTCCGAGTTCCGCGTCAACGGCGTGCCGTTCTGGAAGGCCAAGCCCTACCTGGCGCGGCTGGGTGAAGCGCAGTTGTGGGTCGTCCAGAACGACACCCAGTGGGACCATCCCTTCCACCTGCACGGCTTCTTCTTCATGCCGCTGGACGAAAAGGATCAGCCGCTGCGGCCGCTGGCGTGGAAGGACACGGTCAATGTGCCGATGAAGACCACAGTCCGGCTGCTCGTCACCTTCGACGAGCGCCCGGGCACGTGGATGTTCCACTGCCACATCCTGGACCATGCCGACGGCGGGCTGATGGGCACGGTGCACGTCGGGCCGGGCGAGCCCGCCGCGCACACCACCCATCACCCGGCGCCCTGAGCCTCATTCCCCGGCGGCGCCCATGCCGAACAGCCGATCGGCGAAGGCCTTCTGCTGTTTCAGCCACTTCTCGGTGAAGCTGAAGTTGGTCTCGATGATCTCACGCGGGGTTGGCGCCTCCGTCGCGAACAATGGCGTGCGCATCGGGGCGGCCGCCATGGTCCAGGCCGGAACCGACGCCACCATCTTCAGGAAACGGTCCTGCACTTCGGCGAGCGCGGCCAGATACTGGTCGCCGGCGCCGGTTGCGAGCTTCGGATATTCGGACATCGCTGGCTCCTTTCTTGTGCGGTTGCGCCCTTAGGCGGCCTTGCCAGGCGGCGGCTGCAACAGCCGGCGCATGATCTTGCCGCTCGTCGTCTTCGGCAATTCGTCGATGATCTCCACGATCCGGGGGTACTTATAGGCCGCCATCCGCTCGCGGGCGAATGCCTTGATGTCATCAGCGCTGATCTGGTAGCCGCGCTTGAGGCTGACCACGGCCTTGATGGTCTCGCCGCGATAGGGGTCAGGGACGCCCACCACCGCCGCCTCGCGCACCGCCGGGTGCAGATACAGCACCTCCTCGACCTCCCGCGGCCACACTTTGAAGCCGGACGCCACGATCATGTCCTTGGCGCGATCGACCAGGTAGAACCAGCCCTGCTCGTCGACGAAGCCCACGTCACCGGTGCGCAGCTCGCCGTTCCGCAGCGACTCGGCGGTCTCGGCCGGCTTCTGCCAGTAAGCATCGACCACCTGCGGTCCGGCGATCACCAGCTCCCCCACTTCGCGCGGCCTGGCCTCGCGGCCGCAGTCCAGCACCACGCGCACGTCGGTGTTGAACACCGGGACACCGACCGACATCACGCCCATGCGCGGATCGATCGGCGGCCTGCACCCGAACGGGGTCATGTGGGTCGGCGAAGTGGCCTCGGTCAGGCCGTACATCGGGTGAATCTTGGACCGCGTGCGCGCATACCACTCGTCCAGCACGCCGGGAGGCGTCGGCGCACCGCCGGTGTAGACCTTGGTCAGCGACGACAGGTCGTAGCGGCCCATCGCGTCGCTGCCGAGCAGCGCGACGAAGGCCGTCACGGCCGACACGGTGAACGTCGCCCGGTGCGCCTCGGTGAGCCGGCACGCCTCCTCCGGGTCGAAGCGGTAGAACAGCACCAGCGGACTGCCCGTCAGCATCGCCAGCGTCACGTGGGCGATGAGGCCGGTGACGTGAAACAGCGGCGCCAGGCCCAGGATGGTGTCGGCCCGGGTCAGGCTAATCCAGCGCTCGTAGACGGAGGTGGCGAACACCACGTTGCGATGGGTGTTCATCGCCCCCTTCGGCGCGCCGGTGGTTCCCGAGGTGTAGACCATGAAGGCCACGTCTGCGTCGGTCAGGGGCACCGGGGCCGGCGTCTGCCCCGCATGCAATTCGACCAACTGCAGGAGATCCGGGATGGTGGTGTCGCGCAGGCGGGTGGCGGCGCCCAGGACGGCTGGGACCGGCCGTGTCGGGTCCAGGAATTCCAGCGCCGAGGTGGTGATCACGAGCTGGATGGGCGTCGACGGCAGGGCGCCCCTGGCGACCGCGAGGTACAGATCTTCCTGACAGATGAGCACGCGGCTGCCAGAGTCCGTCAGCACCTTGACCAGCTCGCGCTCGCGCAGCATCGGGTTGCACGGCACGATCGTGGCACCACATTTCCACGCCGCCAGGATGGCAATCAGCACCTGCGGCACGTTCTGCAGATACAACGCCACGCGGTCGCCCCGCCGCACGCCGCGCTGCTGCAGGGCCACGGCCAGGGCATCGGACATGTCATCGCACTGGCCCACGGAGATCGATTGGTCGAAGTAGTGCACCAGCGCGGCCTCGCGCCCCCGGAGCGCGGTCGCACGAAACATGTCGAGGCCGGTGCGGACCCCTGGTTCGATCGTGAATGGAACGTCCCGATAGAGACCCTGCCACGGACGGCTCGTGGCGCACGCGTTTACACACTCCATGTCGCCCCCTGGAGACGGCGCAGGCGTGGGATGGAGATTCACGCCGCCGCCTCGTCTACTGCCACTGTGGCGGCGTGAGCCGACAATGGGGCAACGCTGGTGTAACTTCGAGGTGTCGCCGAGACCTCAGCCGACTGTGGGTTGCCCTAGAACCCGTGCTTCAGGATGTGACGCACGCTGTCGATCGTGGCGCGTGCGGCGGCGTCTGACGTGTCGTCGAAGCCGCCGTGTTTCACGGAGTTGGTGGCGAGGCCCGGTCCGGCGTCCGCGATTGATAGCAGCAGGCGGTTGGCGCCGCCGGCAAGGAACGTCTTCACGGTCGGAATCCCCGTCTCCGTCTTCTTGTAGTGCCTGGCAGTCCCTCTGAGGTACCGCTCCATGCCCAGTAGCGGCTTGTCCGCCTCGTCCTCGAGCACGCCTGACACGAAATAGAGCAGGGAGTGCGGGTAGATCACGGGGATGAGCCGATCGGCCTGCTCGAGCTCGTCGGTCATCGTGAAGCAGCGGAAGTTGCCGATGCGCTTGCCGTGTCGCTGCAGCACCTGGGCGAACCGCTCGATGCGACAGGCGGGCGCCAGGAAAATCACGTCGAAGGTGAACGACTTGGACAGATGGTCGGCGGCGTGCTGCAGCAGGTTGCAGACGTACTCCGAGCCGGCGCTGTGGCCGATCAGCGTCACGCGCGGCGCCTTCCCCTCCTGCTCGAGCTCTCGAAGCCTGGCCAGGAACGCCGTCCCGCCGAACACGCCGGCGTTCTCCTGGAACGCGTCGGCAGTGTCCTGCTTCATCTGCCGCCAGACCTCGCGCCCTACCGCGCTGACATAGAACTCGCGGAAGATTTCTTCGACCACCGTCGCGTGGAACCCATGATCGCGCTTGTTACGGAACCGTGAGATGGCGCGGACCGCGACCTTGACCGCTCCCCTGATCAGGCGAGGCGACGGCAGAAAGCCGCGCGCCCCTTCGAGCCCCTGGCTGCGCTCGCGCTCGACATCGGCAAGCACCTCGGGTGAAATCAACGTCTTTCGCGACCCGGCCGTTGCCATGCCTCGCGACCGTGCCGCCGTGTCGGCCGGCTCGATGGAGCTGGAGATGAGCGCCACCTCGCGCATGAAGTCGGGGTCGGCTTCGAGCAGCTGCTGGAACTGGATGGCCTCGGCCGGCGACACCTCGGACACCGACGCCAGTCGGCGGCCACTGAGATCGGTCCAGCTGGGATCTCCATTTTCGACCTTGTCCAGTTCAGCCCGCACCCGGCTGACGCTCTCTGGCGTCACCGCCGCGATCCGGCCGCCGACAATCTGCTGTCGTACCTTTCCGGCGACGAACGAGAGCGCACGCCGCAGCAGGATCTGGAAGAAGTCCTCACGAAGGATCTCGCCGACGTTGTTGCGAAGAATCTCCAGCAACCCCGACTCCCAGACGAAGAACATCGGGTAGGCCACGTTGGTCTGCCGGTACTCGGGCAGCAGCCGCTCCGCGAGGGCCATCGCATCGCCTTCGCCGACCAGCCCGCCGTGGAAGTGCACCGCCAGCTTGCCCGTGCCGTCGGCCAGACACCCGTCGAACAACTGGTCCAGCTGAGCGCGCGTGGTGGAATCGAACTGGCCGTTCCGGAGATTGACGACGTTGCGGAAGTCGATTGGCACCGTGGCCCTCCCTCGTAGGTGAAAACGAATCAGGGGGAGCGAACGAACCTGGGGTGGCGGGATGATACTCGCTGGCGGACGCGCAGTGCCATCGTCCGATCAAGTTGACCGCCGCTACGCCTATAATCCACGGCTGCGTGGCGCTCACCCCCGGCAGCCGCCTCGGCCCGTATGTCGTGACCGCCCAGATCGGCGAAGGCGGAATGGGCGTGGTCTACAAGTCCCATGACACCAAGCTGAATCGGCCGGCGGCGATCAAGGTCCTGTCGAACGAACTGGCGGATCCTGCCGCCCGGCGACGGTTTCAGACGGAGGCCCAAACAGCCTCGTCGCTGAATCACCCACACATCCTGACGGTGTACGACGTCGGCGAACACGAAGGCCGACAGTACTTGATCACGGAGTTCATCGACGGGGGAACGCTAAAGGAGTGGGCCGGCCGCGAGAAGCGCACCTGGCGGCAGGTGGTCGAGCTGCTCACGGGCGTCGCCGACGGGCTCGCCGCGGCGCATGCAGCCGGGATCCTGCATCGCGACATCAAGCCCGACAACATCCTGATCACCACCAGCGGCTATGCCAAGCTCGCAGACTTCGGCCTCGCGAAGCTGACCGAGAGCGACACCGATGTGACCGTCACGCGGACCGACGGCCACACCAGGCAGGGGGCGATCATCGGCACCATCCCCTACATGTCGCCCGAGCAGGCGTCGGGGAACAGACTCGACTCGCGCAGCGATGTCTTCTCATTCGGCGCTGTTCTGTACGAGATGCTGGCGGGCCGCAAGCCATTCGAGGGAGCGAACAATCTGGAGGTCCTCCAGAAGGTGATCCACGCCGAGCCGCCGCCGCTCGGCGACGATGTTCCGCTCAGCCTGCGCTTGCTGGTCGAGAAGGCCCTCGACAAGGACCCCGCCGAGCGATACCAGTCGATGCGTGACCTGGTGATCGATCTCCGGCGTCTGTCGCGCGCGCGCGTCACGGACCAGCCCGCGCCCACGGTGGTGGTGCCTTCGCGAACGAAGGCCAGACATCTGGCGCTCGCCGCGACGCTGGGAGCAATCCTCGTCGCAGCGGCACTCGGGATCGTCTACTGGCGCCTGCTCCAGGCCGACTACTTCTGGACCAATCCACTGGAAGGGGCGCGCTTCGAGAAGCTCACCGACTGGCCCGGCACCGAACTCGACGCGGCCATCTCCAACGACGGCACCTTCGTCGCCTTCCTGTCCGACCGGGAAGGCCTCTACGACATGTGGGTCACCCAGGTTGGCGGCGGGGAATTCCGAAATCTGACCGGCGGGAAAGTCGCCACGCTGCTTCATGAGATGACGCGAACCACTGGCTTCAACGGGGACGGAAGCCAACTGTGGCTGCGCGCCACGCTCGCCGGTCTCGCCGGCGACCCGAATGTCCCGCGCGCGAATCTGAGCTTGCTGCCCACTCTCGGCGGAGCCGCACGGCCGTTCCTGACGCCGGCGTCGCTGAATCCGGTCTGGTCCCGAGACGGCACCATGCTGGCGTTCCATCACTCCACCCCAGGGGATCCGATCACGCTGGCCGAGCCCGACGGTCAGAACGAACGGCCGATCTACAAAGGTGCCGCCGGCGAACACAACCACTACGTGACCCTGAGTCCGGACAAGCGCCACGTCTACTTCGTCCGGAACTGGCGCAGCACCGAAGGGGATATCTGGCGCATCGCCGTCACCGGCGGAACCCCCGAGCGGCTCACCTACCACAACTCGCATGTCGCCTATCCGGTGCTGCTGGACAACCGCACGCTCATCTATCGCGCCACCGCGGGCGACGGCACCGCCTGGGTGCTGTATGGGATGGATGTCGAGCGGCGCATCCCGCACCAGATCAGCCGAGGCGTCGAGGAGTACCAGTCGGTCGCGGCCAGCGCGGACGGGCGCAGGCTGGCGGTCACGGTGTCGAACCCGGCGGTGAGCCTGTGGACCGTGCCCATCACCACGCAGGTCGCCGACGAATCCGCGGCCCGACGTGTGTCGGTCCCGGCCGCGCAGGCGCAAGGCCCCCGCTACGTGCCGGGCGGATTGCTCTACCTGGCGGGCAAGGGGGGCACCGACGGCCTGTGGCGCTGGAGAGACGGTTCGGCTATCGAGTTGTGGCGTGCCAGCGCCGGCGCCGTGATCGCCGCCCCGGGTGTCGCAAGCACTGGCGCGTTGGCCTTCGGCGTCCGCAGGAGCGGGCGGACCACCCTTTACGTCGCCGCCGCCGACGGAACCGGTGCGCGCCCGTTGGCCGAACACCTGGACCTGCGCGGCTCGCCCTCGTGGTCCCCGGATGGACGCTTCGTGGCTGTGGCCGCCGATGCCGGCCAGGGGCCGATGATCTACCGGGTCCCCGTGGACGGAGGCGTGCCCGAGCGGCTCACCGAGCAGGTGTCCTCCAACGCGCTCTGGTCCCCGGATGGACGGACGATTCTCTATGACGACCGGACTGGCGGCGGAGCGTTCTTCCCGGTGCGAGCCCTTCGTCTCGACAAGACGCCGGCGGAGCGCCCGGACTTCAGCAGTCACAGCGACTGGGAGGCGGTTCGATTCACGCCCGACGGCAATGTGGTGTTTCTACAGGGCGACTTCCGCTACCAGGATTTCTGGCTCGCGAATCTGGCCACCGGGGAGAAGCGCCGGCTCACGAAACTCAAGCCCGGCTACTCCGTCCGGAGTTTCGATATCTCGCCTGACGGCAAGGAGATCGTGTTCGATCGCGTCCAGGAGAACTCGGACATTGTGTTGATCGATTTGCCGCGTTGACGGCCCGCCGCGGATCGCGCCTAAGGCGCGCGACGCGGCTGTCTGAGCCCCGGGGGCCCAATGCGACTCGACTGCGCCAAATCCTGCTGCCGTGTGAAAACGTGGTCTTCCAGCCTGAAGTTCCCCAATTCAGCTGTGCTGACATCGCCGCGCACAATCACCAAGAAATGGGAGTAAACAATGAGGCTTCGTATCAGGCGGCCGGGCGTGCCGGCTGCGGCCAGAAGATCGACGGCGAGATCTGACAGCGCCCTTTGCTTCTGGTACCTGGGGAATCGAGCGATAGTGTCCGGTTGGTGTGCCCACGCCCAATCTTCGACGATGTAAAGACCATCGCTCCGCACCAGCGGAAGCAACGTTTCGAGCGTCCGCAGCGTGGCTGAATATTCGTGCGAGCCGTCGTCTATAACCAGGTCCAAAGGTCCATCGAATTCAGTTTCGACAATCTGCAATACCTTGGAGGAATCCGCTTGGTCTGTGTTCCAGAACGTTTTCAGCCGGGATTCGATGTTGCGAGAGGCGACGTACTTCTTGAAGTACTCACTATCTTCGCGTCGCTCCAAGTCGATTGCGACGTATTTGCGCGGCTGGAATTGCTCATACCACAACGCGAGACTTCCTCCATCCCAGATGCCGACTTCAAACATTCGTTGCGGCTGAAACGCGGGCTGCGTTGAGAAAAAATGCTGGTATTGGCGGAGAATCTCGGGGAATTTATAGAACGCAAAGCATTGCTCGCCGAGTTCCCAGTCATCTCTCTTGGGCTCGAGGCGAAATACCAGCTCACTCAACAATACTCGGTCGTCCTTCCAAACCAGCTTATCCAGCATGAAACGTTCTCACGATTCTCGAATTCGGTTCACTCGTTTGACGGCTTCGAGCCACTGCAGGCCGTAGCGAAGATCCGGTTCGAGATGATTGCCCTCGGCCCATTCGTTCCAGGCGTTGATGAATACAAGACGCTCGTCCGGGGGACGTTCTTCGAGTGTGTTCACAACATCAGCAAGGCCGCGCTCGAAATTCTCGGGCGTTGAATTAATGATTACGATTCCGTCTTCACCGCGTCGCGGCGTGTTATCCCAGCTGACGAAGATGCACGGGTGCGTGAAATAGTTTCTTATCTGCTTTGTCATTTGACGGCGCGCGATCACGTAATCGTAGATTTTCAGACCGGGTTCAGTAGGGCCGGGAACCGCGGAGAGTTGCGGTTCGAAATTCAGCGTTGCATCGAATCCCGCGCTCTTTGTGTCCCTTGCCGGTTGGTGCGCATTAAGCCCCACCAGATAGGGATCGGCAACGCCATGCCGGACGCAGACGTTACGAAACGTGTCGGTTGTTCGTTGCGGATCCGGCAAATCGAATGGCCGATACACGAGAAACAGCGGCCGGCCTCATACCGGACGTAGCGCGGGTCTGAGAACGGCCGCAAGAGCCATTCCGCATGTGCAACGTCATCCGCTTCCGAGTAGACCTGCTCCAGCAACACCTCGCTGCCAAATCCGCTTCCATGCCATCGTCGCGACCATGTTTCGTTCGCCCACGACAGGCAAAATGGGAAACCGGGTTCGCCCGACGAGAGCACCTCCTCGAATGGACGGTCGAGCAGGCGCTTGCCATGAAACCAGTAGTGCCAATAGCAGAAGCCCTCGATGCCGTATGCCGTCGCAAGTGACGCCTGAGCCTGCCGGACACTCGGAACGCGTAAGTCGTAAAACCCGAGGTTGGCGGGCAGGCGGGGCTGGTAGTGTCCCGAAAACAGTGCGCGCGCCTTCGAGACGTTTGTCCATTCCGTGAAACCTTTGCCCCACCACTGATCGTTTTCAGAAATCGGATAAAACTGAGGAAGATAGAACGCGATCAATCGAGCTCGTGTACTCGAAACGGCGGTTGGAGTTCGGATCAGCGTTTCTCGCATCTTCAAGCAGATCCCGTTGGCTTTTGCATTGCGATCACGGCTTGCGAGAGTTGCATCGGATCATCGACGAAGTCGCGAAAATCCAGGAAACTGGTCCACTCCTTCTTGATGTACGCAGGCGACAGCACAGCCATTCCGAAAGCGGGTCTGGTTTCGGAGAATAGAGATAAATACCCCGGTCATAGTCGGCCAAGGCTGCGCGCGTATCCGGAAACGACTCCGCCGCGCACCTTTGCCAGTTATGTGCGAAAACACCGTTTTCGCGAAGCGATTGGCACTGCTCGATGAAATCGCGTCCGAGAGTGGTCACGACGAGGACACCGCCAGGTTTCAAAACTCGGGAGAACTCCTTGATCCAGTCGATGTGAACGGATTCCGGTAAGTGCGAGAACACGGAATAGGCGAAGATCAGATCGAAGCTGTCCGCAGCAAAGTCCGTCGGGGCAAAGGGTTGAATCTGCCGGTAGCGCCCGTAAAGCATCGTGTCTTCACATGTCTCAATAGCCTCCGCGTCGACATCCAGGCCATGTAGGTTGTCTCCGAGAACGTCACGAAGGAAGAAACGGATCAATCGACCCCATCCGCAACCGAAATCCAATACGCGGCTTTCGGCGCCGAGTTTGCCACCACAACTCGCAACATAACGTTTAACGGTGGAATAGAAGGTGAATGCCGCGCGCAAGTTGCTCTGGCCCGAATCTGCGTTGAATCGCAACTGCACTTCAGCCGGAGGGACTCGCGGCAACTCGATACCGTAAGCGTGACTCTCGTCGATGCTTCGAAGAAGCACATTCAGCCATTCTTCATCGCTCAGTGCCGAGAGTGCCTTCCAGACTTCTTTGGTATCGCTCGCTGTCGTACTTTTGGTCACCATAATTAGTCTCTTCGACGGTCATGGACCGCCGCTACTGTTTGGGCGACCGCTGCAGCAGCAGTTTGGCCGGCCTCCTGCACTGGCTCGACGGCTGGTTGAAGGGCGCGCGCTGTGGCCTCCAAGTAGGCGTGGCCGTGACGGAGATCCGGTTCGAGATGGCATCCTTCCGCCCATTCATTCCAGGCATTCAGAAACACCAGGCGGTGGTCCGATGGATTTCTGCGCGCCCTATCGACGGCTCGGCGCAGCCATTGTTCATACACTTCAGGCGAACTTTCATGTAGTACCACCGCGTTTTCTCCGACACGAGCAGTATTGTCCCAATTGGGGACAACCGTCTCGTAGCGACGGTAGGACACCGGCTCGATCCGATGCATGCACTCCGCGGCCGCCCGATAGTCGTAAACCTGTAAGCGATCCTTTCCTGGAATGGAATGTCTCGCACCGTTGCGTGAACCGTGCGTGATCAGGCGCCCGAACTGCGGCTGAAACAGAACTTGGCGTCGAAACCGGCGGCTGTCGCGTCCCACCCAAGGTCCCACGCGGTTTCCACGGCGACAAGATGAATTCCCGGCAAACCGGCAGCACGAACTCTCTTCCGCCAGAGGCGGGTGGTCCGGGCGGCGTTCGGCAGATGCTTGCCTCTGTAGACGAGAAATACCGGCTTGCCTTCGACTGTGATTGCACGGGGATCGGACAGAGCCGGGATCAGCGCCTCGATATGCCTCAGATCGTCGTCGTCGCTGTAGGTTTGAGCTTGCAGCAGTTCGTCGTCTCTTCCATCCCAGCGACGCGACCACGGATCATTCGCCCAACAAAGACAAAACGGAAAATCGGGTTTGCCGGAAGCGAGGACCTCTGCGAACGGACGCTCCAACAGACGTCTGCCGTTGAACCAGTAGTGGTAATAACAGAAACCGTGGATGCCATAGCTACGCGCCATTGCCGCTTGTTGCTCGCGGGTTTCGGCCAGACGCAGATCATAAAAGCCGAGGTCGGCCGGGACATGCGGTTGATAGTGTCCTGGAAACTGCGGGTCCGCCTTGGCGACATTTCGCCATTCCGTAAAGCCTTCGCCCCACCATTCATCGTTTTCGGGAATGGGGTGAAACTGCGGCAGATAAAAGGCGATCAATCGAACGGGGCGTGTCGCCGCCCATCTGCGCGACGGCGTCAGCCGCGAACCGGCAGGGGCGAGCGCGGGATCCGCTGACGCCGTCAGCCCATATATAACGCATGCCTCATCGCGGCAGATCAATGTGTACCGGCTCTCCAATTGGTTCTTCAGTTCTGCGTAGTGATCCAGCCACCAAAATGCGGTCTTGGGAAAGAGAAGATACTCGGCGCCCTTCGTTCGCAATTCTGCCAGGTGTTGAATGGCGTCGGCACTGTCCTTGGGATGACACCCGGCATAGACACCGCCGGTCGTCTGCGGGAAATGCCAGGCGTGGTGCCCGTCGAGTTGAAGCAACTCGTTGTCGCCTTTGGAGACCACGAGCACAGTGGATCCGGATGGAATGGCCAGCGTGGCGACTCTGCGAATGTGCGGAATCAGTTCCTCAGGAGGCTGGGCTGCGGCCTTTGGTTGGTTTCGGCATACCGTTTCAATCACTATTTGAAACAACCCGCGGGCGTCGTTACGGCTATGTGTCCTCGCCGCGTATGCGCGCCCGCGACGTGAAAGCCTTTCCCACAACTGTTGGTTCTTGAGCAACCGCGTGATGGACGCGGCGAAATACGCTGCCGTATCCGATACCAGTACATGACTCCCGTGGCGTAATTCGAAACCCTCCACGCCAATGGATGTGGAGACGGACGGCGTGCCGGCTGCCAGGGCATGCATCAGCTTTCGCTTTGTCCCCGCTCCCACCAGCAGCGGTACTACCGAAACCCGCGCGTGCTCGAGATAAGGTTCTATGGAAGGCACCCATCCGATCATGCGGACGTGAGGCAACCCTTTGGCAAACGAACGTACAGTTGTCGTTCAGCGCATTGCCGATGATTCGAACCGGGTGTTTCTTCAAGAGCGCGGGATCGATGAGCGGCAGGATGCTTTGACAAAGATAACGGACGGCCTGGACGTTGGGCGGATGTTGAAAGCTGCCGATGCAAACAATTCCGCGCCGCTTGTCGAAGGGCAGATTCGAGTCGATGAGATCTTCATAGTCGGGCACTGTGTACGCACAGGTACGATTGCCCAACAGATCATTCAGAAGGACGGTTTCCTTGTCCGAGACCGCAAGGATTCCGTCGGCCGCCGCATAAGCGTTCAGTTCGCCGGCGAGCGCGACATCGGTGTTTCGATCCAGAAGCCGGCCGTCGTCCGCACCGATAAACGCCTGGCGGATCTCGCGGACAAAATGCAGATCGATCGAATCCACAATGATTCGTGTCGCGGGTGACAGACGCCGTAGCGCCGGAATGTACCGTTCCGCATTGCGCCAAAAGGCGATGACAGCGACATCGAAAGCCGACTTGCTGAACAGCTCCTCGATCTTGTCCGTTTGCCCGTCGTAAACGGCGATGCCCATCTGTTGAAGCCGCTGTGCATCACAGACGTCTCCGATGCCATCCGCTGCCAGGAATGTCACATCCCAACCGGCTTCCAGCAGGAATGTGAGGAAGTGAAACACGCGGCGGGACCCGCTATCGCGATCGGGCTGAACGATGTGGTATGAGCAAACCAGGGCTTTCTTGGCGCCTGCCTGCGCCCGCACCTTCGGGGCAATCTCTGATGGCCCGAGAGGGGCTGCGCGGCGCTTCTTTACTGTCGGAACTGCCTTCAATTCGAACCCACCGCTGCGGCGATCACGGAATTCCACGACGGCCCATGACGCCACACGATGAGCTTCTTTCACTGCGGCTTTATCGCGGGCGTTGACGGCCACGATGTCGATGCTGCGGTCTAGGTACGGCAGACTTCGGCCCGATTCGGGCGGAAGAAACACCCTGCACTCTGGAAAAGCCGTCGCGATATCACGGCCGGCCGTGCAATCAAGAATCGCCGGCTCGTCTAGCCGATGCGTCCTGCACTCGCCGATAGCTTCGTGCAATGGAAACCACGTCGCCGGCTGGCGCAGCGCAAAAATCACGCACGCATTCGTGAACACCGCCTGGCTGTAGCGGCGTTCAAGATGCCGGTAGAACTCGGCATATTTGTCTCGCCACCAAAAAGCGGTGGCCGGAAATACGAGGTAGTCGGCGCCCTCAGCGCGCAGAGCCTCGAGATGCGCGATTGCGGACAGACTGTTGTCAGGATAATAGCCGGCGTACGTTCCGTCATGCTGGCGCGGGAAGTGCCAAGCGGTTCTGCCAGGCAACTTCATCAGTGCGGGGTCGCCTTTGCTGACCACTACTACGTTTGTGCTGCGTGGTAACTCGGCACCAACAATCTTGCGGATGCGTGCGACAATCCGGCGGTAAGCGGTATGGGTGTCAGATTGCACGCGAACCTCGCACATCAAAGATGAGACATGTGTCTTCGTCGCGAACGGTCAAAACGTAATTGCGTTCGAGATGCTCTTTGAAGCCCGTGTAGTAGTCGAGCCACCACAGCGCCGGCCTGGGAATCAGGAGAAATCCGGCGCCCTTCGCGCGGCCTGATTCCAACTGCGTTATGGCTTCCGCGCTGTCGGCCGGATAGCTGTTCGAATATCGACCGTCTTCATCCTGCGGATAGTGCCAACCGCGATGCGTCGTCATCCGAAGAAGCTCTTCGTCGCCCTTCGTCATGACCAGCACGGTGGCGCCGGACGGCAATTGCTGCGCAACCGTGTGACGAATGGCAGACCGGAGACGTTCGTATTCCGGTGTGATCCGGCGGCCATGCGGTTCCCACTCGACATTCCACTTCGCTTCGAAACGCCGCCGGTTCGACTCAAGAACCCGATCATACTCGCCGGTCACGCACAATTCGCCGAGCGCCGCCTGCCCAAAGTGATGTACGAACACATCTTCAACGCAGATGATTTTGTAGCCTGCTTGCCGTACTCGGCGCGCATAGTCATCGTCTTCGAACATCCCGATCTCAAACTGTTCGTCGAGTGGACCCACGCGCTCGAAGACGTCCCGGCGCATGGCCATGCAAAACATCGCGAGCATCGGGATTTCCGCCGATTCGCCTCGATGCTGGCGCGTGTACTTCTCCGCGAACGCCTTCATTTCGGAGAAGGTCCGATAAGGCGAATCGATCTGGGCTTGATTGCAAGTGCGATTCGTCACCGGACCGACCAGTCCGTGTTCGGCGATCTCGAGCCACTGCTCCAACCTATGACGCCAACCGCGGGTGAGAATCGTGTCGTTGTTGAGGAGGATCAGAATCTCGCCGCTGGCCAGGGCCAGACCGTGATTATTCGCTGCAGCAAAGCCGCGATTGGTTGAATTGACCTCGATGCGGACCGACGCATGTGCTCGACTCAATTCACACAAAAACTCCTGTGTGCCGTCTGTCGAGCCGTTGTCTATGATGATGAGTTCGTCGGATTCTCGCCAGTCGCTGCCAAGCAAGCTGGCAAGGCACATCTTCGTATACGCAAGACCGTTGTAGGTGACGATGATGATGCTCGCGCACTTGTAAGACCGCGCAGAAGTCTTGCGAGCAGTGGGAATTCGCAGCTGCAGAGCTGCATCGATTGTGGTCTGAGGCAAACGCGTCGGCCAACGTGAAGTCGGGACGACAATCAAGGATTCAGGTAACAGCTGATTCCCGCTTTGGGTGGGCGACATATTCAAACCCCAGGCCAGGTATGGGCACCAAGGCCTCCGGGAACGACAAAGGAACCGCCGGCGATCATAATCACATTGATGAGGTCGCGGCCAAGGGGTGCGTTTGGAGGCCTAGTTCCTCGGCCCTCCACCGATGTCCAAAGACGAGACATGACATCGTCTAGGCCGCCGATTACGTCTCAACCTTGGCCACAAGTTGCCGGCAGGCGTGACACTTCAGGCCAGTGAAGCCGGAAGACGACTTGAAGGTTGGTAGACGCCCGCGCGAAGCGGTGTTCTCGGTAATATTCGCAGTCCGATTGGCCTTAACCCGGTCGAGTTGTTACCCCGGCGAGCCGAAGGCGACGCCGAGCTGCCTGAGCCCCCGGGGATCGCACTGGCTGGCTGACGCGAAGCGTCAGCCGCCTGACCGGCTCCCGGGGATCGCACTGGCTGGCTGGCGCGAAGCGCCAGCCGCCTGACCGATCACGGGGGGCCTAACCAGTCTGCGCGAAGCGCAGACTGGTGGGCCCCCCGGGGATCGAACCCGGGACACCCTGATTAAAAGTCAGGTGCTCTACCACTGAGCTAGGGGCCCTCGCCACGTGCCCGCCGCAGCGTCGCGTCGAAGCCAAACTAGCATGGCTGCGGGTGGCGGCCAAACGCCGCGGCGATATCGCGACGTAACATGGTTGTACGTTACGCCTGGAAAGGCAGGCAAGAGTGTAGGAATCGGCGGTGACCCTGTTGGCGACACGAGCCGGCGAGAGGTGATTTCAGGCGGATTCGAAGATGTGAGCGCGAGGAGCAGTCCGGGCATCTCGATTGCTTGCGAATTCCCACATGGGCGAACAGCAGCGCGACGACGCCGAACGGAGACTGCTGGAATCGCGATGGTCCGAGGATCCCTGGGAAGATCCTTCACACCTGTCGGACCCCAACGTCGGCAATCCAGACGCGGAGCCCGGCTCGGACTATCCGGACCAGCGCCCGATTACAGACAACAAGGCGGGCGGCTAGCACCGGCGACGGGATAGAAACGGCACGACCTGTACCATAAGGGGTAGTGGCACGCACCCCTGTCGTTATTGGTGTGGCTGGAGGCTCCGGCTCAGGTAAAACCACTGTCGTCCGCCGGATCGTGGATAGCCTCGGCCCGGAACACGTCGTCGTCCTCGAGCACGACCGTTACTACCGCGATCGCAACGACCTGCGGCTCGAAGAGCGCGCCGCGCTCAACTACGACCACCCCGACTCCCTCGAGACTTCCCTGCTGGTCCGGCACCTTCAGGACCTCAAGGCCGGCCAGCCCGTCGAGGTGCCGCTCTACGACTTCACCAGCCACGCTCGCCGCGGCGACACCCAGCGCTGCCAGCCGCGCCGGGCCATCATCGTCGAGGGCATCTTGATCTTCGCGGACCGGGCGCTGCGCGACGCCATGGACATCAAGGTCTTTGTGGACGCGGACGCCGACACCCGGTTCATCCGGCGCCTGCAGCGGGACGTGGCCGAGCGCGGCCGGACCATGGAGTCGGTGATCGAGCAGTATCAGGGCACGGTGAAGCCCATGCACTTCGAGTTCGTGGAGCCCACCAAGCGCTACGCCGACCTGATCATCCCGGTCGGCGGCCACAATGCCGTGGCGGTGGACCTGATGCTGTCCCTGGTGCGCAGCTTGACGGCCTGATCCGAGGAATCCGGCCGCCGGCCGGCCGAAAGGCGTAAAATGGCGCCGCTGGAGGGCCTCGACATGACAATCTGCGCAGCGACAATCGATTCGAGTGGCGTGTGCCTTCGTGGCCTTGGCGTGGTGCGCCACGGCGTCCGCGCAGACGCCGGGCAATGGACGCCAGGGCAAGACGCCCGACGGCCAGCCGGACCTCCAGGGCACCTGGCTCAATTTCGACGCGACGCCGTTCGAGGCGCCGGTGGCCCGGACGGCCCCTGCTCCCGCGGCGGCCGGGTCAACCGCGGCCACGAACGTGGGCCCGGCATCCGAGTTCGCCGACCACAACCATCAGGTCAGCGCCAGGCGGCGGTCGATGGTGGTGGATCCGCCGGACGGCCGCGTCCCGGTGATGAAGTGGGCCGAGGACAAGCGCGACTTCGACCTGGAACACATCCCCGACGCGCCCGAACACGAAACGCCGTGGGTGCGCTGCATCACGCGCGGCCACCCCGCCGGCATGTTCCCGGCCGGCTACAACAACGCCTACCAGATCATGCAGATCCCGGGCTACGTGGTGTTCGTCTTCGAGATGATCCACGAGACACGCATCGTCCCGATCGACGGCCGGCCGGCACTGGGCGCGGCGCATCCAGCAGTGGAACGGCGAGCCGCGCGGCCGCTGGGAAGGCAACACGCTGGTGGTCGAGAGCACGAACTACAACAGCAAGGGATCGATCGCCAGCAGCGCGGCCACGGGCCGCATCCGCGGCATCCCGCAGAGCGCGTCGATGAAGGTCACCGAGCGGTTCACGCGCGTGGACGAGAACACCATCGACTACACGCGTGACGATCGACGACCCCAAGGTCTACACCAAGCCGTGGACGGTGGCGCTGCCGCTCAACCGCGACGACAGCTACCAGATGTTCGAGTACTCCTGCCAGGAGGGGAACTACGCGATGGCCAACGCGCTCAGCTTCGGCCGGAAGCGGGATCGCCGAGGCCGCGGCCGCGAAAACCTCCACGCAATGAGCCGCGGGCTGCGGCGCGCGGCAGCTGCTGGCCGTCCTGGCGATCGGCGGCGGCCGGCGCCGCCGGCCGCGCGCAACAAGGCCCCACGGCCTCGGCGACGGGCGACGCCGTTGTTCCTTTCAAGATTCAGGTTCCCGACGCCGTCCTTGCGGATCTGAAGGATCGGCTTGGCGCGCACGCGGTTCCCGGGCGAGATCCCCGGCGCGGGTTGGGACTACGGCACCGACCTCGACCTACCTGAAGGAACTGGTCGACCTACTGGCGCACGCGCTACGACTGGCGCGCCGCCGAGCGCCGACTCAATCAGTTCAACCAGTTCACCACCACCATCGACGGCCTGACCGTCCACTTCATCCACCAGCGCTCCAGCAACCCGAACGCGCTGGCGCTGGCGATCACCCACGGCTGGCCGGGCTCGATCGCCGAATTCACCAAGGTCATCGGCCCGCTGACCGACCCCGCGGCCCACGGCGGCACGGCCGCCGACGCGTTCCACGTCGTGGCGATGTCGCTGCCCGGCTTCGGCTTCTCCGGCAAGCCCACCGAGCGCGGCTACGGCCCGGAAAAGATCGCCGGCGTGCTGGCAAAGCTGATGGCGCGCCTGGGCTACACCCGCTACGGCGTCCAGGGCGGCGATTGGGGCAGCGCGATCAGCCGCTTCGCGGCGCTGAACGACCAGGCCCACGTGGTCGGCTTCCACACCAACTTCTGCCTGGCTGGGCCGCCCGCCGGCGCCGCCAATCCGCTGGACGGCGTGCCGCAGGCCGAGATCGCTCGCCAGCGGGCCGTGGCCACCTTCATGGAGAACGAGCGCGGCTACTTCCAGGAGCAGAGCACCAAGCCACAGACGGTCGGCTACGGGCTGGACGACTCCCCCGCCGGCCTGGCGGCGTGGATCGTCGAGAAGTTCAAGACGTGGAGCGACTCGGACGGCAATCGTCGAGAAGCGGTTCACGAAGGACGAGCTGCTGACCAACGTGATGCTGTATTGGGTCACGCAGAGCGGCGCGTCGTCCGCGCGCATCTACTACGAGAACGCGCGGGCGCCGGCGGCCCGGCGCGGAAAGTGTGCGGTCCCGACCGCGTGCGCCGTGTTCCCCAAGGAGCTCAGCTTCGCGCCCCGGCGCTGGGTGGAAGCCAGCCACAACCTGACGCGCTGGACCGAGATGCCGCGCGGCGGCCACTTCGCGGCGATGGAGGAACCGGGCCTGCTGGTGGACGACATCCGCGCGTTCTTCCGCACGCTTCGCTGAGCCCGATGGTCCACGATCTCCGATTCTGCCCTTGGCGCTGCGTGCTGACGGCGGTCGTGCCAGTGCTGGCCGCGGCCCAGGCGCCGGCCCCCGCCGGTCAAGGCCGCGATGCCGCCCGCCGCCAAGCCCGCCTGGACCAAGGGCATCCAGCCGATCAGCCGCGAGAGCTACTACCACGCGATCGAATGCGGCAAGCAGGGCGGCGCCCAGTCGCCGTGCGTGTTCTACGACGCGGACCTGTGCAAGAACGAGGACTACGTGCTGTCGCTCTACTCGCCCTACAAGCAGGTGGCGTACGAGGTGTGGCTGGCGGTCAGCCGCAAGCAGGAGCCGCCCGACGCCCAGCTATCGCGGCGCGCAGCAGACGCGCGTCGTCCTGGGCGTCACGCCGGTGCGCGGGATCGAAGAATCCGCTCGCCAAGGTGGCGGTCAAGCGAGGCGGCAAGACCATCGCGCCCGACACGTCGACGCTGGACGGCGGCGGCGGCAACTTCATCTTCGACTTCCCCGCGTTCGCGCCCAGCGCCACCGTCACGCTGGAGCTGACCGGCAAGACGCGCACGCAGACGTGCGTCATCGCGCCGGCGGTGCTGGCGCGCTTTCGATAATGTAATTTGGGGTCGGGCCACCCTGCGTGGCTCACGCACGTGAATCAGGCCCGACCCCAATTCCGTTCCGCGCAGGATCAGCGCGGTGGTAATGGCCTGGCCCATGTGGCGGGTGGAGTGCTCCGCCGCGTGCACGATGAGGCCCAGCACGGTCGCAGGCAGCCCCGCCCGGCCGACGCGGCGCTCCTCGTAGATGGAGTCCGGCGCCGTGTCACGCAGCTGGGCGAGCGCGCGCTCCAGCGTGGCCTGCGCCTCGCTCACCAGCGACGCCAGCGACGCCGGCGGGTCGCCGGCGTCTCCCTCCGCGCGCAGGAAGCGCAGCTGCGCGTCCGACAGCGCCTCGCCTCGCGCATAGGTCAGCAGACGGTCGAGCGCGCCGCCGGTGTGGCGGATGTGAAAGCCGATCGACGCGGCGCCACCCGGGCGGGCCCAGACATGCGCGTCGGGCACGGTTTTCGCCAGCCGCTCCAGATCCTCGCGCACCTGCAGCAGCGCGTGCGCCGCCGGCATCACCACCGGCGCGAATCCCTGCACCGGGCCGCGCAGCCACACCTCGGGCAGGGGTCGGATTGCTCATGCCGCGACTCTAGCATCTGGCGAGCGACCGCTGTTACGCTCTTCCTCTTCCGTGGACTACGAACCCCAGCTCGCCGCGCTCGCCGACACCCCGCCCTCGGGCGACGAGTGGCTGCACGAGATCAAGTACGACGGCTACCGGATCGGCTGCCTGATCGAGGACGGGCGCGTCCGGCTGATGACACGCAACGGGCAGAACTACACGGCCGCGCTGCCCGAGGTCGTGGCGGCGGCGAAGACGTTGGGACTCCGCGACGCGCTGCTGGACGGCGAGGTGGTGGTGCTGCGGCCCGACGGCCGCGCCAGCTTCACGCTGCTGCAACAGGCGCTGTCCGGCGCCGGCTCGCGCGCCACCCTGGTGTACGTGCTGTTCGACCTGCTGCAGCTCGACGGCGGATCGCTGGCCGCGCTGCCGCTCGAGGAGCGCAAGGCGAGGCTGCAGGCGCTGCTGGCCAACACCACCTCCGCGCGGCTGCGGTTCGCCGATCATGTCGTCGGCAACGGGCCGGGCTTCTACGCCGAGGCCGAGCGGATGGGCCTCGAAGGCATCGTCTCGAAGCGCCGCAACGCGCCCTACTCGCCCGGGCGCCGCGGCGGCTGGCTGAAGATCAAGTGCCCGCGCCGCCAGCCGTTCGTCATCGGCGGGTTCACGGACCGCGCCAACACCAGCCGGTCGGTGGGGTCGCTCCTGGTCGGCTACTACGAAGACAAGCGGCTGGTGTTCGCTGGCCGCGTCGGCACCGGGTTCTCGACCCGGTTCGCCCAGGAGCTGTACGCCCGGCTGTCGGCGATGGAGCGGCCGACCAGCCCGTTCAACCCGCCGCCGGAAGCAGCGATGGCCAAGGGCGCCTATTACGTGTCGCCGACGCTGGTCTGCGACGTCAGCTTCACGGAATGGACCGGCGACGAACGGATCCGCCACCCCACGTTTCTGGGCCTGCTGGAAGACGTCAAACCGAAGAGCGTGACGCGGCAGCGCGACTGACAATTCGCGACACTTGGCCTGCGTGCGGTTTCACGCACCTGCGCGCACGCGCAGAAGTGCAGGATCCGAGGGGCAGCGCCGATACAAAGGGCGTCTTGTCCTCCATCGTCTTGATCGCGGAACCCGAGCAGCTGGACATCCTGCGTCAGCGCCCCGACTTCTCCGGCGCGCTGGCCTTCACCGACAGCGAAACCCCCTCGGCGCTCGAAGCCATCCTGATTCACCGGCCGCCGGTGGTGGCGATCGAGCGGGTGTTCGCGGCCAAGTCGCGCGGCGCGGCGCTGATCAACCGGATCAAGGCCGACCCGACGCTCGAGGTCTGCGAGATTCGCATCGTCGCCCACGACAGCTCATTCAGCCGTGTGGCCCCGCGTCCCGGCGCCCCGGCAGGCACCGGCGGCGGCACAGCCGCGGCGGCCGTGGCCGCGCCGCCCGTCGCGCTCGACCAGAAGGGCACCCGCCGCGCGCAGCGCTACAGAATCATCTCGGGCATCGAGGTGCTGATCGACGGCAACCCCGCCCTGCTGGTGGACCTGTCGGTGGTCGGCGCGCAGGTGGTGTCGGCCACACTGCTCAAGCCGAATCAGCGCGTGCGGCTCTCGTTCATCGAGTCGGCGCGTCCGGTGCGCTTCAGCGCCGGCGTGGCCTGGTCCGCGTTCGAGCTGCCCAAGGGCGAGCCGCGCTACCGCGCGGGGATCGAGTTCTTCGACGCCGACCCCGACGCCGTCACGCGCTTCTGCGACACCAATCGCAGCGACCGCTGAGGTCCTCGGTTCCGGAAGCCGGTACCGGAAGCCAAGCCCTAGCTAGTCCAGCGCTCGACTGCCGATCCCGGCGCGACGATCGTCTCGTTGCGATCGGACCCGGTCGAGATCAGCCCGCAGGTAACGCCGCTCACTTCCTCGAGCCGCGTGATATAGCGCCGCGCTTCGAGTGGGAGATCGTCGATCCGCGTGACGCCCTTGGTGGGCGCGGACCATCCCGGCAGCGTCTCATACACCGGCTCGGCTGCTGTCAGCACGCGCAGGTCGGCGGGAAACTCCGTCACGATGCCGGCGGCCGTCCTGTAGCCGGTGCACACTTTCACCTCCGGCAGGCCGTCCAGCACGTCGAGCTTGGTGAGCGCCATCGCGTCCATGCCGTTGACACGCGCCGAGTAGCGCACCACCACCGCGTCGTACCAGCCGCAGCGGCGGGGACGTCCGGTGGAGGCGCCGTACTCCTGCCCCGTCTCGCGCAGCCGGTCCGCCAGGTCGCCGTTGAGCTCGGTCGGCAGCGGCCCTTCGCCGACCCGCGTCGTGTAGGCCTTGGCCACACCCAGCACCCCGCCGATGGCCTTGGGCGCTACCCCTAACCCGGTGCAAATCCCGCCAACCGAGGCATTGGACGAGGTTACGAACGGATAGGTGCCGTGGTCGATATCGAGCAGCGTGGCCTGGGCGCCCTCGAACAGCACCGACTTCCCCGCCGCGATGGTCTGGTGCAGAACCAGGGACACGTCGCCGACCCACGGCTTCATCCGCTCGCCCTGCGCCACCAGCCGGTCGAACACCGGCTTCCAGTCGAGGGTGGAGTCCTTGATCGCGCGGTTGCGCGCGCTGACGTTCTCGCGCACCTCGGTCGCCAGCGCCTCGCGATCCCCCAGCACGTCGCACACGCGGATGCCGCGCCGCCCGATCTTGTCCTCGTAGGCGGGACCGATGCCGCGCGACGTCGTGCCGATCTTGCGCTCGCCGCGGCGCGCCTCCGACAGCACGTCGAGCTCGCGGTGATACGGCAGGATGACGTGCGCCTTCTCGCTCACGAGCAGGCGTCCGTCCACCGACACGCCGGCGCGCGACAGCTCGTCCACTTCCTTGAACAGCGCTTCCGGATCGATCACCACGCCGTTGCCGATCATGCAGGTCACGCCGGCGTGCAGGATGCCCGACGGGATCAGGTGGAGCACGAACTTGCGGCCGTCGACGTAGACCGTGTGCCCGGCGTTGTGCCCGCCCTGGTAGCGCGCCACGGTCGAGAAGTGGGGCGTCAGCATGTCGACGATCTTTCCCTTGCCTTCGTCGCCCCACTGTGCGCCGAGCACGGCGATGTTCGTCTTCACCATTCGCTTCCTATCGTATGCGATGCGCGCCGCGCATGCCTGCGTGCGTCGTCACGGTCACGCGAGAGTTGCTCGCGGATGTCAACTGAAAAACATTTTCAAGATTCGGTTGACAACCTCATGAGCACGCTTCTAACTTCTGATCCTTCGCGCGAGGCTTCTACACGCCGTTCAGCTCCGCCTCGCGAGAAGCAGTGTCTTCTTGCCTCGCTTCGCGGGGTGGGCGGCGGACACGGTAGAGACGGGCAAGCAGCGCGGAGTATGGCATGACGGGTCCACGAGCGGGGTTCGAGCGGCGCGTCCAGGGCGCCTTGGACGCGGCACCTTCACGGATACCGGTGGTTCTCGGGGGATGCGGCACCGGGCGCACCTGGCTGCTGCAGCGCCTCCGCGAGCGGGCTCCGCGCGGCACGGTCCAGTACGTGGACGTGGAGCGCTGCGCCAGCACGCCCGAACGGTTCCTCGCCGCGCTCACCTCATCGTCGCCGTTTCCGTGGCACGGCGACCACACGCCGCCGGCCAGCCCGCGCGGCGCCTTCGACTCAGCACTGCAGTTCCTGACCACGGCCCAGGCGCCCGGTGGCGAGGCCTGCACATTCCTCCTGGACGAGGCGCTGGAGCTGCGGACCTTCGAGAGCTTCCCCGGCCTTCGCCACGTCCTGCGCGAGCTGCTGACGGCCCTGACGGGCAGCCACAACCGGTTCGTGCTGACCACCCGATATACGGCCCGGGCACACCGCCTGCTGCGCGATGCCACGGCCCGCTACGAGGTGATGCACATGCCGCCGCTGGCGGCGGGCGACGTGGACGACCTGCTGGCCGGCTCGCTGACGGGCTTCGAGCAGCTGCCGGCGGCGGACCGCGACGACCTGGCCCGTTCGGTTCAGGTGCTGGCCGACGGCCGCAGCTCCTACGCCACCGCCATCGGCGAGATGATGGCCCGGATGGGCCGGGGCGCCGACCCCATCAGTGCCCTGGCGGCGCTGCTGTCGCCCGACGGGGCGCTGCACCATGCCTGCCGGTTCTGCTACGAGCTGCGGCTGCATCGGGCGCGCGGCTACGGCGCGCTGAAGGCCATCCTCGAAATCCTGGCGGCCGAGGAACCGTTGACGCTGACCGAGATCTCGATCCGGCTGCGGCGCACGCCGGGGTCCACCAAGGACTATCTGTCGTGGCTCGAGGACGTGGACCTGGTGACGTCGCGGCAGAAGCGCTACAGCTTCGCCGACCCCCTGCTGCGGGTCTGGGTGCGGCTGCACTGCCGCCCCACGCCGCCGACGACCGAGGAAGTGGCGCGCGAGGTGCAGCAGTACGCGTTCGCGCGGCTGCCCCAGAACGCGGCTCCGACAGCCGAGAACCTGACCGAAGCGCCGGTGATGGCCTACGCGGGCGCGGACGGTGAAGATCGCAAGGGCTGGGGCATCATCGAAATCGACTGAGGCGCTAGGCGGTCGGGCGGATCCTCCAGGCTCGCCAGCGCCTGCCGCGCGGCGTCCTGCTCCGCTTCCTTCTTGGCGCGGCCCGTCGCCGCGCCGCGCACTTCACCCCCCACCACCACTTCCACGAGAAAGCGCTTCTGGTGATCGGGGCCTGACTCTCCGGCCAGACGGTAGTGCGGCAGCGGACGCCCCAGCGCCTGCAGCCGTTCCTGCAGCGCCGACTTGTAGTCCACGACCAGCGACGGGTCGCGCCCCGCATCCACCGCGTCCTTGAGCTGCTGGCGCAGGAACGTCGCCGCCGCGTCCAAGCCGCCGTCGATGTAGATCGCCGCGACCACGGCTTCGAACGCGTCGGCCAGCAGCGCCGGCTTCTCGCGGCCGCCGGTCTTCTCCTCGCCGCGCCCGAGAATCAGGTAGTCACCGAGCCGCATCGCCTCGGCGTGGCGTGCCAGCGCCTGCGTGGACACCACCGTGGCTTTGATCTTCGACTTCTGCCCCTCGTCGTAGGTCGGGATACTGGTGGAACAACCAGTCGGCCACCACGAACCCCAGCAGCGCGTCGCCCAGGAACTCCAGCGACTCGTTGTCGGCACCGTCGCGCGAACTGTCTTCGGCCGCGCGGGAGCGATGGGTGAGCGCCTGCTCCAGCAGCCGCCGGTTCTCGAACTCGTAGCCGAGGGTCCGCTCCAGCGCGTCGAGATCGTCGGGCAGGCGGACGACGCGCTGGCCCCGCTCCTCGCCGGTGGCTGTCGATGACGCGCCGGGCCTCTTCGGCCACCGGCGCCGCGACGGCCACCTGGATGCGCCCCAGGGAAGCGACCGCCATCGGCCAGATGGCCTGGGGATTACCCGACACGCGGAAGGCCCCGATGCCGTGGCTGTCCAGGAGCGACATGACCACGCTGGCCTCGATGTCCGACGCCGTGTCGAACACCACCACCGGCGAACCCATGTCTTCGGGCTCCATCAGGCCGCCACCGGCAGCTGCTGCACCTGCAGGACCAGCATCGTGATGTCGTCCTGCTGCTCCGATGCCGCCGAGAAGACGTTGATGGCCGACAGCACTTCCTTCCGCAGGTCGGCGAACGACCCGCTGGAATACTGCTGCGCCAGGGCGCTGAGCCGGCCCTCGCCGAAGAATTCGCCCTCGGGGCTCATGGCTTCGGTGACGCCGTCGGTGTAGAGCACGAACACGTCGCCGAGCCCGAGCGGCACGGTGGACTCCTCCAGCAGCCGCTCGAACAGCCGCCCGTCCTCGATGTCCATGCCCAGCACCATCCCGTCGGGCGTCAGGATCACGGGCTCCCGCGAGAGCGCATGCGGGCCGGGCAGGTGGATGAGCGGGCAGTGCCCCGCGCGCGCGTAGGTGAGCGTGCTGGCATGGACGTCCACCACGCCGTAGGTCATGGTGATGAAGCTGCGCGAGTCGAGGTGCCGCGAGATGATGCGGTTGGCGTCGATCAGCAGCCGCCGCGGCGAGCTGTGCGACTGGCTGAGCGACAGCACGATGCCCTTCAGCTCCGCCATGTACAGCGCCGCCGACGTGCCCTTGCCGGCCACGTCGGCGATCAGCATGCCGTAGCGGTGGTCGTCGATCGGCCAGAAGTCGTAGTAGTCGCCGCCGACGGCGCGGGCCGGTTCGCAATAGCCGGAGAACAGCACGCCGCCGCCCTCGAGCGGCGCCTGCGGCAGCAGCGACATCTGGATGCCGCGCGCGATCTCCAGCTCCTGCTCCAGCCGGTCCTTCTGCGCCTTCTGCCGCAGCAGGTCCTCGATGCTGGTCGTCATGGTGTTGAACGACGACGCCAGCTCGCCGAGCTGGTCCTGCGACGGCACGTTGATCTTGTGCGAGAAGTCGCCCTGGCGCACCTGTTCGGTGCCCTCGAACAGCTCGTGGACCGCGCCGGTGATCGAACGCGCCAGCGCGAAGCCCATCACGTAGGCCACCAGCTGGATCAGGAAGAACAGGCCCGCCACAACGGCCAGACCGATCAGCAGCACCTGCGCGAAGCTGACGCCGGCGAACGGCGGCGTGGGCGTGGCCGTGACCAGGCGATAGACGCCCAGCAGGTCCAACCCGAACTCCACGAACAGGATGCTCGGACGCCCCGCCGGCCATTCCGTGGACTCCAGGAACGACGCCCACTGCATCGACGGGCCTGCGCTGGGCGCGATCGAGCGCTGCTCGGCGCACCTGCGATGTCTCGGTCGCCTCCTTCCTGCAGCCGCGCCACGGAGATCATCGACACGCCAGTCGCCTGGGCGATCTGGTTCGCCAGGCTCAGATCGAGCGGCACTT
The DNA here is from genome assembly GCA_963731785.1 of uncultured Acidobacteriota bacterium. Taxonomy (GTDB): domain Bacteria; phylum Acidobacteriota; class Vicinamibacteria; order Vicinamibacterales; family UBA2999; genus DASYRM01. Next base: position 42,036 of record CAVSWX010000008.1, read on the forward strand.
CGGCGACGACGGCGCGCGACACGCCCGGCACCCACGAGACGGCACGCACTGCCACGCCCGTGCCGCTGCGCGCGTCCGGCAGGTCCACCAGCCCCGCCTGCCCCTCGCACGGCACCCACGATGGCAACGTCGTCGGGACGCCGCCTTGCGTCCACGAGCCCGACGACGGTGCCGGCGACGTCGGCGCCGCCCGCCCTCTTTCCGCAGCGGCCCGGCACGTCGAGCACCACCAGCGAGAGCCCGCCAGCGCTCCGCTGGCCGCCTGCTGGCGCTCGGCGAGCACGCGCGCGGCGTCGCCACGCGACGCGGCCGCCCGCAGCTGCAGGGCCGCCGTCTGGGCCTCGGTGCGGGCCCGCTCCGCCAGCGTCGTGATCTGGGTGCGCAGCATGTAGGCGCCGACGTTGAAGAACAACAGCATCAGCGCCAGCGCGAAGAACAGCACCAGCAGGAACGCCGGCACCACGCCGATCAGGAAGTAGGACAGCAGCAGCTTCCGCCGGACGCGCCACAGCACGACGCGCCGGACATGCCCCAGCCAGCGCACCAGCATGATGGCGGCCACCACCACCAGCACGACGCTGGCGAGCACGTCCAGGCCTTCGATCGCCGAGTTCGATCCGACCAGCGGCCGGAGGAACTGCACCACCGCCTTCAGGACGAGCCCGCCCAGCGCCGCGCGTCCCACGCGCGTGCCGGTCAGCCAGCCGAGGAAGCGCGAGGCGCGCGAGGCGGCGTCAGGCATCGAATTGCAGACTGCGAGGAGCCCGAAGTACGATCGTCCTCACCGTGAAGCTTCGCGACACCGCCAGGTTCGACACCGTTTGCATCCACGCCGGCCAGGAGCCCGATCCGTCCACCGGCGCCATTATCACTCCGATCTATCAGACCTCGACCTACGTGCAGGACGCCCTGGGCGTACACAAGGGCTACGAGTACGGCCGCACGCAGAACCCCACGCGGGCCGCACTCGAAGGCAACATCGCGGCGATCGAGCGCGGCCGCGCGGCGTTTGCCTTTGCCTCGGGGCTGGCGGCCACCGGCGCGCTGATGACGCTGCTGCAGGCGGGCGACCACGTGGTGGTGACCGACAACACCTACGGCGGCACCTACCGGCTGTTCGAACGCGTGCTGCGGAAATACGGTCTGGACTTCACCTACGTGGACACCTCGGATCTGGGCGCGCTCGAGGCGGCGTTCACGCCCAACACGAAGATGCTGTTCCTGGAATCGCCCACCAACCCCGTGCTGCGCATCACCGACATCGCGGCGGCCTGCACCCTGGCGCACGCGCGCAACGTGCCGGTGGTCGTGGACAACACCTTTGCCAGCCCGTACGTGCAGCGGCCGCTGGAGCTGGGAGCCGACCTGGTGCTCCACAGCACCACGAAGTTCCTGAACGGGCACAGCGACAGCATCGGCGGCATCCTGGTGGCCACCCGCGACGACCACATCGAGTGGCTGCGGTTCGTGCAGAACGCGGAAGGCGCGATCCTGGGTCCGATGGACGCGTGGCTGGTGCTGCGCGGCACCAAGACGCTGCCGCTGCGGATGGAGCGCCACAACGCCAACGCGCAGCGCCTGGCCGAGTTCCTGGCGAGCCATCCTGGCGGTGCCGCTGGTGCACTACCCTGGCCTGCCCGGCTCATCCGCACCACGCGCTGGCCAAGCGGCAGATGCGCGGGTTCGGCGGCATCGTCGCCTTTGCGATGGGGTCGCTGGAACGGGCCCGGACGGTCTTGAACGGCGTGCGCTTGATGGCGCTGGCCGAGAGCCTGGGCGGCGTCGAGACCCTGATCAGCCACCCGGCGTCGATGACGCACGGGTCGGTCCCGGTGGAGATGCTCAACGCCATGGGCGTCACCGACGACCTGGTGCGCGTGTCGGTGGGCATCGAGGACGTCGACGACCTGCTCGAGGACCTGTCCCAGGCGCTGGGCCGCGTGTAGGCCCATGGACCTCATCACCAGCTTCTTCTCCAACGTCTACAACGTCCCCGAGCTGATCCGGCTGGTGGGGTTCTACGGCTGCATCGCTGATCGTCTTCGCCGAGACCGGGCTGCTGATCGGGTTCTTCCTGCCGGGCGACTCGCTGCTGATCACGGCCGGCCTCTTTGCCGCCCGCGGCGACCTGAGACATCCAGGCGCTGATTCCGGCGCTGATCGTGGCCGCCATCGTCGGCAACGCCACCGGCTACTGGATCGGCAAGCGCACGGGCGTGGCGCTGTACAGCCGGCCCGACTCGCTGCTCTTCCGCCGCGAGCACGTGCGGATGACGCACGAATACTACGAGCGCCACGGCGGCAAGACCGTGGTGCTGGCGCAGTTCATCCCGATCCTGCGGACGTTCGCGCCGGTGGTGGCCGGCGTGGGCGAGATGGGCTACCGGCGCTTCGCCACCTACAACGTGCTGGGCGCCATCCTGTGGGTGACCAGCATGACGCTGGCCGGCTACCTGCTGGGCAACCTGGTCCCCAACATCGAGGAGCGCATCCACATCGTGGTGGCCGTGGTGATCGCTGTGTCGCTGCTGCCCCCGGCCATCGCCTGGCTGCGGAGCCGCAGAAGCGGGAGTCTCGCGGGGTAAGGGCGATGACGCTGCGACGCGCCAGCGACGCCACCACGCGGGCAGCGACCGTCGCGGCCGGTCCGCACGCCGGGCGGCTCCTCGGCCAGGACGAAACCATCACCAGCCCGGAAACCGGACTCACCTACCGCATCGGGCGGCTGCTCGGGCAAGGCGGCTTCGGGCAGGTCTACCTGGCGACGCGGCTCGGTCGCTCGACGACGGTTCCAGCGACGGTCTGCATCAAGGTCAGCCCGCACATCAACGGGTGGCTGCGCGAGGCCTATTTCGGCCAGCTCCTGGGCGACCATCCTCGCGCGATCCGGGTCTACGACGCCTTTCCGCTGACGAACCGGCCGGGGAAGAGGCTCCTGTACGGCCTGGTGCTGGAATACGCCCAGCAGGGCGACCTCAGCGCCTTTCTCAGCCGCACCAGCCGGAAGTGGTCGGAGACGGCCGTGCGCCGCGAGATCGCCGGCATCCTGGAGGTGCTGGGCAAGCTGCACCGCGGCCAGCTGCTCCACCGCGATCTGACGCCCCTCAACGTCTTCGTGTGCGACGGGCCGCGCCTCAAGCTCGGCGACTTCGGCATCGTCCGGTCGCAGACAGATAACCGCGGCATCACGGTGCACACGCTGAACCCGCACATGGCGCCGAGCGACATCGTTGCAGGGCGCCGCGCCCAAGTGGCAGGCGCGCGACGACGTCTACCAGGTCGGCCAGCTGATCGGGATGCTGGTCAAAGGGTCCGCGCACGCGCGCATCCGCAAACCCGAAGTGCGCGCGTTCAACTGCAGCGACCACCTGAAGGAAGTGATCTACCGCTGCATCGCCGAGCGCAGCAAGCGCTACGAAAGCGCCACCGAGCTGATCGAGGCGCTGTCGAAACCGCCGGCGGCGCTGAAGGTGGGCGCGCCTGCGGACGCTCCGGGGCGCGCACCTGGCCTTCACCGGCATCCTGAGCGTCAAGCGGGACGTGGCGGCCAAGGCCGCGCGCAAGGCGGGCGCCACCGTCCACAGCGGGCCCTCGGTGCGCACGTCGGTGGTGGTGCGCGGCAAGCCGAACAAGCTGCAGGCCGCCGGACGCGACGCCGGCCGTAAGCTGATGGAGATCAAGCGGCTCCGGGAGAAGGGCCACCGCATCGTGCTGCTGAACGAGGCGCAGTTCTGGCGGCTGGCTGGGCAGCCGCCGCGCCGAGCGCCGGACAAGCGACTCAAATAGACCTGAAACTACCGGCTCGAGCGGCCTTGATGCCTCGCGATCTGCTCGTCGCTCAGGCGCAGGAATCGTGCGGCGTTGTTGTAGAGGATGTCCCGCTTCTGGTCCTCGGTGAGAAACGGCGCGGACTCGATGGCCTCCAGGCCTCGCTCGATCATGCCGGGCCAGGTCATCTGATCCGATCCGAACATCACGCGGCTGGCGAAGCCGGCCTCGACGATGCGCTGCAGGAAGCGGTGGAACTCCGCGCGCGGGAGCACGGCTGCAATGGCACCGGTGTCTACGTGCACATGAGGATGGGTCCACAGGACAGCGAGCAGATCGTCGAGCATGGGCCAGCCGGCGTGCATGATGTAGAGGCGCAGCTTGGGGTGGCGGACCAGCGCTTCCTCCAGCACCAGCGGACTGTGCAGGCGTGCGCGGTAGCCCGGAGCATCCATATACGGAGAGCCGGGGGGCCCGATGCCGATGTGGATGCCCACCGGGATGTCGCGTTGTTCGGCCAGCGCGAGATAGGGCTCGAACGCGGGATCGTCCGGCGCGATCCCCTCGTATTGGATGCCCACTTCCCCGAACACGGCGAACTGTCCCTGCTCGTGCAGTCGTGTCACGGTCTCGACCGACGCCGTGCCCTGGCCCAGTCTGAATCCCAGCGCGGGAATCACGCGATCGGGGGCGGCGGCGCGCCAGCGCTGTACCCTGGCCATCCCGCCTTCAACCGTGGCGTCGCTCCCGCTGACCACCCCGATGATGTTGCGCCGGCGCAGCACCTCGAACGTCGCGTTCATCACGCCGTCGTCGGTCGTTGGCGACCACACCGGATCGGAGCACGTCGGGTGCTTGAGCAGATTGATGAACGCGGCCGCGTAGTCTTGCTGGGGATCGCGCACCGGGAACTCGGGGAACGGCGTGCATATGCCTAGCGGCGGCGGGCCGTTGAAGTCGGCCGCCTGCGCGTGCATGTGCATGTCGATGATCGGGAACGGCGGACGCAGTTCGCACGCCGCCAGGCTGACGCAGCCCAGGGTCGCCGCGACGACACCGGGGAGGGTCACTCAGCCACCCTCTGCCGGATCGGATCCGTCGATGTTGGCGGCCCCCACCCAGGCGACGTAGGCCAGCGACCCTTCGGCACTCAGCACCAGGAACTCCGGCAGCTCGTAGGGATGCAGCTCGTGCAAACGCGCCTCGAGCGCCGCCAGGTTTGCCGGCGCGGTTTTGATCACCAGCTGGTGCTCCCGTTCGACCTGCACGGCATGATGCCAGCGATAGACCGACTGCATGGGCGGCAGCACGTTCACGCAGGCGGCAAGGCCCTCCTCCACCAGCGTGCGAGCCAGCGCCACACCGTCGGCGTCGGCGCCAATTGTCGTCAGTACCACGGCTACGCTCGACGGAGTGATCATCGTGACAATCCCTGCTTGTACTCGGCCTCGAGATGCGGTACAAGTCCTGTCGTCGTGCGTATTTTGGGGCTGTACTCGCGATCGAAAACGCGCTATTCTCGCACGGACGGAAAGCTCGACATGACCGTGTCTTCCAGCCCTGCGCCCAAGAAGGCGTCGCCGGCTCCCCCGCAGTCGCGGGGTCGGCGCCTGGTGCAGTACGCGCTGCTCGCGATTGGCTGTATTTTCTTCCTCGACGCGCTGGTCGGGGAAAAGGGGCTCGTCGAGCTGGTGAAGGCGCGGCAGGACTTCCGCGGCCTCGAAACGTCGCTGCTCCGGATTCGCGGCGAGAACGCCCGCCTGCGCGAAGAGGCTCGGCTGTTGCGCGAGGACGCCGATACCATCGAGAAAGTGGCCCGCGAACGCCTGGGCCTGATCAAACCCGGCGAGAAGCTGTTCATCCTCAAGGACGTCCCCCCCGCCAAGCCCTAGCGAGACTGCGCCTTTACCGGAAGGTAAGCAGCGTGCTAAAGTGGAAATTCTTCGGCGGTGGTAATGACGTCGCCGATGCCTTGACGCGGGGTGGAGCAGTCCGGTAGCTCGTTGGGCTCATAACCCAAAGGTCGCGGGTTCAAATCCCGCCCCCGCAACCAACTTTGAAAGGGCTTGCAGCGATCTTAGTTGCAAGCCCTTTTCGTTTCATCTAACAGGCATCTAACGAGTCCATCGCGCTGGTCCTCCAAGGCCACGGTCGCGATCTGCCGTGTTGGCAACGTGCGCGTTATTCGAGGGCCGGCTGAGTAGATGGCAACCGATCACGAACGCTCGCATCGTCTGGTCGAGCGCAGCCCCCTGTAACAGCATCCGCCCGCTGCGCTGAAACTGGCTCGCCACCGCTCGATCAGACTACCCAATTCCATGACCTCCCCTGTCAAGGGGTTGAGCTACTCTCTCCTCACCAACAGACCAGGTAGGGGCCAAGGTGATTCTTTCGGTCCACGGCGCGCATCAACGAAGGGAGCGGGCGGAACGCTCAAGGACCGGAGGCGTTCCTTGACGCAGCAGCATGTCGCCGCCGCGTACAAATGGGACTCGCTCGATCAGCCATTGCGGCGATAGGTGGGCGTCGAGGCTGACGCCCACCGTCACCGGTATCAATCTAGAAAACCACTTCGAGGACCGTGACCGTTCCAGTCACTTCGTTGCCGCTCGCGACGAAGAGGCGAGGACCGCGGCGGAAGAACTTGACTGATTCGGGTCCGATGTGGCCTACCAGCGGCGTGACATTCTTGACTTTGGGCGACGTCGGATCGGAGACGTCGACGAGCGCTATCGCGTTCGCGCGCTCCAAGGCAACGGCGGCAAGCGTCACACCGCGGTAGCTGACGAGATCGATGCCCTCGGGCTCGGAACTGCCTCGTTCGCTGCGGTTGTCGGGATAGACGGCGACCCGGTTGGCCTTGTCATCGATCTGGCGGCCGGTGTCGGCGATGAAGGCGCCCGTGCGGGCGTCGAACACACTGACCGTGCGACCGCCACGCGGGCCCGAGGCGGCGGCTCCGTCCCGAGTGTCGCCCTCGTCTGCAGTGACGAAGAAGCGGCCTGTCTCATCGACAGCAATGCCGTCAGGTTCGCGAAATGCCGTCAGCGTCTGAGCCGGCGCATACCCGCCGCCGTTGATCAGGTCGGCCGCATGCGTCGTCTGACCCGCGCCAACAACCCCCATTTCCCGGGTGCGAACGTCGAGCTGGATGATGGCGTTGTTCTCCTGCAGGGTGATGAACACGTACCGACTGTTGTGACTGAAGGCGATGTTTTCCGGCTCCAGGGTGCCGGGTGAGTTGTCGATGGGAAGCCGAGCGATGTCGTCTGTCCGTCCGCTGCTCACGCCTGCGACGCCAGCGAGCGAAGGGAGCGACACGGGGGTCACGACGAGGTCATCGTCTTCACCATGGCCGTTGAAGCCGCTGAGGTCGATGATCGAAAGCGATCCGGCGCCGCCGTTGTCGTTGAGACCTGCGCCTTCCGCTTCGTTGGCGACCACCGCGTATTGCCCATTTGGTGAAATCACGACCGCATCCGGCTGGATGCCCACCGCCGCGGATGCCAGGAGCTCACCGTCGAAGAGGCTGTAGGCGAACACCGTACCCACGACGCCGGCCCTCCCCGTGACTACCAGGAAGTAGTCGTGAACCGGATGAACGGCAACCGAGTTCGGCGTGCCAGTCGTCGAGTCGATGTCGACGCGGACGATGAGATTGGGCTTGTCGGGATCCGACAAGTCGAGGACATCGACGCTCCCCGCCGTGCTTGTTATTGCCGCGATCGCGTCGGTGTGACGGATGCTGATGACCTCCGCGCTGTCGCCAGGCAATCCTGTCGCGTACGTGCCACGGAGCACGAGCTGAGGAGTTTCCGCCGCGTGTGGTGTCGAACTCCCGATGCAGAATGCCGCTACCAATACCATCAGAGAACGCCGTCTACGCATATCTCGTCTCCTATTCGCCACGCCGAGCCAAAAGTGACGGAAATTATATGTGGAAGGGATAACGCGGGAGTGACGGCAGTCGATGGCCTACATCGACGAAGTTGGCGCTCGGCTCGCACTTGTCGAGCAGCCGAACGCCCGGCACGATCCCTCTGCTCAGGTTGACAATGCCCACGCGGTATCGACGGTCCTTCATTTTGACCATCGGGAAGCCGGGGCCATGGTTCGGCGCCAGTTGCTCGTTGTTCGAGATCGACGACCTGACGAAATCCGAGGCTTGGCGAAGTCCGAAGCGGCAGATCGCGGCGGTGCCGGTGCGCGAGCATCGGTTATCCGTCCCGCGTGCCTGTCGCCTGGTGAGGCTCTCGCGGACGGCTTACCGCCAGCCTCCGCTGCCCGGACCGGCGTGACGCCGCGGTGATCGCCGATGCGTCATCGCAGCGAAGCCTCCTTTCAGGAATGGCTCATTTAAGTCGGATTCATCCGATTTGAGTAACCATATGAGTCCGATCTAGAGTTTTACGTGGGCCGGTCAGGGTGCGCACCGTTGGCCGGACAGGCACCGAGCGGCCCATCTGGGCGCGCGTTCACGATCAACCAGGAGGGAACCGAGTGGCGGGAACGAAGCGTATGACTCGAGGGAGATCGCTTTCAATCTGCTTTGTCGTCGCGAGCGCCTGCTGCGTCGGCGCGTCGCCGGCATATGCTCAGACGGCTGCCGGCGAAATCACCGGTCTTGTGCAGGATCAGGCTGGGGCCGCCGTTCCCGGCGCGACGATCACCGTCACCGAAACACGGACGAATCTGCAGCGAGTGGTCGTCTCCACTGGCGATGGCGTGTACACCGCGGCCAGCCTGGCACCAGGCGAATACCGCCTCGATATCGAGCTGTCTGGGTTCAAGCCCGTGCGCCGCGAGGGCATTCGCTTGTCGACGGGTGAGAAGGCGCGCATCGATTTCGATCTCGCGGTCGGAGGCGTTCAAGAACAGGTGACAGTGGTCGGCGACGCGCCGATTGTGCGAGCGGAGACCGCAAGCCTCGGGACCGTCGTCGAGAACGAGCAGGTCGTGCGGCTGCCGCTGAACGGCCGCCTGTTCATCATGCTCGCCGCCATCGCGCCTGGCGTCGCCCTGCCGCCGAATTCCGTCCTGCCGCGCATCAACGGCGGGAGACCGCGAACGAACGAGTATCTCTTCGACGGCATCTCCGTGCTGCAGCCCGAGCCGGGGCAGCTCGCGTACTATCCGATCATCGACGCCATCCAGGAGTTCAAGATCGAGAGCAACAGCCCGCCGGCCGAATTCGGGCGGTTCAATGGCGGCGTGGTCAATCTCACGACGAAATCGGGCACCAATGCCTTTCACGGCAACGTGTTCGAATTCTTTCGCAACGAGCATCTGAACGCCAGGAACTACTTCCAGGCGAGCAATCCGGTGAAACCGGACTATCGGCGGAATCAGTACGGCGGCATGTTCGGCGGCCCCCTTGTGAAGGACCGGACGTTCTTCTTTGTCGATTATCAGGGTCAGCGACAGAGCATCGGCCGCACGGTGACCTCGAACGTGCCCACGCTCGCCGAACGTTCAGGTGTCTTCCGCCAGAACATCTACGATCCGGCGACGACGGTGGGAAATACGCGTCAGCAGTTTCCGAACAACACGATTCCGAGAAGCGCCATGGATCCGGTCGCGCTGTCGCTTCTCGAGCGCTACCCGCTCCCGACAAACACCGCCACCGCGAACAACTACAGCCGGACGGCCAACGAAATCGACGATCAGGATCAGGGCGATGTGCGCCTCGATCACAAGTTCGCGACCGGCCGGGATCAGGCGTTCGGACGGTTGACGTACTTCCGCGGTCACGCCGAACCGGTGACAGCCTTTCCGGATGGGAGTGGGACCATCCTGGCCGGCAGCGTGGCCGTCGGTCCGCAGGATACGACGGCGTGGGCGTTTGCTTCGAACTATCAACACACCTTCTCGCCCAACCTGCTGAACGAACTGCGCATAGGAGATACACGGCGATCCGTCCAGCGGAGCGCGGTGTCGTTGTCTTCGTCTGCGGGAGCCGCGCTCAACATTCCCGGCATCCCGTCGAATGCGCAATTTCCCAACACGATGCCGACCTTCGCACCGAACGGCTACCAGCAGCTCGGATCGCCGAATAACACGGCCTCGGACTTCAGCACCAGCGTCACACAGATCGCCGATTCGCTCACCTGGCTGAAAGGCCGCCACACCATGAAGATGGGGCTCGACTGGCGATGGGAGCGGCTCAACGTGATCCAACCCCCCTGGCCGACGGGATCGTTTGTCTTCAGCACCGTCGGCAGCGATCTACCCGGGGTCGCGAACACCGGCAACGCGTTTGCGAGCTTCCTGCTCGGACAGGTGCAGACCTTTGCCATCGACCTCCAGCAGACGGATATTCAGGAACGCGCGCACTTTCAGGAGTACTTCATCCAGGACGACTGGAAGGTGTCCGAGCGCCTCACGATCAATGCGGGGCTGCGATACACGCTCAATTTCCCGTCCACGGAGATCAACGGTCAAACCGCGGTATTCAATTTACAGACGCGGCAGCTCGACTATCCAGGTACGGAGCCGGTACGGCCGCTCAAGAAGGACAACTTCGGCCCGCGCATTGGCGCCGTCTACCGCCTGACGGACAAGACCATCGTCAGCTCGGGGTACGGGAAGGTCTGGATCGAGATGGCGGGGATCACGACGCCTTTCACGACGCCGAACTTTCCGTTCCTGCAGACCGTGTCGCTGCGCACGCTCGACAACATCGCACCGGCCTTCGTGCTGGCGAAGGGACCGACCGTCACACCAGTCGGTCCGACGCCAACCGCCGGCCTCGGACAAGGCGTGTTCACCGTTGACGGGAACGCTCGGGTCGGGCTACGCGCAACAGTGGAACGTGTCGGTCCAGCGCGAGTTGACGGCGAACACGGCCATCGAAGTCTCCTACCTCGGATCGAAGATTACGAACATCGGGATCCCGGACAGCAACATCAATCAGTTGACGGAGGAACAACTGAGACTCGGGCCCACGCTCCTCGAGAGGGTCCCCAACCCGTTTTTCGGGATCATTCCCCGCTCGTCCTCGATCGGCGACCCGACGATCACGAGGGCGCAGCTCATGAAACCCTATCCGGACTACACCGCGGTCAGCTTTTATCGGAACAATGTCGGCACGACGAACTACCAGGGTCTCGCGTTCAGCATTCGTCAGCGAATGTCGGGCGGCCTGACCTACTCGGCCGCCTACACCCGTTCGAAGCTGACCGACATCGCCTCGTCGGTGTTCGACGCGTCCATTCTGACCGGACCGCTGACGAACGCCGCCGTCGCCGACAGTCACAATCTGGAGCGCGACCGCGACTACTCGACCGGAGACATTCCGCACTACTTCGCCGCCTCGGTCGTGTGGGATCTTCCGGTGGGCGAGGGCCGTGCCAAGCACCCCACTGGCGTGGTCGGCGCACTGGTGAACGATTGGAGCGTCGCGAGCTTCATGACCATGCAGTCCGGGGTGCCGGTCGCGGTGACGCAGGCGAACTCGCTCGGGTATGCCGGCTTCACGACCCAGCGCCCGAATCTCGTCGGCGATCCGACACTGCCCGCTGACGAGCGGACACCCGCTCGCTGGTTCAACACGGCCGCGTTCGCAACGGCCAATCAGTTCACGATCGGATCCGCCTCTCGCAATCCGGTGCGGGGGCCGTCGTACCACGACGTCGATCTCGCCGTGATGCGTAACGTCAGGTTCGGAGGTGAGCGCGCGATCGAGCTGCGTTTGGAGGTGTTCAACCTGCTGAACACCGCGAATTTCGGCGCACCGGCGGCGCAGCTCGGACCGGCGAGCTTCGGGACGATCACGACGGCGCTCGATCCACGTGTCGTGCAACTCGCCGCGAAGTTCTGGTTCTGACGCGATGTGGGTCATAGTTCCACGTCGGTCGATGCGCCATCGGCGTTCGCGGGTCGCCCTTTTTCGTGTTGGTTTCGGGGGGCTGGAATCGAACGATGGGTTTGGCCGCTCCAACCAACTGCCTTGGGTCTAAAAGGTCGCCCGTTTCCGACGGCCTGTAGCGCCATTGCTTCGCTGGTCATCGTGGCGCTATCGACGTCGTCAGCGTGAATGATTGCGTCGTCGGCGAATTGGCGGCCATTTCGACGAATGCGATGACCTCAGTTCCGCCGGTCATCGGGACCGACACCGGATTCCCCAGACGCTCAAAAAGCACGCGATTGCCGGCACTGACCGCTACGACAAGAGGAGGGCGAGATCCTCCTCCGCCGATGGGGAGCGCCTCCACAGTGATGACTCCGGCAACGGGCACAATGCGCAGCTTTCGGCATACATAGTCGTTCCCATACCCCGGCTCGTGGATATTGTTCCAGCACAGAGAGTCGTCAGGCCGCACGGTCACCACCGTGGAACTGCCCGCCGAAATCCGCTCGATGGGATACAGACGAAAATCCTGAGACACCGCGCGATAGTACCTGAAGATCGTCTTCGTAGCCTTCGGCGGTAGCCCACACGAACGCTCCGCCGCCCGGGCCCGGTAAGCCACTCAAACTGTAATGTCCGGAACCGTCAGTCGTTGCAGATGGGGACGGATGCGGTTGCGAGAAAGTAACGGTGGCGCCGGGAAGCGGTGCTGCGGTGGTGCGGTCAGCCACTCGCCCCGTGAGTACCTCGTGCCCCGGTAGCGGAGGAAGAGGACGAGGCGACGGTCCAGTCGACGAGGCAGTGCCGCCGCACGCCGACGCAAACAGAAGCAGAACGGCGGAGCTGCGCCAGAAAAGGCTGGCAGGCCGGCCCAGGCAACGTACGACGAGTGGCAGGCGAAGGCCTCGAGCGTCAGCGCTTCTTTGCGGTCTTGCGCCCCACCTTCTTGCTGGCCGCCGTCTTCTCACTCTTCGAGGTCTTCGCCAGGTCGGCGCGGTGGGCGCGCTCGTACGTCTGGATGTCCTTGAATTGTCCGCTCGCGTCACGGACAGCGTAGAGTTTCTGGCCCTTGCTACTGCGATGAGTGGTGCGCTTGGCCTTCGCCATGGAACCTCCAGATTGCCCGCATCATGCGCGATCCAGCGCTTCGGGCGCAAGCGCCCCTAACGCACCTGATCGATATTCATCTTCGCAACCATCACTATTTGCAATTCGAGGTCGCCGGCCAGGCGACCTCATACACGCCCACGATCTCGCGCCGGGCTTAACGTCCCACGCGGCGGTCGAGAGGCTGTCTGGTACGTCGGCGTAAAGATGTTGCCGCTCGACGAGCGCGTGCAACCGCGGGCCAGAACGGGCCTCCGGTAAAGCCAGTTGGCTTGCGGTTGCGGCGTCAAGCTCCTATCCTGTTGGTCCTTCGACCCTTAGGTTCGCTGATGTCCACCGTCCACGACGTCACGGCGCTTCTCGACGGCTGGAGCCGCGGCGACCGGCGGGCCCTCGATCGCCTGCTGCCGCTGGTCTATGCCGAATTGCGGCGGGTGGCCGCGCGCCAGTTGCGGCGCGAGCGAGCAGGACATACGCTGCAACCAACCGCGCTGGTGCACGAGGCGTACGTGCGACTGGTCGAACAGCGCAACGTCGACTGGCAGAATCGCGCGCACTTCTACGGGGTCGCGGCGCAGGTCATGCGCCGGATCCTCGTCGATCACGCGCGCCGGCAGAAGGCACGAAAGAGGGGCAACGGTGCGCAACGGGTGCCGATCGAGGACATCGCGGAAAGGGCGGCGACCGAAGTTCCAGTCCTCGCCCTGGACTATGCCCTGGGCCGGCTGGAGAAGCTCGATCCCGGTCTCGCCCACATCGTCGAGCTGCGGGCGTTCGGCGGTCTGACGATCGACGAAGTGGCGCACGTGCTGAACGTGTCACCGTCGACGGCCAAACGGGAGTGGCGAACCGCGAAGGCATGGCTCAGGCACGAGCTGGCGCCCGCGGAGCGGGTCGTGACCGACGCCGGTTCACGCCGTCCCGTATGACCGACAATCGATGGCTCCGCGTCAAACGGCTGTTCGAAGCCGCCGTTGACCAGCCATCGGCCGCGCGGTCTGCCTTCGTGTCAGCAGCTGTCGCGGGCGATGAAACACTGCGCCGGGACGTTGAGGCACTGCTGGAAGCGGACGCGGCCGACGGCTCACTTTTCGACGGGTGGCCGGCGGCATCCGAGTCGTTCCTGGCCGGGTTGCGGGAGGCATCCAGCACAACGCGCTCCGGCACCACCTCGTCTCCCGGGCTGAGCGCGGGCACGCGTCTGGGCCCCTACGACGTGGTGGCGCCGCTGGGCGCCGGCGGTATGGGCGAGGTTTACCGCGCGCGGGACGCACGTCTCGGGCGCGACGTCGCCATCAAGATCCTGCCACGCGCCTTCACGACCCATCCCGAGCGGCTCGCTCGATTCGAGCGTGAAGCGCGTGTGCTGGCGGCGCTCAATCACCCGCACATTGCCGCCATCTACGGCATTGAAGAAGCCGGGGGCACGCCGGCGCTGGTGCTGGAACTCGTGGAAGGGCCGACGCTGGCAGACCGTCTCACGGCGGGCCGCATAAGCGTTGAAGAAGCCCTGACGATTGGTCGACAAATCGCTGATGCGCTCTCCGCCGCGCACGAAAAGGGGATCGTCCATCGCGATCTCAAGCCGGCGAACGTCAAGGTCACAGTATCCGGTGTGGTGAAGGTGCTCGACTTCGGGCTGGCCAAAACCGATGGCGAGGGCGCGACACCGGAGCTGGCCCACTCACCGACGATCACGCTGAACGGCTCCGCTCACGGCGTCATCCTGGGAACCGCGGCGTATATGAGCCCGGAGCAGGCGCGTGGCAGGTCCGTTGACAAGCGCTCTGATATCTGGGCGTTCGGCTGCGTTCTCTACGAAATGCTGACCGGCCATCAGGCGTTCCATCGCGACACCGTCTCCGACACGATGGCAGCGATTCTCGAGCACGACCCCAACTGGCGACTGCTCCCGTTGGCGACGCCGGCGAGCATCCGTCGTTTGTTACAGCGATGTCTTCAGAAAGATTTCGCCAGGCGACTTCGCGACATCGGCGACGCATGCCTCGAGCTCGATGACGCGCTGGGCCGACTGGGGAGCCGATCGCGGATCGGACGATTGTTGGATTCCGCGAAGGAGCAACGGCGGTATGCGTTGGGCGGAGCCATCGCCGTGTCGATGGCGCTGATCGTCGGCCTGTTGTGGCGGACATGGACGATCCCGTCGGAGGCTCCGGAGCTCTTGCAGCCGACCTTCACGCAGATCACGTCGCAGTCAGGACTCGAGTGGTTCCCCAGCCTGTCGCCCGACGGCAAGTGGGTCGTATACGGCGGCGAAGTCGACGGCAGGCGGCATATCTTCTTGCAGAGTACGACCGGCCAGACGCCAATCAATCTCACGGGCGATTCGCAGGACGACGACGATCAGCCGGCGTTCTCGCCGGATGGCGAGCGCATCGCGTTTCGATCGAGCCGCGACGGCGGCGGAATCTTCCTCATGGGTCGCACCGGAGAAGCGGCCCGGCGCCTGACGCGTCGTGGCTTCAAGCCAACCTGGTCACCCGACGGTCAACACATCGCGTTCACGACCGAGAATGCCGATCTCGATCCGCAGAACACGCTGGGGCTGAGCTCGTTGTGGGTTGTGAATATCGCGACCGGCGAAGAGCGGCAACTCGGAAACGTCGACGCGGTCTTGCCAAGCTGGTCGCCGCACGGGCAGCGAATCGCATACACGACAAGAGGTGCGATTGCTGGGAGTACACGGCTGGATATCTGGACCGTCGATGGTTCGGGCGACAACCCGGTGGCGGTTACTACGGATGGTGCCCGGAACTGGAATCCCGTTTGGGCGCCCGACGGCAAGCATCTCTATTTCGCCAGCGGGCGTGGCGGCCCGATCAATCTGTGGCGCGTTCCCATCGACGAGGCGTCAGGACGCCCCTCCGGTCCTCCGGAAGCCGTCACCACGCCGTCACCGTTCGTTGCTCACATTACGCTGTCGGCGGACGGCAGGCGAATCGCCTACAGCTCGATTCTCCGCAGCCGCAACCTCCAACAGCTCCGAATCGACCCTGCGACCGGCGCCCCACGTGGAGAGCCGACGTGGATCACCACGGGGTCGCGCCTATGGGCCAACCCTGATCCGTCTCCAGACGGCAAGTGGGTGGCGTTCTACTCGAGCGTTCAGCCCGAAGGGGATCTCTATGTCGTCCGCAGCGACGGCACCGGATTGCGGCAGCTCACCAGTGGACTCGAGTCGATCGACCGGATGCCGCGTTGGTCACCTGACGGTCAGTGGATCGCCTTTCACGCGATTCGCGGCAAGGACCAGTACTTGTGGAAGATTCGCCCGGACGGCAGCGATCTCCAGCAGCTCAGCCCGCTCGCCGATGCGATCTATCCGGCGTGGTCGCCCGACGGTTCCAGGATTGCTGTTCTCATGGCCGCGGGTATCGGTCATTCGGACAACAACGTGTACGTCTTCGACTCCAGTCGGCCCTGGAGCGATCAACAGCCGCAGGTCATACCTCCACCCACCGACGGTCGCGACGAGTTCGTCGTCAACGCGTGGTCGCCAGACGGAACGCAGCTGGTGGGCCAGGCGGGGCTGGCGGCGCGCGGCATCATCACCTACTCGCTTCGATCGCGGAGGTTCGAACGGCTCACCGATTTCGGCGGCTACCCGGTATGGTTGCCCGACAGCCGGCATGTGATGTTCGTATCGGCTGGACGGGATTTCCATGTCGTCGACACGCAATCCCTGAAGGTCGAAAAGGTCTGGTCGGCCGAGCGTGACGTGATCGGGCCGCCGCAGCTGACGCGAGATGGGCGCGAAGCCTACTTTTCGCGGCGCGTGACCGAGGGCGACATCTGGCTGCTGACGCTCGGCACGTCGAAGCCAGCCGACTGACATCTGTCCCTCGCGCTTTCAGCAGCGCATCCGTAGGTCGTCGCCAAGGATCTGGACACACACGGCCGAGGTGGTGGGCTTTTCTCTTGACGGTGACGTCAAGTCACGCTCCACTATCGCGACTATACGAACGCGAGTAGAGACGTGATTCGCGATAGCCGTTTGCGCATCATCCTGCTTGGCTACATCGTTCGCGGGCCGCTCGCCGGACTGGCGTGGCACTACCTGCAGTATGTCCTCGCTCTGACGCGCCTGGGCCACGAGGTGTATTTTTTCGAAGACAGCGACGACTACGCCTCTTGCTACAACCCGGAAACCAATACGCAGAGTACGGACCCGAGCTACGGGCTACAGTTCTTGTCGTCGGCCATGGGCGAGCTCGGCCTTCCCGAGCGCTGGGCGTATTACGACGCGCATAAGGCGGCCTGGCGTGGGCCGTGCGCCGATCAGGCCTTGGATATCTGTGCGACCGCCGATCTGTTCCTGAATGTGTCGGCCGTCAATCCGATCAGGCCGTGGCTGATGGACGTGCCCGTGAGAGTGCTCGTCGATACCGATCCGGCATTCACGCAGGTCCGTCACCTCACCAGCGCCGACGCCCGGACACGCGCCGCCTGTCACACCGCCTTCTTTTCGTTTGGCGAGAACCTGTCTGCGGGACTCTCGTCCATTCCCGACGACGGTTTTCAGTGGCAGGCGACGCGCCAGCCGGTAGTGCTCGACGCATGGGCCGTGACACCCGCGCCTCCTGCCGGCTCGTACACGTCCATAATGTTGTGGGAAGCCTATCCCGCGATCGAGTACCACGGGCGGCGCTATGGTCCCAAGGCGGA
Source organism: uncultured Acidobacteriota bacterium (assembly GCA_963731785.1). Lineage (GTDB taxonomy): Bacteria > Acidobacteriota > Vicinamibacteria > Vicinamibacterales > UBA2999 > DASYRM01. The sequence continues at coordinate 59,446 of CAVSWX010000008.1, forward strand.
TTCGTTCGGTCCCTTCCTCGATCTGCCCACGAGAACCGGTCCGGTTTTCGAGCTGGCCTTCGGGAGCCGCACTCAGCCCGGGAAGATGATGAAGGAGCATGGCTGGACGCTGATCGATCCGCGCGAACCGAGCCGCAGCTTGGGGCACTATCGCGACTACATTCAGGCCTCGAGAGCCGAGTTCGGCGTCGCCAAGCACGGCTACGTCGTGAGTCGGAGTGGCTGGTTCAGCGAGCGCAGTGCCCTGTACTTGGCGAGCGGACGCCCAGTGCTCGTCCAGGATACCGGGTTTGGTGAATGGCTGCGGACGTCCGAAGGAGTACTGCCGTTCCGGACAGTGGAGGACGTGCTGGCGGGTGTCGATGCGATCAACGAACGATATCGCACACACTGCGACGCGGCCAGGGCGGTGGCGGAGACGTACTTCAGCGCTCCGGCCGTGTTGACGCGGCTTTTGGAGCTGGCGATTCACCCTGAAACACGCCGCCCGGCTTCAGGAAGCAAAGCTCATCGTTAGCGATCGCGGTTGTGCCTCTCAGCGCCGCGGACGTTCGCGGGCGAGCCCGCCGATGGTGGTTGATCGTGTAACGATCGCGCGGCTAAGCATTAGAAACGGACATACAGCTGGGTTTTCCGCGCCACCTGCCGACCGACCGTTAGTCCCCAGCGCCGGAGACATTTGTCCCGCTGGCTGATCGTCTTACGGATTTGTGATCGCTCGTCCGGCGACCGCAGAGACGAACGGCGACCGCTCGAGTCTTGAACAAATAGGGCGCCGGGCCGATCTGCATAGAAGTAGTCATCGAACTGCACAGGCGTACCAGCTTTCTGCGCCCCGCCCCCTTGCCACGGCAGATCGGTCTTTGGCGTAGTCCTTGTATGCGACCCGGACCCGGGGACCCCCTGCCGACCGACCCGATCAACGAGGCGCCTACGAGAGATCGAGATGCCGCGCGGGCCAGCCTGCGCCGTTCGATTACAAAACTGTCCACCGTAGGCGAACCGACTCGGCAGCGGCTTCGCCGCCAACAACCTCACACGGGTGATCGCGATCACCACGTGAACGGCACCTCTCTGCGCGCGACGGTCGCGGGTAAGTTCCTTCAACTGGGGCCCGAGCGGTTCTGGGTCAAAGGCGTGAGTTACGGCACGTTCGCGCCTGACAAGGACGGCCAGTACTTTCCGCCGCCCGCGCGCATCGCCGAAGACTTCGCGTTGATGCGTCGCGCCGGCGTGAACACGATACGCACGTACACCGTGCCGGACCAGCGGTTCCTGGACCTGGCACAGCGGCACCGTCTCCGGATCATGGCCGGGGTGCCGTGGGCCGACCACGTCGCGTTCCTGGACGACCGACAGTTGTCCAGAGCCATCCGGCGCGACGTCGTGGCGAATGTTCGTGCGCTCGCGTCGCACCCGGCTGTGCTGATGCTGGCGCTGGGCAACGAGATCCCCGCCGCCGTCGTGCGCTGGCTCGGCCCTGAACGTGTCGAACGGTTCCTCTCCGAGCTGTATGGGGACGCCAAGGCGATCGCGCCCGACACGATCTTCACCTACGTCAACTATCCGCCCACCGAGTACCTCAACCTGCCGTTCGTCGACCTGTGCGCGTTCAACGTTTACCTGCATCGCGAGGGCGATCTCCGCGCCTACCTGGCGCGCCTGCAGAACATCGCCGGTCACAAGCCGCTGCTGGTGGCCGAAGCCGGGGCCGACAGCTCGCGGGAAGGTGTGAGTGGACAGGCCGCGCTGACCGCGATGCAACTTCGAGCGTCGTTTGCCGAGGGCGCCTGCGGCGCCGTGGCGTTCGCGTGGACCGACGAATGGTGGCGGGGTGGACAAGCCATCAGCGACTGGGCGTTCGGCCTGGTCGATGCCGAGCGGCGCCCGAAGCCGGTCCTGCAATCGGTCGCGGACGTCTTCTCGAGCGTGCCGTTTTCGGCCACGGAGCCGCGCACGCGCGTGAAAGTGTCGGTCATCGTCTGCGCTTACAACGCTGCCGACACGCTCGATGAGTGCCTCACCGCGCTGGAACGGCTGACCTACCCCGACTTCGAAGTCATCGTCGTGAACGATGGCTCGAGTGACCGTACCGGCCTAATCGCGCGGCAGCACCCGTTCTGCCGCGTGATCGATCTCGATCACGCCGGCCTGAGCGCCGCCCGCAACGCCGGCCTCGCTGCCGCGACCGGCGACATCGTCGCGTATACGGACGCCGACGTGCGAGTGGATCCCGACTGGCTCACCTATCTGGTCCAGCCGTTCGCCGGCGCCGATGTCGTTGCCGCGGGAGGACTCAGCTTGCCGCCGCTCGACAGCCCGTGGATGGCGCAGTGCGTCGCGCGCGCCCCCGGCGGCCCGACCCACGTGCTTCTCGACGACCGCACGGCGGAGCACGTGCCCGGCTGCAATCTCGCCGTCCGTCGCGACGCCTTGCGCGCCATCGGCGGGTTCAACCCGATTTACTTGCGCGCCGGCGACGACGTCGACGTGTGCTGGCGGCTGCAAAAGGCTGGCGGGCGCATCGAGTTCGTGCCGGCGGCGTTGGTCTGGCATCACCATCGCGCGAGCGTCCGTGCCTACTGGCGACAACAGGTGGGATACGGCGAAGGGCAGGCCTGGCTCGTCCCGAATCACCGCGAGCGGTTCACGGGCGCGAAGATCGCCTGGAAGGGCCACATCTACAGTCCGTTGCCGTTTGTCCGGTCGTTGTCGCGGCCGCGGGTCAACATGGGGATATGGGGCTCCGCTGCCTTCCCCTCCGTCTATCACATGCAGGCCTTCTCGCTGGCGTTTCTACCGCACACCGTTCGCTGGCAGATCGTGTCAGCGACCTTCATTGCAGCGGCATTGCTGCTGGGGTTCGCCATCGGGCCGGAGGCGGTCAGGCCGATCGCGGCGATTGGAGCAGTCGGCCTCGCCGGCCTGGCAATCACGGCCATCCAGTGCGTCCGCTACGCGCTGGCCTCCGACATCGAGTCGCTCCCCGACATCGGCCGCTACTCGCGGCGCGCGAGCCGGACGATCTACCGCCTGGTGATCGCGTGGCTGCACCTGCTGCAGCCGTTCGCCCGGGCCGCCGGCTATCTGCGCGGCACGCTGTCCCCGCCAATCGTGGCACCACCGTCCTCGGCTCGCGAGCCGCGCCCGTCGCCGCGAGATCTGGCGAGCACGCTGTACCTCCTCGGGCGCGGTACGATCGAATCGCGGTTCTGGGCAGAGCGATGGATCGGTGCCGATTCGCTGCTGACCAGGATGACCGAACGGCTGCGCAGCTCGCCGCTGACACGCAGTCTCGACATCGAGGACGGTTGGCCGACCGCGCGCGACATTCGCGTGCCCGTCTGGCCTTTTGCCTGGCTCGACCTTCTCGTCCTCGTCGAGAACCACGGCGCCGGCCGATCGCTCATCCGAATCGGGTACCGCCTGCAGCCGTCGACATTCTCTTTTGTCGCTGTCCTGGCGATCGTCGCGTGGCCGCTCGCTCGCCTGCAGGGTGACGCCTCGGTCGCAGCGTCGTCGATTGCCGGCGTCATCAGCCTGATTGGCCTTGTGATCGCCGGGACCGCTGTCTGGCGCAGCGCCCGGATGCTGTCGGCCGCGCGCCGCCTGATTGCGGCGCTGGCACAGGACATGGACATGCAGCCGCTCGGCACGCAATCGCCCTGGCGGCGTTCGCCCCGGCGATCGAACGACGCGCTGGTGACCCCGGTGCAGCCGTGCGAGGGTGCCGAGTGATGACGACGACACCTTCCGGGCGGCAAAGCCAGCTGCTCCCGTACCTCCTGCGCGTGCTCCCCTACCTTCGGCCGTACTGGCGGCTCGGCGTCTCCTCGATCTGGCTCACGATCGGCGCAACCTTGTTTGGTCTGTTGTCGCCCTGGCCGCTCCAGATCCTGGTGGACAACGTCATTGGCCAGGCTCCGCTGCCGGCGGCCCTCAGCAGTGTGCTCGGCGAACTCGGATCACAGCGGTTCCTGCTCCTGGCGCTGACCGTGCTTGCCGGCCTGCTGATCGCGGTTGTCGGCGGTGGACTCCACGTGGTGAACAGCTACGTCAACACCAAGCTCGAGCAGCGCATCATCGCCGACTTTCGCGGCGATCTCTTTCGCCACACCGAGCGGCTCTCGGTCGCGTACCGCGATCAGGTCAGCACCGCGAGATTGATGTATGGGATCAACTTCGAAGCGGCGGCCGCTGGCACGCTGATTCTGTCCATCCAGCCGCTCGCCCAGGCCGGCCTGACGCTGGTCGGCATGGTCTGGATCGCGTTCCGGATCGACAGCACCCTCGCCTTGCTGTCGATTGCCGTGGTGCCGCTCCTCTACTGGGCGATCCGCTACTACGCGACGCATATCCAGGAGCGGCTGCTGCAGGTCAAGTTCATGGAGGCCGACTGTCTGTCGATCGTGCACGACGCGGTGTCGATGCTGCCCGTCATCACGGCGTTTCAGCGCGAAGACCACGAGCTGGAGCGCTTCCGCACCAAAACCGGTCACGCGATCAACGCCCGCGTGGACGTCACCGTCCGCCAGACGCTGTTCTCGCTGGCCGTCACCACGACGACGGCGATCGGAACGGCCATGGTCCTGGGCGTCGGGGCATACCACGCCATCCAGGGCAGCATCACCGCCGGCGAGCTCCTCGTCGTCCTGGCGTACATCGCCGCCGTCTACAAGCCGCTGGAGACCATCAGCTACACGGTCGGCGCACTCCAGGACAACCTGGTCGGTCTGCGGATGGCGTTCCACATCCTCGACACCGAGCCCGTGGTGCAGGAGGCGGCGCACCCCGAGTCCATCGGCCGGGCCGCCGGCGCCATCCGATTCGAGGGCGTGCATTTCGAATACCCCGGCCGCACCGGCACGCTGACCGACATCTCGCTCGACGTGCAACCGGGCCAGGTCGTCGCCATCGTGGGGCCGACCGGTGCGGGCAAGACCACGCTGATGAACCTCATCCCGCGCTTCTACGATCCGCAGCGCGGACGCGTGCTCCTCGACGGGCGCGACGTGCGGACGCTGAGCCTCGATTCCCTGCGCCGGCAGATCAGCATGGTGGCGCAGGAACCCGTCCTGTTCTCCGGGACGATCGCCGACAACATCCGCTACGGCCGCCTGCAGGCGACGATGGACGAGATCGTCGAGGCCGCCAAGGCGGCCAACGCCCACGACTTCATCGAGCGGCTGGCCGACGGATACCAGACCGAGATCGGCGAGCGCGGCGTCCGCCTGTCGGGAGGAGAACGCCAGCGCATCTGCGTCGCGCGCGCATTTCTCAAGGACGCGCCGATCCTCATTCTCGACGAGCCCACGTCCTCGATCGATTCGAAAACCGAGGCCATCATCCTCGATGCGCTCGACGAGCTGATGATCGGGCGCACCACGTTCATGATCGCGCACCGCCTGTCGACGGTTCGTCACGCCGATCTCATCGCGACGCTGGATCACGGCGGGCTGGTGGAGCAAGGGACCCACGACGAGCTGATCGCGCGCGGCGGCTTGTACAAGCAGATGCACGACGTGCAGACACGGCAGCGCAAGAAGAAGCTGGCACTGTCGCTCGTGTCCGAGGCGGGGGAGGCGACGGCGTGAGCGTCAGAAAGAAGAAGATTGTCGTGCTCGGGATGGCGAGCCGGCACCCCGTCGCCGGCATGGTCTGGCTGACCATGCAGTACCTGATCGGGCTGGAGCGGCTCGGCTACGAGGCGTACTACGTCGAGGCGCACGGCGCGACGCCGAAGATGTTCATGGGCGCCGACGACGACGGGTCGGTCCTCGCGGCGGCGTTCATCGACGCCATGATGCGCCGGTTCGATCTCGGCGACCGCTGGGCGCTCGTCGCGCGGCATTCCGACGGCCGCTACTACGGGTTGTCCGAGCAGCAGGTGAAATCGCTCTATCAGTCCGCGACGCTGCTGCTCAACCTCCACGGCGGTACCACACCGCTGCCGGAACACGTGGCCACCGGCCGGCTCGTCTACCTCGGCACCGATCCCGTGGTGCGCGAAATCGAGCTGCATCAGCAGCTGCCGGAGACGATCGAGCTGTTCGAGCAGCACGCCACGCTGTTCACCTGGGGCGAGAACTATGGGCAGCCGGACTGCGGGATCCCCGTGTCGACGCGGTTCCGGTTTCTGCCGACGCGGCAGCCGGTGGTCATCGAGCTGTGGGAGTCGATGCAGCCGGTCGGGTCGGATGCCTTCACCACCATCGCGGGATGGCAGCAGCTGTGGCGCGACGTCACGTTGAACGGCGAGCTCTACCGTTGGAGCAAGAACTTCGAGTTCATGAAGTTCCTCACTCTGCCGTCGCGGACCACCCAAACGCTGGAGCTGGCCCTGGCCGGGTGCAACGAGGAGGACCGTCTGGTGCTGGAGCAGCACGGGTGGCGGATCCGCGACGCTTCGGAAGTCTCCGACGACCTCGATACCTACCGCGAGTACATCGGCGGCTCGCGCGCCGAGTTCACGGTCGCGAAGGACCAGAACGTCCGCTTGCGCAGCGGCTGGTTCAGCGACCGCAGCGCCACGTATCTCGCCGCGGGGCGGCCCGTGGTCACGCAAGACACGGGCTTCGGCAATGTGCTCCCGACCGGACGGGGCCTGTTCGGCTTCTCGACGCTGGACGAGGCGGCGGCGGCCATCGAGGCCATCAACGCCGACTACCAGAGGCACTCACGTGCGGCCGGCGAGCTTGCCCGCGCCTATTTCGACTCGGATCTCGTGCTCACGCGACTGCTCAAGGATTGCGGCGTGTAGACGGTTGCCGCCAGGCAACCGCGCAGCCGCGCAGGGAAAGGGACCACGTCATGGCCCGAAGAAAGCGCCTCTCGGAACCACGCCGCGGCGTCCGCCGACGCTGAGAGCGGCCTCCGTCGGATACGCCGACGACGGCGGCCGGCCGCTCGGCGCGCGCCGGAACGCCGGCCGGTCGGCCCTGGTCGCAGAGCCGGCGGCCGAATCGACCGTGTTGCAGCCGATGAACGCGCCGGCGCGTCCGGGCGAAGCGGATCGCGACGCCATCGAGACCCAGCTCCTCCAGCTGGTCAGCCCGCACAGCCGCGTGCTGGTCATCGGGCGCGACACGTGGCCGTTGTCACGGACGCTCTCCAGCGTCGGGTGTCGCGTGTCGGTCGTCGAGACGCGGCACGACGCCCCTGCCGGTTCCGCGACCTTCTCGGACCGCGTCATCGTCGGTGATCCCGATGCGTTGAATCTCAATGCGACGCTCGACGGCGCGCAGTTCGACGCCATCGTCGCCGTGCGGTTGCTCGAGCACGTGCGGAATCCGGTCGGGATGCTGACGGCGCTCGGCAAGCACCTGAGCGCCGACGGCGGCGTGGTGGCGGCAGTGCCCAACGTCATGCACGCCAGAATCCGGCTCGGGTTTCTCGCCGGCCGGTCGCCGGCAGGCCTGCTGTCTCCGGACGAGACATCGCCATCGCATTGGTACGACGGTGCGGCCCTGCAGCAGACCTTCGAGCGTGCAGGTTTCGTCATCACCAGAATCGAGCGGCACATCGAAGCGTTCGATATCGATGCCCCACCGCTGAACGGCACGCCATTGCCACCGGCGCTGGTCGACGAGTTGACGCGCGACGCTGACGCCATGACCCGGACCTACGTGGTCCTGGCGCACCCCTTCCCGCTGGCTGGCCACGTGCGTCTCGAGATTCGCGTGCGTGAGCTGACCCAGTCGCACGACCGAACGGCGGAGCAGATGAAGGCGCTCGAACAGCGGACGGAGGGCCTTGACACCCGGTACGCGGAGCTGAAGCGCGTGTGCGATGGCACGGCGTCCAGGATCGACCGCATCGGCGCCGACCTGCAGCTGGTCGCGGCCCGCGACAGCCGGCTGCAGCCGTCGCTGACCGCCGCTCATCAACGCCTGACGAGCAGTCGCGTGGAGTTGGAGGCGGTCCGTCGCGACCTCACGCGTTTTCAGTACGAGCTGCTCATTCTTCGAGTGCGGACGACGGTCGAAGCAGCGCTTCCCCCGGGAGCGGTGGCCCTGGTCGTGAGCAAGGGTGACGAACGCCTGCTCGCCTTCAACGGGCGGACGGGATGGCACTTTCTCCGGAACGACAAGGGCCTGTACGCCGGCCATCATCCCGCCGACAGTGCCGCCGCGATCGAGGCGCTCGAGCGCCTGCGGAAGGCCGGCGCCTCGTATCTGGTGTTCCCCCAGGTGGCGCTCTGGTGGCTCGATCATTATGCCGGGCTCCGCGACCATCTCGACAGGCATGGACGCGTGGTCGTGCGCGATGACCGTACGGCCGTGATCTACGCGCTCGACCGATCGGAGAAGCGGCGGTGAGCACCTGCTCACCGGTCGCGACGCTGAGAACGCTGCGGCGCTTCAACCGCTGGTTCGACGGGTTCACGCCGGAGGGCGAGAGCGGCCGAGCGCCGCTGTCGGTCAACGTCAGCGGGTATCTCCGCGATGAAAGCGGGTGGGGCGCGTCGGCGCGTGGCTACGTGCGCGCACTGCGACGGCTTGGCGTGCCCGACGCGGCTGGCGGATTTCTCCGCGCTGACGTCGAACCGGTCCGGCGATCAGACCTGCGCGGAGGGCGACGCCCTCTCCGACTGGGACGTCAACCTCATGTGCATCGACGCCGGCCAGCATTTTGCCGTGCTGTCACGGACCGACGAGGACTTGTTCGATCGCCGTTACAACATCGGCGCGTGGGCGTGGGAGCTGCAGCGGTTCCCGGCGCGCTGGTACGACCGCTTTGCCTATTACGACGAGATCTGGGTCGGCAGCTCGTTCATCGCCTCGGCGATTGCGCCGATCTCGCCGATCCCGGTCATTCGCATTCCGCCGGTCATGGCGCCGTCGATGGCGAGGCCTGGTCACGGCGGACCGGGCTCGGCTGGAGGCGGCGGCCCGATGAGTTCCTGTTCTTGTTCATGTTCGACGTGCACAGCCACCTGCCGCGCAAGAACCCGCTGGCGATCGTCGAGGCATTTCGACGCGCGTTCCGTCCATCCGAGCCGGTTCGCCTGATCCTGAAGTGCGTCAACGCCGAATCCGACCCGGCGGGGTTCCGAACCCTCGTCGATCGCGCCTCCGGCGCCGCGATTGACATTCATTCCGGCTACGTCTCCGCCGAGGAACTCCGCGGTCTCATGTCCAGTTGCGATGCCTACGTGTCGCTGCATCGCTCGGAAGGGATCGGCCTGACGATCGCGGACGCGATGGGGCTCGGCAAGCCCGTGATCGCGACCGGATGGTCCGGCAACACGGATTTCATGGACGTGTCCAACGCGTTCCCCGTCGGCTACCGGCTCGTCGCGCTGGAAGAGAACGTCGGCCCGTACCACGCGGGGGAAGTGTGGGCCGAACCCTCGGTCGAGCACGCTGCCGAACTGATGCGCTTCGTCGTCGATCACCCGGACGAGGCGCGTGTGCGTGGCGATGCGGCACGCGAGACCATCCAGCGCGACTACTCGGAGGAGCGGATCGCCGAGATGATCGGTCAGCGCCTGGCCATCATCGGCGAGCGACACCGGTTCGACGAATTCAAGCGGGACGTGAGGGGGCTGGTCGCGGCGTATCGGGATCTCGTGCGCGACATCCGGGACGTGGTCGGCCGCGTCGTGCCGCCGGGTGGCGACGTGATGGTGGTCAGCAAGGGCGACCACAACCTCTTGCAGTTCGAAGGCAGAACCGGCTGCCACTTTCCGGAGACCGACACGGGTGTCTACGTCGGTTATCACCCGGGCGACAGCGCTGCCGCGATCGCGGCGCTCGAAGCGGCCATCGGCCGGGGGCACCAGTACCTGCTCTTTCCTGGCACGTCGCTGTGGTGGCTCGATCACTACGACGGGTTTCGCGCGCATCTCGACGCGCGCTATCCGCGACTGTGGTCGGATCGGCAGTGCGTGCTCTACGACGTGCGCCAGCCTGGCGCGCCGGCGGTGGTCGGATGAGCACGGTCCTGGTGGCAAGCGTGATCGCGACCAAGTGTCGGAACGGCGGCAACGCGCGCGCCGTCCTGAACTGGGTGCACGGACTCAGAAAGCTCGGCGTGCAGGCCTATTACGTCGAGCAGATCGCGTCGCAGCACTGCGTCGACGACCGTGGCCAGACGGTGCCCTTCGCCGAGAGCACGAACGTCGCCTACTTCGAGCACGTCATGCGCGAGGCCGGGTCTGACGGGGGCGTCGGCCCTCATCTGCGATGGCGGTCCGCAGACCAGTGGCCTCGCGTATCGCGAGTTACTGGACGTCGCGGACGCGGCGGACCTGCTGTTGAACATCACCGGCCACCTCACGCTCGAACCGCTGATGCGACGGATCCGCCGGAAGGCGTACCTCGATCTCGATCCGGGCTTCACGCAGTTCTGGCACGCGGCGGGGCACGACGGCGCCCGCCTGAACGGTCACGACTTCCACTTCACGATCGGCGAGAACATCGGCACGCCCGATTGCGGCATCCCGGCCGGTGATATCCGCTGGCGTCACACGCGTCAACCCGCGGTCCTCACCGGCGACGCGGGTGAGAGCGCGCCGTGGACCGGGCGGTTCACGACGATCGCGAGCTGGCGCGGGCCTTACGGTCCGGTTCAACACGGTGCGACGACGTTCGGGTTGAAGGTCCACGAGTTCAGGAAGCTCATCGACCTGCCGCAGCGGGCGGCGGCCGAGTTCGAGATCGCCCTCGACATTCATCCAGCCGACGAACGCGACCTGCACCTGCTTCGCGGTCACGGGTGGCGGGTCGTCGACCCGATCCGCGTCGTGCCCGATCCGCAATCGTTCGACGACTACATCCTGGGCTCGGACGCCGAATGCTCGGCCGCGCAGGGCGTCTACGTCGCCACCAACAGCGGCTGGTTCAGCGATCGGACCGTGCGGTATCTCGCCGCGGGAAAGCCCGCGCTCGTGCAGGACACCGGCTTCAGCCGCACCTACCCCGTCGGCGAGGGCCTGATCGCGTTTCGCACGGTCGAGGAAGCCGTCCGCGGCGTGGACGCGATCCAGCGGGATCCGCGGCGACACCAGCAGGCCGCACGCGCGCTGGCGGCGGAGTTCTTCGATTCGAACGCGGTAATCGGTCGATTGCTCGACGAAGTGGGCGTCGCGGCGTGATGTCTCGCGCGCCGCTTGCGGAGGGAAGAACGGTGGACACAGTGGCGAAACCCGTCAGCGATGACCTGGACCTCGATGCGCTGATGCTGCGCGTCCGCGACGCGGCCATGACCGGCGCCGCCAGCGGCGGGACCGTCCAGCCGCAGGCCGCTGGCGACGGAACCGCGCGTGAGCTCGATCTCGTCAGGGTCCTCGAGGCGCAAGGCGACTGGAACGAGCACGCCAGACAGTCATTGGCGGCGCTGGTGGATTGCATCCGGACGCTGCGGGACGACTGGGCCGACGTGCAGGCGGGGCTGCGCCGGGAGATCGGGCAGTTGTCGGCGCTCGTCGAGCAACTGCGCTCCGCGACTTCCCCGCCGGTGGCGCGGCCGAGTTCGCCCGCTCACACGCCGCCACGCACGCGACGCGCGGCGGCGTCGCCGCGCGGCACCGGCAAGCGACGGCCGGCCGGAAAAGGAGACCACGATCATGAACGTGGCGGTCGTGACCGCGGCGATGCGCTCGGGTGAACGGGGCGGCGCGGAGGCGCTGTATGCCGGGCTGGTCGGGGCCGTACGGGCGGCAGGGCACAACGTCACCGCGCTGGAGATCCCGATCGACGAGACGAACTTCGAATCCGTCCTGGCGTCGTACGCGCGGTGCTACGACGTGGATGCCAGCGCCTTCGACGTCGTCATCTCCACCAAGGCGCCGACCTACATGGTCCGGCACCCGCGCCACGTCAATTACCTGCTCCATACGCTTCGCGTGTTCTACGATCGGTTCGACGCGGAATACGGCGCGGCGAGCGAGACGCTGCGACAGCAACGCCGCCTGATCCACCAGCTCGACAAGGCGGCGTTGGCACCCTCGCGCGTCCGCGGGCACTTCGCCAACGGGCGCACGACCTTCGAGCGCCTGTACGACGCCGACTCGTGGTGGCGGCAGGTTCCCTTTACCGCCCTGCACCATCCGCCTGCGCTCGACGGATTCCGGCCGCCTCGACGCGGCGAATACGTGTTTCTTCCCGGACGGCTGCATCGATGGAAGCGCGCGGCGCTCGTGGTCCGGGCGTTCAGGCGGCTGAAGCACGACATCCCGCTGTTGATCGCCGGAACCGGCGAGGACGAACCGCAGGTCCGCCTGGCGGCCGATGGCGACCCGCGGATTCGGTTCCTTGGCGCGGTCACCGACGACCAGCTGCTGGATCTCTACGCCGGGGCCCTGGTCGTCCCGTTCGTCCCGGTGCAGGAGGACTACGGGCTCATCACCATCGAGGCGTTCAAGAGCCAGAAACCGGTGATCACCTGCCGCGACTCCGGTGAGACGCTGCAGTTTGTCAGGGATGGCGTCACCGGCTGCGTCGTCGAACCCGAGGAAGGCGCGTTGGCCGATCGACTCGCGTACCTCATCGACCATCCGGATGCGGCCGCCGAGATGGGCACGCGCGCGGGGCAGTCCGTCGCGCACATCGGCTGGGAGCCTATCGTCTCGGCGCTCCTCGACGCCGCGACCGGGAGCGCGCGCAAGACGGTCGGCATGGTCCCGGCCAGGGAGCATGCGCAGCGCCTTCCCCTGCCTCGGAACCGGCCCTCGCCGACGAAGGTCACCGTGCTCGACATGCAGCCGATCGAGCCCGCCGTCGGCGGCGGGCGGCTGCGGCTCCTCGGCCTGTATCACAACCTCGGCGAGCTGGTCGAGACGACCTACGTTGGCACCTACGACTGGCCTGGCCCAGGCTACCGCGATCACCAGCTGACCCCGACGCTTCGCGAGATCGACGTCCCGCTGAGCGATCGGCACTTTGCGGCGTCGGACGACTGGCGCCGGCTGGCCGGCGGCAAGACGGTGATCGACGCGTCGTTCCCGATGCTGGCCCATCATTCACCCGAGTACGTGCAGGCGGCGAAAGCCGCGGCCTGCGACGCGGATGTCGTGGTGTGTTCGCATCCGTGGGTCTATCCGCTCGTACGCGACGTGCTGGACCGGCCCGGCCAGCTCCTCGTCTACGACGCGCAGAACGTCGAGAGCGTGCTGCGATACCGGCTGCTGGCCGACAGCGAGATCGGTTTGCGCATCGTTCGGCATGCAACCGCAGTGGAACGCGAGCTGTGCCGCCGGGCGGACCTCGTGCTGACCTGCTCGCACGAGGATCGGGACCTGTTCCATCGCCTCTACGGGATCCCGTTCGGCAAATGCCTGGTGATGCCGAATGGCACGTTCGTCGGCGAGGCGCCGTGCGACTCGGCGCGGCGCGAGCGAAAGCGCCGGTTGGGTCTGGACGACAAGCCGCTGGCCGTGTTCATCGGCAGCCTGTATCCGCCCAACGAAGAAGCGGCCGCGTTCATCTGCACGGAACTGGCGCCGGCGCTTGCCGGACGTGACCTTCGCGATCTGCGGCGGCGTGGGGAGCGCGATCGACTGCGATGCGCTGGCTCGCCGCGGGGATCGGCAACGTCCGCATTACCGGGGTCGCTCGACGACGCGGCACGTCGCGAATACCTCGGGGCGGCGGATGTCGCGGTGAACCCGATGTTCTCCGGGTCGGGCACCAACATCAAGATGTTCGACTTCATGGCCGCCGGGTTGCCGGTGATCTCGACTCCCACCGGGGCGCGAGGCATCAACCTGTCCGGATCTGCGCTGCACGTCTGCGCGCCGGTCGAGTTCGCCGGCGCGCTGCAGCGGATTCTCGGCGATCGGCGAGTACGCGGAACGTCTGGGCACCGCCGCCCGGCGACTGGCGTGTGACAGCTATGCATGGGAGCGGCTCTCGCCGCGTCTGGGGCGGCTCCTGACGCGGCATCGAACCGCAGGTCGAGCCCGTCCGGCCTTCAGCGTCGTGGTGCCCGACCTACGAACGTCAGGCGCATCTGCCGAAGCTCCTCGACTGCCTGGCGAACCAGACCTGCCGAGACTTCGAGGTGATTCTGGTGGATCAAAGCGCGTCGCGGTGGGAAGTCCCGGACCGTTACTCATCGCTCGACATCCTCTACGAGCACACGCGAGGTGAAGGGCACGAGCCGCGCGCGCAATCTCGGCGCCTGGCTGGCACGCGGAGACGTGATTGCGTTCACCGACGACGACTGCCAGCCCGAACCGGACTGGCTGCGGAATGCGACGCGCTACTTCGACGACCCGGGCGTCGTCGGGGTCGAGGGGCTGATCGTCTCCGAGCGGATCAACGACCCGGACTACCGCGCCGTGACCAACGTCGGGCTTCGAGGGCATCGGCTTCATGACCGCGAACCTGCTGCTCCGGCGGGACACCTTCAACGCCATCGACGGGTTCGACGAGCAGTTCGACGTGCCGTTCCGGGAGGATACCGACCTGGGATGGCGGGCGTGCGCGCTCGGCGAGATCCCCTTCGGCCATGACGTCCGCGTGTTCCACCCCGCGCACGCGCGCACCGTCGAGCGGGAGGCGCTGTCCGAACGCGTCAGGTTCTTCGAAAAGGATGCGTTGCTGTTCAAGAAGCACCCGGCTCGCTACCGGACGCTGTTCCTGAGAGAAGGCCACTACCTGAACACCAAGGGGTTCCACGAGCATTTCCGCCGAGGCGCGCTGAAGTACGGCGTCAAGGTCGACGAGTTCCTGTCACCGGCTTCGGTCGGGAGTACCGCGTGATGGCAGCCATCGCCGCACACCAGATCGACGCGCTCGCTGGACGGGTTCCGCACGCTGCTGGAATCGAACCGGCCCGCCAATCCGGACGACGCCGTCAACCCGGCCGACGCGTTCTTCCTGTATCGGCTGCTGCTCGGGCGCAACCCGGACACGCGCGGTCGAGCTGCCCGGGTTGTTGAGCGACCGGCGGACGTTTCGCGAGCTGAGGCAGAGCGTGCTCGACTCGGACGAGTTTGCCGGCAACGGCACGTTCACCCCGCCGCACCGGCAATGGATGGCCGAGCTCGACGAGTTCCGCTTCTGGTTCAACACGAGCGATCGCGAGATGGGCGCGGTGATGGCCATGGGCCGCTACGAGCCGGAGTTGCGTCCGCTTCGTCAAGCAGGCGCTTCGGCCGGGCATGCGATGTCTCGATGCCGGGGCGCAGACGGGTTTCTACACCTGCCTGATCGCGTCGCTCGTCGGCGAGACGGGAACGGTCTATGCGTTCGAGCCCATGCCCGAGAGCTACCAGTTGCTGCTGAAGAACGTCGCCGAGAACGGATTCGGCTCGCGCGTTCGCGCGTATCAGCTGGCCTGCTCGAACGCCGCGTCGCAGCTGGAAGCGTCTCGAGTCGGACAGCATGTTCGTCGCGGGAGCGGTCGATGGCTGTCCGCGGGTGTCGATGACCGCCGCCCGCGTCGACGACATCGTCCAGGATGACGTCGACCTGATCAAGATCGACGTCGAAGGGCACGAACCGGCGGCCCTCGACGGCATGCGCCACCTGATCGCCCGATCGCACCCGATCATCGTGTCGGAGTGCAACGACTACTGGCTCCAAAGCTGTTCCAAGTCGAGCAGCCGCGACTACATCGACTTGCTGAACGGGTACGGCTACGACGTGTTCGAGCTCAGCGATCTGTCGTCGGCTCTCACGCCAGACTCGCCGGTGCTGCGGCATCCGCGGATCTTCGATGTCGTGGCCATCCCGCACGGGGCGGTCGAGGCCGGCGTGTGGACGGCGCGACAAGTGGCGGGTTGATGCCATGGTCACATCCGAACACCTTTCCTTCGTGAGCGCAGCGTACAACGTGCTGCTCGACCGGGACCCGGAGCCTGCCGGCTTGAAGCATTGGTCAGAATGCCTGGCGAACGGACTTTCGAAGACTCAGTTCCTGCGAGCCGTCATTTCGTCGAACGAGTGTCAGGCAAGGCTGGGAAGTCCATTGGGCGACTGTCTCGATGGCCTGGACCTCGTGTTGTCAGTCGGTGACTGTCAGTTCCGCGTGCCTGCTGGTGATCAATCGCTGGTTCCATACCTGGTGAGGGACCGCCAGTGGGAGCCGACGATCCTCCGCTACCTGATGACACTCCTCGGCCCTTCCGACATCTTCGCTGATGTAGGCGCCAACCTCGGCTACTACACGGTGATGCTGTCCCCGTTGGTCAAACAGGTCGTGGCATTCGAGCCTGTGAAGGTGTCTTACGACTACTGCAAGACGAATATCGAACTCAACCATCGAAACAATGTGGTGCTGCACAACCTTGGCCTCTGGCACCTGGAGACGGATCTCGAGATGACCGTCGACCGTTCGAGCCTGATGACCTCTCATATCGGCAAGGGTGAGACGGTCCATTGCGTCACGTTGGATCAACTCAACATCCGGCCGACCGCGATCAAACTCGACATCGAGGGAGCCGAGGCGCTTGCCCTCGAGGGAATGAGAAAGACCCTGGCATCGTCTCATCCGATCGTGGTCATGGAGCTCAATCGTCCGGCGTTGACGAGATATGGCGCGGATATGAGTGACGTCTGGGACTTCTTCGCCGGACTGAATTACTCCGTTTCGATGTTTCAGCGTGAGCAACCCGATCCGCTGCCGATTGATGACTTGCACATGCTCGCGGATCTCTGTCCTTCCGACAGTCTGATCGACATTCTGGCTGTTCCGGCACACGCGACCGGCGAGACGCGTGACTCGGGAACCACGGACTCGGACCTTCATCCGAAGCCGAACGTGATCTGATTGGGCGCGTAAAGGAGACAGCGGTGCAGCACACTCGCTCCACGATGATCGTCGCCGGCAAGATCGCCGCCGATCCTCACCAAGGTGGCGCGACGTCGGCTGTCCTCCACCACCGCGTGCAGCGCTTCTGGTTGCGGGCACCCAGCACACCGTGTGGCTGGCCTGCGACCTGCGCAGTCTTGCTCGCCTTGATGGCGGTGATGGTCTCGGGCGCCTACGACGCTGAGCCCAACCAGTCAGTGTTGGCCGCCGGCATTCAGCAACCGGTTGCGGACACGCCGTGGCCCGACCAGGCGTATCGCGTTGAATGGGCGGAAGTGCACCTCCCCGCGGAAGTCGCCCCCGGCGTCAGGATCGCCGTGCCCGTGACCATGCGGAACAGCGGAAACAGGGTCTGGCCGGCATCGCAGGTGTTCGTTTCGTACCACTGGTTCCGTGACGATCGCCTCCTCGTCTGGGACGGCGAGCGCACACCTTGCCACGCGACCTGCGCGCCGGCAGTCGAGCGGCACTGTCGGTTCGCATGGCAACACCACCCGAACCAGGATCGTACGTGCTGAAGCTGACGCTCGTGCACGAACTCGTCACCTGGTTCGAGCACAAGGGCGCCACCATGTTCATCCGACCCGTCGCGGTACGCCCACCGACTCGGGCGGTTGATTGAGGAAGCAGCGGTTCCACACCATGCACAGCGGCGCATTGAACGCCTCTCCGGAGCGTCCGCCATCCCGCGGCCTCACCATCATCGTCGCCGGGATGATCGCCGGTGATCCGTACCAAGGCGGCGCGACGTGGGCGGTTCTCCAGTACCTCCTCGGCCTGCGGCAGTTGGGGCACGACGTGTACTTCATCGAACCGGTCGCGGCCGACAAGCTGCAACCGCGCGACACGAGTCTGTCGGGCTCGACGAATGCCGCCTACTTCCGTGCGGTGATGCGGCAGTTCGATCTCGAATCACATGCCGCGCTCCTGCTTGCTGGCACGAGGCAGACCGTGGGCCTGCCCTATGACAGCCTGCGCACGGTTGCGGCCGAGAGCGATTGCCTGATCAACATCTCGGGCATGCTGGCCGATCCGGCGCTCACCGAACCGATCCCGGTTCGCGTCTATCTCGACCTCGACCCCGGCTTCAATCAACTCTGGTGTGCCGCCGAAGGCCTCAACGTCGGTTTCGACGGTCACACGCATTTCGTGACGATCGGGCCGGCGCTCGGTGATGCGGATTGTGTCATTCCGACATGCGGCCGCACCTGGATTGCTACGCGTCAACCGGTCGTGCTCAGCGAATGGCCCCGCGCCGAGCGCCTTACGCACGACGCCTTCACGACGGTCGCAAACTGGCGGGGGTACGGCTCCATCACCTACAAGAACGTGTTCTACGGGCAAAAGGCCCACGCGTGGCGCGGGCTCATGTCGCTGCCCGACAAGACGCGCGAGCCGTTCGTGGTGGCGCTGGCCATTCACCCCGATGAGCAGCGGGATCTCGCGCTCCTGGCCGCACACGGCTGGACGCTGGTCGATCCGGCGCAGGTGACGGATACCCCGGAGCGCTATCGCGCGTTCGTGCAGGGCTCGAAAGGCGAGATCGGCGTGGCCAAGAGCGGCTACGCCGCGTCGCGCTGCGGCTGGTTCAGCGATCGCAGCGCCTGTTATCTCGCATCCGGCCGGCCGGTCGTGGCACAGGATACCGGCTTCAGCCGGTTCCTTCCGACCGGCGAGGGCCTGTTCGCGTTCGAGACCACGGACGACGCGTGCGCGGGGATCGCCGCCGTGGTCCGTGACTATGAGCGCCATTCGCGCACCGCGCGCGCGATCGCCGAGGAGTATTTCGACGCATCGCGCGTGTTGCCCCAATTGCTCGAGCGCGTCGGGGTGGACGGATGAACACCGCCCTGCCGGCTTCCGTGCTTCGGGCCGACGCGGGCGGGCGTCGCCCGCCTCCGCGCGTCGAATTGCGTGCCGCCCTGAACGCGTTGTTCGGCCGAGCGGGCGTCGCCGCGCATCGTCGGTCTCGACACGTGGCCATTGCCATATGCCTCGAGCTTTGCGATCGAAGAAGCGATCGTGCGATTCGACGATGGCAGCATCCTCGAGCTGGTGTGTAAGGACACCAGTAAAGCGGCGATGCTGCCCGAGGCGCGGCGCATCAAGCCGCGGTTCCTCCACCACCCGCTTCGCGAGATTGCGACCTACGAGCGGATTCTCGCGCCGTTCGCCACCGGCGCGCCCCGCTTCTACGGCAGCGTCGTCAACCGGCAACGCGGCCGCTACTGGCTCTTCCTCGAGCGCGTCCGCGGCGTGCCACTGACCGAAGTCGGCGACTTTGCCGTGTGGCGTCAGGTGAGCGGTTGGTTGGCCGAAGTGCACGGCCGGCTCGCGCGCGACCCCGGCCTGGCAGACGCCGCCGCTGTGGTGCCCCTCGTGCAGTACGACCGCGCGAATGCGCGAGTCTGGATGGAGCGGGCGCAACGGCACCTCGAGGCTGACGCAGCACAACCACGGTCGCGTCCGCCGCCGCTTTGCCTCGCTGGCGTCGCAGTACGAAGGCTTCCTCGATGAGCTCGCCGCGCTGCCCTCCGGGTTCGTCCACGGAGAGTTCTTTGCGTCGAACGTGCTGGTGGAAACCACGGCAGGCCAGGGGCGCGTGCGTCCGGTCGATTGGGAGCTCGCGGGAATCGGCCCGATGCTCATGGATCTCGCCGCGCTCACCGCCGGCCGCTGGACGGACGACGAGCGGGCGGAGTTGGCGGCCAGCTATCGCGAGGGTGGCCAGCGCGGAACCGGGGACTTCGCTGTCGCACGACGACTTCATGCGGGCACTCGATTGCTGCCGCCTGCAGCTCGCCATCCAGCGCTTTGGCTGGGCGAGACAGTGGACGCCGCCGGCAACACATCGACAGGACTGGCTCGGCGAGGCGCTTCACGCCGCCGACAGGCTCGGGCTTTGAACATGGGGTAGCGGTATGACACGCTCAACACGGATCGCGTTCCTCCTTCTTCTCGTCCTCGGCTGGACCGTGCCGGGTGTCGTCGCCCAGACTGGCATTGAGGTTCGCGGCGTGGTGACCGACGAGACGGGCGGCCTCATCATGGGAGCGGCGGTCACGCTGACCGACGAGCGCGGGACGAAGACCACGGCCACAACCAACCAGGAAGGCCGCTACCAGGTGGTCGCGCAGAGCCCTGGCAGGTTGACCCTGACCGTCGAGGCGGCTGGCTTCGCGCCCTCGAGCCGCACGGTGATGGTGACCGGCTCGGGCAGCACGACGCTCGACGTCAGGCTGCGCGTCGCGATCAACGACAGTGTCGTTGTTGGAAGGCGGGCTGGTCGGCGTGTCGCTCGACTCGGAACAGAACCTTTCCGGGATCAGGCTGTCGGGCAAGAGCGCTGGAGGCGCTGCCGGACGATCCGCAGTCCCTGCTGCAAGCGCTTCGGCTGCTCGCGGCGACGACCGGTACACGCCCGGACCTCGTGACGTTCTACGTCGACGGCATGCCGCTGACGCAGCGGCTGCCGCCCAAGGACGTCATCCAGAGCGTGCGGATCAATGCGAATCCGTTTTCCGCCGAGTTCGCCGAGCCGGGAGCGAGCCGTGTCGAGATCCTGACCAAGCCGGCGTCCGGGCAATATCACGGCAACGGGCGGATCGATTTCAACGATTCGCGGTTGAACGCCCGGATCCCTTCGAACCGGACCGGGCGAATTACCAGACCCGAACCTATGAGGGCTACATCGGCGGACCGATCGTGCGCAACCGCTGGGGCTTGCTCGCCTATGGCGGCCGCTGGGAACAGGACGACAACGTGGTCGTGAACGCGACGCCGATCGATCCGATCACCCTGCAGCCCAAGTCGTTGCGCCTCAACGTCGCCGCTCCGACCCGCACCACTTCGTACTCCGTTCAAGACGAACGTGCAGGTGAGGCAGAACCACACGGCGGCGGTCGAGTTCGGACAGCAGGAGCAGCTCGCCGCACGGCAGGCCTGCAAAGCGGTTTCGATCTGCCCGAACGGGCCTACACCGGGGACTCGACGGGAACGGACCGCGAGCTTCTGGGTGACCTCGGCGTCTCCCACGGTCCTGAACGAGCTGCGCGCGCGCGTGTCGCGCAATCATCTGGTCGATCGGCGGTGACCGCGACGCCGGCGATCCTCGTGCTCGAGGCGTTCAATGCCGGCGGCAATCAGGACGCACTGTTCAGGGAAGACACGGCGGACTGGACCCGGGTGGCGAACGTGACCACGTTCGCTGGTTCGGCCCACTCGGTCCGCGTCGGCGCGCAGGCGGACGTCGTTCGCCTGGCGCAGGTCGATCGCGCGAACTTCAACGGCACGTTCATTTTCGGCAGCGACGTGCTTCGGGATCGGTTCGGCAATCCCGCCGCTGGCGTCAACGGCGAGCCGAGCGTGATATCGGCTCTCGATCTGTACCGCTTCGTGCTTGCCGGGGCGCCCGGTTACCGCCCGTCGCAATTCTCAGTGGTCAAGGGCGACCCGGCGGTCGCGCTCTCGATCGTCGAGGCCGCCTGGTTCGCGCAGGACGATTGGCGGGCGGCGCCGCGGCTGACGGTCTCCTACGGCGTCCGCCACGACATTCAGCAGTATGACGGCCTGCGGATGCGGATCGCGCCGCGGGCGGGGCTGGCCTGGGCTCCGACGGCGGATGGCAACTCGGCGGTGCGGGCCGGCGTCGGCGTCTTCTATACGCCGATTCCTCACCGGCTCTTCTCCGACGTGCTGCGCCTGGACGGCCGCCACGGCCGGCAGCTCGTCGTCGATCGGCCGGAGTTCTTCCCGGGCGTGCCGGATGCGCTTCCCAACGTGCCAAGACGTCACCACCACCGTTCGAACGCGGTCGCCGGAGCTGACCCTGCCGATGATGCTCGTTTCAACCGTCAGCTACGATCGCCGGCTGGTCGGGAGCCTGTTCGGTTCGATCGGTTACACCTGGCGGCGTGGCACGGACCTGCTGCGCACCCGCAATGTCGGCGTCTTGCCGGAGGCCGGCCTCACCGTCGCGAATGCCCTGAACCAGCAGTTCGAGTCGACGGGGCGGTCGAGCTGCTCACGAAGTCAACGCCACTGTGAGCGGCAATCTCGGCCCGCAAGTGACGTTGTTCGGCAGTTATGGGTTTACGCGCGCGATGCAGGACACCGACGATCTCTACAGTGTCCCGGCCGACTCAGCCAACCTCGCGGCAGAGTGGGGGCGCGCACCCGTGCCGGCGCATCGCGTGTCGTTTGGCGGTTCGATCTCACTGCCGGACGATTACGCCATCTACCCGTTCGTCAACTGGACGTCGGCGCTGCCGTTCAATATCACGTCCGGGAACGACACCAACCTCGATTCGGTGTTCACCGACCGGCCCGTCGTTCGCGCCAAGCCGGGCAGGCCGGTGCGGTTGCGACACCGTTCGGCGTCTTCAATCCCAACCCGCGGCCGGGCGAGGCGGTCATCCCGCGGAACTACGGCATCGGACCGACGAACGTCACCTTCGACGTCACGGCGGCCAAGACGTTCGTCGCCTACAAGGGCCTGACGCCCACGTCGCGCCGCACGACGATCATGCTGAGCGTCTCGAATCTGCTGAACCACACGAACTACGCGCCGTTCAACGGCGTCCTCACGTCACCGTACTTCGGAACCGCGAATCGCGCGCTCAACAAGCGTCGTATCACCTTCAGCGCGCGTTACGACTTCTGAGGCCGGAGCCGCGAGCGGCAGATGCCAGGGACGATGGGCCGCGCGGTGATTGTGAACGCCGACGATTTCGGTCAGAGTGCCGGGATCAACCGCGGCATCATCGAAGCGCACGAGCGCGGCATCGTCACGAGCGCCAGCCTGATGGTGCGGTGGCCTGCCGCTTCGGCGGCTGCCGCGTACGCGCGCGCGCATCCGCGGCTGAGTGTCGGGCTTCACGTCGACCTCGGCGAATCGATCTTTCGCGCCGGCGAATGGATCGCGCTCTACGAGCGGGTCGACCGCCAGGACGCGCGCGCGGTCGAAGCGGAGATCCGCGCGCAGCTCGCGCTCTGCCGCGAGCTCCTGCGGCGCGATCCGACCCATCTCGACTCGCATCAACACGTGCACACCGAGGAGCCGGCGCAGTCGATCCTCGACGGCATCGCCGCGGGAGCTGGGCGTGCCGTTGAGACACCGTTCATCGCGTCTCCGCCATGACGGGCGGTTTTACGGGCAGACGCGCACCGGCGATCCGCTGACCGCCGGCATCACCCCGGCGCACCTGGTGGACATGTTGCGTCGTCTGCCGGCCGGCGTGACCGAAGTGGCATGTCATCCGGGCTTTGCCGACGAGCTCGTCACGATGTATCACGCGGAGCGTCAGATCGAACTGGAGACACTGTGCGATCCCGGCGTTCGCCGTGCTATGCGCGACGAGGGGATCGAATTGATCGGCTTCGCGGATCTCCGAGTTGCCGAATGACGATGACGACGCCGAGCGACCAGGCGCCGCAGCCACTCCCCTTCGGGCTCGGCGGGCCGTGGCAGGGCTATCGGCGACGGGCGGCCGCGCCGGCATCCTCGAAGGGCTCCGCGAGGGAACCCAGATCGAGGTCCACCGCCGCAACCGCGTCGAGGATGCCCCAGCCGAGGAGGTTGTCCGGCGCGGCGTTCTGACTGGAGGTGGCGCGCAGCGCCCGCAGAACGTCGTCCACCGAATAGGCCGGGTGCGCCTGCAGCAAAAGCGCTACGACGCCCGCGACGAGGGGACATGACAACGAGGTGCCGTTGGCCGCACCGTAGGAGTTGGTCGTCAAGACGGTGGCGATCTTGACGGCCACCCCCATCGCCGCCACGTCGGGCTTCATCCGCCCGTCCGCGGTCGGCCCGACGGAGCTGAAGCCGGCCCGCACGCCGGCGCGATCCACGGCGCCGGTCGACAGGACGTCGCGCCCGTCCGCGGGCGCGACGAGCGTGTTCCTCGTCGGATGCAAGCCACCGTTTCCGGCCGAGTTGACGACGACGACGCCCCGCGCTGCCGCCATCGTGGCCGCGCGGGTTGTCACCGCCGTCATCCCGTCCATGTCGCGGTCGGTGTAGCTCGCATGGGGCAGGTCGAATCGCGCATATCCCAGCGAGGAGCTGATGACATCGGCTCCCCACGACTCGACCCATTCTGCGGCCGCGGCCCAGTTGTCCTCTTCGACTGGCGTTTCGCTTCGGATGTCTTCGGTGACGGCCAGCATGAACGACGCGCCAAAGGCGGGCCCGATGAGCTCGCCGGGTTGGAAGCCCCCGGCAGCCGAGAGCGTCGCCGTCCCGTGGCCGTCGCCGCCGCCGCGCACGTCGTCCACGCCGCGGATGAAATCCCATTGGCTCACGATCTTCATCGCCGAGAAGGCTTCGTGTTCGAGGTTGGGAAAGCCGGTATCGAACAGCGCGACCAGCACGCCTTCTCCCGACAGGCCCCGCTCGTGGAGCTCGGGAACACGGATCTGCGCCAGCTGATCGACCGAGGTGCCATAGTCGAGCGCATCGGTCCCCAGACGCTGCAGGCGACGCTCGTCGGCCGCCGCGGTCGTCCGGGCTGCCTCGGGCGCCTCCCTGTCGGCGCGATACCGGCGGACAACGTCCAGGCGATCGACGAAGGGCAGCGCTGCCAGTGCCCGCATTTGTGCGGCTGTCGCCTCGACGCTCGCCGCGTTCAACCAGCGGAGCGTATGGCGCACCCGGGTCACGCGGGCCGCCACCTGCGCGACGTATGCCGGCGCAACCGCCTGATCGTCGTACGGATTCCAGGCGGTCAGGCGCGCGCGCCTGGCCCGCCGGCTGAGCGCACGAGCCGAAACCGGCAGCGACGTGGACTGAGGGGTGATCCGAGCCCCCTTGTCGCGGAAGTACACCCATACGGCGTGGCGCTGATCGGCCGTGCCCTGCCGCAGCGCTGTGTCGAGCCAGGGCGTCACGGTCCGCCTCTCGCGTCTGGCCCTGGACCGGTGCGGGTGAATGGATTTCGACGGCACACAGGAGGGCGAGGACGACGAGGTGAACCAGCGATCTGCGCGTCACAATCAACATCGCTGCCCTTCTGCTCAGTATCCGAAGAACGTCTTGATCCGGCCGACAACCCCCCGGCGGCTTCGGCGGAACACTTCGGCCCTTTCCACGGTGCCGTGGTCTGGCACCGGCTCCTGGCCAGCCGCGTCAGGGGCCTGGCGCCAGGCGCAGTACGCCGCGTGCAGTCGGGCCTGCATCACATCCGTAAGCGTGAACGCCGGATCCTTCTTCTTCGCCCGACGCGCCGGCACGAAGCGGGTTCCGGGGTCCTCGTACACCTCGAAGTAGTGCCAGCGTCCATCGATCTTGAACCCTCCGACGGCCACTCGCGGCGGCGCCTCAGTGGAACCGAGGTCGTGGAAGAACAGTTCGTCCAGAGGGGGGACGTCATCGGACATGCCATCAACCATTACTCGCCCTCGGGCTCGGGGGCACCCCCGGTGCGGGCGATATCTTCCTGGCGGACCTTGTCGGCGTTGAACTTCGCGGCCGACGCGCGCATCTTCTCGATGACCTCGTCGAAGTCGAACGACGTGGCCTTCGAGAAGCGGATCGGATTCACCCGGGCGACCACGAACGGACGGAGGTAGGGGCTGACGAACCCCTTCTCCTTGAGTTTCTCGACGGCCGCGCTCACGGCATCGTCCACCTTGAGCAGCGCCCGGCCTCGCCGCTGCCGCTCGCGAACCGCGTTGCGAAGCGGCTCGTCGAGGAAATCGTCGATGCGCCGGAGCACCGACTGATAGGCGCCGCCGCTGAACCGCGGGCGCTCTTCGTAGCAGACGCCGAGCGTGAGCAGCGACGGCTGCTCGAACTCGAAGGCGTGATCGGCTTCGGTGCCGGCCCGCTCGTCGGCGAGTGCGCGCGCCATCCGGATCACCTCGAGCGACTTCTCGCGGAGGTTGTGCGCCTTCTCGGTGTTGAGGGCGAGAATCTTGAAGGCGATGTCGGCATCGGGCAGCACCAGGGCGGTGATGCTCTTCACGCCGAGTTTCTTCAGGGCCTGCAGCCGATGGTTCCCGTTCGGCGTCCAGTAGCCATCGTCCTTCCGGATCGTGATGATGGGATCGAGGAAGGAGCCGACCTTCTCGATCACCGTCATCAGCCGCTTGACGTGGGCATCGGACGGGTCGCGCTGGTACGGCGTTGGCTGGACGCGATCGAGCGGCAGCACGGCGAGCACGACGCCGTGTCCGCCGAAGGGGTCGCGATAGGTGCCGATGGTGCTCCCACCGTCCGCGTCCACCTGGGCGCGCAAGGCGGCGGTCGCCGCATCGACCTCGCGGGTCTCGTCGGGTGCGAGGCCCACCGACGCCGCAGACACTTTGCGTCGCCTGACAGGCTTCTTCCGCGGTGGCATGTACAGCAGTATGCCGATTGCCCGTTCGACTGGGCAACCGGCACAAGGACGATTTGGACGTTCGTCGGTCGGCGGAGCCTAATTCACGAGGGCCTTCAGGCTCTTGAGCGGCAGCACGCGGACCTTCTTCGAGGCCGGCTTCGCCTTGAACATCATCTTTTCCTTGGTGAAAGGATTGATGCCCTGACGCGCCTTGGTGGCCGGCCGCTTGACGACCTTCATCTTGAGCAGCCCGGGCAGCGTGAACATGCCAGCGCCACGAAGGCTCTTCTTGATGATGCCGTTGAGCGACTCGAACACCGCGGCGACCTGCTTCCGGGAGAGATCGGCGTCGTTGCAGATCTGAGCCATCACTTCAGACTTCGTGGGTGCGCCACCTTTCTTTGCCATTCACTCGACTCCTCTTGAAAACGACGTAAGACACCAGTCGCTGCTGGTGCGATGCCCGGGAGACCGGACCTGACCGTGCATCATACCGCCCCGCCGCGCGTCCTTCTCAGTCCTTTTTCGTGCGGACCCTGGATTTTCCGCGGCCGGGCTCCACGCCGAAGCGGCGGTCGTTCCGGGCCATGCGCGTCGCGACCCCCTGCATGGTGGACTCGAAATCCCGGTGCGTCGAGTCGATGTAGAGCCACTTGCGCAGGACGCGGTGCGGCTCCAGTGCGGGAAAATCGGCACAAATGGCGGCCTGGTGCACGTGATCCGTGCACACCAGCACGCCGTGCCACGTCCAGCGGCCGGTCTGTGTCGGCTCGACGAGGACGAGCATCTGGCGGTCGTGCAGGTACGCGGCAAGCCCGCCGAACATCCTCTTGGTGAAAAAGCTCGGCCGCCCCGCAAACGCCTCCAGGATCCATTCGTTGTCGAACGTCTTCATGCGCCGTGGGTCGGGATCATCAGGTTTCCGGCCTCCGCCTGACGACGCGCGTGACCGTGCCGATTCCCCCGCCGCGTTGGGCATCGGGCGCGAGCATCGTGCCCGGCGTGCACCCGAATGTCTGCTTGAACGCCGCGATGTAGGCGCTGACGCTCGAGTAGCCCGATTCGAGCGCCGCGTCCGTGACCGACCCGCCCTCCACCAGCGCTCGCACCGATTCCAGCAGCCTCGCTTTCTGCCGCCACAGCCCGAACGGCATCCCGGTGTCGGCGCGGAACAGGCGTTCCAGGGTCCGCGTGCTCAACCCGCAGCGGCGGGCCAGGGCCGTCGCGGTGACTCCGTCCGCCGGGTCCCTCAAAATCCATTCTGCGGCACGCAGCGCCCGCTCGTCCGACGGCAGCGGCAGCAGCAGCGGCTCGACGCCCGCCCTCGCGAGCTCGTCCGTCAACACGCTCATCAGGCGAGCCTCTGCCGGCACCCGCGAGTCGAGCGCCGCCAGGTCCGCGATTCGCAGAATCAACTCGCGCAGCAGCGGACTCACCGAGATCACGCGGCACGCCGCGACCCCGAACACCGGCGCCGCAGCGTCGGCCGGGAAATACAACGACCGCATCGCCACTTCGCCCCACATGCGGATTGAATGCAGCGTGCTCGCCGGGATCAGGACGGCGCGTCCGGGAGGAATCATCCACGACGTGCGATCGCCGGTGACCGTCATCGCGCCGCTCGAGGCAAACAGCAGCTGGTGCGCCGCGTGCGTGTGCGGGTGAATTTCGTACCGGTGGCTGTAGGTCGTGCTCAACGCACGAGCCACCAGGAACGGCTCCTGCTCCGCGGTGAGCCGGCGCCGCGCGCCCGTCACGTGACGGTTTTGCGACATGGATTGTCAATCTAGCGCAAGACGCGGCCGGCCGCGCCGTCGTAGAGTCGGCCCATGCCCAACAACCTCTCCTTCTTCGCGATCAACGCCGACGACGTGCCGCGCGCCCGCAAGTTCTACGAGGCGGTCTTCGGGTGGGACTTCGAGCCGTGGGGTCCGCCTGGCTTCTACCTGATCGAGACCGGCAAGGAGCGGATGGGCCCCATCCGGGGCGCGCTGCAGGAGCGCCGCGAATTCGCGCCCGGGCAGAAGATGATCGGGTTCGAGTGCACGATCTCGGTCGCCAACATCGACCAGACGCTGCGGGCCATCGAGGCGAACGGCGGCCGCATCGCCGCGCCGAAGTTCCACATCCCCACGGTGGGCACCGTGGCGTACTTCTTCGACACCGAGGACAACGTGGCGGCCGTCATTCAACAAGAGCCGCAGCCGTGACCGGGACCGTGGTCCAGGTCAACGTGTCCCGCGGCGGCATTCCCAAGCTCGCCATCCCGTCCGGTGAGCTGACGGAGACCGGGATCGCCGGCGACCACTGGCGCTACCGGTTTCACGGCGGCCGGCGCAAGGCGGTGCTGCTGATCACGATCGAAGGGATCGACGAGCTCGTCTCGCAGGGCTTCCCGTTGTTCCCGGGTGCGCTGGGCGAGAACCTCACGACGCGCGGCCTGAACCGCCGCGATCTGCGCCTCCGGCAGCGGCTCTCGGTGGGCGACGCCGAAATCGAGCTGACGTCCATCCGCACACCGTGCGCGACCCTCGACGTCTACGGGGCTGGCATCCAGGCCGCAATGTACGACGCGCGGGTGCAAGCCGGCGATCCGGACTCGCCGCGGTGGGGCTTGAGCGGGTTTTACGCGTCGGTCGTGCGACCCGGGCCGGCCCGTGCCGGCGATCCGATCGCGCTCGCGTAAAGCCGCTGCCGATCGTCTACCGGGGCACGGGATAGGCGAACAGCTCCACGTTGGACAGGTTCGCCGAGCCGGCAATGCCGTGCCCGCCGCCGGGGGCCAGCATCGCCACGCCCACCTCGTCCACCTTGCTCAGGTCGGGGGTCCGCACCTCCGTCCCGACGATGACTTTCTCGGGATCCAGCGCGTACCAGCGCATGTTGGTGAAGGCAATCTCCACGGTGAGGAACTCGCCGTGGGTCGAGATCCCGCGATCGCCGACGATCAGCCTTCCATCCGCCAGTCTCACCACCGGGTGCATCAGATGAATCGCGTTGGTCCTGAGGATCCAGCGCAGGCGGGCGGGATCGGTCAGGTCCACGTAGTTGCGCCGGTCGCGCAGCGTGATCGCCACCGGCGACGACGCCATCCCGTTCCACAGGTCGAAGCGCTCCTCGTGCACCGCCGCGCGGACGACCTTCGCGTCCGGCCCGTACAGCTTCGCCTCGAGGCGCGGGTTGGTCACCACGGCCGGCGTGAACCGCATGTTCTCGTCCGTCTGCTCGCCCGTGTGCGGCGGCAGCCGCCAGGGCTCGCTGTAGAGCAGCGGCGGCCGGGGCTTCATCCCGGGTTTCTGCGTATTCGGGGCGGGAGTGGCAGGCGTCTGCGCGGCAGACACCAACGTCGAGGCCACGAGGCAGGCGAGAGTCAGGATGGCGCGCACGTCTGATTCCTCCTCAAAGGCGGAATGCTACCCCACCCTCGACGTGAACGCCGCACGCGCCTATCATGGGCGCCAATGTCCCAGATGACTGCGCCAGCACGAGGTCGAGCCGCGCTAGCCGCGCTGGCAACGGCCCTGACGATGTCGTGTTCCGGGGCCGCGACGCCGCCGGCCGAGTTCAAGAGCGTCGGCCGGGGTGCCCCCGTGTCGCCGGCCATCCCGTGGGAGACGTGGCGGAATGCCGAAGACATCGAGGCGATCCCGCCGCGGGAGATCAAGGACTATCCGAAGGAGCACTGGCTGGTGGGCCCCTTGGACGGGCCCGCGACGGGCGACCGGCTCCAGGGGTTCCTCGGCGCCGCCCGCGACGGCGCCGCGCCCGACGGGATCGAGCCTTTGAAGGTCGACATCTTCACCTCGAAGGACTTCTACGCCGACCGCGCGTTGTGGACCGACAAGCGGTACTTCCGGTGCAACAGCCCGTATGGGCTCGAACAGCAGTGGCGGGGCGGGATGATCGGCGGCAAGCCGCCGGCCTCGGCCGCGTGGGGCTACTGCGACCGCGACTACCCGCGCGCGTCGATGGTGAGTCCCTACACGTTCAAGACGGCGCAGGCCCACTACGAAGCGCTCCTCGGCGAAGCGCGCGCCCGCGGCGGCCCGACCCAGCACACCTACGCCACCGTCCCGGGTGAGTGGAGCGGGCGTTACGTGTGGCACCGCGGCCAGAACTGGTACGCCGAGCTGCTGTGGAGTCAGTATCCGACGCTCCTGTCGCTGCTCACCGACGAGTACCAGACGCGGATGGTGCAGGAGGCCTATCACGACGCCCACACGAACGCGCCGCAATGGCCGGCGCAGTACTGCTGGCCCGAGGGCTTCATGCGGCGCTGGCACTACCATGCCGTGACGAACCAGCCGCACCAGGTCGTGGTCACGCCCACCCTCGTCCAGTTCCTGGCGGGCGACGCCGACAACTTCATCACCAACATCCACATCGGCCGCTCGTTCGACACCGACGGAGGCGTGCCGCACCTTGGCGCGGAAGTCCCGCGGTGGTACGGCGACACGATCGGGTTCTGGGATGGCGAGGCGCTCATCACCTGGACGTCGAACATCCAGGGCTGGAAGGTGCACGGCAACCCGGAGTTCTCGAACAAGCTGCAGACGATCGAGATCTACACGCCGCATCGCGACAAGGACGGCAAGTTCCTCGGCCTCAATCACGAAGGCGTCTTCTATGACCCCGACGCGCTCGTGGAGCCGATCCGGATGACGCGCACGCTGATGCGCGTCAGCGGCTTCGAGACCGGCGAACCCTACACCTTCATCGAGTGCGTGCAGACCATCTACCCGGTCGACGGGATGGCCAAGCCGGTGGTCCCAGGCACCGTGATCCCGTACAAGGTGCCCGACATGTATGGCCGGCCGTGGGCCAAGATCTGGGAGGAATACCACGAGAAGGGCATGCAGCGGCCGCCCGAGAAAGAACTGCTCAAGTTCGACTGACGCGCCCGGCGGCCCGCGATCGCGAGCGTTCAGCTGGTCATCGAGTCGCGACGCTGCCGATCACGTAGCGATCTCCCGACCGGTTGAAGACGATCGACCATGACTCCCGGCGGCGCTGCAGCGCCGGGTCGCCCGCATTGGGGGCGGCGGCGAGAGAAACCTGGCACGACGCCACGATCTGATTGCCGACCGGCCGCAGATCGCAGCGGTCGAACGACAGCGACTGATACTTCAGCGTCGAGAAGCGCCGTGACAGCTCCCCGACATCGGCGCCGGGCCACACCTGCGTCAGCGAGGCGGCGTCCATGGCGCGAAACGACCGGCTCACGCCGGCGAGTGCCTCGTCAACCGCGGCCCGCACAGGGCCACCGCTCGCCTGCACGGTGTCGCCGCTCGTCGGCGCGGCGTCCACGCTTGCCGGCGGCGGTGTGGCCACGCTGGCTGGTGGCGTCACGACCGTCTCGGGCACATCGGGGATCGGTATCGCGCGAACGTGCGGCCCGGCGGCGGCCCACCGGGTCAGGCGCGCTTGGCAGCGACGGCAGCCCTGCGTCCCACGAGGCGAGCCCGTAACCGGCTGATACCGCGACTACGCCAACGGCCAGCGGAGTGAAGATGGGCCAGCGGCGTGCCCGGACGCGAGGTTCGTCGATCGGACTCGGACGCGGTCGAAATCCGGCGCTTCGATCGGACTCGGATGCGGTCGAAACGCGGCGTGCTGTCAACCACCACCCACATGGGCAGCTCGTCCGGTTCTGCCTGCGGCCGCAAGGTCCGGCTCTGCCTCGGCCGCGAGGTCCGGTTGTCCCACTGCGGCAAAGAAGTCCCGTTGTCCCTCCGCCGCAAAGTCGAGCTCCTCTTCGGCGGCGAACTCATCAAGACCGTTGCTGTCGAGCTTGGGCTCGACGCTCGTACTCGACTTCCGATCGCAACTCGGACGGCGTCATGTGGTGAATCGGCAGCAACAAGCGCGCCGCCGCCACACCGCCGGATTTCATTGAATTTCCACGCTGGCTCTTCCATTCGGTATGAAGGAAGCAGCGCGCCGTGATCAGAAACCGGACGCTCGGGCTTCAAGCTCATCAACCAAGCCGGTCAGGACCGCCGCATGTGTGTCCTTGTCTCCTCGTTGCTGTCAGCTGCCGCTGCAGCCAGGCTCTGGCGAAAGCCCCATCAACGCGCCTCGACCTAGGGTGCGCCTCCACGCGATGTCCCCCGCGCGCTCGCGCCGGCCCCCGCCTGCGCCACGGACGAAGGGGCACCGATCAGGACGTGCACCTCGTGCTCTTGCGCATCGTCGACCAGCGGAATCGCCGCCGGATCGACGTCCGAGCCATCGAGTTGCGCGCGGGCGATGCCGTGCGACAGGCGGTCGGGATTGACCACCACGAAGCGGTAGTGCGACCGTCCCACGCGGCACGTCAGCGAGTACCGGGCCACACGGTCGGAATACAGGGGTCGATGCTCAACGTGGCGCCGGAACGCCGCAGGCCCAGCAGCGCCTGCACCGCGGCCTGATACATCCAGCCGGCCGATCCCGGTGTACCAGGTCCACCCGCCGCGGCCGACGTGCATGGGATGCGCGTAGACGTCGGCGGCGACGGCGTACGGCTCCACCTTGTAGCGCTCGGCGTCCTCGGCCGTGCGCATGTGGTTGATCGGGTTGATCAGGTGGAACAGCTCCATCGCCTCGTCGCCCATGCCGAGCCGCGCCAGCGCGATCACCACCCACAACGCCGCGTGCGTGTACTGGCCGCCGTTCTCGCGAATCCCCGGCAGGTAGCCCTTGATGTAGCCCGGGTCTCGCGCCATGTGATCGAAGGGCGGCGTCAGCAGCAGCACGATCTGCGCGTCGCGGCGCACCAGGTTGGCGCGCACGGCGTTCATCGCGCGCTCGGCCCGGCGCGGCTGCGCCGCGCCCGAGAGCACGGCCCACGACTGGGTCAGCGAATCGAGCTTGCACTCCTCGTTCTGCACCGACCCCAGCGGCGAGCCGTCGTCGAAATAGGCGCGCCGGTACCAGTCGCCGTCCCACGCGAGCTCCAGCATGCCGGTGAGCCAGCGCGCCTCGTCGCGATAGCGCCGGGCGAGGTCGAGCTGCCCCCGGCGCTCGCAGAGCGGCGCGAAGTCGTTCAGCACGGTCACCAGGAACCAGCCGAGCCACACGCTCTCGCCGCGCCCCTCGTGGCCGACGCGGTTCATGCCGTCGTTCCAATCGCCCGAGCCGATGAGCGGCAGGCCGTGTTCGCCGTACTTCATCGAGTGGGCGATCGCCCGCACGGCATGCTCGAAGAGCGGCGCCGACTGCGGCGACACCATGGGCATGACGTAGGCTTCGTCCTGGTGGGGTTCGAGCGGCGGCGCCTCGAGGAACGGCACCACCTCGTCGAGCACGCGAGTCGTCGCCGGTCCACTCGACGTAGCGGGCCAGGCAGTACGGCAGCCAGAGGAGGTCGTCGGAGCAGCGCGTCCGCGTGCCGCGGCCGCTCGGCGGATGCCACCAGTGCTGCACGTCCCCTTCCACGAACTGGCGCGACGCCGCGACCACGAGGTGTTGCGCGCGCCAGCTCGGGCCGCGCATGCAGCAGCGCGAGCACGTCCTGCAGCTGATCGCGGAATCCGAAGGCCCCGCCCGGCTGATACGGGCCGCTGCGGGCCCAGATGCGGCAGCTGAGGGTCTGGTACAGCAGCCAGCGGTTCACGATCAGGTCGAACGAATCGTCGGGCGTGCGAACCTGGATCGCTCCGAGGCAGTCGTCCCACGTCCGCTCGGTGGCGGCGAGCGCCGCCTCCACGGCCTCGAGCCGCCCGTAGTGCTCGACGAGCGCGCGGCCGTGTGCGTGGTCGCGGCCCTGCCCGAGCGCAAACGCCACGCGGCGCGACTCGCCGGGCTCGAGCTCGACGACGACCTGCAGCGCCGCGCAAGGGTCGAGACCGGCGCCGGTCCGTCCGCCGAGGCGCTCGCGAAAGAGCGCCGCCGGCGCCGCCAGCGACCGGTTACGTCCGACGAACTCGATGCGATCGGCGGTGTACGACTCCGGCGTCTCGCTGGCGCGGAAGAACGACAGGGCCCCGGCCCACTCCGTGTTGTAGGTGTTGGTCGCGAGCATCGCGCCGGTCATCGGATCGACGTCGGTGACCACGAACCGGTGCTCGCCGACACGCGGCGGCCCGAGCCGCCACTCCACGTAGCCGAACACGCTGATGCGCCGCCGCTGGTCCGACGTGTTCGTCAGCGTCAGCAGCGCGAGCTTGACCGGATCGTCCGGGGGCACGAACACCGCAAGTTCCTGCGTCATGCCCGCCACCGCGTGCTGATAGCGCGTGACGCCCGCGGTGTGCCGGACCACCCAGCGCCCGCCGTCGGCGCGCCGCGGCAGCGGCGCCGGCGTCGCGCGCCCACACCGCGCCCGTTTCTTCGTCGCGCAGGAAGATCGCCTCGCCGGTGGGATCCACCAGCGGGTCGTTGGCGAACGGCGTGAGCCGGTTCTCGCGGCTGTTGCCGGCCCAGGTGAAGGCGGAGCCGGCGCTGCTGACGACGGTTCCGAAGCCGGCGTTGGCCAGGACGTTGGACCACGGCAGCGGCGTGTCGCGCTCCCCGTCCAGCACGATCACGTACTCGCGGCCGTCGGGGGTGAAGCCGCCGAGGCCGTTTTCCATCACCAGCTTCGGCACGGCGACCGGCTCGGCCGCCGGCTCCGGCACGCGCAGGTCGGCCGCGCGCGGCACGTCGTGCTCGTCGTGCAGCCACGGCGCCGGGCGCTCGAGCTGCGATGACAGATCGCCGAGGTCGCCCGGCAGCACCACGCGCGCGACGGCGGCGAGCAGATGGCGGTCGGCGTCGGCCATCCCGTCGGCGCGCAGCAGGAACATGCCGCCCGGCTTCCCGCAACCAGCCCACCCACGGCGATTCCTGCACCATCTGCATCAGGAGGTGCTGCATCTCGTCGAGATAGTCGGCCTGGTGCTCGTTGAGGATCACGAGGTCGGCGCGCAGCCCCTTCACGCGCCAGTATTCCTGCGCGTTGAGCAGCTGGCGCACGAGCGGCAGCGCGGCGGGAGCGCCGACGCGCACCAGGACGATCGGCAGGTCGCCGGAGATGTCCTGGCCCCACAGGTTCTGCTGTCCGTAGCGGTTGGCCGCCAGGTCGGGCGGGCTGAGGAGCGAGTTGTCGGCCCCGAACACGCGCGAGGCCAGCCGATCGAACAGGATGGCATCCTCGTCGCTCGAGCCCGAGGTGCTGCAGCGTGATGTGGACGTGCGTGAACGCCATCGAGAACGCCCGCGCCGCCGCGCTGCCGTCGCGATACTTGCGCGCCAGCGCCAGCGCGGACGCGCGATCCGGCGCGACGCCGGTGGCGAACGTGATGCGCATCGAAGCGCCCGGCGCCAGGCGAATGCGCTCGCGCAGCGCGCCAATCGGGTCGAGCACCGCACCCGTCGTGCCCGACAGCGCCCGGCCGTCGAGTGCGACGGGGTTGGCAGACCGTACGGCCGCGGCCGATGAATCGCGCGCGGTCGGTCTCCCACTCCACCGCGCCGCCCAGCCGCGGCCCGTCCACGCCGAGGACGTGAAACGCCACGACGGGCGCTTCGTCAGCGGCGCGCGGCCGCCGCGTGAAGAGCAGCCCGGCGCTCTGCTGGTCGAACTCCGACTCGATGAACAGCTTGCCGAACGCCGGGTGCGCGACGTCGTCCTGAGGCCGGGCCAGCACCATCTCCGCGTAGCTCGTCACCTCGAGCTCGCGGGTCTGCAGGCCGCGGTTCGTGAGCGTGAGCCGGCGCACCTCGACGTCGTCCTCGGACGACACCGTGATGTCGAGCTGCGTGTCGACCTCGCGTGTCGCGGCGGCGGAAGGTGATCTTGTCGAGATCGAACGTGGCCTCGAACCGGTCTGGCGTCGTGGCAGACCGGATGATGCGTCGCGGACCACACCCGGCCCGACCAGGGATCGCGGAGGTAGATGAAGTGCGCGCCGGCGTCGGAGGTGCGGGTCGTCACGCGCGGCGCGTCACCGCCAGGTCGCGCCACAGGCTGTAGCCGCCGCCCGCGTTGGTGACCGCGATGGTGTAGCGCCCGTTCGAGAGGAAGTGCGTGTGCACGTTCGTGCTCTGGGGCGACACGAACCGCCGCGACGCGAACACCGGCAGCGACGGCGGCGCGGTCGCGGTCTCGGCCGGCCGCGGCTCCGACAGGATCGCCTCGCGCGGCACCCGCTCCTGCAGCAGGAGCTCGGTGGCCTGCACCCGCGGGTCGGCATGGAAGCGGTCCACGAACACGTCCTGGCACACGACGTTGGCCAGCGCCACGAGCGACATCCCCTGGTGGTGCGAGAAGTAGGCGCGCACGATCGCCGGCCGCACGCGCGCCGCCGGCGACGGCTCCTCCACGCCGCGGTTGCGCGGGTTGTAGTCCACCGACTCGTAGAACCCGTAGCGGCCTTCGAGCGCCCTCCTCGGCGAGCCGATCGAAGTTCTCGACCGCCTCCTCGGGCGCGACCTGGCTGGCCAGCGCCGTCGCGTACGGCGCGACCACCAGATCGGTCACCAGCCCGCGCCTCAGGCCGAGGCCCGGCACGCCGAACGCCCGGTACTGATAGGTGCCCTCGCGATCGGTGAAGGCGTAGGCCGATTCCGAAATCCCCCACGGCACGCCGCGCTTGCCGGCCGTAGTCGATCTGCCGCTGCACCGCGGCGCGGCAGCTCTGATCGAGCAGCGTGCCCGGGAAGCTGCGCATCAGGAGCTGCGGCATCAGGTACTCGAACATCGTGCCGCCCCACGAGATCAGCGCGGCGTGGCCGTTCACGTTGGTGACGAGGCGGCCGAGGTGGAACCAGTGGTGCTGCGGCACGTCGCCCTTGGCGATCGCGACGAAGCTGGCGAGGCGCGCCTCGGAGGCGAGCAGGTCGTAGAACGCGCCGTCGAAGCGGCCCGGGCCGTCCGCGTCGGCCAGGCGGTAGCCGATCGCGAAGATGCGGCGGCGCCGGTCGTAGAGGAAGTCGAAGCGCATCCCTTCGACCAGGGCGTGCATCCTGGCGACGAGCGCCCCGACGAGCCCGGGCGACAGGCAGGTTGACGGGCGAGATCGACGAGAGCGTCGAGCAGCGCGTGGCACCAGTAGGCGATTTCGCCGACGTCGGCGGACGGCGTCCGGTTCCAGACGATCGAGCTCCGCCGCCGCCGCCTGGAGCTCGGGCAGGTACTCGTGCAGTCGTGGCCACGCGATCGTCCGGACGCCTCGCCCTCGGCCGACGACGGCGATGGCCCGCGCCAGGCTGTTGATCGCCGAGATCGCGCGGCGCGTGTCGGATCCGGCGGCTCGACGACGCCGACACCGTCCGCAGCACCGACGGCGGTGTCGGCCAGCCCTTCGAGCCGCTGCGCCACCGTCTGCGGCTGGGCCTCGAGCTGCTGCAGCCCCTGGATCGAGCGCGAGGAGCGCGGCCGCGAGGTTGCCGCTGTCCACGGTGGAGACATACCGCGGATGGAGCGGCGCGCGCGTCGCGGTGTCGTACCAGTTCAGGAGATGTCCCTGGAAGCGCTCGAGGCTCTCGACGCTGCGCAGCATCGCGTCGAGCCGTTCCAGCAGCCGATCGGTGGCGCAGGTAGCCAAGATCGTGGGCCGCCAGCGTCGAGAGCAGGCTCATGCCGATGTTGGTCGGCGACGTGCGGCGCGCCAGGCGTCCGGGCGCGCCGTCCTCTCCTTCCTGGAAGTTGTCGGGCGCCAGCCAGCCGTCCGCCTCGGTGACGAAGGTCTCGAAGTAGCGCCAGGTCGTGCGCGCCGTGCGGCGCAGGCGCGCGCGCTCGTCGGCGCGCAGCGGCCGCACGCGCGGGCCCGGCCGGAACGCTGAGCCGGTAGGCCACGCCGGCGCGTCAGCCACAGCAGCAGGAACGGCGCGGCGGCCGGCGAAGGCGTCGCGGCGCCAGAGCGGCCACGGCGAGCGCCGTGACGCCCGGCGATCACCGGACTCGCCATCATCTCGATCGACGAAGCGCTCGAGCCCGCGGCTGCCCACGAGGCCGGCGGCCCGGGCCGCGGTGCTCGCCGCCGTTTCCCATTCGAGCAGCCGGCGCTTCGTCACGACCAGCCGCACCAGCGTCAACGCCGATCGCGTGCAGCGAGTCGAAGGCGTGGAACGCGAGCAGCGTCAGGCTGAGGAGCACCTGCGCCACGCGCGGTGGCCGCGTCGTGGCGCAGGTTGCGTGAGGAAGACGGGAATCGACTGCGAGCGGCCGGGGCCGATGAGCAGCCGCGCCAGCACCGGCAGCAGCTGCGACGCAGCGACGACCACCACGATGGCCGTCCAGCACGCAGCGGCTGCCCGGCAGGACAGCCAGCCCGCGACGAGCAGCGCCAGCAGCGCCGGCGCCACGAGGCTGCGGCGCAGGTTGTCGAGAATCTTCCAGCGGCCGATGAGCGGTCAGCGGGTTGCGCTTGAGGCCGCGGCGCGACGGCACGAACGGAAACAGCCAGAACAGGATCTGCCAGTCGCCGCGCACCCAGCGGTGCTGCCGCCGCGCGTGCGACAGCACGCTCGACGGGTAGTCGTCGACGAGCTCGACGTCCGACACCAGCGCGACGCGCGCGTGCAGCCCCTCGAAGAGGTCGTGCGACAGCAGCGCGTTCTCCGGCACCGAATCCTCGAGCGCGGCAATGAAGGCGTCGACGTCGTACAGGCCCTTGCCGGTGAAGATGCCTTCGGCGAAGAGATCCTGATAGGTGTCGGACACCGCGGTCGTGTACGGGTCCACGCCGGTGTGCCCCGAATAGAGCCGGGCGAAGAGCGAACCCGCCGCGCTCATGAACGTGACGCTGATGCGCGGCTGCAGGATGCCGTAGCCCTCGGTGACGCGGCCGGCGCGCGGATCGAAGGTGGGCCGGTTGAGCGGGTGCGATGATGATGCCGATCAGCTCGCGCGCGACGCCGCGCGGCAGCCGCGTGTCGCTGTCGAGCGTGATGCAGTACTTGACGTCCGGCAGGATCGACAGATCGCCGACCGAGACCGCGAAGCTCGTGTCGGTGGCGCCGCGCAGCAGCCGGTTGAACTCCTCGATCTTGCCGCGCTTGCGCTCCCACCCCATCCACAGGCCTTCGCGCGCGTTCCACTGCCGCAGCCGGTGGAACAGGAAGAAGCGGTCGGCGCCCCCGTCGCGTGCCGGGCGTTGAGCGCGGCGATGCCGGCGCGGGCCGCCTCGAGGATCTCGTGCGTCCTGCGGCAGCGTCTCGGTGGGGGCGTCGGGAAAGTCGCTGAGCAGCGCGAAATGGATCTGCGGGTCGAGGTTGCCGAGCGCCTGCACTTCGAGGTGCGCGACGAGCTCCTCGACG
Organism: uncultured Acidobacteriota bacterium; assembly: GCA_963731785.1. Taxonomy (GTDB): domain Bacteria; phylum Acidobacteriota; class Vicinamibacteria; order Vicinamibacterales; family UBA2999; genus DASYRM01. The sequence continues at coordinate 98,751 of CAVSWX010000008.1, forward strand.
CGCGCGACGCTGTCGAGCAGCGTCGGCACGATCACCATCGTCCGCGCCGACGCCGGCACGTGGTCGAGCTCGAGCCGCGGCAGCCGGCGCGGCGGAATCAGCACGCTGATCAGCCGCTGCAGCAGATCTGGATGGCCAGCTCGCTGGCCGGCACGAGCGTCAGCAGCGCGACCACGGCCAGCGCCGCGCCGCGCCAGCCGTGCGCGTCGCGCGTAGGCCACGGCCGCGGCCACGAGCAGCGCGGTGCCGGCGGCGATGGTGCCGAGATAGACCGGGCGTCGCCCAGGCGAAGAACAGCCGGCGGATGCGATGCCCGAGATCCGGCTGCCACGCCACGCTGTGCTCGAACGGGCGGCGGCCGCCGCCAATCAGGTGATAGCCGACGTGCGCACGCGCGATCGTCGGGCGCCCGCACGTGCACCTGGCGCGCGCGCTCGACGCTCTTCAGCGCCAGCGCAGCTGCGCCTCGCCCGTCGGCCGGGCCAGCTCCTCGACGGCGTGGCGGTAGCGGTCGCGGCTGCGGAAGTCCATCTGGCCGTAGACGCCGGCCGGGTCGCGCTGCAGCACCTGCTCGACCAGGCTGACGCTCTCGAAGAACTCGCTCCAGTCGAACGTCGCGATGAGGCGCAGGCTGCTGATCAGGTTCGGCGATCGGCGGCCTGCTCGGCCGCCTGATGCTGCCCATCCGACCGGATGGCGTCCTCGATCGTCTCGCCGCGCGCGACGAGCAGCGCGTCGAGCTCGCTGCCGCATGCGTCGACGGCGATCGCGCCGTAGCTCGCGCGAGCGCTGCAGGAGCCGGGTGACGAACGCCGGGTGCACGTCTGCCGGCCAGGTGCTCGACGCTCGTCGGCACCGTCTCGAGCGCCGACGCCAGCCGATCGGCGGCCAGCGCTGATGCGCGCGCGTCGTCGGCCAGCACGTCGCGCGCGCACGCGCAGGTGATCGATGAGCGCCAGCTTGAGCGCGCTCGGCCACGCCCACAGCTCGCCGATCGTGAGCGGCGTGACCGACTGGAACGCCGTGATGAACCGCTGCAGGCGCTGCGCGTCGAGCCGGCCCGCGCTCGAGCCGATCAGCTCGAGCGCCAGCGCGTAGATGCGCGGCAGGCCGGCGAACTCGTCGGCGGCCACGCTGCGGCAGCCGCGGAAGAACGACGGCGGCAGGTCGTGGTGGATGTCGCGCGCGGCCGCCGAGACGACGTGGAAGTTGTCGAGCAGCCACTCCGCCGCCGGCGACACGGCCTCCTGCTGCGCGTCGTCCGCCAGCGCGCGTGTAGACGTCGCGCAGCGCCCGCATGTGATTCGTTGAGCCGGCGGAGGTGCGCGCGGCCGCTGCCGTGGCCGCGCGGCGCGATCGACAGCAGCGCCGCGAGCCGGCGCGCGTGCTCCTCGAGGAGCTCGATGCTCGAGCAGCTCGACGTCAGCGCCGATGACCCGAGGAACCGTCAGCTTCTCCGCCATGCTGAGCACCGCAGCGAGGATAGCTCGGTACCTCGCTGCAGAGTTGGTGATGCTCTGTGCAAAAACACAGCCGGCATGCGACACTTGTGTCACCCTTCAGCTGACGCTCTCGCACGGTGGCGGTGGCGCCACCGTTTTGCACAACTTACAGCGGCGCCATTGGATCGCATCGCACCTTCGTTCGCGCCGCACGTGATTACGCACGTGAGGTGCTGGAAATCTCACGCGATCTTCGGCGCTAACCGCCAGCACGCGGCTTGCGCTGGTTGCCCCGACTGTTGGCACAGCCTGTGCTGTTTGGCAGGCGATTCGACCCTCGTCTGGAGGTTTCACACCGATGTCTCCCCTCTCCCCCGAGGTTCATGGCGACGATGCCACTCGTCTCGTCTCGAGTTCGTTCTGGACGGCATCACGCGGCGCACAGGTGATCAGCTGCGAGCTGATTGCGCGAGGCGATGGTCATCCCGTCCTGCGGTGCAGCTGCGGACCGCATGCCGTCATCCGCAGTCAGGTCCTCGCGTCGGAAGACGCCGCAGCAGCCATTTCCGAAGTCTGGAAGGCCGCGTTGATGGAGCAGGGCTTCCGAATCGACGCCACGCGACCGTCTTCCTGACCGCGACGCTCGCCATCCCGGCCGCAACGCGGTAACCTCGACGGCGCCCGGCGCCGCTCATGTCGATCGATCCGTTCCTCGTCTGGCTCGAGTCCAGCGCCCTCAGCGAGTGGGTGGTCGGGTCCGAATCGATGCTGGCGTTCCCCGGCATCCTCGCGCTGCACGCCATCGGCATGGCCTTCGCGGCGGGGCTGGCGGCGGTGCTGGACCTGCGCATCCTCGGGGTGGCCCGCGCCGTGCCGCTGGCCGCCTTCCGCCGCTTCATGCCGGTGTTGTGGGCCGGGTTCTGGCTCAACGCCGCCTCGGGCGTGCTCCTCCTGGTCGGCTATCCGACGAAGGCGCTGACCAATCCGGTCTTCTATCTGAAGCTGCTGCTCATCGGCGTCGCGATGGTCCTGCTGGTGCGCATCGGGCGCCTGATCGAACACGGCGACACGGCCGCGCCCGCGGTCGCCCGAACGCTGCGGCGTCTCGCGATTGCGTCGCTCGTGTGCTGGAGCGGTGCCATCACCGCCGGCCGGCTGCTCGCCTACACCTACACCCGGTTGCGCGCGTGATCGCGTACGGCTGCAGGTGTGGCTCGTCTCCGCCATCGAACGCCACTCACCGGTGGCCGACCTGATGCGCACGGCGTGGGCCTGGCCGATCGCCGAGAGCCTGCATTTCCTGGGGCTGTGCCTGCTGGTGGGCGCGATCGGCAGCTTCGACCTGCGGCTGCTGGGCGTGGCGCGCAGCGTGCCGATCGCGGCGGTGCACCGCCTGATCCCGTGGGGGCTGCTCGGGTTCGCGATCAACGTCGCCAGCGGCCTGCTGTTCGTGCTGACCGAGCCCGACCAGTACATCTACAACCCGTCGTTCCACCTCAAGGTGCTGTTTCTCGGCATCGCCGGCGTGAACGCCAGCCTCTTCTACGTCACCTCGTTCCGGCAGGTGTTCGGGCGCCTCGCCGTCGCTCGACGCGCCGCGCCGTGCGAAGGTCATCGCCTTCGTCTCGCTCTGCGCCTGGTTGACGATCATCGTCTGCGGCCGGATGATCACCTTCTATCGGCCCGGACCGTGCGTCGGCGATCGCGGTCTGATCCTGACGTGCGATCCCGATTGATGGGCCGCACAGCGACGGATGCGCCGACACCATCGAGGTGGGCGATCGCCTGGTTGTCCGCGGGAGCCCGCACCGGACCCGAGGTCACGCTGCTCGCCGAGATCCGCCGCGCCGCGACGGCTGGCGTGGCGGTGACGCAGGACAAATAGACGTGGCTGGGCGGACGCCCACTCTACGAAGGCACCCTGAGGCAGGGCTCGAGCGGCGCCCTGCATTGACGCGGCCGCCCACCCAAGCGGCCGGCGGCATCGACGCGATGCCCACCAGCCAGAACCAGAGCGGCGAGCCGCCATCGCGGACGCTGAACATCGCCGCCAGGGTCATGACCGCCTGCAGCGTCCCCATCACCACGGCGTGACGGGCGGCGTCACGGCGCGCAATCCACGCGGTCACGAAGCCGCCGGCGGCAACGCTCACGGCCTCCCAGAGCAGCCATAGGACCATGGCCGGCGCGTTGCGCATGAACGGCGCGCCGCCAGTGGTGCCGAACATCGCGTCCACGAGCCGCTCCATCGCGAAGAGCAGCCCCGAGAGCGTCGCGATTCCCGCAATGATCCCAATCACACCCCTCGCCGTCATGTGCGAAGGATAGCGGCTCACCCGCGCGCGGTCTTGACGATTCTTGCGGCGCGGCTACGGGCGCCGCGCGGTGACGATGTCCTGATCGTGCGCGACGCCGCTCCACCAGCGGCCGCGGCGCACGTCGGCGATGGCCAGCCCCTCGCGCGCGTACAGCTCCCTCACCCACCCCGCGTCGATCGCGATGGCGGCTCCGGGCACGGCGGCATCGTGCAGCCGGAACCGTCCGGTCGCATCCTCGTGGCCGAACGGCATGAAGCTCGAATCCGGCGTCGATGCCGCCGCGGCTGTCGGCGTCGAGCAGGAAGAAGCTGGCGATGCACACGCCGCCGGGCGCCAGCAGCCGCGCGATCTCCCGCACGTACTGCTCGACCTCCTCCACCGGCATGTGGGTGAAGACCGATCCGAGGTAGATGTAGTCGAAGCTGCGATCGGGGAAGGCGAACCGGTAGCGGGCGGCGGGTGTCGCGCCGGCCGGGTTGTAGGCGCTGTTCGCCAGGTCGGCGCGGTGAAACCGGAACGACGGGTGCCGCGGTGTGATCGCCTGCTGGCACCACGCCACCGCCTCGCGATGGATCTCCACGCCGTCGTAGCCGCCGCGCAGCTCGCCGAGCAGGGCGACGGCCAGGTTGCCGATACCCGACCCGATGTCGAGCACCCGGTGGTGGGGCTGCAGCCCGCGGCTCACGAGTTCGGTCTTGACCGTCTCGCAGGCCGCCTGGAACGCGCGCGGCTGCGCGGAGCGGTAGTAGTAGACGCGCAGGTGCGCCGGCGGCAGCAGCGGGTCGGGGCGGTAGAGGCGATCGATGGGCGTCCAGGCGCGATAGACGGCGCGCTTCACCGATCCTCCGACCCGCCTCCACAGCGGCCGTTTCACGGCGGAGGCCGCGCCCGACTCCATCGGGTCCGGACTGTACTACGCGGTACCGAGTCGAGCTGAATCCTTCATATACGTCTGGCCCAACCGCCAAGTACACGGTTTTGTGGATTCTTCGGCCGTCGCTGCGATCCCCGCGATCGCGCGGATTTTGCTCCGGAAATCAGCGCGATCGGAGTTCGAGCGGGCGCCGCGCCAGCGGCCAGCGTCTTGCTAACAGCTCAGCCTGATTACTTCGACGACCACGTCCGGTCGTGATCACATTCGAGCGCCTGCCGGACAAGGCGACGGAGGCCGCAAGGAGAGGATATGAAACGTGGGAGACGGCAACTTCTCTGCTCGGCCGATGGCAGGCGTGTGTCTAGCGTGGGCCTCCTCTGCCCAGGCCAAGACGGGGAAGAATGAATCAGGCTCGACACAGCTTGGATGTTGATTTCGACGGCGCTGGTGCTGCTCATGACAGCCAGCCCTCGCGTTTTTCAATGGCGGGTTGGTGCGGGCTCGAAGAACGCGCTCAACACCATGATGATGAGCTTCATCTCGCTCGGCTTCGTGGGCGTGGCCTGGGCGCTCATCGGCTACTCGTTGGCGCTCTCGCCGGGAAACGACTACCTCGGGGTCGACTCCTTCTTCTTCCTCGAGGGCGTGGACACTGAGCGAGCAGGGCGAGCGATATGGTGCCGCTGACGATTCCGCACTGCGCTCTACATGGCGTTCCAGGCCACGTTCTGCATCAGTTTTCGCCGGCACGGCTGCGAATCTGTCGGGCGCGGTCGTCGAGCGCATCCAGTGCCTGTCGTTCATCGTCTTCTCTTCCTGCTGGTCGTCTTGGTCTATCCCGGCCGGTCACTGGGTGTGGGGCGGCGGCTTCCTGGCGACGGCGGCGTGGGACTTCGCGGGCTGGCACGGTCGTGCAACGTCGGCCTGGCGGCCTCGGCCGCGATCGTGCGCGGCGATCGCGGCTCGGCAAGCGGCCCGGAGGTAGTCCGTCCGCATTCCTGCCGCACAGCGTGCCGTCGTGCTCCTCGGCTCCTGCCTGCTCTGGTTCGGGTGGTTCGGGTTCAACGCCGGCTCGACGATGGCGGCCAGCCCGATCGCCGGTCTGGCACGGTTCGTGACCACGATACTGGCGCGCGCACGGCACGCTGGTCGGGGACCGCGCTCGACTGGTTCGTGGGACGGCAACCCCGTCGGCGTCGGCGACGGCTATCTCGCGGGCCTGGTGGCGATCACCGCGCCGCGGCGCGCTTCATCAGCCCGATGAACGCCGCCTGATCCTCGGCCTGCTGGCCGGGCTCCTGTCGTGCTGTGCCGTCAAGCTGTGCGACGCGATGACGCTCGACGATCGGTCGGCGCATGCCGGCGCACGGCGTCGGCGGCATGTTCGGCGCGCTGCTCGCGGGCTGTCTTCGCCGACAAAGCGCTGAACGGCCTGTTCGACGGCGCGATGTACGGCAACCCGCGGCCAGGTGGGCATCCAGGCGGCGGCCATCGTGACGGCATCGTCTACAGCGGCGGCGTCAGCTTCATCCTGCTCAAGGTCATCAACCTGGTGGTGCCGATTCGCGCCGAGGCTGAGCGACGAGAGCGCCGGCCTCGACATGACGCAGCACGGCGAGGAAGCGTACTGCACAAGGGCAACCAGCGGCTCGATAAGGCCTGCGACCGGCTTCCTCATCGGCCGGTCGCGGCATCCGCCGCGACCGGCTCCGTCCGCGAGGCCGACGACGAGTCTGTCGGCACAGCGCCCCGCCAACAGTTTCGTAGGTCCCGTCGGCGAAGGGCGACGATAGAATCACGCCACCCGATGCATCCGTCCGCCGACGCCCTCGTTTCCCACTCCCCTCGTCGGCCTACCCGGTCCCGGCCGACGGAAGCCTCCTCAGCGTGCTGGCGGCGCGGATCGAGGCGGACCCGCTGAACGCCGTAGTCACGGTGTTGTTCCTGCTCGCGGTGCTGCACACGTTTGTCGCGGCGCGCTTCATCGAGGCTTCCCACCAGGTGCAGCACCGGCGCGACGCCGCGGCCGCGGCCGCGGGCCTTCCCCCGCGACCGAGCGTCACCGCCGAAGTGCTGCACTTCCTGGGCGAGGTGGAAGTGGTGTTCCCGCTCTGGGCGGTCCTGGTGGGCGCCGCGATCGTCGTCTCGCGGGGCTGGGAAACCGCGGCGCACTACCTGAACGACACCGTCAACTACACCGAGCCGATGTTCGTGTTCGTGGTCATGGCGCTGGCCTCCACCCGGCCGATCCTGGAGCTCGCCGAGGGCGCGCTGCACCGGCTTGCGCGGCTGGGCGGCAGTTCACCCGCCGCGTGGTGGTTCAGCATCCTGACCGTCGGGCCGCTGCTCGGCTCGTTCATCACCGAGCCGGGCGCGATGACCATCGCCGCGCTGCTGCTCGGGCGCCAGTTCTACGCGCTGCAGCCCAGCGCCCGGTTGAAGTACGCGACGCTGGGGCTCCTGTTCGTGAACGTGTCGATTGGCGGCACGCTCACCCACTTCGCCGCGCCGCCGGTGCTGATGGTGGCGCGTCCGTGGAACTGGGACACGCTGTTCATGCTCCAGCACTTCGGCTGGCGCGCGGCCATCGCCATCGTGCTGTCCACGGCGTCGTACTTCCTCGTCTTCCGGCGCGAGTTCGGCGAACTGTCGGCGCGCTCCACGGCAGCCACCGAGGCGGCGGCGACGGGCAGCGCCGCGGCCGCCGTGCCGCTGCCGGTGCCGGCCTGGATCACGTGCGTCTACGTCCTGTTCATGGTGTGGACGGTGGTGAACGCGCACTACCCCACGCTGTTCGTCGCCGGCTTCCTCTTCTTCCTCGGCTTCGACCGCGCCACCGCGGCCTACTCCACGCTGTCCGACTTCCGGACACCGCTGCTGGTCGGCTTCTTCCTGGCGGGCCTGGTCGTGCACGGCGGGCTGCAGGCGTGGTGGATCGGGCCGCTACTGGTTCGGCTGTCGGAAACGCCGCTCTTCATCGGCGCCACCATCCTCACCGGCTTCAACGACAACGCGCTCATCACCTATCTCGGCACGCTGGTGCCGAATCTGAGCGACGGCCTGAAGCAGGCGCTGGTCGCGGGGGCGGTGACCGGCGGCGGGCTCACGGTCATCGCCAACGCGCCCAACCCGGCCGGCCAGGCCTTGTTGGGCCGATTCTTCGACCAGGCCGTGCACCCGCTGTATCTGCTCGCCGGCGCGGTCGTGCCGACACTGATCGCGGCGGCGATGTTCCGGCTGTTCTGAGCCGGCGGCCGATCGACGCGTGATCGTCCGGTCGGTGGTGTCGCGTCAGAAGTCGACGAAGCGCCGCCGCTCGTCGGGCCGCGGAATCGCGCACTGATCGAAGCGCCCGAACACGCGATAGCGGTGCCGGGCCACCACGTCGTAGCCCCAATCGAGGAGCGCCGTCGGCAGGATGCCGAACAGCCCCGCCGCGCGCCACGGCCAGCCCAGCGTGCGCGCCACGAAGACCGCGGCGCGGCCTTTCACGAGCGTGCGCGCGCCCGCCGTGCCGTAATCGCGCACCACGTAGAACGTGGTGAGGTCATCCGGGTCGGCGCCCGTCGCGCTCGACGATCGCCCGCCCGGTCGGGCCCTGCAACTGCGCGAAGTGAAAGATCCCGCGCCGGTCGTGGGCGAGGACGAACTGCACGAGCCGGTCGCAGAGGCCGCAGACGCCATCGTAGAGGAGAAGGTGCCGGGCTTCTCCTGGCAGCGGCGCTTGCGCGGGTGCATTCACCATGCTGTAATATTAGTGAACATGTTCACAGATATTGTCAAGCCGCGGGGACGTGGCCGCCCGCCTGGCCAGACCGCCCAGGGCGCCGCCGCCAAACAGCGCCTGTACGAAATCGCCGTGAAGCGCATGGCCACCCACGGCTACGATCTGACCACGCTCCGCGACGTGGCGAAGGAAGCGGGCGTCAGCGTCAGCCTGCTCTATCGCTACTTCCCGAACAAGCGGGCCGTCATCTTCGCCCTCTACGACGAGCTCTCCGCCGACTACGTCGGCAAGACGGCGGACATGCGGCCCGGCAAATGGCGCGACCGCGGGATCTTCGCGCTCCGGACCAGCCTCGACGTGCTGCGGCCGCATCGCACCACACTGCGCGGGCTCATCCCGGTGCTGGTGGGCGACCCCGAGGAGGGGCTCTTCGGCGAGCATGCGGCGTTCTCGCGGCTGCGCGTGCAGGGTGTGTTCGAGCGCGCCGTCATCGACGCCTCCGATGCGCCGCCGCAGCCGCTGGCCGGCGCCATTGGCCGGCTGCTCTACCTCGTGCACCTGGCCGTGCTGATGTGGTGGCTGCTCGACAAGTCGGCGAGGCAGCGCGCCACCTCGGCGCTGGTCGTCCTCTTCGAGGGCATCCTGCCGCCGGCGGCGTTGACGCTGGGCCTGCCGCTCGTGCGGCGTTTCGTGGTCGCGGTGGACGCGCTGGTACGCGAGGCGCTCTTCGGCGAACCGGCGGGCGCCACGCGGCCAGTCTGCTAGAATCGATTCACCGCCGCAGTTGGCGTCAAATAAAGGCTTCTAGCGACCACGCTTCCGGCAACGGGAGCACCACGAGACGGTCGCGGCCGGGAGGTGCATCTATGGCAAATAGCACCGGGGGCAGTCGTTAAGACTCCTCCTGCACGAACACGGAAGGGCCGGCCACAGAGCCGGCCCTTTCCGCGTACAGGCGGCCTGCGGCCCGCCGCCACACGCGTTACTTCAGCGACCGATAGGCCAGGCGATCGGCGAAGAACGACCCGAGCCACAGCTCGTTGCCGACCTGCATCGCCATCGCGGTGCCGGTGAACGCCGGCGTCGCCGGACCGCGCGCCAGCTCGGTCACCGCCATCGTCTTCGGATCGATCGTCACCGCCACGTAGCCGCGAGGGCAGCGGATGCCGGCCTCGGTCTTCGGCGGCCCGCCGCACGACGGCCTCGTTGTCGATCATGCCCGCCGTGATCAGCCGGTTGTCCGCGGTCCAGCGCACGTTGTCGGGCCCGAACTCCTTCAGCTGCGCCGTCCGCAGCACCACGCCGGGCTTCGCGCGCGAGTAGGCCACCGACGCGCTTGGTGGTCGTGGACACGACGTAGAACTCCTGATCGTCGGGCGACGTCTCGATGCCGTTGTTGGCCGACAGCTCCGTGCCCGGCAGCATCCGGAACGTCTTCTCGCCCGGCGTCCACGCGAACACGGCGCCGGTGTTGCGCTGCGCGAACGCATCCTCGAAGGTCTTGCCCGGCATGATCAGCACGGTGGCCACGAGCGACCGGTCGCTGAAGGCCGCCACGCTGTTGGCGGCCATCCCGTCGGGCATGAGCACGCAGCCGATCCACGCCGCCGCGGGCGCCGCGCCGCTGGCGTCCAGCTCGAAGACCTCGATCGACTCGCGGCCGCCGTGGTTGGTGGCATACAGGTGAAGCGGCCGCCCGCGCCGCGCCGGAGGCTGAGTCCGTGCAGCACCATCTGCTTGGGATCGAGCGGCGCCGGACAGTTCGCGTACGTCGTGCGGTCGGGCGCGTCGCCGCGGTGCCGGCGGCATACAACTTCCGCAGCGTCTTGGCCTGCGTGTCCACGGCGTGCAGGCCGCTGCCGGGCGCCATGCCACTCGCGATCAACCAGCGCGTCTTCGGGACCAGCACGAGGTCCTCGCCGTTCTGGATGCCGCACACGAACGACAGGCCGCCGGACGGCGTGCACGGTGCCGGCGGCGGCGTCTGCGCGGCCGCCCCGAACGGTGCCGCCATCAGCCGTCGCGATCGCGGCGGCCAGGATGCCCTGCTTCATCGGTTGCCTCCTTTGCTGCGGCATTGTGCCTCGAATGCCCTCCGTCCGCCGGCCCCGCGGCCACTGGGCCGGGCCATAGAATCGCGGGATGCCCGACCGCCGAGGACGCGCGGTCGCGATGCTCGTCTTCGGCGCCTGCGTGATCGGCCTGGCGCCGATCCTCGTCCGGCTGTCGCGGCGCCGGACCGGCGGCGACCGGATTCTGGCGCCTGCTCTTCGCGCTGCCGCTGCTCGCGCATGCCGTCGCTACGGTCGCCGGCCGGGCTGGCAGCGCCGTCGCGATTCGTGCTCCTCGCGGGCGCGGCGTTCGCGTTCGACCTCGGCGTTCTGGCACTACGGCATCGCCAACACCTCGGTGAGCAAGGCCACCGTGCTGGCCAACGTCACGCCGATCGTCGTCACCGCGGCTGCGTGGCTGTTCTTCCACCAGCGCCCGGCGCCGCTGTTCCTGGTCGCCGTGGCGTTGTCGGTCGTGGGCGCCGCCATCATGGCGCTCGCGAAGGGCGCTGGGCGCCACCGGCCCGAACCCTCTGCTCGGCGATCTCCTGTCGATCTCCACTTCGGTGTGGTACGCGCTGTATTTCCTCGCGATCAGCGCCGCGCGGCGGCGGCAGGGCGCGACGCAGGTGATGTTCTGGTCGTCGCTCACGGGCGTGCCGCTGCTGCTGGCGGCGCCTGGCTGCCTGCGGGAGCCGCTGGTGCCGGCGACCGCCGGCGGCTGGGCCGCGTGCGCCGGCCTCGGCGCCGTGCACGCCGGCGGACAGGGCTCGATCGCGTGGGCGCTGGGCCGGCTGCCCGCCGCCACCGCCGTCGGTGACCGTGCTCGTGCAGCCCGTGGTGACGACCCTGCTTGGGTGGATCCTCTTCGGCGAGCTGCTCAGCGCGTGGCAGGCGGTGGGAGCGGCGCTGGCGCTCGGCGGCGTCGTGCTGGCGCAGCGGGCATCGACGTCTGGATCATGAGGCGGGGCTGAAGGCCCGCGGCCTGGTGTCTGCGGCTCGCACGGCGCGGTGCGCGAAGCGATGGGATCATACGGCGTGGACATTCACCTGCTCGACGGCACCTACGAGCTCTTCCGCCACTTCTACGCCATGCCGCTCGGCCCGCGACGCCGCTGGACGCGAGGTGGGCGCGGTGCGCGGCGTGCTCAACTCGGTGCTGGGCATGATCAACGGCGGCGCACGGCACGTGGCGGTGGCCACCGACCACGTCATCGAGTCGTTCCGCAACGGCCTCTGGGCCGGCTACAAGACCGGCGCAGGCATCGACCCGGATCTCTTCGCCCAGTTTCCCCTGCTCGAATCGTCGCTCGCCGCCATGGGCGTGACCGTATGGCCGATGGTGGAGTTCGAAGCCGACGACGCGCTCGCCGCGGCGGCGGTCCGCGCCGCGGCCGATCCGCGCGTCGAGCGCGTGGTCATCTGCACGCCCGACAAGGACCTCGCGCAGTGCGTGCGCGGCACCCGCATCGTGCAGCTCAATCGCCGCACGCGGACGACGATCGACGAAGCCGGCGTCGTGGCCAAGTTCGGCGTGCCGCCGGCCTCGATCCCCGACTATCTCGCCCTCGTCGGCGACGCCGCGGACGGCTATCCCGGCCTGCGCGGCTGGGGCGCGAAATCCGCGGCGGCGGTGCTCGCGAAGTTCGGCCATCTCGAGGACGATTCCCGCCGATTGGCGCACGTGGGGCGTCAACGCCACCAGCCCCGCCGCGCTCGGCGCGCACGCTCGAGGAGAACCGCGATGCGGCGCTGCTCTTCCGGACGCTGGCGACGCTGCGCACGGACGTGCCTACGTTCGGCGACGTGACCGAGCTGGAGTGGACAGGGCCGCGTCCCGAGTTCGCCGCGCTCGCGGCCTCGTTCGAGGCCGCAGCGCGGGGAGCGGGACCTACGAAGCGCGGGCGCTGAGGCGCGGGGCGCCGAGCAGGACGCGATTCTTCGGCGTGATCTCGGCCGGGATGGTCTGGGTCCAGACGCGATAGCCCTGCGCCTCGAGCCGATGCGCCCGCGCGGCGTCGATGGCCAGGGCCGGATCCAGCCAGCCGCTGCACGCCGCGGCCGACGACGCGCGCGCGTCGTGACAGCACGGCAGCACGGCCACGCGGGCGCGGCCGCGCACGGCCTGGCCGAGCACGCGGTCGGTGAGCGCCCCGCACGCGTGGCACGACACCACCAGATCGCCGGCGCCAATCGTGACGCTCTCGATGTCGGCGGGCACGAACTCGACCCGGCCGCGCAGCCTCGGCCACGCGGCGGCAAGCGCCTCGTGCAGCGCCGCGGCCGACGGCGGAATCGCGGTGTCCACGACGAGCGCCGAGGGCGACGAGTCGTCGAGGAGCAACAGCACCTGCGCGAGGAGGCCATGCCCACCGGCGAGATCGACGATGCGGCCGCCGCGGAACCGCCGCCGCACGCGCCGCGCCAGCTCCCACGCCTCGTAGAGCTCTTTGCGCGGCAGGCATCCCGCGGCGCAGACGGCGCGAGCGATCGCGTCGAACAGCGATCCGCCGGCGAAGCGTCCGAGGTCGTGCGCCGTCAGCCGGTTGGTGGAGCGCGCGCGAAAAGCGCGGCGGCGCCAGCGCCGAGGTCATGAGGGCATGGTAGCGCCAACGTCGCGACGGCTGACGCTAGAATAGCCGCGCCTCATGGCCCTGCGTCCCCTGCCACGTCCCTCCGGAGACACGGTCCGGAGGTTCCTCTTCGAGATCACGACGATCACGCTCGGCATCCTGATCGCGCTGTGGATCGACGAAGTGCGGGAAGGCCGGCGCGACGCGGCACGCGGTGCGGAACGCCCGCGCGCAACTCGCGCGCGAGATTGCCGATAATCGAGCGCGACGTCACGGCACACTGAGACGTCCCGCGCTCGAGCACTGGAGGCCGTCGCGGAACGGCAATTGCCGGACGCCTTGGCCTGAGCACGCCCAGCTTCCGCAACGCTCGGCGTTCGACGCCGGCGGCGTCAGCCTGCCGGTCGCCCGATCGCAAGGCCTTGGCGTTGCTCGGCGCCTTTGAAACCTATCGCACGCTGATCGCTCAGCTCGACAGGGAGTACAAAACCGCCGCGAAATTGTAGGATCGTCGTATGTCGAGTCCGTCACGTCGGTTGGTGTTTCCCGGTCTGGCTGCGCTTGCGCTGGCAGGCTTTCTCGCGTCCCTGGGCTCGGCGATTGCCATCGGGCAGGGGCAGTCGACCGTGTGGGACGGGGCCTATACCGACGAGCAGGCCGCCCGCGCACTGGGCGCGTTCAGCGCCAACTGCGCCGAGTGCCACACACTGGGCGGACAGGGCGACGGCCAGCTGGTAGGCACCCCGTTCTGGGAAGGCTATTCGCAGAAGACGGTCGGCGACCTCCTGACCTACGTGCGGACCAGCATGCCGAACGGCGCCGAGGGCAGCCTGCCGCCGTCCACCTACAACGATCTGGTCGCCCTGATTCTCAAGTCGAACGGCCTGCCGGCCGGCTCGACCGAGCTCGGCCCCGACACCGCGGGGCACCTGCGCATCATCCCGAAGGACGGCTCGGCGGAGCTGCCGGCCAACGCGCTCGCGCGCGTGGTGGGCTGCCTGACCCGGAGCGGGAGCGACTGGGTGCTGACCAACGCGACCGCGCCCGAACGGATCGAGAAAGCCGGGGTAGGCGAGCAGGACGCGACCCGAGCGCTCGGAACCGGCACGCGTCACCCTCAAATTCGTCCTGAACCGGCTCGACTCTTTTGTCGGCCAGCGCATGTCCGCGAGCGGACTCCTGATCGGTACCGGTGGCGCGGACGGGCTGAACGTCTCGAGCGTCAGCCGCGTCGCCCCGACCTGCCCGTAACTGCACGCCAGGTTTTCCCTGGAAACTCGCCAGAAACCGGGCTCCAGCCCGACTGCGGTCCGGCGCCCCGGCCGGGACAAATCTGAGCGAAATTTGACCCATTTTCGTGGTGCGCAAAACCCCTCCTAAGTGCTAGGATCCGAGCAGTTTCTACCCGACTGACGGGGCACGGGGAGACGTTCGTCCGGAAACGGGCGCGCGGCTCCCGTCTTGCACCGGTCGGGTCAGTGGTCGCCCAGTCGTTCGACTAACGTACAGAGGCGGTCCTCACGCCTCCAGGGAAGGTGGGCCAGGGATGCGCACCGCACGTTCCGCCAAGTGGCTGCTCGCGCTGCTGCCGCTCGTCACTGTTCTCCTCGTCATCCGCGGCCAGGCCGCGACCGACGGTCCGCTGCTCGTCGCCGCCAGGAACGGCGACCTCGCGGGCGTTCGCGCGCAGATTGCCAAGCGCGTCGACGTCAATGAGCAGAGCGCCGACGGTGCGACGGCGCTGCTGTGGGCGGCCTATCACTCCGACCTCGACATGACGCGGGCGCTGCTCGCGGCCGGGGCCAAGGTGAACACCGCCAACCGCTACGGCGTGACGCCGCTGCTGCAGGCCAGCCGCACCGGCGCCGCGCCGGTCATGCAGGCGCTGATTCGCGCCGGCGCCGAGGCGAAGCCCACGGTGCGTGACACCGAGACGCCATTGATGGCCGCGGCTCGCACGGGCTCCCTCGACGCGGTGAAGCTGCTGCTCGAGGTCGGCGCCGACGTCAACGGCACCGACGTGTATCAGCAGCAGACCGCGCTGATGTGGGCCGCCACCGAGGGTCATGCCGAGGTGATAACGGCGCTGCTGGCGGCAGGCGCCGATCCGAACCGGAAAGCGCACGTCAGCACCATCACCGAGCGCAAGAACTCCGACTTTCCGACCGGCGGGTTCACCGCGTTGATGTATGCGGCGCGCGAGGGGCACGACGCCGCCGTGCGCGCCCTCATCGCGGGCGGTGCCGATCCCAAGCTGACCAACGGCGACGGCGCCACGGCGATGGCGATCGCGATCGTCAACGACCGGTTCGACCTGGCGAAAACGATGCTCGACCTCGGCGCCGACGCCAACGACGGGTCGCTCTATTTCGCGGTCGACATGCACGATGCCACCACCGACATGCGGGCGCGCGACGGCTCCCGGCTGCGCGCCGACTTCGACAACACGCGTGACCGCGCTCGACCTCGTCAAACTCCTGCTCGACAAGGGAGCCGACCCGAACAAGGCCTTCGTCGGCAAGCTGCACCACTTCGCGCTGTGTTGCGACGCCGACATCAACGCGTCGCCGTTCTTCCGGGCGGCGCAGGCGGCCGATGTCGAAGCGCTGAAGCTGATGATCGCCAAGGGCGCGCAGGTCGAGTGGAGCCCGACCGAGGTGAAGAAGGAGCCCAAGGCCGATGGCGCTGCGGCAGCACCCGGCCGCGGGAATCCCAATCTGGGCCGCACGCCGATGATGGTGGCGCTCAACGGCGGCCGCGGCGCGGCGTTCGCCGCCGGGCCCGGCTTCGACCGGCTGAGCCCGCCGCCGTTCCGCGAGACCTCCAACCGCGAGCCGTACGAGGCGATCAAGGTGCTGCTGGCCGCGGGCGCGGATCCCAATGCGAAGTCGCCGGATGGCGCCACGCTGTTGCATCAGGCCGTCGCCGCGCGCCAGGTGCCGATCATCAAGGCGCTGGTCGAGGCCGGCGCGAAGCTCGACGCGGTGAACAAGGACAATCTCACGCCGCTGCTGTTGGCCGAGAAACCCGAGCCTCCACCGCCGCCGGGCAACAACGCCGACGCGCGCACCTATCGTCCGAAGCGGAACACCCGCGATGAAGTGATCGCTGCGGTGCGCGAACTGATGAGGCTCGGGCCGAACGATCCGGCGCCGCAGCCGCCGCCGCTGCCGGCGTCCGAGCAGAAGAAGAACGACGAGAAAAAGGCGGACGACGACGGAGCGGGCGTGTGATCAGACGGGTATTCCTCAGCGCGGGCCTGCTCTGGGCCGGAGTCGCGCTCTTGAGCGCGCAGGGGCCGGCTCCGAGCCGGCAGACGCCGAGTCAGCCGAGGGTGGCGACCGCGCCGGCCTCGGCGCAGGCACCGGCGGTGCCGTCGAGCAAGCCGGCTTCTGTCGTGCCGCGCCCCGCGGCCGCGCCCGCCCCCATCGTCGACCCGGCCGCAGGTCGACAGGCAGAAGGCCTGGGTCAAGCAGTACTGCGTGACGTTGCCACAACACCCGGAACCCGCTGCCGGCCAACGATCCGGTCAACCTCGAGACGGCCAGCCTCGACGACGTCACGAAGGATGCCGCGACCTGGGAACGCGTCCTGCGCAAGTTGAACGTGCGGGCCATGCCGCCCCAGGGCATGCCGCATCCCGCCGAAGCCAGCTACACCGAGTTCACGGGCTGGCTGACCGCGTCGCTCGATTCGCGCCTGGCAGGGCAAGGCGACGCCGGGCCGCTACGTGGTGCACCGGCTGAACCGCGTCGAGTACCGCAACGCGATCCGCGATCTCCTGTCGCTCGACGTCGACGTGTCGTCGCTCCTGCCCAACGACGGCGGCAACTTCGGTTTCGACAACATCGCGACGGCGCTGGCGACGTCGCCGCTGCTCCTCGACGGGTATGTCACCGCGGCGCAGCGGATCAGCACGCTGGCGGTCGGCGACCCGAAGGTCGCAGCCCGGCGACGGCGGAATACCTGATCACCGCGGAACTTCTCGCAGAACGCGCATATCGACGGGCTGCCGCTGGGCACGCGCGGCGGGCGGGTGGTGCGCCACGTGTTCCCCGCCGACGGCGAATACAAGCTGTTCGGGCGCCTCTATCGCGGCATCGAAGAGGGCTACTCGGGCGTCGAGGGCAACGATATGCCCAACACGTTCATCGTCACGATCGACGGCCAGGAGGTCTATCGGGCGGACATCGGCGGTGCGGACGATCACGCGGCGCAGGCGAAGAGCATGAACGACGTCCGGCCGATCATCGACGCCCGGATGACCGCGCGCGGTCTGGGTCACGGCTGGCCCGCACGACGTGGGGTTCACGTTCAAGGAACGTCAGGCTCAGCGCCAGGACGTCTGGGTGCCGTCGCAGCGCGACAGCCAGGAGATCCACTTCACGGGCGGGCCGCCGAAGTTGAAGACGGTCGCGATCGAGGGCCCCTACAACGCCAACGGGGTCAGCCCGACACCGAGCCGGGAGCGACTCTTCATCTGCACGCCGAAGACGGCCGCGGAAGAAGCGCCCTGTGCCCAGCGGATCCTCCTCAACTTCGCCAAGCGTGCCTACCGGCGTCCGGTGACGGGTGCCGACATCGAGGCACCGCTGACGTTCTACGCGGACGCGCGGAAGGGCGGCGAGCCGTTCGACGCCGGCATCCGCGCGGGCGTCGCGCGCGTGCTGGTCAGCCCGTCGTTCCTCTATCGGGTCGAGCGCGACCCGGCCGGCCTGCGCGCGGGCGCCACCCGCCGCGTGAGCGACGTCGAGCTGGCGTCGCGGCTGTCGTTCTTCCTCTGGAGCAGCATCCCCGATCAGCCGCTCCTGGACCTGGCCGCGGCCGGCGGTCTCCGGGCGCCCGGCGTGCTGGCGGCCCAGGTCAAGCGGATGCTCGCCGACCCGCGGGCCGACGCGCTGGTGAGCAACTTCACCGGCCAGTGGCTGCAGTTGCGAAACCTCGAATCGAAGGTCCAGCCCGACATCCTGATGTTCCCGGACTTCGACGACAACATCCGCGAGGCCTTCCGCAAGGAAACCGAGCTGCTCTTCTCGCACATCCTGCGTCAGAACCGGAGCGCGATGGAGCTCCTGAGCGCCGACTACACGTTCGTGGACGAACGGCTGGCTCGGCACTACGGCATCCGCGGCGTCTACGGCCCCCGCTTCCGCCAGGTGAAGCTCACCGATCCGAACCGGTTCGGCCTGCTCGGGCACGGCAGCATCCTGTCGCTGACGTCGGTGGCCACGCGCACCTCGCCCGTCTATCGCGGCAAGTACGTGCTCTCGACGTTCCTGAACACGCCGCCGCCGCCGCCGCTGCCGAACGTGCCGACGCTGGAGGAGAGCAACAAGGAGAACGCGCCCAAGACGGTTCGCGAGCAGCTCGAACGGCATCGCACGCCGGTCGTGTGCGCCAGCTGCCACCGGGTGATCGACCCGCCCGGGTTTGCGCTCGAGAACTTCAACTCGGTGGGACAGTGGCGCACCAAGGGTGACAGCGGTGCCGCGATCGACAGCCGGCGGCGTCCTGGCCGACGGCACCAAGGTCGACGGCCCGGTGGCCTTGCGGAACGCGATCCTCGCGCGGCCCGATGCCTTCGCCACCGTCCTGACCGAGCGGCTGATGACCTACGCCCTGGGCCGCGGCGTCGAGCCGCAGGACATGCCGGTCGTCCGCGCCATCGTCAGCAAGGCGGCCGTCAACAACTACCGACTGGCCTCGCTCGTTCAAGGGATCATCGACAGCGCACCGTTCCAGATGCGCACCAAGCTGGAACCGGCCCGGACCTCGACCACCGTCGCTCGAGCGACCGCAACCGCGTCCGTGGAGCAGCCATGATCATCACGAAGAAGCACCTGTCGCGCCGCACGTTCCTGCAGGGTACTTTCGGCGCCGCCGTCGCGCTGCCGTTCCTCGATGCCATGGTGCCGGCCCTGACGGCGCAGTCGCAGACCGCGGCCGCCGCGCCGTTCCGGTTCGGCGTGATCTACATGCCGTGCGGCGTGTATCCGGACACGTGGCACCCGACCACGGACGGCGCGAACTTCGAGTTCAAGCCGGTGATGCAGCCGGTCGAGCCGTTCCGCGATCAGCTGGTGACGATCAGCAAGCTGAAAGCGCCGTGGGGCGAGTCGGTCCACGTGGGGGCCAGCTCGGCGTTCCTCAACGGCGTCGGTCCCGACGTGTCGCGCGAGAGCACCGGCGACGCCTTCAACCAGCTCCGGTCGAAGAAGACGCTGGACCAGTACATCGCCGACAAGGTCGCCGGCGACACGCCGATGCGGTCGATCGAGGTCGGCACCGAGGACATGGGCACGGCGGCCGGCGCGTGCGACGGCTTCCCGTGCACCATGTTCGAGACGCTCGCCTGGCGCGAGGACACGCGGCCGCTGCCGGTGTCGATCAACCCGCGCGTGACCTTCGAGCGCATGTTCGGCGAGACCGGGTCGCCGCAGTTCCGCCAGGCGCGGCTCAAGGAGAAGCAGAGCCTGCTCGACTCGATGACCGCCGAGACGTCGAAGCTGCGCAGCTCGCTCGGCGCGCCGGACAAGGCGATCCTCGACGAGTACCTGAGCAACATCCGCCAGGTCGAGGGGCAGCTCGATCGCATGGAGACCCGGCTCGGCACGCTCACCGGCAACCCCGATGCGCCGATCGGGCTGCCGGAGGCGTTCGACGACCACATGACGCGTGACCTACGACATGATGCACCTGGCGCTGCAGGGCGACATCAGCCGCGTGTTCACCTTCATGATCGGCCACGAGCCGACCGACCGCAGCTACGCGCACATCGGCGTGCCCGAGACGCATCACAGCATCTCGCACCACGGCAACGACGCCGAGAAGCTGGCCAAGTACGCCAAGATCGGCACCTACCAGATGATCAAGTTCGCCGAGTTCCTCGAGAAGGTGACGGAACACCAAGGACGGCGACGGCAACCTGCTCGACCACTCGCTCTTCTACTGGGGCAGCGGCATGAGCAACGGGAACCTGCACGACCGCAGCAATCCCCCGACGCTGCTCGTGGGCGGCGCCCACGGCCGTCTCAAGGGCAACCGGCACATCATCGCCAAGGAAGAGCCGACGGCCAACCTGCTGCTCGCGCTCGGCCACATCGCCGGCGTCGAGGTCGAGAAGTTCGGCGCCAGCACCGGCCGGTTCGATCTGTAGTCGAACGTTTGCACGTAGGGCCGGGTCTTCAGACCCGGCCGACCAGAGGGCGGCCGCGAGGCCGCCCTTTCTTTTTGCGGTCCTCGCCGTTACGGCGCAGAAGAATACTGTGCGAGCCATGATACTGTGTGATACTATGCACTTGCTATCACACAGTTATGGCCATGCCACGAGCGGATCAGACCGCGAACATCCACGGCAAGGTTGAGCAAGAGCTCAGGCGCGGCGTCGTCGTGCTCGCGGTGCTGTCGCAGCTGCGCACGCCGCAATACGGCTATTCGCTCCGCCAGGCGTTGAGCGACCAGGGTATGGCGATTGAGGAAGGCACGCTGTATCCGCTGCTGCGCCGCCTCGAGGCGCAGGGCCTGCTCGCGAGCGAATGGCGAATCGAGGACGGGCCGCCGCGACGCTATTACGTGCTCAGCAAAGCAGGGTCGCAGCTCCAGCGGAACCTCACGGCGAGCTGGGGCGACCTCGTGGAGACGATGGACGGAATTCTTGGTGGGAGGTCTTCATGGTTGGCCCGCGCGAAGTGATCGAGAGCTATATCGCCGATGTCGCCGAACGCCTTCCTCTGAAAGGCCGGGCCGATATCGCGTGTGAACTGCACGCGCTTCTCACTGACAGCCTGCGCGGACGATCGAAGAGCGCCCGCCGGCCCGCGGACGAAACGATGGCGCGCGAACTTGTGAGCGAATTCGGCCGTCCCGACGACGTCGCCGCGCGTTATCGCCCGGCGGGTTTGACGATCATTCCTCCGGAGCAATCCGGCGTCTTCCTCACGGCCGCGATGATCGGTGTTGCCCTCCAATGGGCGGTCGGCATCGCGGTCGCGCTCGCGCGCATCAAGGCCGGCGCGCCTGTTCCGACGGCTCTGAGTGAATGGTTCGTATCCTGGGGCATCAGTGCCTTGTGGTGGCCCGGCCTCATGTTGGCATGTGCGGCTGCTGCGGCATGGCTCGCACGGCGCCGGGGGACTGACTCCGCAGCCGACGGATCGACCACCGGCACCCACGGAGCCAACTGGGCTATCGCATGCATCGGTCTGCCGCTCGCCGTTCTCTGCACGTCGTTCTACGCCGCGCCCGACTGGGTTGTGGGGCATATCGTCCCGGGGGACTTCGACACCACGTGGGCAACCTACACCGAGGAGTTCCGCGCTCTTCGCCTGCCCGCGCTGCTGGCGGCGATCGTCGGCAATCTCGTGGTCCTGGTGATCATCGCGATCAAGGGCCATGAATCGCGGGCAGTCCGGCGGCTCGGCATCGGCCTTGGACTCGGCGGCATCGCGATCATGACCTGGTGTGTCGTTGGCGGGGCCATGTTCGCGCTGGAGCCAGTGGACACGACCGCCCGCGTCGTTCTTGCACTCTTCGCCTTCTTTGCTTTGATCGACCTTGCCAAACGGGTCGCACGGGAACTGATCTTCTCGAGGTGAGGTCGTAGCAATGTCAGTCCATGCACTGGACGATTCGGCGATGTCCATCAAGGCCAGGATTTCCGTCCTGTGGGGGTCGGCAACGCTCTTGTACCTTTACGGCGACGTCATCGCCTTCTACAGTCCAGGCGGATTGCAACGCATGCTCGACGGGAAGATGGGGCCTTGGCCCGTGACGCCAACCCTGTTGCTGGGCGTGGCGATCTTGATGTCGGCGCCCGCTGTCATGGTGGCTCTGACGGTTCTGCTGAAGCCTGTTGCCAACCGATGGCTCAACATCGTCATGGGAGCGGCGTACACCGCGCTCATGCTGTTCACCATGATCGACGCCTGGAAGCTTGGCTTCCATTTCTACGTCTATTTGGGAGTCGTAGAAGCTCTCCTCACGCTGCTCATCGTTTGGTACGCGCTGACATGGCCGAGGCAGCCTCTGGAACCGCTGCGTTCGGTCTGACGCCGTTTGGCGTGAGACCCGTCCTACTTCTCCTCCTTTTGCGCCCGGCTCTGTCTGAGGTAGTGCGGGCTGTACGACAGCCCATACGGCGTCTGCTGCGTGACGGCGCCCTTCTGGTGGTGAAACTCCTGGCGTGACTTCTCGATCGACTCGAGCTCGGCGGCGGTGCACGCGCGCATCGTCACCGGCTCGCGCGGCACGAAGAACACCTGGCCGATCGGCAGGCTGTGCTCGAGCGTCATGCCCTCCCCCGCCTGCAGCACGTAGCGGAACTCGGTCTCGTGCGCGTACCAGTCGGTCTCGATCCGCACCGCGAGCATCGGCGCCACCGGCCGCTCGATCATGTTGAGAATCGAGGTGTAGACCGTGTCCCAGCCCGTCGGAGTCTGGAAGTTGGTGGCGGCGCGCAGCGCCACGGCGCCGGCCGGCGTGCCCATGTCCTCGGGCACGAGGAAGGCCCGCATCACCGCCAGCGCCGCCTCGCGCGACAGCATGGGCGCGCCGACGAAGGCGACCTCCTCCTTCATCATGCCGACGCCGCCGACCGACAGGCTCATCGTCACCTGGAAGATGGGCGTCGGCTTGCCGCCTTCGGTCTTCAGGTAGTACACGAAGCGATAGCGGCCGTCGCCCTCGTGCTCGACGTAGACCGACTCCTTGGGCTCGAGCGGCGGATAGACCATGAAGCCGAGCGTGCTGCCGGCCTCGAGCACCGGGCAGTGCCGCGCGTGCTGCGGCAGCAGCGGACGCGACGACTCGCGCCGGGGCGGCAGCCCGACGCCGGGGCGCCGCAGGTTCGAAAAGGTGCGCACTTCCATCCGCTCTACTTTACCGGCCCCGGCCTCGATTTCGGCAGAGCGGAGGACTGACGCTAAGATCGATCGATGCTGCTCTTCGAGTTCTTCCCCGCCTTCATCGCGCTGGTGAGCGTGGTCGTCGGCGTGGTGCTCTGGAGAGCCAACACGCGCGCCCAGGCGGGTCCCGATCCCGAGCCCCTGCGTAAGCCCGTGCCTCCACCGAACGCCGGCAAGCCGGACGCCGCCGAGCGCGGCGCCGGCCGTCCCAGCTTCAGAGCCTGATTAGCCCAGGGCCTGGGCCTTAGGGCCGGCTTCGGCCGGCCTCGCCCGAGGTGAGGCCCGAAGCCGGCCCCTACTTGGAGACGAACGCGTCGTAGACCGGCAGGCCCTGCGCGTCGGGCTGGAGCGCCACGCCGAGGACGAAGGCCGCAGTGGCGGCGGTGTCCATGGTGCTGATGCCCGACGTGAGCTGCTTGCCGCGAGCGGTGGACGGCCCGGCAATCACCCACGGAATGGTGCTGTCCTGCGAGTTGCCGGCGCTGTGACCGTCACCGTGGCCGCCGTGATCGGCGGTGAGGATGATCGTGGTGTCGGCGGGCAGCGCGGCGACGATGCGCCCGACGGCCGCGTCAGCGCGGCGGACCGCCTCGAGATACTCCGGCGACATCCACTGCTTGGCGTGGCCGGTGAGGTCTACCTGGGGCAGGTGGACGAACAGGAGATCAGGCCTCGCCGCCGCGGCCAGGACGGCGCGCGATGCCACATCGTCGTCGAGGGCCGCCGCCAGTGCAAACGTGTCGCAGCCGCCCGCGTCGCGGAAGTACGTGAACTTCTCCTTGCCCGCGACCATGCCCGTGCGCAGCCCCTTGGCGCGCGCGAGCCCGAAGATCGTCGGCACCATGATCTGCCCGCGGGCCGGCTCGTAGTCGTCCCACGTCATGCCGTGCTCCTCGGGCCCGTAACCCGTCAGCATCGAGACGTGCGACGGCAGCGTGTGCGACGGGAAGATCGTCTGGGCGCGCCAGCTGAAGGCCCCGCGCGACACCAGCGCCATGATGTTCGGCGCCCCGGTCTGCTGGATCGCGTCGGGGCGCAGGCCGTCGATCGAGATCACCGCCACCTTGCCGTTGGTGATGGTCGGAATCACCGGCGCGGCCGGCGCCGGCGACAGCACGGACGGTCTCGTAGGCGAGCCGCCGCAGCCCGCCAGGGCCAGGCCAGCCGTCAGAATCAGCAGCGCCGCGATCCGCAGGGCACGCATCACAGGTCCGTGTGGGGACTGCTGGGCTGCAAGAAGGCGACCACCTTCGATCCTACGCCTGAAGCAGTTTTCCACGGTGTCGCCGTGAAAGTCGGCCAGTCCGCCGACATCAATCGGCGCGCCGCGCGATCTCCGTGTCCGCCTCGACCCGCGCGGTCCGGTCCGCCTGCGCGCTCCGGCGCATAGGTGCAAGCGGCGCGGGCCGACCGTGTCGTCAGTCCAGTTTCTCCAGCAGATCGCGCTGTCGTCCCATCCGGCTGTCGCGCTCGCGCGCGAAGCGGGTGATGCCGGCCTGGATCGACGCGGCGTCGAGATGCGCTTCCGCGATCACGTCCGGCTCGAGGCCGCCGGTGAGCCACTGGTGGTCCCAGTCCGACGTCATCGAGTACTCGTCGGTGAGCGGGCCGACGTCGTGGAGCGGCCACACGCGGCGCGTGCCCGTGGACACCACCATCAGGTCGTAGCGCG
Organism: uncultured Acidobacteriota bacterium; assembly: GCA_963731785.1. GTDB lineage: Bacteria > Acidobacteriota > Vicinamibacteria > Vicinamibacterales > UBA2999 > DASYRM01. The sequence goes on from CAVSWX010000008.1 coordinate 123,310, forward strand.
CTTCGGGCGGCAGCACCGCGTGGCGGTAGGCCTCGGGCTGGCGGTCGAAGAGTTCCTCGCTGATCGCGGCGATGACGCGCACGTTCACGCCGGCGGCTTCGAGCTTCGGCAGGATGCTCACCAGGTTCACCGTGGAGCTCGACCCCTGCGTGATCACGTAGCCGTGCCGGGGTTTGCCCGGTGCGAAGTCGCGAATCAGGTAGAACCCCTTGGCCGCGGCGCGGATGTCGGTGTCGGCAAAGGTGCTGCGATCGGCCACCGGGAAGTCGGGCCGTGCGACTTCGAGCGTGATGATGCCCACCTTCTGCTCGCGCGCCGCGATCTCGGCGGCGGCGAAGTAGGCCGGCGCCACGTCGTTATAGTCCCAGAAACTCAGATGAATCGTCTGGCCCCGCGGGAACAGCTTCCACACCTGCGGCGCGAAGATGCCGAAATGCGTGCGCCCGTCGGCCGCCGTCTCCGGGCCCGAATGGCCGACCAGGATGTGCAGCACGCCCATGCGGAACCTGCTGTCCTGATTCTGCTGGCTCCAGACGCGCGCCGGCGTGTACATCAGCGGCGTGAACGCGCCGTAGGTGCCGCTGATGGCCCACACGCCGGCGAACTTGCGTGGGGTCGACCGAGGCGCTCTGGCTCACCAGACCGATGGCCGTGGAGGCGTTCCCCGCCTCCTGGATCGCGGCCTTGACGCGCGTGCCGAGCGGATTGGTCTCGGGGTCGTAGTGGCCCCACAGGCTGCCGTGTTCGAGGTTGATCGACTCGGAGAGATCCGCCGCGATGGTGAGGAACCGGTTGTCGGTGACGCAGTTCACCCACTTGACGATCTCGGAGATGCCGCGCCGCGTGCCCGCCACCTCGCCCGCCTTGCGGAAGAGCGTGATGCCCACGTCCTTCGTGGCGCCCGAAACGGCGTTGGTGACCTTGACCTTCTGCGGCTCGAGCGGCAGGTTGGCCACCCGCAGCCGATCGTCCTGGAACGGATCGCGGTCCACCGCGATGCGCACCTTGGCGCTCGTCGGTGAGCTGATCGCCGATCGACACCAGCCGGTCGGCCAGCCAGTCGCCGAGCCCGTCGCGATCGAGCACGGACATCGCGACGTCCATGTTGGTCTTGAACTGGACGAGCCGCTCGCGCGGATCCTTCACCGCGCCGTCGCGGATGCCCTGGAACTGCACGCCGTAGCGCTGCTCGAACGTCGCCGCCAGCGCGACGAAGTACTCCGAGTTCATCTTCATCGCGTACGGATGGCTGGCGAAGCCCACGACCTGGTCGCCGGCACCCGGGATCTTGCCGCCGACTGCCGCGGGCCAGTAGCCCTTCACCGTCTTGCCGATCAGCGCAATCGGGCGGCGGTCCAGCGGATCCGAGTGCTCGAGTGCCTGCAGGGCCGCCAGCACCTGCGGGTAGTCGTTGCCGTTGGCGACGCGGTGGACGTTCCACCCGTACGAGGTCCACTGCTCGACGAGGTCGTAGCCCTTGAACTTCGGGTCGATGACGCCGCCGATCAGCGAGTCGTCGATGCCGGCGTTGTTGTCGGAGATCATGACGCGCAGCCGCTTCCCCACCTTGAGCGCCAGCGCCTGCGTCTTCAGCTCCTGGGCATGGCCTTCGGTCATCGCGAACTCGCCTTCGAAGGCGATGACCTTCGGCGCCGAGATGTCGGCGCCGACGACGTCCCAGAACGCGGCCTTGCCCGCCGCCGTGGCGATGCCGACGCCCGACGGGCCGCCGTTGACGTCGTTGGTGACGTCGATGCTCTCCGCGTGGCCGGCGAGCGCCTTGATGCCGCGGCGGCGCGCCTGCGCGAACAGCGGATGGTCGGCGAGCCCCTGCATCCTGCAGCAGCGTCTTCAGCGCGCCGGCGCCGCGGCGGAAGCCGAGCGCGTCGATCGGCAGAATCGCCACCTCGGGGTCGGCGTAGTAGCGCCGATCGCCGGTGAGCGTGAACTTCCGCTCCAACGCCTGCCCCATGATCATCCACAGCGCGTAGCAGGTCGGAATGCAGTGGCCGCCGGCCAGCATGAACTTGTCGCTGTAGGGATGCTTCGGCCGCCGGTAGTCGAACCGCAGCCCGCCCGCTTCCGGCCCCGCCAGGTGCGTCGCCACGTTGTACGGCGTGTAGGCGAGCGGTCCGCCGAAATGTCCGGTCTGCGCGTAGTTGCCGAGCAGCACCAGGGTCATGCACGTCATGAAGCCGACGTCTTCCAGCCGTTCGAGATCGGTGGAGCGCAGATCGGCGGTGAGCGAAGTATCGGGAGCGGTAGACAGGACTGGAACCTCCGTTAGAGCGGGCCCTTCATCTTATCAAGGCTTTCCCGCGATGTACTGCGTGTTGATCCGCACCGCGGCGGCGCCGGCGGCGATGAACACCAGCCCGATGGCCATCAGCACCAGGGGAGCGCCCAGGTTGTCGGCGAAATGCCGATAGATGAAGTCGCCGATGTAGCCGATGAGCGGCGACCGTGCCCACCACCAGCAGGCTGCGGCTGCGGGCGACCGTCGCCACCACGACCACGCCGCAGGCCAGGCCGAGGAACAGCACTTCGAGCGGCCCGCGCCGTATCGAGTTGTAGGCCGCCGACAGCAGGATCGACGCCCCGGCGAAGTACACCAGCCCGGCCAGCGGCCGGTGGACGGACTGCGACAGGCTCCAGCCGACGCAGAGGAGCGAGACGCCCATCGTGACGCCGATCAGATTGCGGTTGGCGCCGAGCAGGTCCAGCGCCACGAAGGCGAAACCGGCGCCGAAGACGATGGTGGTGAACGCGAGCACCGTGCGGCGGCGGGCCCAGAACGTGCACCCCTGCTGCACCAGCATGACCAGGCTCATGAACAGCGCGGCATGGTCGGGATCGCCGCCACGTCCGTACTCCTGCAATGCGACGAGTATCCCGGTCGGCTGCACCACCGCCGCCACCAGGAAGAGCGGCGTGGCCGCGCGCTCGAACCGCGCGTCGGTGGTGCACACGAGCGCGAACACGAAGAGGCAGAAGCCGGGGCCCAGCGTCAGCAGCACGCGGCCCGCCGGGCCGAGCTCGTCCCACCGCATGCCGACGAACACCGCCAGCCCGACGAACAGGAAGATGCCGCCGAGGTAGGCGAGCAGGCGCGACACGATCCCGACGGACTTCTCGGCCTTGAAGTCCGGACGGCCCTCGAGGGCCGACGCGACCTCGTCGATCGTCAGGCCATGGCGCCGGATCAGGTCCACGACCTCGACCAGCGCGTCGTGCCGCGGTCGTCGACATCAGCGTGTGCCGGTCACCCAGCCGACGAACTCGGCCGAGCCGTATGCAAACGGCGACTGCGCGTTGGTGCCGAGTGGCACGCTGGTGGCGCCCTTGCGCAGCCGCGGCTCGCGCGACGACCGCGGGCTGAAGAAAATCTCGCCGAGCAGTCCACCGCGGCTGCCAGTCGCCGTACGACAGCTCGTAGCCGTCGGGCGACTGGAGCCGCGTGTCGAGCCGCAGATTGGCGGTGGCCGCCACCGTGTCCTCGCGCGTGCCCTCGATCGCCTCCATGCCGGCCGGGAAGCCGAACTCGAGCTGCCGCACGGTTCTGGACGCCGCTTCGTAGAGGTAGAGCTTCCGCCACCCGGCGATGGGGTAGCCTTGCACGGCGGGCAGCTTCGTATACTGCGCCGTGAGCACGCCGTCCTTCACGACCAGGCGCACGCTCACCGGGACGCTCGACGCCGCCTGGTGGTCCAGAACCGAGAACACCAGATCGTACCTTGGGCGGATCCGAGAGCGACTCCGGCAGGCTGGCGGCGGCGAAAAACCCCAGCATCAGCACCACCGGCAGCGTGAGGCCGACGAGGAGCACCGCGTTGTCCCTGACGAACTTCGGCGACGGGCATCGTGCTTACCGGGGGGATCCTACGCGAGAACTTGCGCCGAGCGTCGCGGCTGGCAAGGTCTTTTCGACAACCGTTCTTACCCACCGGCCCACCCGCCCTACCCGCCCTACCTGCCCTGGACTAGAATCGGCCGCGCGGAGCCCAATGCGCCGACATCTACTGACCCTCGTCTGGTGTACGGGAATCACCGCCGGCGGCGCGCTGGCCGCGGTCACGGCGGCCCAGACGGCGCGCACCGTCTGGGACGGCGTCTACAGCGAGGAACAGGCGACGCGGGGCGCGACGCTGTACGCCGATCGGTGCGCGCGGTGTCACGGCGACGGGCTCGGCGGCGTCGAGAGCGCGCCGGCGCTCACCGGCAGCGCGTTCTACTCCAACTGGGAAGGCGAGACGCTCGAGTCGCTGTTCGAGCGCATGCGATCCTCGATGCCCGCCGACAAGCCCGGCTCGCTGTCGCGCGCCCAGAACGCCGACGTGCTCGCGCACATGCTGAAAGTGGGCGGCTACCCGGCCGGGGCGACGGCGCTCGACGGGCAGGCCGGCGCGCTCACGACGATCGACCATCCGGATGTACAAGCCGTGACACGAGGTCATGGCCTCAACAGCGAAAGGACGCCCGCCATGACGCGGACCCGGCGCACGACGACTCTGCATCCTGGCTTCGACGGCCGCCCTGGCGCTGAGCACGACGCCCGGCGTGCAGGGACAGTCGGGCGCCGCACGAAGGGCGAATGGCCGACCTACGGCGGCGACCTCGGCCACACGCGCTACGCGCCGCTCGACCAGATCACCGCGGCCAACTTCGGATCGCTCGAGGTGAAGTGGCGCTTCAAGACCGACAACCTCGGGCCCGCGGCCGGAGTTCAATCTCGAGTCGACGCCGTTGATGGTCGGCGGCCGGCTCTACTCCACCGCCGGCACGCGGAAGTCGGTCGTCGCGCTCGACGCCGCCACCGGCGAGCTGATCTGGGTGCACGGCGAGAACGAGGGCGCGCGCGGCCAGGCGGCGCCGCGACAGCTTTCGGGCCGCGGGCTCGCCTACTGGACCGACGGCCGTGAGGAACGCATCCTCTACGTCACGCCCGGCTACCGGCTGGTGGCGCTCGACGCGAAGACGGGCAATCCCGTGGCGGGCTTCGGCCGCAGCGGCATCGTCGATCTCAAGGAGGACCTCGACAACCAGAAGCTCGATCTCGTCAACGCGCCGGTGGGCCTGCACGCGACGCCGATCGTCGGCGGCAACTTCGTGCTGGTCGGCGCCGCCTTCGAGACCGGCGCCAACCCGAGGAGCCGCGCCAACGTGCGCGGCGCCGTGCGCGCCTACGACGTGCGAACCGGCAAGCTGGTCGTGGACGTTCCGCACCATCCCGCAGGCCGGCGAGTTCGGCAACGAGACGTGGGAGAACGACTCGTGGGCCTACAGCGGCAACACCGGCGTGTGGGCGCAGATCTCGGTGGACGAAGAGCTGGGCATGGCCTACCTGCCCGTGGAGCTGCCGACGCACGACTACTACGGCGGCGCGCGGCCCGGCAACACGCTCTTCGCCGAGAGCCTCGTCGCCGTCGATCTCAAGACCGGCGTGCGCAAGTGGCACTTCCAGCTCGTGCACCACGGCGTCTGGGACATGGACATCCCGTGCGCGCCGATCCTCGCCGACATCGTCGTGAACGGCCGCACCATCAAGGCCGTGGCGCAGCCCAGCAAGCAGGGGTTCCTCTACGTCTTCGATCGCGTGACGGGTCAGCCGATCTGGCCGATCGAGGAGCGGCCGGTGCCGCAGGGCGACGTCCCCGGCGAGAAGTACTCGCGCCACGCAGCCCTTCCCCACCAGGCCGGCCGCGTACGATCGGCAGGGGCTGGCGGTGGACGATCTGATCGACTTCACGCCCGAGCTGCGCGCCGAAGCGCGTCAAGCTGATCGAGAAGTACCGCATCGGCCCGATCTTCACGCCGCCCGTCGTGAGCAAGGCCGAGGGGCCGATCGCCACGCTGGCGATGGCGACGCAGGGCGCCGGCGACCAACTGGCCCGGCGGCTCGTTCGATCCCGAGACGCACGTCCTGTACGTGCACTCGCAGAGCCCAGGTGGCGCAGCTCGGCCTGGTGCCGCCGCCGGAGGGCGCCGCACCCGACGTGCGCTATCACCAGGGCACGGTGCTGACGGGCGCGCGCCGCACCGGCGGATCGGGCTCGGCGACGACCAACGCGCAAGGCGGCAACATCAACGGCATCGACGGTGCAGGGGCTGCCGATCGTCAAGCCGCCGTACGGCCGCATCAACGCCATCAACCTCGATACCGGCGACATCCTCTGGCAGGTCGCCGCACGGCGAGACGCCGGACGTCGTGAAGAACCATCCGGCGCTCAAGGGGCTGAACATCCCGCGGACCGGCCGCAACGGCGCCGTCGGCACGCTCGTCACGAAGACGCTCGTCATCGCCGGCGAACCCGGCTTCGGCCCGACGCCGTCCGGCGCCCGCGGCTCGATGCTGCGCGCCTACGACAAGCGCACCGGCGCCGAGGTCGGCGCCGTCTACATGCCCGCACCGCAGTCCGGGTCGCCGATGACCTACATGCTGAACGGCAAGCAGTACCTGGTGGTGGCGATCAGCGGGGCGAACTACAGCGGGGAGCTGGTGGCCTTTGCGCTCCCCAACTAGGGCCGGTAGGCGGGTGGGCGGGTGGGACAGGTGGGGCGGGGATAGCAGCTGACGGCATGACATCTCCTCGTCCCGCATCGCCGCTCGTGTCGATCGTGCTCGCAGCGCCTCGTTGCGCGCGCAGGCGGATCATGGCGCGCAATACTCGCAGGCCGAGATCGCCGCGGGGTACCGGCGTCTACAGCTCGCAGTGCGTGCAGTGCCACGGCGGGCTCGGCGACGGCATCTCGGGCGTCGATCTGCGGCGCGGCGTGTTCCGGCGCGCGACGTCGGACGAGGACCTCGGGCGCGTGATCACGAGCGGCGTCCCGCGGCGCCGGCATGCCGCCGTTCAAGCTCGAGCCCGCCGAGCTCACGGGCGTCATCGCGTTCATCCGCGCCGGCTTCGACCAGACGGCGTCGGTGCGCGTGGGCGACGCCGGCGCGCGGGCGCGCGCTCTTCGAGGGCAAGGGCGACTGCGCGGCGTGCCACCGCGTACGAGGCCGCGGGCGCGCTCACCGCGCCCGACCTGAGCGGCATCGGCCTGACGCGGACCGTGGCCGCGCTGCAGCGGTCGCTGGTCGATCCCACGACGGCGATGGTGCCCGCCAACCGGCCGCTGCGGATCGTCACGAAGAGCGGCGAGACCCTCGACGGCCGGCGCCTCAACGAAGACACCTACACCGTGCAGCTGCTCGACGCGCGTGGGCGCCTGCGCTCGCTCGCCAAGAGCGACATCCGCACGCTCACCTACGCGACCGCGTCGCCGATGCCGTCGTACGCCTCGCGCCTCACGCCCGACGAGATCGCGGACCTCGTCGGCTTTCTCGCTTCGTTGAGGGAGCCATGATGCCCGCGAGCTCTCGCCCGATCGCTCGTGGCGCTCGCCCTTCTCGGCGCGGCCGCGCCCGCGCTCGGCGCAGGTCACCGCCGATCGCCTGCAGCGCGCGGCCGACGAGCCGCAGAACTGGCTGACCTACTCCGGCGACGTACGCCAGCCAGCGCCACACGCTGCTGCGCCAGATCGACCCCGGCAACGTGAAGAACCTCGAGCTCAAGTGGGTGCTGCCGAACCAGGTGTTCGGCGCCTGGCAGTCGACGCCGCTCGTGGTGGACGGCGTCATGTACGTCACGCAGCGGCCGAACGACGTGCTCGCCGTGGACGCGAAGACCGGCCGCGTGTTCTGGCAGTACCGCTACACCGGCGTCGCCCGAGGCGCGCGTCTGCTGCGGCGCCAACAACCGCGGGCTGGCCATCCTCGGCTCGACGCTCTTCATGGGCACGCTCGACGGCCACCTGGTGGCCATCGACGCCGCCGGCGGGCGGCCGCTCTGGAACGTCGCGGTCGGCGACCCGAAGCTCGGCTACTCGATCACGATGGCGCCGCTCGCCGTGAAGGACAAGATCCTCGTCGGCGTCGGCGGCGGCGAGTACGGCATTCGCGGCTTCGTCGCCGCGTTCGATCCCGCCTCCGGCAAGGAGCTGTGGCGCTTCTACACGATGCCGGGGCCGGGCGAGCGCGGCCACGAGACGTGGAGCGGCGACGCGTGGAAGACCGGCGGCGGCTCGGTGTGGCTGACGCCGTCGTACGACCCGGCGCTCAACCTCACCTACTGGGGCATCGGCAACCCCGGCCCGGACTGGAACGCGGATCTGCGGCCCGGCGACAACCTCTACACCGACTCGGTGATCGCGCTCGACGCCGACACCGGCGCGCTGAAGTGGCACTTCCAGTTCACGCCCGAACGACACCTACGACTACGACTCGGTGCAGGTCGCGGTGCTGGCCGACATCCACATTGCGCGGCACGCCGACGAAGGCGATGATGTGGGCCAACCGCAACGGCTTCTTCTACGTGCTCAACCGCGAGACCGGGCGCCTTCCTGTCGGGCGCGCCGTTCGTGAAGGTGAACTGGGCCAGCGGCCTCGATGCCAAGGGCCGGCCGATTCCGACGCCGCAGCCGCCGGGGCAGCCGACGTGGCCCGGCAATCAGGGCGGCACCAACTGGTACTCGCCGTCGTTCAGCCCGCGCACCGGGCTCTTCTATCTGTCGGCGTGGGAAGGCTACGCGTCGATCTTCCGCAAGGAGCCGGCCACCTACATTCCGGGGCGCAACTTCGCCGGCGGCGGCCACACGGTGCTGACGCCGGTGCCCGGCGCGCCCGGCCTGCGCATCGGCCGCACCACGCCGATCAACGACTGGACCGACGCGGTGGGCCACGGCGCGGTCATCGCGCTCGATCCGCAGACGCTGCAGCGGAAGTGGACGTTCGACGCAGTACGACGTCACCGACAGCGGCATCCTCACCACCGCCACCGATCTGCTGTTCACCGGCGGGCGCGAAGGCTACTTCTACGCGCTCGACGCGCGCACCGGCGACGTGCTGTGGAAGGCGAGCCTGGGCGGCCAGATCGTCAACGGCCCGATCACCTACGCCATCGACGGCAAGCAGTACGTCGCCGTCATCTCCGGCAATTCGCTGTTCACGTTCGGCCTGCGCGACTAGCGGCCGGGTCAGTCGGACAGGCTGAAGTGAATCGACGCGGTCATCTCGACCTCCACCGGCGCGCCGTTCAGCAGCGTCGGAGTGAACCGCCACTGCCGCACGGCCGCTGACGCCGCCTTGGCGAATTCCGGGTGGACCTGCGCGCTCAGGACGCGCACCGACGCGACGGTCCCGTCGGTGGCAATCAGCACGTCGAGCTTCACGACGCCCTCGAGACCGGCCTCCTGCATCGACGCGGGATAGACCGGGTTGACGTTGAAGATCTTGGCCGGCGCCTTGATGTTGCCGCCGACCCGCACCGGACCGCCGCCGCGGCCGGCGCCGGCGCCGCGGCGCGGCGTGCGCGGCCGGCGCGCGGTGACACTGATCGTCTCCTGCAGCTCGCCGACCTGCAGCGTGATGTTCTTGCTCCAGTCCTTGGCCGTTCCAGCGACGATGTCCTGCCTGAACGAGTGCGGAAGCCGGGAATCGAGGCTTCGAGCACGTACTTCCCGGCACCGACCGGCGCGAACTCGAAGCGGCCCTCGCCGTCGGTCGGCGACGTCCATCGCACGCCCTGCTCGTTGACGAGCGCCATCTCCACGGCCGGCAGCACGCCACCGCTCGAATCGAAGACCGCGCCCTGCAGCGGCAGCGGGCCCGGCCTGCTGGGCGACGACCCGCACGGCCCCGGCCGACGCGGCCACGAGCAGCAGCGCGGCGGCGGCGAGGCGAACCGGCGCGAGGGCAGGCGACGATCGATCGCGGGATTCAACATGGCGGTGATTCTCCCTTCGAGCGTGGACGGACGGGCCATCGCCATGGCGGCGGCCAGCACGGGCCCGCGGCTGCCGCGGGCGATGTCGAGCAGATGCGTGGCGTAGGCGTCGCTCGCCGATGCCGGTGTGCGAGCACGACGTCGTCGCAGGCGCGCTCTCCTTCGTCGCGCAGGCGGCGGGCGACGATCCAGGCCAGCGGGTTGAACCAGTGCACGCGCGCAGAGCCGCGTCGGCGGCGAGCAGCACCGCCCAGTCGTGGCGCCGCACGTGCGCGAGCTCGTGTGCCAGCACGGCACGCGCGCAATCGTCCGACCAGCCGAGCGCCTCGGGCGGCAGGACGATGCGCGGCCGGAACGTGCCCCAGGTCCCCACGGTCGAGTGGCCGATCGCAGGCCGACCGGTGCGGCGCACACCCAGATCCGCGGCGACGGCGTCCCGCAGCGCGAGCCAGCGCGCGTCGTCGAGCGGCGCCGTCCGCGCCGTCGCGCGGCGCAAGCCCGATCAGGCCCGCCACCAGCCAGAGGCCGACGGCCACGCGCGCCGGCCAGCCACACCACGGTCGCCCCCGTCGCCATCCGGCGCCAGAGCGATCGTGCTGGTGGCGCCGGCGCCTCCGCGACGGCGGCCGGTGACGGCACGGCCACGCGAGCCTCCAGCGTCGACGGCACGGCCGGCGGGTGCGACGGAGGCACGCTCGACCTGCGCCAGGGAGGCGGCGGGGACCGCCACCGTCCACGCCGGCATCAGGCGCCCCGAGCGGCAGCGACAGCAGGGCCGCGACGACGCCCGACCCCAGACACGAAGTGCCGCAGCGGCGGCCGAGCGCCGGCGGCACAGATAGGCACCCGCCAGCGCGACGCCGAGCGACGCCAGGACGCGGATCGCGATCATCGCCGCCATCACTTCCCCTCCTTGCGCGCCGACTGCACCAGTGCGTCGATGCGATCGAGATCCTCGTCGGTCAGGCGGCCGGCATCGCGGCCGAGCAGCGCCGTAACCGCGCTCGCCGCCGACCCGTCGAAAAAGGTCTCGACCAGATGGCGCAGCGCCGCCTTCCGCGCGGTGTGCCGGGCGACAGTGGGCAGATACGACGTAGCGCAGCCCGTCCGACTCGTGACGGACGTGCCCCTTCTCTTCGAGCACGCGGAGCTGGGTGCGCACCGTCGAGTAGTGCGGCGACCCGGCGAGCTCGGCCAGCACCTCGGCCGCGGTCGCGCGGCCGAGCCGGTACAGCACGTCCATGATCGCGCGCTCGCGCTTGGTCAGGGCGGCGTGGGCAGCATGCTATTTCTATAACATCACTGCTAGAGAAATAGCAAGCGGTCGGCGGCGGGGCCATGCCCGCCGGGCTCCGCGGGTTACGGCATGCGGGTGAGATCGACCGTGGCCACCATCAGGTAGACGTTGTTGACGTGGATCACCAGCGTCTGCATGGCGCGCTCGTCGGCGGCGCGGAAGGTGGCCTCGACGACGGCGCCGCTGATCACCGGGTCGCCCTCGCCGGGCGGCGCTGCCGTGTCGACGATCGGCTCGGTCCGCACCTCGAGGGCCGGCTGCATCGAGAACCCGGTCCCAGGCGCACGTCCAGCGGCGGCACCGACGTGTAGCCGTTCTGCGGGTGGAACCGCACGCGCGCATCGACGGTGAGCCGGCCCTGGAACGGGCACAGCGCCTCGGCCAGCGCTCCGCGTCCGGTAGCGGCGCGCCCGCGGCGAGGTATGTCTCGGCCAGCAGCACCACGCGCCGGAGCTCGGTCACGACCTCGACGCCGTCGATGCCGGGGTCGCCGGCCACCGACACGTAGCCGGCGTGAAACGCGGCCCGGTCCGCGGCACTGCCGCGGGCCAGCCGCAACCCGTGTTCCACAAGGGCGCGGGCGCCGGGCGGGGCGGCCTCGGCCAGTCCCGTCCACTGCGGAGGGCGGCTCCGCTGTGCTCGTCGGCGCACGTCAGCATGGTCCTGCGAATAACGCGTCATCCCGTCGTAAAACCCGCAACCGCCTGATTTCTCCGGAAAACTGATAGGTTGTGGCCATGGCTGCACTGTCGCGCCTACCGTCTCGCGGCGCGGCCGCCGGCCACGTCCGCGTGAGCCGCGTTTCGCGTCTGCCCGATCTGCGGCGGACCCCTCACGCCGACCGCGGCGGCACGCGCGCGCGCGCACGGTGCGGGGCCTGCGGCTTCGCGCACTACGACAACCCGATGCCGGTGGTTTCGGCCGTCGTCGAGCACGACGGCCGCGTGGTGCTCGCGCGGAACAAGGCATGGCCGCCCACGTGGTACGCGCTTGTGGCCGGGTTCCTCGAACGCGGCGAGTCGCCCGACGACGGGGTCCGCCGCGAAGTGAAGGAAGAGCTGGGGCTCGAGGCGCTGGAGACGCACCTGATCGGCGTCTACCCGTTCGAGCGGATGAACCAGGTGATCATCGCGTATCACGTGGTGGCCACGGGACCGATCACGCTGAACGAGGAGCTCGTGGACTACCGGCTGCGTCGAGCCGGCCGAGTGCACCGCGTGGCGCGCCGGCACCGGCTTCGCGCTGCGCGACTGGCTGCGCAGCCGCGGCTTCGAGCCGCGCATGACCGACCGGCCTGGCGAAGGGGACATCGAGACTGCCGCGCGCGTAGCGTCTACGGCTCGCGCTTCTGCAGTTCGATGATGTTGCCCTTCCGGGTCGCGCACGTAGGTCCACGTGATGCGGCCGGCGCCGGCAATCGGCGACCGTTTCGGTCGTGCCGACCTCCCGGCCGCCCGCGGCCAGCACCGCCGCCCGCGCCCGTTCCACATCGGCCACCGCGAAGGCGATGTGGCCGAACCCGACGCGATTGGCCGGAGGCGGCGGCGCCTCTTCGGGCGGGTCGGTACTGAAAGATCTCGAGCGTCGGCCCGGCGGGTCCGCCCGCCCGGCAGCCGGTAGTGGGCGCCGGTGATGCGGGCGCCCGGCACGCCGGTGCCGCGCGACAGCCACTCGCCCGAGAGATCGCGCTCCGGCTCCAGCCGCACGCAACCGAGCGCCTGCTCGTAGAACGCGCCCAGCCGGCGCCAGTCGCGGGCAACGAGGTTCGTGTGCGCGTAGCCGACGGGCTGGCCGCCGCCGCGCTCTGCCCGTCGGCCTGCCGCGCGTGCTCCTTGGCCAGATAAATCATCTGGCCGACGTGATGATGGAAATGCGTGGCCGCTCGCAGGAACATCGCGAACCGATCGCGAACGTCGTCGGCACCGGTCGCCGCGATACGGCCGCGCGTCCAGTCCGTCCGCCGTCTGCGCCTCCGATCGTGGCGATCGCCAGCTCGACCGCTTCGTCGAGCCGCCGCAGCGCCTCCGCCTTGGACGGCGGGTCGGGATCGTGGAACTCGCGCTCGCGGTCGCGGACGTAGCCGGTGCCGGCCATCTGCCGCCCGACGAAGAAGTTCAGGTTTCCCGTCAGGTGCAGCACCAGGTGCCCCATGCTGTTGCCATAGGGGTACGGGCGTGCCCAGAACTGCGCGTCCGACAGCCCTTCGGCGAGCCGGTGCACCCGGTCGCGGTGGTCGCGAAAGCTCGCGGCGAAGGCGGCGGCGATGACGGGCGTGGGGTCGGACATCGACCCTAAGCATAGCGAGGCTGGCGCTGACAGGTCGCAACCTTGACGGCGGTGTGCCGGGGCGCCAAGATAGTAATAAGTTGTTGAATTCAGGCAAGTTCGTCCAGGTGGACGGACGCCGCTTCCTGATCAGGGGCGTGGCGTACGGCACCTTCGAACCGGACGCCGCCGGGCAGTCAGTTCCCTCCCCTTCAACAGGTCGCGCGCGACTTCGCGTTGATGGCGGAGGCCGGCATCAACACGGTGCGCACCTACACCGTGCCCGGCGAAGCGCTGCTCGACGAAGCGGCGCGGCACGGCCTGAAGGTGATGGCCGGCGTGCCGTGGACGCAGCACGTCGCGTTCCTCGACGATCGCGCGCTGGTGCGGCAGATCCGCCGTGACACGGCGGCGGCGGTGCGCGCGCTCGCGGCGCATCCGGCGGCGCTGCTCTTCGCGCTCGGCAACGAGATTCCGCCCGCCGTCGTCCGCTGGCACGGCCAGCCGCCGCATCGAACGGTTCCTGCGCGAGCTGTACGACGAGGTGAAGGCGGGATCGCCCGCAGAGCCTGCTCACCTACGTCAACTTCCCGCCGACCGAGTATCTCGACGTCGACGCCTTCGACGTCTGCGCGTTCAACGTCTACCTGCACCGCGAGCCCGACCTGCGCGCCTACCTCGCGCGGCTGCAGCACATCGCCGGCGAGCGGCCGCTGCTGCTCGCCGAAGCCGGCGCCGACAGCATCCGCGAAGGCGCCGACGGCCAGGCCGCGCATCACCGCGATGCACATCCGCACGGCGTTCGCCGAAGGCGCGTGCGGCGCGATCGCGTTTTCCTGGACCGACGAGTGGTGGCGCGGCGGGCACACCGTGCGCGACTGGGCGTTCGGCCTGGTCGACGCCGAGCGGCAGCCGAAGCCGGCGCTCGCGGCCGTGCGCGAGGCGTTCGCCGACGCGCCGTTCGCGCCGCGGACGCGCGCGCGGCATGGCCCAAGGTGTCGGTGGTGGTCTGCGCCTACAACGCCGCCGACACCATCGACGACTGCCTCACGTCGCTCGGCGCGCTCACCTACCCGCGCTTCGAGATCATCGTCGTCAACGACGGCTCGCGCGACGACACCGGCGCCCGCGCGCGGCGCTACCCGGGCGTGCGCGTCATCGACATCCCCAACGGCGGCCTGAGCGCGGCGCGCAACATCGGCCTGGCCGAGGCCACCGGCGAGATCGTCGCCTACACCGACGCCGACGTGCGCGTCGATCCCGACTGGCTCACCTATCTGGTGCAGCCGATGCTGACGTCGGCCGTTCGTCGGCTCCGGCGGCCCGAACGTCGTGCCGCCCGACGATCCGTTCGTGGCGCAGTGCGTGGCGCGCGCCCCGGGCGGCCCGACGCAGGTGCTGCTCGACGATCGCGTGGCCGAGCACGTGCCCGGCTGCAACATGGCGTTCCGCCGCGACGCGCTGGCCGGCATCGGCGGGTTCAACCCGGTGTACCTGCGCGCCGGCGACGACGTGGACGTGTGCTGGCGCCTGCAGGCCAAGGGGCTGCAAGATCGGCTTCGCGCCCGCGGCGCTCGTGTGGCACCACCACCGCGGCTCGGTGCAAGGCGCTACTGGCGGCAGCAGGTGGGCTACGGCGAGGGCGAGACCTGGCTCGACGCCCACCATCCCGAGAAGTTCATCGGCGGCCAGATGCTGTGGCGCGGGCCGCATCTACAGTCCGCTGCCGTTCGTCCGCTCGCTCTCGGGCCGGCGCATCAACACCGGCGTGTGGGGCACGGCGGCCTTTCCCGGCGTCTACCGCACCGACGTCAACCCGCTGCAGTTCGTGCCGCACTCCGCGTCGTGGATGGCGGCCTCGACGCTGCTCGTGCCTGGCCGGCGCTGCCGGCCGCGTTGGTCGTCGCCGTATCCCGTCGAGGCGCTGCTCCTCCTCGGCGCCGGACTGCTCGGATGGGGCACGACCATCGCGCGGTGCTCGCTCTTCGCCGCGCGCTCCGACCTCGCCGGCCTGCCGGGTACACGACTCGTGGACGCGGCCGGCTCCGCTACCGCGTCGATGATCGCGTGGCTGCATCTCGTGCAGCCGGTGGCGCGCGTCTACGGCCGCATCCGCGGCATGTGGTCGCCGCCCGACCACGGTGGCGCCCGAGCACGTCACGCGAGTGCCGTGGAAGGCGCCGGTGCCGTCGCTCGCGCGACGCCGTGCGCTCGGCGCTGCTGCTCGCTCGGCGGCTCGGCGCAGCGGACGTTCTGGAGCGAGACGCTGGGCCAGCCACAGCGCGCGTCCTCACCGAGCTGGCCGGCGTGCTGCGCGCGGCACGGCCCGCGCGCCCGGTCGACCTCGACGACGGCTGGCGCGCCACGCGCGATCTCAGCATCGCGGTGCAGCGCTGGGGCTGGCTGCACGTGCGGGCGCTCGTCGAGGAACACGCCGAAGGCCGCTGTCTGCTGCGGGTCGACACCGCGTATGGGGCCGAGCTTCATGGGCGCGGTGCAGACGCTCATGCTGGCCATCCTGCTCGCGGCCGTCACGAGCGCCGCGATCGCCCTGCGCTGGCCGTTGATCAGCGCCGCGGCGGTGGTGGCCGTCACCGTGATCCTGCTGCGCGCCATCTGGCAGACGACGCGCGCCGCAGCGCTCCTCGACCGCGCGCTCGACCGCGCCACGCTGGCTGAAGGGTTCCTGCCCGTCACCTCCACCGTGCCGTCGATGCGGCCGCACTTCCGCCTGCGCCCGGCTACCCGGACCCAGCGCGCCCAGGCCGCCCTCGTCGCGATCATCATGGCCAGCGCCGCCGTCGGCGGCGTATCGCTGGTCCGGGACGTGGTCGCGCGCCGCACCCTCGCCGCCCAGCGTGCCATGGTCCAGCGCGATCCGGCCGCGAGCGCGCTCACCGCCCCGAGGGGCGGCGTCACCATCGACAGCACCGGCGACGTGCTGGTCGCCGACGCCGCAGATCGGCCTCATCCGGCGCTTCCGGCCGCAGACGCCGCTCGACGCGCTGCGCGCGTCCGACCGGCTGGGCGCCGCCGGCCGCCGCCTCGTGGGCGTCCCGGTGCCCTTCGACGGCGCGGCCGACATCGTCCTCGCCGTCGACGGCGACTACTTCGTGGCCGACTCGCGCAACAACCGCATCTGCCGCATCGACCGCCCGAGCGGCCGCACGATCACGATTGCCGGCTCGGGCGCCGGCGGGTTCGACGGCGATCGGAAGCAGGCCGCCCAGGCGGCGCTGAACGGCCCGAGCGGGCTGGCCGTGGCCCGCAACGGCGACCTCTACATCGCCGACACGCTCAACCACCGCGTGCGGCTGGTGGAGCAGGCCACCGGGATGATCCGCACGATCGCGGGCACGGGGACGCCCGGCGACCCGAACCTCGTCGGCGACGGCGGACCGGCCGTGGCCGCGCACCTCCTCGAACCCCGTCGGCGTGGCGCTGGCGCCCAACGGTGACGTCTACATCGCCGACACCGGCCACAACCGCATCCGCCGCGTCGCCGCGGCGACCGGCATCATCACCACCGTCGCCGGCGACGGGCTCGCCGGGCGCCACCGGCGATGGCGGCCCCGCCGCGCAGGCGCGCCTGGCCGCGCCGATGGGCGTGGCCGTCGTGCCCACGGGCAAGACCGTCATGCTCTACGTCGCCGACTCGCTCAACGGGCGCATCCGCGTGATCGAGCAGGACGGCACCATCTCCACGCTCGGCGGCCAGCTCCGCTTCGTGATGCCGTCGCGGCTTTCGTATCATCATTCGGGATGGCTCTACGTCAAGGATGCCAGCTCGAGCGGCGTCACGGCCGTCTCCCTGTCGAAGCCCGCGCATCGCGACTTCGCGACGGTGCCGCGGCGCGCGCCGGGACGGAAAGTGACCTGAGGTCCTGCGGATGACGCTTGCCGGGTGGACCCTGTCCTTCCTGCGGCCCTACCGGGCGCGCGTTGCGGCCATCGTTGCGCTCTCGCTCCTCGAAATCGGTCTCGCGGCGCTGGCGCCCTGGCCGCTCAAGGCGGTCGTCGACAACGTGCTCGGCGGCCATCCCCTGCCCGCGGCCGTCGCCGCCCCGGCGCAGGCGCTCTCGGGCGGCAGCGCCGCCGGACTGCTGGCGGTGATCGTGGTCGCGGGCCTCCTGCTGCAGCTCGCCTCCGAGATCGTGCTGATGGCGCACACGCAGCTCCAGGTGGATACCGGACAGCGCATCGTCTACGACCTTCGCCGCTCGCTGTTGTCGCACCTGCTGGACCTGCCATTGCGGCATCACGTCGCCGCCCGCACGGCCGACGGGGTCTACCGCCTCGAAGCCGACGCCTACTGCGTCAACGACCTGGTGATGGGCGGCGCCTTCCCGCTGGCGATGGCGGTGATCAAGCTCGCGGTGATGTTCGGGATCCTGGTGCGGCTCGACCTCACGCTGGCGCTCCTGTCGCTGGTGGTGGTGCCGTTCCTGTGGGCGTCGTTGCGCTACTACGCGCGCCGGATGGTGGACCGGGCCGAGCGCGTGAAGGCGCTCGAGTCGTCGCTGGTCGAACGGATGTTCGAGATCCTGGCCTCGGTCAAGGTGATCAAGAGTTTCACCCGCGAGGGGCACGAGCTCGGCCGCTTCGGCGACGCCGGTGACGGCACGATGCGCGCGCGGCTGCGCCTCACCTGGCAGGAATCGCTGTTCTCGGTGGTCGTGAGCGCGATCACGCTGTCGGGCGCGGCGCTGGTCCTCGGCGTCGGCGGCCTGCACGTGCTCGACGGCACGCTCACCGTCGGGAGTCTCCTGGTCGTCATCGCCTACCTGGCGGCCGTCTACAACCCGCTGTCGTCGATTGCCCACACCACCGGCTCGCTCCAGCAGGCGGTGGTGAGCGCGCGGCGGGTGCGCGAGATCCTGGCACTCACGCCCGAGCCGTTCGACGCGCCGGGCGGCCGCGACGCCGCCGGCCTCGCCGGCGACATCCGCTTCGAGCACGTCAGCTTCGCCTACGACGACCGCACCATCCTCGACGACATCAGCTTCGAGGCCCGTCCCGGCGAGCTGGTCGCGCTCGTCGGGCTCACCGGCGCCGGCAAGACCACGCTGGCCAACCTGCTGCCGCGGTTCTACGAGCCCACCGCCGGCAGAGTGACGATCGACGGCGTGGACGTGCGCGACTACGACCTGCGCGCGCTGCGCGAGCGCATCGCGCTCGTCCCGCAGGAGCCCGTGCTCTTTGCCGGGTCGATTGCCGACAACATCCGTTACGGCCGTCTCGACGCCAGCCGCGACGACGTCGAACGGGCGGCCCGCGCCGCCCACGTGCACACCTTCGTCGAGCGGCTGCCGCACGGCTACGACTCGCTCGTGGCCGAGGCGGGCGCCACGCTCTCGGGCGGCGAGCGCCAGCGCCTCGGCATCGCGCGGGCGCTGCTCAAGGACGCGCCGATTCTGGTGCTCGACGAGCCGACCTCGTCGCTCGACGCGCTCTCGGAGGAGATCGTCTTCGACGCGCTGCGCCGGCTGCGTGAGGGGCGGACGACGCTCGTGATCGCGCACCGCCTCTCGACCATCCGCGACGCCAGCCGCATCCTGGTGCTGCACGACGGCCGCGTCATCGCCCAGGGCACGCACGACGAGCTCATCGTGTCGAACGACCTCTACCGCCGCATGTGCGCGCGCCTCTCGGTGGGCCGCTCGCTCGACGAGCCCGAGTCGGTGGACGAGCTGATCCAGTCGCGATAGGCGTCCGCCTCGTGAAGATTCTGGTCGCCGGCATCATCGCCCGCTATCCGTTCGGCGGCGTCACCTGGTGCTCGCTCATGTATCTGCTGGGCCTGCGCGACCTCGGGCACGAGGTCTTCTACGTCGAAGACACCGGCGAGTGCATCTACGACCCGGTGCAGAACGCGCGTCACCGAGGATCCCGGCTACGGCACCGCCTACATCCACGACGCGCTCGCGCCGTTCGGCCTCGGTGACCGCTGGAGCTTCGTGAACTTCGACGGCTCGTATCACGGCGCCTCCAAGCGAGACGCTGCCGCGTTTCTGCGCCGATGCCGACCTGTTCATCAACCTGTCCGGCGGCGCCTGGTTCTGGCGCGACGAGTACGCACGCATTCCCCGCAAGGTCTTCATCGATTCCGATCCGGTGTTCACGCAGCTCGCCCTCGCCAAGGGCGAGCCGTGGTACGTGGAGTTCTTCAAGCGGCTTCGATCACCTGTTCACGTTCGGCGCGAACATCGGCACACCGGCGTGCGACGTCCCGACTGCCGGCTTCACCTGGCACAAGACCTGGCAGCCGGTCGTCACCGCGCTCTGGCGGCCCGAGCGGCCGCCGCGCGGCGACCGGTTCACCACGGTCATGACCTGGCGCATCGAGAGCTTCACCGACGTCGATGGCAACAAGGACCGCGAGTTCGTGAAGTTCCTCGACCTGCCGGCGCGCACCCCGCAGCAGTTCGAGCTCGCGATCAACGGGCCGCAGGCGCTGCTGCGCGCGCACGGCTGGCAGACCGTGGACGCCATGCGCGTGTCGCGGACCCCGTGGCAGTACCGCGAGTTCATCCAGGACTCGAAAGCCGAGTTCGGCGTCGCCAAGCACGCCTACGTGGCGCACCGCTCCGGCTGGTTCAGCGATCGCACGGAGTGCTATCTGGCCGCCGGCCGCCCGGCGCTGGTGCAGGACACGGGGTGGAGCGATCACCTGCCGCACGGCGAAGGGTTGCTGCGCTTCTCGACCCCGGCCGAAGCGCTCGACGGCCTGAGCCGCATTGCCAGCGACTACGACCGCCACACGGCGCGCGCCGCCGACATCGCGGCCGACTGCTTCGATGCGGGCCGGGTGCTGCCGCGGCTGCTGGAGACGGCCGGGCGATGACACCACCGCTGCGTATCGCGCAAGTCGCGCCGGTCGCCACATCGGTGCCGCCGCCGCGCTCGGGATCGATCGAGTCGCTGACGGCGCTGCTGACCGACGGACTGGTGGCCGCCGGCCACGCCGTGACGCTCTTCGCCACCAGCGAGTCGCGTACGCGGGCGGCACTGCACGCGACGTTCGCGCGCGGCTACCGCGAGGATCCGGAGAACTGGCCGTGGGAGCTCTGCGAGCTCATCAACCTGGCGGCCGCGGTCGAGCGCGCGCCCTCATTCGACGTCATCCACTACCAGGCGAAGTACCACCCGCTCTCGCTCCCCTTCGCGCGCCTGGCCGGCGTGCCGCTGGTCGTCTCCCTGCACCATTCCCCGGACGCGAGCGAGGTGGCGCTTTGGGCGCGGCACTACCCGGACACGCCGTTCGTGGCCGTCTCGCAGGCGCAGGCGCGGTCGATGAGCGGCTTGAACGTCGTGGGGATCGTGCCGCACGCCATCGACGTGGCGGCGTTTCCCTATGCGCCGGAGGCCCGCGACTACCTGCTGTTCCTCGGGCGGTTCACTGAGGGCAAGGGCGTGCTGCAGGCGATCGACGCCGCCCGCCGCGCCGGTCTGCCGCTCGTGCTCGCAGCCGAAGCCAACGACTACTACCATGAGAAAGTGGCGCCGCTCGTGGACGGCACCCACGTGGTCTACGCCGGGGAGGTGGCCGACGCGGCCAAGGCGGCGCTCCTTGGCGGCGCCCGGGCGCTCCTGTATCCGGTGCAGGCTGGCGAGCCGTTCGGCCTGGTGCTGGCCGAAGCGACCACGTGCGGCACGCCGGTCGCGGCGCTCGACCGCGGCGCCGTGCGGGAGGTCGTCGAGGACGGCGTGACCGGCGGCGTGTTCGAATCGCTCGACGCCCTGGTGGCCGGGCTGCCACGGGTGCTGGCGCTCGACCGCGCCCGCGTCCGCGCCGTCGCGGCCGAGCGCTTCAGCGTCGATCGGATGGTGGCGGGCTATTCCGCCGTCTACCAGGCGCTGGCGGGCACCGCCGCGCGGGCCGCAGGCCGATGAGCGTCGCGCTACGCGATCTCGAGGGCCGTTCGCTGCTGGCGGTCTTCGCCCATCCCGACGACGAGTCGCTGGCGGCCGGCGGGCTGCTCGCATGGTGCGCCGCCCGAGGGGCGCGCGTGTCGCTGCTGTGCCTGTCGCGCGGCGAGGCGGGTCGGGGCGCATGTAGACGACCTCGGCGCCACACGGGCGCGCGAGCTCGAGGCGGCGCGCCGGCCGCGCTCGGCCTCTCCGAGGTGGTGCTTCGCGATCACGCCGACGGCATGCTGCCCTGGCTGCCAGCCGGCGTGCTGGAGCGGGACATCCACGCGGCGATCGTCGAACGCAGGCCGGACGTGGTGGTGACGTTCGGCGAAGACGGCCTCTACTGGCACCCCGATCACATCGCCACCTGCGACGCCACCCGCGCCGCCGTGGCGTCGCTCGGCGGCGACGCGCCCGCGCTCTTCCACGTGACGATGCCGCCCGGCCAGATGCGCGGCAGTGCTCGACGCGGCCGCGCCCCGCCTGCCGCCCGGCGCGCGGCGCGACCTCCTCGGCATCGACGACCCGGCCGCGTTCGGGGCTGCGGCGCGGCCGCCCAGCCTCATCCTCCACATCGGACGCGTTCGCGGCGCGCAAGCTGGCCGCGCTGCGATGCCATCGCACCCAGGTGGCGGGCGGCCCCTTCGATCACCTCGAGCCGGCCGAGGCGGAGGCGCTGCTCGGCGTCGAGCACTACCGCCGCGCGGAGGTCGGGTCGCAGGCGCCGGCATTCATCGAGCGCCTGACCGGGCCGCTGCGGGAGACTGCCTGATGGACGCGTCCCTGCTCGACGTGCTGTGCTGCCCCTTCTGCGGCACGGGGCTGGATCTCGTGGACAACGCCGCCCTCGTGCGGGACGGCTCGCGCGTGCAGTGGGGCGTCCTCGGCTGCCAGTGCTGCGCCTTTCCCATCATCGACGGGATTCCGGTGCTCATCGCCGACGACGCCACGCGCGGCGCCATGCACGCGATGGAGGCCGGGCGTTCCGAGGAGGCCCTGGCGACGCTGCTCGGGCTCGACACCGCGGCGGCCACCCGGCTGTTCGCGCGGCTGCAGCAGGGGGCGGTGACCTACCGGGAGGCGCTCGAGATCATCAGCCCCGACGCGGAGGGAACCTACTTCGTCTACCGGTTGTCCGATCCGACCTTCGTGCTGGCCGAAACGCTCGTCCGCGTGCTCGGACAGACACCCGCGCGATCCGGGCGCGCGATCGATCTGTGCGGCGGCTCCGGCCATCTGACCCGCGTCCTCGCCGACGCCAGCGCGCAGCCGGTGGTCGTGGCCGACGTGTACTTCTGGAAACTCTGGCTGGCGCAGCGCTTCACCGCGCCCGGCTGTGCGCCCGTGTGTTGCGACGCCAACCACCCCTTGCCGTTCCGCGATGGGGCCTTCTCGATGGTGGTGCTGTCGGACGCGTTTCCCTACATCTGGCACAAGCGCCTGCTGGCGGGAGAGATGATGCGGCTCGCCGCCACCGGGGGCACGATTCTCATGCCCCATCTCCACAGCGCGCTCGGCTACAACTTCTCCGCCGGCATGACCCTCACGCCCGCGGCCTACCGCGACCTCTTCACGCCGCGCCACCCGAGGCTCTTCCGCGACAGCGACCTGCTCAACGACATCCTCGGCCACACCGCCGTGGATCTGTCGCGCGACGTGACGCCCGAGCAGGCCGGCCACGAACCCTCGATCACGCTGATCGCGAGCGGCGAGGCCTCGGTGTTTCGCGCCCATCCGCTCCCCGACCCGCGCGCGCTCGCCGGCCAACTGTGCATCAACCCGCTCTACCGCATCGAGCAGCACGGCGCGACGGCGACGCTGACGCTCACGTTTCCCACCACTGAATACGAGGAGGAATTCGGCGGGGTCCGCCGTTACCTGCCGGAGTCGCTGACGCTCGCCATCGATCCGGGCGGCGAGCTGCGGCCAGAGCAGTTCGGTTCGCACTACACCGACCTGCGGCGCCGCCGCGTGCTCCTCGACGTCCCGCCACGCTACTGCTGAGGAGGTTCCGCCCAGCACCATCGCCGGCGCCGGCGCACCGCGCGTCAGAAACGACGGACGCCGGTTTCGATCACGAGGGCGTCGAGCCGCTCGTCGAACGGCTCGCGCGGCAACTGTGGGTGCTCCTGCACCGCCAGCGCCGCACCAATCGCGACATACGGTCCCGCCCCGTCGGCACGGAGCGCGGCGAGCGTGCGATCGTAGAAGCCGCCCCCGTAGCCAAGGCGGAAGCCGTCGCCGTCGAACGCGAGCAACGGGACGAGCGAGTGCTGCGGGCGGACGACCGGACGCTCGGGCCCAGGCTCGGCGATGCCGAAGCGCGACGTGACGAGCGGGGCGCCGGGCTCCCATGAACGAAACATGAGCGGCGCGTTGCGGGCTGCCACCACCGGGAGTGCGCAGATGCACCCGCGCGCGTGCAGGGCCTCGAGCAGCGGACGCAGATCGAGCTCGCCGGGCATCGGCCAGAACGCCGACACGACGGCGCCTGGCGGCGGCGCGAACGCGGCCAGGTAGTGATCGCGAACGGCCAGCGGCGCCGACGCCGGCTGCGCCGCCATCACCGCGGGCCGCTGCGCGAGCAGCGCCTGCCGGAGGGCGCGCTTCACCTCGCGCGGGCTCAACTCCAGACCAACACCCCGGCCACGGCCGTGCAGAAGCGGGAGATTTCTCGCGCGCGGGCTATTCCTCGGCCACCGCGCGAATTGCCCCGCCCGTGCGCCGGCCGCCGGCGCGAGTGCGGGATCGGGCCCGAAAAACCGGCCCGTTCCCACCGCGCCCCGTTGGCACGTGCTTCGCTCTTTTCCCGGACCTCCGAACCTTTCAGGGAGGTGCCACCGTGCAGGACGTCGTTCATCAGGTCTTTGTCACCGTCGTCGGGGTCACGTTCACGCTGCTCGCCCTGGGGCTCACCGGGGTGATCATCCTGCTCGTGACCAACCGCGACACCGCGCACACGGACCGGCCTAGGTCAGCGTGAACCGAATGTTGATGTGAACCTCGACCTCCACGGCCTTGCCGTCTTTGGTGCCCGGCGTGAAGGTCCATTGCCGCAACGCTTCGACGGCCGCGTCGTCGAGGCCGTAGGTGGTGTCGAGCGACTGCACCACCGTGACGTCGCCCACCGACCCATCCTCGCGGACGACGGCCGTCAGTTCGACGTCCCCCTGGATTTTCGCATCCATTGCCGCCTGGGTGTAGCGCGGGTTGACCTTCGTGACGGCCGTCGGGAGCACGATGCCGGGATCGTTGCCCTTGTAGCGCTGCGCGGCCGGTGCCGCGGCTGCTGCGCCGAGCGGGGGCGAGACCGGTCGGATCCCGGCCGGCCGCCCGGTGATGGGAACTGGCGGATCGTTCTTCACCGCGGCGACGCTCGCCGGTCTCGTTCGCCAGAACCGCGAGACTGCGCTGGGTCTCGCGCACGTAGGCGTTCCAGTCCTGGCTCCCTGCGGCCGCCGCCCCGCGCTGAGCCAGCCCCGACGCGATCCGCTCGGCCTCGGCCCGGGTGAAATCGCCGCTGATGACGGCGCTGCCGCGGATCATCGACCTGAGCGTCGGTGCCGAGATCACCTTCCCGTTCAGCAGGATCGCGATCGGCCGTCCAAGGTGGATCTTCGTGGCCTCGGTGAGGCGGTTCGAGGCCGCGGCGCTGAAGGCGACGTTGACCGAGTAGCGTCCGCCGGCATCCACGACGCTGGCGCTCGTGACGTCGGCGCCGGTGACGACCGCCTCGGGCCGCAGATAGATGCGCTGGCCGGACTCCAGCACCGCTTCGCGCAGCCCCGCCGCCGGCTGCGATTCCGCGAGGCGGACTTCGAGCGTGGTGGCACCGGGCTGGCGGCCGAGCGTGGGCAAGTCGAGAGGCAACGCGGACAGCACCGCCGCCGCGGTACCGGTCACCACGAACAGCAGGGTCGCCGCCGCGGACACGAGTCGCAGTCGAGTCATGTGAGGCTCCTTGGAAAGCTGCCGCAGTCGCGACGCCAGGTGCCGGCGCCGCAGGAACGCGATGGCGGGGCGCGCGGCGTCGCCCGCGTCGGCAAAGTGCACGAGCGCGTCCATGTAGGCGCGCCGGCTCGACGTGCGCTCGACGACGAGGCGATCGACCACCTGTTCCCGGCTCAAATGGATCTGCTCGAGCGCCCACCAGACGGCCGGATGGAACCACAGCGCCGCGCGCAGCAGCTCCTCGCCGACGATAACGGGCCAATCGCGCCGCCGGACGTGGAACAGCTCGTGGCACAGGACGGCGTGCTGCGCCTCGGGCGCGAGCCCGTCGAAGCGCGGCGGGAGCAGCACGACCGGCCGCCGCCAGCCGAACGTCACCGGCTGCGCGATGTCGTCGCTCAGACGCACGTCGGCCTTCGGGGCCAGCGATCGCCACAGGGCGTCGAGCGCCGAGCCGAGCCGCGCCGGCTGGCTGCGACGCCGGAGCTGGCGCAGGCGCGCCCCACCCACGGCCAGCCACAGGAGGCGCATGGCGGCGCCGGCCGCAGCCAGCCACGGGACTGCGGCAAGCAACACCGGCGTCCACGACGGCGGCGCGGCGGCACCGGGGGGCACGGCGCCAGGGAGCATCTCGAAGGTGACCGTCGCCGCGGGGCCGGAGGCGGCGCCGAAGTCGGGGATGGCCGGCAGCAGCAGGCAGAGCCCGAGCACGGCCCGCCAGTACCGCAGGCGTGCCGCGGGCAGCGGCAGTTTCACCACGGCGGCGGCCAGGCTCGCCACGCCGATGACGATCAGGATCTGGGCGCTGTAGACCGCCAGCGCCGTCGCCGCCGCGCTCACGACTCGGCTCCGTCGATGAGTCGCTTCAGCTCGGCCCGCTCGGCCTTCGACAGCCGCGTGTCGGCGGCCAGGTGGGCCAGCAGCGGCCGCGCCGCGCCGTCGAACACCCGATCGACGAACTCGCGCACCATGGCGGTGAACACCCGCCGCTCCGGCTGCGCCGGGCGGTAGCGGAAGGCGCGGCCATGCGGCTCCTTGAGCAGGTAGCCCTTGGTCTCGAGGATGTTCATCATCGTCATCACCGTGGTGTAGGCGATGCGGCGGCGCTCGCGCAGCGTCTCGTATACCTCGCGCACGGTCGCGTCCTTCTTCGCCCAGACCACCTTCATGATGGCCAGCTCCTGCCCGGTCAACGTCGGCGACGGCTGCGGCATGACTACTAATGTAATTAGTACTTAACGCCTCGTTGTCAAGCCCTGGCGCACAGGCCCGCGAATCCGGCCCTACGAAGATCTTCGTTGACTTACGAAGCTGTTCGTAGCTACGCTCCGTTCCGTCATGCCGCCGGCTCCCCTTCCGCGCCCCACCGACGCCGAGCTCGCCATCCTGCGCGTGCTGTGGTCGAAGGGGCCCTCCACCGTGCGGCAGGTCTACGACGTCGTCGCCGACGGGCGCGACGCTCGTCTACACCACGGTGCTCAAGCTGCTGCAGATCATGACCGACAAGGGGCTGACGACCCGCGAGCCGCTCGGGCTGCAGCACGTCTACACCGCCCGGCGCACCGAGCAGGACACGCAGCGTCAGCTCGTGAAGGACCTGCTCGACCGCGCGTTCGCGGGGTCCACCTCACAGCTCGTGATGCAGGCGCTCGCCACGCACGACCGCCTCCCCGGCCGAGCTGCGCGAGATCAAGCGGCTGCTGGCCGCGGCCGGGACGCGCGAAGGAGAAGAAGCCATGAGCGACGCGCAACTGCTCGATGCGGCCCTCCGCTCGATCGGCGGCCGCCCTGCTCCACTCGCTGTGGCAGGGAGCGCTCCTCGGCGGGGTCACCGCCCTCGTGTTGCGGGCGCTCGGCGGCAGCCGGCCGTCGATCCGCTACCTGGTCGCCTGCGCCGGGCTGGCGCTGATGGTGGTCGCGTGGACGGCCACCGCCTGGCAGACCGCGGCGCAGCTCGTCCCCGAGGCCCGTGCCGCCGCGCGCGCCGGCGCCGCCGCGCCCGCGCTCGGTCCGGCCGGTCCCTTCGATTTCTCACCGGCGATTCGCACCGATTTCGCGCGCCGATCTCGAGGCCGGTGCCCCGTCGTGGCGCTACCGCCTCGAGAGCTGGTCGATGGCTCTCGTGCCGGTGTGGCTGCTCGGCGTCTTCGGCCTGTCGCTGCGCCTCGCACTCGCCTGGCTGCTGGGTCGAGCGCGTGCGGCGACGCGCGCTCCTGCCGGTGGCCGAGGCGGTGATCGCCCGCACCCGCGAGCTCGCGCAACGCCTGCGCCGTCGCGCGTCCCGTCCGCGTCGTGCAGTCGGCCGCGCGTGCAGGTGCCGTCGGTCGTCGGGTGGCTGCGCCCGGTCGATCCTGCTGCCCGCCAGCGCCCTGACGGGCCTCTCGCCCGCGCATCTCGACGCCATCATCGCGCACGAGCTCGCCCACGTCCGCCGCCACGACTTCGCCGTCAACCTCCTGCAGACGGCCGCCGAGATCCTGCTCTTCTACCACCCGGCCTGCTGGTGGATCTCGCGCCGCATCCGCGCCGAGCGTGAGCACTGCTGCGACGACATCGCCGTGTCGCTCTGCGGCGATCGGCTGGTCTACGCGACCGCGCTGGCCGATCTCGAGGCGCTGCGCGGCCGCACCACGCTGGCGCTGGCGGCCACCGACGGCCCGCTCCTGCAGCGGGTGCGCCGACTGCTGTCGCCGGCGACCGCGGCGCCGCGCCCGTCCGGATGGATTGCCGCCGCACGTGCCGCTGGCGCTGGTCCTGGCGCGGTGATGGCGAGCGCCACCCTCACCGGCACGGCGGCGTCGCCCGGCGCGGCGGTGCAGAACCAGGCTCCTGCCGCCGGCCAGAAGATTCCGGCGGGAACGCGGCGTCGTCCGCGGGCAGATCGTCGACGCGCAGTCCGGGCGTCCCATCGCCGGTGCCGGCTACGAAATCACCGGGCCCGAGGATTCGGCCTCCGGCACGACCGACGACAACGGGCGGTTCGAGACCCGGCCGATCAAGGCCGGCACCTACACGATGGTGGCGCGCGCCAAGGGCTACGTGTGGGGCGGGTACGGCGCGCTCGACACGCCGTTCGGCGCCCCGATCGACGTCCGTGCCGGCCGCGTGTCGTCCGGCATCGACATCCGCCTCTCCGCCTCCGGCGCCATCAACGGCCGCATCCTCGACGATCGCGGCAACGGGCTGCAAGGCGTGGAAATCGTGCTCGATCCCGTGAGCGGTCCCCTGCTCGGCGGCCGGCGGGCCTCGGCCGCGTTCGCGCAGACCACCGAGAACGGGGTCTATCGCGTCACGGCCGCGCCGGGCGACTACTACGTGCGCGCCTACGTCGGCGAGCCGCTGCCAGCGGCCAAAGGGGCCAATCCCCCCACCTACGTGTCCACGTTCTACCCCGGCGTGCGCGTGAAGGAAGAGGGCCAGCCGCTGCGCATCGACGCCGGGCTCGACCTCCACGACATCGACTTCACGCTGGCCACGGCCAGACTCGTGCGCGTGCGGGGCCAGGTGGTGGACCCGAGCGGCGACAGCGTCACGGGGCTCCGCATCGCCGCAATGAGCATGAGCAGCACCGCGCCCGGCCTCCGGGAGCGGTCGGTGGCGATCGACGCCGAAGGCCGTTTCGAGATCCGCGACCTCGTGCCCGGCGACTACATGATCAACGTCTGGGATCAGCGCCGCACGAACCGATGGGTCGGGGCGATGAAGCATCTGACGCTCGACGCCGACGTGGACGATCTCGAGATGCGCGCCTCGGCCGGGGCGCGGGTCGTCGGGCGCATCGTGCGCGACCCGGCCAGCACCGCGGACGTCGATTTGACCGAGGTGCGCCTCATGTTCGAGCGACGGATGAGCGAGGGCGGGTTCACCATGTCCGGCGGAGCCACGATCGCCCCCGACGGCACCTTCGAGACCGAGACGCCCGGCGGCCCGGTGAGCATCGGCGTGGCGTTCCTGCCGCGACGGATGGAGCGTCAAGTCCATTCATCTCGATCGCGTGGACGTGGACGGGCAGACCGTGGACATGAGCGGCGGCACCCGCCAGCTGCAGATCGTGCTGACCGACCGCGCCAACAGCGTGTCCGGCATGGTCGTGGATCGCAACGGACGGACGCTGCCGGCCTACTCGGTGGTGCTGTTCTCCGAGGACGAGACGCGGTGGACGCCGTCGTCGCGGTTCATCATGTCCGCGCAGTCGAGCCAGACGGGTCAGTTCCGGCTGAAAGACGTGCCGGCGGGCGGCTACTACGCCGTGGCGCTGCCGAGCCTGCCGTTTCGCGCGTGGACGAACCCGGACGTCCTGGTGCGGCTGCAGTCCGTCGCCACGAAGCTGAGGGTGAACGAGGGCGAGCAGAAGGTCATCTCGATTCGCGCCTCGCCGACGCCCGACGGGATCGTGAGCGGTGACCGACGACGGGCGGTCTGAAGACCCCGCCCGCTACATCCCTAGCCTACCCGCCTTACCCGCCCGCCCTACCCGCCCTACCCGCCCTACCCGCCCTAGTTCCGGCACTCGAAGTTTCGCGCGTCCTGCGTGTCGCCCGTGCCCTTGTAGTGCGCGTGCTGCGGATGCGCGCACAGCGGCCGGCTGCGGCCGGGCAGCGCGCGGCCGGTGGCGCGGACGGCGTTCGGCGCGGTCCCCTTCTCCACCCAGTCCACGAGCGAGGTCAGCAGATCGAACTCGTCGAGCGCCGCCGGACCGCCGCCGCAGTGCGCCATGCCGGGCACCATGAACAGCCGGCTCCAGTCCATCACCTTCGACGGCGCCGCCGTTGGCCGCCGTCATGCGCTCGTAGTAGTCGAGCGTGTCGAGCGACGAGAACCACGGGTCGCTGACGCCGTGGAAGAAGATCAGCTTGCCGCCGTGATTCGAGAACGTGTTCAGGTTGGTCCACCGCGACGTGGCGATGAGCGCCTCGGAGGGATCGGCCGCGGCCGCGGCGGCACGCGCGTCCACGTCCATCGACGCGGCCGCGAACGGCGGGCCCACCGGGTTCAGGCCGCCGTGCAGCAGGCCGGGGATGCCTTGCGTGGCGGCGATGCCGGTGTCGTAGGAGAAGCCCGGGATAGACCTGCCGGCCGCGCGAGTCCTTCGGGCCGGCAAACCCCTTCTCCACGGCCACCGCCTGCTCCATGGTCAGGCACGCTGTCGGTCTTGGCGCCCTTGCACGCGAGCGTCTTCGGATCGAACTTGCACGACAGCTGATCGAAGATCATGCCGTCCTTGACGCCGTCGTTCGGCGTCGCAGGCGTTGAGAGCGCCGTCGATCACGAGCTTCTTGTCCGACTCCGACAGCGCCTGCCGCACCTGCGGCACGCCCTGGGCGTTCTTCGGCGCGACGGTGTTGAGCATCGTCGCCACCCACTCGTCGCCGATGCCCGAGAAGTTCGTCCGCATCGCCGGCGCCCCGGAGATGACGCCGTCGAAGGACGAGCGGATAGCGCTGCGTCATCATCATCGCCTCGCGGCCACCGGTCGAGCAGCCGGCGAAGTACGACTTGTCGGCGGGCCTGGCGTAATGACGCGCGATGATCTGCTTGGCCAGCTCCGCGACGCGGCCCACGGCCTGGTATGCGAAGTCGAGGCTCGCCTGCTGCTCGGCCATGAAGCTGGCGTCGAACACCTGCCCCTGGTGCCCGCTGTCGGTGCTCGCCACCGCGAAGCCGCGCGCGAGCGCCGGCGAGCCGGCGGTGGCCACGGCGCCGAACGGCGAGCCCGACCGTGCCGTTCAGGCCGCCGCCGCCCTGAAAGAGGAAGCGCCCGTTCCAGTCGCCGGGCAAGGCCAGCGCGAACCCGATGCCGTAGCTCTTGCCGTCGGCGCCCGTGCGCCGATCGAGCACGCCGTCGAGACGGCAGTAGGCCGGCAGCTTGACGGACGGCGGCGGCGCCGTGGGTGGCGCCGGCGGTGTCGAGCCCGCGGGGATCCACTCGGCCTTCGTGATCGAGAGCGCCAGCCCGGGAATTTGCAGGCTGGTCAACGTCGCGCACGCGGCGGCATCACGCGTCACGCCCTGTGCGCGGGCGCCGCCCGGGGCCAGCCCGATGAGGGCCGCGACAATGCAGATGGTGGCAGCGGGTATTCGCATGCGCGGATTCTAGTGTCCCGAGTCAGAGATTCGGTGACGAATATTCCGGAGCGCGGCGCCCGGATGGCAAGGCGCGAAGAGCGAGCTTATTGGGCATAAGTGAGCAATGAGCAACGCAGCCAGGCGGGATGCCCCGCCGGATATGTCGCCGAATCTCTGGGACAGAGCCGTTGGAGTGTGCGGGCGACAGCCGGGACGACTCCGGCACGGGCGCGGCTACGCGACCGCGGCGATGGCTTCGGCGGCGGCCGCGGCCCCGCCCTCCCCACGCACGACGGCGGCCGTAGCCGCGGCACGAGTCTGATAGCCCGGGTCGTCGAGCAGCGGCCGCAGCTCGGCGACCACGCGGCTGGCGGTGTACCGCTTCGGATACAGAGTCCGGGCCACGCCCAGCCGGGTGACGCGGTAGGCGTTGTCGGGCTGATCGTGGCTGTGCGGTACGACCAGCATCGGACAGGCGCCGTGGAGCGCCTGGGCAGTGGTGCCGGCGCCGCCCTGATGCACGACCGCGCGGGCCCGCGGAAACAGCAGTTGGTGCGGCGCCTTGTCCACCAGCAGCACGCCCTCGGGCACCCGCGCCGGCATGTTGGCGGTAAACCCACCGGTCAGCAGCACCGCGCGCACGCCCATCCGCGCCGCCGCCTCCGCGCTCTCGTGATAGAAGCGGCCCGCGGCCCCCACCGCCGACGAGCCGAGCGTGAACACCACCGGCGGCGGCCCCGCGTCGAGAAACGCCTCGAGCTCGGGGGAGAGCGCTGCCGGCCCGTTGTAGAAGACGAACCCTGTCGTCTGCATCCGCGCCGGCCAGTCCGGCTGCGGCTGGGCCATCACGCGCGAGAAAAGTCCAAGGTTCAGATGCGGAGAATACTGCCCCTCGATGAGCGGGTTGCCGCCCGGCGGCAGCCCGTGCCGCGCGCGCAGGTCGGCCAACGGCCGGGTCCACTTCGCGGTCTCGCGCCGCACCAGCGCCATCAGCCGCCGGCGCAGCCATGGCCATTTGCGCATCAGGCCCGCGGCGCCGGGAAGCGCCGGCAGCACGGGAAAGTCGCCGTCAGAGAAGAGCGACATCGGAGCGAGGATGGTGCCGACCCACGGCAGCCGGCGGTCAGCCCCCACCACGGGCGTACAGAACGTGAGCGGATGGCTCACGAGCACGTCGGCGCCGGCCGCGAGCCGCAACGTCTCTTCGTAGGTCTGTTCGAGCGCGGGAAGCACGAACTCCTTCACCACGACCTCGCCGCCAGTGCGGGCGTCCATCACCCGCTTCAGCGCAGCCTCGTCCCGCAGATCGACGTCGGGACCGAGCGGCTCGAACTCCAGGCCTTCCTGCTCCACGGCGGGCCGATAGGAGGCCGAGGTCGCGACGACGGGCCGGTGGCCGCCGGCGCGGAGCGCGCGGGCCAGTCCGATGTAAGGGTACACATCGCCGTACGAACCGAGGCACGTGATGACGATACGGCGCGACACGGCCGGAAAATGCTATCACCCCGCACGACCGCGGCGATTCCACTACCATCGGGCAGTGACCACTTCGCTGTCGCGCGATGCCGCGTGGACACTGCTGACGGACTGGACGCAGAGCGAGGGGCTGCGCAAGCACGCGCTCGCGGTGGAGGCGTGCGTGCGCGGTTACGCGCGACGCGCCGGCGAGGACGAGACCGCGTGGGGCATCGTGGCGCTGCTGCACGATTTCGACTACGAGCGGTATCCCTCGCTCGAAGACCATCCGTTCCGGGGGTGCGAGGAGCTCACGCGCCTCGGCTACCCGGAATGGGTCACGCGCGCGATCCTCTCGCACGCCAGCTACTCGGGTGTGCCGCGGGAGACGCACCTCGAGAAGGCGCTCTTCGCATGCGACGAAATGGCCGGGTTCGTCACCGCTGCGGCGCTGGTGCGGCCGTCGAAGAGCGTGCTCGATCTCGAAGCGCCTTCGGTACTCAAGCGCATGAAGGACAAGGCGTTTGCGCGCGGCGTGTCGCGCGACGATCTGCGCGAGGGCGCGGCCGGGCTCGGACTGCTTCTCGAGGAACACGTCGCCAACGTCATCCGGTTCATGCGGGACGAAGCCGACGCGCTCGGGCTCCGCGGCGGGTTGTAGTCCAGTTGTGCACTTCGTCTCCGCCACGTCGCCGCCAGAGGACGGTCGCCGAGCGTCGCCGCGGCGATGCGTCGCCTGGAAAGACGGTGGCCGAGTTTGTAAATACGAAACGCCCGCGGATTCCGGACCAGGGCTCGGCGGCGGAACGCGAGCAAACGGTGGCCAGCCATGCGATCGACGGCCGTTTTCCGTGGCACACGGGTTGCTCTTCCGGCACAGACTGGTGTCTGCCTGTCGCTGGAGGCCACATGGGTAGCTCAACCTCGACCGCACGAACTCCGCTGCGCGCCGCGCGCCTGCGCGCGCTGGCCACGCTGGCCCTGGTGGGCCTGCTCGCCGCCGGATGCAGCAGCGGCCGCACGATCCGCCCCGCGACCGACGACAGCGGCATCTCGACCCGCGTCCGCACCGCGCTCTTGAACGACCCCCAGGTGGCGGCCGGCGGTATCAACGTGACGGCCAGCAACGGCGTGGTGACGCTGTCGGGCCGGGTGCGGTCGGAAGCCGAGCGCGAGCGCGCCGTGGCCGTCGCCCGCCAGACCTCGGGCGTCAGCGACGTCCGCTCCGAGCTCGCGGTCGGACAGCCCTGATTAACGCCCGCGACCGGTCCCCCATGCCCGCTCCCCTTCCTCGCGCCCGTCACGCCGTGCTGGTCGCGATTATCCTGTCGTGGGCCGCAGGAGCGGGAACGGCCGCGGCCCAGCAGCCGGCCGCCCGCCGACGCCCTGCGGACCGGCAGGCGCCCAGGCGCTGCCGCCGCGGCCCGATCCGCGGAGCGTGCCGCGCCCGGCACAGACGCGAATCAAGGTGACCAGCTTCAAGATCGAGGGCGCCGACCAGTTGGGGGCCGGCCGGGTGAAGTCCGTGCTGGGCACGAAGGCCAGCAGCTGGCTGCCGTGGGGCCGCAAGCGCTATTTCGATCGCGCGGTGTTCGACGCCGATCTCCGCCGGATCGAGGCCTATTACCAGGACCGCGGCTATCCCGACGCGAAGGTCACCGCCTTCGACGCAGACCTGAACGACACGCAGGACGCCATCCGACTCTCGGTCACGGTGAACGAGGGCGCGCCTCGCATCGTGGAGCGCCTGGTGCTCGAGGGCTTCGACCCGATCCCGCCCGATGATCTCCTCACGCTTCGCCGTCAGCTGCCGCTGCAGCCGGGCGCGGTGGTGGACCGCACGCAGGTCATTGCCACACAAACGATGGCGACGCGCGCCCTGCAGGATCGCGGGCATCCGCTGGCGCTGGTGTCGACCGAAGAAACGCCGGTGCCGGCCAAAGAGGTCACGCTGACGCTGCGGGCATCGCCGGGGGCCGACGCACTGTACGGCCCGGTGACGGTGACCGGCAACGTGAGCGTGGGTGACGACGTCATCACCCGTACGCTCGCCTTCAAGCCGGGGAACCGCTTCAGCCTGGCGACGATCCAACTGAGCCAGCGGCGGCTGTACGAACTGGGACTCTTCCAGCTCGCCACCGTGTCGCCCCGGACCCAGGAAGTGGCCGACGGCCTCGTGCCCGTGCAGGTCACGGTGGCAGAGGCCAAGCACCGGCAAATCCGGCTGGGCGCCGGCTACGGTTCGGAGGAACGCCTCCGCGGCCAGGCGGAGTGGAAGCACGTGAACTTCTTCGGCGGCGCCCGCACGGCGACAGTGGAGGGCAAGTATTCGGCGCTCGAGCGCGGACTGCGCGGCAGCTTCACGCAGCCCTACCTGTTCAGCCCCAAGGTCTCGGTCACGTTCACAGGTCAGTCGTGGTATACGGACGAACCGGCCTTCCAGCTCGACACGAACGGCGGGCGCGCCGCGGTGACCTACGAGTTGAGCCAGCGCAACCCGGTCACCGGCCGCGGCGGACGGTCCCAGATCTCGGTGTCCCTCATCGGCGAGCGCGACGACTACGTCATCGAACCCTGGGCCCTCGCCGATCTCACAATCCGCAGCGAGCTCATTGCCCTCGGCCTCGACCCGCGGAGGGGAGAGGCGCACGGGTTCCTCGGCGCCGTTGCGCTCGACTACCAGCGCAGCACCGCCGACAGCGTCCTCGATGCCAGCAGCGGGTACACGCTCCTCGGCCACGTCGAGCGTGCCGGAGGCTGGCTGCCGAGCGATTTCGCGTACACGGAATTCAGCGTCGAGGCCCGGCATTACCGCCGCATCTCGCGCATCGGGGTACTGGCGAGCCGCGGACGCTTTGCGACCATCGATCCCGACGGGGCCTTCATCGAACCAATCGAGGGCCTCATCGAGGTCGGCGTGCCGTTCTTCAAGCGCTACTTCCTCGGTGGCTCGAACAGCCTGCGCGGCTGGGGGCGCTTCGAGGTCGCGCCGCTCAGCGCATCGGGCCTGCCGATCGGTGGATTCAGCCTTGTCGAAATGTCCACGGAGTTCCGGGCGCCGCTCTTCGGCAAAGTGTCGGCCGTCCTGTTCGCCGATGCGGGAAGCGTCGCGTCCGCGCCCAGGGACGTCGAGCTCAGGGACTTGCGCTACGACGCAGGGGTGGGTCTGCGCTACCTGACGCCGATTGGTCCGGTCCGAGTCGATTTCGCCCGGCAGCTCAATCCGATTCCCAATCTGCTGGTCGATGGTGTTCCCGAGACCAAGAACTGGCGCATCCACTTCAGTCTGGGACAGGCGTTCTGATGACAGCGCTGGGCCCGACGCACCGTCAAGATCCTCCTCGGCCTCGTGCTGACGGTGGTGCTTCTCGTCGCGGCCGCGCTCGTCGCGACACAGACAGCGTGGTTCCGCGACTGGGCGCGCGGCTTCGGCGAGCGGCAGGCGGCACGGCTGCTCAACGGACAGCTCTCGATTGGACGCCTTGACGGCAATCTCTGGAGCGGCGCCACGCTCAGTAACGTGGCCATCACCCAGGACGGCCGCCAGGTGGTGACCGTCGAGCGGGTCCGCGTCACCTACAACGTCCGGCAACTCCTGTCGCGCAACTGGCAGTTTCCCGAGATCACGCTCACCCGCCCGTCGATCGTCCTGATCCACGATGCGACCGGCTGGCGGATCGCCAACCTGCTGCGCCCGCGGCGCAACGACTCGGCCGCGGCGCAACCGGTGCAGCTGCCGTCGCTGGTCATCGACCGCGGCACGGTGGCGATCGAAGACACGGTGGCCGGCGACGGCGTGCGCTGGCCCCGTCAGGTCCAGCAGCTGAACGGCGATTTCGGGCTGACCCTCTCGCGCGGGCTCACCGACCTGACCATCCGCCGCGCCTCGTTCGAGACCGCCGAGCCTGGGCTCACCGTGGCGGAACTCTCCGGCCGCTGGATCGCCCGCAACGGACGCCACGACGTGCGCGACCTGCACCTCCGCACGGCCGCGAGCGCCGTGGACGGACAGTTCGTGCTGCAGCCGGCCGCCCCGCCGCGGGAGCGCGCGTCGCTCAGCACGCGGCTCATGCTGGCGCCGATCGCGCTCACCGAATTCGAAGGCCTCGTGCCCGCGCTCGAGGGCCGGCCGCTGGTGTTGACCGGGCCGCTGAACGTCGAGGGACCGCTCGACGCCCTGGCGATCAAGGCCAACCTCACCGATCCGCAGGCAGGCGCGGTGCGCGCCGATGTGGTGCTCGCGACCGCCGGCACCACCCGCACGATCCGCGGGCAGCTCGACACCACCCGTCTCGATCTGGCGCCGATCCTCAAGGACAGGGCGCTGGCCAGCCGCCTCACGTCGAGCGACCGCGTCGATCTCGTCTTTACCGACGGCTGGTCGTGGGAGCGGCTGAGCGGCACGGTGGGCGTGCAGTCGTCGAACTCGACGATCTGGGGCTACCGCTGGGACAGCGTGCGCGGCCGCGTGCGGATCGCGCGGCGCGTCCTCACGCTCGACGGCGCCGTCCGCGGCTACGGCGCCAGCGCCACCGCGAAAGGGACGATCGAGCCGTCGGCCCGTCCCGTCCGCTACACGCTGGCAGGCCGCGTGGACAGTGTCGACGTGCGCCGGCTTCCGAAGCAGTTGCGCCTGCCGGCGCTCGAGAGCCGCCTTGCGGGCGATTACACGGTCACGGGCGCCGGGTCGCGGCTCGACGCCTCGGCCACGTTCGACGCCGCGACGATCGAGGGCACCGAGGTGCGCGACGGCGCCATCGGACGCTTCAACAACCTCGACGGCACGCTGCGCTACGGGTTCACC
Source organism: uncultured Acidobacteriota bacterium (assembly GCA_963731785.1). Lineage (GTDB taxonomy): Bacteria > Acidobacteriota > Vicinamibacteria > Vicinamibacterales > UBA2999 > DASYRM01. The sequence goes on from CAVSWX010000008.1 coordinate 160,829, forward strand.
GGTCACGTGACGCATGCCGACGTCCAACGATGGGGGCGCGTGCTCGCGATCCCGGCCATCAGCGGCGACGACTACGCGTCGAGCTTCACCGGGCAGCTGGCCGTGGACGGCTCCGGCTCGTCGCTCGACACTCTCGTCCTCGACGCCACCGCGCAGCTCGAACCCTCGACGGCCTTTGCCGCGACCTTCGGGCCGGCCGACGTCACCGCGCGTGTGGCCAATCGCACCCTCACGGCGTCCTATCGCGGCACCGCGGGCGGCTTCGACGTCGCGCGTCTCACCGGCCGTGAGGATCTGGCGGGCATGGTGAGCGCGACGGTCGATGTCCAGGGCACGCTCGCGGGGCTCGGCGAGCCCTTCGATCTCGGGCGCGTGTCGGCGCGCGGCCGCGTGGTGCTCGATCCGTCGACGATCGGCCCGCTCGCCCTCGACACGGCGCGGCTCGAAGCCAGCCTCAGCGGTCGCGAGGCCGACATCACCGTCTTCGAAGCCGTCGGGACCGCGCGTCAACGCGAAAGCGAGCGGCCGTCTGGCGCTGGGCGACGGCGGGCAATCGAACCTGACCTACACCGCGTCGCTCACACGGCTCGCCGACATCGGGCCGCTCGTCGGCCGGATGCTCGACGGCCGGGTGCTCGTGGAAGGCACCATCACCGGCAATCGCGCCGACCTCGCGTCGAAGGGCACGGCCGTGTTTTCCGGCCTCGCCGTGGACGACACGTTCGACGCCCTCACGCTCAACGCCGCGTTCGACGCGCACGTGCCGAACCTCGAGTTCCGCGCCGCTGACCGCCGACGTGACGACGGACGCCACGCTCGTGAACGTGTCAGGGCGCCCGATTCCCAGCCTGAAGGCCACGGTCGCCTACGCCGACAACCGGTTCCGGTTCGAGGCCACCGCCAACGAGACCGGCCGCACCATCACCGCGACCGGCGATCTGGCGCTGCTCGAAGGCGGCCGCGAGGTCACGATCAGCCGGGCCGCGCTCACGGCGGGACCGGCGACGTGGGCGCTCGCCGACGACGGTCCGGTGCGGGTGCGCTACCAGAACGGGCTCATCACGTTGCCGCAGCCGGTCACGCTCGTCAACAACGGACAGGAGCTCTCGGCCGAGGGCACCCTGGCCATGACCGACGACGTGACCGGGTCGCTCGACGTCATCATCTCCGGCGTCAACCTCACCGAGCTCGGCGCGCTGTTCCTCGTCAACCGCCAGCTCGCCGGCACGCTGACGCGGCGACGCGCGCATCACCGGCAGCTCGTCCACGCGCAACATCGTCGGCAACATCAAGCTGCTCGCCGGCATCGTCGACGGCTACGCGTTCCAGTCGCTCGACACGCTGGTCAACTACCGCAACGAACGGGCACAGGTGGACGCGATCCTGATCCAGTCGCCCAACTCGAAGCTGGAGGCGACCGGCGAGCATTCCGTTCTCGATCACGCGCGGCGTGCTCAGCGAGCAGCCGATGACGCTCGACATCACGAGCGCCGGCATCGACCTCGCGGTGCTCGAGGCGGCCAACACCGGCCTGGTCGAATGCCGCCGGCCTGCTGGTCGTGGACGTGCACGTCACCGGGACCGGCAGCAATCCGGTGGCCAGCGGATCGGTCCGCGTGCAGCAGGGCGCGTTCACGGTGGCGGCCACCGGCGCCGTCTACACCAACGCCAGCATCGACGCGACGCTCGAAGGCCAGGCGGTGCAGGTGACGCGCCTGCAGGTCGTCGACAACAACGGCGACGCGCTCCAGGGCACCGGCCGCGTGCAGCTCGAGAACCGGGCGGTGCGCGACATCGAGTTCGTGGTCACCGGCAACGACTTCACCGTGCTCGACAACGAGTTCGGCCACGTGTCGGTGGATGCGAGCCTCAACCTGTACGGGACGGTTCGAGCGCTGAAAATCGCTGGCCTGGTGCGGCTGCACTCGGCGCGGCTCGAGGTCGATCAGATCGTCGATCGCTTCTGCGTCGTCGCCCTACGAGCCCGTGGAGCGCCCCGACACCACCGCGAAGCCGGCCCGCGCCCGGCGAGCTGTCGCTGCCGCTCGGCATGAACCTGGTGATCCAGGTGCCGGACAACCTGATCCTGCGCGGGCGCGGCATCCGCACCAATACCAGCGCCGTGGGGCTCGGCGACGTCAACCTCACCGCGGGCGGCGACTTCACGCTGGTGCGCGAAGGCACGGCCCCGCCGGTCCTGATCGGCACCATCGAGACCGTACGCGGCACCTACGATTTCCAGGGGCGGCGCTTCCAGGTGCTGCGTGACGGCACCCTCTCGTTCCGCGGCGAGACGCCGATCGATCCGGCGCTCAACGTCACCGCCGAGCGGGTGATCTCGGGCATCGTCGCGCACGTCACGGTCGGCGGCACGCATGCGCGAGCCGGAGGTCACGCTCTCGAGCCAGCCGCCGCTCGACCAGACCGACATCCTGTCGCTCATCGTGTTCAATCAGCCGGCCAACCGAGCTCGGCCAGGGCCAGGCCACCGACCTCGGCGAACGCGCCGCGCAGCTCGCCGGCGGCTTCGTCGTCACGCCGCTGGCCGACACGCTCGGCCGCGCCCTCAACGTGGACATCTTCGAAGTCGATCCGTCGGGGGACGATGGCGCCGGGCCGACCGTCACCCTGGGCCAGCAGGTCGGCGAGCGGCTGTTCCTCAAGTTCCGGCAGATCTTCGGCGCGCGTGACGTCAGCGAGTTCCAGCTCGAATACCAGCTCACCGACTTCCTGCGCCTGCAGGGCTCGTTCGCGGAGGGCCAGACGTCCGCGAACCGCTCGCTCACCCGCCGCGTCGAGCGCGGCGGCATCGACCTGATGGTGTATTTCAGCTACTAGGTCAGGTAGGCCAGGTGGGCGGGTGGTCAGGCAGGTAGAACGCTAGAAACGCCTGACCGCGCGTTCGATATACCTACCGGACTCGCACCTGACCTACCTGACCACCTGACTATTTCAACTGGGTTTCGGCAACAGGTAGGGCTGATCGCGCAGCTCGCGGCCGAGGCGCGCGTGGCGGCGGCGCCAGGGCTCGAAGTGCCGCGACAGCGTCTCGAGCAGATCGGCCTTGCGCGACGACCGTTCGCACGCGGCGGCCCGGCTGAAAAACGAGGCCCCCAGCGACGGCGTACCACTGGATGTTGTGGCGGCGGCGCGACTGGTCCTCGAAGAATCCCGCCAGCAGCAGGCACTGCGCCGCCGCGGTTTCCAGCAGCTGCGGGTCGTCGAGCATGGTGGTGTCGAGGACGAACTGATCGAAGACGGCGGCCAGCGTGGGAGGCGCCGGCACGTCGCTGACGCTCTGGGTGGAGACGAGGGCGTAATGGGCCAGGACGCTGGCGTTGTAGAGCAGCTCCTGGCGATCGACGGAGCCGTCGCACACGTCCTGTAGTCCGGTGACGAAGAACTCGAGGGTTCTCCGCTCGTCGACGGCCAGCAGTTCCCGCAGTGGACCCATGCGCCCTCCACGTGATAGCCCGTCCTTGCCCGCGCGTGCATCAGGGCACCGCGGGGCTCTAAGACGGAAATCGGCGTCAGGGCGCGACGACTACAGATCGATTATCGCACCTCTCTCATCGAACAACGAATCCGGCGCGGGGGTTGAACGCCTTGCCGTCGGCGCGGACGGCGCTCACCCAGATGGCCGCGGGACGGCCGTCCTTCATCGGGTTGCCGGTGATCTTCAGCCGGGTGCCGGCCTTGAAATCGCTCGGCCGGATGCCGGCGCGGGCCAGAGTGCTGGGGCCTTCGGCCTCGAAGCCCCAGGTCGTCACCTTGCCGTCCTTGTCCTTCACGTCCACCAGCAGCCACGAGTGCGGGTTGGTGAACTGGAACTCCTTGACCTCGCCTTCCACCGTGATCGTCTTCTTCTCGTCGAACATCGCCGCCGAGTGATGCGCCAGGCCGCGCCCGGAGATCGCGGCGACCATCCCGAGCATCACGGCCGCCTGCACCAGCCGTCTGCGCATGGCCCCCCTCACTTCTTCGCCTTCGGGTCGAACGTGAAGCCGTTGAACTGCGTCGTGCCGTCCTGCGTCTGGTGCACCGCGTTGTTCTGGTTCTCGGCGCAGTTCCAGTAGCGGATCCGGAGATCCTGCTTCGGGTCCAGCTTCCCGTAGACCTGCTTGACGTACCACGGCTCGGCGAGCGCGGGCGGATCGTAGACCCACACGTCGGCGGTGATGCGTGTCGCCCTCGCGCTGCCAGATCTCGACCGTCTCGACCTGATCGGTGTAGTCCGGATTGGAGCGCTGGTAGATCCCGCCTTGCAGCTGATTGGTGTGGACCACGAGCCGGCCGCCGTCCCAGAACCCGATCGAGTCGCCGTTGTACAGCGGATAGCGGTCCTCCGCCGGCACGTGATCGCGGCCGTCGGTATAGACGCGGCGGATGTCGTTGACCATCTCGTTGATCAGCCAGGTCTGCTTGGGCGTCGGCACGAACTCGCGGAGGAACGGCTCGGTGAGCCAGCGCGGATGGCCCGGCGGCGCGCAGGTGGAGATCGGGTCCCACTCGATGCCGCGCTTCACGTCGGCGACGCGCTTCTCGAGCTTGCGCCTGGTATTCAGGCGTCAGCTTCGCAGTGGTGAGGACGCCCGCAGGCAAGTCGGGGTCGAAGGTGAAGCCCTTGTCCGCCGGCCGCGAGTAGACGCCGCTCCAGTCCGGCATCATCGAGGCGGCGAGGGCCTGACCGCCTTTGGCTTCGGCCTTGAGCGCCTGGTAGAGATCCCACGCCGTCTTGTGCTGGCGGCCGAGCGCGGCGTTCTGCTCTTTCGTGCGCGGCGGGATGGCCCCGGCCGGCGACGACACGCCAGGCGCCTCGGCAACTCGCGTGGCATCGCGGCATCCCGCGGCGAGCACGAGCAGTGCGCCCAGCGCGGCGAACCACAGGTGTCGCGTCATGCGGCGGAGGATACGCGACGCCCCAACCGCGGTCAAATCGGGTCGGCCACCTCGAGCACGGCGAGAAACTCGGCGAGCACCATCGCGGTCGCGCCCCAGACGCGGACGCCGCCGAGGTCGAAGCACGGGACGTCCATCTCGCCGTACGGGCGGCCGGGCGCGCTGCCGGACTTCCCACTGCACGGCCTCGGCCTGCTGCAGTTGCGTGAGCGGCACTTCGAAGAGCGCCTCGACCTCGTGCTCGGCGAGCGCGAAGACGGGCCGCCTGGCCGCCACGCCGACCACCGGGTGCAGCAGGTGGCCGCTGACGGCGATGGGCAGCGGCGTGAGGAGCCCGAGCACGTCGACGTCGGCCGGCACGACGCCAATCTCTTCGTGCGCCTCGCGCAGCGCGGCGGCTTCGACGGATTCGCCCTGGTCGAGCCGCCCGCCCGGCAGCGACACCTGACCGGTGTGGTGGCGCAGCGAGGCGCCCCGCAGCGTGAGCGGGACGTGCCACTGCCCGTCGTGCGGATAGAGCAACAGCAACGCCGCGGCATGGCGAAGGCCGTCGTGCGGCACGCGCGGCTCGGGCCCATCACGCAGGCGGGGTGCCATGCGCAACTGGGCGTCGAGCCCCGGCAACGGCAGGGCCAGGATGCGCCTCAGTGCACTTGGAAGCCGGTCCACGCTCTCATCGTACGGTACCGGGCGGTGCCTCTCCTTCGTGACGTCTCAAGTGGGCCAGCATCGCCCAGCGATGAGCGATCTGCCGCGGCGTCGGCAGGGCGGGCGCAACCGGGGTGAGCGGCGCTTGCGGCAGCCCATCAGCCGCCGGCGCGGACCCGCCACCAGGCTCGGGCGGTCCAGGCTGGCGGCGTGCGAACGTGAGAATGGTGGCGGGCATGGGAAGTCTCCACCACCAGCATGCGGGAGGGGCGTGACAGACCAGGTCACACGCCCGCCCCGGCCCCGGGTGTCAGCGCCGGGAGCGCGGCACCGGGATGTCGCCGGCGATCTCGCGGCGGAGGAACTTCCACTTGCCGTCCTCCTTGATGAGCACGTCGCGATAGGTGGCCAGCAGCAGGAAGTCGGCCTTGCTGTTGTCGGCCGAGGCCATCACGTAGCCGCCCTTGCTCACCGCGGTCGCGCGGTCGCCCTGCACGTCGATCGACTCGTTGAAGTAGAGGTGAAAGTTCTTGCCCTTCGAGTCGGGATAGTTGGTGCCGATCGCCTTCTCCAGGAACGCGCCGATCGCCGCCGGCCCCTTGGCACCCGGGGCGGCGGGGGTTCCGCCGTACGTGGCCTCGCGGGCCCAGAGGGTCGAGAAGGCAGCGAAGTCGCGCGCGTCGAGCGTGCGCCCGTAGTCGGCCCAGAGCTGGCGGATGGCTTCCTGCGCCTCGAGCGCCTCGACACGCGCGGCCAGCGCCTGGACTGTTGCAGGGGTCTGCGCGACGGCAGGCGTTGCCGTCAGCGAGAACGCCGCACCGAAAAGAAGCATCGCAAGTGTCCGCATCATCGTGCGCCCTCCAGGGCGGTCTGAAGACCGCCCTCTACGTTCCCCACCCGCCTACCAGTCCTACCGTCCCACCAGCGTCAGTACTGTCTGAACGTCAGGTTGAACCGGCCGTCGAGACCGAGCGCCGCCGGGGCCGTGCCCGGAATGATACGCGTCACGCCGTGATAGCGGAGGCGGGCGGGCCCGCCGAACACGAACGCGTCTCCAGACTCGAGGTGGAACGACTCCACCGGGTCGCGCCGCCGCACGCCGCCGAACAGGAAGCGGGCGGTGTCGCCGAGCGACACCGACACGACCGGCACGCCGGCCTCGATCGACGCACGGCTCTCGTCCTTGTCCTGATGCATCCCCATGCGGCCATCGGCGCCGTACCAGTTGATCAGGCAGACATCGGGGCGCATCTCGAAGCCGGCGTCGGCCGCAAGGCGCGAGGCGAGTGCGACCCACGCGGCTGGCAGGGCTTCGACGGGCCGCCCGTCATGGTCGGCCCGGGTCGCCTCGTATGTATAAGTCATCGCATTCCAGTGCCGGCCCAGGCACGTCATGCGGACGTGCATCTTGCCGCCGCCGCGCACGGTCGGCACGTAGCCGCCGGCGGGGCCGTCGAGGAAGGCACGGCACTGCTCGATCAGCGCGCGCTGCTCGTCGAGCGTCAGCCAGCCGCGGAGCCAGATCGCGCCAGGTGCGACCGTGCTGGCGGTCCGGGACTTGAGGGTGTCGAAAGGGAGAGCCATTGTCCCCGGCGGTCGGGCGACCGCCCTCTCCATCTACTCTCGCACGACTGCGGCGATGAGCGCCGACCAGCGCGGCTGCGGCACGCCGCGCAGGATCCGTCGGGCCTGGATCAGCGAGTCGGAGGTTCCGCTCGCGGGGCCGACCGATCCCGTGGCCGCGTACACCAGCAGCTTTTCGGCCAGGGTGGTGCGAAACGCGTCGGGATACTGCAGCAGCACGTTGCGCATTTCGATCACGCCGTTGGTCGGCATGCCGTCCAGGAACGTGCCCGAGACATCCACCGGGCCCACCTGGTCGTGCGTGCGCCAACGGCCCAGCGGATCGAAATTCTCCAGCGCGTAGCCGAGGGGAAAGAAATTGCGATGACAGTTGACGCACGGCTCCGCCGCCAGCGTGCGCGTCTGCGGCGTGATCGGCAGCTCGGGCTTCACGGGCTGGGCGCCGGGAAAGCCGTTCGGCAGCGAGGCACCGAGGAAGTGCAGGCGCACCCACTTCGCCCGTGTCGCCGGCGACGTGTACGCCGCATCGACACCGCGCTGGTGCCTCGACGTCACCATCAGGATGCTGCCGTGGCCGAGCAGGCCCGCGCGCTCGGGCGCCGCCGGCACGCGCCGGAACTGCGCGCCGGTGACGTTGGGCACGCCGTAGTGCCTGGCCAGCTGGCCGTTGAGGAACGTGTAGTCGGCGCTCCAGAGCTCGAGCGGGTCGCGGTCGTCACGCAGTTGACTGAGCAGGAACAGCTCGGTCTCCGTCGCGAGGGCATCGCGCAGCGACGCGTCGTAGTCGGGGAAATACTTCGGGTCCGGATCGGCCTTGGCGAGCTCGTCGAGCTGCAGCCACGGGACGAAGAAGCGCGCGACGAACGCGCGGGCGCGATCGTCGGCAAGCATCCGCTGCACCTGGCGCTCGACCGCGGCGGGGTCACGCAAGCGGCCACGCTGCGCCTCCTCCAGAAGCGCGGCATCAGGTGCGCTGTTCCACAGCACGGTCGCCAGGCGCGTTGCGATCGCCTCGCTGCTCGCCGTGCCGTCGCCGGTCGCCCCCAGGGCGTGCTCGATGGCCCGGAGCGCCGCTTCGGTGGTGCGCGCGATCGGGCCGCGGCGCGCCGATCGGGCGGCATGGCCCGCGCCTGCAGCTGCCGGTAGGCTCGCGCCCACAGATCCGGCCGCGCGGCGACTGTCGCGGATCGAACGACTCGAGCACCGGGCCGGACGGCGATCGCAGGCGGCCGTTGTGACAGCCGGCGCAGTAGGTGTCGACCACCGCCGTCAGGCTCGAGGCGGCCGGCGCCGGCGCACTGGCCGGACGCGCGCTCGTCCTGGGCGGACATCGACGAACGGAACCACACCAGCGTCCCCAGCACGAGGAGGCACGCGGCGATCGGCTTCATTGCGATTCGGCGGCGCGCAGGATGTCGGCGAGGGGGCCAGGTCTTTGCGGCTGGCCATCGCCGCCGCGAGCGGCGTCAGGCCCCGCTTGTTCTGCGCCTTCAGGTTGGCGCCGCGCGCGATCAGGAACCGGACGATCTCGGGAGCACCGCGATTGGTCACCGCGAGGTGCAGCGCCGTGTCGCCGTTGTCGTTGGCCGCGTTCAGGTCGAAGCCGCGCTCGAGCAGCAGCGTGATGGCCTGGACGGCGTCGTCCGGCGTGCCCTGGTCGTAGGACGGCGCCGCCGGGCTGCCGTCGCGCCAGCCGAGCCCGGCCGCGAACATCAGGGCATTGGACTTGTTGGGCAGCGTAAGCGTTGGATCGGCGCCCGCCTCGAGCAGCAGCTTCATGACCTCGACGTCGCCCGACTTCGCCGCGCGCATGAACGGCGTGGCGCCGCTGCCGAGCGACCCGTCGCCCATCGTGTGATGCCGCTGGAAGATGGCCGCCTTGAGCCGGGCATTCGGATCGGCCTTGCGGTCGAGCAGCCGTCGCACGATCGCCACGGCGTCGAGCGTGCCCGACGGCCGCGGGTTCGGGCGTCCGTGGCCAATCGCCAGGCGGTGCATGTCGATCGGCGGCGTAGAGCGGCCCCATGGCCGCGTCCTTGTCCACGACGTTGGGGTCGGCGCCGGCGTCGAGCAGGAAGGCCGCGAACTCGTAGTTGGCGTTGATGATGGCGATGACGAGCGCCGTGGCGCCGTCGGGATCGGTGGCGTCGAGGTCGGCTTTGGCGGTGACGAGCGTCCGGCCGGCCTCGAGCGCGTTCTCGCGCGCCGCATACATCAGCGGCGTCCAGCTGCCCAGCGAGAGCACCGACTGTCCGGTGCGGCGGCGCGGGAACTCGAGGGGCGCCGAGCGCACGTTCACGTCGGCGCCGCGCTCCAGCAGCACGCGCGCAGCGTCGGCGTGATTCTCCGCCACCGCCCAGAGCAGCGCGGTCTCGCCGTACCACTGCTCGCGCGCTTCGAGCTCGGCGCCACGGTCCAGGAGCAGCCGCACCAGCGCCGGCTGACCGGTGCGGGCCGCGGTCATCAGGATCGTCTCGCCCTCGGGCAGCACGACATTGGGGTCGGCCCCCGCCTCGAGCAGCGCCGTGGCGGCGGCCACGCTGCCGTTGACCGCCGCCAGCTGCAGCGGCGTCACGCCATAGCGGTTGGCCCGGCGCGCATCGGCGCCCGCGCGCAGCAGCAGGCGCATCAGCTCCTGATCGTCGGCGCGGACGGCCCAGTGCAGCGCCGTCGTGCCGTCGGCCTCGGCGGCATTCACGTCCGCCTTCTGCTGCAGCCGCGCCCGCACGCCCGCCGGGTTGCCCTGCTTGACCGCGTCGATGAGCGGCGTGGACGCGCCAGCGCCGCGCGGCCGCCGCACAGCAGCAGCGCCACGGCCGACCACCGCGCAGGCCGAGAGCGCGCGCGGCGCGTCTGCATCAGAGGCTCACGCGGCCGGTGCTCTCGCCGAACTGCTCGATCGGGCTGCCGAAGATGCCGGCGACGCTCAGCCAGAAGTTGGCGACCGGCGTCCACTCGTTGGCCACGATGAAGCGGTTGCCCTTCATCGCGCCGCTCGCGCCGCCGATCGCGGCCAGCGGCAGCGGGTAGGCCGAGTGCGCCTGGCCGTCGCTCATGCCGGCGCCGAACACGATCAGCGAGTGATCGAGCACCGAGCCGTCGCCCTCGGGCGACGGCGCGCAGCTTCTCGACGAAGTTCGCGAAGAGCGTGGCGAAGTGCGTGTCGATCTTCGCGTGCAGCGCCATCTTGTCGGCCTGGTTGCCGTGATGCGACACGTCGTGATGCGTCTCGGGGATATCGAGCGCCGGATAGGTCCGCTGACTCGCCTCGCGCGCCATCATGAACGTGAACACGCGCGTCAGGTCGGCCTGGTAGGCCACCGCCAGCAGGTCGAACATCAGCGCCGCGTGATCCTCGAACGCCTCGGGCACGCCGACCGGCGCGGTCACGGCGGTCACGCTCGCCGCATTGCGCGACTCCGTCTTCTCGATGCGGCGCTCGATCTCGCGCACGCGTGCCGAGATACTCGTCGAGCCGGGCGCGATCCGGCGCGCCGAGCCGCCGCTGCAGCTGCCGCGCCTCGCCGGCCACCGAATCGAGGATGCTGCGGTTCTCGCGCATGCGCGTCGAGGCGCTGTTTCGGCGTCGCCGGCCCGCCCGAACATCCGCTCGAACGCGACGCGCGGGTTGATCTCCATCGGCAGCGGCGAGGTCTCGCCGGCCCAGGAGATCGTGTTCATGTAGGTGCAGCTGTAGCCGGGCACGCAGCCGCCGACGTAGCCGGAGAAATCCTCGGTGGCGAACTCGAGCGACGGGAACGGCGTGTCCTGGCCGATCTGCTTCGCCAGCACCTGATCGATGGTGATGCCGAGGCTGATGTCTTCGGCCTCGGTCTGCTTGGCCACGGCGCCGCTCAGCCAGCCGGCGGAGCTCACCGCGTGGTCGGTCGCCGTCTTGCCGCCGGCGCGCGACAGGTTGCCGACCACGGTCATCTGATGCTTGAACGGCTTCGAGCGGCTTCAGGATCGGCGTGATCTCGAGCTCGCCCGCCGCCTTCGGCATCCAGTAGTTCATCGGCGAGGCCATCGGCGCGCCGTTCGGGAAGTAGACGCGCGCCGAAGCGCAGCGGCGGGCTGGCCGGCGACTGCGCCAGCGCCTGGAACGCCGGCACCATCGACTCGAGGAACGGCAGCGCGAGCGTCGTGCCCATCCCCTTCAGCACCGTCCGCCGCGACAACGCATCTCCTGGTCACGAACATGACGACTCCCTCGCGATCGCTTAACCGGTCACGCTTCGCGCCGATCTTCGGCTGGCCAGCCGCGTCCGACTTGCGCCGCATCTGGAACGGCGCGCTCTTCACGATACCCAGCACCAGCGCCGAGAACCGGTTGCCCTGTCTGCCCGGCGTCGCCGACGATGCCGCGCACCACCGGCATGTCGTAGTGCTGCAGCCCGCGGCCGAGCGCATAGATCATCAGCTTCTCGGTGAGCGTGCCCACGAACACGTCCGGGTGCTTCAGCCAGCGCCGCGCGCAGCCCGGCCACGCCCACCGCGCGCTGGCCGTCGGCCATCGCGCCTTCCGCGTTCACTTCGTACCCGGCCTCGCGGGTGCGCCACGCGCCCACGGCGTCGAAGTTCTCGAGCGTGAAGCCGAGCGCGTCCATCGCCCGGTGGCAGCTCGCGCACGACGGGTTGGCGCGGTGGCTCTCCAGGCGCTCCCGGATCGTCCGTCGGCTTGGCGCCCGCGGTCTGCTCGAACGGCGGCACGTTGGCCGGCGGCGGCGGCGGCGGCGACCCGAGCAGGTTCTCGAGGATCCACTTGCCGCGCAGCGTCGGCGCGGTGCGGTCGGCGTGCGAGGTCGCCAGCAGGATGCTGCCCTTGCCGAGCAGGCCGCGCCGCGCCTCGTCGGTGAGCGTGACGCGGCGGAACTGGCTGCCGTAGACGTTCGGCAGGCCGTAGTGCTTGGCCAGCCGCTCGTTCACGAACGTGTAGTCGGCGGTCAGCAGGTCGAGCACGTTGCGGTCCTCGCGCACGATGCTGGCGAAGAACAGCTCGGTCTCGCGCCGGAACGCGTCGCGCAGGTCGTTGTCGAAGTCCGGGAACTCGTCGGTGTTGGGCGCGATGTTCTGCAGGTTGCGGATGTGCAGCCACTGCCCGGCGAAGTTCTCGCACCAGCGCGTCGGCCTTCGGGTCGGCCAGCATGCGCCGCACCTGCGCCTCGAGCACCGCCGGCTGGCGCAGGCGTCCCGCCGCCGCGAGGTCGAGCAGCGCGTCGTCGGGCATGCTGCTCCAGAGGAAGAACGAGAGCCGCGACGCCAGCTCGAGGTCGCTGATGCGATAGGCCGCGCCGGGCGCGACCGGCGGCCGGGTCCTCTTCGATGCGGAAGACGAAGGTCGGGCTCGCCAGCAGGCGGCGCAGCGCGAGCTGGATGCCGGTGTCGAAGCTGCCCTTCTTGCGGCCGTCGCGGTAGAACGTCGAGCAGCGGCTGCCAGGTCGCCGATCGTTCACCGGGCGGCGGTAGGCGCGGCGGGCCAGCGTCGTCAGGATCCGCCGCGCGCAGCGGCTCCTCGGCGGCGGCGCGTCGCGGGACGGCACACGAACACCGCGCGGCGGCTCGGCGTGTCGCCCGGGCCCGGTCGGATTGAACGGCCCGGCCACCGTGAGCGACTTCACGTGCGGCCGGCCGGTGGAGTCGTAGGTGCCGGCGTTGCTGCGCAGGAACGGCCGCAGCCGGTTGGTGCTCTCGGCGATCTTGCGGATGAAGGCCGCGGCCACCAGCCGCGGGCCGGCCTTGACCGGCACGCGCACCCGCAGCCGCGCGTCGGTGGCGTCGGACCGCGCGGTGATGGCGCCGGTCTGTCCTGCCTCGGCGTCGCCGCCGACCGGACCGAGGAACACCCGCTCGCCGTCGATGGTGATTTCGAGCTGGTGCTGGTGCTCGAGCCCGCGAATCGCCTCGAGGTTGGTGCGCGTCAGCGCCACCTGGAACTGGTACTCGCCGTCGAGCGGAAAGTGTGGCGCACGCCGATGCCGCCCACGGTGCCGAGCGGCAGGCCGTCCAGATGCTGGCTCTGCGACTGGTCGCCGCGCGTGTAATAGGTGTCGGACCCCGGGGCGGTGGTCGGGATCGCCGACGGCGAGCGCGCTCACGCGATCCGCCGCCGACGAGATAGCGCTCGAGCAGCGACGGCGACACCACGAGCAGGTCGGCGTTGTTGTCGAAGCCGAACGCCGAGTCGTCGGCCGGCAGCAGCGACCTCACGTCCACGTCGATGGCGAGCAGATCGCGCACGACGTTGGCGTACTCGGCCCGGTTGAGGCGGTGCAGCAGCGGCCGTCCCGGGTTCGGCGGCGCCAGCCTGATCGAGCGCCGCGGTCAGCGACGCCACGACGCCGGACAGCGCCGCGGCGTCCGGCCGCGGCATGCCCGGCCGGCGGCATCGCGCCGGTGCGCAGCTTGCGGACCACGTCTTCCCAAGTGCCAGGCGCCGCGCCGACGTTGGCCGCGTCCAGCGTATCGAGCGCCAGGTCCCCGGTGCGCAGCCGCTGGTTGTGACAGGTGACGCAGTAGCGGTCGAGCATGCCCGCGTCGCGGCAGGGTCCGTCTGGCCGGGCGCCGGCCGGCTCGCACCGGCCGGCGCACGCTCGCCGGCCTGCCGTGGCGCGGCGGCCAGCGACATGGTCGCAATCACGGCGAAGCCGAGGCACACGGCCACGCGCGTCAGGTGCCGTCTCGGCCAGCGTTCGGCCCGAGGGCCTGGCGAATGCAATGACATTGAAGGAAAGTGGCTTTGTTTATAGCATTTTAGGCCGGTTCTTCCCATCACCAAGACAGGTGAGCCTCGGCGGACGCACTATCATCGATGCTCAACCACACAGGACCGGATACCCATGGATACCCCCCGATTTCTCGAACAGATTGCCCAGGCCCACGGATGCACGGTGGAGCTCGCCCGGGGCCTGATGACCGATTGCCTGGCGGCTCTGCACGAGGCCAGCTACAAGCGGGGCACGGCGGCCGGCGTGCACGCGGCGCACGCGGAACTCGGCGGGCTGGCGGCCTGGCACCTGATGGGCCTGGTCGTGGACGCGGCCGACACGGGCGATCCCGGCACGCTGGTGCGCGCCTACATGCAGCGTGGAACCCGACCCCGCGCAGTACGACCCGATCGCGCAGGGCTGGGACAGCGATACTCTGAGGCCGTCGCGGCTCGCCTTGGCGTGGCGACGTCACTTCGCGTGGTCCATGCCTTCGGCGCAGGCGAACTCGCGGAGCTGATCGTCCCCCTTCGCGGCCTTGCGATAGGTCTTCACGGTCTCCCAGGGCTCGGTCAGGGCGATCGGATCGGTCACGGTGATGCGATCTTCGAGGAGCCCGGGGCCGACGAAGCGGATCCGCTCCCGGATCGTCATCCGGTCGCTGTGGGGCGTGAAGCCCTCGATGTAGGTCTTGTCGTTGAGCGCCACCGTCTCGACGACCAGCGTGTCGCCCTCCCAGCGCCCGGTCGAGAACCCCGCGTAGGTCGGGTCGTCGAGCACGAGCTGACTGGGCGTGCGGCCGTCCAGATACACCCGGCGCAGGGCGTCGTTGAGCTCGCTGAAGAACGTGATCTTGTCCTTCGTCTGCATCACCTCCATGCCGTAGGCCATGTTCATCATCGCCGGCATGCCGGGCGGCAGGCACTTGAGCGTGTTGTCGGACGACGAGTCGCCGGCGATGCGCGCCTTCGAGATCGCCTCCCACTTCGCCAGGTACTCGGGCGTCAGCTTCGGCGCGTTGGGGGCGCGGCCGCGAGAGCCGTCTGACAGCGGCGCGGTGCGTGCGGGCGGCGGCAGCGGCTGCCCCGGCGCGGAGGTCCGCCGGCTCGCGGCCCCGGCGGCGGCCCGCCCGGGCCTCCCGGCCGGCGGTGCGAAGGCGTTGACCGGGCGATACACGCCGGAGAAGTCGGGCGGTGCGCCGGTGCTCTGCGCGACCACGACCGATGCGAGCCCGTGAGCACGGCTGCGGCCGCGAGACCGGCAATGGCCGCGCGTGCAATCGTGTGCGTGTTCATTGGTCGCTCCGCCACCTAGGGCGGTCTGAAGACCCGCCTCTACGTCCCTACCCTGCCTACCTGCCCACCTGCCTACCTGCCTACCTGCCCTCCATCCCCTCAGTCCGGCGGCGCGTTGGGCAGCACGCGGCCGTCGGGCAGGGTCACGCGCGCGATCATGCCGACCTTGGTGCCGTCTTTCGACGGGCTGTAGTAGACCTGCACTTCGTCGCCCGGTTTGACCACCTTGGGCGTCCAGCCGGCGCGGAGCAGCACGCCGGGCGCGCGCCCCTCCATCGCCCAGTCCACCTTGCCCCCCTTGCCGTCGTCGACGGTGATGTAGAGCCAGGTGTGGGGATTGGACCAGCGGAACTCCCTGACGACGCCTTTCGCGAGCAGCACGGTTTCCACCGCGAACGCGACGTTGCTATGGTGGGAAAAGGCGGGAGCGTCGCCCAGCGGCGCGGCCGCGAGCGCGGCCAGCAGCACCATCACGCGTGCCTTCATCGGCATCTCCTCTCCGTCAACCGGCGAGACTATAGCGCGCCGCTTGCGCCAAAGACCATCGACCGCGGCCGGGCGCCGCAACGGCGCGCGCGACCCGCAAAAACCGGCGGCTCGATCACAGTTCTGTGGGCGGGCGAACGATCACGGTATTGGGCGGTGGTGTTCCGGACCGGAACAGCGCCGCCGCCCTGAACTCTGGCGTACGCGGCTTCTCGCGCGGTGTCCACGCCCGGTGCGCTCGCGGCGCGCCGGTGCGCAGCCTTGCCATCCGGTGCCCATAGTCCGTACGCCCGATCCGCTAAGCCGCGACGGGGCCACGCACGAGTTTGTCGTGTCGATCACAAGGCTGTCGCGCAATGCCGTGCGGTCGTGTCCGCGGCTCTCCTCGGCGGATCGCTCACGCGCCCGGGCATGCTTGTTGCCCTTCATCGGGGCGTGAGACGAATGCAATCCGACCGGGGTTACTCGCTCATCGAGATCATGGCGGTGATGGCCGTGCTGGGCGTGCTCGGCGCGATGGCGGTGCCGATGGTTCCAGCGCGACCAGCGGCATCAAGCTCCGCGATCACGCCAACGCGATCGCCGACCTCATCGGCCTGGCAAAGCTGCGGGCGACGTCGGAGTTCTCGCGCTCGCGGCTCTACGTCGATCTCGCCGGCGAGTCGTACGTGATCCAGATCTGGGACGACGGACGCCGACGTATGGGTCGAACGAGCAGGCCGCGGTCGAGCTGCCGACCGGCATCAGTTCGGCTGGGGCGATCTCGACGAGCCGCCGCCGAACACGCAGGACGCGCTCAAGTTCGCCGCCGAATGCCTCGACACGGACGAGGAGAAGATCGAGAAGACGGCCTGCATCATGTTCAACTCGCGCGGCATTCCGATCGACAAGGACAATGCGCCGATCGGCGGCAACGCCTTCTATCTGACCGACGGCACCGGCGTGCGCGGCGTCACGGTGACGGCCACGCCGCTCGTGCGCCGCTGGTGGTCGTCGGCCGCCGAGGCCGGGTGGGTACGCCAATGACGACGCACGTACGACAGGCTGACGCGGGCGGCGCCGCGGGCTTCACCCTCATCGAAACCGTGTTCGCGCTGATGATCCTGATGATCGTCGCCGCCGGCGTCATGCCGCTGGCGCTGGTCGCGGTGAAGGCGACCGAGAACCAGGGGCACCTGGCGGCGCGCACCACCGAGTACGCGCAGGACAAGCTGGAGCAGCTGATGGCGCTCTCGTATGGCGACTCGGTGACCGACACGCGCGTGTTTCCGGCCACCGACACCGACGGCAGCGGGCTGACGCCATGGCGGCAGCTCCGATCCCGGCGGCGCCGGTAAACCTCTACGTCGACTACCTCGACATCGACGGCAACCTGGTCGAACGCCGACGGCGACGCCTCGACGGACTGGTTCTACAAGCGGGTGTGGGCAGTGTCGAGCTCGTCGCCGGCCGCGCCAACCTGAAGCTGATCACCGTCACGGCCACCGTGCGCGTGGCGGCGCAGGGCGGCAACGGCTCGGTGCCGCTGTCCACCGTGTCGGCCCTCAAGACCAGTCCGTTCTGAGCACCGATATGCGCGACCGCCCGTTCGCCCCGTTCCGCCAGCGACGCCGGCTTCACCCTGATCGAGGTCATGGTCACGACCATGATCATGCTGACCGTGTCCGGCGTGGTCATCACCGGCGTCCTGAACATGACCGAGCTGAACAACACGGTGACCAACCGGTCCGCGATGTTCGCCGGCGTCCGCAACGCCACCGCCCTGCTCCAGCAGGAGGTCGGCCAGGCGGGCCGTATCTCGCTGCCGGCGCCGGTGGACGCTGACCGCCGCCGCCGCCAAGGACACCGACTTCGCTGGTGGTGAACTCCACCGAAGGCATGTTCGACGGGCGAGTACCTGGTGATCGGCACTGGCGACACCCAGGAAACGGTGGCGATCGTCCGTCATCAACGGCAACACCCTCACTCTCAAAACCGCCCTCGAGGACGACTCATGACGCGGACGAGCCGGTCGCGGTACAGGGGGCGTTCTCGGCCGGCGTCGTGCCGTCGCACAACTCCGACGGTACCGTCAACGCCAACGGCTCGACCGGTTCGGTGCTGAAGATCTTCGGCGACATCAACGGCAGCGGCAAGATGGTCTACGTCGAGTACACCTGCGACCTCGCCAAGAACGTGCTCTACCGCAACCAGATGGACTTCGACGCCGGGAGAAAGGAGGAGCCGACCGTCGAGCAGATCCTGGTGGAGAACGTCCAGGCCAACCCCGACAACACGCCGTGCTTCACCTACCAGGAAGAGACGATCAGCGACAAGGTGTTCGTGATCGGCGTGGCCATCACGCTGACGGTGCAGTCGCAGGAAAAGGACAGGTCACCGGCGAGTACCAGAAGGAGTCGAAGGCGCTCCTGAACGTCTCGCCCCGCAACGTGTTCAACGCCTGGCAGCTCTACAGCCTGCGATCGAGAACCGGGTGCAGCCGACGCCGCCGGCCACGGCGCTGCTGATGCCGGCGCTTCAGACGCTTCCGTGATGACGACTATGTCTACACAGCCCACTCGACGCTCGTGGTCCGGCGAGGACGGCATCGCGCTCGTCCTGGCGATGTTCATGGTGCTCATCGTGTCGCTGCTCGGCGCCTCGCTGGCGACCGTCGGCAGGACCGAGACGATGTCGAGCCTCAACTACAAGACCATGTCGCAGGCGCGCTACGCGGCGGAGTCAGGACTGCACAGCGCGGCCAACTACCTGATTCACACCTACGAGCCGCCCGGCGCCGACGCCGGCGATCCGCTCGGCGAATCTACGACACGACGACAGTCGCCGGTCGACTCATCGCCAACGGCGAGCCCGTGGTGCTGACGACGGTCACGGCGAGACGTCGAACTACCCGATCGACGCGCAAGATCGACGCCTTCGAGGACGACTCGCACGGGCGAGCTGCTGATGTCGAGCAGCAAGACGAGCTACACGGCCACGGCCACGCTGCTGTCGATGCGGCAGTTCCCGGACGCCTACTCCGGCGCCGAGTCACGATCCAGACCTGGCAGATCACCGGCATCGGCACGATCGAGGGCGCCGGCGCCGCCGACGTGCAGGTGAGCGCGATCATCGAGACGCAGGCCGTGCCGGCCTTCCGCTACGCGGCGTTCGCCACCAAGAACGGCTGCGACGCGCTGACGTTCGCCGGCGGCGGCACGACCGACAGTTACGACTCGAGCGAGCTGTCGCGGGTCGCGACGTCGAGCCAACTCCGGCGGCGACGTCGGCACCAACGGCAACCTCGACGAGAACGGCGCACGAGCACGGTCATCAACGGCAAGTTGTCGACGCCACGGGCGGCGTGGGCACTGCACCGCGAACAACGTGACCGCGCTCGACGATCAGCGGACCAAGGCCGGACGGTGACGGAGGGCCTCGTGAAGCTGCCGCAGGAAGTCAAGATGAAGACTCCGGCCGCGATCAGCCCGGCTCCGCCGCGACGACCGACGTCGAGTTCAAGAAGACGGGCGGCTGCCCGGCCCCTGCGCCCCATTGCTCGAATGCGGCGCACCGCCGCGCGGCGCACCCCGCTGATGATCTCGCCCGCCGACGGCCAAACGGTCGTCCGATGGGCGACGTGAACCTGAGCGCGCGGCGCCAGATTCACCTCAATGCCGGCATCTACGAGGTCAACAGCATCACGTCGTCGGCAACGCGAACATCGTCATCGACTCCGGGCCCGGTGATCATCCGTGTGGCTGGCAAGGCCGCGACGGCAGCGAACTCGCCATCCCGATCGACCTCAGCCGGCGGCACGATCGTCAATCCAAGTCCTGAATCCGCAGAACCTGCAGTTGATCTACGGCGGCAGCGGCGATGAGATCAAGGTCAACGGCGGCGACTCGACGGCGATGCTCATCTACGCGCCCAACGCCACGGTGTCGCTCCTCGGCAGCAGCCATTTCTACGGGGCGGTCGTCGGCGGCATCGTCAAGGACAGGGTGGCGCGAAGATCCACTACGACCGCCAGCTGGAAGGCTGGGCGCTAGACCGAGGGCAACCCGACGATGACCTCGTTCACCTGGAGCAGCACCGACTGACGGGCCGGCCTCGCGCCGGCTCGCGCCGCTGCGTAGGCGGGTAGGGCAGGCCCTTCGGGCAGGTGGGAATCAAGGCCGGCGCGATGCGCCGGCCTTTTTGTCGTGCTCCCGCGCCTTGCGCTCGGACCACCGCTTCAGCAGCCAGAACAGGCCCACCGAAATACCCACGACCAGGACGACGCCGGCGGTCCCCCACCGCAGGAACTCGAAGACGAAGTCGGGCCCCTCCCGCATCGGATGACTGTACCCCGGCGGGGCTGACGACCCGCCCTGCACGGACGCCGGGGCCGTGCGGCGCAGCCGGGCGCCGTCTCTGGGGGCGCGTGAGCCCATTCGCCGGCCGTTCGCACCTTCCAGACTGGAGGGACGAATGTCCACATTGAGCGAGGTTCGGGCACGGCCGCAGGGCGTGCACGTCCGTGAACACGGGAGCATGCTGGCGGAGGCCGAAAAGCGGCTGCTGGTCTGGCTGGCGCACCGCCTGCCCCGCTGGATCAACGCCGACCATCTGACCGCGCTCGGGGCGCTCGGCACCATGGCGGCCGGTGCCGCCTTTGCCGCCGCCGCCTGGGATCGCCGGGCCCTGCTGCTCGTCCCGCTCATGCTGGCGGTGAACTGGTTCGGCGACAGCCTCGACGGCACGGTGGCCCGGGTGCGCGGCCACCAGCGTCCGCGCTATGGCTACTACCTCGACCACGTCGTCGATCTGGTGAATGCCTCCGCCCTCTTTACCGGCATCGCGTTCTCGGGACTCATGGATCCGCGGCTCGCCCTCGCGCTCCTGGTCGGCTACATCGTCCTCTGCGCCGAGTCGTTCCTGGCCACGCACGCGGTCGGCGTCTTTCGCATCTCGTTCTCGGGCATCGGGCCCACCGAGCTGCGCATCCTGCTCTCCGCCGGCGCACTCGCGGCCGTGTCCCGGCCGATCGTCTCGCCGATGGGGATGGGGCCGGTGGCGCTCTTCGATCTTGGCGGCGCGATCAGCGTCGTGGGCATGGCGGTCGCGTTCGTCCTGTCGGCCTGGCGGAACGCCCGCACGCTCTATCGCGCCGAGCCCCTTCCCGGCGCGGCCAAGTGAGCCGCGGCATCCGCTTCATCTCGGTCGGAGCCGGGGGTTTCGTCGTGCACGCCGCCACCCTCCAGGGCCTGGTGAGCCTGGCCGGGGTGCCCTATCCGGTGGCCACGGCGCTGGCGGTCGAGGCCTCCATCCTCCACAACTTCCTCTGGCACGAGCGCTGGACATGGGCCGACCGGCTGGTGCCCGCGGAGGGTGAGAAGGCCCGCAGCCGCGCGAGCCGCGTCGCCCGGCTCCTCCGCTTCAACGGCATCGCGGCGCTCGTGTCGATCGGCGGCAACGTGACGCTGATGTCGCTGCTGGTCGGCGTGTTCCACCTGCCGCTGCTGGTCGCGATGGCGCTCGCCGTGGCGGCGCTGAGCGCGGTGAACTTCGCCTGCGCCGACCGTCTGGTCTTCACGGACTAGCTACGTATTTGGCACCGTCATCAATGACACTTGAGACAGGAATGTAACGCTCGCAGCCTATCGCTCACCGGCGCGATTTGACTACACTGGTCGGCACGCGCACGGTGGCTCGATGCGGTGCGGCGGCGGCAGGATCAGCGTCGCCCCCAGGCCTCCGGCGCGATCAGGAAGGGGGCTTTCGTGCCGATTCGACCCGCGGGCGCGCACGACATCAACGAAGTGCTGTCGCTCGACGAACTCGGCGCCTTTGCCGACGCCGGCGCCAACCCCGCCGAGACCCTCATGAACGTGGTGGGCCTCATCGCCAAGCGGTTCGGCACGGAGGTCTGCTCGGCGTATCTGCTCGAGCCCGATCGCGTGAACCTGATCCTCGCCGCCACGGTGGGGCTGCGACCCGAATGCATCGGCACGCTCCGGCTCGGGCTCCACGAGGGGCTCGTGGGCCTGGTGGCCGAGCAGGTGCGGCCGGTCGCGGTGGAACACGCCCAGGCGCACCCGCGCTTCAAATACTTCAGCGAAGCCGGCGAAGAGCCCTTCCAGTCGTTCCTCGGCGTGCCGCTCATCGACAACGGCGTGCTGCAGGGCACGCTCGTGGTGCAGACGCTCGAAACGCGCCACTTCTCCGACGACGAGATCGAGGCGCTGATGGCGGCGGCCGCGCAGGTGGCGCCCGTCATCGGCGAAGCGCGCCTGGTGCACCGCTTCATCGCGCCGGCGCAGGAGAAGCTGTGGGCGCTGGCGCGGAACCTGTGGTGGAGCTGGGACCAGGATTCCGGCAGCCTCTTCCAGGATCTCGAACCCGCACGCTGGAGCGAGCTGAACCACAACCCGATCTCGCTGCTCACGGAAACCCCGCTGGCGCAGATCGAAAAGCGCGCCGGCGAGATGGCGCTGCACAGCCGCATCAACTACGCCTACCGCCGGCAGCGCGAGTACCTGGAAGCCGACCAGACCTGGGCGGCCACCCATGCCAGCGTCCTGCGGCCGCGGCCGGTGGGCTACTTCTCGGCCGAGTTCGGGCTGCACGAGTCGTTCCCCATCTACTCGGGGGGCCTCGGCGTGCTGGCCGGCGATCACATCAAGAGCGCGTCCGACCTCGGCGTACCGCTCGTCGGCATCGGCCTCTTCTACGGCCAGGGCTACTTCCGCCAGCGCCTCGACCGCAATGGCTGGCAGCGCGAGGAGTACCTGAGCTCCGACACCAACCAACTGCCGATGGAGCCGGCCATCGGCGAGAACGGCGAGCCCGTGACGGTGCAGCTCGACACCCGGGGCGGCGTCATTGCCGCCAAGGTGTGGCGCGTCCGCGTCGGACGCTGCGACCTGCTGCTGCTCGACTCGAACGTGGAAGGCAACACGCCGGAGGACCGGGACCTGACCGCCCGCCTCTACGGCGGCGACGCCCGCGTGCGCATCCGCCACGAGCTGCTGCTGGGTGTCGGCGGCTACAAAGCGCTGCGCGCGATGGGCATCACGCCCTCGGTGCTGCACCTGAACGAAGGCCACAGCGGCTTTGCAGTGCTCGAAGCCATCCGCACCCGCATGATCGAGGAAGGGATCGGCTTCCACCAGGCGGTGTCGCGCGTGGCCCGCGAGGTGGTCTTCACCACGCACACGCCGGTGCCGGCCGGCCACGACCGCTTCCACGAGAGCCTCATCGAGGAGCACCTCGGGCCGCTGCGCGATCAGCTCGGCATCTCGGCGCACGAGCTCATGGCGCTCGGCCGCGAGAACCCGCACAATCCGCACGAAGAGTTCTGCATGACCGTGCTGGGGCTGAAGCTGTCGCGGCGCGCCAACGCCGTGTCGGCGCTGCACGGCGAGGTCTCACGCGCGATGTGGACCGGCCTCTACCCCGGACGGAGCGAGGAAGCGGTGCCGATCGGCCACATCACCAACGGCGTGCACGTGCCGACGTGGCTGGCGCCGCAGATGTCGCGGCTCTTCGACCGCCATCTCGGGCTCGAATGGCGTAACCGCAGCGGCGAGGCCACGATCTGGGAAAGCATCGAGAGCGTCGACGACGGCGAGCTCTGGGAAACCCACCTGATGCTGAAGGCGCGGCTCATCGAGTTCGTGCGGCGGCGCGCCGTGGAGCAGGCCACCTATCGCGGCGACTCCAAGGAAACCATCGCACGCCTGTCGCGCATCATGAGCCCCGACGCGCTCACGATCGGCTTCGCGCGCCGCTTCGCCACCTACAAGCGCGCCAACCTGATCCTGCGCGACCTGGAGGCGCTGGCCGAGATGGTGAACGACCCCAAGCGGCCGGTGCAGTTCGTGTTCGCCGGCAAGGCGCACCCGCACGACGAGCCGGGCAAGCGGGTGCTGCAGGAGATCGCGCAGATGATGCGCGAGCCGACCTTCGCGTCGAAGTTCGTGTTCGTCGAGGACTACGACATCAACGTCGGCCGCGTGCTGGTGCAGGGCGTCGACGTCTGGCTCAACAACCCGCGCCGCCCGCTCGAAGCGTCGGGCACGAGCGGCCAGAAGGTGGTGCTCAACGGCGGGCTCAACCTGTCCGTGCTCGACGGCTGGTGGGCCGAGGCCTACGACGGGCTGAACGGCTTTTCGATCGGCACCGGCCGCACCCACGCCAACATGGACGTGCACGACGAGCGCGACGGGCGGGATCTCTATCTCACGCTCCGCGACGAGGTGATCCCGCTCTTCTACAACCGCGACCAGGACGGATTGCCGGGCGGCTGGATCCGCCGCATGAAGCGCACCATCCGCACCCTCGGCTGGCGCTTCAACGCCGACCGCATGGTGATGGATTACGCCGCGAAACTGTACGTGCCCGCCGCGGGCGGCACGTCGAGCGATACGAGACTTTCGGGATAGCACGTGAGGCGGGGCTGAAGCCCCGCCCTACGCACGGTGCGTCGTGGCCGCGGGTCTTCAGACCCGCCTCATCGGGAGATGGTTCGATGCGGGTGACCGGGTACGACACCGGCGGTTTCTACGACGAGATGTTCGACGCGGCGTCGATGCCGCGCCCCGAGGCGCAGCTCCTGCTCGACACCATCCGCGCGCTCGGCGACGGGCAGCTCGAACGCTGCCAGCAGGCCGCCGAGCGCATCCTGGTCCAGCTCGGCATCACCTTCAACGTCTACGGCGACTCGGCCGGCACCGAGCGGCCGTTCCCCTTCGACCTCGTGCCGCGCATCGTCACGGCCAAGGAATGGGACTGGATCGAGCGCGGGCTGAAGCAGCGGATCCACGCGCTCAATCAGTTCATCAACGACATCTATCACGACCAGAAGATCATCAAGGACGGGGTGATCCCCGAGGAGATCGTCCGCTCGGCGGCCTTCTACCGCCCCCAGTGCGTCGGCATCAACCCGCCGAAGGGCGTGTGGTGCCACATCACCGGCACCGATCTGGTGCGGCACTCCGACGGCCAGATCTACGTGCTCGAGGACAACCTGCGGGTGCCGTCGGGCGTCTCCTACATGCTCGAGAACCGCGACTTGATGAAGCGCACGTTCCCGCAGGTGTTCGAGGGCCTGCGCGTGCGTCCGGTGTTCGAGTACCCGAGCCTCCTGCTCGAGACCCTCGAAGCGATCGCCCCGCGCGGCGTCACGACCAAGCCGGTGGTGGTGCTGCTCACGCCCGGCATGTACAACTCGGCCTACTTCGAGCACAGCTACCTGGCGCAGAAGATGGGCATCCCGCTCGTCGAGGGGCGCGACCTGGTGGTGGAGGACAAGTCGGTATGGATGCGCACCACCAAGGGGCTGCGCCGCGTCCACGTCATCTACCGCCGCATCGACGACGACTTCCTCGACCCCGAAACCTTCCGTGCCGACTCGCTGCTCGGCGTGCCGGGCCTGGTCGACGCCTATCGCGCCGGCCGGGTCTCGCTCGCCAACGCGCCGGGCAACGGCGTGGCCGACGACAAGGTGATGTACGCCTACGTGCCGGACATGATCCGCTACTACGAAGGCCAGGAGCCGATCATTCCCAACGTCCCCACCTTTCTCTGCTGGCGCGACCAGGACCGCCAGCACGTGCTGCAGAACCTCGAGAAGCTGGTGGTGAAGGCGGCCAACGAGGCCGGCGGCTACGGCATGCTCGTCGGGCCGCACTCCACCGCCGCCGAGCGCGACGCGTTCGCCGCCAAGATCACCGCGCAGCCGCGCAACTACATCGCGCAGCCGACGCTCGGCCTGTCGCGCGTGCCGACGCTCGTCGGCGACCAGCTCGAGGGGCGCCACGTCGACCTCCGTCCCTATATCCTGTACGGGGATGAGATTCGCGTCGTCCCCGGAGGGCTCACGCGGGTGGCGTTGCGCAAGGGATCGCTGGTCGTGAACTCGTCGCAGGGCGGCGGCAGCAAGGACACCTGGGTCCTGGAGGCCGAAGACCGCGTATGAGAGGCGAACCACCGCCGCTCCTGAGCCGGGTCGCCGATTCCGTCTACTGGATGGCGCGCTACATCGAGCGCGCCGAGAACGTCGCGCGGTTCATCGGCGTCAACCTCAACCTGCAGATCGATCTGCCGCTGGCGCCGTCGCAGCAGTGGCAGCCGCTCATCGACACGAGCGGCGACGCCGAGGTCTTCAAGGAGCGCTTCGGCCTGGCGACGCAGGCCAAGGTGATCGAGTGGCTGGCCTACGACACGCGAGAACCTCAGCTCGATCGCGTCGTGCCTGCGTTTCGCGCGCGAGAACGCGCGCTCGGTGCGCGAGACGATCTCGTCGGAGATGTGGACGCAGGTCAACACGATGTACCTGCAGATCCAGACCCAGCGCTCGCTGCCGGAGCCCGAGCGCATGCTCGACGCGTTCCGCGAGATCCGCATGGGCTGCCACCTGTTCGAAGGCGTCACCGACGCGACGATGTCCCACAACGAGGCCTGGCACTTCATGCGCCTCGGCCGCATGCTGGAGCGCGCCGACAAGACCTCGCGCATCCTCGACGTCAAATACTTCATGCTGCTGCCGTCGCTGCGCGACGTCGGCACTCCCTACGACGACATCCACTGGTCGGCGGTGCTGAAGTCGGTGAGCGGGTTCGAGATGTATCGCAAGAAATACGGGCGCATCACGCCGTCGGACGTCGTCGACTTCCTGGTGATGGACAGCGAGTTCCCGCGCGCGGTGCGCTTCTGCATCAAGTCGGCGAGCGAATCGCTCCAGTCGGTCACCGGGACGCCGATCGGCGCGTTCCGCTACCGCTCCGAGCAGCTCATGGGCCAGCTGCGCGCCGAGCTCGATTTCACCTCGGTGGACACCGTGATCCGCAGCGGCCTGCACGAATATCTCGACCGCCTGCAGCTGAAGATGAACGCGATCGACAACAGCCTGCGCGACGACTTCGCGGTGCGCAATCCGCGCCGGCGCTGTCGCAGACCCAGACCTCGGCATCGGGCACCATGACCCAGGTGCAGGGGTCGGGCCCCGGTTCGACGGCCTGAGCCCATGGGGATCCGCGTCGCGCTGCACCACAAGACCATCTACCAGTACGACCGGCTCGTCACGCTGTCGCCGCAGGTGATCCGGCTGCGGCCGGCGCCGCACAGCCGTACGCCGGTCACCAGCTACTCGCTGCGCATCGAGCCGTCGCAGCACTTCATCAACTGGCAGCAGGACCCGCAGGGCAACTTTCTCGCCCGGGTGGTGTTCCCGAATCCCACGACGGCGTTCTCGCTCGAGGTCGATCTCGTGGCCGAGATGACCGTCCTCAATCCGTTCGACTTCTTCCTCGAGCCGCACGCCGAGCACATCCCCTTCGTCTACGACGAGCTGCAGCGTCGCGAGCTGGCGCCGTTCCTCGAGGTCGGGCCGGCGGGACCGCGCCTGCAGGCGTTCCTCGCCGACGATTCCCCGCGAGCCGGTACAGACGATCAATTTCCTGGTGGACCTCAATCGGCGCGCTGCAGGGCGACGTGCGCTACGTCATCCGCATGGAGCCGGGCGTGCAGGCGAGCGAGGACACGCTGGGGCTGGCCAGCGGATCGTGCCGCGACTCGGCGTGGCTGCTCGTCGAGACGCTGCGCCACCTCGGGCTGGCCGCTCGCTTCGTCTCCGGCTACCTGATTCAACTGCGCCCCGACGAGAAGCCACTCGATGGCCCCGCCGGGCCCGGCGCGGACTTCACCGATCTCCACGCCTGGGCCGAGGTCTATCTGCCGGGCGCCGGCTGGGTGGGCCTCGATCCCACCTCCGGCCTGCTCGCCGGCGAGGGGCACATTCCGCTCGCGGCGACGCCGAGCCCGGAGTCGGCCGCGCCGGTGTCGGGCCTGGTGAGCCCCAGCCAGGTCGAGTTCCATCACGAGATGTCGGTGACGCGCGTGCACGAAGATCCGCGCGTCACCAAGCCGTACTCCGACGAGCAGTGGGACGACATCCTCGCGCTCGGCGATCGCGTCGATCGGGAGCTCGAGGCCGGCGACGTGCGCCTGACCATGGGCGGCGAGCCGACGTTCGTGTCGATCGACGACATGGACGGCGACGAGTGGAACACGGCGGCGATGGGGCCGCACAAGCGCCGGCTCGCGGGCACGCTCCTCACGCGCGTGCGCGACACGTTTGCGCCCGGGAGCCTGCTGCACTTCGGCCAGGGCAAGTGGTATCCGGGCGAGTCGCTGCCGCGCTGGGCGTTCGCCTGCTACTGGCGCACCGACGGCGTGCCGCTCTGGCGCGATCCCGCACTCGTCGGCAGCCCGGATCGCGACGACGGCTTCGACA
Organism: uncultured Acidobacteriota bacterium; assembly: GCA_963731785.1. GTDB lineage: Bacteria > Acidobacteriota > Vicinamibacteria > Vicinamibacterales > UBA2999 > DASYRM01. The sequence goes on from CAVSWX010000008.1 coordinate 188,704, forward strand.
CCGAGGATGCCCGCGCGTTTGCCGAAGCGTTGGCCGAGCGCCTGAGCGTCGGGCCGGAGTACGTGATCGCGGCCTACGAGGATCCGCTCACCTACATCCACAAGGAGCGGGAGCTTCCGGTCAACGTCGATCCCGAGCTCAACGACCTCGACGATCCGGAAGAGCGCGAACGGCTGCGCAAGGTGTTCAGCCGCGGCCTCGGCACCCCGACCGGCTTCGTGCTGCCGCTCGCCCGTGCGGCTGGCAAGGACGGCCCGGCCTGGCAGTCGGGCCTGTGGATGCTGCGCGCGCGCCACCTGTTCCTGATCCCTGGCGATTCGCCCGTCGGCCTCCGCCTGCCGATGAAGAGCCTGCCGGCGGGACCCGCGTGGGAGGTCTATCCGATCGATCCGATGCTCGTGACGTGGCCCGACCTCGGCCGGCCCGCCGCAGCGGTCGCGACCCCCTCGACCCACGGCGTTCGGGCTCGCCATCGCCAGGCGCAGGTGGACGGCCCGGACGGCACGGCACGCCGGCAGCAGCAGAACGGGCAGCATGCCCCGGATCCCGGCTCGGCCACCGTGCGAACGGCGCTCACGGTCGAAGCCCGCGAGGGCAAGGTGTGGACGTTCCTGCCGCCGGTCGCATCGGCGGCCGATTTCGTCGACCTGGTCACGCGCCATCGAAGACACCGCCGCGGCGCTGGCGATGCCGGTGCTCATCGAGGGCTATCCGCCGCCCTACGATCCGCGGCTGCAGCAGATCAAGGTGACGCCCGACCCGGGCGTGATCGAGGTGAACATCCACCCGTCGCGCAGCTGGCGCGAGCTCGTCGCCAACACGACCACGCTCTACGAGCAGGCGCGCCTCAGCCGCCTGGGCACCGAGAAGTTCATGCTCGACGGCCGCCACACCGGCACCGGCGGCGGCAACCACGTCGTGCTCGGCGGGCTGACGCCGGCCGACAGCCCGTTTCTGCGCCGGCCCGATCTGCTCCGCAGCTTCATCGGCTACTGGCTGAATCATCCGTCGCTTTCGTATCTCTTCTCCGGCGTGTTCATCGGCCCCACGAGCCAGGCGCCGCGCGTGGACGAAACCCGCGCCGACGCCGTCTACGAGCTCGAGATCGCGATGAGCCTGCTCGACGGCGGGCGCGGGGCGCGCACGCCGCCGTGGCTCGTCGATCGCATCTTCCGCAACCTGCTCGTCGACGTCACCGGCAACACGCACCGCGCGGAGTTCTGCATCGACAAGCTCTATTCGCCCGACAGCGCCACCGGGCCGCCTGGGTCTCGTCGAGATGCGCGCCTTCGAGATGCCGCCGCACGCGCGCATGAGCCTGGCGCAGCAGCTGCTGGTGCGCACGCTGCTCGCGTGGTTCTGGCGCGCGCCGTACGAGGCCGCGCCGATCCGCTGGGGCACGCGGCTGCACGACCGCTTCCTGCTGCCCCACTACGTGGAGCGACGACTTCGGCGCGGTGCATCGACGACCTGCACCGCGCCGGCTATCCCATCGACCGCGCGTGGTTCGCGCCGCACCTCGAGTTCCGCTTCCCCGTCTACGGCCGCGTCGTCTACGAAGGCGTGGAGGTGGAGCTGCGGCAGGCGATCGAGCCCTGGTACGTGCTCGGCGAGGAGCCCGGCGGCGGCGGCACGGCGCGCTACGTCGATTCGTCGGTCGAGCGGCTGCAGGTGAAGGTGCGGGGCCTCGTGGCCGAGCGGCTCACCGTCGCGTGCAATGGCGTGCAGCTGCCGCTGCAGCCCACTGGCACCGAAGGCGAGTACGTCTGCGGCGTCCGCTACCGCGCCTGGCAGCCCCCGCGCTGCCTGCACCCCACGATTCCCGTGCACACGCCGCTCGTCTTCGACGTCGTAGACCTGGCCGCCCGGCGCGCCGATCGGCGGCTGTACCTACCACGTCGCCCACCCGGGCGGGCGGAGTTACGCGACCCTTCCTGTAAACTCGAACGAGGCGGAAGCGAGGCGGCGGGCCCGGTTCTTCGGATTCGGCCACACGCCCGGCGCGCCGCTGACGCTGGTGATGGCCGACAACCCCGAGTTCCCGTCCACGCTCGACCTGCGGCGCCAGAGCGCCGCGCCTCTCCCCGCGTCCGGGGTCTGACGACGGGCGTGAGCGACACCTCCTCGGCGCGTCCGTCGCGCACGGCGGACTGGAACTACCACCCGCCGCTGGCCGGACACTGGGACGAAGCCCTCGATCCCTCCGGCCGGCCGCGGCCGCACTGGATGCGGATGGCGGCGGCACTGCGCCGCATGGGGCTGCGGGAGTTCTCGCGGCGCTGGGAGTTCGGCCAGCAGCTGATTCGCGCCAACGGCGTCACCTACAACGTCCACAGCGATCCGCAGGGCAGCTCGCGGCCATGGCCGATGGATCTGGTGCCGCTCGCGATCGACGGGCACGAGTGGGCGCAGATCGAGCGGGCCGTGATCCAGCGCGCCACGCTGCTCAACGCCATCCTCGCCGACCTCTACGGGTCCCACCGTCTGCTGCGCGACGGCCACGTGCCACCGGAGCTGGTGTTCGACAACCCCGGCTTCCTGCGCGCGTGCCACGGCATCGTGCCGACGAGCGGGGTCTACCTGCAGAACTACGCGGTGGACATCGCCCGGTCGCCGAACGGCACCTGGTGGGTGCTCTCCGACCGCACGCAGGCGCCATCGGGCGCCGGCTACGCGCTCGAGAACCGGTTGGTGACGGGGCGGACGCTGCCCGCCATGCTCGACCAGTGCCGGGTGCGCCCGCTCACCGACTTCTTCGAGGTGACGATCAAGGCGCTGCTCGGCCTGGCGCCGAGCCGGCCCGCCAACCCGCGCGTCGTGGTGATGTCGGCCGGCCCGAACAGCGAAACCTATTTCGAGCACTCGTTCTTCGCCCGGCAATGGGACTTTCCGCTGGTCGGCGGCGCCGATCTCACGGTGCGCGACAACCGCGTGTATCTCAAGACGCTCGCCGGCCTCAACCCGGTGGACGTGATCCTGCGCCGGCAGGACGACGAGTTCTGCGACCCGCTCGAGCTGCGCGGCGATTCGCTGCTCGGGGTGCCCGGACTGGTGCAGGCGGCGCGGGCCGGCACGGTCTTCATCGCCAATTGCCTCGGCAGCGGCCTGGTGGAGTCGCCGGCCCTGATGGCGTTCCTGCCCGGCCTGTGCCGCCACGTGCTCGGCGAAGAGCTGCGGATGCCGTCGGTGGCCACCTGGTGGTGCGGCCAGGAGGCCACCCGCCGGCACGTCCTCGACCATCTCGAGACCGCGGTGATCAAGCCGGCGTTCCCGCGCTTCGGCCAGCACGCCGAGTTCCCGGCCAAGATGACGGTCGAGGCCCGGCGCACGCTCGCCGCGCGCATCGAGGCGCACCCCACCCGCTTCGTCGCGCAGGAACAGGTCGATCTGTCCAGCGCGCCCGTGCACACCCACCGCGGCCTCGAAGCCCGCCACGTGGTGCTGCGCGTGCTCGCCGCCTGGGACGGCACCTCGTACGCCGTGCTGCCGGGCGGGCTCACCAGGGTCGCCACCGGCCAGCAGTCGCTCGTCGTCTCGATGCAGGCCGGGGGCGGCAGCAAAGACACGTGGGTGATTGGCGGGGCCGACGACACCTCGTACGAGATCGAACCGTCACCCCAGTCTGGCTTCACCAGCTCCACCGAGCTGTCGAGCCGCATGGCCGACAACCTGTTCTGGCTCGGACGGTACACGGAACGGCTCGAAGCCAACGCGCGGCTGTTCCGCGTGCTGCTGCCGGGCCTCACCGGCGAGCAGCAGGGCCGCCATGCGTCGGTCGACACCATCCTGCACTTCGTCCGCGGCCTCGCCTTGCTGCCACCCGAGACGCGTCACGCCACGGTGGCGCGGCAGTGGTGGAACCTGCAGCGCATCGTCACGGACATGGTGTTCGACACGAAGCACGTGTCGAGCATCGGCGGCAACCTGCGCCAGGTGCGGCGTCTCAGCTGGGAGGTGAAGGAGCGCCTGTCGCCCGACACCTGGCGCGTGCTGCAGCAGCTCTCCACGGCGCTGCCGGCGACGCCGCCGACCAACCACGATCGCCGCTATCTCGCCGCGCTCGGTATGCTCGACGACGTCGTGATCATGCTCGCCGCCTTCGCCGGCCTGCAGGCGGAGAACCCGACGCGCGGCTTCGGCTGGCGCTTCCTGAGCCTCGGCCGCCGCATGGAGCGGGCGCTGCAGATGCTCGAACTGCTGCGCGTGGGCGTGGCCATCGCGCCGTTCCCGGACGACGCGTATCTCGAGGTGCTGCTGCAGGTGGCCGACAGCTCCACGACCTACCGCTCGCGCTACCTGGCGTCGATTCGTACGCGTTACGTGCTCGAGCTGCTGCTCGCCGACGAGACCAACCCGCGATCGATCGCGTTTCAAGCCACCGCGCTCCTCGACGGCGTGCACAGCCTGCCCCGCCACCACGTCGAGGCGGCGCCGCCGCCCGAATACACCATGGCCAAGCGGCTGCGCCAGCTGCTCCGCGACGCCAACATGGACGAAATCAAGCGTCGCGACGCCAAGGGCCACCGCCTGGCGCTCGAAGCGCACCTGCAGACGGTGCGCAACGGAGTCATCGACCTCTCCGATGCGATCACGGCGCGCTACTTGAGCCATTCGACGCCGTCGCGGCTGCGGTCCGTTTGACCCGAGACGTATTGAAAGGCGACGGAGTATAGCCATGCGCTACAAGGCCGTACACACCACCCGCTATCTCTACGACGCCTCCGTCTCGCAGTGTCAGAGCGAGGTGCGCCTGACGCCGAGGGCGCTGCCCTGGCAGTCGCTGCTCGAGTCGAAGATCCAGGCCGCGCCCGCGCCGGCCGCGAGCGAGACGCACAAGGATTACTTCGGCAACGACGTCACCACGTTCACCATTCTCGAACGCCACGACCGCTTCGCCATCGTGGCCACGAGCGTGGTGGACGTGCGGCCGCGCGACACGCCGCCGCGCGATCTGCCGTGGGAGGACGTGCGCGACGAGCTCGCGGAGCACGCCAAGCCCGAAACGCTCGAGGCGTTCGAGTTCGTGTTCGACTCGCCCTTCGTCGCCGCGGCGACGGAGCTGGCTGCGTACGCCGCCCCCAGCTTTCCCGCCGGCCGGCCGCTCCTCGAAGCCGTGGACCATCTCTCCCACCGCATCCACGTCGACTTCAAGTACCAGCCGAGCGCCACCCGCATCGACACGCCGCTCCTCGACACGCTCAAGGCGCGCCGCGGCGTGTGCCAGGACTTCTCGCACGTCATGATCGGCGCGCTGCGGTCGCTGCGCCTGCCCGCCCGCTACGTCTCGGGTTACCTGCGCAGCGGCGCCGACTACCAGGGGGCCGAGGCGTCGCACGCATGGGTGTCGGTGTATCTGCCCGGCAGCGGATGGATCGACGTCGACCCGACCAACGACGTGCGGCCCGGCACCGGACACGTGACGCTGGGCTGGGGCCGCGACTACGGTGACGTGGCGCCGGTGAAAGGCATCGCGCTGGGCGGCGGACACCAGGCCGTCGAAGTAGAGGTGCGCGTCGAGCCGCTCGAAGCCGCGCCCGTCTGACGAATTCTTAACAAACTCTTTACGCGCAAGACCCCCGCGACGCGCACGGACGGCGGACGCTTTGCTTCGTGCCGGCGCAATGACCCGAAATCAGCCCCTGGTGTCCCTTCCGGCGTACACGAATCGATCCCTCGAGCGGACGGTCCGCTCTCGCACCTGCCGCGCACCGCTCCTTACGGGAGCCGTGCTGTGCTGCGCACTGGCCACGAGCGCGGCCGCGCAGGATCTCGTCCCGCCGGCGGTGACGCTCGTCCCCGCGCCGGCGCTGTCGCTCACCGGCAGCGTGGACTCGAACAGCCCGGCTGTATGGGGGCTCATGGACGGCGTGGAGACGCTGCAAGTGATGACGTCGATCGACGGTCAGCCCAGCCTGGCCACGGGCCGGCGGCTCACGCGCATGGGGCCGGCGACACCGGTCGCCTTCATCACCCATCCAGGTGATGGCGTCTGGATCGAGTCGGTGATCGTGGACGAGGGCGGCACTTGGTACGGCTACTACCACAACGAAGTGCCGGCGGCGTTGTGCGGCCGGCTCGATCGCGTGATGCCGCGCATCGGTGCGGCGCGCTCGCGCGACAACGGCGCCACGTGGGAAAACCTCGGCATCATCCTCGAAGCGCCGCCGGGGTGGCACGAGTGCGCCACCACCAATCAGTACTTCGTGGGCGGCGTCGGCGACGTGAGCGTGCTGCTCGATCGCGAGTCGAAGGATCTCTATCTGTACTTCAGCCAGTACTCGAAGGTTCCCGCCGCGCAAGGCGTGGCGCTGGCGCGGCTGGCCTGGGCCGACCGCGACGCGCCGGCCGGCAAGGTGACCGTGTTCAACGGCGGCGCCTGGCTGCCGGCCAGCGCCGTGGTGAGTGAGGACGGTGACCACACGCGGGTCGATTGGTACTACCCGTTCGGCACGGCGCTCCAGCCGACCGCGCGGCCGTGGCACGACGACGACCCGGACACCGACGCGTTCTGGGGCGCGTCGGTCCACTGGAACGTGGCGCTGCAGCTGTACGTGATGCTGCTCAATCGGACCAAGGACGAGCAGTTCACTCAGGAAGGTGTGTACGTGTCCTTCGCCCGCCGCCTCGACGACCCGGCGGCATGGACACTGCCGATCAAAATCGTCGACGGCGGCGCGTGGTACCCGCAGGTAATCGGGCTCGAGATCGCAGCCGGCAGTGACAAGCAGGCCAGCGGACGGGCGCGGTTCTTCATGGGCGGTCAGTCGAGCTCGTTCATCGAGTTCAAGCCGCGCTGAACAGAGGGCCGGGCGTCGGCCCCGTCGATGGCTCACGCCGGGCGCGACGGTCGGAACTTCCGTCCCGACGTGTCACGTTTTACTCCGCTTACTCCGCGCGCAGGCGCTCGGCGAGCTCGGCCAGGATGTCGTGATTGCTGGTGCAGGTGGACGGTTCGATCTCGACCACCCAGCGCGCCCGGTGCGCAATGCGCTCCTGCAGCTCGGTCTTGGTAGGGCCGGGGCCAATGATCAGCACCGGTCCAGGCGAGCCCAGCGCGGTGATCACATTTTCGTAATAACGGTGTGGACTGTGCCTCGATTCGACGAGATGCGCCGTGAGGCTCTTCGCGAACACGATCACGGCGCGTGTGGGATCGATCCACAGCGCCACCTGGGCGGAAGTCATGCCTTCGAGAACATTCAATCCGCGTGCCCGCGACGGTCGCTCGAGCATGGCGCCGCGTGACGCTACGGCGGAGCTGATACGATTCGATGGCTTGGACGACAGTCAGATCTACGCCACGATCGGCGAGGACGGGTTCCATCGTCTCGTCGCCCTGTTCTACCGGCAGGTTCCGCAGGACGACATCCTCGGCCCGATGTATCCCAAGGCCGACCTCGCGGCCGCCGAGGAGCGCCTGCGCGATTTCCTCGTCGGGCGGTTCGGCGGCCCGACCCGCTACATCGAGCAGCGCGGCCATCCCCGGCTGCGCATGCGGCACGCGCCCTTCCCCATCAACCGCGAAGCGCGCGATCGCTGGATGCAGCTGATGACCAGGGCGCTCGACCAGGCGCGCCTGCCGCCCGACGTCAGCGCGTTCCTGCGCGACTTCTTCGACGCCGTCGCGACGATGATGGTGAACCAGGCTGACGCTGCGGCAGGTAGGCAGGTGGGCGGGTGGACAGGTGGGGCAGGCAGGACAGCTCGGACGGGAGGGACGGGTAAGACTGACGTGCGCGGACGTCCATCGACTACCGACGTCGTGCCCACCTGAGACCGCCTACTCAGCCTACCTGCCTACCTGCCTACCAGTCCTACCTGCCTACCTGCCCAAGTGGGCGATGTAAGCGTCCAGCATCGCCCGTAGCATGGCGGCATGCTGACCCAACTTTCCAATCAGTTTGCTGACGCGGTGGCGGCCGCGGCGCCGTCGGTCGTGCAGGTCCACGGGCGGCGCCGGCCGGCCAGCGGCCTCGGTGTACGGCGAGGGCGTCGTGGTGACCACCATGCGCGCGGTCGGGCGCGAAGATGGCCTGCGGGTGCGGACGCATGCCGGCGATCTGCTCGACGCCTCGCTCGCCGGGTGGGACCCGGCCACCAGCCTTGCCGTGCTGCGCGTACCGGGGTTGACCGCCGCGCCACTGTCTCCCTCGTCCACCCCGCCGCGCGTCGGGCACCTCGCGCTGGCCGTAGCCCGCTCCTGGAGCAACGCGGTCACCGCCAGCGCCGGAGTGGTGGCGGTGATCGGCGGCCCGCTGCCGACCGGACGCCGGCGGGCGATCGACCAGGTGATCCGCACCACGGCCCCCATGCACGACGGGTTTTCCGGCGGCGCCTTTCTCGACACCGAAGGCGCGCTCCTCGGCCTCACCACGGCGGCCGCCATTCGCGGTCTTGCCGTCGTGATTCCCGCCGGCATCGTGTGGAAGACGGTCGCGCACGTGCTCGAACACGGCGGCTCGGCGAAGGGCTATCTCGGCATCGTGGGCCATCCGGTACGGCTGCCGGAGACGCAGGCCGCGGCCAGCGGCCGCGACGCGGCGTTGCTCGTGGCCAACCTGGCTCCCGGGGGCCCTGCCGAAGCGGCGGGTGTCCTGATCGGCGACCTGCTCGTGGCGCTCGACGACACGCCGGTGACGTCGCCCGAAGATCTGCTCGATCTGCTCACCGGCGCGCGCGTCGGCCACTCCGCCACGCTGCACCTCGTGCGCGGCGGTTCGCCAGCCGAAGTGACCGTGACGATCGGCGAGCGGCCGGCGGCATAGATTGCCGCCCGACGACCGGCTCAAGGCTCAAGGCTCGGGGTTAGGCAAGAACGGCTCAAGGCTTTCGTGGCTTGAGCCCTGAAGCCCTGAAGCCTTGAAGCCTGATGTAGGCTATGAGGCTTCGGAGGGCCCATGGCCAAGGTGTCCGTGACCGTCAACGGCAAGGTGCGCACGGCCGACGTCGAGCCGCGCACGCTGCTCGTGCACTTCCTGCGCGAAACACTCAATCTCACCGGCACGCACGTCGGCTGCGATACCAGCCAGTGCGGCTCCTGCACGGTGCTCGTCGATGGCCGCAGTGCCAAGTCCTGCACGATCTTCGCGGTGCAGGCCGATGGCTCGGCGGTGTCGACCATCGAAGGCCTCGCCAAGGACGGGCAGCTGCACCCGCTGCAGGAAGGCTTCTGGGAGGAGCACGGCCTGCAGTGCGGCTACTGCACGCCCGGCATGATCATGTCCGCCGCCAACCTGCTGGCCGACAATCCTGCCCCCTCCGAACAGCAGATCCGGGAGGGCATCTCCGGCAATTTCTGCCGCTGCACCGGCTACCAGCACATCGTCAACGCGATTCAGTTCGCCGCGGCCAAGAGGTAACCCATGCCAACCTCACCAGTGCTGCCGAAGCTCGTGGGCTCGCGCGTCAAGCGCCGCGAGGACCCGCGTCTCATCCAGGGCAAGGGCACCTACGTCGACGACGTGAAGATCGTCGGCATGCAGTACGTCGCGTTCAAGCGCAGCGACGTCGCGCACGGACGCATCGTGTCGATCGACACGAGCGCGGCCGAAGCGATGGAAGGCGTCGAGGCCGTGTTCACCGGCAAGCAGATCGCCGAGTTCGTGGCGCCGATGCCGATCGGCACCCCGTTCCCGTCGCCCGATCACCGCGTGGTCGCCACCGACGTCGTTCGTTTCGCCGGCGAGCCGGTGGCGGTCGTCGTCGCCACGGATCGCTATCTGGCCCGCGACGCCGTGGACGCGATCACGGTGCGATACGACATCCTGCCCGCGGCGGTCGACCCCGAGGCGGCGCTCCAGGGCAAGCCGATCGTCATTCACGACAAGTTCCCCAACAACGTCGCCATCGGGCCCATCCCCGGGGGCACCGGCGTGTCGCCGGACGGCAAGTCGGTGGACGACAGCGCCATCGACAAGGCGTTTGCCGACGGCCGAGATCGTCGTCTCGCAGCGGATGATGAACCAGCGCCTGGCGCCGAGCGCGATGGAGCCGCGCGGCGTGGTCGCGCACTACGAGGCCGGCAAGGGCACGATGACCATCTGGTCGTCCACCCAGAACCCCCACATCCTGCGCACCTTCATCGCGATGATGAACGGGATGGGCGAGAGCGAGGTGCGGGCGATCGCGCCCGAGGTCGGCGGCGGCTTCGGCGCCAAGATCAACATCTACGCCGAGGAGTACGTCGTCGCCGGGCTCTCGAAGCGTCTCGAGCTGCCGCTCAAGTGGGTGGAGGACCGGTCCGAGGCCTTCGTGGCCACGATTCACGGCCGCGACATCCTCGGCTACATCGACCTGGCGGCCAAACGCGACGGCACGGTGCTCGGGCTCAAGATGCGGCTCATCGCCGACATCGGCGCCTACAACATGCTGCTCACGGCGGCGATCCCGACGCTGACGATGCTGATGGCCAACGCCACCTACGCCATTCCGGCCATCCGCGTCACCCTCACCGAGGTCTTCACCAACAAGACGCCCACCGACGCCTACCGCGGCGCCGGGCGGCCCGAGGCCACCTACTTCGTCGAGCGCGCGATGGACATGCTGGCGCGCGAGCTGAAGATGGATCCGGCCGAGGTGCGGCGGAAGAACTTCATCCCCGCGGACCAGTTCCCGTTCCAGACCCAGATGGGCGCGGTGTACGACTCGGGCGACTACGAGAAGGCGCTCGACCGGGCGCTGCAGAACGCCAACTGGGAGCAGCTGAAGAAGGATCGGGACAAGGCCAAGGCCGAGGGGCGGCTGGTCGGACTCGGCCTGTCGATGTACGTCGAGGTCTGCGGCATCGGCCCGTCGGCGTCGCTGCCGACCGGCGGCTGGGAGCACTCGCAGGTGACGATCGAGCGCGACGGCCGCATCACCGCCACCACCGGCGCCTCACCGCACGGCCAGGGCAACGAGACCACCTTCGCGCAGATGCTCGCCGATCAGTTCAGCGTGCCGTTCGAGCACGTCACCATCCTGCACGGCGACACCGCGGTGGTGAAGCAGGGCATCGGCACGTTCGGGAGCCGGTCGCAGGCCGTGGGCGGCGCCGCGCTCCACATGGCGGGCACCAAGGTGAAGACCAAGATGGCCAAGTTCGCGGCGGCGCTCCTCGAAGCGCACGAGGACGACATCGTCTTCGAGAACGGCCGCGTGTCGGTGAAGGGCGCGCCCGCCAAGGGCAAGACGTTCGCCGAGGTGGCGTCCTACGCCTACATCCCGGTGCCGCTGCCGCCGGGGCTGGAGCCGGGGCTCAGCGACGAGGCGTTCTTCGAGCCGAGCAACAACACCTATCCGTTCGGCTGCCACATCTCGATGCTCGAGATCGATCGCGACACCGGCGAGCCGAAGTTGCTGCGTCTGGTCGCGGTGGACGACGCCGGCAACCTGATCAATCCGCTGATCGTCGAGGGCCAGATTCACGGCGGCCTGGCCCAGGGCATCGGCCAGGCGATGATCGAAGAGGTCGTCTACGGCGAGGACGGCCAGCTCCTCACCGGCTCGTTCATGGACTACGCGCTTCCGCGCGCGATCGACTTCCCGCGCTTCGAGCTCGACAACACCGTGACCCCGACGCCGGTGAATCCGCTCGGCGCCAAGGGGTGTGGCGAGGCCGGGACGCTCGGCTCGACACCGAGCATCGTGTCGGCGGCGGTGGACGCGCTGAGCGAGTTCGGCGTGAAGCACATCGACATGATGCTGCGGCCCGAGAAGCTGTGGCGCATCATCCACGGAGGCCAGGCGTGATCCCGACCAGCTTCGACTACGCGCGCGCGACCTCGATCGACGACGCCATCGCCCGCCTCGGCGCGGCCAGCGGCAGCGCCAAGCTGCTCGCCGGCGGCCACAGCCTGGTGCCGCTGATGAAGCTGCGGCTCAGCGAGCCGTCGCTGCTCATCGACATCGCGCGCATTCCCGGCCTGTCCGGCATCCGCGAGAAGGGCGGCAAGATCGAGATCGGCGCGGCCACCGATGCATCACGACGTCGCCACGTCGGCCCTGCTGCTCGACAAGTGCCCCGCGCTGGCGGAGACGGCCGCCACCATCGGCGATCCGCAGGTGCGCAACCGCGGCACGATGGGCGGCAGCCTCGCGCACGCCGACCCGGCGGCCGACTATCCGGCCATGCTGGTGGCGCTCGACGCCGAGATTCACCTGAAGGGCGCCGGGCGGCTGGCGCGCCGTGAAGGCGAGCGACTTCTTCCAGGCGTTGTTCACCGTGGATCTGCGGCCGGACGAGATCATCGCCGGCGTGCAGTTCGACGCCGCAGCGCGCGGCCGCCTATGCAAAGCTGCACCAGCGCGCGTCGCACTTCGCCATCGTCGGCGTCGGCGCATCGCTCGACGTGTCGGGCGGAACGATCACGGCGGCGCGCGTCGGCCTGACCGGTGCGAGCACGCACGCGATGCGGCTGGCGAACGTCGAGGCCGCGCTCGCCGGCAAGCCGCTGTCGGACGCGACGATCGCCGCGGCGGCGGCCGTGGCCGGCGACGGCATCGACGACCTCAACGCCGACATCCACGCCAGCGCGGACTATCGGCGCGCCGATGATCAAAGGTGTTCACGGCCCGCGCGCTGAAAGCGGCGGCGGCGCGAACGTAGGCTGTCGGGCTTCGGGCTTCAGGACATGTTGGGCCTCAGGCCGTGCAGGCCGGAAGCCCGAAGCCTGAAGCCCGGAGCCTTCAGTTCGCGTGCCTGCTACACCTTTCCCTGCAGGCACGCGAAGAATCGGTCCAGCATCATCTTCGACACGCCGCCGATCAGGCGCTGGCCGACGCGGGCGATGGGGCCGCCGGTCTGCACCGTGCTGCTCACGTCCACGATCGTCTTGTCGCCGTCGGCGCGCAGGGCGATCGACGAGTTGCCCTTGGCGAACCCGGGCTTGCCCTGCCCTTCCACCGTGAGCCGGTACGACGACGGTGCCACCTTGTCGGTGATCGCCACGACGCCGTCGTAGGCTCCCGTGATCGCCGCGATGCCGACCGTCAGCTTCACGCGATAGCGATCCTCGCCGTCCGGCTCGAAGGCGTCGCAGCCGGGAATGCACGACGAAATCACCGCGGGATCCATCAGCAGATCCCAGACCCGCGCCGGCGGCGCGTCGAACGTATACGACCCGTTGAGTTCCATGCGCTCCTCAGGGCGGTCTGAAGACCGCCCTCTACGTTCTCGATCCTACCCCGCTCAGCAGCTGCGGCCAGTTGCGCCAGGTCGCGCAACGTGCGCGCGGGCAGAAAGTCGTCGACGTGTGGCAGCGCCGCCAGCAGGCCGCGGGTCAGCGGCTGATAGTCCTGAGTGCCGATGAGCGGGTTCAGCCAGATCAGGCGGTGGCAACTGCGCTGCAGCCGGGCGACGGCGGCGCCCAGCACGGCGGCGTCGCCGCGGTCCCAGCCGTCGGAGACGAGCAGCACCACCGGGCCGCGCGCCAGCGCGCGGCGGCCCCAGTGGCGGTGGAACTGCTGGAGCGACTCGCCGATGCGCGTGCCCCCCGACCAGTCGGGCACCGCCCGCGACACGGCGCGCACGGCGTCGTCGATGCGCGGGGCGCGCAGCTGGCGGGTGATGCGCGTGAGCCGGGTCGAAAACAGGAACGCCTCGACCCGGCGGTGGCGCCGGGTGATGGCATGGGCGAAGTGAACGAGCAGCCTGGAATACACCTCCATCGACCCGCTGACGTCGCACAGCAGGACGATCGGCCGCGGCCGGACGCGACGCACCCGCCGCGGCAGACGCACCATGTCGCCGCCGGTCCGGACGCTCGACCGCAGCGCCCGCCGCAAGTCGAGGCGCGAGCCGCGGCCCGGCACCCAGCGCCGCGTCCGCCGAAGTCCCGGCTCCCACTCGAGGCGTTCGATGGCCGCTCGCGCCGCCGCGAGCTCGGCCTCCGTGAATTCAGCGAAATCCTTCCTCGACAGCGCCTCGGCGTCGCTCCACGCCGGCACCTCGATGGCCTCGTCGTCGCGGTCGAGCGCCGACGTGTCAATCGGCGTCTCGAGCAGGCCGCCGCCCTCACGATCGGGCGTGGCGCGCTCGGGGCCTGGTGCCGGGTCTCGATCCGCTGCCGGCGAGTCCGAGTGCTCCGGCCCGGCGGCTGGGCCCCAGAACGCGTCGAAGGCGCGATCGAAGGTGTCGAGATCGTCGTGCCGGTGCACGAGCAGCGTGCGCAGCACGTTGAAGACGTCGTCGCGCCGGCCGAGATCGACGTACTGGAGGGCTTCGACCACGTCGAGCATGCGGCCGGTGTGCACGTCGAGCCCGAGCCGTCGCAGCAGCCGCTCGAAGACGAGCAGCCGCGACAGCAGCGCGTCGCCCGCGCTGGGCTGGCGCTCATGCGCCCTGTGCGGCGCGCGCCGTGGCGCGCGCGAGCAGGTCCGCGATGCGGCCGCCGCGCATCGCGTCCACGTCTTCGCGCGCCTTCAGCACCACGCCAATCGTGTCCTCGATCGCCGCCTCGGTTACCTGATCGTGCTGCAGCGCGACCAGCGCCGCGGCCCAGTCGATCGTCTCCGAGACGCCCGGCACCTTGAACAGATCCTGCGTGCGCAGCTCCTGGGCCAGCGCCGTCACCTGGGCCGACAGCTGCGCCGGAGCCTCGGGCACCCGCACGCGGACGATGGCCAGCTCCTTCTCGAAGCCGGGATACTCGAGCCACTGATACAGGCACCGGCGCTTGAGCGCGTCGTGCACCTCACGGGTGCGGTTCGAGGTGAGGATGACCAGCGGCCGCTGCGACGCCCGCACGGTGCCGATCTCGGGAATCGTCACCTGGAATTCCGCCAGCAGCTCCAGCAGATAGCCTTCGAACTCCTCGTCGGCGCGATCGATTTCGTCGATGAGCAGGACCGCCGGACGCGTCCGCGCCGGATCGATGGCCTGCAGCAGCGGCCGTTTGAGCAGGAACGCGTCGCTGTAGAGCGCCTGATGCGCCGCCGCGCGATCGATCCCTCCGCCCGCCTCGAGCAGGCGCAGCTCGAGCAGCTGTCGGGGATAGTCCCACTCGTAGACCGCGTGCGAGACGTCCAGCCCCTCGTAGCACTGCAGCCGGATGAGATCGGTGCCGAGAGCGGCGGCCGTCGCCGCGGCCAGCGCCGTCTTGCCCACGCCGGCCTCGCCTTCGAGGAACAGCGGCCGGCCGAGCTGCAAGGCGATGAACAGCGACACGGCCAGCCCGCGGTCGCTGACGTAGTGCTGCTCGGCGAGACGTTGCTGGAGATCGGAAATGGACCCGGGCACGGCGGCGTGTGTCAGCGGCGGGCAGGCCAGACCACGCCCTGCTCCGCCTTCGTCACCGGACCGACGCCCTTGTAGAGGAAGCGCTGGACACGCGCGCCGGTGTAGGTCTCGGTCGCGTAGAGATTCCCCTTCGAATCGGTCGCCAGGTTGTGGACGCCGAAGAACTGCCCCGGCTGGCGGCCCCCGTCGCCGAACGACGTCAGCACCTCGAGCGTGCTGCGCAGCAGGACATTGATCTTCTCGTCTACCCCGTTGGCGGCGTAGATGTAGGTCTGCTGCGGATCGCGCGAGAACGTCATGTCCCACACCGACCCGGAGCGGAACGTGTGCGTGTCGATGAAGGCCTCGCGCACGAACGTGCCGTCCTTGCGGAACACCTGGATGCGGTCGTTGACGCGGTCGCAGACGTAGACGAGGCCGTCGTTGGACACGATCGCGCAGTGCACGGTGTTGAACTGCTTCGACGGTGGCCCCTTCGGATCGTAGGCCGGCATCGGCTCGTCGCTCGGCCGCGCGCCGTAGGCGCCCCAGTGCCGCTTGTACTTGCCGGTGCCGACGTCGAGCACGATCACGCGGCGGTGACCGTAACCATCCGCGACGTACATCTCGTTGGCCGCCACGTCTTCCCAGAGCTTCGTCGGCTGCCAGAAGTTCTCGGTGTCGTTGCTGCCGTTGTGGATCCCGTGCTTGCCAAGCTGGAAGATGAACCGACCGGCGTTCGTGAACTTCAACACCTGCGTGTCTTTGGCGCCGTTGCCGGCCAGCCACACGTTCCCCTCATGATCGACGGTGATCCCGTGGTTGCTGTCGGGCCAGTCGTAGCCCGCGCCCGGGCCGCCCCACGACTTCACCAGGGCACCAGCCTGATCGTAGACGAGCACCGGCGGAGCCACCTTGCAGCACTTGCCGATCGGCGTTGGGGTGACAGGTCCCCGGGCCCCCGCGGCGCCAGGCTGGGCTTCGTCGTCCCGGCCTCGGGCGTCGCCGACCATGATGTCGGCCGCCTTGAAGTTGTCCTCGACGCTGCCGGGGCGATGAATCGTCCACACGTTGTCCTGCGCATCGACCGACAGGCCGATGGTGGAGCCGGTCACCCAATGGTTGGGCAGCGGTTTGGGCCAGAACGGATCGACCTCGAAAATCGGCGCCCGTTTCGCAGCCTGCGCCTGAACCTGGTCTCGAGTGATCCCGATCGCGACGAGAGCCAGCGCGATCGCGGCGCCCGCGCCGATGCGGCGTGCATGTGTCAGCCCCACAGCGTCCCCCTTCAGCGCCGCGCCCTCCGGCGATGGTGCTCGCGATTCTACATCCGCCGGTCGCATCGAGCAGTACCGGCGGATCGTGCCGCCGAGAGATAGCATTGGAATGAGACGGCCTTTCCCAATGCGCGTCCTCCTGGTCGGCCCCGCCCGCGCGCGCGACACGCTCCGCGCGCTGCTCCTCGACTCGGTCGATCGACATCGCCGGCGAGTTCGCCACCGCCGAGGAGGCGCGGCAGTCGGGCATCGACGCCGACGCCCTGCTCACGCCGCTGTCGCCCGCCGACGCGGGCGCCGCGAAGCGGCCCGCGCGAGACGTTCGAGGAGCCGCTCACGGCGCGCGAGCTGCAGGTGCTCGCGCTGCTCGCCGAGGGCCTGCCCAACAAGGCGATCGCCTCACGGCTCGGCATCAGCGACCAGACCGTCAAGTTTCACGTCGCGGCGATCATCGGCAAGCTCGGCGCGGCCAATCGCACCGAAGCCGTGCGGCTCGCGGTCCGTCGCGGCCTGATCGCGCTCTAGCCGTCGAGAATGTAGAGGGCGGTCTTTAGACCGCCCTTCAGAACTGGGGACGTCAGGCTTTCGCTTCCGCCGGCACCACGGTCGTGCGGACCCGGCGGCCTCGGCGCAGCAGCGTGAGCGGCAGGCTGACACCGATGCGCTCTTCGCTCAGGAGGCGGTGCAGATCGTCCACGCCCGCCACCGCGCTTTCGCCGAGTGCGATGAGGACGTCGCCCTCGAGCACACCGGCGCGGCTCGCCGGGCTGTCTGGTTCCACCGACAGCACCAGCACACCCGACGTGACGGCGAGCCCGTTGGCGCGAGCCTGCGCGCGCGGCACGGGAGTGTTCTGTCCGGCCACGCCCATGTAGCTGCGGCGGATGCGCCCATCGCTCATCAGCTTGGTGGCGACGAACCGCGCGGTGTTGCTCGCGACAGCAAAGCACAGGCCCTGTGCCATGAGGATGGTCGCGGTATTGATGCCGATCACTTCGGCCTGCGAGGTGACGAGCGCGCCGCCCGAGTTGCCGGGGTTGAGCGCCGCATCGGTCTGGATGATGTCGTCCATCAGCCGGCCCGAGCGTGCCCGGAGCGAGCGCCCGAGGCCGCTGACGATGCCGGCCGTGGCGGAGTGATGGAAGCCGTAAGGGTTGCCGATCGCGATCGCGATCTGGCCCACGCGCAGCCGTCGCGAGTCGCCGAGGCGGGCATACGGCAGCGACGTGCCGGCAATGCGGAGCACGGCGAGGTCGGTGTGCGGGTCGTCGCCAACGAGGTCGGCGCGCGCCTCGTGGCCGTCCGAGAGCGTCACCGACAGCTCTTTCGCGCCGTGCACGACGTGACTGTTGGTCAGCAGGAACCCGTCGGGCGTGAAGATCACGCCCGACCCGCCGCCGCGCTCGCGCTCGACGCGCACCACGGCCGGGCCGACGGCCTCAACGGCGTCGACCACCGCCGAAGAGTAGGCGTCGAGCAGAACGCGATCGTCGGGGGCCGGGGTGCTCGCCATGCCGCCATCGTAGGGCGACGCACCAGGCCTGGCATCGCCCACTTGGGCAGGTCAAACAGGTCAGGAGCAGGTGGGTCAGGTAGGTCAGGTAGGTCAGGTGGGTAGGAACGCTGGTTAGAGCGCGTGGCCGCGGGTCTTCAGACCCGCCTCAGTCTTAGAACAGCGTCGGCGCTTCGCTCACACCTTCCACTCCTTCGATCTCCAGCATCTTGCGCTTGGTCGCCACCCCGCCGGGCGCCGAGAAGCCGCCCATGCGTCCGTCGGCGGCCAGCACGCGGTGGCAGGGCACGACGATTGGAAACGGGTTCTGGCCGAGCGCCTGGCCGACGGCCCGCGCCATGCCGGGGCTGCCGAGGCGGCGCGCGACCTCGCCGTAGGTCATCGTCGCGCCGGGCGGAATCGTCCGCGCCAGCTCGTAGACACGGCGGTTGAACGCGGGGAGCCCTTCCATGTCGAGCGCCAGCTCGCGCAGATCGCGCTTCGCACCCGCGAGGAGCGCGACGATGCCGTCGATGGCCGGCTGCACGTCGGCGGGCGCCGGCGCGGGCACCGCGCCGGGAAAGCGGCGGACGAGGCTCGTCGCGCGTGCGCGCGGCGGTCGACTCGGGCAGGTGGACGCCGGTGAGGCCGCGCTCACCCCACACCACGCCACAGGTCCCGATCGCCGTGTCGAAGAGCGCGAAGTACAGGGCCATCGTTCACACCGGGCAGGTCTGAAGACCTGCCCCTACAAGACGGTTCCGTCGAAGCGACCCGCGGCCACCAGGTCACAAGCGTTCTTCCCCACCCGACCTACCTGACCCACGTGCCCTCGTAGTACTTGCGGTACATGCCGCGCCGGAAGATCCAGCCGCCAAGCGGGCCCAGCCACTTCACGACATGGTACATGTAGCCCAGGTCGATGAGCTCGATGAGGTTGCCGTCGAAGTCGCGGATGAAAAAGAACCAGTGGCCCCGCGGCGACTGCTCCGGCTCGGACAGCACCTCGACGCCCTTCCCCTTCAGGTAGGCGTGCCACCTCCGCGTGTTGCGGACGTCGAAGCAGATGTGCGTGAGGCCGACGCGGTTCCACGGAATCCGTTCCGGCGGCAACTGCGGCTGGAACTCGAAGATCTCCAGCACGCCGCCGCCGGGCACGCGGATCCAGCCAATCTTGCAGCGTCGGCGCCGGGTCCCGTCCCGATGCCACGCCGAAGAAGCTGCGCACGCGGTCGGGCGGCGTCTCGGCGACCCCGACGAGCGGACACCCGAACACGTCCCAGTAGAACTGCACGGCGCGGGTGAAGCTCGACACGGTGATGCCGGCATGGCTGAACGATCGCGCTCTCACGTCACGTCCTCCGCGTCAGTGTTTGAGATGGGTAGCCCGGATGTGCTCGGCGACGCGCAGCGCCTGCGCCACGATGGTCAGCGCCGGGTTCACGGCCGCCGACGACGGGAAGAACGACGCGTCCACCACGAACAGATTGTCCACGTCGTGCGCCCGGCAGAAGCTGTCGAGCACCGACGTCCGCGAGTCGGTGCCGAAGACCAGCGTGCCGCACTGGTGGGTGGTGTTCCGGCTCTTGTGCGAGTGCGTCATCACCACCCAGAACCCGAGGCGCTTGAGAATCCGCTTGGTCTCCTGGACCAGCCGCGCGTGCGCTCGCAGGTTGTTGGGCTCGTAGTGCAGGTGAATCCGCCCCGCCGCGTCCACCAGCACGCGATTGTGGTCCGACGGCAGGTCTTCCGACATCGCCAGCCAGTCCACGCCCCGCGCCACCCAGGCGTCGTAGGCCCACAGCGGCACGGCCGGCACCACGGTCTGCGCCATCACGCCGTGCGTCCGCCCCTGCGACTGGATCTGCCCGAGCGGATAGCCCTCGGGGCCGGTCAGGTAGAAGTCGTTGACGGCCACCGTCTTCTGGAACACGGTGTCGTTCTTCTGGAAGGGATGGAAGCCCTGCATCATCGTCGCGAGGTGGGCCATGTAGCGGCGCCCCACGAGCCCCGACGAATTGGCGAGCCCCTGCGCGTGCGCGCCGCCCGCGGATCGCAGCAGCAGGGCCGCCGAATTGACGGCGCCGCACGACACGATCACGAGCCCGGCCTCGACGCGACGGCGCTCCCCCGCCCGCTCGACCTCCACGGCGTCGACGCGGGATCCGGACGGCGACGCCAGCAGTCGATCCGCGCGCGCGCCGGTCCACAGCGTGACGTTCGGCTGGCCGAGCGCGGGGCGCACGCAGAGGACGTCGGCGTCGCTCTTGGCGTGGATGCGGCACGGAAACGAGTTGCACGTGTTGCACAGCTGGCAGCCGCCGGTCTCGCCCGGCCGGATCAGCCCGAGCGGCAGCGCCGACGGATGCAGACCGAGCGCCCGCAGCTCCTCCACGATCGCCGCCATCCGCGGCGCATGCGGAACCGGCGGGTAGGGATAGGGCGCCCGCGGGGCCTCGGTGGGATCGTCTCCGGCCAGGCCGTGCACGTGATAGAGACGCTCGGCCGCGTCGTAGTACGGCTCGAGCGTGTCGTAGTCGATCGGCCACGCCGGCGACACGCCATCGGCGTGCTGCAACGCGCCGAAATCCTCGCGCCGCAGGCGATACAGCACGCTGCCCCAGAACTTCGAGTTGCCGCCGACGCCGTAGTGCGTGTACGGCAGGAAGGGCCGGCCGTCGCGGTCGAGCCATTCTTCCGTCGCGCGATAGCGAAGCTGCTTCCACACCGCCACCGGGTCCCAGTTGGCGTCTTCCTGTGGCACGAAGTCGCCGCGCTCGAGCACGAGGATTCGCGCACCGGTGCCGGCCAGCGCGTGCAGCATGGTGCCGCCGCCGGCGCCGGTCCCGATGATGACGACGTCGAAGCGCTCGGCGCGCGGGTGACCGGGGAGGCTGGTCACGGCCGTACGGCCACCGGCGGGACGGTCCGTTCGAGGCTCTCGTAGACCTCGGCCATCAGACGGTGGTCCGCGGCCGCGCGCTCGAGGCTCATCTCGGGAGGATGCCCGCCGCGGATGGCGGCGGCGAAGTCGCGATACATCGCCTGGTAGCCACGGATGTCGCGCAGGCCCGGGCACGCCAGGCGCGGCACGCCGTCTCCGCGCGTGAG
The DNA here is from genome assembly GCA_963731785.1 of uncultured Acidobacteriota bacterium. Classification (GTDB taxonomy): domain Bacteria; phylum Acidobacteriota; class Vicinamibacteria; order Vicinamibacterales; family UBA2999; genus DASYRM01. The sequence goes on from CAVSWX010000008.1 coordinate 209,780, forward strand.
CACCAGTGCGCCGTTCGATTCGAACGAGATCACGCCGCGGCGGCCGTACAGCTTCGAGAGCCGCAGGCCGCGGAAGAGCGACGGCACCTCGCGCGAATACAGCAGCGTGCCCACGGCGCCGTTGTCGTAGTCGAAGGCCACCAGCATGCTCTTCGCGCGCCGGTCCGGTCCCCCGCCCCCAGGGGCTGGACGAAAGCCGCGAATGTGGGTGATCACCGGCCCGAGGCTGCCCGCCAGGTGCAGCCAGTGAATGCCTTCCTCGAAAAAGGCATCACCGCCGGCCAGCGTCTCGTCGTTGCGCCAGTCGCCCTCCGTCTTCAACCGGTGCGCGATGGTCGTGAACGAGCCGAACACCAGGTCGCCGATGATCCCCGAGGCCAGCTGGCGCCGGAGGTACTGAGCCAGCGGCTTGTAGTGGTCGTTCTCGCCCACGAGCACGACGCGGCCGGCGCGATCGCGCGCGGCCCGGACGATGTCGTAGTCGGCGAGCCGGGGAAACGCGGGCTTCTCCACCAGCACGTGCTTGCCGGCGGCCAGTGCCTGCAGCGTCAGCTCGAGGTGCCATTTCGGCGGCACCGCCACCACCACCGCGTCCACACCTGGATCCGCAATCGCCGATGCGTAGTCGCCGTACGCGCGCTGGCCGCCGTAGCGCGCGACGAAGGCGTCGGCCTTGGCCCGATCGCGGCTCGCGTATCCGGGGGTGAACGAGTGCACGCAACCGGCGCAGATGCCGGCTGTGCACGCCGGTGATGTAGCCGCAGCCGAGAAAGACGAGCCGCAGCGGCGCGGGGGCGGGCGTGGTCACCGGTGCGCGGTCACCTCACAGGCCGCGGAAGAGCGACCGGGCGCCCGGACCGATTGGCCACGGCATCGACAGCAGCAGCACCAGCAGCGCCAGCCCGAAGAACACCAGCGCCCGCTTGTGCCGCGACTCCGAGTCGGGGGCCTTGCGGATCCGCACGCGGCCGACGTGTGCCAGCGCGATGGAGACGATCATGCCGACGGGATGCTCGACCGCGAAGAAGCGGACCGGCGCGGCGCGCATCGCCGCTGCCATGTCGACGAACGCCGATTGCGTCACCGGACTGAGGAACGCATACAGGACGAGGCCGATCAGCATCTGGAGGTCGAGCGCCGCCGTGAACCACATGCCGCCGCGGTCGTCGAGGGGCGTCCAGGGGCGGCGCGTGTTGACGCCGCTCACGGCCCTCGCGACCGCCGCGAGGCCAGCCAGCAGCACCAGCCATCGCAGCCACGAATGCGCGAACAGGACGAAGTCGTACATGGCCTATTGTGCCTCGTTGTATGCCGCGCGGACGGCGCTGGCCATCTGGTTGCGGTTGTAGCGGCTCTGGAGCTCGTCCTGCAGCGTGCGGACGGTCTCGTCGATCGACCGGCCGTCCTTCTTCAAGCGCGGCCGCCCGCTCGCGCACGGTGGTGAGGAACGCCCGGTAGGCCGCAATCATCGATGCATCACCCATCGCGCCATGGCTGGGGACGATGCGGACCGGCTTCAGGGCGTCGAACTTGTCGAGCGTTCCGAGCCAGGTGGCAATCCGCGCGGCCGGCGCCGTGAACTGTGGCAGGCCCATCATCACCAGGTCGCCGGCCACCAGCACCCGGTCCGGCTCCACGAACACGGCGAGGTCGCTTTTCGTGTGGTTGGCGCCCATGGCCATGACGCGGGCGCGCACGCCGCCGAGATCGACCACGTGCTCACGCTCGAAGCTGATGTCGGCCTTGCGGAATTCCGCCCCCTGCAGCAGCTCGGCGTTGAGCGGCGAAAAGCCCGCGAAGATCTTGGCGGTGGCGAGGCCGGTTTCCTGGATGTCGGCTTCCTGCTCCTTGGACCGCAGCATCTTCGTGCGCGCCGGGAAGCCGCCGGCGCCCAGGTCGTGCTCGGGGTGGATATGCGTGGCCGCCAGGTAGAGCTCCGGCCCCTTGCTGACCTTTTCGACCTCTCGCATCACGGTCTGGCCATTACGCGCGCCAAGACCGGTGTCGACGACGAGCGCGCCGCGCGTGCCGACCACGATGGTCACGTTGGGCACGAGAATGACGTCGAAGTCGGGGATGACGTAGACGTGCTCGGCAATCTTCTGGGTGACGCCTTCCTTGATCATCGGCGGCGGCAGCGTGCCGCGTTGCGCGCGAACGACCTCGCCGGCGCCGGCAAGCACGCCGATCATGGCACCGGCACACACCAATCTGATCACGGGTCCTCCCCTGCGGTCGCCGCCCTGGCTGGGCGACCCTCGGAATCTTACCTGCTGGGCAGGTTGGCAGGTAGGCAGGTGGGGACCGAATGTAGAGGGCGGTCTTCAGACCGCCTGGAGGGCGTCACGCGCCTGCGGCTTCGAGCCAGCGCTGCATCTCGTGCGCGGGCGCCACGCCGGCCTGCTGGAACACGGCGCGGCCGTCTTTCAGGACGACGAAGTTCGGGATGCCCTGAACGCCGTAGCGCGCGGCGATGTCGGGATGACGCTCGGTATCGACCTTGAGCACGAGCGCACGGCCGGCCATGCCCTGGGCCACCTTCTTCACTTCGGGCGCGGCCATGCGGCACGGGCCACACCAGTCAGCCCAGAAATCGACCAGCGTCGGCAGCGGCGACGAGCGCACTACGTCGTCGAACACGTCGCGGTCGGCGTCGATCGGCTCGGCCACCGGCCCCAGCATCGACTTGCACGAGCCGCAGCGCACCTTCCCCAGGTGGGCCGCGGCCACGCGGTTCTTCCGCCCACAGGCCGCGCACACCTGAATCACTGGCGAGTACCTCGTCATCCATCGCGATCGTACGACGAACGGGCCCGCTCGCGACGTCCGCCCCCTGAGTGCGTACGCCGGAGCGGGCCCGGTCGCGTGCCGCGCCCGAAGGCGGGCTACATCGAGTGGCCGGACTCGGTGGCGCCGTTGACCGATTCGTCCATCGCGGTGCTCCCGTGGCGGTCTCGTAGCCGCGCTTCACCGCGCTGGTCACGCGGTCGCCGTGCTCGTTCCAGAGCTGCTTGCCGCGCTTCGCCACGTCGTCGGCCAGTTCGCGGCTGCGGCGCCCGAGGAACGCGCGCGCGTCCGCCCCGGTGGACGGCGCGAGAATGAGCGCCGCGGCCGCGCCCAGCAGCGGCACCGGCCACGAACATCAGGATCGCGGAGCCCCCGACCCCGACTCGAATGACCGTCGATTGAAATCGTGATCCATGACCTTGTCCCTCCCGGCGGCGGCACGCGGCACGCGCCCGCGCATGACACTGGCGGCGCGGCAGTTCCGCGGGCCAGACACATCGGCTGTCTGCGACAGCCGAGTGAGCAGGATGCGTGCCAGCCCCAACGGCTGCGCCGGTGCGGCAATCTCGCGGAGAAAACGCGCCTCTGCGCCCGGCTGAGTGCGATCGCGCCTCACCCGAGTGTTGTAAGAACGTCGCAGTCAGTGGCGACGGACGGACACGGGCAGTGGCACAGCGGTTGCTCGACAATGGTCCATCGCTCGACGGAGGAGCCGATCATGCCAAGCCTCGATACGACGAACTGGATTCTGGGAGTGATGGCCGCCACCAGCGCGGCTCAGTTTCTGATACTGCTCGTCGGCGCCATCTGGGTGGCCCGCCGCATCGCCAGCCTTCAGGACACGGTCACCACGACGATCGCGAGATTCGAAGCCAACCACCTGTCCCGAGCTCACCACGCGGGTCTCCGGGTTCGTGGACGACATGCGCCGCGTGGCCGAACGGCTGGACCACGTCGGTCAGGAAGTGGAACGTGCCACGCACATCGCCCAGGGGGCGTTGAGCCTGGCCGGAGCCGAGGTGGAGCGGGCGACACGTGGCGTGCGGCTGGCGTTCGACGCCGTCGAAGGAGGCGTTCGTCAGGCCGCCCGCGTGGGCGCGGGCGTGCGCGCCGGTATCCGCGAGCTGTTCTCGCGGCGCGACCAATGGCCTGGATGCGTCTCGAAGAAGAAGACGCGATCGCGCGGTTCGAAGCGGGGGCGTGAGAGCGGGCGGGCCGGCCCGCCGGGGCGAGGCGTTGCCTCGCCTCCGGCAGTCATTTGCTCGCCCCGCCTTCGGCGGGGCGTCACACGGCGCGGCGGCCCTGAATCAGCTGGATCAGCACCGTCACGATGGCGAGCACCAGCAGAATGTGGATGAAGCCGCCCAGCGTGTACGCGCTGACCACGCCCAGCAGCCACAACACCAGCAACACCACGAAAATCGTCCACAACATGTGCGTGTCTCCGATGGTCATGAACAACTGCCCGGGTCTGGCGTGCATCCATCCGGAACAGCGGGCCGCTGACCGCGCGGCGCCTGCAGTCAGCCGCGCTCAGCGCGTCGTCGGCGCCGTAGCGGGTCAGGAACGCGTCGACTTCGTCTTCGGCCTTCTCCTTGGCGTAGCCGTAACGCTCCTGGATCACGCCCACGAGACGCTCGGCGTTGCCTTCCACGCGATCGACGTCGTCGTCGGTGAGCTGACCCCACTTCTCACGGATACTGCCCTTCAGCTGAAGCCACTTGCCCTTGAGGATGTTTGCGTCCATTGATCCCTCCCAGACTGTGCACGGACGAGACTGCCCCGCCCGCGAGTCAGTGATGTGATGTATTGAGCAGGACGCGTACCAAGCCCGCGACGCATGGTCCGAACAAGCACTCCGCGCGGTTCCGACTCGACAACAACGGCCCGCCGCTGTAAGGCTTACAGCCGTCTCTCACGCCGGGTTACAAGCCCGGGCGCGTCCGACGCTCCATGCGAGCGCCAGTCGAGCAGACGAGCTCCGCGAGCCGGGGCATGGAACGTGCTGCTGTCCTGGCCGGGAGGGAACGGGATGCGAGGAACTATGCTGCTCGGCGTGATCCTGCTCATCGCCGGCCTCGCCGGCCTGGCGTGGCCGGTCATCACCTACACGACGACGGAGAAGGTCGTGGACATCGGGCCGGTCGAAGTGACCGCGGAACGCGAGAAGCGGCGTGCCGGTGCCGCCCATCGTCGGCGGTCTCGCGGCCATCGCGGGCGTCGTCATCATCGTCGCCGGCAGCCGCAAGCCGTGACGCGGCGCATGCGCGCCGCCGGACACTGAGCGGAGAGAGCACACATGCGCGTGCGGCCATGGCGGATCGCGGGGGGCGTGCTCGTGGCGATGGCGCTCGTCGTCGGCGGCGCGCTGTCGCTGCTCAACACCGGGTGGGCGTCACGCCGGGTCGCCCGCGAGGTCGCCCTGCTGCTCGAATCGCGTTTCGACGCGCGCGTCCAGGTCGAGTCGCTGTCGATGACGTTGTTCCCGCGCGTCGCCGTGACCGGCACGAACCTGCGCCTGTCGCGCCGAGGACGACGACGCGCCGATGCTCGACATCGATCGTTTCGAGGTGTGCGGGAACGCCGCTCGAACTGCTGCGCCGCGCCTTCGCGCGCGTCGACGTCGACGGGCTGCAGATCTACATCACCCGAGGGCGCGGCCAGCCGACGGCGATGCGCGGCACGGCTGCGCGACCTCCGCATCGGCGAGGTGCGCGTCCGCAACGGCCGACTGGTGATCCTTCCCGACGATCCGCAGAAGCTGCCGCTCGAGTTCGGCCTGCAGGCGGTGACGCTCACCGACTTCCGCTTCGATCGGTCGACGGCGTTTGCCGCGCGCCTGGTGAACCCCAAGCCGCGCGCCCTGATTCAGACCGAAGGCCGGTTCGGACCGTGGGCGACGGCATCGCCACGCGCGACGCCGGTGTCGGGCGTCTATCTGTTCCACGACGGCGAGCTCGACGCCATCAAAGGGCTCGGCGGGCACCTGACGTCGAGCGGCAAGTTCGACGGCGTGCTCGAGCGCATCGCCGTCGAGGGCACGACGACCAGCCGCGACTTCCAGCTCGATCTCGCCGGCCAGCCGATGCCGCTCCGCACCGCGTTCAAGGCGACGGTGGACGGCACTCGCGGGGACGTCCTGCTCGACGACGTCGACGCGACGCTCGGCGAGTCGCGCATCCGCGCCCACGGCTCGGTGGCGTCCACGCCGCGGCGCCAAGGGGCGCACCGTCACGCTCACGGTCACGATGAAGGACGCGCGGTTCGAGGATCTGCTGCGGCTCGCCGTCAAAGCCGACGAGCCGCCGATGCGCGGGCGGCTCGACATCGACACCGGGTTCGAGCTGCCGCCGGGAGCCGAGGACGTGCCGCAGCGGCTGCGGCTCCGCGGGCGGTTCGCGATTCGCGGCGGCCGCTTCGCCAGCGACACGGCGCAGAACAAGATCGACGAGCTGAGCCGGCGCGGGCCGCGGCGAGCCGGGCAACGCCGAGGTGTCGAACGTCATCTCCGCCTTCGGCGGCGACTTCGCGCTGCGAGGACGGCGTGCTGCGGCTGCCGGGGCTGCGCTTCAGCGTGCAGGGGCGCGCGCGTCGATCTCGACGGCCGCTACATCGCTGCGCAGACCAGGGGCTCGACTTCACCGGCGCGCTGCGGCTCGACGCGCCCGTCTCGCGCACCGTCACCGGGTTCAAGTCGATTCTGCTCAGGCCGATCGATCCGCTCTTCCGCCGCAACGGCGCCGGCACGCATGCTGCCGATCCGCATCTCCGGCACGGTGAATCAGCCGAGCTTCGGCGTGGACGCCAAGCGGGTGTTCGCGCGCGACTAGCGGACGCGAGCTGCGGCTCGCCGAAGGCGCGGTCTTCAGACCCGCCGCGCGCTCAGTTGAGCGCGGGCCCCGGCTCCGCTCGTCCGTCGAGCGCCGCGTCGGGCGCGCGATCGTCCTTCTCGTAGGCGTGCAGGCGGTTGTAGAGGGTCTTGAGGCTGATGCCGAGGACCTCGGCGGCGCGCGTCTTGTCGCCGCCGAACTGCCGCAGCGTGGCGAAGATCAGCATGCGCTCGGCGTCGGCAATCGTGGTGCCCGGGCCGCACCGTCACCATGCCTTCGACCGCGGCCGCCGGCCGCGGCTCGGGCGCGCGGGCCGTGCAGTTCGGGCGGCAGGCAGTCGGCCGTGATCACGTCGCCGGCGAGGATGTAGCCGGAATGCACGACGTTCTTCAGCTCGCGCACGTTGCCCGGCCACCGGTAGGTGCGCATCAGATCGAGCGCGTCGTTGCCCAGCCGCTTCTTCACCTTCTCGACCCGCTCGAGATCGTCGAGGAAGTGCTGCGCCAGCAGCGCGATGTCTTCGGGACGCTCGCGCAGCGGCGGGAGGTGCAGCTGGAACACCTTCAGCCGGTAATACGAGGTCCTCGCGCAGCTTGCCCTGCTCGATCGCCTCGGCCACGTCGCGGTTGCTCGCGGCGACGATGCGGACGTCCACCGACAGCGACTGCTCGCCGCCGACGCGCACGAAGGTGCTGGTTTCGAGCACGCGCAGCAGCTTGACCTGCAGCTCGACCGGCATCTCGGTGATTTCGTCGAGGAACAGCGTGCCGCGCGTCGCCTGCTCGAAGTAGCCCTTGTGGCGGCGCTCGGCGCCCGTGAAGCTGCCCTTCTCGTGGCCGAAGAGCTCGCTCTCCATCAGCGTGGGCGAGATCGCCCCGCAGTTGACCGGCGACGAACGGCCCGTGCCGGCGGCGGCTCAACTCGTGGATGGTGCGCGCGACGACTTCCTTGCCCGACCCGCTCTCTCCCGACACCAGGACGCTGGCGCTGCTCGGCGCGATGCGGCCGATCAGCTCGCCGAGCTTCAGGATCGGCTCCGAGCGGCCGACGATGCCGGCGAACCGGCCGGTGCCCTTCTGCTTGGCTTTGAGCTCGCCAATCTCCTCGCTGATGTGGCCCGGTGCGCGAGACGTCGCTCAGGATCTCGCGCAGGCGGTTCACGTCGAGCGGCTTGGTGAGATAGTCGGTCACGCCGCGGCGGAGCGCTTCGACGGCGGTGTCGACGCTGGCCTGCCCGGTGATGAACACGACGGCCGGCGAGGCGCCGCTGCGCTCGACGGCGTCGAGCAGGTTCATCCCGGTGCCGTCGGGCAGATTCAGATCGGCCAGCACGATGTCCGGCGACTGCCGGGACAGTTCGACCTTGGCTCGATCCACGGTCAGCGCGGCTGACGTCGTGAACCCCTCGGCGCTGACCAGTTCGACCAGCGCGCTGAGGGTGGCGGCGCTGTCATCCACGATGAGTGCGTGCGGCATGAGACCCCGCCATCGTAGCTGATCCAAGTGGCTCCGCGGATGCCCGATCTCCAGCCGGCCTGGAACCGGGGCACGGAATCTCGTTGAGCTTGAGAGGGCGAAAAGCGTAATCCGCCTGCCGCCCGTCAGTTACCAGGGCCGCCGACCGTCGTTCGGGCCGGATCCAGGTGCGCAGGACCCGCCCGAGTTCGCTGACGTGACTCGGTTTCCGATGAAAAGGAGGACAGGCCGCGGGGGGCCGCCGCGGGCCCTCCCCGGCCGGTGGGTGTGGCTCAGAAGCGGAACAGCACGCCGACGCTCGCGCGACTGAAGTCGAAGGTGCCGCGATCCACCTCCACCCCGGTGAAGTTGAAGACGTCCACCGAGAAGTTCCGGAAGTAGCGATAATCGCCGCGGAGGCCGACATGGTCGCTGAAATAGATGTTGAGGCCGCCGCCGAGGGTGTAGCCGAAATCGTTCTCGGAGAACGAATCGAGCGACTCGACTTCGATGTCGCGCTTCAGGAGGCCCGCACCCGCGACGAAGTAGGGCCGCACGCCCCCGCCGGTCTGACCGCCAATGGGAATGCCGATGACGAGGGCTGGCATCGCTGTCAGGAGATTGCCCTCGGTGACGACAGCGCCCTCGGTGGCATAGAAGTTGTGCGTGTAGCCAAGGTCGAACTCGATGCCGAAGATGCCGCCCGCCATGGCGCCGATGCTGAATCCGTACGTGAACCGGTTGCTGTCGTCCACGGTATCGCTCAGCGGACGTCCGACCTCGCCGCCGAAGTTGGCGCCGATGAACGGCGCGAAGTAGCCGTCCGCCCACGCCATGGACGGCGCGATCGTCAAGAGCATCGCGGCGATCGTGGTGCTCAGTCGTTTCCTCATGTGGTCCTCTCCTCTGATGAGCTGGGGTTCGATCTCAGTACTCAAGCATTCAAACGCTAGGCCACTTTGGCTCATCCGTGCGCGGGCGGATAATGGCCGCGATGGGGCTCTGGCAGCTCGACGCGTCCACGGCCGAGCGGCTGCATCGCGACGCCAGAGCCACACGGTGGGGTGTGACGGCAGACACGTTCGCGCGGGCCGTCGAGCGTGGCGTCCGTCACGCGTTGAGCGATCCGCCTGATCCGGCGCAGCTCGAGCGCCACTTGAAAGGCCTGCGGCTCGAAGACCTCGCGCTCGCCTGCGCGTGCGCCGAGGGGCGCGAGGACGCGTGGGAGCACTTCATCCACGAGTACCGGCCGGTGCTCTACCGCGCCGCGGCCGCGATCGATCCCTCGGGCGGGGCGCGCGATCTGGCCGACGCGGTGTACGCGGAGTTGTTCGGCCTGTCACAGCGCGACGGGTCGCGGCATTCGCACTTCGTCTACTTTCACGGCCGCAGCAGCCTGGCGACCTGGCTGCGGGCCGTGCTTGCGCAGCGTCATGTGGATCGCGCCCGGGCCAGCCGGCGCCTCGCGCCGCTGCCGGAGGACGAATCGCCGGCGGCGCTCGCGGCGCCGCCATCGCCGCCCGATCATGCGCGATTCGTCGAGCTGCTCCGCTCGGCCCTCGCGGCCGCGCTGGGCCGGCTCGACCCGCGCGGGCGTCTCCGGCTCGCCTGCTACTATGCGCAAGGGCTGACGCTGGCGCAGATCGGCCGCACGCTGGGCGAGCATGAAGCCACCGTGTCGCGGCAGATGGCCCGGACGCGGGCCGCGGTGCGCGACGACGTCGTGCGGCAGTTGCGCGATGCGGGCCTGAACGACGCCGCCGTGTCCGAATGCTTTGCCGCCGTGGCTGGCGATCCCGGCCCGCTCGACGTGACGGACCTGCTGGCCCCTTCCGAGCAAGAATCCGGTCGGCGGCCGTTCAAAGTCGTGAGAGATCACCGCAGTGGATGAGCAGCGCCGCCGGGACGACGTCATCGAAGGCGAGCTGAGCCGCGCGCTCCGGGCGCCAGCGCGGCACGACTGCGGGCGGGCCGCACTTCGACGCCGAGGCGGCCGCGGCGTGGATGGAGCGCCGCCTCGATCGCAGCAGCGTCCCAATCGATGGAAGCGCACCTGGCCACGTGCGCCGACTGTCAGGCCCTGGTCGCCACGCTGGCGCGGATGACGCCCGAGCCGGAGCCGAGTGCCGGGTGGTGGTCGGCGTTGCGCCGCCCGTGGCTCGTGCCCGCCGCTGCCGCGGTGGCCGCAGCGCTCGTGATCTGGGCCGTGCTGCCCCAGCGCGCGGCGGCGCCGCAACTCGAAAGCACACAGACGCGCGCGGATGCCGTCGTCGAACCCGCCGTGCCGGCCACGCCGGAAGCGCGCGAGTTCGCTGCGGAACCCCAGATCTCTGCGCCGATCCGCGCGTCAGGGCAAGCAAGACGCTGGCAGCCTCATCGCAGGACCAGCGGAGTGACACGGGCCGTGGCGCCCGCGCGCGCTCGCGCGCCAGTTACGCGACACCGCGAACGCGCCACCGCAGCCGCGCTGCCAGCGTCACCGCCGGCAACCGAGACGCCGACCCTTGGCGGCGGCCGAATCGGCCGCCGCCGACGCGCGCGTGGGCGCGAGCACCGCGCGGGCGTTGAGGCTGCCCGCAGCACCGACACGTGAAGACGCGGCGCGGCGGCCGAGCGCCGTCGGGCGCACTGAACGAATCCGTCACGCTGGCGGCGCGCGCCGCCCGCGCGCTGAACGTGGTGGCCGCCGACGGACAGGCCCGCTGGCGGCGGTCGGGCACGATCATCGAGTTCGCGCCGGCCGCCAACTCCCCGTTCACGGCCGCCGCGCTGCCGCTCGATGCCGGTTCGCTGGTCGCCGGCTCGTCCCCCGCCGGCACCGTGTGCTGGCTGGTCGGGCGCTCGGGCGCGACGCTCGTGACGACCGATGGCGCCCGGTTCGCGCGCGTGCACCGCGCCCCGCCGCAACGACTTCGTGTCCGTCGCGGCCACCGACGCGCGCAGCGCCACCGTCACCGCCGCCGACGGACGCCGGTTCCGCACCACCGACCAGGGCGCCACCTGGTCGCCATCAGTAGATGGTCAGGTAGGTCAGGTAGGTCAGGTAGGTCAGGTAGGGAAAGCACTCGTGGCAGGCGACAGTTCTTACCCACCCGGCCTACCACCTGACCCACCTGACCCACCCGACCTGCAAGAAACCGCAGCCTCTCCGTTCTACCTCCAGAGGCCGCACGGTGGCGGCCCTGGAACAGGAGACTGCTCATGAATGCCCGGATCTGGCTGGCCGTCCCCGCCCTTGCGTTGGCGGTTGGCGTCGCGCAGCATCGCGCACCACAGACGCTGGCCGCCGCCCCCGCGGCGGCGGGTGGACAGGACACCTCCACGCTCGACGACCAGAGCGAGCTGGCGCTCACCGTCTACAACTCGGACCTCGCGCTGGTGCGCGACGTGCGCACGCTGCAGCTGCCGCGCGGCACCTTCGATCTCAAGTTCATGGACATCGCGGCCACGGTGAATCCGGCGACGGTGCACTTCCGCTCGCTCAGCGAGCCGTCGCGCGTCAGCGTGCTCGAGCAGAACTACGAGTACGACCTGCTCGAGCCCGACAAGCTCCTGCGCAAGTACGTCGGCCGCGACGTGACGCTCGTGCGCTACCGCGTCAACGGCGGCGCGACCCGCGAGGAAGAGGTCACCGCGCGACTCCTGAGCTACAACACCGCGCCGGTGTGGCAGATCAACGGCGAGATCGTGACCGGCCTGCAGGCCGATCACATGCGCTTTCCCGAGCTGCCGGGCAATCTCTTCGCACGTCCGACGTTGATCTGGTCGCTCGCAGAACGACGGCGCCAACCGACACCGCGTGGAGGCGGCGTATCTCGCGACCCGGCTCTCGTGGAACGCGGACTACGTGCTGACCGTCGCGCGCGATGACGCCTCGGCCGACATCGACGGCTGGGTCACGGTGACCAACGGCAGCGGCACGCAGTTCCGCAACGCCGCGCTGCAACTCGTGGCCGGCAACGTCAATCGCGTCCGGCAGGTGCTCGGGAAGATGGCGGACATGGCGCTCGAACGGCGCGAGCTCGCGGCGGCCCCGGCGATGGCGCAGGAGTCGTTCTCGGACTACCACCTCTACACACTGGGGCGGAAGACGTCGATCAACAACAACCAGACGAAGCAGGTGAGCATGCTCGGGGCCACGAGTCTGCCGGTGCGCAAGCGTTACGTCGTGGACGGCCAGGCGTTCTACTACCGCAACGCCCAGCACCCCGGCTCGCCACTCAAGGACGACGTGCAGGTGTTCTACCAGTTCACCAACAACGCCAAGTCGGGCCTCGGCATGCCGATGCCGGCGGGCGTGGTGCGGGTGTACCAGGCCGACTCGCGCGGCGGCACGCAGTTCGTCGGCGAGGATCGCATCGACCACACGCCGAAGGACGAAACGCTGAACCTCAAGATCGGCACCGCGTTCGACCTCGTGGCCGAGCGCAAGCAGGTCGACTTCCAGAAGATCGGCTCGAACGTCTACGAGATGGCGTTCGAGGTGGCGCTGCGCAACCACAAGACGCAGCCGGTGACCGTGGAGGTGAACGAGCCGATTGGCGGCACGTGGCGGATGATCAACTCCACCCATCCCCACACCAAGACCGACGCCTGGGCCGCACAGTTCCAGGTGCCGGTGGCCGCCGACGGCAACGTGACGCTTCGCTATCGCGTGCGAGTGACGTACTAGGGTCGAGGTGGGTCGGAGGTAGGGTCAGGTGGGTCAGAACACTGTCTACACGAAGTGATGCTTGACGAAGGCACGGCCGGCGCTCGGTCTTGAGAAACTTCTCGAAGCGCTGCGCCGTGGCTTCGCTGCCGAACTGCACCACCGCCACCAGCTTCCATGGCCGGTGCGTTGCGGTCAGCGGCGAGTGCCCGGCGTTGTGCGCCGCAATCCTCATCGGCACGTTGGCAGCCGATTCGACGAACTGACGGTCGGGGTTCGCCAGGCTGTGGAGCACGTAGACGAAACGTTTGAGGTCGGGTGACACGCCGCGGCGTGTGCAAGCAGCAGTCCGGTGCCATTTGCGGCTCAACCCGCTGATCCTTCCGGCCCGTGTCGAGAATCGTGCGCGGTCGGCAGCCGACGCGCATTGCAGGTATCGCGTGTCCACCCACCCGACCCACCCGCCTACCTGCCTACCTGCCTACCTGCCGGGTTATTCTCAAGCCGCATGCAGCTGGTGTTCGAGCAGATCAAGTCGGGCGGCGATCGCAACTTCGGCTATCTCCTGGGCGACCGGCACGCCAAAGTCGGCCGTGCTGATCGATCCGTCGTTCTCGCCGGCCACCTTCGTGGACCGCGGCCCGTGAACAGGGGCTGACCATCACCCACGTGCTCAACACCCACGGCCACCTCGATCACACCAACGGCAATCAGCAGGCGATCCTGCTGACGCGGCGCCAGGCTCGCCGCGCATCCCGCGGCGCTCGAGCAAGCCGGCGGTGCCGCTTGCCGACGGACAGGTGATCGCCGATTGGCGACCTGCGCCTGCAGTGCTTCCACGTGCCCGGCCACAGCGACGATCACATCGCGCTGTTCGAGTCGTCGTACGAGCTGCTGATGACGGGCGACCTGCTGTTCGTCGGCAAGGTGGGCGGGACGCCCGACGACGCGGCCGCCGAGCTCGAGTGGGACAGCCTGCAGCGTCTCGTGCACGCGGTGCCCGGACTCGGCGACGATCTGGCCGGGCCACGACTACGGGGTGCGTCCGAGCTCGACGATGGCGCTCGAACGGGCGACGAATCCGTTCCTGCGCTGCGAGTCGCTCGACGAGTTCCTGCGGATGAAGGCCGGGTGGCCCGCGTTCAAGAAAGAGCACGGCCTGAAGTAACGAGCGCGCGCCGGCCGTCAGCGCCGGCCGCTGTGCCCAGCTCCAGTCGCCGCGGCTGAACCGCGTCACCTGCTTCAGGTGGATCTGCCGGGCGTCGGCGTCGCGGCCCGGGGACCCGGTAATCGACACCCGGTCACCGGCCTGGAAGGTCTCGCGCGTCACCCCGTCGCGCTCGAGCCGCGTGACGGGTTCGCCCACTCGGCGCCATACCGCTGCGGCTGGCCCTGAGCGTCGATCACCGTCACGTAGAGCCAGGCGTGGGGCGCGCGATACTGGAACTCGATCACGTCGCCCTCGATGGTCACCGACTCCGATTCGAAGTACATCTGCGCGAACGAGTGGTGACTGTAGGCGGGCACCGAGCACGCCAGCAGGATCACGAGCACGCCGACGCGAAAGCGCAAATCACCGCGCATGGTGGCCGTATTATAGGACTCTTGCGCGCTGCTGCCGCCACCGCTGTCCTGATTGCTCTGCTGCTGACCTCGCTTGCCGTGGCGCAGAGCCCGGCGCCGATCACCGTCGTCTCGGCCGCCGGGCGCCGCGCTCTGCCGGTCACGCTCGTCAACGGCCAGGAGTACGTCGCGCTCGACGACGTGGCGGCATTCCTGCCGCTCGCGGTGCGCGAGGATCGGCAGGGCGGCCTCGTCATCACCGTACGCGGCCGCAGCATCGTCGCGCCGCGGGATCGCGCGCTGGTGTCGGTGGATGGGCGCGTCGTGGCGCTGCCCGGGCCGCTGACCCGCGCCGGCAACCGCTGGCTCGCGCCCGTGGACTTCGTGCCGCGTGCACTCGGACCGGTCGCCGAACAGCGCGTCGAGTACCGGCGCGGCTCACGCCTGCTGGTGCTCGGCATGGCGCGGGTGCCGCGCGTCACCACCCGTGTCGAAGCGGCGGGCGCGGGTGCGCGCGTCACCGTCGAGATCGCCCCACCGGCTGGCGTGATGACGGTCAGCGAGAGCGATCGCGTCGTCATCCGCATCGACGCCGACGCGCTCGACGTGGCGCCGGTCTCGGGGACGGCGCCGGCCGTCGCCCAGGTGCGCGCCGATCAGGCCATCCTCACCGTGACCCTGGCTCCGGCGGCGCGGCGAGGCCAAGGTCACGGCGACCACGCAAGACACCGCCGCGCGTGTCGTCATCGACATTGCGCCGCCCGGTCAGGCACCCGAGGTGTCGACCGCGACGCCGTCGCCATCGCCGGCGCCGCCGCCGCTGCCCCCGCTCGCGGTCGCGACGCCCGGCGTGCGGACGGTCGTGATCGATCCGGGGCACGGCGGCGACGACGCCGGCGTGAAGGGGCCGGGCGGCACGCTCGAGAAGCAGATGACGCTCGACCTGGCCAAGCGCCTCAAGAGCCTGCTCGAGGCGCGCCTGGGCGTGCACGTGGTGCTCACGCGCGACGACGACCGCGCGGTGACGCTCGACGAGCGCACGGCCACCGCCAACAACGCGAAGGGGCACGTGTTCGTGAGCCTGCACATGAACGGCGCGCCGTCGCCGGCCCTGACCGGCCCGGCGGTGTTCTTCATGCGCCTCGATCGCGAGGGCGAGGACACGCGCCGCGAGGCCGGGGCGCAGGCGCAGGCGCTGCCGGTGCTCGGCGGCGGCACGCGCGTCATCGAGACCATCCGCTGGGACCTGGCGCAGGCGCGGCACATCGACGAGTCGCGGCGGCTGGCTGCGCTGCTCGCGGGCGCACTCGAGGGGCGTGAAGGCTCCGCGCCGGCGCCGGTGCAACCGGCGCCGCTGCGGGTCCTGGCGGGTCTCGACATGCCGGCCGTGCTGTTCGAGATGGGCTACCTCACCAATCCCGCGCAGGAGAAGGCCGCGGCCACCGACGACGCGCGGGCCGCGCTCGTGCAGGCCGTCTACGACGCGGTGAATCGCTTCGCGACGGAACCGGCCCCGCCGCCGCCCCCGCCCGCACGGCCGCCGGCCCCGCCGGCCCGGGGGCGGCGATGAGGCGCACGGCCCTCTTCGGCCTCGCCGGATTCACGGCGCTGGCGCTGCTCGGGTGGGGCGTGAACGTCGGGCTCCAGTACCTGGGCCGCACGGCGTCTCCCGACGTGCCCGTGGCCCCGGCGCCCGCCGCCGGCGCCGACCGCGCGCATCACGGCGACGCTCTTCTATGGCGCCCCCGACGGCATGTCGCTCGCGCCGGTGCGCGTCGACGTGCCGCTCGCCGAGGGCCCGGTCGCCCAGGGCCGTCAGATCCTGCGCGCGCTCCTGCAGCCGCCGCCGGCCCCCTACCTCGCGGTGATTCCGCGCCGGCACCACGCTGAGAGCGCTCTACCTCACGACCAGTGGCGACGCCTTCGTCGATCTCGAGCGCCGAGGTCTCGGCGAAACATCCCGGCGGCACCCACGCCGAACTGCTCACCGTCTACGCTGTCGTCAACGCGATGACCACCAACCTCCAGGGCGTGCAGCGCGTGCAACTGCTCATCGACGGCACGCGAAGCCGACTCGGTCGCCGGCCACGTCGACGTGCGCCGGCCGCTCGAGCGCGACCCGTCGCTCGTCCGTCAAGAGCCGGCACCTGCGGTACAGTAGCTGGCGAGGCTACGCCCCGGACCGACCGGGGCGCAGGCTCCGCCTCGCCAGGACAGCGTTGCCTGCCCGCCCGTCGGGCGGGCGGAGACGTCTTGAACGGCCGGTGCAACCTGACAAGGATTCAAGACGTCTCACACATGCGCGCCGACAACCGACTGCCCGAACAGCTCCGCCCCTCCCGCATCACGCCCAACTTTCTCGTCCACGCCGAAGGCTCGGTGCTCGTCGAAGCCGGACGCACCAAGGTGATCTGCACCGCCAGCGTCGAGGACCGCGTGCCGCCGTTCCGGCGCAACAGCGGCAAGGGGTGGGTGACCGCCGAGTACGGCATGCTGCCGCGCGCCACCTCCACGCGCACGCAGCGCGAAGCGTCGGCCGGCCGCGTCGGCGGGCGGACGCAGGAGATCCAGCGGCTGATCGGCCGCTCGCTGCGCGCCGTCACGCGCATGGAGGAGCTCGGCGAGCGGACGATCACGCTCGACTGCGACGTCATCCAGGCCGATGGCGGCACCCGCACCGCGTCGATCACCGGCGCGTTCGTCGCGCTGGTGCTCGCGCTGCAGCAGCTGCGCGAGCGGGACGTGCTGCGGACGATGCCGGTGTCGGATTACGTGGCCGCCACGAGCGTCGGCATCGTGGACGGCGAGCCGCTGCTCGATCTGGCCTACACCGAGGACTCGCAGGCCGACGTGGACATGAACGTGGTGAAGACCGGCGGCGGGCTGTACATCGAGCTCCAGGGCACCGCCGAAGCCCTGCCCTTCGGCCGCGAGGCGCTGAACCGCCTGCTCGATCTCGCCGACACCGGCATCCGCCAGCTGATCGCCCTGCAGCGCGGACTCGTCGGGCAGCACCTGGCCAGCAAGTAGACGCGCCGCGGTGCCGGTCACGCCCGTCACGCTGCTCGTCGCGACGACCAATCCCGGCAAGACGCGCGAGATCCAGCGGCTGCTGCGCGACGTGCCCGTCGGCGTCCTCACGCTGCGCGACTGCGCGGCCGTGCCGGAGCCGCTCGAGACCGGCGACACCTTCGAGGCCAACGCGCGTCTGAAGGCCGAGTACTACGACCGCACGGCGGGCGATGCCGCCCGAGCGCACGCGCCACGTGCGGGGCCCGCTGCTCACCGTCGCCGAAGACTCCGGCCTGGTCATCGACGCGCTCGACGGCGAGCCTGGCGTGCACTCGGCGCGCTACCTGTCGCCCGAGGCGACCTACGACGAGCGATTCGCCGCCATCCAGTCGCGCCTGAACGCGCGGCCGGACCGCCCGCGCACGGCCCGCTTCGTCTGTGCGCTCGCCGTCGTCGAGCAGGGTCGCGTGGTGTTCGAAACTCGCGGGACGATCGAAGGCCTGATCGCGCGCGAGGCCCGCGGCGGCGCCGGGTTCGGTTACGACCCCATCTTCGAGTACCCGCCGCTTCGGCAGGACCCTCGCGGAAGTCGACGAGGCCGACAAGCTCGCCGTCGCCCATCGCGGCCACGCCTTCCGCTCGCTCGCGCAGTGGCTCGCGACAAGGTCAGGTAAGGCCTGGCCTACCCGACCCCTACCTGACCCACCTGACCTCAGTCCTGTCAGTTCTGCCTCGTTAGTCCCAGACGTCTGGCTTCTTCAGAGAATCTGTCGTCCACCGCGTCGCGCGACGCGCAGTGCATCGCGATCTTACGTAGCTTTACGCGCCGCGCTCACAGAATCGTAATCGCCGGCACTGGCTTCGTGATTGCTGCTCAGGTAGCCGATGGATCGACTGGCGGAGCCGTCCGCACACGACGCCCCGTCGCCCGAGGAACCTCGCGGCGCGCGGATGCAGTTGTGGAGCGTGGTGGTCGGCGGCAGCGCCGCGACGTTCGCCGCGCTGCTCACGGTGACCGGCCGCGTGTGGATGCTGCCGCTCGCGCTTGCGCTCTTCTATCTGACGATCCGCTCCTACAGCATCTACCGCGATCAGCTCGCGGCCGACGAGCGGCACCATGCCGAGGTCACCCGCCTGCACCGCGAGGCGGTGAGCGCGCTCGCCGCCGCCCGCGAGTCGGAGCAGCGCTACGCGCGCGCGGCGCGACACGACGACCTCACGGCCTTGCCGAACCGCCGGCTGTTCGGCGAGCTCCTGCAGCGCTCGCTCGCCCGCGGCGTCCGCGCCGCCGAGCCGCGCTACGCGGTGCTCTTCATCGACCTCGACGGCTTCAAGCTGGTCAACGACAGTCTCGGCCACCTGGTCGGTGACGAGTTCCTGAAGGCGATTTCGGTGCGGCTGCAGGGACAGCTGCGTCCGAGCGACGTGCTGGCCCGGCTCGGTGGCGACGAGTTCGCGGTGCTCGTCGAGGGGTTCGCCTCGGCCGACGAGGTGTGTCTCATCACCGAGCGGCTGCAACGCTCGCTCGGCGATCCGATCCGCCTGCAAGGCCGCGAGCTCTATGCCTCGGCGAGCATCGGCGTGGTCTTCGGCGGCACGCACTACCTCACCGTCGACGATCTGCTGCGCGACGCCGACATCGCGATGTATCGCGCCAAGGCGGCGGGGCGCGGCGGCTACCAGATCTTCGACCCGCACATGCACGCGTCGGCGGTGGAGCGCCTGATGCTCGAGACCGAGCTGCGGCATGCGGTCGAGCGCCACGACTTCACGCTCGTCTATCAGCCGATCGTGGAGCTGCCGTCGACGGAGATCTGCGGCCTCGAAGCCTTCGTCCGCTGGACGCGCCCCGGCGGCCGGGTGATCGGGCCGGCCGACTTCATCCCGGTCGCCGAGGAAACCGGCCTGATCGTGCCGCTCACCTATTCCGTGCTCGGCGACGCCTGCGGCCAGGCGGCGGCGTGGCAGCGGATGTTCGGCCAGCCGCTTGGCATCTCGGTGAACATCTCGTCGCGGCTCTTCGCGCGTCACGATTTCGTGGACGAGGTCGAGCGGGCGGTGGAGGTCAGCGGACTGCTGCCCGGGACGCTCCGCCTCGAGATCACGGAGAACACGCTCCTCAACTCGTCGGACGTGGTCCACGAGAATTTCGAGCGGCTGCGCCGCATCCAGGTGGCGGTCTATCTCGACGACTTCGGCACCGGGTATTCCTCGCTCAGCTCGCTGCAGCGCTACCCGGTGGACGCGCTCAAACTGGACCGGTCGTTCGTCGCGCAGATGGGCACACCCGACCATGGCTGCGCCATCGGCAGCGCCATCGTGAAGCTGGCGCAGGAGCTTGGCATGGGCCTCATCGCCGAGGGCGTCGAAACCCTGGCGCACGCCGAGCAGTTGCTCGCGCTCGGCTGCCCGCACGCGCAGGGCCATCTCTTCTCCGAGCCGCGCACCTCCGAGGCCACGCAGGCGCTGCTGGCACGCGCCTTCGAGCGCGCGCCCTCGAACGTCCGGATCTCCTGAACCCGAAGCAACCCTTAAAGCTTCCGCAGGCGGATCCGCCGGACCGCGTGGTCGCGGCCCTTCTCGAGGATGAGATGCGCGCGCTCGCGCGTCGGCCGCACGTTCTCGCGCAGGTTCACCGCGTTGATCGACGTCCAGATCTGGCGCGCGGTTGCGGCGGCCTCCTCCGGCGAGAGCGCCGCGTAGCGGTGAAAGTAGGAGGACGGATCCCGGAAGACCGTCTCGCGCAGCTTGAGGAAGCGCTCCACGTACCACTGCTCGATGTCCTCTTCGGCGGCGTCCACATAGATCGAGAAGTCGAAGAAGTCCGACACGAAGCTGGGCATGGGCTGCCCGGCGCGCCCGCTGCCGGTCTGCAGCACGTTGAGGCCCTCGACGATGACGATGTCGGGGCGCCGCACGACCTGGCGTTCGCCGGGCACGATGTCGTAGGCCAGGTGCGAATAGACCGGCGCCGCCGCTTCGGCTGCACCCGACTTCACGTCGGCCATGAACTGCACCAGCCGGCGCAGGTCGTAGCTCTCGGGAAAGCCCTTGCGCTGCGCCAGGCCGCGCGCCTCGAGCTCGCCTTGCGGGCGCAGGAAGCCGTCGGTGGTGACGAGGTCCACCTGCGGATGGCTCGGCCAGCTCGAGAGCAGCGCCTGCAGCACGCGCGACGTGGTGCTCTTGCCCACCGCGACGCTGCCCGCCAGGCCGATCACGTACGGCACGCGCGGGCTTTGCGACCCGACGAACGTCGCCGTGGCGCGGTGGAGGTTCTGCACGGCGCCGACGTAGAGATTGAGGAGGCGCGAGAGCGGCAGGTAGATGGCGGCCACCTCGTCCAGCGACATCCATTCGTTGACGCCGACCAGCCCGCGCAGCTGCGACTCGGTGAGCGGCAGCGGGGTCGAGGCCCGCAGCGCCGCCCACTGCGCGCGCGTGAACTCCATGAACCGCGAGTCGGCGGCGACGGTCACAGCAGCTTCACCAGCAGCGCGCGGCCATCCCGAAGCCGATCGCGATCACGATGCGGCGCACGACCGCGCGCCCCATGCGGCGCGCCAGGCCGGCGCCGCCCACGCCCCCGAGCAGCGCGCCGGCCGCCATCACGGCAGCGTCCTGCCAGATGACCAGGCCGCTCGCCACGAAATAGGCCGCGGCGATGCCGTTGATGCAGACGGCCAGGACGTTCTTCACGGCGTTCATCCGGTGGATGTCGGTGTGGCCCATCAGGCTGAGCGCCGCCAGCATCATGATGCCGATGCCGGCGCCGAAGTAGCCGCCGTAGAGGCCCACGCCCGCCTGGAACACCATCGCCCACGACAGCCACGGCGAGCGCGCGTTGGTGTGGATGGCCGACAGGTCGAAGCGCCGCTGGATCGCCTCCTGCGCCGCCAGCAGGCAGGTGGCGAAGAAGATGAGGAGGGGAACCAGCCGGTCGAACACCTCGGTCGGGGTGCGCGACAGCAGGATGGCGCCGAGCAGTCCACCGGCCAGACTCGGCACCGCCAGCGCGTACAGACTGCGATCGGCGTCCCGGAGCTCGCGGCGATACCCCCAAACGCTGCCGAGCGATCCCGGCCAGAGCGCCACGGTGCTGGTGGCATTGGCGGGAATGGACGGCACCCCGAGCCAGATGAGGGTGGGAAACGACAGCAGCGTGCCGCCGCCGGCCACCGAGTTGATCATCCCGGCGCCGACCGCCGACCCGAACACCAGCAGCTGATGCACTCTGGCGCAAGGATACTCTGTCGCCCGCGACGGACATACGCGGACGCCCGCCGCGACTCGGAGGCGATTTTCCTCAACTCTCGAACGGATCGGCGCTGGCGCGGCCTTTGCGCTGGCGATCCGGAGCTACTATCAGCAGGGGGCAGGCATGCGGCAGATGACAGTGTGCGTGGCCATCGTGCTCGGCGTGCTCCTGGCTGCAGAGGCGCGGGCCCAGGACGACCGGCCGGCATCGCCCGGGGTGAGCGAGTTCGGCTCGCCCGACTTCCTGTTCGGGCGTCCGCGAGGGGCGATCGGCGTCCGCGGGAACTGGATGTTTGCGCGCGCCGACAGCGACTGGTACGCCTTCGTCGCCGATCAGTTGACGCTGGGCCAGAAGGACTTCAATGCGCCCGGCTTTGCGACCGACGTGGCCATCTCGCTCGGCCGCCGGGCCGACGCCGTCGTCGGCGTCGACTTCAACCAGACGACGACCACATCCGAGTATCGCGATTTCGTCGACAACAACCGCCTGCCGATCACCCAGAGCACCCGGCTGCGCACGGTCGGGCTGACCGGCAGCGTCAAGTACGCGCTGGTCGAGCGCGGTCTCGAGGTGGGCCGGCTGGCCTGGGTGCCGAAGAACATCGTGCCCTACGTGGGCGCCGGCGGCGGGGCGCTCTACTACGATCTGGAGCAGTTCGGCGACTTCATCGACTTCCAGGACAACTCGGTGTTCCCCAGCACCTTCGCGTCGTCGGGATGGGCGCCGGTGGCCCAGGCGTTCGCGGGCGTCGACATCCGGGTGCTGAAGCGGGTGTACGTCACCGTCGACGGCCGCTATCAATGGGCGCACGCCACCCTCGGCCGCACCTGGGTGGACTTCGAGCCGATCGACCTGGCGGGATTCAAGCTGGCCGCGGGCGCCAGCTTCATGTTCTAGTGAGGCGCACTCACGCCGAAGGCAGTCTCTGGCACACCGGCGCAGGCGCCGGTGGATTGAGGGAGGAGGTCATGACAGGCGCTTTCGTCGCGCGCATCTCCGCCGGCCTTGCCGCGGCGTTCGTGCTCGCCGCGTCCACGACGGCCGGTGCCCAGACACCGGATCCGCGCTGGAACGATTGGCTCGGGTGCTGGAACCTGGTGGCCGACGGTAACGTCGCCCGCCTGCCTCCAGCCGAGGACGCCGCCGGTGGCGTCACCGGTCCAGTGCGTCCGGACGGCAACCGCGACGCCCGCGTCTGCGTGGCGCCGAGCCAGCGCGGGGCGGAACTGCGTACGTTCGTCGGCGAACAGCAGGTGCTGTCGCAGACGATCATCGCCGACGGCGCGGATCATCCCGGTCGCCGACGGCAGCTGCACCGGCACGCAGCGCGCGCGAGTGGTCGGCCGACGGCCTGCGGCTCTTCACGCGCGCCGAGGTCGGCCTGCGAAGGTCAGCCGTCGCGCACCGTCACCGGACTCGCGCTCATCACACCCGACGGGCACTGGGTGGACGTGCAGGCGGTGACGATCGGCGGCACCGACAGCGTCCGCGTCCGCCGCTACCGGCCTGGGGCCGAGCGCGCGCGGGCCGGTGTGCCGGCGGCCGCCGTGCGGCTGCGGGTCGAACACGTGAAAGAGGCGTCGGCGCACGTGTCGCCGCGGGCGATCGAAGCCGCCCTCATGGAAACCTCGGCGCGCTTCCCGTTGTCGTCGCGCGTGCTCGTCGATCTCGACCGGGCCGGTGTCGACGACCGCGTCATCGATCTGATGGTCGCCCTTTCCTATCCGCAGCACTTCGCGGTGCGGCCGTCGGCGCCCGACGATCGGCTGGCGCCGCTCCCGCCGCTCTACCCGGCGGCGCCGATTATCGTCGACGCCAGCTACGCGTACCCGTATTTCTTCGGGGCGTACTTCGGGCCGTACTACTCGAACTACTACTACTCGCCGTACTTCTTCTCGCCCTTCGGCTATTCGTATCTCCGCTACTACCCGTACGCGTTCTACCCCCCTGCCGTGTACGTGCCGATTGAGGGCGGCGGCGGGGGCGACATCGACAACCGGCCGCCCGAGAACGGCCGGGCGATCAACGGTCGCGGCTATACGCGCGTGGATCGGCGCGACGGGTCGACGCCGGATGGCGGCGGTCCGACGCCCCGGTCGAGCGCGACATCGGGTGGCAGGGTCTCGCGCCAGGGCTACACCGCTGGCGACGCCGGGAGCAGCAGCTCCGCGCCGAGCAGTTCGGGCAGTTCCAGCAGCGGCTCCAGCAGCGGCTCGAGCAGCGGCGGGTCGTCGGGCGGCGACGGCGGCGGCCGTACCGCGGTACCCCGGTAGAGCGTTTCCGCAAAGCCGCCCGGCGGGTTGGGCGGGACGAACGCGCGTCGGCGCGTGATATTCTGCAGACCTTTCGAGGCGTTCGAGCAGAGTCTCCGGAGACGACGCATGAACCGGTTCACCGCGCTGCGTGCGCGCACGATCTTCGCCGCGACGGCCGTGCTGCTCGTCAGCGCGGCCGGGGCAGCGTTGCGGGGCCAGAACGTCGCCGCGCCGCCGCCCGTGCCGTGGCCGACGCCGCCGCTGCCCGAGGGCCCCATCCTCCTGCAGTCGGCGGAAGTGCGCGACTTCCGCGTTACCGTCCTGAGCCGGACTCTCGAGCAGCCGTGGTCGCTGGCGTTCCTGCCCAGCGGCGAGATGCTCGTGACCGAGCGTCCCGGGCGCATCAGAATCTTCCGCAACGGCGTGCTCGACCCGGCGCCGGTCGCCGGCGCCCCCAAGGTGCGCGCGGCGGGCCTGCAGGGCCTGATGGACATCGTCCTGCACCCGCGGTTCGCCGACAACCGCTTCATCTACCTCTCGTACCACAAGCCCGTGCCCACGGGCCGCACGCTCGGCAACGGCCAGCCCGAACTGGCCGGAGAAAGCACGCTCGCGCGCGGGGTGTGGGACGGCAAGGCGATCACGGCGCTCACCGATATCTTCGCCACGGGCGCCACCGGCACCGAGTCGTCACGCATCGCGTTCGGACGCGACGGCATGCTTTACATGACCGTGAGCGCGCCCGGCACCGGACCGGCGGTCGTGCGCTCGCAGGATCCGTCGGACTACGCGGGCAAGGTGATCCGGTTGCGCGACGACGGGACCATCCCGCCCGACAACCCGTTCGTCACCCGCAACGGGTTCAAGCCGGCGATCTACACCCTGGGGCACCGCAACGGCCATGCGCTCGCGGTCAACCCCGAGACCGGCGAGCTGTGGATGACCGAACAGGGCCCGAACGGCGGCGACGAGATCAACGTCCTGAAAGCGGGCCGCGATTACGGCTGGCCCACGGTGAGCTACGGCCGCAACTATCTCGGCCCGCCGATCTCGGAGGTGCCCTGGCGCGCCGACTTCGAGCAGCCGGTGGTCTACTGGGTCCCGTCGATTGCCGTGACCGGGATGACGTTCTATACCGGCGAGGCCTTTCCGCAGTGGAAACGCAGCGTCCTGGTCGGCGGCCTGCGCGAGGGCGAAATGCCGCGGAGCGGTCAGATCCAGCGCGTGGTGTTCAACGAGAAATGGGAGGAGATCCGGCGCGAGCCCCTGCTGCGGGAGCTGAAGCAGCGCATCCGCGACGTGAGGCAGGGCCCCGACGGGCTGCTCTATGTGCTGACCAGCGAGAATCCGGGTGCGGTGATCCGGCTCGAGCCGGCGGGAGCGGCCGGAACGGCGGCGACACGATGACGATACGAGCCACTGGCCTCTCGGGTCTCTTCCGCCGCGCGCGGCGGATCACGCCGGCAACGCTCGTGCTGGCAGCCGCCGGCGCGCTCGCGCCGGCCGCGCTCGGCAACACGGCCGCGATCATCCTCGACAGCGTCACCATCCGCGTCTACGACAACGCCGGTGTCACGGCCAACGTCCGCACCGCCGCCCTCAAGGTCGCCGGCTCGATCCTCTCGCGGGCCGATCTGTACGCGATCTGGATCGTCTGCACGCCGGCCCGCGACGGGCGCACGCAACCGGGATGCGACGCGGCGCCGGCCTCGCACGAGCTCGTCGTGCGCCTCACCCACAGCACGCCGACGGCCGAAGACGGCAACCGCCGCGCGTTCGGCTACTCGCTGATCGATCCGACCACCGCCACCGGCACGCTCTCGACGGTGTACGTCGATCGCGTGGACTGGCTGGCGTCCACCGGGAAGGCGCGTGCGCGCCGAGGTTCTCGGACGCGCCATCACCCACGAGCTCGGCCATCAGCTGCTGGGGTCGAACGATCACCCGGCCCGGGGCCTGATGCGCGAAACCTGGACCGCGGAAGAGCTCACGCGCAACCGCGCCGAGGACTGGCAGTTCTCCCACGCGCAGCGCGCGGCGCTCCACGCGCGGTGGGCCAGCTGGGGCGGGTTGGCGCGCCGCGCCGGCGCACGCGATCCGCGGGCGGCGTTCGGCAGCGAATAGCTGAGGCACGACACCTCGAAGGACGCCGATCGCGCGGCGATAATCTGTAAAGGGGCCCGACGCCCGTTCGCCATTCCAGGCTCAGCCGTTTCGTCCACCTCAGCGACAAGTCTGAGATTCGACCGACGGGATCGAGGTCGACGGCCGGGCTTACGGCCCGCAAGATGTGCAGAAGGACGGGCACATGTCGCCCCTGCGCGACGGTATGGGCGTTGCGTGCGGACTCAGCATGACCACGTTGCCGACTGCCCCCCGCCGGATCCTGATTCTCGATGACGACGAGGCGACCCGCCGGGGCCTCACCGCGCTGATGTCGGGGGCGGGCTACGTGGCGATTCCGGCCGGCTCGCTGCCGGAAGCGACCGAGGCGCTCGAACGCGATGCGCCCGACCTGATCATCACCGACATCCGTCTCCAGGGCTACAACGGGCTGCAGCTGCTCGCCATGGGGTCTCGACCGGTTCCAGCGATCGTGATCACCGGGTTCCCGGACCGCGCCATCGAGGCCGACGCCCGCAAGATGGGCGCGGAGTACCTGCTCAAGCCGATCTCGCCGGTGGCGTTGCTCGCGCTCGTGCAGCAGAAGCTGGAGGCGAGCGCGCCCAACGCCATCTTCAGCGCCACGCGCCGCTATGCGCGCAAGCCGGTGACGCGGCAGCTCAAGGCGTGGGTGCAGGATCTGCCGGTGCGCATCCTCGACATCAGCTACGGCGGACTGCGGCTTGAAATGGAGCGAACGCCGACAGAGCGGCTGCCGCGCTCGCTGTCGATGACGCTGCCGACCTCGAACGTCGCGATCGACGTGAACGTGGTGTGGCAGAAACCGAGCGGCGAGAGCGGCTGGCTGTGCGGCGCCGCGATTCCCGACACCAGCCAGACGACGTGGCGTCAGCTCGTGGACGCCGTCTCGTACTGAGCCCGGCGCACCCGAGCGGTCCAGCCAGCCTGCGTCGCGCGCGCTGAGCCGCGGAGCGCTCAGCGC
Source organism: uncultured Acidobacteriota bacterium (assembly GCA_963731785.1). GTDB lineage: Bacteria > Acidobacteriota > Vicinamibacteria > Vicinamibacterales > UBA2999 > DASYRM01. Next base: position 236,694 of record CAVSWX010000008.1, read on the forward strand.
CGTGCGTGTGTGCTCATCGCGGGAGCGCCGTGCGCGCCTTCCGCTGCCGCCGGACCCGCACGAGAATCAGCCCCATCACGCCGATCGCGATGAAGGCGACCAGTCCCATCATTCCCTACTCCTCCTTCACGGCCGTCGGGGCCATGGCTCGAGTCGGGAGCCACTCCCGCAACCTCCGTACCGCCGCCACCGCCGGCCGCTGAACGCCCGTTCCATCGAAGAATTCGTGCGGCCCGGGGCGAGTCCCAGGCCCGGCGCGCGGACCGGCGAACGACGCGGTTCGTCGCCGCCGTTGCAGATCGGTCAGGGCTGCGTACGCCACAGCCCAACAGCAAGATTTGGCTTGCGCGCGATCTCGTTCTCGGGCACCCTTTTTCTCAATCGTGGCCGATCAAGACCCCTCGAAACCTGCCAGGGCCGATCTTGCCAATGTGCCCGGCCTGCTCGATCAGTACCGTCAACAGCGCTCCGCATGGCTGGCCCAGGCCGACGAGCTCGTGCGCATGCGCGAGGAGGTTCGGCAAGCGGCGGAGCGCGAAGCGATCGACATCGTGACCGCCGCGCGCCGCGACGTCCGGCGCATCATCGTCGAGGCCCGGCGGGAACTGCTGGTGCTCACGGCGCAACTGCACGCCGCCGTCGACACCACCGACGCGTCGGAGCTCCCGCTGCCGACGTTCGCCAACCTGCTCGCCGAACCCGAGCGCGCGCGCGTCGAGAACGCCGGCGACACGCTCGACATCACGCGCGACGTGGTGCTCGAGGCCCGCAAGGGCGTGCGCAGCGTGCTCGACGAGGCGCGGGCGGAAATCGAGGCGCTCAGCGCCGAAGCTCCCGGCGCGTTTGCCGTGGCCCCGACCGGCATGCCGGTCCGCACCGTTCGACTGGCAGGGCGACGCGCCGGCCGACATGGCATCGAGCGCATCCGCTGCAGCGTCGCCCGAATCCTCCCAGGCCGCCGGCCGTGACGAGCCGAGGGCCGAAGGACCGGTGCACGAACTGAGTCTCGACGCCGCGCTCTCGTCCCTCGACTTCCAGACCCGCGATCTGCCCATTCCCACGCTCGCGCGCCTGCTCGGTCACCGACGACGGCGACCGCCAGGCCGAGCCGGGCGAGCCGGAGCCGGCGTCACGAGCGGGCTTCGAGCCCTTGTCCTTCGACACCCTGCGGCTGGCCGAGCTGCGCACGCTGTTGCGCGATGCGCCGCAGCCGTTCGAGCCGGCGGACGCGCCGATCGCGGCCGCGTGCTGTCGGCCGACGTCGAGCCGTCGCCTGCCGCGCCGCTCGCGTTCGACACCACGCCCCGGAGCGACTTCTTCGACAGCCTCCCGGGGCGCGCCGGCGTGACCGAGCCGATCGGCGACTGGAGCGGAGGAGCCGGCCGATTCGTTCGGTGCGCCGCGCGTCACGCCGCCCTCGCGTCTGTTCGGCGACGAGGCCGAGGCCGAGGCGCCCGCCCGGCGCGATCGGCGCGGACCTTCGTCGGCCTCTTCGCCGCCACCGGTGCGCTGGCGGTGGTGGGTACGCTGTGGTGGGCGTTGACCCGTGAGGGGCCGGAACCGCTCTCGGCGGCGGCCCCGCCCGTCGCGGACGCGAGTGCGGAGGCGACCGCGAGCGCGCTACCGGCGCCGGAGTCGGCCGCGACGACGCCCGCTGCGACGGCGCCTACCGCTCCCGGCACCGTGGCCCTGACGATCGAGGCACGCCGGCCGTCGTGGATTCGCGCGCAGATCGACGGCAAGGAAGAGACCGGCCGCATCTATCAGGCCGGCGAGACCCGCCACATCTACGGCGCCCGCTCCGTGTCGATTCGCGCGGGCGATGCCGGGGCGGTCTTCGTCGGCGTCGACGGCGCCGCCGCGCAGGCCCTCGGTCCCGACGGCAGAGCCGTCACGCGCGCGTTCACCGCGGCCGCACCGCTGGCGACACCGGCGGTTGCCACGGACCAGCGGCGCGAACAGCGCCGCGGCGCCACCGGCGGCCTCGGCCTCGATCGTCCCGGCAGATGCGCCCCTGCCCGGCCGTCGTCCCGACGCGCGCGACGCCGCCATCGGCGACGCCGACCGCGGCCACGTCTCCGGCGGCCGACGCGGCGCCCGCACCGGGCGGCGTGTCGGGCGCGCGTCCCGATCTGGTGCGGCCGGCCAGCAGTGGCTCGACGCCTATCAGCGGCGCGACCGCGAGGCGATGGCGACGACCGGCAGCGAGAACATCACCGTGTCGGACGAACGGTCGGTCGCCGAGCGCTTCCCCGCCTGGCAGGGCAACGTCCGTCGCGACCTCGATCAGGTCGAGCTGGAACTCGTCGGCGACAACGCGATCCTGACCGCCCGCATGACCGAGCAGGCGGACGGCGGGCGGGGCGGCGAGCACATCTCGCGCGTCTCGCAGAGGTGGCAGCGCCAAAACGGCCGCTGGCGCCTGGCCGACGTCCGCATCATCGGTGAAGCCCGGCTGAACCAGATCATCCGCTAGTCACGCGACGACTTCGCCTCGACAGCCACTGTTTCTTTCTGGTCCACAAATAGACGAGTTGTCCCGTTTTGGGTCACAATCGGCGTTCGATTATTTGCGGGCCGGCGTGCGGCTCGCGAGAGTGCGGCCCGTGAGCAGACCTACCCACCTTCGTGCGGCGACGCCCGTCGAACGCACCGGCAATGCGGCCAAGCCGGCCGACACGGACGGATCGGTGCGAGACCTGTCGAGCATCGACGCAGTTCTCGACCGAGTCGCCGGGCAGTGCGCGCTTCGAGGCGCCTCCCGCACCGGCCGATCCCGACGAACTGAGACTCGTGCCGCCGATGGCGCAGCCGCCGACGTCGCTCCAGCGGCCGGCACGCCGCCGCCGGCGCGCGGAGCGGGCTGACGCCGGTCGAGCTCGGCAGCGGCCGGCCAGCCGCCGCCACGCGGACGCAGCGAAGCTGGCTGGTGATCGCGCTCGGCAGCGCTCGTGATCATCCAGGCGCCGTTCCTGACCTACTGGGGCCTGCGTTCCGCAGGCGTCATCGGCAGCGCCACCGGCACGCTCGCCATCGACACGGATCCCGCGGGGCTCGACGTCATCGTGGACGGCCGCGCCGTCGGGCCGCACGCCGGTGGAGCTCACGCTCGCCGAGGGCACGCGCTCGGTGGTGCTGAAGCAGGGCGACCTCTCGCGCACCGTGGCCGTGAACGTGCGGCGCGGCGAGACCGTGCGGCATCGCTTCGAGTTCGTCGCCGCCGCCGCCGCCGCGCCGGTGCCGCGTCGTCCGGCACGCTGCAGGTGACCAGCGAACCGTCGCGTGTGCCGCTCGTCGTCGACGGCGTCGCGCGCGGCGTCACGCCGCTCACGCTGCCCGACCTGTCGGTCGGCACCCACGCGCTCGCGGTGCGCTTCTCCACGGCCACGGTCGAGCAGCGCGTCGAGATTACGCAAGGCACCACCAAGTCACTGCACGTCGTCGCACCGGCGACGCCCGGGGTCGGTCGCCGGCTGGCTGAGCGTCGACGTCGCCTCGCCACTGCAGATCTTCGAAGCAGGACCGCCTCGTGGGCACCACCAACATCGGCCGCCTGCTGCTGCCGCCCGGCGTGCACGTGCTCGACTTCGTGAGCGACGAGCTCGGCTTCCGTGCGCAGCGCACCGTCACGGTGCGGCCGGGCGCCGCCACCGACGTGCGTCTCGAACTGCCCGCGGTCACGCTGTCGGTCAACGCGCAACCCTGGGCCGAAGTGTTCGTGGACGGCGAGCGGGTGGGCGAGACGCCCATCGGCACCTTGTCACGTCCCGTCGGGCGGCACGAGATCCTGCTGCGCCACCCGGAGTTCGGTGAACGCCGCCGCACGGTCACGCTGACCACCAACGGTCCCAACCGGATCAGCGTGGACATGCGGCGTCCCTGAACCGACACACACACCATGACCCACACGAGGCGCTGCGGACGTCGGGCGGCACTTCTGGCGGCGAGCGTCGCTGTCGCTGCTGGGCGCCGGCATCGGATACGCTCAGGACGACCTCGGCGGCGCGAAGACGCTCTACGTCAACGCGTCGTACGAGGAAGCCCTCGGTCTTCTCGACAAGCAGGCGCGCCGCCGCCGGACGGACCGGCGCACGCGCGGCCGAACTGCACCACTATCGTGCGCTGTGCCTGCTCGCGCTCGGCCGCACCGCCGAGGCCGACCAGGCGATCGCGCTCAGCGTGGCGGCCGATCCGTTCTCGGTTCCCGACACGAGCGAGCTCGCCCCGCGCGTGGCGTCGGTGTTCACGCGCCGCGCGAGCGCGCCTCGTTCCTGACGTCGCGCGCGCGGCGCTCGCCGATGGCCGTCAGCTGATGCAGAAGGGTGACGCGACCGCGGCGAACCAGCGCTTCGAGGCGGTGACCCGAGCTGCTGGCCGAACCGGGGCTGACGGACCGGGCCGATCTGGCCGATCTGACGCTGGCGGCCAATGCGTTGGCCGAGCTGACGCGCGCGCAGATCGCGGCGGCCGCGGCAGCTGCGGCCGCGGCCACTCCCGCACCATCCGCGGCGGCTGTGTCTGGGCCGCCGCGCGGCATCGCCAGCCGCGGCTCCAGCCGCATCGCCAGCCGCAAACCCGCCCGCCGGTAACACGGCGGCCGCGTCGACCCGGCCGGGCGCACAGCCGCCACCGGCGCCCCGCACGCCAGCGGCGCAACCGCCGCCCGCGAGTCAGGCCGTCGGGCTACGCCCGCCTGCCGACCCAGGATTCGTGGCCGCCGTGCCCATCTCGCAGGTGCTGCCCCTATGGCGCCCCCGACCGGCGACACTCGCGCACTCGGGTTCACGGGTGCGGTGCGCGTGCTCATCGACGCCACTGGCAAGGTCACGGGGGCGATGATGGAGCCGTCCGTGTACCCGCCGTACGATCGGCTGGTGCTGGCGGCCGCGCGCAACTGGACCTATCGGCCCGCCACGCGCAACGGGGAGCCGGTCAACTCGGAACGACTGGTCGAGATCGTGCTGCGGCCGCCGCGCTACTGCGGCCGTAGACGCTGCGACGGCCGCTCAGATCGAGTCACACAGCGATCGCCACGGCCCCTCCTGCGCCCCGCGCACGGCGACGCCGCACAGCCATCGGCCCGCGCGCTCGGGCGTGCCCCACACGAGATCGGCCTCGAGCGCGACCTCGTTCACCGGAAACACGAGGCGCAGCTGCGGCGAGAATGCGCGTGGCGCCCGGCCGGAACACCTCCACCTGCGCGCCGCCGTAGCCGATGTCGATCACGCGCGCCGGGCACGTCGTCCACTTCCACCGGCAGATCGATCAGCAGACGCTTGCGCGGCCAGCGCCGGCGCTCCTGACGGTCGGGGCCGGCGAGCATCCGCTCCACGGTCGAAAGCAGCACCGGCAGGCTGCGATCGGTTTCACGCAGGTACTCGGCTCCGAGCTTGCGCGCCTCCGCCTGCAGCACCTCGTCGGGATAGCCGGTCACGATGATCGCGGGGATCGGGCGCGGGTTGACGTGCAGCAGCTGCAGCCCGTTGAATCCCTCGAGGCGCAGATCGGCGATCAGCAGATCCGGAGCCTCACGCTTCGAGGGCGCGGCGGCCGTCACGGAAATCGCCGGCGACGATGGTCTCGTAGCCGGCCTGGCGCAGCAGCTCCTGCAGGCCCATCCGCGCGGCCCGGTCGTCCTCGACGATGAGGATCCTCGGTGGCATGGTTGTCCGGGTGGGCGCGCCGTCGCGACGCGACGCGCCAGGAGATCTGTGCGGATTATCGCCCAGATCGGGCGCCGCGGCGTGACGCGCCGCGCGCGCAGCCGGCTGTTATAGTTAGCCGCGAGTTCACTCGGAGGTCGTCCCATGTCACAGTCGTCAGGGCTGCAGCGCGCGATCGGCGTCATGTCTGCAGCCGCGGTGTGCGCCGCTGCGCTCGCCGTTCCCGCGGCGCAGCAGACGCCGATCAAGAAGAGCTATCCCCTCGTGCGCGATCATGCGCGGGGTGATTCCGCCCGGACCGAAGGTGCGCGCCGTACAACAGCCCGCCGCTCGGCGACGGACCGTGGCAGTTCGACACCTACGAGCAGCGAAACATCCAGTGTGTCGGTCGTCACCAAAGGGCTGTCGCATCCGTGGAGCGTGGCGTTCCTGCCGGGCGGCGACATGCTCATCACGGAGCGCGTCGGCCGCCTGCGCGTCGTGCGCAACGGCGTGCTCGACGCGGCGCCGGTGCCCGGCATTCCGGCGGTGACCTCGATCGCGACGATGGCCGGCCTGATGGACATCGCGCTGCACCCGCGCTACGCCGAGAACCAGTGGGTGTACATCTCGTACCACAAGCCGCGCGGCACGGCGCCCGACGTCAACGGCAAGGACTATCCGGTCGCCAGCAACGCCATCATGCGCGGGCGCTGGAACGGCAAGGCGCTCGCCGACCTCACCGACATCTACGTGTCGGACGACGTGGACATGGAGATGTCGCGCATCGCCTTCGGGCGCGACGGCATGCTCTACATGACCATCGGCGGACCCGGCACCGGTCCGGCAGCCAGCCTCGACCGGCCGCAGCACGGCAACGACGATGCCGGCAAGATCCTGCGGATGACGGACGAGGGCAAGGTGCCGCCCGACAACCCGTTCGTCGGCAAGGCCGGCTTCAAGCCCTACATCTACACGATGGGCCACCGCACCCAGCTCGCGCTGGCGCTCAACCCGTTCACCGGGGAGATGTGGGCCGGCGAGCAGGGCCCGAACGGCGGCGACGAGGTGAACATCCTGCGGCCGGGCCGCAACTACGGCTGGCCGTTCGTGAGCGACGGGCGCGACTATCGCGGTCACTATCTGTCGCCGGTGCCGCACCGCGACGGCATGGAGCGGCCGCACGTTCTCTGGGTGCCGTCGATTGCCGTGTCGGGCATGGCGTTCTACACCGGCGATCGCTTCCCCAACTGGCGGCGCAACCTGTTCGTCGGCGGGCTGCGCGAGGGCGAAATCGCGCGGACCGGGCAGCTCCAGCGCATCGTCTTCAACGACAACTGGGACGAGCTGCGCCGCGAGTCGCTGCTGCGCGATCTGCACCAGCGGATCCGCGACGTGCGGCAAGGCCCCGACGGCCTGCTCTACGTGCTGACGGAAGAAGACGCCGCGGCGCTGCTCAAGATTGAGCCGGTCGACGCGCCGCGAAGTAGCACGGCTGCCCCGCGACGTGGCTCCGGCTGGCGGTCGAGTTGACTGACCCGCCTTAGCCGGCGCACCCGCCTCGTTCTTTGAGCGAAACTTGAGCCGCGGCCACCGCGGCGCGCTGGCGCCCTCCGACCAAATGCCTGATAATACTGAGGGTTACGTCCGCCTGCCGGCATCGTGGACCAGGATAGGTTGCATGACGAGAACGGGTGTCTGCCTGCGCGTCTCCGCGGTTGCCGGCCTGCTGCTGGCGATCGGCATGCCGTCCGCGGCGGGCGCCGCCGATCGTGACACGCGCCTGGCCGACGCCGCCATGACGCGGGACATGGCGGCTGTCCGGACCCTGCTGCAGCAGAAGGGCGTGGACGTGAACGCGCCGGGGCGCGACGGCACGCCCGCCCTGCACTGGACGGTCCGCGTCAACGATCTCGACACCACGAGCGCGCTCCTGCGCGCCGGCGCCGATCCCAAGCTCATCACGCGTTACGGCGTCACGCCCGATGTCGCTCGCGGCCTCGAGCGGCAACGCCGCCATGGTGAAGCTGCTGCTCGAAAGCGGCGCCGACGCCAACACGCCCGACGGCGCCGGCGACACGCCGCTGATGATGGCGGCGCAGGTGGGCAGCCTCGACACCGTGCAGGCGCTGCTCGCGGCGGGCGCCACGCTCGACGCCCGCGACAAGACCTTTCAGCAGACCGCGCTGATGGTGGCCGTGCGGGCCAACCATCCCGAGCTCGTGCGGTTCTTCATCGCCCAGGGCGCCGCGGTCAACGCGCAGACACGCACCGGCGAGACGCCCCGGTGGGTGCTCCCCAACTCGGTGCCGGGCTTCGGCCACGGCATCGGCATCGTGCGCGGCGGGTTGCCCGAGCGCGGCTCGCGCTATCTGATTCCGGGCGCGATGACGCCGCTGATGTACGCGGCGCGCGACGGACGGCTCGAATCGGCGCGGCTGCTGCTCGACGCCGGCGCCACCATCGATCAGACCGACGCCAACGCCATCACGCCGCTCCTCGCGGCCATCGCCAACAACCACGCCGACGTGGCGCGCCTGCTCATCGACCGCGGCGCCAACGTCAACGCGGTGGACTGGTACGGACGCACGCCGCTCTGGACGGCCGTCGAAGCCCGCAACATGGACTTCGACAACAACACGTTCGTCAACAACGTCGATCGCGCGCCGCTGCTCGAGCTCATCGACGTCCTGCTCGAGAAGGGCGCCAATCCCAACGCGCGCACCAAGGAGTCGCCGCCCATCCGGCGCCAGATGCTCACCGTGACCGGCACCCTCGAGTGGGTGGACTTCACCGGCCAGACGCCCTTCATCCGGGCCGCGCTCGCCGGCGACGTCACGGTGATGAAGCGGCTGCTCGCGCGCGGGGCCGACCCGAAGATCCCGACCTTCGGCGGCACCACCGCGCTGATGGCCGCGGCGGGCGTGAACTGGGTGGTCGATCAGACCGCCGACGAGGGCGCGAAGGCGCTGCTCGAGGCGGTGCAGCTCTGCGTCGAGCTCGGCCTCGACGTCAACGCCATCAACTCGATGGGCCTCACCGCCGCCCACGGCGCCGCCAACCGCGGCTCGGACGACATCCTCCGATTCCTGGCGAGCAAGGGCGCCAGGCTCGACGTGAAGGACAAGGAAGGGCGCACGCCGCTCACGTGGGCCGAAGGCGTGTTCCTGGCCACGCACCCGGCGCGGCCGAAGCCCAGCTCGATCGCCCTGCTGACACAACTGACCGGCGCCACGTCGGCTGCCGCCACGACGCACGAATGAAACTGCTGCCTGTCGTCGCGGTCTGGCTGGCCGCCCTCGTGGCCGCATCCGCCCAGTCGGGCGGGCCGGCGCCGGCCCCGTCGACACGGTCCGCGCCGCGACGCCCGCGGGCGTCGCCGCACCGCGTCCATCGGCTCCCGTCCAGGCCCCCGCGCGCACCGGCGCGGCCGCGGCACCCCTGCCGACCGCCGACGCCGGGCTCCTGAAGCAGTACTGCGTCACCTGCCACAACGAGCGCACCAAGGTCGGCGGGGCTGGCGCTGGATCCCGCGGGCCTCGAACACGTCGGCACCGAGCCCGAGGTCTGGGAGAAGGTGGTCCGCAAGATCAAGACCGGCATGATGCCGCCGAGCGGCATGCCGCGGCCGGAGCGGCGCGGTGCTCGACGCCTTCGCCGCCGCCCTCGAGGCGCGGCTCGATCGCGCCAACCCGCCGGGCGCGCATCCCGACGCGCCGGCGCTCCACCGCCTGAACCGCACCGAGTACGCCAACGCCATCCGGGATCTGCTGGCGATCGAGGTGGACGTCAAGGCGCTGCTGCCGTCCGACGACTCCAACGAGGGCTTCGACAACATCGCCGAGGCGCTCACGGTGTCGCCCTCGCTCGTGCAGGGCTACGTCGCGGCGGCGATGAAGATCAGCCGCCAGGCGGTCGGCGATCGCTCGGCCGCGCCGTCGCAGGTCACCTACTCCGCGCCCGGACGGCAGACGCACGACAAGCACATCGACGGCCTGCCGCTCGGCACGCGCGGCGGCCTGCTCGTGAACCACCTGTTCCCGCTCGATGCCGAATACGAGTTCTCCGTCGGCGGCGCCGGGGGCGGCGGCGGCCTCGGCGGGTCGGCGCTCGACGTGACCATCGACGGCGAGCCGATCACGGTGCGCAACCCGCGCAGCTTCCGCCAGACGGTCAGCGCCGGCCCGCATCGCATCGGCCTCGCGCTCGTGGACCGGCAGCGCGGCGCCGGCGTCGACGAGGGGTTCTCGGACTTCCGCGTGGACTCGGCGTTCACGCCTCCGGGCGGCGTCCAGACCGTCACCATCACCGGCCCCTTCAACGCCTCGCGGCACCGGATCGACCCCGAGCCAGAAGAAGGTGTTCGTCTGCCGGCCGGCGGCGCCAGCCGAGGAGGCGCCGTGCGCCCGCCGGATCGTCTCGACGCTGGCGCGCCGGGCGTTCCGCCAGCCACCGGCGCCGGCCGACGTGGACACGCTGATGGACTTCTATCGCGAAGGGCGCGCGGCCGGCGACTTCGACACCGGCATCCAGCATGCGCTGGCCCGCATCCTGGTCGCGCCCAAGTTCGTCTTCCGCACCGAGCTGGAGCCGGCGGGCACGGCGGCCGGACCGACCTACGCCATCAGCGACCTCGCGCTGGCCTCGCGGCTCTCGTTCTTCCTCTGGAGCTCGATTCCCGGACGATCAGCTGCTCGACCTCGCCGAGCGCGGCCGCCTCTCGAATCGCACCGTCCTGGCACAGCAGGTCGCACGGATGCTGAAGGACCCGAAGTCCGACGCCCTGGTGCGCAACTTCTCGGGCCAGTGGCTCTATCTGCGCGAGCTCGCCAACGTGCAGTCGGAGGCGCGAAGCTTCGACGACAACCTGCGCCAGTCGTTCCGTCGCGAGACCGAACTGCTCTTCGACAGCATCCTGCGCGAGGATCGGCCGCTCACCACGCTCCTCGACGCCGACTACACCTTCGTGGACGAGCGCCTCGCGCGCCACTACGGCATCCCGAACGTCTATGGCAGCTACTTCCGCCGGGTGGCGCTGGGCGCCCGAGAGCCCGCGCCGCGGCCTGCTCGGGCACGGCAGCATGCTCACGGTCACCTCGATCGCCACCCGCACCTCGCCCGTGTCGCGCGGCAAGTGGGTGCTCGAGAACCTGCTCGGCACGCCGCCGCCGCAGCCGCCGCCCGGGCGTCGAGGTGAACCTCGACGAGGACCCGAACGCCGCCAAGCCGACCACGCTGCGCCAGCGCCTCGAGATGCACCGGGCCAACCCGGTCTGCGCGTCGTGCCACAAGATCATGGACCCGATGGGGTTCGCGCTCGAGAACTTCGACCTCGTCGGCGCCTGGCGCGATCGCGAGGGCCCGTTTCCCATCGACTCCACCGGCCAGCTGGCCGACGGTACGCCGCTGGCGGGCGCCGCCGACCTGCGCAAGGCGGTGTTGGACCGGTCCGACGCGTTCATGACCGTGGCCACCGAGAAGCTGCTGATCTATGCGCTGGGGCGGCCGCTGCACGCGCCCGACATGTCGACGGTGCGCAGCATCGTCCGGAGCGCCGCGCGCAACGACCAGCGGTTCTCGTCGCTCGTGCTCGGCGTGGTGGAAAGCCCGCTGTTCCGGCTGCGCACCCGGAAGTCGTAAGTCGCCAGCCGTAGGAGAATGGACGCATGGCCTTTCTGACCCGGTCTCACCTCTCGCGGCGGACGTTCCTGCGGGGCATGGGGGTGTCGCTCGCGCTGCCGCTGCTCGACTCGATGATTCCGGCGGCGACCGCGCTCGGGCAGACGGCGGCCGGCGGGGCGCGAACCCGGCTCGGCGCGATCTACTTCCCGCACGGCGCGATCATGAACAACTGGACGCCGGCCGACGGCGGGCGCCGGCTACGAGCTCACCGAGATCCTGCAGCCGCTCAAGCCGTTCTACGACCAGGTCACGATCGTCAGCCAGCCTGCGGCACGCGATGGCCTACGGCAGCGGCGCCACCGCCAACCACAACCGCTCGGCCGCGGCCTTCCTCAGCGGCGCGTTCGCCAAGCCGGGCGCCAAGGCGCACCTCGGCATCACGATCGATCAGGTCGCGGCGCGCAAGATCTCGCAGGACACGCCGCTGCCCTCGCTCGAGCTGATGATCGAGGAGCCGAGCCTGAACTGCGGCGACGGCCTGAGCTGCTCGTACCGCGACACGATCTCGTGGCAGGGCCCCTCGGCGCCGCTGCCGATGCAGAACAACCCGCAGGTGGTGTTCGAGCGCCTCTTCGGCGACGGCAGCACCGACACGGAGCGCAAGGCGCGGCGCGCGCAGTCGATCAGCCTGCTCGACTCGGTGCTGGGCGAAGCCGCCTCGCTGCAGAAGAAGCTCCCGGCCGGCGACCGCTCGCGGCTCGACCAGTATCTCGAGGACGTGCGCGAGATCGAGCGGCGCGTGCAGAAGGCGGGACAGCAGCTGTCCGACGATCTCGACATCCCGCCGTCGCCGACCGGCGTGCCGAAAGACGTCGAAGAGCACATCACGCTGATGTACGACCTGCAGGCGCTGGCGTGGCAGGCGGAAATCACCCGCGTCTCCACCTTCCTGATGTGCAAGGAGCTGAGCGGGCAGGTCTACCCGAAGAGCGGGGTGCGCGACCCGTTCCACACGCTGTCGCACCACTCGAACGTGCAGGAGAACAAGGACCGCTTCACGCAGCTGAATCAGTACCACGTGAAGCTGTTCACCCGCTTCCTGAACAAGCTGAAGACGACGCCCGACGGCGACGGCACGCTGCTCGATCACTCGATGGTGCTGTACGGCAGCGGCATGAGCGACGGCAACTCGCACAACCACACCGACCTGCCCATCGTGCTGGCGGGCGGCGCGTCCGGAAAGCTCAAGGGCGGCCGCCACATCACCAACCCCAAGGACACGCCGATGGCCAACCTGCTGCTGTCGATGCTCGACATGCTCGACGTGCCGACGCAGGCGTTTGGGGACAGCTCCGGGCGGGTGGCGATCTAGCGACCGCGGTTTCGTAGGAACCCTACCGCGTGCCGGTCTTCCGCTGCGAGACCTCGACGATCATCCGCGCCAGCAGGTACATCCTCGGCTCGACCGAGCGCAGGTCGATCGACTCGCGCTCGTCGGAATGCGCTCCGGCGCCAATCGGCCCGAAGCCCTCGACCACGGGCGCGGCGGTCTTGAGCGCCGCGAACGCGGCATCGGTGCCGCCGCCTTCCGAGCGGTCGAGCACGCGCAGGCGCCGGCCGAGCGTCGCGTAGACGCGGGCCGCGTGCGCGGCCATCGCCCGCGACGCCGGCGTCGCTTCGAGCGGCGGGCGCCGCCGCTCGAGCACCACGCTCACTTCCGTGTCGGCAATCAGCCGGTTCTTGATGCGCTCGCGCAGCCGCGCTTCGAGCGTGTCCCAGTCGCGCACCCGCAGCACGCGCGCGTCGGCGGTGGCCTCGGCCGCGGCCGGGATGATGTTGCGCGTGCCGCCGGCCCTGGCCACCGTCCAGTTGAGCGTGGCGCCCGTCTCCGGGTCCGACAGGTCGCGCATCTGCAGAATCTGATGCGCGAGCTCGTAGAGCGCGTTGCGGCCGTCGCCGGGCGCGCTGCCGGCGTGCGACGACCGCCCCTTCACCCGCAGCAGCGCCGCGCCGTTGCCCGAGGTGGCGAGGCGCAGGCTGTCGGAGGCATCCGAGCCCTCGCAGGAGAACACCGCATCGTGCTCGCCGCCGAGACGGGTGATCAGGCTGCGCGATCCCGGCGAGCTGATCTCCTCGTCGCCGTTGATGGCCAGCGTCAGCAGCCCGTAGTCGCGGATGTCGAGCGCCCTGAGCACGGCCACGGCGTGCATCGCCAGCGCCACGCCGCTCTTGTCGTCGGCGATGCCGAGGCCGTAGGCCCGATCGCCCTCGACCCGGAACGGCTGCCGCGCCGCGGTGCCGCGCTCGTACACGGTGTCCATGTGGGCGAGCAGCAGGATGCGCGCGGTCCCGGTGCCGCGGAAGCGCGCCACGACAGTCTTGCCCGGCTGCTCCGGGGTGTCCTCGAGCCGCGTCATGTCGGCCGGCGGCCCGACGATGCTCGACTTCGCCGCCGAGCGCGCGCAGCCGCGCCGCGATGAGCGCGGACAGGCGTTCGAGGCCCTCGACGTCGCGGCTGCCCGATTCGATCGCGACCAGGTCCCTGAGCGTCGCGAGATAGGCACCCTGCTCCTGCCGCACCCGCGCCAGCAGCCGGTCCTCGGTCTGCGCGCTCGAGGGCCACGACACCGCCAGCACGCCCACCAGGACCACGCCGGCCGCCAGCGCCGCCACCGCCTGCTTCGCGGTCGCGCTCACGAAGGCGCTCAGCGGCTCTCGACCCGGCGCGCCGGATCGTAGGTGGGTTTGACGGTGCCGTGGCGGCGTGCGACTTCGAGGAGGGTCGGGTAGAACTGCACGAACGTGTTCTCCACCGCCGTGTGCTCGCGATGACATGCGTAGCACGATGCGGTCGGCCGGGTTCGGCATCGCCGACTCGGCCAGCCCGTTCGCGCCGCCGAAACCGATGTAGGCCCAGCCGCCGGTCGAGGCGTATCGCGCCGAATCCTTCACCGCCGCCTCGATGCCGACCACCGCGCCCTGCGTCTGGCCGCCGGTGTCGATCGAGACATGCCGCTCGCCGCGGCGCAGCTCGAGGATGAACATCGTGCCGTCGGGCCAGCGGCCCGACTGGAGGAACGCGCGGTACGACTGCCGGTTGACGAAGACGTTGTCGAACACCGGGGGACGCGCGGTGGATCCGGGCGCGGGCGCGGCGGCCTGCAGGTTTTCCGGCGCGTAGGACATGCCGAGCCCGCTCGTCACGTACACCCACTCGCGGTAGTCGGGAGGACGCACCACCGCGCCGCTGGCGGTGAAGGCAACGCCGTCGGTCACGCGTGCCGGCGCTGCGGCGGATGCGGGTGCGCGGCGCCTGCGCCGCCACGGCCACGGCCGCGCCCACTGCCACGGCTGCGGCCAGCACGGCGGCCGGCGGAATCCTCGATGTGGTCATGCCCTCGTCTCCCCTCGCACATGATACGCGAGGGCGGCCGGACCTCCGGCGGCGCCGGCCGCTCAGCGACCCAGCCAGTACGCCATCTTCACGAGGAAGACGTCGTCGCCGCCGGCGCCGAACAGGGCGCGCATGTCGCGGCCGGGCACGAACACGCCTGGATACGCGGTGTCCACCTGCTGCCGCGTCCACACCGCGTACAGCGCCGAGCCGGGCTTCATCTCCCAGCGGAACACGGCGTTGAGGCGCAGCGACTTGAAGTTGAAGTCGGGGTCGTTGAACGTGAAGGACGGCGACGGTCCGGCCGCATCGGCGTCCACTTCGTACTCGCGCGCCACCGGGTCGTAGACGATGGAGGTGCCGGGCGATCCGTAGTGACGGAAGTCGAACGTCTGCGGACGCGCCAGCTCCTTGAAGTCGCCGTAGTCGCCCACCGCGAGCAGCGGCTGGGCGTAAATCTGCATCGACACCGTGGGCGTCACGATCACGTTGACGCGCGTCGTCATCGTCAACTGGCTTTGCGCGCAGCTCGCCGAACACGTAGCGGCCGCCGTAGGTGTCGGTGGCGGTCGCGTCGGTCACGCTGGTGACGTACTGCGCGATCGTGCGGTTGCGGGTCCATTGCGGCCCCGTGGACACCGAGAGTCGCGGCGACGGCTTGATGCTGAGCGAGAGCGACGCGTTGCGGCTCCAGCCGCCCGCCTCCGTCCAGTTCCAGCTGTAGTTGCCCTGCACCGAGAGCCGCCGGCGCGAGTCGGTGCTGGCATCGACGTTGTAGAACCCGCCCCCGGGATTGGCGGCCGACGGCCCGCCGCGCGTCAGTCGATCGTCGAGCACCTGCCGGCGCATGCCGACGTTGGCGCCGAGGAACCAGTAGTTCATGAAGGTGTTGTTGACGCGGGCGTTGAAGCCGTCCGACTGGAGCTGGCGGGCGAAGTTCCAGGTCCAGAACTTGGCCACCCACACGCTGCGCGATCGGCTGAAGCCGTGGGGCTTGTTTCCCTGGATGAAGACGACGGCGTGAGCGCCGGCGCGGTCGCCGGTGCTGTGGAAGCCGAGGTCGTTCGATTCCCAGCCCGGGCTGCCGCTCCAGAGCGCGGCGTTGACGCGCCACAGACCGCTGTTGCGATTCAGGTTGAGGCGGCTGGTGAACCCGTTGAGGCTGGTGCGCGTGGGGTCGAGCTCGACGTGAGGGGCGTCGGGCCGCTGGTAATAGCGCTGCGGAGCACGCTGGAGCCGCTCGATGGCCGTGGCGGTGCCGGCGACGCGGCTGCCGGCCACGTCGCCGGTGATCACCCACACCTTGCGGCTGTCGAGGAACCAGTAGGCATCGACACCGGCCGTCGATCGCCTGGCTCGTGAGGCCGTCCTTCAACGCCTGGGTCTCGAGCTGCCGGCTCACCGAGGTCGTGATGAACCCCAGGCCGGTGCGGCCGAAGTCGCGCTGCACGCGCGCCACGGTGTAGCTCGAGAGCGGCTCGACGACCGCGCTGGCGCTGAAGCCGCCGGCGCTGATGCGGGCGGATTCCTCCCCGGTGACCGCCTGCAACAGCCCCAGGGCTCCATCCGCCCGGACATCTTGCCGGTCAGTTTCGCCGCGCCGAGGATCGTCGTGGCCGTGGGACTGTCGACGTAGTCGCCCGTCACCGACAACTGCGGCGCGCGGCCGATGCGGCGGGAATAGAAAATCTGCGGCTCGGAATTGTTGAAGCCCCAGAAATCGTTGGCGCCGCCGCGGCCGAAGTTGTTGAAGGTCTGCGAGCCCTCGAGGAAGAACGGGCGCTTCTCCTGAAAGAAGGTCTCGAACGCCGTGAGGTTCACGACCGCCGGATCGACCTCCACCTGCCCGAAGTCCGGGTTCACCGTGGCGCTCACGGTGAGGTTGCTCGTCAGACCCCACTTCAGGTCGAGCCCCGCCGCACCGAAGGGGCGCGCGCCGTCGTTGAACGGGTTGCCGGACGTGGCGGGCTCGACGAGTTCCACCCGGCCCGCGACGTACGGCAGCAGCTCGAGGTTCCGCCGCGGGCGCATGCCGTCGAGGCCGGTGAGATCGAGCATGCGCGACGCCAGGCCGTTCTGGTTCTTCGGCACCATCTCGAGCCACGAGTACTCGTTCTTCCGGCGCACGAAGCGCTCGACGTTGATGCCCCAGGTCTGGTGCTCGGAGGTGGCGAAGCGCAGCTGCGACAGCGGGATGCGCACCTCGGCCGACCAGCCCTGGTCGTCCACCGACACCTGCGACTGCCACACGCCGTCCCACGTGGTGTCCCACCAGCTGTCGTTGTGCAGCACGGCATCCTGCTGCACGTTCGAGGCGCTCACGCGGAAGATGGCGCCGGTGAGACGGTCGCGCATCGGATCGAGATAGACGGTGAGCCGATCGGCGTCGGGATCGCTGTCGCGCGGCGACAGCCGGCGGTCGATGCGCTGCGGCTCGCCGTCGAACATGCGGGCCCCGACGTACACCGCCGTGTCGTCGTAGAGCACCCTGACCTCGGTGCGCTCGGTGGCCGGCAGGCCTTCGTCGGGATCGCGCTGGGTGAAGTCGGCGGCGGCGGGGGCGAGGGCCCAGGCTTCCTCGCTGAGGCGGCCGTCGATGACGGGCGGCGACGGCGTGCGCATCGCGCGCACGGCGCGGGGAGCCGGCGCGTTCGGCGTCTGCCCCGACGCGGCCGGCCGTCATCCCCAGTCCGAACAGGGCCGCGCCGAGAGCACGCCGGGTCCAGAGCAACGGCATCGCGTCAGAGTGTCTGGGCTGTAGACGCCAGAAACAACGTCCTGGTTGGGTGCCGTTCTGGCGAGGTCCTCGCTTCGCGCGAGGTCACTGCCCTTTCCGCAGGTACACCGGGCCGTTGAAGGTGCGCAGTTCGATCTCGGGCCCGCCGCCATTGACGGCGCCGTAGATCGCCCGGTTCACCTCGACGCGATACTTGCCGTCCCTGCCGCGGGGCGCGTTGGCGGCCGGCCGCCGGGGCGGAGCGCAGCTGCACGTCGAAGTCGGTGAAGATCTCGCCCTGATCGCTGCGCATCCTGAGGTTGGCCTTGATCGTCGCCGGCAGCGTGACGTCAACCGGCCCGTTGAACGAGGTGAACGCCATCGCCTTGTCGGCCATCACGCGGGTCAGACGCGCCGTCACGCCCCCGTTGACCGAGTTGGCGACGACGGATCCGGCCACATTGGTGAGCACCACCGGGCCGTTCACGTTCTCGATCTCGATCTCCCCTTCCACGTTCTCCACCGTGATCGTGCCGTCGTTCACGGTGTTGAGCTCGAGGTTGGTGCGCTGCGGCACCCGCAGCTCGAGCGAACCGCTGCGGCGGAACGACGAGCCCTCGATCTTGATCTCGTTCCGCTCCTCGCTCACCTCGAAGCCTGCCACCTGCTGCAGGCGACGCAGCCCGGGAGGCGCCGACGCCTGCACCGAAGGCTTCTCGGGCCGCTGCCGCATCACGATCGCGACGTCGCGGCGGTTCTCGCCCCGCACGGTGATGGCGCCGGACAGCAGCTCGACCTCGATCTTGCCCGGCCGCGACGGATCGCTGAACGGCACGATCTGCGCGTCGGGCTCGGCTTGCGCCCACAGCAGTGATCCCGACGCCGCGCCGGCCAGCGCCACGACCAGCGCACAGACGAACAGACGGGACATGCCCTTCATGGTTCCTCTCTCCTCAGCGCCCCGCGCGCAGGATGCGCACGTCGCCATTGAGCGTGTCGAACGTCAGCGCGGGACCGCCCGCGCCGACGCGCACGTTGGTGAAGCCGTGCCGCTTGTAGACGAACCGCGGCCCGCCGGCACGGCGCGCCGGTTCCGGCGTGGCCGGCAGCGCGCGTCGTGTCGAAGTCGGTGTAGGCCTCGCCGTTGAACGACTTGAGCCGCAGCTCCGCGGCCAGATCGCGCGGGAACGTCGCCGCGATGGCGCCGTTGACGGTCTTGAACAGCGACTCGTCGCGCGGCGCCGCCGCGAACGACGCGTCGATGGCGCCGTTGACCGTGGTCGCGCGTCCCGATCCGCGCATCCCGTCGAGCCGCACGCGGCCGTTGACGTTGCTCACGTCGAAGTCGCCGTCGATGCCGCTCACCGCCACTTCCTCGCCGTTGACGGCGCACAGCCGCACGCGCACGGCGCGCGGCACCTGCACGGTGAGCGTGACCGTGGCGTCGTAGCGGCGGCGATCCCACCACGCCGGGCCGCGCCAATCGCCCGATTCGCCGCAGGCCGGCCGCTCGCCGTCGCGCACCGACACGACCACGGTGGCGCCCTGCTCCTGCGTCTCGAGCACGACCTCCCGCAGCGCCGCCTGCAGGGCCTCGGCGGTTTCGGCTTCGACCTTCGTCACCGCCTCGACGCGAACGTCGCTGCCGCCGTCGCCGGACACGCGAATCGACCCGCTGAACGTGCGCGCGTCGAGCGTGTGCGTCCCGGTCGCCGGCGAAGCGAAGCCGCCGGCTCTCGGTGCGCTCGTCACGCATCAGCCCCTGCGCCGCACCGGCCACGCAACCCGCCATCGCACACAGCGCGGCCGCCATCCCCAGCCGTGGCAGCCACGCGAGCCGTTGCGCGCTCACAGCCCCACCTGCCGCAGCCCGCGCGCCGCGCGATCGCGGACCGCCTTGTCGAGCATCATGTCGTCGGCCAGCCGCCGCAGCACCCCGGCCGCCTCGGGGCCCTGCGGCTTCGAGCAGGAAGTCGATGAGCGCGATCTGGACGAGCGGCGATTCCTGTTGCGGCAGGGCCTCCACGACATCACGCCGCACCCCCTCGCGCCCGCCGAAGCGCCGCAAGGCGTCGACGCTCGCCAGCCGCACGTTGACGTTCGAATCGTGGCGGAGCGTCTCGATCAGGGCGCTCACCACCTCGCTGCCCGGCTGCTCGATCTGGCTGCTCCAGGTGACGCCCTTCAGGCGCTCGCTCGCGGACTGCTGCTGGAGCAGCGACAGCGTCACCATCTGCCGCGTGTCGCGCAGCTCCTGCCGCAGCTCGCGCGATCTCGGGATTCGAGGGCGGCGGCTGCGTGACGAAGCGGCCGAGGGCGACGCCGACGACGAGCACGGCCGCCGCCCCCGCCAGTTGCACCCAGGGCTGCTCGCGCCACGCCAGCGGCAGGCGGCCGGCGCGCGCCGCCGGCGCGCTCTGCCCGTCGATATACCCCTGCAGCGCCGCGTCGAAGCGGGCGCGCATGCGGGCGGAGTCCGGACGCGGCGCGGTGACGGCACCCAGCTCACCCCAGAGCTCGGCCGTCGCATCCACCTCGTCGCGGCACGTCTCGCACTGAGTCAGATGGGCCCGAATCGCCGACAGCTCGTCGTCGGACAGGGCGCCCGCCAGGTAGTCGAGCATCCGGGGGCCGAGATCGTCGCACTGCATGATCACTCTCCCTCCGGCACGCGCGTGAACGCGTCGCGGAGCTCCTTGATGGCGCGGTGGAAGCGCACTTTCACCGTGCCGGCGTCGACGCCGAGAATCGCGCCGACCTGTTCGTGGGTCATCCCCTGATAGCGCACCAGGACGATGAGCTCCCGGCGGTCCTCGCGCAGCGCCTGCAGCGCCCGCTTGAGGCGGACCATGTCGCGGGCCCGCTCGAGCAGCCGGGCCGGCCCCGGCGCCTCGCTCTCCCAGTCCATGCCGTCCTCAGGCACGTAGACGGCGGCGCCCTGCTTCCGGAAATGGTCGGCGCGGGCGTTGCGGGCGATCCGGAACATCCAGGTCTCGAACCGGCCGTCGTCGCGGTAGGTCGCGCGGTAGCGCAGCATCCGGACGAACACGTCCTGCACGAGATCCTCGGCGGCCCCGCGGTCGCCGGTCATCCGGTAGAGGAAGTCGAAGAGCGGCCGGTGGTGCCGCTCGAACAGCACACCGAGCCGGGTGAGATCGCCGTCCCGGACGGCCCGCATCAAGTCACTCGTCTGTCACGGTCGCTCGGAGGGGAAAACCTCGGCCGGGCAGAAAAGGTTACACGCCGTCCCAGCGGCGGCCGCGACCCTCGATGCAGACGGCCGCGGCAAAGCCCGGAACCGGGCAGAAGGCGCCGATGGACCACCGCTCCGGCTCGTCCGGCAGCCCGGCCACCCGGATGAGCCGGGGGGCATCGCCGGGGGCCAGCGCGACTTCCACGGCGCCGAGGAGGCCGATGCCTTCGCCGCGGGCCTTGATGTAGGCCTCCTTCCGGGTCCAGCCGGCAAAGAACGCCTCCGCCTTCCGGTCGGGAGGAACCTGGCCAAGCGCCTCACGCTCCCCCGCCGAGAAGACACGTTCGGCCACCAGGTCCATGTCGCGGAGCGGCCGGACGCGCTCGATGTCCACGCCGAGCTCGGCGCCCGTGGCGATGGCGACGAGCGCGTAGCGATCCGAGTGCGACACGTTGAAGCGGGTGCGGCTCCGCCGCTCAGCGCCGGCTTCCCCGCCGGCCCGTAGTCGAAGCGCAGCGTGGCTCGGCGGGCACCCGAGGCGCTCGCCGAGCAGGGTGCGGAGCGCGGCGCGGCCAGTCACGAAGCGGCGGCGGTGGACGTCGAACACGAAGCGCTCTGCCCGGGCCTGTTCGTCGCCGGAGAGCAGGGCGAGCGCGGCGGCCGGATCCGCGTCGGCGCCATCGAGGTCCACGAGCCAGATGCCGGCGTCGCCCGACGTGGCCACCAGCCGCGGCACGGCGGAATCGGAGGGCACGCGCCATTGTAGCGGCGGCTCCCCGGACTCCCGGCGACTGGCGCGGGCGCGCCGACTGGGGCTATGTGGCGCCGCGCCCCGCCGTCGAGGCGCGCGGCGTCGAACGCCGTCACGCCGGGGAGCACATGGCCGTCGGGAATGGGCGCACCAGCGGAGGGAGGAGAGGACCACGACGCCTGGGCGAGGGCCGCGGCCCCGGCGCCGCTCGATTGTGTTTGATTTTCCCTGGGCCGCCGTTATTACATTCGCGGCGTCGTGCGTTCCGCTGTCGCTTCGTCCGGACTTTGAACCGTAACGGAGGCACCGATGAACCAGGGCAGCCAAGTCCCCGCGGCCGACGTGCGCGAGAGCCTGCCGGCCGCGCCCGACCAGACCAAATGGACCGTGATGGTGTTCATGGGCGCCGATAACGTCGAGGGCACGGCGTCTCTGAAGTCCTTCGCGAAATCCGATCTCGACGAAATGGCGCAGGTCGGCTCCGATGGGCCGCTGAGCATCTTCGTCCAGGTGTACGGCCTGGACGGCGGGCCGAAGCGCGGGAAAATCGCGGCGGGCTCGGAACTGGAACCGGTGCCCCGTGAGCAGGCGGACGCGAAGGGGGGACTGGCCCTCCAGCATTTCATCGGGTCGTCGCTCGGAGCCTCCGGCCACGATCCGCTGAACCCGCAGCACTACACGATGCTCGTGCTCTGGGGCCACGCCTTCGACTTCGCGATCGGCCGCCAGAAACGGGTGGACGGCACCATCGACGCCCTCGACTTCGGTGAGCTCTCCGACGTCCTGCACCGACTGCAGCAGCAGGACGGCACCAGCGACGCCAAGCTGCACATTCTCGGCTTCGATGCCTGTGACGCCGCGACGGTCGAACTCGCGTGCCAGCTCGAGCCGTTCGCGCACTAGCTGCTCGGCATCCCAAATCGGCGTGCCGCTTCCGGGATGGCCCTACGACCGCATCCTCGAGCGGCTGCGCACGCCGATCGGCCGTGGGATGAGCCCGGCGGAGTTCGGCAGTTACGTCGTGCGGCGCTGCACTGCGAGTCCTACCCGAGCGCGCGGCCCGTGTCGCTGAGCCTGCTCGATCTGAGTCGCGTCTCCGACCTGTTCGATCGCACCGAAGAGCTCGCTACGGCCTTGGGCGAGACGTTGCGCACCGCTGACGGCCGTGACTGGCTCGCCTATTTGTTTCACGAGTCCAGCACCGCACCGGGCCGCCTGTACGTGGATCTCGCCGATTTGTGCCTGACGCTCGTGCGGCAGAGCGGCGACGCCGCCGTGGCCGCCAGCGCCGGAGCGGTCGGCGATCTCCTCATCAGCCCGCAGCCGCCACTGGTCGGCATGAGTGCCGAGGGGACGGGCCGCCCCTTCGTGGTCGAGAACGGGAGAAACGCCGGGTTCGCGGCGCGTCTCAACGGCGTCAGCATCTACGCCCCGCACCTCGCGTCGCGGCGCGACTTCGAGTCGGTGCGGCCGCTCTATCAGAACTTCACCTTCGCCCAGCGCACGAGATGGAGCGAGGTCGTGCACACCCTCGCCAGATTGAGCCATTGACCTCGCAGCAGACCGGGAGACTCGCCATGAATGACGAAGAGCGGCGGCAGGATGAGGCCCGGCGCCGGAGACGGGCCGCGGAGATCGCCAGGCTGCAGGAACGCGGCTACGAAGAATACGACCGCGGCTATGAAGAATACGACCGGGGCTACGAGGAAGACGATCGCGGCTACGAAGAATACGACCGGGGCTACGAGGAATACGACCGCGGCTATGAGGAATATGATCGCGGCGCTGCGGGTGGCGGCACGGATCCTCGGCGGGCGGCGGCCGACACGTTCCGGCAGGCGACGGCGCTCGGCGGCCACTTCATCGTCGCCTTCGTCACCCCGGTCGGCCGGGCCCCCGGGGGCCGTCCGCGCCCCGGCGGCGGCCTGCGCGGCGCCCTGTCCATCCTCGAGCAACTTCGGGCGCGGCGCGCGCCGGGACGGCCTGGGGGCAAGAAGCCGATTTAGCCTGTGTCACCGTGACGGCTCTCAGCTGCCCCCCGCGCGCGACGGTTGTGGCCCTGCTGGCTGCCGCGCTGGGGTGCGCCTCGCCCGCCCCGGCGCCCGATGCCTGGTTGCAATCTGGCGATTACGAGCGCGCCGAAGCGGTTGCGGCGCAGCCGCTCGCACGGCTGCGCGCGGCGACCGCACCGTCGGCCGCGGCGCCACTCGCCGCGCTCGTCCGCGCCCGGATCGCCAACGGCAAAGCCGCGCGCGCCGACACGGTGGCTCTGGCCGAACGCGCGGTGCGGGTGAGCCGCGGGGGCGACACGCAGTCGCGCGCGGCCGCGCGGCTCGCCCTCGGCCAGGTGCTGGTGGCGACGGTCGAGTTCGAACGCGCGATCGAAGTGACCCGCGATGCCGTGGCGGCGCTCGAACGTACGGGACCGGGCTCTGTCGACACGGCGGTCGCCCGCGATCGGCTCGGCGAAGCGCTCTCGGCGGCCGGCCGGCACGACGAGGCGCTGGCGGTCCTCGAGAGCAGCCTTCGCATCAAGGAGGCGCGCCTGCCGGCGACGGGGGTCGCGATCGCGCGCACCCTCGAAGCCATCGGCCTGACACGGCAACGCCAGGGGGCCTATGCGGAAGCCGGCGTGGCTGTCTGGCGTGCGGTCGCGATTCAAGAGGCGGCCAACGCCCGCCATCCGGCGTTTGCCACCACGCTGAACCTGCTGGCGCAGCAGTTGTGGTTCGATGGCCGGCTGCTCGAGTCGCGCGCGGCGTCTGAACGCGCCCTCGCCCTGGCGACGGCCGTCCTGCGGCCCGATCACCCGACGATCGCGCTGTCGCTGCGCTACCTCGCCGCAACCGCAGGCGATCTGGGCGACTTGCAGACCTCGCTGGCGCTCAAGCGGCGCGCGCTGGCGATTGCCGAGCGCGAATTCGGCGCCTCGCATCATCTGACCGCGCCGTATCTCCAGACGGTGGGCGTCGCCGAGCTCCGTGAAGGCGACTTCGTCAGCGCCCGCGCGCGATTCCGGCGCGCCCTCGACATCGTCGAGCAGAGATACACACGCTGGCACGAGTACGTGGCCACCACCCTCGCCACGCTCGCGCGGCCCGACGCCAGCCTTGGCGATTACGTGAGCGCCCATGAAGAGCTGGACCGCGCCGTTGAGATCCAGACGAAAATTGGCGGACCCAATCATCCGTACGTCGCGGGCTTTCTCACCGAGCTTGCCGCCGTGTACCGCGATCAAGGCCTGCCGGAGCGGGCCTTGCCGCTGTTGGAGCGCGCCCTCGCGCTTCGCGAGCGCCACCTCGGTTCCGCGCATCGCGACGTGGCGCGAACGCTCGCCGACACGGCTTCGACGCTGGTGGCGCTGGGCCGTCATGCACGCTGGAGAGCTGGTGCGGCGCGCCGAGGCATCTGGCTCGGCCTCGATGCGCCCGACGCTGCCGACCACGCCTCGGTGCTGGTGCTCGCGGCGCAGATCGACGAGCGACTCGGCCATCACGCCGCCGCGAAGGCGCATTTCGAGCGCGCGTTGAGCGTGCGAGGACGGGTGTATGGGGCGTCGCATCCCCTGTATGCGGCAACGGATCTCGGGCTTGCCGGCGTGCTCGCCAGCCTGCGGGAGGATGGCGCCGCGTTCACGGCAGCCTCCACCGCCGAAGCCACCGGCCGGAGTCACGCCCGTCTGATGTGGCTGCTGAGCGCAGGCTTGATCTTTGCGCGCAGGCAGCGGCCTCGACTGGTGCTGTCGCTCTCGACGGCACTGCCGACCGCGTGGAGGCGGCCGCCGACGCACTCGTTCGCGGCGCGCGCTGGTGCTCGAGGAAATGGCGGCACGCCGCCACGCCGACAGCATTGGCGCGACGCTGCGTCGTTGGAGTCGATGCAGGCCTCGAGCGGCGGCTGGCAACCTGCTCGCGTGGGGTCCCGGCCCCGTGACGTCGCGAAGGTCAAGGCGGTGTAGAACGCGCGCGCGAGAGCGACGCGGCGAAGCCAATGGGCGGACGACGCCGACTTGAGCGTGCGGCGCGCACGGGCGCAGATCGGGCTCGACACCGTATGGCGGCGTTGCGGCGACGCGGCAGTGCTGGCGTTGCCGCTACAACGACCTGGCGCCGCACGCGACGCCACGCCGGCGGCAATTCTAAGGACGCGCGCGCGACGGTACGTCGTACTCGCGTTCGTTCAGCCATCGACGCGCGCCGGTGGCAATCCCCCTCGGCCTGCCGCGCCATCGAGGCCCTCATCGCGCGGTGGCGCGGCGTCATCGTGAATCGCAGGACGGCCGGACCGCGAGCGCCACGTGCCGACCCTCGTGGCCGATCGGCGACGCGCTGCGGCGCCTCGTGTGGGACAGGGGCGCCGCCCACCTCCACGGCGTGCCGCGCGTCTTCGTCGTGCCGACGGCGCGCTCAGCCTGCTGCCGTTCGCGGCTTTGCCGACCGGTCCGCAGTCTTTCTCGTCGAGACCGGCCGACGATCCATTACTTGTGGAGCGAGCGCGATCTGATCGGGCTGCCGGAGGGACCGGCCGATCAGGGCCTGCTGGCAGTGGGCGGGCCCGCCTTCGACGATCCACGGGTATTCACCGACGCCGCGCGTCAACAGCCGGCGCGCGCGCCCGGCGCCGCATCGCGGCGCGGCGTCGACGACTGCGGCACATTGCAGACGGTGTCGTTACGCCGCTCGACAAACGAGCGGCGAAGGCAGACCTGGCCTCGCTGTGGACGGCGGGCGCAGACGCCAGGATGGGCCGGGCGATGGTGCTGACAGGCCACGAGGCGACCGAAGCGGCGGTAAAGCACGAGGCGGCGCACGTCCGCGTGCTTCACATCGCGACCCACGGGTTCTTCAAGAACGGCACGTGTCTGACTCCACTGCCGGGTGGCACGCGCGGCGTCGGCGGCCTGGTCTCCGACGATGCGGACATCACGAACCCGCTCCAGTTGTCGGGTCTGGCATTCGCCGGCGCGAACCTCCGCGCTGATGCCGATCCCGAACGGGACGACGGGGTTCTGCTGGCGGAGGAAGTGGCGACCCTCGATCTGACGGGGGTGGAGTGGGCGGTGCTGTCGGCGTGCGACACCGGCGTGGGCGCGATCAAGGCAGGCGAAGGCGTGTTCGGGCTGCGGCGGGCGTTTCAAGTCGCCGGCGTCAGGACGGTCATCATGAGCCTCTGGCGGGTGGAAGACGCGAGCACGCGGCTGTGGATGCGGGCGCTGTACAAGAGGAGCGGTTCCGGCACCAGCGCGACACCGCGACTGCGATTCGAAACGCGACGCTCGCCGTGCTGCGCGCCCGACGGGCTGCCGGCCACAACGCACAGCCGTTCTACTGGGCCGGATTCGTGGCCGCCGGCGACTGGCGCTAACGCGTCGACTCCGGCGAGGTGCCGGCCGGCTGGCGCTGCGCGGCGCCGGCCTCCGCTCACCCCCGTGGAGGTTCGCGACAGCCTCAAGGCTTTCGGGGTCGACCTCATGCGCTATACCAACGACATCGCCGCCGTTCATACCACGCTGAAGCGGGTCGACGACGCCGGCGAGCTGCGCTTCGTCGCCCGGCCAGGCACCGGTGAGGCCTACGTGTGGGACCTCTCCAGTCGGAGACCTGTTTCCTGCACACGCCCGATTGGTGCCTGAGGGGCTGACCCGCGGCCCGCGGCGCGCTCAGCCGATGTGGCGGCCGGCCCCCCGCAGGCGATCGGGGTCGAACGCCGTGATGCCGGGCATCACATGCTGGTCGGGCACGGGGCGGCCGACGGTCGTGACGAGCGGCACCACTCCGGCCCACACCGGCCACGAGAGGTCGTCCTCGTCGTCCTTCGGCGGTCCGGTGCGCACCTTGGCCGACGCCTCTTCGATGGGCAGCGCCAGCACCGCGGTCCCCTTCAGCTCCTGGTCGGTAATGGGCCGCAGTTCCGCCCAGCGCCCCGGCACGACGTGCTCGGTGAAGCCGCGCAGCGCGGCGAGCTTTTCCTCCCGGTCCTCGACCAGCCGGGCGGTTCCGAGGACGACGACCGAGCGGTAGTTCACGGAGTGGTGGAACGCCGACCGCGCAAGCACCAGCCCGTCGATGAGCGTCACGGTGCAGCACACCTCGAGGCCGGCCGACAGCGTGGCGCACCATGCGGCTGGCGGCCGATCCGTGCACGTAGAGCGCGTCGCCCAGGCGGGCATAGCCGGTAGGAATGGCGAACGGCTGACCCTCCACCGCAAACGCCAGGTGACAGACGAAGGCGTCGTCGAGGATGCGGTAGATCGCCGCCCGGTCGAACACGCCACGCTCGGGCAGGCGGCGGAGCCGAGTGCGAGCGGTGACAGCCAGGGTGCCGGCGGAAACATCGGTCATGCCCTCACGATAGCGGCGTGATGGACTGACGAGAATGGCCACTTCGAGTATATTTGAACAGTCCACTTCAGGCGGGGCTGAAGCCCCGCCCTACGACACCTGCGGTCTGAACACCCGCCTCTACGGGACGGCACATGCGCACGCCCATCGTCGTCAACCGCCGCCTCGCCATCCCGCTCCACCGCCAGATCTACGACGCCTGGCGCGACCGGGATCCTCGATGGCCGCTTCGCGCGCGGCGATCGCATGCCGTCGTCGCGGGAACTGGCCGCGGCGCTCCGCGTGTCGCGCGCTACCGTGGCCGCCGCGTACGACCAGCTCATCGCCGAGGGCTATCTCGACACCCAGCACGGATCGGGCACGTTCGTCTGCCGCGACCTTCCCGACACCGAGGTGCTCGCCGCCGGGATGGCTCGGGCGCAAGGGGCGTTCGCCCCTCCCGCGCGCGTCTCGGCGTTCGCGGCCAGGCTCGCCCCGATCGTGTCGCGTCTGCCCGCGACGCCGCGCACGCTGAACCTGTCGACCGACGGGCCCACGTTCGACCAGTTTCCCTTCGGGGTGTGGAAGCGCCTGGTGCGCCGTCATCTGCAGGCGCTCGGCCCGAGCCTGTTTCAGTACGCCCCGCATGGCGCCGGCCACCCGGCGCTGCGGGAGACGATCGCCGCCTACCTGAGCCGCTCGCGCGCGGTGCGCTGCGACGCCAGCCAGGTGGTCATCGTGAGCGGATCGCAACAGGCGCTGGACCTGTGCGCACGCGTGCTGATCGACCCGGGCGACGACGTCGCGGTGGAGAATCCGGGCTACCTCGGCGCGCGCGAGCTCTTCGCGGCGAGCGGGGCGCGCGTGCACCCGGTGGCGGTAGACGGCGACGGACTGGTCGTCGCCGCCCTGCCGGGGGCCGCGCGCCTCGTGTACGTCACGCCGTCGCACCAGTTCCCATCCGGGGCGTCGATGTCGCTGGCGCGCCGGCTCGAGCTGCTGGAGTGGGCGCGCACCCGCGGCGCGATCGTCGTCGAAGACGACTACGACAGCGAGTACCGGTACAGCGGCGCGCCGCTGCCGGCGCTGCAGGGCCTCAGCGCCGCCGCCGGCGTGGTCTACGTGGGCACGTTTTCGAACGTGATGTTTCCGGGGCTGCGGCTCGGGTACCTGGTGCTGCCGCCGGATCTCGTCGAGCCGTTCCAGCGCGCCAAGTGGCTGGCCGACCGGCACAGCGCGCAACTCGAGCAGGCCGCGCTCACCGACTTCATCCGCGAGGGCCACCTGGAACGCCACATCCGCCGCATGCGGCGCGTCTACAAGCGGCGGCGGGAGGCGTTCCTCGACGCCCTCGCGCGCGCGTTCGGCGATCGGGCCGCGGCGCTCGGCGACGCCTCGGGCATGCACCTCGTGGTGCGCTTCGACTCGCCGGCCGTGGCGGCACGCGCGGCGCGGACCGGCGTGCACCTCGTGAGCACCCGCGCGTACTACACCGGCGAGGCGCCGGCGCACGAGTTCATCGTCCGCTTCACCGGCCTGAGCGAACGGGCCTTGCGCGAGGCGGTGAAACGCCTCGCGGGCGGGACGTAGCGGGCGGTCTTCAGACCGCCCGTCGCTGGCGTTATTTGTTCAGGATCTCGGTGAGGTATTCGAGCGCCGCCGGCGACCGCATGAACGACAGCCGCCGCACCAGCTCGCGCCGCAGCTCCGGGTTGGTCTCCTTGCGCGCGAGCGAGACCAGCACCTCGGCGCTGCCCTGGAAGCCGAGCGCGTCGATGATGGCGCGGCGCACCTGCACGTCGCTCTCCTTCCCGTAGAGGCGAGACCAGCGTCTCGGCCGACCGGGTGCCGCCGGCCATGCCGAGCTGACGCACCGCGACCGCCCGCAGCTCGGGATTGCGTTCGCTGGCCGCCACCTCGGTCAGCCGCGGCACCGCGCCCGTGCGCGCCAGCGCGCTCAGGATGCTGCGCTTGACGTCGACGGCCGACTCCTTCTGATACAGCTGCCACAGCTCCTCGCGCGCGCCGAGGATGCCGAGCTGGTGCACCGCTTCGGTCCGCAGCTCCGGCGTCTTCTCCGTCGTGCGCCGCCGTCACCACCCGCTGGCGATCGCCGGCCATCGCGAACGCGCGCAGGACCTGGCGCTTCACCTCGAGATCCGCCGCCGACGCGTAGAGGCCGTTGAGCATGGTCGACCTTCTCGGGCTGCCCGCTCATGGCGATGTACTGCACCGCCTTGATCTGCAGCTCGGGCGTGCCGCTCCCCCGCGCGACCTTCTCGAGCGTCGCGCGCGCCTCCGGCGCGCCGCTCTGCGCCAGCACGAACAGCGCCCGCTCCTTCAGGCGCAGCGATCCGACGTCGTTGATCACCTTCACCAGCAGCGGGATGGCACGCTCCGGCGCCGTCTGCTGCAGGCCCTGAATCGCGAGCAGCTTCAGCTCGTCGTCGGCGGCATCCACGGGCCCGGCCTGGCCGAAGCGCTGGCGCACCTGCAGTTCCAGCGCCCGGGCGTCGCCCGCCCATCGGCTGGACGGGAAAGTTCTTGAAGAGATCGCCGACCGCGGCCAGCGCATCGGCGTGCCGGTTCATCTTGTCGAGGGCGTAGGCGCGCCAGTACATCGCCGCGTCGGCGCGTGGCACCCGCGCCTCCGCCAACGCCGTGAACTGCTGCGCCGCCAACGACCACTGCGCGCGTTCGATGGCCTGCCGCGCCGACTCGTACTGCGTCTCCCAGTAGCGGGCGCCGCGCTCGCCGTCCCGCACCTGTGCCTCCGCCGCCCGCTGCTGCGCCTGCAGCTGCTCGTGCATCCGCTGCAGATCAGCCGTGAGCCGCTCGAACGGGACCCGGAGGTCGCGGGCCACCTCCCGGCTCTCGTCCCGGCCCGGGCGCGGCTGATCGGTGCCGTCCGCCGCCTGTCCCGCCGCCGCGGCAGGCTGGACGATCAGCACCGCGGCCAGCAGGCCGGCAGCCGCGGGAACCATCGATCGCGTGAACATGGTCATGATCAGTCTCCGTGGCGGGCGTCGAGCGCCTCGCCGATTCAAAATGCCGGGGTTGCGCTCCGCTGGCGCCGCTGCAGCTCGGCTCCGACGACGCGCAGCCGGAACACGAGGTCCTGCTCGTCGATGCGCGCGCGCACGTCGCGCAGGTCATCCGAGGCCGAGTCCGGCGCGCTGTTGGCGACGTCGAGGAGCACGCGTTCGAGGTCCTCGAGCAGCTCGCTCGTCGCGGCCTCGCCCAGCGCGTCGGCCGATCGGCGGTAGACCCGGCCGGCGGCGACGAGATCCGCCGCCCGCGCACGATCGCTCGCCAGCATCACCGGGCCCGGGCCCTCGGCGTTGACGAGGTCGCTCAACACGCGCTGGGACCGTTCGAAATGCTCCTCCACCTCGGCGTCGAGCACGCGCTCACGGGCGGCGACAGCGAGCGCGCCGGCGCCCGTGTTCACGGCGCCGGGGTCCTGCGTCCGCCCGGCGCGGCCGACGAAGAACGCCGCCACGAGCGCGGCCGTGACGCCGACCGCCCACGCCGCGCGCATCCGATATCCACCGCTCGACGCGCAGCAGTCCGAGCAGCCGTTCGGACCACGAGGCGCGCGGCATGCCGCCCGCCACATGGGGCTCGATGCGGGCCCACATCTCGCGCTCGAAGCTCGGCGGCGGTTCGGGCGGCGGTGCCACGTCGACGAGCCGCAACGTCGCGCGCACATCCTGGTCGGCAAGCTGACACGCGCCGCACCGCGCCAGGTGATCGCGCACCCGCTCGCGCTCGGACGCGTCGAGCTCGCCGTAGTAATCGAGGACGAAGTCTTCCTCGGCGACGTGGTCCAGGTCCTGAACGGTTGCTCACATCAGGCCCCTGCAAAGGAAGCGAGCGCCATGCGCATCTTGCGCACCGCCCGGAAAATGCAATGCTTCGTCGCGCTCGTGCGCAGGTCGAGCGCGGTGCCGATTTCGTCGATCGACAGCCCCTCGACGTGCCGCAGCATGAAGGCCGCCCGCTCGAGCGCCGTCAGGCTGGTGAGGGCCGACGCCAGGCGCTGCTGCATCTCGACGCCAAAGAGGAGGCGATCGGCGGGCGGCGCATCGACGGCCGCCCGTTCGCCGAGCGGCCCGTGCTGCAGGTCGGCCGGGTCGTGCGCCAGCTCCCGGTAACGCCGGCCGCGAATCTGGTCGATGGCGCAGTTCACCGTGATCCGGGTGAGCCAGGTGCGCACGTCGGCGCGGGATTCGAATCCGGCGAGCTGGCGATGGGCCTTGAGCCAGGCCTCCTGCACGACGTCCTGGGCGTCCTCCACGTTCCCCACCAGCCGGTGCGCCACGGCAAAGAGATAGCGGCTGTGGCGCTCCACGAGCACCCGAAAGGCCTCGGTGTCGCCGCCACGCGCCCTGGCGACGACCAGCGGGTCGCTCTCGTGCATGCTTGATGCTTGGACGGCACGGCGGGCAAAAGGTTGGCTCCGCCGGGGTTGCCGCCGTGCGAACCCGGGACCTGTCGGTCCCGCCGCCGGACAGTCGCCGGGCCGTCCAGCTCGCCCGCTTCCCCGTTCCAGGCCGTTTTTCGCGGGTCTGGCCGGCGTTTCGACCCGCCGGTCCGCTGGTACGGCGCTTGATGCTGAGGGCCGGCATGGACGACATGCCCCGCCCGGTCCTCGTCGCCGACGACCAGCCCGACGTCATTGCGGCGCTGCGGCTGCTGCTGCGCTCGGCCGGCTTCGACACGCAGGGCGCCTCGTCGGTGGACGAGGTGCGCGCGCAGCTCGCCGCACGGGAGTACGACGCGGTGCTGATGGACCTCAACTACGCGCGCGACACGACCTCGGGCGCCGAAGGCCTGGATCTGATTGCCGACGTCCACGCCACCTGGCCCGACCTGCCGCTCATCGCGATGACCGGCTGGGCCAACATCGAGACCGCCGTGGAAGCGATGCGGCGCGGCGCCCGTGGGTATGTGCCCAAACCGTGGAGCAACCAGGCGCTGGTGCAGGTGCTGCGGGACGAGATTGCCCACACGCGCGACGCCCGGCGTGCCCGTGCGGGCGCGGCGCGCGAGTGGCGCGAGGCGCAAGCGATACAGCGCGCGCTGCTGCCGTCGTCGCTGCCCGAGGTGCGGGCTGCAGCCTCGCCGTGCGATGGGAACCCGCGTCGGGCGTCGGCGGCGACTACTACGACGTCTTCGCGCTCGACGACGACCGTCTGGCGCTGTGCGCCGGCGACGTCTGCGGAAAGGGACTCTCCGCCGCGCTTGCTGGTGTCGAGCCTGCAGGCCACGGTGCGCGCGTGTGCCGCGCCGGACTACGCGCCCGCACGAGACGATGGCGCGCGTCAACGCGGCGCTGTGCCGGCAGGGTGCCCACGGCCGGTTCATCACCCTCGTGCTCGCGGTGCTCGACACGCGCGATCGCACCCTGCAGTTCTGCAACGCCGGCCACAACGCCGCCGATCCTCGTCCGCGCCGACGGCACCGTGTGCCGGCTCGACACCGGCGGCGCTGGTCGCCGGCGTCTTCGACACCGCCACCTACGACAGCGGGCGGATCTCGCTCTGCGCCGGCGACCGGCTGCTGTTCTTCACCGACGGACTCGCCGAGGCGGGGATCGGCGCGCGCGCGAATTTGGCGACGACCGGCTCGTGGACGCGGTGGTCCGCCATCGGGACCGTCGGCGCCGCTGCGCTCGTCGAGCAGCTGTTCGCCGACGTGCACGCCTGGGCCGGGCCGACGGCTCGAGGACGACGCGACCGCCCTGGCGCTCGAGAGTCGGACGCGTGACGTGCGGGGCCGGACAGCGGCGTCCCAGGACCGGACAGCCGGCCATCTCCGGCAGGACGCCGGCCTGGAACTGGGCGCGAAAACGGCCCGCCGCCGGCGGCCGCACGTGGCATAGCCTTTGAGTTTTCCGGACCGGACCCATGCCCGATATCGCCCGCGACCCCGCCATCCTGAAACGCAAACGGCTCCGCCAGGCCGGCCTCGCCGCGGCCGGCGTCGCTGGTACTCGTCGTCCGTGTCGGTCGCGCTGGCCCGCATGGAGCCGGCGGCGCCGTCGGTCGAACGCGCCACTGTCCTCGAGGACACGGTGAAGCGCGGCTCCATCATCCGCCAGGTGCGCGGCGTCGGCACGCTGGTGCCCGAGGACACGCGCTGGCTGCCGGCCACGACCGAGGGCCGGGTCGAGCGCATCCTGCTGCGGCCGGGCGCCGACCGTCGCGGCCGACTCGGTCATCCTCGTCCTCACCAATCCGCAGGTCGAGCAGGAAGCGCTCAACGCGCGGCTGGCGCTGCAGTCGGCGCGGGCCGGCGCTCGACAACCTGCGCGCCCAGCTGCAGAACGATCTGCTCACGCAGCAGGCGCAGGCCGCGGCGATCCAGTCCGACTTCGAGCAGGCGCGAATGGAGGCCGAGGCCAACGAAGCGCTGGCCAAGGAACAGCTGGTCTCTGAGCTCATTCGCAAGCAGTCGCAGCTCCGAGGCCGACACGCTGAAGACCCGCGTGGACATCGAGACCCGGCGCCTCGCCGCCGCGCGCGAGTCGATCGAGGCGCGGCTGCGCGTGCAGCAGGCCACGGTCGATCAGGCACAGGCGATGGCCGATCTCTACGCCAGCCGGCTGCGGGCGCTCCAGGTGACGCCCGGCTTCGCCGGGGTGCTGCAGCAGGTGCCCGTCGAGGTCGGCCAGCGGGTGGCGCCGGGACAGAACCTCGCGCGCGTCGCCGACCCGGGACGCCTCAAGGCGGAACTGCGGGTCGCGGAAACCGAAGCCCGCGACATCGAAGTGGGCCAGCCGGCCGAGATCGACACCCGCACCGGGAAGATCGCCGGCCGCGTGAGCCGCAAGGATCCGGGGGCGGCGAACGGAACCGTCACGATTGACGTCTCACTGACGGGCGAACTGCCGCGCGGCGCCGTGCCCGACCTCAGCGTCGACGGCACCGTGCAGCTCGAACGGCTCGAGAACGTGCTCTACGTCGGGCGCCCGTCGCTCGGCCAGGACAACAGCACCGCCGGGCTGTTCAAGGTGACCACCGCGGCGGGCGACGCGACGCGGGTGCAGGTGAAGTTCGGCACCAGCTCGGTCAACGAGATCGTCGTGGTCTCGGGCCTCAAGGAAGGCGACCGCGTGGTGCTCTCGGACATGTCGGCGTGGGACGCGTACGACCGCGTGCGACTTCGCTGACACGCGGCTGGAGCAGAGTAAGCAGGTCCCTGAGCCCTGAGCCGTAAAGGACACGAAATGAACGCACCGTTGATCAAGCTCGACGCCGTGAAGAAGGTCTTCCTCACCGACGAGGTCGAGACGCACGCGCTCGACAACATCAACCTCGAGATCCATCGCGGCGAGTACGTGTCGATTGCCGGGCCGTCGGGGTGCGGCAAGTCCACGCTGCTCTCGATCCTCGGGCTGCTCGACACGCCGAGCGACGGCACCTACACGCTGAACGACCAGCCGGTGGTGAAGCTGTCGCTCGCGCAGCGGGCGCGGGTGCGCAACCGCGAGGTCGGCTTCATCTTCCAGAGCTTCAACCTGATTGGCGACCTCACGGTCTTCGAGAACGTCGAGCTGCCGCTCACCTACCGCGGCATGCGCTCGTCCGAGCGCAAGCAGCGCGTGACGGCCGCGCTCGAGCGCGTGGGCATGGCGCACCGCGCCAAGCACCTGCCCAGCCAGCTCTCCGGCGGCCAGCAGCAGCGCGTCGCCGTGGCGCGCGCGGTGTGCGGCGAGCCGTCGATCCTGCTCGCCGACGAGCCCACGGGCAACCTGGATTCGAAGAACGGCGAAGCGGTGATGGATCTGCTCAAGGAGCTGCACCAGGGCGGCGCCACCATCTGCATGGTGACGCACGACGCGCGCTATGCGTCGCACGCGGCGCGGACGATTCACCTGTTCGACGGCCGCGTGGTCGAAGAGTCGATGGCGGCCGTCGCGGTCTGAGGCCCCATGCTCGACACCCTGCTGGCAGGACGTCCGCTTCGCCGCACGGTCGCTTGCGCCGATCGCCGGGCTTCACGCTCGGCGCCGTGCTGACGCTGGCGCTCGGCATCGGCGCCAACGCCGCCATCTTCTCGGTGCTCGACGCCGTCGTCCTCCGGCCGCTCCCCTATCAGCGATCCGGACCGGCTCGTGGCCGTCTGGAACAGCTGGACCGAGACGCCGCGCGCCGCGATGTCGCCGCTCGAGTACTTCGACTACCGCGAGCAGTTGCGCTCGTTCGAGCATTTCGGCGTCTCGGCCGGCGGCGCGATGACCTTGACCGGCGCCGGCGAACCGGTGCGGATCCCGCTCGGCGTCGTATCCCATGGCGTGCTGCCCGCGCTCGGCGTCGCGCCGCAGCTCGGGCGTCTCTTCACCCCCGAGGAAGACACACCCAACCGCAACCTGGTCGATTCTGCTCGGCGACGGCCTCTGGCGGCGCCGGTTCGGCGCCGACCCCGGCATCGTCGGCCAGCCGAATCGTGCTCGACCGCCAGCCCTTCACCGTCGTCGGGGTGATGCCACCGGGATTTCGCCTTCCGCGCGACTTCGACGCCGCCGCGCCCGGCCGAGGCGTTCATCCCACTCGGGTTCGATCGCACCACGGTCGCCGATCCGCGGCTCGCACTTCCTGACCGGCGTCGCGCGGCTGAAGCCGGGCGTGTCTCGGCCGAACAGGCGGCTGCCGAGATCGCGACCCTGGCCGAGCGGTTCGCCAGCGAGATGCCGACAGGACTACCCGGCAAGCCTGCACTTCACCGCCACGGCCGTTCCGCTCGGCAGCCGACCTCCTCGGCGACTTGCGGCCGATGCTGCTCACGCTGCTGGGCGCCGTGGGCTTCGTGCTGCTGATCGCGTGCGCGAACATCACGCATCTCTTCCTCACGCGTACCGAACGCCGGCACCAGGAGTTCGCCGTGCGCGCCGCGCTCGGCGGCGGGCCGTGGCGCATGGCGCGGACCGGTGGTGGCCGAGAGCGCGCTCGTCGCGCGTCGGCGGCGGGCTGCTGGGACTCGTGTGCGCCCGGCTCGGCACGCGCGCGCTCGTCGCGCTCCAGCCCGACACGCTGCCACGCCTCGACCTGGCGGCCGTCGATCGCACGGTCGTGCTCTTCACTCTGGCCGTCGTCGCGGCGGTGACCGCTGCTGGTGGGCTTGATCCCGGCGCTGCGCAGCGCCCACGCACGCGTCACCACCAGCGACGGCGCCACGGTCACCACCGGTCCGGCGCGGCAGCGCGTCCGCCGTGTGCTCGTCGCCAGCGAAGTCGCGCTGAGCATCGTGCTGCTGCTCGGCGCCGGGCTGACGCTGCGGAGCTTCTTCCGCCTGCTCGCGGTGGATCCCGGGCTATCGCACCGACCGCCTGCTCACCGCCTCGATCACGCTTCCCGAGGCCGTCTACTCCACGCCGGAGGCGACTTCGACCTTCTTCGACACGCTGCTGGCTCGGCTTCGCGACCAGCCGGGCGTGGCGGCAGCCGGCGCGGTGCACCGGCCTGCCGCTGCGCTCGGCGCGCGGCGATCTCAACTTCCAGATTCGAGGGCGTGAGACGCCCCCGGGCATCCTGTCGCGGCGCGCCGACTGGCAGGTGGTGACGCCGGGCTACTTCGAGGCGATGGGCATGCGCATCGTCCGCGGCCGTGCCATCGAGGCCGGCGACCGCGCCGACACCGAGGGCGTCGATCGTCTTCAACGAGGCCGCGGCGAAGCTGCACTGGCCCGGCGGCGATGCGCTGGGCGCGCGGCTGAAGCTCGGCGCCAACGCCGGGCCGGGGTGGGTCACCGTGGTCGGGATCGTCAACGACGTGCGCACCGGCAGCCTGCGCGACGGCGCCGCGCCCCGAGATGTACCTCGCCCACACGCAGTTCCGCATGTTCGGCCGCGGCACCGAGCCGATGCGCACGCTGTCGCTGGTCGATCCAGGCGCAGGATGCGCCCGGGCCCGCTGGCGGACGACG
Organism: uncultured Acidobacteriota bacterium; assembly: GCA_963731785.1. Classification (GTDB taxonomy): domain Bacteria; phylum Acidobacteriota; class Vicinamibacteria; order Vicinamibacterales; family UBA2999; genus DASYRM01. The sequence goes on from CAVSWX010000008.1 coordinate 274,263, forward strand.
CTTCGCCGCGAGGTCCGGGCGCTCGATCCGGCGCTCGCCGTCGATCGGATCCAGACCATGGACTCGGTCCGGCGCGTCTCGGTCGCCCGACTCGAGTTCGTCACGACGCTCCTCGGCACCTTCGCCGCCCTCGCGCTCACCGTGGCGCTCGTTGGCGTCTACGGCGTGATGGCGTACTCGGTTGCGCTGCGCCGACGGGAGATCGGGCTGCGTGTGGCGCTCGGCGCCAACCCAGGCCGCGTCGTCTCGTTCGTGCTGCGACAGGGACTTGACGCCGGCGCGCTCGCCGGCATCGCCGCCGGGCTGCTGGGCGGGATCGCCCTCAGCCAGCTCCTCACGGCGCAACTGTTCGAGGTCCAGCCGCACGATCCGGCAACCGCGATCGTCACCGCGGCCGTCGTGGCCGCAATCTCCCTTCTGGCCTGCTACCTGCCCGCGCGCCGCGCGGCACGGCTCGACCCGTCGTCAGCGCTTCGCAACGAGTGACGCCCATGCTCGATACGCTCGGTCAGGACCTCCGTCACGCGGCCCGATCGCTTCGGCGCCGCCCCCTCGTCTCCGCCGTCGCCGTGCTGTCGCTCGCGCTCGGCGTCGGCGTCAACACGGCGATGTTCTCGGTCTTCGATCGCCTGCTTGCTCGCCCAGCTGCCCGTACCCTCGCCGGAGCGGCTCGTCGCCATCACGTCGCCCGGGCCGCGACCGGGCAACGTGTCCACCAACGACAGCGGCGACGTGCAGTACGTCTTCAACTACCCGCTCTTCCGCGATCTCGAGCGCGTCCAGACGGTGTTCACCGCGCTCGGCGGCTTCCGCGAGATCCGCGCCAACCTGGCGTACCGCGGGCAGACGGTCAGCGCCGAGGGGCTGCTCGTCTCGGGCGGCTACTTCCCGGCGCTCCAGCTCCGGCCGGCGCTCGGCCGCCTGCTGACGCCGGACGACGATCGTGACGGCGGCGGCAGCGACGTCGTCGTCCTCAGCCACCGCTACTGGGTCACACGCTTCGACGCGAGTCCCACGGTCCTCAACGACACGCTGGTCGTCAACAACGTGCCGATGACGATCGTGGGTGTGGCGCCGCCGGGGTTCTACGGCACGACGACGCTCGAGAACGAGCGCTTCTTCATTCCCCTCCGGCTGGCGCCGCGCCTCTCGCGCTGGCGCAACCCGGAGAGCCGCCGCGACTGGTGGATTTACGTGACGGCGCGCCTCGAGCCCGGGCTGACGATCGCGCAGGCCGAGGCCCGGCTCCGGCCGCCGTTCTCGTCGCTCGTGCGCGACCTCGAGTTTCCCGCCCAGCGGTCGGGCCTTTCCGAGACCGCGCGTGCGGCCGTTCTCGCGCGCACGGTATTCCTCGAGCCCGGCAGCCAGGGCCACAGCGGCAACCGCGAGGAGTCCCGGACCATCCTCGCGCTCCTGTTCGCGGTGACGGCGTTCGTCCTGCTCATCGCCTGCGCCAACGTCGCCAATCTGCTGATGGCGCGTGCCACCGAACGGGCCGCCGAGGTGTCGGTACGGCTGGCGGTCGGCGCGTCGGGTTGGGCGGTGTTCCGGCTGCTGTTCGTGGAGTCGACGCTGCTGGCGCTGCTGGGTGGCGCCGCATCGATCGCCGTCGCCCGCGTGACGATGGTGCTGCTGCTCGGGCTGATGCCGGTGGACGACGCCGAAATGCTCGCCTTCTCGCTGAACGCGCCGATCCTGCTCTTCACCGCTGGTGTGAGCCTCGCCACGGCCCTCCTCTTCGGGATTGCGCCGGCGATGCACGCCATTCGTGCGCGCGCCAGCAACCCGGCGGCTGCGGGACGATCGACCGCGACGCGGGCGACGGCCCGGCTGCGGGCGTCGCTGGCGGGCAGCCAGGTCGCACTCGCCACGGCGCTCCTCGCGCTGTCGGGCCTGCTCATCGTGAGCCTCGCCAACCTCGCCCGGGTAGACCTGGGCGTCGAACGCGCGGGGCTCTCGCTGTTCCGCGTCGCACCGATCCTGAACGGATACACGCCGCCCCGGGCGCTGGCGCTCTATGCACAGATCGAGAACGCCCTGCAGCAGACGCCTGGCGTCGTCGCGGTGAGCGGCGCCACGGTGCGACTGCTCGACGACACCAACAGCTCGACCAACATGACGGTGACCGGCTTCACCGCCGGCCCCGACGCCAACACCAACGCGAGCTTCACCAACGTCGGCTCACGCTACTTCTCGACTCTCGGCATCCCGCTCATCGCGGGCCGGGAGTTCACCGACGCCGATACCGACGCAACCCGGCCGGTGGCGATCGTCAACGAAGCATTCGTGCGTAAGTTCCGCCTCGGCGCCAACGCGGTCGGCGCCCGGCTGGGCACGACCGAAGGCCAGCCGCCGGACATCGAGATCGTCGGCGTCGTCGCCGACGCCGCGTATCGCAATGCCCGCGACACGCCGCCGCCGCAGTACTTCCGGCCGTACCGCCAGACCGCAGCCGCCACGTTGTCGTTCTACGTGCGCACGGCGCCAGGCGTCGACCCGTCGGCGCTCATGGGCGCCATTCCGGGAATCGTCCACCGCTTCGATCCCAATCTGCCCGTCGACGACCTGCGGACGATGGACGAGCAGTTCGACGAGAACACGACCTCGGAGCGCATCGCCATGACGCTGGTGTCGGCGTTTGCCGCGCTGGCCGCCCTCCTCGCCGGCATCGGCCTCTACGCCGTCCTCGCCTATTCCGTGTCGCAGCGCGTGCGCGAAATCGGCATCCGCATGGCGCTGGGCGCCCGCGGCGGCGACGTGCGCCTGATGGTGCTGGCGCAAAGCTCGCGCATCACCATCGTCGCCACCGTGGTCGGCGTGGCCCTCGCGGTCGGCCTCGGCCGCCTGGGGGAGGCGATGCTGTTCGGCGTCACCGCGCTCGACGCGCGGGCGCAGGCTGGCGCCGCCGGGCTGATGCTGGCGGTGGCGTTGCTCGCCGGCGTGTTACCGGCGCGCCGCGCCGCCGCCGTCGATCCGGTCGAGGCGCTGCGCGCCGAATGATAGCGAACCGGCGTTAAGCCGGTTTGCCAGACACTGTCGCGCGGCCCGCGCTAGCGGGTCGCGCCAGAGGAGAGCCGCCATGTTCGAGACACTCCGGCAGGACGTGCGGCAGGCCGTGCGGATGCTGATCCGCGAGCCCGCTTTCGCCTTCGTCGCCATCGTCTCCATTGCCGTCGGGGTCGCCGTCTGCGCCACGATCTTCAGCGTCGCCGACGGCTTCGTCATCCGCCCGCTGCCAGTGCCGCGTGCCAGCGAGATCCTCACGATCAACGGGACGACTCCAGCGGACCGCGGCAACGGGACCCCGCTCTCCCATCCCGACTTCGTCGACGTGCGCGCCGCCGCGCGCAGCTTCAGCGGCGTCTCGGGCCACCGCCTCTTGATTACGAGCTTCGCGCGCCAGCGCGACGACCAGCCGATCAGCCGCCTCGGCTTCGCGGTCAGCGCCAACTTCTTCGACGTGATGGAGATCCGTCCACAGCTCGGGCGCTTCTTCGTCGCCGAGGAGGATCGCGTGCCGGGCCGCGACGCCGTCGCCGTGCTGTCGCACGAAACCTGGACGCAGCAGTTCGGATCCGATCCGCAGGTCGTGGGCCGGAGCGTACGCCTGGGCGGCCAGCCGTACACGGTGATCGGCGTCACGCCGCAACAGTTCACGGGGCCCGAACTCGTGCTGCCCGGGCGGCTTCTACGTGCCGCTGGCGATGGTGCCGGCCTTTACTCCGCCGGGGCAGCCCGACCCGCTCGAGCGTCGCGACATCCGTATGGTGACCGTGAAGGCCCGGCTGCGTGACGGGGTGTCGGTGGCGCAGGCCCGTGACGAGGTGGCAGGCATCGGCCTGTCGCTGCAGAGACGTTACCCGGCGACCAACGAGCGCCAGACCCTGATCACCCGCACGCACCTCCAGGCGCGCGCGGTCGAGCGCGGCCCTGCCACCGTGCTCATCGCCATGCTCCTGACCCTGGCGCATCGTGGTGCTGGTCGTCGCCTGCGCCAACGTCGCCGGCCTGCTCACCAGCCGCGCGCCCGCGCGGGCGCGCGAGCTGGCGGTGCGCCTGGCGATCGGCGCGGGGCGCGGCCGCATCGTTCGTCAGCTGATCACCGAATCGCTGCTCATCGCCGCCGCCGGGGCCGCGCTCGGCATCGGGCTCGGCGTGGCCGGCAATCCGGCTGCTGCAGCAGCGGCAGATCGTGTCGGACATCGGCGTGCGACTGACGCTGGCCGTGGACGAGCGCGTCATCGGCTTCTCGATCCTGGCCGCCGCGCTGAGCACGTTCGTCGCCGGGCTGGTTCCGGCCATTCGCGCCGCGCGGCTGCAAGACCTCTCGAATACGCTGCGCATGTCCACGTCCGATCAGGGCCGCTCACGGTTGTGGGGCCGGCACGCCCTCGTCGCCGGACAGGTGGCCCTGTCGCTGGCGCTGGTCACGGTGGCCGTGTTCCTGTATCGCACGTTCAGCGACGAGTTCGAACGCGGCCCCGGCTTCCGCACCAGCAACGTCCTGCTCGTGAACGTCAACCCCGCGCTTGGCGGGTACGACCCTGCGCGCGGCACGGCCATCTTCGAGCAGATGGGCCGCAGGGTGGCCGGGCTGGCCGGGGTCACCTCGGTCGGCTTCGCCTCGGCGATGCCGATGAGCCAGGACTATCGCGACGTCGTGCCCGTGGCGCCCGAAGGGTTCCGGCTGCCGCCGGGCGTGGACAACCTGATCGTCCAGGCCAGCCGGATCGACGAAGGGCTACCTCGGCACGATGGACGTTCGCCTGTCGCCGGCCGCGGCATCCGGGCCAGCGACACGGCCGACACGCCGCTGGTCATGCTCGTCAATGCCACCATGGCCGACCATTTCTGGCCCGGCGAGAGCCCGCTCGGCAAGCGCGTGCGCGTCCGCGGGCAGACGTGGGCCGAAGTCGTCGGGGTGGTCGCCGACAACAAGTACAACTTCATCACCGAAGTCGCCGACCGACTTCCTGTATCTCTCGCCGGGCGCAGGACCCCGCCGTGCGCGGCACCCTGGTCGTGGCAGCGCAGGGCGACGCGGCCGCGCTGGCCGCTCCGGTGCGCGCGGTGATCGCGGCGCTCGATCGCGAGCTGCCGATCACGAGCGTCCGCACCATCGAGGAGTATTACGGCGCCAACGCGCGGGGCTCTCGCGCATGCTGACCCGCACCGTGGGCACGATCGGCGCGGTCGGGCCTGGGGCTCGCCATGGTCGGGCTCTACGGGCTCGTCGCCTACATGGTGAGCCGCAGGACCCGCGAGATCGGCGTCCGCATGGCGCTTGGCGCGCAGCCCGGGCGCGGTGCTCGCGATGGTGATGAAACGAGGGCTCGTCCTGGCGGGGATCGGAGCCGTCGCCGGGATCGCGATCACGTTCGGCGTCAACGGCCTTCTGCGATCGATATTCCCCAGCACCCAGGGCATCGACGCCGCCATCTACGCGACCGTGCTGCCAGTGTTGTTTCTCGTGACCGCCCTGGCGGCATTCATCCCGGCACGCCGGGCCTCGCGTATCGACCCGCTCGCAGCGCTGCGCGAGGACTGAGTGACCATCGACACGCTACGCCAGGAGGTGCGGCTCGCGTGTCGACACCTGTGGCAGGCCCGCGGCGGCGCCGCCGCGGCCATCCTCACGCTCATGCTGGGCATCGCCGCCAGCACCGCCATGTACGCGCTGGTCGACGGCGTGCTGCTGCGGCCGTTGCCGGTGCGCGACCAGGCTGGGCTGCTGATCGTGTGGCGGGAGCCGCGTGCGAGCGGCACGCACGTGCCGTTCAAAGCGCCGGAAGTGGACGCGCTGAGCCGGGGCACCCGCACGCTGGACGGCGCGGCGGGCGTGGGCTGGCACGGCGCCGGCCCGATTACGGTGGTCGAGCGCGGCAGCGCCAGCGACCTCCGCATGACCCACGTCACCGGCACCTTCTTCGAGGTGCTCGGGACAGCGCCGGTCCTCGGACGCGCGCTGCGACCCGCGGACGACGTCGCCGGCGCGCCGCGCGCGCTCGTGGTCAGTCACGGCGTCTGGCAGCGCCGCTACGGCGGCGCCGCGGATGTCATCGGCCGGCGCCTCTTCATCAACCAGCAGCCGTTCCTGATCGTCGGCGTGATGCCGCCCGGGCTCGACTACCCGCGCGGCACCGAGGCGTGGACCACCGTCGCGGCCATGGCCTCCGCCGCGGCGAACAAGACGTTCGAGGGGGCGGTAGCCAACGAGCTCGACGTGATCGCGCGTGTCCGCGCCGGGACGACGCCGGCGCAGGCCGACCAGGAACTGCGGGCGCTCCTCCCCATCATCGGACAGGTTCAGGACGGCGTACCCGGCGAGCTGCGGCCCGTGCTTCGCCGGTTCGACGACGCCGTGCTCGGCGACGTCCGGCCGGTGGTTCTCGCGCTCTTCGCCGCGGTGGTCCTGGTGCTGCTCCTGGCGTGCGCCAACGTGGCCACGCTGCTCCTGATGCGCGGCGAAGCGCGCCTGCCCGAGCTCGCGGTGCGGGCGGCGCTCGGTGCCAGCCGCAGCCGCCTCGCCGGTCAGATGCTGGTCGAGAGTCTCGTGCTGGCGGTGGCGGCCACCGCCGGCGCCATTCCGCTCGCCCGCGTGCTGTTGACGGCGATGCTGGCGTGGGCACCGCCCGGTCTCCCGAGAATGGACACCGTCGCGATCGACACACGGGTGCTCCTGTTCTGTGCCGGGATCGCGCTGGCGGCGGCCGGCATGGCTGCGCTCGCCCCGATGCTCGCCATCGTCCGCGGCCGGTTGGCGGCACGCGCCGGCTCCTCCGGCCGCATTACGGCGGATCTGGTCGCCCGCACCGGCCGCCGGGTGCTCGTCGCCGGGCAGCTCGCCGTGGCGGTGATGGTCGTGGCCGTGACCGGCCTGCTCACCCAGAGCCTGCTGCGGCTGCAGGCCGTCGATGCGGGCTTCGACGTCGATCGGCTGGTGCTGGCGTCGCTGGCCGTGCCGCAGGCGACCTCGTCGGATCGCGATCGCCATCTGCGCCTGCTCGACGGCGTGGTGACACGACTGCGGGCCGCCGGGCCGATTGCCGCCGCGACGCCTCTCAACATGAGCCCGTTCTCCGGCGTCGGCTGGTCGGTGCCTTCGTTCGTCGCCGAAGGTCAGGACGCGCGGGCGTGCGGCCGCCAACCCGCCGCTCGACCTGGAAGCGGTGCACGCCGGCTACTTCGAAACCCTCGGCGTGAGACTGGTTCGCGGCCGCGGCTTCGCGGCCAGCGGACCGCGACGGCGCGCTGCCGGTCGCGATCGTCAGTCAGGAAGTGGCAGCGCGGACGTGGCCCGGCCAGGACCCGATCGGCCGCCGCCTGAAGATGGGCGACGCCGACCTCCAAGGCCGGACTGGCTCACCGTGGTGGGCGTCGCGAGGCCGACGCGCTACCGCGAGCTCGCCGCGCAGCGGCCGGTGCTTGTACGTGCCGGCAGAGCAGCTCATCGTCGCGGCACAGTCGATCGCGGTGCGCACCAGCGCGCCGCTGGCGGACACCGCCGCCGCGATTCGCGCCGCGGTGCGTGCGGTCGATCCGGAGGTCCACGTGATGTCGGTGTCGCCGCTCGAAGAGCTGCGGCAGGCCCCGATGGCCCGGCCGCGCTTCACCGCCTCGCTCGATCGGCAGCTTTGCCGTCGCCGGGCTGTTCCTGTCGGCCGTGGGCGTCTTTGCGGTGACGGCCGCGTCCGTGCACCAACGACGGGGCGAATTGCGGGTACGGATGGCGCTCGGTGCCACGCCCGGGAACCTGCAGCGGCTGGTGCTGGGCGAAGGGCTGCGGCTGGCGGCGATCGGGATCGCGCTGGGCACCGCCGGCGCGATGGTCGCGGCGCAGTCGCTCCGCGAACTGCTCTACGAAGTGGGGCCGATCGATCCGCCGTCGCTGGCCGGAGCGGCCGCGCTGCTGCTGCTGTCGTCGCTCCTGGCCTGCGCCCTGCCGGCCTGGCGCGCCTCGACCGCTCGATCCGCTGGCCGCCCTGCGCCAGGACTGACGCGTATTGTCGTGGGGGCCGCTCGTACAGGGCGGCTTCAGCGGCCCGGGCCGGCTAAAGCGCGGCCCCCACGTACGGTCGTTGGCGTCCGCTTCCGGGACGGCCGGTCCCACGAGCGAACGGCCGTGGCGCGGCATCGCGCCCGAATTCCGCATTCGCGCGGCACGCCGCTTGATAGATGATCGCGGCGGGCTGCCGGCGCGGCCCAGGGAGACGTCAACCACATGTTCTTCAAGCGATCCGCAGCGCAGAGCGTCGCCGAGACCTGGGAGCCCGAGCCGGGCACCCCGGTGATGTCCATGCGGGGCGTCGAGAAGTCGTTCCCGGTCGGCGCCGGCCAGACGTTCGTGCTGCGCCGCATCGCCCTCGACATCGCGCCCGGCGAGTTCGTCTCGATCATGGGGCCGTCGGGCGCCGGCAAGTCCACGCTGCTCCACATCCTCGGCCTGCACGACAGCGCCTGGACCGGCGAGTACGCGCTGATGGGCCACGCGGTGCACACGCTGCCGGCCAAGGACCGCTCGGCGCTCCAGAAGCGCCACATCGGCTTCGTCTTCCAGAGCTATCACCTGCTCGACAACCTCACGGTCTACGAGAACATCGAGCTGCCGCTGTCGTACCGCGACGTGAAGAAGTCGGAGCGGCAGAGCATCGTCGCCGACGTGCTCGACCGCTTCGGCATCGTCGCCAAGAAGGACCTCTATCCGTCGCAGCTCTCGGGCGGGCAGCAGCAGCTCGTCGGCGTCGCCCGCGCGGTCGTCGCGAGCCCCGCGGTGATCCTGGCCGACGAGCCGACCGGCAACCTGCACTCGGGGCAGGCGCAGGAAATCATGGAGCTCTTCCGCCAGCTCAATCAGCAGGGCACGACGATCGTGCAGGTGACGCACTCCGAGACCAACGCCGCCTACGGCAGCCGCGTCATCCGGCTGCGCGACGGTTTCATCGAGGCCTCGTAACCACAGCCGCGCCTTCGCACCGAGGATCCTGAGTCACGCACTTCGGGCCGACTGAGGAGCGACATGTCTTTGCGAACGGATCTGCAGCACGGCGCTCCGGCTGCTGGTGAAGGATCGCGGCGTGAGCGCCGCAGCCATCTGCGCGCTGGGGCTGGCGCTCGCCGCCGCCAGCACCATCTTCACCGTGGTCAACGGCATCTTCCTCAGGCCGCTGCCGTTCGACGATCCCGAGCGGGTGGTGCTGCTCCGCACCGAGCGGCAGCTGGGCGGCGACCTGCATCCCCGCCGGCCTCTCGTACTCTCGAGCTCGAGGAGTGGCGCGCCGGCACGCGCACGCTCGCCGGCATCGCCGCCTTCGCCGAGGACACGATGAACCTCGCCGACGATCGCGTGGCGCCGGAACAGCTCCAGGGCGCGATCGTCTCGGCCAACGCCTTCGGCCTCATCGGCGACCAGCCGATCGCGGGCGCGCCTTCACCCCCGCGGACGACGCACCCGGCGCCCCGCCCGTCGTCATGCTCGGCTACGGCGTCTGGCAGTCGCGCTACGGCGGAACGCCGGACGTCGTCGGCCGCCTCGTCCGCGTCAACGGCCGCCAGGCCACGGTCGTCGGCGTGATGCCCGACGGGTTCCGCTTCCCTCAAAGCGCCGACATCTGGCAGCCGCTCGTCGGCGCTGCCCGAACGGCAACGCGGCGCACGGACCGACCGCGGGCTCACCGCTATCGGGCGGCTGCGGCCGGGCGTGACGCGCGAGCAGGCGTCAGCCGACGTCGGCGGCGTGGCCGCCGCGCTCGCCGCCCGCTACTCCGGACGCGCAGGCCGGCGTGACGCCCGCGGGTACGCGACTTCCGCGACCGATCGGTGGGTCGCGTCCGCGTCGTGTTCACCGCCTTCGGCCTGGCGGCCGGCTTCGTGCTGCTCATCGCCTGCGCCAACGTGGCCAACCTGCTGCTGGCGCGCGGTCTCGACCGCGGCCGCGAGATGTCGATCCGGCTGTCGATGGGAGCGAGCCGTGGCCGCCTGGCCGGCCAGGTGCTGGTCGAAAGTGCGCTCCTCGGCCTCGCCGCGGGCGCGGCGGGCCTGGTCGTGTCGCTGGCCGGCGTCGCCGCGTTCCGGCGCGCCCTCGAGAGCCGCCGGCGACATGCCCTACTTCATCGACTTTCCGTGGACTGGCGCGTGTATGCGTTCCTCGACCGCGCATCAGCCTGCTCGCCTCGATGATCTTCGGCCTCGTCGCCGGCGCTCCAGACGTCGCGTGTGGCGCTCACCGCCGTGCTCGCCGACGGCGGCCGTGCGGCCACGCGCCGGACCGCGCGCCGGCGCGCTGGCACGGCGCGCTCGTGGCCGTGCAGGTCGGCGCTGGCCATCGTGCTCGCTCACCGCCGCGGGCCTGGCGCTGCGCGACCTGCGCGCGCAGGCCGCGTGTGGACGTCGGGCATCGACAGCGCGTGGCGTGACGAGCGCGCTTTCATGCTCCCCGAGGGCCGGTACCCAACCCCCGAGGCCCGGGCGGCTTTCTACCGCCGGCTGGACGCGCGCCTGCGCGACGCTGCCGGCCGGGTCGCGCCGTGCTCGCCACATATCCCCGTTCAACGGCGCCGAGCGTTCGCGCCGTCGGCGTCGACGGGCGGCGCGCTGGTCGCGGCCACGCCAGCGGCGCATTTCGTACTGGCACGGTCGGACCGCGCTACTTCGCGAGCTCGGCCCCGGGCCGGTTCGTGGACGGGAGTTCACGCGACGCCGACGCCGCGGGCGTGGCGGTCGTCAACGAGCGGTTCGCGGCGCTCTACTTTCCGGCGACGTCGATGCCCTCGGGCACGCAGCTCATCGTGGCGTCAGCCACGGCGTGACGGCGCACCGGCCCGGAACGCGCTGACCGTGGTCGGCGTCGTGCCGAACGTGCGGCAGCGGCCGGCCGCCGATCGCGACTTCGATCCGATCGTCTACGTGCCGCAGGCCGCGGTGGCCCTTTCCGTTCGCGGCGATTGTCGTGCGCTCCGAGGCCGGGCACCGCCGCGGTGGCCGGCGCCCTGCGAGACACAGTCAGCGCGCTCGATCCCGATCTGCCGCTCTACGACGCTCACGCTCGCTCGACAACCTGCATCGAGATCCAGACGGCTGGGAGGCGCCGCATGTTGAGCACGATCTTCGGCCTGGTTGCCGCGCTGGCCCTCACGCTCGCGACGGTCGGGGTCTAGCTGTCACGGCCTTCGCGGTGTCGCGGCGGACCCGCGAAATCGGCGTGCGCATGGCGCTCGGCGCCCGCGCCCGCTCACATCGCCATGCTCGTAACCCGTGGCGCGACGCTATCGATCGGCCTCGGCATCGCCCTCGGGGTGGCGGGGTCGCTGGCAGCCGCGCGGCGTCCTCGACTCGATCCTGCAGGAAATCGACGCGCTCGACGCAGTCGACCTTGTCGCCGGCCCGCTGCTGCTCGCCCTGGTCACCCTCGCGGCCTGCCTCGTGCCAGCCGCACGTGTCGCGGCGGCCGGACCGGCGCAGGCGCTCCGCGCCGAGTGAGCGCGGAACCGGCGAGGCGGAGAGGAGACGACGATGACGATGCTGGTCCGACATCACGCACGGCTGTCGCCTGCTGTTGAAGGATCGCGGGTTCACCTTCGCGGCGGTGCTGACGCTGTCGCTCGGCATCGCGGTGAACATGCTCGTGTTCACCCTCATCAATGGCGCGCTGCTGCGCGACCTGCCCTTCGCCGAGCCCGACCGCATCGTCGAGATCCGCGTGTTCCATCGCGATCGCCCGGAGGAGCCGACGACCGGTGCGTCGTACCTGGACGTGCGCGACTGGCGCGGCGCGGTCTCCGCGTTCGACGGGCATCGGCGCCGCCGACGAGCAGACGATGAACGTCTCTGACGAGAGCGCACGCGGCCGAGCGCTTTGAAGGGGCGTTCGTGTCGTGGGACGCCTTCGAGCTGGTCGGCGTGCGGCCGATCCTCGGGCGCGACTTCCGGGCCGACGACGATCGCGTGGGCGCGACGCCGGTCGTCCTGCTCGGCCACGACGTCTGGCATTCGCGCTACGAGTCCGACGCCTCGATCGTCGGCCGCACGATCCGTGTCAACGGCGTGCCCTCGGTCGTCATCGGCGTCATGCCCGACAACTTCGGGTTTCCCGCGACCGCGGAGCTCTGGCAGCCGCTCGCCCTGCTCTCGGCCGAGGAACGCGACGACCGCCGCTATCGCGCCGTCGACGCGTTCGGGCGCCTTCGCGTCGGGGGTCTCCCTCGATCAGGCGACGGCCGATCTCGGGCGCGTCATGAACGGGCTCGCCGCACGGCATCCGGACACCAACAAAGAGACCGAGCCACGCCTTGCGCCGTTCCGGATCGGCGTCGGAGGACCGATTCGGGTTCTCTTCGGGACGCTCCTGGGCGCGGTGGCGTTCGTGCTCCTCATTGCGTGCGCGAACGTGGCCAACTTGCTGCTCGCGCGCGTGGCGGGCCGCGTGCGCGAGGTATCGGTGCGCATGGCGATGGGCGCGAGCCGCTGGCGTATCGTGCGGCAGCTGCTCGTGGAGAACCTGCTGCTCGCGGCGCTGGCCGGCGCCTGCGGCCTGGCCTTGTCGGTGGGCGGCATCCGGCTGTTCTGGAGCGTCGCGCAGGATACGCACCCGCCGTACTGGCTGCGCTTCCCGTTCGACCTGCGCGTGTTCGGCTACCTGGCCGCCGTCTGCCTCGGCACCACGATTCTCTTCGGGCTGCTGCCCGCGCTGCAGACGGCGCGGACCAATCTCGTCGACGTGCTGAACGACACCGGCCGCGGCGCCACCGGCGGGCGACGCAGCCAACGCTGGAGCGGCGCGCTCATCGTCGGGCAGATCGCGCTCACGCTCGTCCTGCTGTCCGGTGCCCTGGCGGTCGTCCAGAACGCGGTCGCGCTGACCTCCCAGGAGGCCGGCGTGGACACGGCACGGCTCCTGCGGCTGCGCATCGATCTGCCGGCGACCAACTACGCGACGCCCGAGCAGCGCGTCGCCTTCTATCGTCGGCTCGAGGACCGAGTGGCCGGCAGCGCCACGCGCGTGGCGCTGGCCAACGTGCCGCCGCTCGCGGGCGGCCGAAGACGGGCCGTGGAGCTGACCGGCCAGCCCGCTCGCGTCACCCGGCCGCCCGCCACGCAGGTGACGATCGGCAACCGCTACTTCGAGCACCATCGGCGCCCGTCCGCTGCGCGGGCGTGCATTTGTCCGCGGCGACGGCGAGCCGGGGCGCGGCGCGGCCATCGTCAACGAGCGCTTCGCTGCGATGTTCTTCCCCGGCGAGGACGCCATCGGTCAGCGCATCCGCCTCGCCGACCCGGCTCGACCGGGCCAGGCACCGGCGAATCCCGGCGAGTGGCTGGCCGTCGTCGGCGTGTCGCAGAACGTTCGCCAGCGGCCGGGACCCGACATGGGGTTCGACCCCGTGGTGTACGTGCCGTTCACGTCCGACGTCGTCTGGAACATGAACGTGCTGCTGCGAACCGACGGCGACATGGCCACCGCCGCCGCGGCGCTGCGCGCCCAGGTTGCCGCCATCGATCCCGATCTGCCGCTCTTCGACGTGCGCACGGTGGACGACCTGCTGACGTTTCAGAACTGGGGCCAGCGCGTCTTCGGCACGATGTTCGGCGTCTTCGCCTCGCTGGCGCTGCTGATGGCGGCGGTGGGTCTCTACGCCGTCACCGCCTATGGCGTGTCGCAGCGCACGCGCGAGTTCGGCGTCCGCATGGCGCTCGGGGCGCCGGCCTTGCACGTGGCGTGGCTGGTGGCGCGCCGGTCATCGTGGCAGGTCGCCGTGGGGCTGCTCCTCGGCGCGCTGGGCGCCGTGGCGGTATCACGCGTCACGCCAGCCGTCGTGTCGGCCTCGCGCGCGGGCGACCCCGCGTTTCTTGCGAGTGTCGTCGCCTTCGTGATCGTGGTGGCCGCCCTCGCCTGTCTGGTGCCGGCGCGACGCGCGGTCCGGGTGGACCCGGTCGTCGCGTTGCGGAACGACTAGAACTTCGAGTGCGTCGATGCCGAGTCACCGTTCCCCGCCTGCTTATCGCCGATGACCAGCGTGACGTCCTCGAGGCGCTTCGTCTCCTGCTCAAGGCCGACGGCTACCTGATCGACGCCGTCGAGTCGCCCGCCGCGGTCGTGACCGCGCTCGGCCAGCGCGAGTACGACGCGGTGCTGATCGATCTGAACTACGCGCGCGACACCACGTCGGGCGCCGAAGGGCTCGACCTGCTGAAGCAGATCCAGCAGCTCGACGCGGCGCTGCCGGTGGTGGTGATGACGGCGTGGGGCTCGGTCAACCTGGCCGTCGAAGCGATGCGCCGCGGCGCCCGCGACTTCGTCGAGAAGCCGTGGAACAACGAGCGGCTGCAGGCGATCATCAAGCACGCAGGTCGAGCTGGGCCGGGCCATCCGGCGCGCCGATCGCCTCGAAGCGCACACGCGATCCGGCGACGGCGAGGCCATGGCCGGGCTCATCGCCGACGCGCCGGCGATGCAGCCGGTGCTGCAGATCATCGCCCGCGTCGGCCCGTCGGACGCCAACGTGCTCATCACCGGCGAGAACGGCACCGGCAAGAGCCTGGTCGCGCGGGCGCTGCACGGCGTCTCGCCGCGCGCGGCGCGGCCGATGGTCACGATCAACGCCGGCGGCGTGTCGGAAGGCGTGTTCGAGAGCGAGCTCTTCGGCCACGTCAAGGGCGCCTTCACCGACGCCCGCCAGGATCGGGTGGGGCGGTTCGAGCTCGCCGACGGCAGCTCGCTCTTCCTCGACGAGATCGCCAACGTGCCGCTCGGCCAGCAGCAGAAGCTGCTGCGGGTGCTCGAGACCGGCGAGTTCGAGCGGCTCGGGCTCGTCGCGCACGCGCGCGCGCCGACGTGCGGCTGATCTCGGCCACCAACGCCGACCTGCACGCCGAGGTCGACCGCCGGACGCTTCCGGCAGGACCTGCTCTTCCGCCTCAACACCATCGAGGTGCACCTGCCGCCGCTGCGCGAGCGCCGCGAGGACATCGCGCGGCTGGCCGCGCACTTCCTCTCGCGTGCACGCGCAGCGGTACCGCAAGGCGATCGCGGCCTTCGACCCGGCGGCGCTCGGCGCTGCTCCACGAGCACCCGTGGCCCGGCAACGTCCGCGAGCTCGATCACGCGGTGGAGCGCGCCGTCCTGATGGCGCAGGGCCAGACCATCCAGGCCGCCGACCTCGGCCTGCGCCGCATCGGGCCGGTCGAAGACCGCGCTCGACGAGATGAGCCTCGAGGACATCGAGGCGCTGTTCATCCGCAAGGCCATGAGCCGCTACGGCAACGTGAGCCACGCCGCCAAGGCGCTCGGCCTCAGCCGCTCGGCGCTCTATCGCCGGCTCGAACGCCATCGCTAGTCCTAAGCGCGTGTCGTGAAGGCCGGACACTGTCGATGATGAGCCACGATCGCCGCGTGCTGGCGCTCGCGCTGGCAGGCGGCGTGCCGGCCGTCGTGCTGGCCACGCTCTACCTGCGGCGCGGCGCCGTGGCCGCTGCCGGCGCGCGTGGCGGCCTGGCATCGCCATGGCGGCGGTCTGGCCGGGCGTGGCGATCTGCGCGCGGCGCCACGTCGCGCGGCCGCTGCAGACCATCTCCAACCTGCTCGCGGCGCTGCGCGAAGGCGACTTCTCGATCCGCGCGCGGACCGGCGGCGGCGCCGATCCGCTCGAGCACGTGATGTTCGAGATCAACACGCTGGCCGACACGCTCCGCGGCCAGCGCCTCGGCGCGCAGGAAGCCACGGCGCTCCTGCACGCCGTGATGGCCGAAATCGACGTCGCCATCTTCGCGTTCGACGGCCAGCCAGCGCCTGGTGCTCGTGAACCGCTACGGCGCGCGGCTGCTCGGCATGCGCCGACGCCGACCTGATCGGCCGCTCGGCCGATGCGCTGGGGCTGCAGGGCGCGCTCCAGACGCCCGCGACGCTGCAGGACCTCACGTTTGCCGGCGGCGCGGGCCGCTGGGAGGTGCGGCGCACGCGCTTCTTTCAGGGCGGGTCGCCGCACGACCTGCTGGCGCTCTCGGACCTCAGCCAGCCGCTGCGCGAGCAGGAGCGCGAGGCGTGGCGGCGCCTGATCCGCGTCATCGGCCACGAGCTGAACAACTCGCTGGCGCCGATCAAGTCGATTGCCGGCAGCCTCGAGTCGCTGCTCGGGCGCGATCCGCTGCCCGGCGACTGGCGCGACGACATGTCGCACGGGCTCAGCATCATCGCGGCGCGCGTCGGACGCGCTCGGCCGCTTCACCAGCGCCTACGCGCGGCTGGCGCGGCTGCCGCCGCCGCAGCGCGCGTGAAGCACGGACCTCGGACCGCTGGTGCGGCGCGTCGCCGCGCTCGATCACGCGGCGGCGGTGACGCTCGTCGAGGGTCCGCCCGTCGTCGTCGAGGCCGACGCCGACCAGCTCGAGCAGCTGCTGATCAACGTGACCCGCAACGCCGTGGACGCCGCGCTCGAGACCGGCGGCGCGCGTCGCGCTGGGCTGGACGCTGCAGCGACGAGTGGGTGGAGATCCGCGTCGACGACGAAGGGCCCGGGCTGCCGAGCACCGGCGAACCTCTTCGTGCCGTTCTTCACCACCAAGCCGGGCGGATCGGGCATCGGCCTCGCCCTCAGCCGGCAGATCGCCGAGGGCCACGGCGGGCACGCTGACGCTCGAGAACCGCACCGACCGGCGCGGCACCCGCGCCACCCTCCGCCTGCCGCGGCGCGAGAGCCGGCGCGACGACCCGCATCACGCCGCCGCGTCGTAAGCAAGTAGATCCGAAAGCGGCTCCGCCTCGTAGGCCGGCAGGCTCGTAGGGGATGCCGAGGAATGACACCCGCCTGCCATCGTGGCTGCGCGTCTTCGACCCTGCCGTGGCCGTGGCAGCGGCCTGCTGGTGGCCGGTGCCGCCGGCCGCGCAGACGATCGCAGGCCGCGTGACGGACCAGACCGGCGGCGTGCTGCCCGGCGTCGAGCGTCGACCTGGTGAACGGCCGCGGGCGAGCAGACGGCGGTGACCGACGCCGCCGGCGCCTTCCGGTTCGACCGCGTCGAGGCCGGGAGCGGCGGAGCTGACCTATCGCCTGATCAACTTCACGGTGCTTCGACGCCCGTCGATGGTCGCCGACGGGCAGGTCACGCCGCGCGTCGGCGCGTGCTGACGCTGGCGCTGAGCGCGGACGTGGTCGTGACCGGCGCGCGCACGTTCCGCAACGTCGCCGACATCGAACACCCGGCCGAGAACCTCGTCGGGCATCGCGGCCTCGAGCAGCCAGGGCGCCATCACCGCGGCGCAGCTCGAGACGCGTCCGATGATGCGCGCGGGCGAAGTGCTCGAGACCGTGCCGGGCCTCATCATCAGCCAGCACAGCGGCGAGGGGAAGGCCAACCGGTACTACCTGCGCGGCTTCAACCTCGATCACGGCACCGACTTCTCCACCAGCGTCGCCGGCATCCCGGTGAACACGCCGACGGGCGCGCACGCGCACGGCTACGCCGACATCGGCTTCCTCATCCCCGAGCTCGTGAGCGGCGTGCAGTTCAAGAAGGGGCCGTACTTCGCCGACGAGGGCGACTTCTCCGCCGCCGGAGCCGCCAGCATCAGCTACGTCAACCACGCTCGATCGGCCGCTGGTGCAGTCTGAGCGGCGGCGGCCAGGGCTGGGGCCGCTTCCTCGGCGCCGCCTCGCCCGACAGTCGGCGCACGGCCACCTGCTCGCGGCGCTGGAGGTGAACCACACCGACGGTCCCTGGCAGCGCCCCGACGACTATCAGAAGACGAACGCGGTGCTGCGCTACAGCCGCGGCACCGCGCAGAACGGATTCTCGCTGACCGGCATGGGCTACTGGGCCGACTGGAACTCCACCGACCAGGTGCCGCAGCGCGCCATCGACGGCGGCCTGCATCGGCCGCTTCGGCCTCGATCGATCCGATCGACGGCGGGCAGGAGAACCGCCAGATGGCCGTCGCCGACTGGCAGCGCACGTCCGGGTCCAGCGTCGCTGCGCGCGACCGGCTACGCGCAGCGCAACAGCCTGAACCTGTTCTCGAACTTCACCTACTTCCTCGACCACCCCGACGACGGCGACCAGTTCGAGCAGGCCGAGCGCCGGGTCACCGCCGGCGGGCGCGTCACCTACCGCCGTCTCGGGCGCGTCTTCGGTCGCCACGCCGAGAGCGCCGCCGGCGTGCAGGTGCGGCGCGACTGGCTCGCGCCCGGTCGGGCTCTATCACACCGCGCGCGCCGCAGCGGCTGTCCACGACTCGCGAGGATCGCGTCGGGCCAGACGATGGCCGGGGTCTTCGCGCAGACCGAGATCGAGTGGACGCGCGACGTTCAGGACCACGCTCGGGCTGCGCGGCGATGTCTATCAGTACGCCGTCACGTCCGACACGTCCGCTCAACTCGGGACGCGGCGCCGTCCGGCCTCGTCAGCCCGAAGGTCGGCGTGGTGTTCGGACCGTGGGCCGGCACCGAGTGGTACGTCAACGCCGGCACCGGCTTCCACAGCAACGATGCGCGCGGCGCGGTCGATCACCGTCGATCCCGTCACGCGGCGTGCCCGCGCCGACGCGTCACGCCGCTCGTGCGCGCGAAGGGCGCCGAGGTCGGCGTGCGCACGGTGCGCGTGAAGGGGCTGCAGTCCACGCTGTCGCTGTGGTATCTCGGCCTCGACTCCGAGCTGCTGTTCGTCGGCGACGCCGGGACCACCGCGCCGGGCCGGCCGAGCCGCCGCGTCGGCGTCGAGTGGACCAACTACGCGCGGCTGACGCCGTGGATGACCGTGGACGGCGACCTGTCGTTCTCGCGTGCGCGGTTCACCGAGACCAGATCCGGCCGGCGACTTCGTTCCCGGCGCGCTCGACCGCGTGGTGTCGGCGGGGCTGTCCGTGGAACCGTCCAAGACCGGTGTTCGGCAGCCTGCGCCTGCGTCACTTCGGCCCGCGGCCGCTCGTCGAAGACGCCAGCGTGCGGTCGCGCGGCCACATCGATCTGGAACGGCGAGATCGGCTATCGCCTCTCGGGCACGCGCGCGCCTCGTCCTCGAGGGCTACAACCTGTTCGACGCCGACGGTGGCCGACATCGACTACTTCTACACCTCGCGGCTGCCCGGCGAGCCGGCCGAGGGCGTGGACGACGTCCACACCCATCCGGCGATTCCGCGCACCGCTCGACTGAGCCTGCAGCTCTCGTTCTGATCACAAGCGTCACGGTGAGGCGGGTCTGAAGACCCGCGGCCACGAGTGACAAAGCTTCGAGCTAGGATCGGAGCCATGCTCGAGATCCGCGATGCGTCCGAGGCCGACCTGCCGGCCATTCTGGACATCTACAACGACGTGGTCGCGACGTCCACCGCGATCTACCGCGACGACCCGGCCACGCTCGAGGATCGGCGCGCGTGGCTGCTGGCGCGTCAGGCCGAGGGGCACCCGGTCCTGGTGGCCGTCGAGGGGAGCGAGGTGGTGGGCTTTGCCGGATTCGGCGGCTTCCGGCCCTGGCCTGGCTACCGCTTCACCGTCGAGCACAGCGTCCACGTGCGCGCGGATCGGCGCGGGCACGGTGTGGGCGGCGCGCTCATGCGTCCGCTCATCGCGCGCGCCACCGCGCTTGGCCTCCACGTGATGATTGCCGGCATCGACGCCGACAACGGCCGGTCGATCCGGTTCCACGAGCGGCTCGGATTCACGCAGGCGGCACACCTGCGGCAGGTCGGCTTCAAGTTCGGCCGCTGGCTCGATCTGGTGCTGATGCAGCGCCTGCTCGACGGTCCTCGCGACGGCGCTTGACTCCGCCCTTGGGGCAGAGGGCACGCTGAAGGTCGCGCACCTGCGCTACATGGCGTCGTGCTGCGAGATGGACGCGACGACATGGCTGCACGTGGCCGACGTCATCGAGAGCGCCATGGACCGACCCACCGGATAGTTCGCGGCTGACGAGACTTACACGAAACCGTCAAATCTCTGCCATTTCGAGGCGTGTCCCGTTCTGGAACAGACCTCTCCAAGCCACTCCCGGCCAAGCGGTTGCGCGGACGGGCCGGAGCTGGCCGTTCTCTTGCTCCCCTTGGCGCTTTGGAGGGAACGCAATGAAGTACGTGTCGACGATGGTTCTACTGGGATCCCTGGCCCTTGGCGCAACGGCGTGCAGCGACTCGCCCTCGTCGCCCTCGTCGGGCAGCAACTTCAACCTCCGGCTGCGCGACAGCCCGTTCACGGATGCGAAAGCGGTGCTCGTGACCTTTTCGTCGGTGCGGACACACCGGTCCGACAGCGACTGGACGACGGTGCCGTTCGCCAATGACGCCACGACGCGCACCTGCGACCTGAAAAAGCTCGAGACCTCGGAAGACGTGCTCGGCACGGCCGCGCTGCCGGCGGGGCACTACACGCAGGTCCGCCTGGTCGTACAGAGCGCGACTCTCTACTTCGACAACCCGTCGTCGGGCACGGCCTGCGCCGCGTCGATCACCCCACCGGCCGGGAACAGCGCGGCGGTCGAGATCCCGTCGGGCGAGGTGAAGCTGAATCGCGAGTTCGACATCAGCGCCAGCACGCCGCTGACGATGCTGATCGACTTCGACGGCGACCGCTCGATTCACCAGACCGGCAACGGCCGCTACACGATGAGCCCGGTGATCACGGTCATGAGCGTGAACTGACCGTTGCGCTGCAAGCAGCGCAGGTAGGCAGGTGAACGGCGTGGGCGCGGCACACGCCTTGCCTTCTCTCTACGGATAGCCCCGTCTGTGGAGGGTCTTACAATGCGCCTACTCGTCCGCGCCGGATCCGCCCGCCTCAGCTTCCGTGCCCTGCTGCTCGCCGTCGCGGCCGTGCTTGCCGCCACGCCGGTGCCGGCCCGCGCGCAAAGCGACGAAGAGAAGCGCATCACCGACTCGGCCGCGGTGCTCGAGACGCTGGTGCGCGCGCCCGACCAGGAAATCCCGCGACTACATCCTCGAGCGCGCGGAAGCCATCGTCGTGATTCCCTCGCTCGTCAAGGGGGGGTTCATCGTCGGCGCCCAGCACGGGCGCGGCATCATGAGCGTCCGCGACCGCGAGACGAACAAATGGAGCGCTCCGGGGTTCGTCGCACTCACCGGTGGCAGCATCGGCTGGCAGATCGGCGTCCAGGCGGTGGACCTCGTGCTGCTCGTGATGAATCGCGAGGGCGTGAAAGATCTGCTCGACAACGAATTCAAGCTCGGCGCCAACGCGTCGGTCGCCGCCGGGCCGGTGGGCCGGCAGGGCGAAGCATCGACCGATGCGTCGCTCTCGGCGCAGATTCTCGCCTACTCGCGCGCGAAGGGCTTGTTCGCCGGGCTCGCGCTCGAGGGCGCGTCGCTGCGCATCGACCGCGACGCCATCGAGAGGTTGTACGGCAGGAGCATCTCGAAGGACGAGATGGTCCGCGGCATCTCCATTACGACGCCGGGCGGCAGCCTGTGGACGGCTGCGCTCGCCCGTCTCATCCCGCCGGGCTCGACGAGTTCGCTGACCCTCTCTACAGCCGCTGCATGGATGCGCGCGCGCAACGCCGGAGCTGCGTGCGCGCATCGTCGCATCTCGCAGTGCGGACTCAGAGGTACATCGCTTGCACGATTCTGTCGCGTGCTGCACAGAGTCGTGTGCGTCACATGCACCTCGTTGTGATGCGGGAGACACACCATGGATAAACACTACGGTTGGCAGGAAGGCCGCGGGTCCCAGAACCCTCCGGGACGCGCGCAGAACGGACAGCGGTGGAACGAACGGTTCCGTGACGATCGCGAAACGCGGGGCGGTCGCGGCGGCGAGTCCGGATGGGACGACGACAGCCGCTACGGAAACCGCGAACGCTTCAGTTCCGGCGCCGACCTGGACCGCGACGACTACAGCTACGAAGGACCCGACGACTCGTTCGGAAGCCCGCGACACGGACAGTGGGGCCAGCCGCGGTGGCAGGGTGAGCAGGGCCGCGGATCGCAGGGCGACTACGGCCGCGGGCGCGAGTTCGGCGGCCCGTCTGGCAACCGCTCGTTCCGGAACGAGCCGTTCCGCGGCCAGGGCTCGAACCAGGGCTTCTCGGGCGGCCATTACGGCGGCTTCGCGAACGAGGGCTATGCGGGGCAGGGCGGCTACGGCGGACGCGCCTCTGGAACCAGGGCGGCTTTGGCAACGAAGGCTTCTCGGCTGGCGGGAACTACGGCGGCAACCGCGGTTTCTCGAACACCGGCTTCTCCGGACAGGGGTACGGTCAGGGCTCAGGAGCGCGCGGGGGTGAGTCGTGGAACCAGTCGTGGGGCCAGGGCAACCGCGAGTTCCAGAGTGGCCAGCGCCAGAACTTCGGCCAGACCGGCAGGGCTACGCCGGTGCCGGCTCCGCGCAGGGTACGGCGGCACGGCGCGGATACGGCCAGGGATACGCCGGTCGCGGACCGAAGGGTTATCAGCGCTCGGACGATCGCATCAAGGAGCAGGTGTCGGACCGTCTGATGGATGACGACGACATCGACGCCACCGAGATCATCGTCGAGGTGAAGAACGGCGAGGTGACGCTGACGGGCACGGTCAACAGCCGGCACGAGAAGCGGGCGGCCGAGGACGCCGCGGAACAGACACCTGGCGTGCGTGAGGTGCAGAATCATCTCCGCGTCCAGCCGCAGGATCAGTTCTCGGGGCGTTCGGCCTCGGGTCAGTCCGGGCAGAGTCAGTGGGGATCGCCGTCGGGCCAGTCGGCGTCCGGCACCGGACGGCAGGATTCGTTCTCCAAGTCGCAGGACAGCTCGTCGCAGCCGGGATCGAAGTCGAAAAGCACCGAGCGTGAATAGATCATCGGGACCGGGGCTGGCCACTCGGCCGGCCCCGGTCGCTCCCGATGCCTGGCCACAGCCGTGACCCGTTTGCGGCTCGGGTCGTCGGTGTGGCTGGAGCCGGCCCACCCGCACATCGATCTCCAGGCGCCACGCCTCGCCACCACTCTCACAGCCGACGTCGCCATCGTCGGCGGCGGCCTCACGGGCGCCGTCATCGCGCACGCGTGCCTGGCCACCGGACTGTCGGTCGCGGTGCTCGAGGCGCAGCGGTTCGGCGGCGGCAGCACCGCGGCCAACACCGGTCTGCTCGTCTACGAGCCGGACGAGCCGCTCATGACGCTGGCCGGGCGCCACGGCCTGCGCGCGGCGCTGCGCATCTGGCAACGGTCGCGCGACGCCACCGCCGATCTCATCGACACGCTGCGCGCGCTGCGCGTGCCGTGCGACCTTGCCGAACGGTCGTCGATCTACTTCAGCCTCACTCGAGAGGACGCGGCCCGGCTGCGCCGCGAGTACCAACTGCGGCGCGCGCATGGCCTGCGCGGCCGATGGCTCGATGGCGACGCGCTTCGCACACGCGCGGCGATCCGCGGCACCGCGGCGATTGAAACCTCGGGACACGCGCAGATCGACCCGTATCGCGCGTGCCGGGGGCTGCTGGCCGCAGCCGCCCGCCAGGGCGCGCACCTCTTCGAGCGCACGCGCGTCACACGCATCGAGACCAGTGGGCGCGGCGTCCGGGTGTGGACGCGCGGCGGCAGCGTCCGCGCGCGTCACGTGATCGTCGCCACCGGCTATGCCACGCGCGAGTTCCGCCCGTTGGCCGGCGCCTTCGCGCTCACACATACGTACGCCATGAGCACCGTGCCGATGGCGGCCGCCGATCGCGCCCGCGTGGGGATTCCCGACGTGCTGCTCTGGAGTGCCGCGCGTCCGTATCACTACGTGCGCTGGGGGCCGGAGGGGCGCCTGATCGCGGGCGGCGCCGACCGTCCGCGCGTGCCGCGCATCGCGGCGTGCGGCGGCGTTCGCGCAGGGACGGCGGCGCCTCGCCCGCGATCTCCGCGCGCTGTGCCCGGGGCTGCGTGACACCGCGTTCGATCTCGCGTGGGAGGGGCTGTTCGCCGTCACGCCCGACGGACTTCCCTACCTTGGCGAGCACCCGCGCTATCCACGACACCTGTTCGCGCTCGGATACGGCGGCAACGGCATGGCCTTCGCCTCGATTGCCGCGCGACTGCTGACGCAGCGCGATCCTGGGACGCGCCGATCCGGATCTCGAGCTGTTTGCGTTTACGCGGTTCCGCCACAGGCCGTCCGGGGCCTCGCCTCCGAAATACCGTGCCCCATCGACGGCTGACCGTGGCGCGGCGGAGCCACAGGCCGCCAATCCTCGAAAACCCCAAGAAAACACGACCCACAAAGCGGGAACAGAGATTGTGTCGCTTCACCAGGTGGTTAAACCGTCTGGATAACCGCGACCGACACCAAGACCCGCATACTCAACGCCGACGAGATCGTCGTCCGGCGCGGCATCGACAGCGCGCGCATGTCGAAAACTGCGCCACCGGTTGACCGTGATTTGGGCCGGCCTCCCGGGTACGGACCTAACACTATGGGACATCTCATCACGCGACTGTCGTTGCTCTTGTTATCGCTCGCATTGTCCGGATCGGCATTCGCGCAGCAGCCTTCGCCTGATGCGTCGGCGCAGCCCGCCGCCGAGGAGGAGCCGCGGTCGCCATGGCTGCTTGTGCCGGTGTTCTCGTCGAGTCCCAAACTCGGCACGGCACTCGGCGGACTGGGCGCCTACATGCACAAGTTCGATGCCGACAGCCGTGTGTCGCTTTTCGGCGTGTCGTACCAGGTACCTCATCCACGCACTCACAGGTCCTCAGCGCGTTTGCCCGGACATCCTCCGGCGCCGATCACCATCGCGTCGTGGCCCTCGCGGTGTTCGGGCATATCGAGAACGACTACGACGACTATCTCGGGACCGGCCAGCCGCTGCAGACCGATGACGACCTGAAGGCCGTCGTTGCGCGGTATCTGTTTCGCGCGAAGGGAGACTGGTTCATCGGCGCCCAGGGGACCGCCGCCAATTACCAGGTGCTGGGAGCGACCCCGGAAGACGATCTCGTGCTCGAGACACTGGGCGTGCGCGGCTTCGAGTCGGCGGCGCTGGGTGCGGTGCTGATGCACGATTCACGCGACAGCGAAGATATGCCCACGACAGGCTGGTTCTTGAATGTCAACAACCTGGCCTATCGTGAAGCGCTCGGCGGGGCCTCGTCGTTCGATGCGTATCGCGTGGACCTGCGCACGTTCTGGAAGCACGGCGGCGGCCACGTGCTGGCGGTGCGGCAGTACAACTGGTTGACCAGCGATGCCCCATCCGCCGCGCAGGCGACGGTGATCCTTCGCGGCTATAAGTTCGGTCAGTACCTCTCGCCGTACATGTCCTCGCTCGAAGTCGAAGAACGCCTGTCGTTCAACGCGCGATGGGGCGCCACGCTGTTTGCCGGCGCGGCGGGGTTGTACGGCGAAGCCCCAGTCCCGCTCGAGCGCAGCACGTATCCGACCGTCGGGGCGGGCGTGCACTTCGTGATCAAACCCGAGGAGCGCATGATCGTGAATCTCGAGTACGCACAGGGCATCGGCGACAGCCGGGGCGTCTATCTGAAGCTTGGCTACGCATGGTGAGTCGGCGATCGACCGGTTTGCCGAGGTGGAGTGAAAAAGAAAGGGCCGATCCTCTGGGGAGAATCGGCCCATCGTGATTGGTCGGGATGACAGGATTCGAACCTGCGACCCCTTGACCCCCAGTCAAGTGCGCTACCAGGCTGCGCTACATCCCGAAATGGTTGCGTGCGTTGCCCGCGCGGGCTGCGCTCCTTGCTAAGCGCTCGCGCGACGCTTGCTCTTGCCCGCGGCCTTGGCCGCTGCCTTCATTGTAGCGGGCTTCGCGAAGCTCTTGGCAGGCCGGGCCGGCGCTCGCGGGCTTGGGCGCTGGCCGCGCCTGCCGACGGGGCCGCCGGCCGCGCCGCGCGCGACGCCGGCGCGGGCGTCTTGCCCTTGCGCTGCGGCATCACGCGCACCGCCGCCGGGCCGCGGCCGGGCCGGTCGGCCGGCCGTTCGCGCGGTCGTCGTCCACCACGACCACCGTGCCGGGCGCGTTCGACAGCAGCTGCAGGATCGAGCGCAAGCCGTCGCGCACGTAGGCGATCCGCGTGCGCGCGTCGGACGCCAGCGCGTCGAGCACCTCGGCGACTTCCTGATCGGCCTCGGCCGGCGTGCGCGGCGCGGTCGTCTTCCAGCTTGCGCCGCGCGCCGGCGAGCGTGAGCCCCTCGCTGAAGACCAGCCGCTTGATGAGCAGCACCTGATCGACGTCGGCCTGCCGGTAGAGCCGCGGGCTGTCGTCGACTTCTGCACGCCGATGCCGGGAAACTCCTTCTCCCACGACCGCAGCACGTACGGCTGCACCTGCGCGATGTCGCAGACTTCGGCGGCCCGAAACAGCTTCGGTGTCATCCGGCGCCCAGTATAACAGGGCGTCTCTAACCGGGCGTCTACCCCCGTTCGGCCGGCTTTCCGGCGCCGTCGAGCGCACCTGGATGCCGGATGGGCGTGCCCTCGAACCCGAACGCCTCGCGCAGCTGGTTGACCAGGTAGCGCTCGTAGGAGAAGTGGAAGCTCGTGGCGACGTTGGTGAAGAAGACGAACGTGGGCGGCGCCACGCTGGTCTGGGCCGCGTAGAGAATGCGAACATGCCGGCGGCCCGGGCTCTGCGGCGGATGGCTCGGCCGCAATCTTCTCCACGAGGGTGTTCAGCTGGTGGCGTCTTCACGCGCGTGCGGCGCGACGCGGCCACGCGGTCGATCACCTCGAGCAGCTTCGGCGCGCGCTCGCCGGTCGCCGCCGAGACGTGCAGGATCGGCGCGTAGTCGAGGAACTTGAGCTGGCGCCGCAGCTGCTCGTCGAACAGCTTCACGAAGTCCGGGCCCTGCCCCTTCATCAGGTCCCATTTGTTGGCGACGATGATGACGCCCTTGCCCTGCCGGTCGGCCTCGCCGGCGATGGCCGCGTCCTGGTCGGTGGCGCCGGCCGCGGCGTCCACGACCAGCACGACGATGTCGGCCGACTCGATCGAGCGCCGCGCCAGCAGCACGCTGACCGACTCGACCTGCCCCGACTGCGCCACGCGGCCCGGGCGGCGGATGCCGGCGGTATCCACGATGCGGAACTGGCGCTTGTGCCAGGTGAGCACGGTGTCCACCGAGTCGCGCGTCGTGCCCGGGACCTCGCTGACAATCATCCGCTCCTCGCGCAGCAACCGATTGACCAGCGACGACTTGCCGGCGTTGGGCCGGCCCACGATGGCGATGCCGACCTCGGCGGGCACGCGGTGCCGCGGCAGGCGGACCGGCCGGCTCGGCGACGTAGCTGCTCGCCTGACGCCTGCGCCGCCTTCTCGTCCTTCGCGTCTTGCGCGTCCTGCGTCAAGGGCGCGTCGGGCAGCGCCTCGAGAATCGCGTCGAACAGGTCGCCCACGCCCTCGCCGTGCTCTGCGCTGATCTCGAAGACCGGGTCGATGCCGAGCTGGTAGAAGTCGAGCGCGCCGGCCCGGGCGCGGCTGTCGTCCATCTTGTTGATGGCGAGCAACAACGGGCGATTTGCCTCGCGCGCCGCGCGCGCGATCTCGCGATCGCCCGGCACCAGCCCCTCACGGCCGTCGCCGACGAGCACCAGCAGGTCCGCATCGGCCAGGGCGCGCTGGCCGCGCTCCAGCACGAGCGCGTGCAGCGGGTCCTCGCTCGCGCCGAACATCCCGCCCGTGTCCACGAGCTCGAAGCGCCGCCCGCGCCACGTCGCCTCGTGGGCAATGACGTCGCGCGTGGTGCCCGGGATGGCGCGTCACGATGGCGCGCCGCGTCCGGGTGAGCCGGTTGAACAGGGTCGATTTGCCGACGTTTGGGCGGCCGACGAGGACGACGACGGGGAGGCGGGTGGGCATCGGGCGGGGGCGGAATCCTGGCGAAATTGACAGGCTAAGTCGCTATCTCTATAGTAGTTACAGTCATCGCCAGCGAGGGCTCGTGATCAAGGTCGACATCGTCAACGAAGTCTCGAAAATCGCGGACATCACCAAGGTCAAGGCTGAGGTGGCGGTGGACGCCGTCTTCGACGCCATGCGGCTGTCGATGCAGCGGGGCGACCGTATCGAGCTTCGGGGCTTCGGCGTCTTCCAGGTCAAGCCGCGCAAGCGGGGCATCGGCCGCAACCCCCGGACCGGCAAGGAAGTGCGAATTCCGCCCGGGCGAACGATCCGGTTCAAGCCGGGTAAAGACCTCCAGAACATCGGCTAGGCGCGCCGGGCGCCCGCCCTACCATGGGCTCTCCCTCGTCTGATTCGTCCGGGCCCGCACGTCCCACGCCGGGCTACGCCGCGCTCGATCGCGACTACGTGCCGCCGCCTCCCGAGCCGGACGTCCGCCGTCAACCGATTGTCCGTCATCTGGTGCTGTTTGCAGCCACGCTGCTGATGACGACGCTCGTCGGCGCCGAGCACTACTCCGGCTTCCTAGGCCGGCTTCGCGCGACCAGTGCCGCCTCTGCGGCTGGGCGCTGTACCTGCACGGGCTCTGGTACAGCGCCGCGGTCCTGGGCATCCTGGGCGCCCACGAGATGGGCCACTACCTGGCGTGCCGCTACTACCGCGTCGATGCCTCGCTGCCCTACTTCCTGCCGGCGCCGTTCCTCCTGACCGGCACGCTCGGCGCCTTCATCCGCATCCGGCAGCCGATCCCCAACAAGCGCGAGCTGTTCGACATCGGCATCGCCGGTCCGATCGCCGGGATTCCTGGTCGCGATTCCGGTGCTCGATCATCGGCGTCAGCCTGTCGCACGTGGTCCGCATCCCGACGGACTTCCAGGGCGCTCGAGCTGGGCGAACCGCTGCTGCTCAAAGGGCGTGATGTGGCTCGACTTCGGCTTGCGCGCCCGACGGCTATCGACGTCAACATGCACCCGATCGGCGTTCGCCGGCTGGTTCGGCCTGCTGGCCACCGCGCTCAACCTGTTCCCGTTCGGGCAACTCGACGGCGGGCACATCTCGTACGCCGTGCTCGGCCGCCGCAGCACGCTACGTGACCTACGCCACGCTCCTCTGCCTGATCGGCCTGTCGTTCGTCTCGTTGTCGTGGATCGTGTGGACGGTGCTGACGGCTGGCCATGCTGTTCTCCTTCGGCCCGCGCCACCCGCGCACGCTACGACGAGGACATGCCGCTCGACACCGGCCGGCTGTGGCTCGCCGCCTTCGCCGTGGTGATGTTCGTGCTCTGCTTCACGCCGGCGCCGATCACCTCTCGAGCTCGGTGCGCCGAGTAGCGCTGCCGGGCGGTCTGAAGACCGCGCTGTCTATGACCCACGACGCGGCCTGACCGACCTGCCGCCAGTCTACAAGCACGCTCAACGGATCGACGTCCACGACCACGCGGCGGCGCACCTCGGGCATGCGCCGCCAGCGCGCGCGCAGCGCCTGGCGCATCTTCTCGCGCCGCCCGCCCTTCAGGAAGATCTGCACCCGGTGCTCGCCGCGCAGCCGCGTCAGCGGCGCGGGCGCCGGGCCGAGCACGACGAAGCCGCCGGCCCGCGCGTGGCCGTCCAGTGCCGACGCCACGTCCTGCGCCAGCCGCATGGCCTCCTCGAACGTCCGGCCGCGCACCACCGCGTTCACCAGCGCCACGAACGGCGGATATCGCAGCCCCTGCCGGTATTCGAGCTCGCGCTCGAAGAACGCCGCGTAGTCCTGCCGGCACGCCAGCCGCACGCTGTAGTGCGCCGGATAGAGCGTCTGGACGATGGCCTCGCCGGCACGCTCGCCGCGTCCGGCGCGCCCCGCCACCTGCGTCAGCAGCTGGAACGTCCGCTCGCCGGCGCGGAAATCGGCCAGGCCGAGGCCGACGTCGGCCGACACCACGCCCACCAGCGTGACGCGCGGGAAGTCGTGACCCTTGGCAATCATCTGCGTGCCCACGAGCACGTCGAGCTCTCCGGCCGCGAACCGCGACAGGATCGCCGTCAGCGCGCCGCTTGCTTCCGCACCGCGTCGCGGTCCACGCGGCCGACGCGCGCCGACGGAAAGCGCTCGCGCAATCTGCTGCTCCACCTTCTCGGTGCCGAAGCCGGCGTGCTCGAGATAGGGCGCGGCGCACTTGCGGCACGCCTTGGGCACCATCACCGAGTAGTTGCAGTAGTGACAGCGCGCGCGCCAGCCGTTGCGCGCCGTGTGCACGGTGAGCGAGATGCTGCAGTTGGGGCACTCGAACGTGTCGCCGCACTGGCGGCAGAAGACGGCGGTGGCGTAGCCGCGGCGGTTGAGCAGCACCAGCACCTGTTCACGCCGCGTCAGCCGCTCCTCGATGGACGCGGCGAGCGCCCGGCTGATGACGACGTCGGGCCCCTCCGCCGCGTACTCCTCGCGCATGTCCACCACGCGGACCTCGGCCAGCGGGCCGGTCGAGCACGCGCCGCGTCGAGCGCCACCTTGACGTACTTGCCGGACTGCGCGTGCTGGTAGCTCTCCATCGACGGCGTGGCGGAGCCGAGCACGACCAGCGCCCCCTCCTGCTGCGCCCGCACGATGGCGACGTCGCGGCCGTGATAGCGCGGCGCTTCCTCCTGCTTGTAGGAGGTGTCGTGCTCCTCGTCGACGATGACGAGCCCGAGCCGCTCGAGCGGCGCGAACACGGCCGACCGCGTGCCGACCACGACGTCCACGTCGCCGCGGCGGATGCGCTGCCACTGATCGTGGCGCTCGCCGTCCGAGAGCGAGCTGTGCTGGATGGCCACGCGCTCGCCGAACGCGCCGCGCACCAGCGCCGACATCGAGGGCGTGAGCGCGATCTCGGGCACCAGCAGCAGCGCCTGCCGGCCGGCGTCGCGCACCGCGCGCGCCACGCGCAGATACACCTCGGTCTTGCCGCTGCCGGTCACGCCGTGCAGCAGCGCCACCTTGAAGCCGCCGGCGCCGGCCAGGGCCACCAGCGACGTCGCACGCCGCGGCCTGTTCCGGCGTGGCCGGCGCGGGAGGCGTCGTAGGCCACGGTGACGAGCGCGGCGCGCGCGAACGGGTCCCGCTCGTCCGGCGCGTCCCGCGAGGCGATGAACTGCCCGCGCCGCCAGGCGCGACAGCACCGCGGCGGTCACGCCGCGTTCGCGCAGCTCCTTGAGCGACAGGCCGGTGGACCCGCCCAGCGCCTGCAGCGCGGCGCGCTGCTTCGCGGTGAGTCCGCTCGGTCCGCACGCGCAGAGCGCGCGCCGAAAGACTGGCTTCGAGCGCGGCCAGGCCGTGCGCCGTGAGCGACACGAGCTTCCGCGTCTTGTAGCTCGACGCGCGCGCCTTGGCGCCGGGCGGCAGCGCCACGCCGATGGCATCGCCCAGGCCCGCCATGTAGTAGTCCGCGACCCACGCGCACAGCTCGACGACGGCCGGCGGCAGGAACGGCGTGTCGTCGAGGACCTCGCGAACGTCCTTCGCTTCGACGTCGCCGGCGGGAGCGGCGGCCGGCCCCGACCACGCAGCCGGTGACGACGCGGCTGCCGACCGGCACACGCACGCGCGCTCCGGGCAGCGGCAGCGGGCCACCCCTCGGGCACGCGATAGGTCAGCGCGTCGAGCTGCGGAACGGGAACGGCGACGGCAACGAAACGCACGACGGCCTGGGGCGCACGCGGGTGCAGTGGCGCGGCGCTACTTCGGCGGTCCGCCGAGCAGCTCGCGGACGCGCTTCATGTCTTCCCACACCTCGCGCTTGCTCGACGGGTTCCGCAGCAGGTAGGCCGGATGGTAGGTCGGAATGAGGATGGCGTCGCGGTAGCGGTATTCGCGGCCGCGGATGCGGGTGATCGGATCGGTGGTCTTGAGCAGGCATTGCGCCGCGAACTTGCCCAGCGCCACGATCACCTTCGGCTTGATCACGTCGATCTGGCGGAACAGGAACGGCTCGCACTGCTCCACTTCGTCCGGCTCGGGGTTGCGGTTCTGGGGCGGCCGGCACTTGATGACGTTGGCGATGTAGACGTCCTCGCGGCGCAGGTCGATGGCCTCGATGATCTTGGTCAGCAGCTGCCCGGCGCGGCCGACGAACGGCTCGCCCTGGATGTCTTCGTCGGCGCCGGGCGCCTCGCCCACGAACATCAGGTCGGCGTCGGGATTGCCGACGCCGAACACGACCTGCTTGCGGCCCAGCGTGTGCAGCTTGCAGCGGCTGCAGTCGGGGCCGATGTCGGCTTTGATGACCGGCAGGCTGTCGGGACCGGCCGCGCCGACGGCGGAGACGGGAATCAGATCGGACACCTCATCGCTTGCAGGGCGGTCTGACGACCGCCCTGCTACGTTCGTCAGCCTTCGTGCACTGATGGCTCCGCGCGCGAGCGCCAGAGCGCGTCGGGGTGCACGCCCTCGACGCCGAGCTCCTTGAAATACTCGAGGTGATCGCGAAGTGGATCGTGCGCCATCGCTGCTCGAGGTGCGGTCAGCGGGCGGCCGGCGCAGCCGCCGCGGGCGCGGCGCAGCAGCCGTTCGGCCGCGTCGAGAATGGCCGCGGCCACGGCGTCCTTGCTCTGCAGGGCCACGGCTTCCTCGCCGTCGGCGGTCACGATGGTCACGGCGTTGGTCGTCCACGTCGAACCCGCGATCGGGCTGCGACACGTCGTTGGCCACGATCGGCGTCGACGCGCTTGCGCGTGCGCTTGTCGCGCGCCTTGCGCACGACGTCGTCGGTTTCGGCGGCAAACCCCACCAGCACCGGCGTGGCCGATCCGCGCGCGGCGCGCATGGCCCCGAGGTCGGCCAGGATGTCCTTCGTGCGCTCGAGCGTCAGCGTGAGCGGCGCGTCCTGCTTGGCGATCTTGCCGGCGGCGCGGCGGGCCGGGGTGTAGTCGGCCACCGCCGCCGACATGATCACCAGATCCATGCCGTCCGCCACCCGCATCACCGCCTCGTGCATCTCGGCGGCGCTGCGCACGCGCACCAGCGTGCCGGCGGCCGGCGGCGTCGACCGTGGTCGGGCCGGCCACCAGCGTCACCTCGGCGCCGCGGCGGCTGGCTTCCGCGGCGAGCGCGAACCCCATGCGGCCGCTCGACCGGTTGCCGACGTAGCGCACCGGGTCGATGTCTTCGTAGGTCGGCCCGGCGGTGATCAGGACCTTGCGGCCGCGCAGCGCCGAATCGGGTACGCCGCCGCGGGCGCCGGCACGGCGGACGCGGCCGGCGCGGTCTGGCCAGCCAGCACGCGGATGGCCGCCTCGACGATGTCGTCGGGCTCGGCCAGCCGCCCCTTGCCCACCCAGCCGCACGCCAGGTAGCCCTCGCCCGGCTCGACGAACCGGACGCCGCGCCGCTGCAGCGTCTCGAGGTTCTGCCTGCACCGCCGCGTGCGCCAGCATGTTGGAGTTCATGGCCGGCGCCAGCAGCACCGGCGCCCGCGTCGCGAGATAGAGCGAGGTGAGGAAGTCGTCGGCGATGCCGTTGGCGAACTTGCCGATGACGTTGGCCGTGCACGGCGCCACGAGCAGCAGGGCGGCGTGATCGGCCATCGCGATGTGCTCGATGTCGGCGTTCATGCCGGGCCGCCACTGCGACGTGATCACCGGCCGCCGGGTGATGGCCTCGAAGGTCAGCGGCGCCACGAACCGCGCGCGCCGAGCGGGTCATCACCGCCTGCACGTCGTGGCCGCGCTTCTGCAGCCCGCGGCACACCTCGACCGCCTTGTAGGCGCCGATGCCGCCGGTCACGCCGAGCGCGATGAGAGCCATCAGTCGCCTTTGACCTGGAACGTCTCGATGATCGTCTCGGCCTCGCCGCGCATCGCCTTCACCCGCGCCCGCTCCGCCATCACGATGGCGCGCATGCGGTTCGACGGCGCCGTCGAGGTCGTCGTTCACCACCACGTACTGGTACTGCGCGTACTCGCCGACTTCGGTGCGGGCCACCGCCAGGCGCCGCAGGATCTGCTCCTCGGTGTCCTTGCTGCGCCCGCGCAGGCGGCTCTCGAGCACGCCCGCCGACGGCGGCAGGACGAAGACGCCCACGGTCTCGATGCCGCGGCCGCGCACCTGGCGGGCGCCCTGCACGTCGATCACCAGCACCACGTCCTCGCCGGCGGCCAGCACGGCCTCGGTGTCGCGCGCTCCCGGTGCCGTAGTAGTTGCCGAAGACGTCGGCCCACTCGAGAAACGCGCTCTCGGCGATCATCGCCTCGAACTGCTCGCGGCTGATGAAATTATAGTCAACGCCGTCCTGCTCGCCGGCGCGCGCGGCGCGCGACGTGTACGAGCGCGAGAGCCGCAGCCGCGGCACCACCTGCACCAGCCGCTCGACGAGCGTCGTCTTCCCGGTGCCCGACGGGCGCCGAGACGATGAAGAGCAGGCCGCGGCGGCTACTCGACATTCTGGACCTGCTCCCGCATCTTCTCGAGCTCGGCCTTCGCGGTGATCACCAGCTCGGACACGCGCAGCCCGTCGGCCTTCGATCCGATGGTGTTGATCTCGCGGTTCATCTCCTGCAGCAGGAAGTCGAGCTTGCGGCCGCACGGCTCGGCGTTGTCGGCGAGCGCGCCCCAGTGCAGCAGGTGGCCGCGGAAGCGCGTCACCTCCTCGGTGATGTCCGACCGCGCCGCGGTCCGCACGATCTCCTGGGCCACCAGCGCCTCGTCCACCGGCATGCTCGGCGCCAATCTCGCGGACCCGCTCGCGCAGCCGCGCTTCGACGCCCGCGCGGCCCTCGAGCGCCGCGCCGTCGAGCCGATCGACCAGGTCGGCCAGCAGCTGGCGGCGGCCGTCGAGATCGGCGCGCAGGTGGTCGCCTTCGCGCACCCGCATGGCGTCGAGATCGGCCAGCGCCTGCTCGAGCGCGGCCTCGACGCTGGCGCCGACCTGCGCCTCGACCGCCGGATCGGCTTCGGCGGCCGCTCGCGGACGCTCACCGCCTGCGGCACCCGCAGCAGGTCGCCGGGCGTCAGCGCGCCGGCCACCAGCCCGCGCTCCCGCGCCCGCTCGATCGCCGCCGCGAGCGCGTTGACGACGTCTTCGTTCAGCTCCACGGTCGGCGCCAGCACGGTGCGCAGCTGGACGGTGATCGCGACCTCCACCCGGCCGCGGGCCAGGCGCTTCTGCAGCAGCGCCCGCACGCGCGGCTCGATCTCGGCCAGGCTCTGCGGGATGCGGAGCTGGACGTCGAGGAAGCGGTGGTTCACCGTCTTGATGGTGACGCCGATGGTCGCGCGCTCGTCCTCGTGCGTCAGCGACGCGAATCCGGTCATCGACTTGATCATGTCGTCGCCGGGCCCCGGCTGGATCTTCCTGCAGCTGCAACTCGTACAGTTTGGCATACGCGCCGCCGCGCGCGAGCAGCTCGTCGTGGGTGCCGGCCTCGACGATGCGGCCCTGCTCGAGCACGACGATGGCGTCGGCGCGGCGCACCGTGGACAGCCGGTGGGCGATCACGAACGAGGTGCGGTTCCGCATCAGGGTCGACAGCGCCTCCTGCACCAGCATCTCCGACTCGGCGTCGAGCGACGAGGTGGCCTCGTCGAGGATCAGGATCGGCGAATCGCGCAGCAGCGCCCGGGCGATCGCCAGCCGCTGGCGCTGGCCGCCCGACAGCCGCTGGCCGCGCTCGCCGATCGGCGTGTCGTAGCCGCTCGTCGAGCCCGACGATGAACTCGTGCGCGTGCGCGGCCCGCGCCGCCGCCTCGATCTCGCCGCGGGTGGCCGCCGGCCGGCCGAACGCGATGTTGGCGGCAATCGTGTCGTCGAAGAGCACCGTCTCCTGCGTCACGATGCCGATCTGCGGCGCGCAGCGACGCCAGCGTCACGTCGCGGATGTCGACGCCGTCGAGCAGGATGGCGCCGCCGGTGACGTCGTAGAACCGCGGCAGCAGGTTGACCAGCGTGGTCTTGCCGGCGCCGCTGCGGCCGACGATGGCCAGCATCTGGCCCGCCGGCACCGTGAACGTTCACGCCGTCGAGCGTGGCGCCCTCGGCGCCGGCGTAGGTGAACTGCACGTCGCGGAACTCGATGGCGCGGCAGAACGGGCGCGACCGGCGGCGCTCCGGCCGGTCTTCGCACCTCGCTGTGCGTGTCGAGGATCTCGAAGATGCGCTCCGACGGCGGCGAGCGCCTGCTGGATGTTGGCGTTGACCCGGCTCAGCTTCTTGGCCGGCGCGTACATCATGAACAGCGCCGCGACGAACGCGACGAAGTCGCCCGGCGTCAGCCGGCCCGACGGCAATCTCCTGGCTGCCGTACCACAGCGCGCCCACGAACGCGAGGCCGCCCATGAACTCCATCAGCGGCGGCAGCACGCTCAGCGCGCTCGTCACCCGCATGTTGGTCCGGTAGCAGGTGCCGCGACGCGCCGCCTCGAACTTCGCCGCCTCGCGCGCCTCGGCGCCGAACGCCTTGACGATGCGGTGGCCGCGTGAACGCCTCGGCGCTCACGTGCGACATGTGCTCGAGCGCTTCCTGGCTGCGCCGCGTCGTCCGGCGGACGCTCTGCCCGAGCCGGACCAGCGGGTAGACGACCATCGGCGCGCCGGTGAGGCACACGATCGCCAGCCGCGCGTCGATGTAGAAGAGCAGGGCGGCGTAGAACGACGAGCGACAGCGACTCGCGCATCAGATCGCCGACGCGTCTCCGACACGGCGCTCTGGATCTGCGCCACGTCGTTGGTGATGCGCGACATCAGCCGGCCGGTGGTCTGGCTGGAGAAGAACGCCGCCGACTGGCGCGAGGATGTGGCGGAACAGCACGTTGCGCAGGTCGCGCACCACGCGCTGCCCGACGTCGGTCATCAGATACGCCGAGAGATACGCGCCGACGCCCTTGCAGAAATAGAGCCCGAGGATCAGCCGAGGCAATGCGGCCGAGCGACTCGGCCGGTGGGCAGCACCTCGTCGAAGATCGGCTTGATGAGATAGGCGATGCCCGCCGAGGCGATGCCGTAGACGATCATCGCCGCGACGGCGCCGGCCAGCCGCCCGCGATAGGGCCGGGCGAACTCGAGCAGCCGGAAGAAAGGCGGTCACGTCTCCGGCATTCAGCGGGTCGTCTGCTGCCGGCGATCGTACCGCGAGTGTGGGTCGAGTGAACCAGCGCCAGGCGTCGGCGACGATGGTATCGATGTCGGGCCGCGCCGGGACCCAGCCGAGATCCTGCGCGGGTCCGTGCCGCCGACGCGTAGAGGACGGCCGGGTCGCCGGGGCGCCGGGGCGCCGTCCTGCCAGGCGACCTGCCGCCCGGTCACCCGCTCCACCGCCGCCACGATCTCCCGCACCGACGACGGCCGCTCGGTGCCGAGGTTGTACGTCTCGGACGCGCCGCCCGACTCGAGACGGCGCAGCGCGACGCACGTGCGCCGATCGGCCAGGTCGGTGACGTGGATGTAGTCGCGCAGGCAGGTGCCGTCCGGCGTCGGATAGTCCTCGCCGAAGATCTGGAAGCTGCGGCGCCGCCGGTGGCCGCCTCGAACGCGCGCGGGATGACGTGGATTTCGGGTGCGTGATCTTCGCCGAGCTCGCCGTCCGGGTCGGCGCCGGCGGCGTTGAAGTAGCGCAGGCGGATCGACTGCAGGCCCCACGCCCGCTCGTAGTGCGGCAGCGCGTGCTCGATCGCCAGCTTCGTCTGCCCGTAGGCGTTGATGGGGGCGGTCGGGTGCGTCTCGCGAATGCGGCGTCTCCACCGGCTCGCCGTAGACCGCGCAGGTCGACGAGAACACGAACCGGCGGCACGCCTCGGCCTGCCATCGCTTCGAGCGTGCCGAGCGTGCCGATGACGTTGTTGCGGTAGTAGCCGACCGGGTCGCGCACCGAATCGCCGCACGTTCAGCCAGGCGGCGAAGTGCATCACGGCGGATGCGCCCGTGTCGCGCAGCGCGCGGCGCACGGCGTCCACGTCGCCGATGTCGCCTTCGATCAGCGGGCTGCCGAGCGCCGC
This sequence comes from uncultured Acidobacteriota bacterium, assembly GCA_963731785.1. Taxonomy (GTDB): domain Bacteria; phylum Acidobacteriota; class Vicinamibacteria; order Vicinamibacterales; family UBA2999; genus DASYRM01. The sequence goes on from CAVSWX010000008.1 coordinate 312,015, forward strand.
CTCGCGGTGCCCGGCCGAGAGGTTGTCGTAGATCGTCGACGCGATAGCCGGCGGCCGCAGCGCCTTGGCGGCGTGGCTGCCGACGTAACCGGCGCCGCCGGTCACGAGCACCTGGCGCGGGTCAGCGGCGGCCAATGGAGTAATAGGTGAACCCGCTCTGCTTCATCTGTGCCGGCGTGAAGAGGTTGCGTCCGTCGAAGATCGACCGGCGTCTTCATCAGCGAGCGCATGCGCTCGAAGTCGGGCCGGCGGAACTCGTTCCACTCGGTCACGATGGCCAGGCCGTCGGCGCCCTTGAGGGCGTCGTAGTTGGCGTCGGCGTAGGTGACCTTGTTGCCGAAGATGCCCTTGGCCACGCCCATGGCCTCGGGATCGTAGACCTGCACGGTGGCCCCGGCCTGCGAGCAGCGACTCGATCAGCGGGATCGACGGCGCCTCGCGCATGTCGTCGGTCTTCGGCTTGAAGGCCAGGCCCCAGACGGCGATGATCTTGCCCTTGAGGCTGCCGAAGTGCTTCTTCATCTTGGCGGCCAGCCGCGTCTTCTGCGTCTGGTTGACCGCTTCGACCGCCTTGAGGATGCGGAAGTCGTACTCGGCGTCCTCGGCAAACCGCATCATCGCCTTGACGTCCTTCGGGAAAGCAGCTGCCGCCGTAGCCGACGCCGGGGAACAGGAACGACGTGCCGATACGCCGATCCGCGCCGATCGCCCGCCGCACCTGATCCACGTCGGCGCCCGACCGCCTCGCACACGTTGGCGACCTCGTTCATGAACGAGATGCGCGTGGCCAGCATGGCGTTGGCCGCGTACTTGGCCAGCTCGGCGCTGGCGCAGTCCATCACCATGATCGGCGCGTCGGTGCGCGTGAACGGCGCGTAGAGCTCGAGCATCAGCTCCCTGGACCGCTCGTCCTCGGCGCCGATGACCACGCGATCGGGCTTCATGAAGTCGTCGATCGCGGCGCCCTGCTTCAGGAACTCGGGGTTGCTGACGACGCTGAACGGGTGGGTGGTCTCGCGGCGGATCACCTCCCGGACGCGCTCCGCGGTGCCGACCGGCACGGTGCTCTTGTTGACGATGACCTTGTAGCCGTTCATCGCCTTGGCGACGTCCCGCGCCACCCCGAGCACGTGCTGCAGGTCGGCCGAGCCGTCTTCGCCCTGGGGCGTGCCGACGGCGATGAAGACGATGCGCCGAATCGCGGACCGCCTTGGGCAGCGCGGTGGTGAACGTCAGACGCCCTTCGGTGCGGTTGCGCCGGAGCAGTTCCTCGAGGCCGGGCTCATAGATCGGCACCTTGCCCTTGGAAGCGCGCGAATCTTGGCGGCGTCCTTGTCGACGCAGACGACGTCGTTCCCGCTCTCCGCAAAGCACACGCCGGCCACGAGGCCGACATACCCCGTTCCTACGACTGCGATTCTCATGTCTCTCCGTCATGGCTGCGACCAGGCCCCCCGCGACGGACAGATGCCCCTCGTGAGGCGAAGCCGGGGTGAATCGAGGCGAAGGCCTCGTACGCCTGACGCTATCATACCGGCTGAAGATGCGGGTCCTCGTGGACTACCGCCCGGCGCTTCGTGCCCGCACCGGGGTCGGCGAATATATGCACGAGCTCGTGCGGGCCTACACCGCGTCGCGCCCTGCCGACGACGTGGCGGTGTTCACCAGCTCGTGGGCGGATCGGCCCGCGCCCGGTACCGGCGAGGCGCTCCGAGCCCGCGTCGTCGATCGCCGCGTGCCCGTGGCGGTGCTGAACTATCTCTGGCACCGCGCGGAGTGGCCGCCGGTCGAATGGCTCGCCGGCGAGGCCGACGTCGTCCACGCCGCGCACCCGCTGCTCATCCCGTCCACGCGCGCGGCCCGCGTCGTCACGGTGCACGATCTCTTCTTCCTGTCGCATCCCGAGCGCACCACCGCCGAGATCCGCCGCGACTACGCGGCGCTCGCGGCGTCGCATGCGCGCCGCGCCGACGCCGTGATCGCCGTGTCGCAGTACACGCGGCGTCAGGTCATCGAACGGCTCGGCGTGGATGCCGAGCGCGTGCACGTGTGCTCGCCGGGCGCCGCACCTGGGCGCGGCTCGGCCAGGCGCCGAACGTGCCGGCCGACGGCTACGTGCTGTTCATCGGCACGCTCGAGCCGCGCAAGAACCTCGGCGTGCTGCTCGACGCCTACGAGCGGCTGGTGGCGCGCGGCGGAGCGGTGCCGCCGCTGCGGATCGCCGGCGGCGTGGGACCCCGACGCCGGCGCCTGGCTGGATCGGATCCGGCGGCCGCCGCTCGACGGCGTGGTGCGCCACGTCGGCTACGTGGCCGACGACGCGCGGGAAGCGCTCTTTGCCGGCGCTCGCACGCTCGTCCTGCCGTCGCTCGACGAAGGGTTCGGGCTGCCCGCGCTCGAAGCGATGTCGGCGGGGATTCCGGTGGTCGTCTCGAACGCCGGGGCCCTGCCGGAAGTGGTCGGCGACGCGGGCGTCCTGTTCAACAACGCCGATCCCGACGCCCTTGCCTACGCCCTCGGCCGGCTTGCCGCCGACGACGGCTGGGCGCGCGAGCGCGCGGCCGCCGGCCTCGTGCGCGCACGCGCCTTCACGTGGGAGGCGTCGGCACGCGCGCTGGGGCGCATCTACGACGAGGCCGTGGCGCGCAGGGCGGGCCGCCCCGACGCGGTTGCCGTCCGCGCCCTCAGCTGATGCGCATCGCCATCGACGCCCGCGAGCTGGCCGGGCGCCCCACCGGCGTCGGCCGATACCTCGGCGGAACTCCTGCGCGCCTGGGGCGGCATGCCCGGCGCCCGGCGCACGAGTTCGTGCTGTGCGCCGCCGGATCGATCGCCACGCCGCCGCTCGGCACGCTCCGCGTGACCGACGCCACGGCGCCCGGACGCGGACCCTGGTGGGAGCAGCGCGTGCTGCCCCGGCTGGTCGCGCAGTCGGGTGCCGACGTGCTGTTCGCCCCGGCGTACTCGGGGCCGCTCTTTCCCGGGGCGCCGATGGTCGTGACCATCCACGACGTGTCGTTTGCCGCGCACCCGGAATGGTTCGCGGCCGAAAGAGGGCTTCCGGCGCCGCCTGACGACCCGGCCTGGCCGCGCGACGCGCGCGGCGCGTGCTGACGGTGTCGGATTTCTCGAAGCGCGAGATCGTGCGCTGCTTCGGCATCGACCCGGCCAAGATCGAGGTGGTCTACTCCGGCGCCACCGAGCTCGCGGGCATCGCGTCCCCGGGCGGCTCTGACGACCCGCGGCCACGTCCGGACCTCGCCCGCCGCCGCATCCGCAGCGTGCTCTTCGTCGGCTCGATCTTCGCGCGCCGCCACGTGCCCGAGCTCATCGAGGGGTTCGCGCGGCTGGCGCGCCGGCGGCCGGACGTGTCGCTCGAGATCGTGGGCGACAACCGCAGCCGGCCCGCCATCGACCTCGCCGCGCTGGTCGCAGGCCGCGGGCGCGGACGGCCGCGTCCGCATCCGCGCGTTACGTGAGCGACGCCGAGCTGGCCGCGCTCTATCGCACGGCCGCGGCCTTCGCCTTTCTCTCCGAATACGAAGGCTTCGGCCTGACGCCGCTCGACGCGCTCGCCGCGGGCGTGCCGATCGTCGTGCTCGACACCGAGGTGGCGCGCGAGATTCTACGGGCCGGCGGCGGTCTACGTAGCGTCACCGGAGCCGGCGCTGGTCGACGCCGCGCTCGAGGCGGTGCTGTTCGACGCCGGCGACGCGCGCCCGGGTCCTCGACGCGGCGCCCGCGGTGCTCGAACGCTACTCCTGGCGCGAGGCCGCGCAGCGGACGCTGCAGGTGCTGCTCGCGGCCGCGGGGCGCTGACGGCGTGCCGCGCCTGGCGGTCGTCATCGTCACCTACAACTCGGCGGCGCGAGATCCGCGACTGCCTCGGTGCGCTGCCCGCCGCGGCCCGACGCACGCCGTACGAGGTGGTGGTGGTGGACAACGCCTCGGCGGACGGGACGGCGGCGATCGTGCGCGCCGAGCATCCGCAGGTGCGCGTCATCGACGCGGGCGGCAATCTCGGCTTCGCGCGCGCGAACAACCTGGGCATCCGGGCCACGGGCAGCGAGCTGGTCCTGCTGCTCAACCCCGACACCGTGCCCGAGCCGGGCGCCCTCGACGCGCTCGTCGGCGGTGCTCGACGCGCAGCCGCGGCGTCGCGGTGGCCGGTCCGCGCATCGTGGATCGCGCCGGGCGGGCGGAGCTGTCGTTCGGGGCGATGATCGATCCGCTCGCGGAGCTGCGCCAGAAGCTCCTTACGCGTCGGCCACGATCGCGGGTGGCCGGTCGTGTCGGCGCAGGTCGAGCGGTGGGCACGGCAGCCGGGCTTTCCCGATTGGGTCAGCGGCGCCTGTCTGCTCATCCGGCGCGCCAGCCTCGAGCGCGCCGGCCTGCTCGACGAGCGCTACTTCCTCTACACCGAAGATGTCGACCTGTGCGCGGCCGTGCGAGCGCAGGGTGGCCTGATCCGCTTCTCCCCGGAGGCGCAGGTCGTGCACGTGCGCGGCGCCTCGCGCGCCACGGCCGGGAGCGCCGCCGACCAGGCCTATCGCCGCAGCCAGCTCGCCTTCTACCGCAAGCACCATCCCGCCTGGGCGCCGGTGCTCGCGGCGTACCTCAAGGTTCGCGGACGACTTCCCGATACGTCGAAACAGGACCGTTGAGCGGGCTCGGCCCTCCGGCTGCCGGCGACGGCCCAATTCGGCACATGGACACAGCCCGTTCGGACAGCGGCGGCTGGGACTGCCCGGCTTGCGATCGCCGGGTGCCTGGTCGTATCCGCGCCTGCAGGTGCGGATTCGAGCAGCCGGGTGCAGAGGCGCCCGCAGAAAGCCGCGGCCAGCGGCTCGAAGCCCTGGGCAGCCGGGCTGCCGCTGCTCGCCGTCGGCCTCGTGCTCGGCGCTGCGCTGTCGCTGTATCCGTGGCAGAAGGCACCTCCGGCGGCGCCGGCGAGCGCCTCCGCGGCACGCGCCACCTCAGTCGTGCACGTGCCCACCGTCGCGGAACCGCCGCCGGTCGAGACCGCCGACGACGCCGAGGAGCCTGACCCGGCTCCCGACCCCGAACCGACCATCGAACAACCCGACGCGCCCAAGCTCGAGGATCTCGTCAGCCGCGTCGTGCCCGCGGTCGCCTTCATCCTGGCCGGCCAGAACCGCGGCACCGGGTTCTTCATCGCTCGCGACAAGGTGCTGACCAACGCCCACGTCGTCGGCGGCCAGAGCAGCATCCGGTTGCAGGTCGGCGACGCGAACTACACGGCGCGCGTCGTCAGCGTGTCCACGGGCAGCGACCTGGCCGTGCTCCAGGTCTACAACGCCAGCGCCACCCAGCCGGTGCTCACGCTCGGGTCGGTGTCGGGCGCGCGTGTCGGCGAGGAAGTCATCGCCGTCGGATCCGCGCTCGGCGTCCTGTCGAACACGGTGACGCGCGGGATCGTGAGCGCCGTGCGCAAGGCCGGGCCGGTCACGCTCATCCAGACCGACGCCGCAATCAATCCCGGCAACAGCGGCGGCCCGCTGGTCAACCGCGCCGGCCAGGTGATCGGCATCAACTCGCTGCGCGCCGGCCAGCAGGCCGAAGGCGTGGCGTTTGCCGTCGCCATCGACCACGCGACGCAGCTGCTCAACGGCGAGCGGGTCACCGACACGCAGACTCCGCTCGGCAGCCTCACGCAGATGCTCGACGGCCGGTCCGACGGCGACCAGCAGCGGGCGCGCGGCGAGCAGGAATACGGACGCATCCTCGAGGCCGCGGCGCGCGCCGCCGCCGAGCTCGATTCGCTGTGGGACGCGCTACGCGCCGAGCTGCGTCACCGCCACGACGACCCCGGCCGGCGATCGGCCCTGGTTTGCCGTCTACGCGTCCGGTGCCGTCCGCGTGGGCACGTCGTCCACCGTGGACTGCCCGCGCTGGTACGAGGCGATGAAGTCCCGCGCCGACGCGTTTCGCGTCGAAGTGGAGAAGGCCGCAGAGCTCGCCCGCCAGCGCGGCGTCTTCCCCGGCACCGCCCGCGATCTGCGCCGCCGCTACCGCCTGCAGTGGAGCGGGTGGGACCGCTAGGCGGCTTCGCCGCCGGCCCCTAGCCTCTCGGCCTCTAGCCTCTAGGCCTCTGAGGGCCTCTGGCGAACTCCGAGGCCAGAGGCTCAAAGGCCAGAGGCCTAAGGCCAGAGGCCAAAGGCCTGACATAATCGCGCAGATGCGTGTCGCGATCGATGCCCGCAAGCTCCACGACTTCGGCATCGGCACCTACATCCGCAACCTGCTCCGGCACCTCGCGCGCATCGATACGACGAACGAGTACGTCCTGCTCTGCCACCAGCCCGACCTCGACGTGGCGGGCACGCTCGGTCCGAACTTCCGCACCGTGCTCGAGCCGTCGCCGAACTATTCGGTGCGCGAGCAGATCCACGTGCCGCTGGTGCTGCGCCGCGAGCGGCCCGACGTCTACCACGCGCCGCACTACGTGCTGCCGCCGGCGGTCTCGTGCCGCGTCGGTGGTGACGATCCACGACTGCATCCACCTGATGTTCCCGCAGTACCTGCCGAGCCGCGCGGCCTACGCCTACGCCCGCGCGCGTCGATGTGGGCGGCGGCGCGGCGGGCGCAGCGGATCCTCACGGTGTCGGAGGCCTCGAAGCGCGACATCCTGCACTTCTTCAACGTGCCGCCGGAGAAGGTCGTCGTCGTGTACAACGCCATCGACGAGCGGTTTCTGGTGCCGCCGCCCGAGGATCGAGCTGGCGCGCGTGCGCGAGCGCTACCAGCTCGAGCACGGCTTCGTGCTCTACGTCGGCAACATCAAGCCGCACAAGAACCTCGTGCGGCTGATCGAGGCGTTCAGCCAGATCCGCCAGGGGCCGTTCGAGGAGCTGAAGCTGCTGATCATCGGCGACGAGATCTCGAAGCTGCCGGCGCTGCGCCGCGCCGTGCACCAGCACAAGCTGCACAAGCACGTGCGCTTCCTCGGCTACATCCCCGACGACACGCTGGCGGTGCTGTACCGCCGCGCCGAGGTGTTCGTGTTCCCCTCGCTCTACGAGGGCTTCGGGCTGCCGCCGCTCGAGGCGATGGCGAGCGGCACGCCGGTGGTCACGTCGAACGTGTCGTCGCTGCCCGAGGTCGCCGGCGACGCGGCGGTGCTGGTGGACCCCTACGACGTCGGCTCGATCGTGCGACGGCATGCGCCGCGTGCTCACCGATCCGTCGCTCGCCGCCGAGCTGCGGCGGAAGGGCCTGCTGCGGGCGCGCGAGTTCTCGTGGGAGCGCTCGGTGGCCCAGACCAAGCGAGCTCTACGAGAGCCGTCGCCGGGCGCGACGCGTGACGCCGTGAGAGTCGCCCTCGTCCACGACTGGCTCACCGGCATGCGCGGCGGCGAGAAGGTGCTCGAGGTGCTGTGCGAGCTCTATCCCGACGCCGACCTCTTCACGCTGGTCCACCGCCGCGGCTCGCGTGTCGGCGACGCATCGAGCGCCACCGCATCGCACACCTCGTTCGTGCAGCGGCTGCCGTTCGGCACGCGCGCACTACCGCAGCTACCTGCCGCTCTTCCCCTTCGCCATCGAGCAGTTCGACCTCGACGGCTACGACCTGGTCATCAGCTCGAGCCACTGCGCGGCCAAGGCGGTCGTGGTGCCGGGACGGGCCCGCCACATCTGCTACTGCCACTCGCCGATGCGCTACGCCTGGGATCAGTTCGAGGCCTACTTCGGGCCGGCGCGGGTGGGCGCGTGGATGAGCCGCTGGTGTCTACCGCCCGGTGCTGGCGCGGCTGGCGCGATGGGACGCGGCCACGGCGCCGCGCGTGCACCGCTTCGTGGCCAACTCGCGCCATGTTGCGGGGCGGATCCGCCGATACTACAATCGTGATTCGACGGTCGTGTATCCGCCTGTCGACACCACGTTCTTCCATCCCAGTCCTGCCGGCACCGCGGCCTCCGCGCGCCGCTTCCGCCTGGTCGTGTCGGCGCTCGTGCCCGTACAAGCGGGTGGACCTCGCCATCGACGCGTGCGCGCTGCGCGGGCGCTGCCGCTGCGCATCGTCGGCGACGGGCCCGACCGCGAGCGGCTCGAGCGGCAGGCAGGCGGCAGCGTGACGTTCCTCGGCCGCGTCAGCCGACGAGACGCTGCGCGACGAGTACCGCGCGCGCCCGCGTCGTCATCCTGCCGGGCGAGGAGGACTTCGGCATCGTCCCGGTCGAGGCGCAGGCCTGCGGCCGGCCGGTCGTGGCGCTCGGCGCGGGGCGGCGCGCTCGAGACGGTCAAGGACGGCGAGACCGGCGTGCTCTTCCCCGAACCGACCGCCGACGTCGCTGGCCGACGCGCTGCGGGCCGCGCTCGCGCTGGCGCTTCGACGAGCCGCCGCATCCGGCGGCACGCCGAGCGGTTCTCGCGCGAGCGCACACGCTGCAGCAGATGCGCGCCGTGATCGACGAGACGATGGCGCAGCCCGGCCGGGCAGCGATGGTAAAGCGCTACAACCGCCTGCTCGTCGCGTTCTACGTCGTCACCGACGCCCTGCTGGCGATGTGGGCGTTCATGCTCGCCTACGGCATCCGCTTCGAGAGCGGCCTCATCCCGGTGCCGCAAGGGCTACCCGCCGATCGAGCAGTACCTGAACGTGCTGCCGTTCGTCGCCGTGCTGACGCCGCTCGCGTTCCAGCTCCAGGGCGTCTACCGCCTGCGCCGCGGCCGCTCGCGCGTCGACGACTTCTTCGCGGTGCTCATCGGCAGCATCCTCGCGGTCGTGCTTCGGCGTCGTCTCCACGCTCTACGTGCAGGCCTACTACGCCTCCGACGCCGCGCGCAGCACCGGCGCCTACGAGGTGTCGCAGCTCGTGTGGGCGCTCTTCCTCGGTCTTCACCGTCGCCTTCACCTACGGGTCGCGCGAGGTCGTGCGCGAACTGCTCGAGCGGCGCTGGCGCGCCGGCATCGGCCTCAAGCGCATCCTGATCGCCGGCGCCGGCGACCTCGGCCGGCTGGTCGCCGACCGCATCCTGCAGCACCGCGAGCTCGGCTACCAGGTGGTCGGCTTCGTCGACGACCGCGCCGGCGGCGACCACATCGGCTACCGCGGCCTGCCGCTGCTCGGCACGCTGGCCGAGGTGGCCGACATCGCCCAGCGCGAGCGGATCGATCACCTCTACGTCGCGCTGCCGCTCGACGAGCACGCCAAGCTGCTCGACCTGATGGACGCCGCCAGCCGCGAGTGCATCGACGTCAAGGTCGTGCCCGACCTGCTGCAGTTCATCGCCCTGCGCGCGCGGCTCGAGGACCTCGACGGCCTGCCGGTCATCAACGTCAACGACGTGCCGCTCCAGGGCTTCAACGCCTGGGTCAAGCGCGCGCTCGACATCGTGCTGTCGGCGGCGGCGCTGGTCGTGCTGGCGGTGCCCATGGCGATCATCGCGGCGCTGGTGCGCTGGACGTCGCCGGGCCCGGTCTTCTACCGGCAGGAGCGGATGGGGCTCGACGGCCGCGCGTTCACCGTCTACAAGTTCCGCTCGATGTACCAGGACGCCGAGGACGCGACGGGCCCGGTCTGGGCGCGCGACGACGACCCGCGGACGACGCCGGTCGGCCGCTGGCTGCGCCGCTTCGACCTCGACGAGCTGCCGCAGTTCTGGAACGTGCTCAAGGGCGACATGTCGATCGTCGGCCCGCGGCCCGAGCGGCCGTTCTTCGTCGAGCAGTTCAAGCACCGCATCCCGCAGTACATGCTGCGCCACAAGGTGAAGGCCGGCATCACCGGCTGGGCGCAGGTGAACGGCTGGCGCGGCAACACCTCGCTCGAGAAGCGCATCGAGTACGACCTGTACTACATCGAGAACTGGTCGGTGACGCTCGACATCAAGATCATGTGGCTGACCCTCGTCCGCGGCCTCTTCCAGCGCAGCCCTGCCGTCTGATTCAGACGCGGCGATCCCCGCCGCACACTCAAAGAGAGCACACATGGCACGCATCGTCGTCACCGGCGCCGCCGGGTTCATCGGCTCGCATCTCTGCGAGGTGCTGCTCGATCGCGGCGACTCCGTCGTCGGCATCGACAACCTGCTCACCGGCGCCATGGCCAACATCGCCCACCTGCGCGACCGCGACTTCGAGTTCATCCGCCACGACGTCACGCGCTACATCGACGTCGAGGGCCCGGTCGACTTCGTGCTGCACTTCGCGAGCCCGGCCAGCCCGATCGACTACCTCGAGCTGCCGATCCAGACGCTGAAGGTCGGATCGCTCGGCACGCACAACGCGCTGGGCCTGGCCAAGGCGAAGGGCGCGAAGTTCCTGATCGCCTCCACCTCCGAGGTCTACGGCGACCCGCTGGTGCACCCGCAGAACGAGACCTACTGGGGCAACGTCAACCCGATCGGTCCGCGCGGCGTCTACGACGAGGCCAAGCGGTTCGCCGAGGCGATCACGCTCGCCTACCACCGCTACCACGGCCTCGACACCCGCATCGTCCGCATCTTCAACACCTACGGCCCGCGCATGCGGCTGCACGACGGCCGCGCCGTGCCGGCGTTCATGTCGCAGGCGCTGCGCGGCGAGGACGTCACCGTCTTCGGCGACGGCACGCAGACGCGCAGCTTCTGCTTCGTCACCGACCTGGTGGACGGCATCCTGCGGCTGATGGCGTCGGCCACCAACGACCCGGTGAACATCGGCAACCCGCACGAGGTGTCGATCGAGGAGATCGCGCGGACGATCATCGGCCTGGTGGGATCGAAGAGCCAGCTGGTCTACCGCCCGCTGCCGGTGGACGATCCGAAGCAGCGGCGGCCCGACATCACCCGCGCCCGCACGCTGCTCGGCTGGGAGCCCAAGGTGGGCCTCGAAGAGGGCCTGATGAAGACGGTCGGGTATTTCAAGTCGAAGGTCGAAGCGGGGCTCTAAGAACGGCTTCAGGCTTCGGACTTCGGCTTGCGGCACTCGTGGGCGCGGCGGGTCTTCAGACCGCCCGCCTTACCAGGGCACGCTCCCGTCGAACAGCTCCGGACCGCGATGCCGCAGCAGCGCGGCCCGCTCGGGACAGCTGACCTCATACGCGGCATGCCCATCGAACGGGGTTGCGCTCCGCGCGCTTGCCGCCGAGATCGGCGCCGGTGCCATAGGGGTCGCGCCGAAACGCCTCGATCGTCGTCGACTCCCCCGCCCGCGCGCCCTCCAGGTCGGCGGGCTCGCCGATTCCCACGAACGTGAAGCGCGACGCCGGCCATCGAATCGCCTCGCGGTGCAGGCCGAACCGGGTGGCCTTGAACCCCCACGAGACGATGGTCACCGTGTCCGGATACCGGCCGACGCACTCCTTGAAGCGGCAAAGGCCGAACAGCAGGTTCTCGAACGAGTCGCGCGCGAACGCCTCGGTCGCCGCCCGCTCCGCCACCTCCAGCCGTCCCCACCAGCCGAACTGGCCGGCCAGCGCCAGGTAGCCGTCGGCCTCAGAACGCGGCCCCGCCTCGCGCCGCGTCTGACCGCCGGAGAACACGAGCAGCGCCGCGGAGGCCGCGGCGGCGAGCCCGACACCAGCCCGTACGTGATCGACGTAGAACCGCGGCTCGCCCTTCTGGAAGGGCTGCAGCAGCCACTGTCCGTCGTTGTGTGCGTCGCCGGCGTCGCGCCCCAGATACACCGCGTGGCCGGCGACGACGACCAGATCCGTGAGCGCCGCGGGCGCCAACGCCGCCACGGCCGTACTAATGGGTGTCGCCGATCAGCCGGCGCATCCGGAACACGTAGTCGGCGCTCGAGATCAGCGTCAGCGCCGGCCGACAGCCAGATGCCGATCGTGACGACCACGGACTGCTCCTCGAGGTAGTTGTAGAACATCACCGCGATCGACGTGAGGATGAAGGTGGCGGTGGTGATCTTGCCGAGCAGTGACGGCGTGAACGTGCGCGGTCCGACCGCGAGGTTGACGATGGCGACCACGACCACGATCACGACGTCGCGGCTGATCACGAGAATGGTCAACCACGCCGGCAGGTGGTTGGTCAGCGGAATGGTCGGTACGGTCAGCACGATGAAGGTGGTGACGAGCAGCAGCTTGTCGGCCATCGGGTCGAGCCACGCGCCCGAGGCTGGTGCGCTGCCCGGCGCGGCGCGCGATCAAGCCGTCGAGCGCATCGGTGAGGCCCGCCACCATGAACGACAGCAGCGCCGCGCCGAGCATGCCGTAGACGACCAGGATCACGAACAGCGGGACGATCAGGATCCGCAGAATCGTGAGCTGGTTGGCCAGCGTCAGGTTCCGCATCGGCTCACTCGACGGCCAGCAGCGCCCGCAGGCGGCCGACGGCGGCCGCCGCCTCGGCGCCGGTCAGGCTGCGGGCGGCGTCGAACCGGCCGCCCTCCAGCAGCGGCATCACGCCGGAGGCCACGGCGCTGGCCGCGGCCGTATAGAGCGGATGGGTGCGCGAGACGTCGGCAATCCGCGGCTGCTCTTCGAGATAGGGCCGTACGGCCGGCCGGCCCGGCGCGGCGATCGCGAGCAGCCGCCACGACGCGGCCGCGAGATCGGCGCGCAGCGCCGGCGCGGCGGGCTGGAAGGTGTGGTTGGCGTACGGCTCCATGACGCCGGCGCCGGCGACCGTCGTGATCCAGGTGCGCGACCAGTCGTCGCGCAGATCGGTGATGACGAGCGGCGCCGGCGGGAGCCGCGCGCAGCAGGCCCTCGAAGCGCACGCCGAGCAGCGCGGCCAGGTCGCCGCGGCTCACCTGCCGGCGCGATTCGATCTCGCGCACCTCGCCCGGAAGCTGCGGCGTCGCGGCGCGCCTGCGTCACCCGCGCCAGCTCCGCGCGCACGGCATCCGACGGATCGAGCGCGTAGGCCTGCCGGTAGACCTTCTCGGCCTCCGCGCAGGTCGCCGGCCGCGGCCAGCGCGCCGCCGAGCGCGGCAAGGCCCTCCGCATCCGACGGCTCCAGCGCCACGGCGCGCCGCAGATCGGCAATCGCCGCGGCGGGACGTCCCTGCTGGCGCTCGACGGCCGCGCGCTCGCGATAGAGGAACGCGCTGTCGGGCGAGACCTGAATCGCCTGGGTGTAGCGCGGCGCGGGCCTCGTCGAGGCGGCCGGCGGCCCGGGCGGCCCGGGCGCCGTCGACGGCGGTGTCCACGACGCGGAGGCGAAGCATCTCGCACGCGGCGCTGCACCTCGGCCAGCGACCCGTCGGCGGCCACGGCGGCTTGCAGCGCTTCGAGCCCCTCGGCGTCTTTCTTCAGCTCGATCAGGGCGTAGCCGCGTCCGACGAGCGCGGGCACGAAGCCGCGGCGGCGCGCGAGCGACTCGTCGAAGGTCCGCAGCGCCGCGTCGGCCTGCCGCCCGGCCAGGGAGACGTAGCCCTGCACGGTGGACGCCGCCACCGACGCCGGCGCGCGCTGCACGACGGCCCGCGCCTCGCGCGACGCGGCGCGCAGATCGTTGCTCTGCAGCCGCGTCCAGACCTGCTGGAGCTCGCGCGGAGACTGCGGCGCGACTCGCCGCGATCCGACGGAAACACGTACTCGGGATAGGCCAGCGCACCGGGCGCCACCGGCGCCCGCCGCGCGCAGGCCGCCAGGAGGCAGAGCGCGAGCGCGGCCGCCCACCTGGCCGCGCCGGGGCTGACGCGCAGGCTGGTCATCGCGCGCTCCGAACCGCCGTCGCCGACGCCAGCACGCGCTCCATCAGGCGGCGCGGCACGTCGGCTTCGATCACGGCCCGGCCCTCGGTCGTGACATGGCTCACCACGCGCCCGAGGCGATAGAGCCGCGCCATCCGCTGGCGATCGTCGGCGTCCTCGCTGTCGAACGACACCGTGACCCGGCGGGTGTCGAGGCCGAGCGCCTCGGTGACGCGGACGAGCAGCGCGTCGACGCCGTCGCCGGTGCGGGCCGAGATGAACACGGCGTCCTCGTGCGCCTCGGCCAGGCGGCGGCGCTCGTCGGGCCCGAGCGCGTCGATCTTGTTGAACACGAGCACGAGCGCCTCGCGGCCGGCGCCCACTTCGTCGAGCACGCGCTCGACGGCGGCCACCTGGCGGCCCCATTCCGGGTTCGACGCGTCCACGACGTGAAGGATCGAGATCGGCTTCCACGACCTCTTCGAGCGTGGCCCGGAACGCCGCCACCAGCGCGTGCGGCAGCCGGTCGATGAACCCGACCGTGTCCGACAGCAGCAGCTCGCGCGAGTCCGGCAGCCGGATCTGCCGCACCAGCGGATCGAGCGTCACGAACAGCGCGTCCGACGCGACGGCGCGCTCGCCGGTGAGGCGGTTGAACAGCGTCGTCTTGCCGGCGTTCGTGTAGCCGACCAGCGCCACGGTCGGCACGGCACTGCTTCTCGCGCCGCTCCCGCAGTTGCGAGCGCCGCTGGCGCACCTGATCGATCTCGCGCTGCAGCCCGGCGATGCGATCGCGGATGCGCCGGCGGTCGGTCTCGAGCTTCGTTTCACCGGGACCGCGGGTGCCGATGCCGCCGCCGAGCCGCGACAGCGCCGTGCTCGGATCCGGCCAGCCGCGGCAGCAGGTACTTCAACTGCGCCAGCTCGACCTGCCGCTTGCCCTCGCGCGTGCGCGCCCGCTGCGCGAAGATGTCGAGGATCAGCTGCGTGCGATCGACCACCTTGCGCCGAGCGCGTCCGCGAGATGGCGCAGCTGCGCCGGCGTGAGCTCGTTGTCGCAGATCACCACGTCCACGTCGGCTTCGGCGCACGCCGCCGCGAGGCTCTGCACCTTGCCGCGGCCGATGAAGGTGGCCGGGTCGGGGCGCGGACGCTCCTGCACCGTCGTCAGCACCACCGTGGCGCCGGCGGCTTCGGCCAGGCCTTCCAGCTCGGCCAGCGACACGTCGGTGTCGGCACGGCGCGCCGATCCGGTCACCACGCCGACAAGCGCGGCGCGCTCGAGGGCTGGCGTTGACGAACGATTGTCAGTCATCGAGGGGAACGATCGAAATGGTAGCGTACACTCAGTGAGTCTCCGCCTCGGACCTGCAAATACAGGCTCCGCCTCGATTGCCCGCCCTCCGGGCGGGCGGGTTGCAGATGACCCGGCGTCGCAAAGCCACACGTCCCGCCAAGCCCCGCGTGCCGCTCCCGCGTCAGACCGGCGGCGTCCACGAAGACAAGACCAAGCGTCCGTGGCGCGAGCGCAAGCACAAGAAGAAGAACGAGGAGACTGACAGGTCAGGTAGGACGGGTGGGACGGGTAGGACGAGAACGCTGCTGGCGGTCGAGACGCCTCTCGACAGCGCTAGACTCAAGTGCTCGTCACCTACCTGGCCCACCTGTCCTACCGACCAGAACGTCTCGACCGTCGTCTCACCGGTCGAGACAGCCGGCTCGATGTGATCCGGTTCGGCCATCAGGCGCCGCACGAGCAAGGCGAGGCCGGTCGAGAATCGCCACGCCGAACACGAACACGCCGGTGATGCTGCGCGCCGCCACGAGGCCGCCGAGCACGGGGCCCACCGCGGTGCCGGTGAGCGACGCGCCGGTGAGGAACCCGAAGCTGGTGCTGTGCACGTGGCGCGGGATGCTGGCGCCGGCGGCCGTGAAGGCGGCGGTCATCGCCACGCCGACGCCGACGCCCACCGCGAGGACTGCCGCCCATCAGCGCCCACGCGGCGCTCGAAACGGTGAACACATGCCAGCCCCAGCGCGGCCGCCGACGATCGCCGGCGCGATCACGCGCCGGGCCGGCGCGCGGGCCAGCGCGCTGGCGGCAATCTGGTGGCCGAGCGCGCCGGCGACCGACAGCAGCGAGAACAGCACGCCCACGAGCACGCGCCGCGCGGGCGTAGCCCAGCGACTCGACGTGCAGCAGCAGCACCGGGCCGAGGCTGCGCTCGGTGAGCTGCAGCCCGAAGATCACGCCCATCAGCAGCAGCAGGTTGCGGATCGAGAGGATCTCGCGCATCGGCACGTGCGACGCGCGCGTTCGTGGGCGCGCGCCGCGCCCGAGGTCTCGCGGTAGAGCACGCTGACCAGCGCGAAGGCCAGGCCGTACACCGCGCCGGCGACGAAGAACGCGTTGCGCAGCCCGACGGCCTGCGCCAGGATGCCGCCCACCACCGGGCCGACGGCCGGCGCCACGCGCTGCGCCGTCTGCACCAGGCCGATCGCGTGCGCCATCTTGTCGCGCGGCGCCGACTCGGCCGCCATCGCGATGGTCAGCGGGCCATAGCCCGGCGACCAGCCCCTGCAGCGCCCGCAGCACGAAGAGCTGCCACGGCTGCGTCGCCAGCCCCATCAGCGTCATCACGAACACGCAGGAGAAGAGCGAGCGCTGCACCAGGAGCTTGTTGCCGAAGCGGTCGCCGACGCGGCCCCACAGCGGCGCGCACGCGGCCGCGACAGCGGGCGTGACGCCCAGCGTGAAGCCGGTCCACAGCGCGACGGCGCGGGTGTCGCTGACGCCGAGCGCCTGGAACCGCAGCGCCAGGAACGGCATCACCAGCGTGAAGCCGGTGAAGCCCACGAACGACGCGATCATGAGCGCCGCCTGGTTGCGGCGCCACGAGGTCATCACCTGAAGCCCGAAGCCTGAAGCCTTCTAGAAGCGGATCTTCACGCTGCCGGCCGGCGTTCTCGGCGAGGTGGATGCTGTCGACGAAGCGGATCCGGTGCGGGTGCGTCTGCATGACCAGCGACACCGTGCGCGTGCCGTCGCCGAAGAAGCGCACGCCCTTCATCAGCGTGCCGTCGGTGACGCCGGTGGCGGCAAACACGATGTTCTTGCCCGACGCGAGGTCCTTCGACTTGTAGATGCGCTTGAAGTCGGTGATCCCCATCGCGCGGCAGCGAGCCTCGTGCTCCGGACTGTCCACCACCAGGCGCGCGAAGATCTCGCCGCCCAGGCAGCGCATCGCGGCCGCCGTGAGCACGCCCTCGGGCGCGCCGCCGATGCCCATCACGGCGTGGACGCCGCTGCCGATCACCGCGGCCGTGATGCCGGCCGACAGGTCGCCGTCGCCGATCAGGCGGATGCGGGCCCCGGTGGCGCGAATGTCGGCAATCAGCTTCTCGTGCCGCGGCCGGTCGAGGACGATGACGACCAGGTCTTCGACGCGGCGCCCGAGCGACTGGGCGATGGCGCGCAGGTTGAACCGCACCGGCGCATCGAGATCGACGACGTCGCGCGAGCTCGGGCCGACGATCAGCTTCTCCATGTAGAGGTCGGGCGCGTGCAGCAGCCCGCCGCGTTCCGAGGCCGCCAGCACCGCCAGCGCGTTGGCCGTGCCGAGCGCGCACAGGTTCGTGCCCTCGAGCGGATCGACCGCGATGTCCACTTCGGGATAGCGGCGCCGAACCCGGCGCCCTTCGCGCCCATGCCGACCTTTTCGCCGATGTAGAGCATCGGCGCTTCGTCGCGCTCGCCCTCGCCGATGACGATGGTGCCGTCGATCGGCAGCGAGTCCATCTCCTTCCGCATCGCCTCGACCGCCACCTGGTCGGAGCGGTGCCGGTCGCCCTGTCCCATCGTGTGGGCGCAGGCGATGGCCGCCTGCTCGACCACGCGCAGGAAGTCGAGCGAGAGGTCGGAGTCGATGTAGGCGTTGTTGCGCCAGTGTCGGTGGCGGTGGTCGAGGACGATGACGTCGAACGGCTGGTGCTCACTGTGCGCGCTCCACGGCCGGCAGCTCGCAGCGGCTCGGCCTGTCTTCCCGATACCCTAGCAGGTAATCGGCCTGCATGATCTTGTGGATTTCGCGGGTGCCCTCGTAAATCACGGCGCCCTTGCAGTTGCGATAGAAGCGGCCGACGGGATACTCGTCGGAGTAGCCGTTGGCGCCGTGGATCTCCACCGCGTCGCCCGCCGCGCGCTCCGACGCGGTGGTGGCGAACCACTTGGCCAGGCCGGTCTCGCGGGTGTTGCGGCGGCCGACGTTCTTCAGCCACCCCGACCGCAGCCAGAGCAGCCGCGCCGCCTGGTAGTCCGATTCCATCGCGCGCAATCATCTCCTTCACCAGCTGGTGCGACCCGATCTCGACGCCGAACGTCTTGCGCTGCTTCGCGTAGGCGACGCTGGCGTCGCGGCAGGCGCGAATCAGCCCGGTGGCGCCGGCGGCCACGGTGAAGCGGCCCTGGTCGAGCGCGAACATCGCGATCTTGAAGCCTTCGCCTTCGCGCCCCACCCGATTCTCCTCCGGCACCTCCACTTCGTCCAGCTTGAGGAAGCCGGTGTTGCCGGCGAGGATGCCCCACTTCTCGGTGAGCGTGCCGCTCGAGAAGCCGGGAAAGCCGCGCTCGACGATGAAGGCGCTCATGCCGGACGGGTCGCGGTCCTTCTTCTTGGCCTGGTCGGTCCAGGCGAACACCAGCACGTGATCGGCGACGTCGGCCAGCGAAATCCACATCTTCTCGCCGGTGAGGACGTAGCGGTCGCCCTTCTTCACCGCCACGGTCTGGATGCCGCGGGCATCGCTGCCGGCCGACGGTTCGGTGAGGCCGAACGTGGCGATGCGCTCGCCCTGCGCCTGCGGCACGAGGTAGCGCGCCTTCTGATCGTCGGTGCCCCAGCTGAGGAGGGTGAGCGAGTTGAGGCCGACGTGCACCGACAGGATCACGCGCAGCGACGTGTCGACGTACTCGAGCTCTTCGCACGCGAGGCCGAGCGCCAGGTAGTCCATGCCCGAGCCGCCGTGCTCCACGGGCACGGAGATGCCGAGCAGGCCGAGCGACGCCATCTGCGGCAGCAGCCGGCGATCGAACGTGTGCGTCGCGATCGAGCTCACGAATGCGCGGGCGCGACCTCGCGGCCGGCCCATTCGCGGACCGACTGCTCGAGCAGCCGGTGCTCTTCGGTGAGCTCGAAGTCCATCAGGCGCCCGCGCGGCTGCGGCGTCGTCCGCCTTGCGGAAGAGCACTTCGCGCATGTGGCTCTTCAGCAGGAACTGCTCGGTGATGCGCAGCGGCTCGAACATCCGCTGGATGTCGCGGTTCTGAAACGGCCGCTGCTTGCCGCGGGCGGCCGGATACGGCCGGTACTGCAGCGACGATCTGATCGACGACCACGTGCTTGGTGTAGATCGCCGGCATCGGCTCCTTCGGCTCGTGCGTGTTGAAGAAGGCGAGCACGACGCCATCAGGCTTCAGCAGCCGCACGATCTGGCTGGCGAGCGCCGACCGCCGCATGCTTGTCGAGATAGTCGAACAGGTCCCAGCAGAGCACGCCGTCCACGCTGGCGTCCTCCTGGGTGAAGCGTTTCGCGAAGTGCGCGGGGAGCTCGGCCAGCGTCTTCTCGTTGACCGCGCGATCGATGTCCTTCGACAGGTCCTCGACGATGATCTTGCAGCCGAGCCGCTCGCCGAAGAACGTGACGTTCGAGCCGGTGACCGTGCCGAGGTCGAGCAGAACCGGAGACGACGCGCCCGCTGAGGCCGGCGATGAACTTCGCCAGCACCTTGGTGGAATGCACGGGCGCCTTGGCGGCGCCCGTGTCGAGATCAGGCTCGTCCTTGCGGCGGCGGGAAAAGAGATCCGAGAAGGCCACTGCCCATTCTGGATCGGCGGCGAGCCGCCGCTCAGTGCGCGGCGGGCTGCGCGGCCTGCGCGACGGCCGGAGCCGGCATCGGCGTCGCCGTCGGCGTCGACTTCGCCGACGAGCTGCTCGCCGAGGCCGAGGTAGCGGTGGACGCCCTTCTTCTGCATGTCCACGCTGCCGCGGAAGTGGGCGCCTTCGGCGATGGCCACGCGCGGCGAGACGATGTCGCCGTCGACGGAGCCGCCGTCGCGGATTTCCACCTTCTCCGACGCGCTGACGTTGCCGTTGACTTCGCCCAGAACGATGACGGTCTTGGCGAACACCTGCGCCTTGATTCGGCCGTTGGGACCGATCGTGAGCAGGTGGTCCTTCAGCTCGATCTTGCCCTCGACATGGCCCTCGATGGTGAGGTCCTCACTGCCGCTCAGCTCGCCTTTGATGACCACTGATTTGCCGATGTTCACGAGGTCCCTCTCAATCCGCCGGGGCTCAGCCTGCTGGCCCACAGGCGCGCTCGGCTGCGCGTTGGATGCGACCGGGGCCGCAGGGGTCGGCTGGCTGGTCGGTTTCACCGCTTCGTCACGCTTCCACATGAAAAATCCTCCGCCTGGCGGGGCCGATTCGGGTACAGACACCCGCGTTCAAGCAACAGATCGGGTCTTCGGCGAGCTGCTGGGGGCGAGAAGCCCACAGAGTATATCGGTCGTACAAATTCTTGTCTAGTGGCTCTGCAGCTGGGATCTCCCTAGTGACTCTGCGGCTGGGACTTAGCGTTGGTCAGCCTGCCATGGCCGGAGTGGGCGACGCGCAGCCGCCCGCTCAGGCGGAGCGCGACCAGAGCCCTCAGGCCAAGTGCTACGATCGGCGGATGACCCGGGTCTACATGGACCACAACGCCACGACGCCCCTGGCGGAGGCCGTGGCGGACCGGATGTCGGCGGTTTTGCGCGAGGAATTCGGCAATCCGTCGAGTGTCCACCATTTCGGGCAGCGGGCCAAAGCCGTCGTGGACGAGGCCCGGTCGGCCGTGGCCGACCTCATCGGCGCCGACCCGTCCGAGGTCGTCTTCACCAGCAGCGGCACCGAGAGCGACAATTTCGCCATTCGGGGCGCCGCCGAGGCCCTCGAGCCGTCCGGCCGGCGGCACCTCGATCTCGAGCGGCATCGAGCACGAGGCGGTCCTCAACACCTTCAAGGCGCTCGCCCGGCGGGGCTGGCAGACGACCCTGCTGCCGGTCGGGCGCCAGCGGCCTGGTCACCGGCGAGGCCCTGTCGGCGGCCCTGACCGACCAGACGGCGGTCGTGTCGATCATGCACGCCAACAACGAGATCGGGACCATCCAGCCCGTGGCCGAGCTCGCCCGGCTGGCCAAGGCCCGCGGCGCGGTGGTCCACACCGATGCCGTGCAGACGGCCGGCAAGATTCCGGTGAACGTGAAGGCGCTCGGCGTCGATCTGCTCTCGCTCTCGGCGCACAAGTTCTACGGGCCGAAGGGCGTGGGCGCCATCTGGGTGCGGCGCGGCCTGCGCCTGCTGCCGTTCATGACCGGGGGCAAGCAGGAGCGCGGGCGGCGGGCCGGCACCGAGAACGTGGCCGGCATCGTCGGCATGGGCGTGGCGGCGCGGCTCGCGCTCTCGCACATGGCCGAGGAGGCGTCTGCGGCTGGCGGCGCTGCGCGACCGCTCGAGCAGCGCATCCTGGCCGCCGTGCCCGGCACCGCCGTCAACGGCGATCCCGGCACGCGGGTGCCGAACACCACCAACATCAGCTTCGACCGCGTCGAGGCCGAGTCGCTGCTCATCGCGCTCGACCTCGAGGGCATTGCCGTCTCGACCGGCTCGGCGTGCTCCTCGGGCACGCTCGAGCCGTCGCACGTGCTGAAGGCGATGGGCCTGCCGGTGCACCGCACGCAGAACTCGATCCGCTTCAGCCTGGGCTCGGCCAACACCGAGGCCGAGGTCGATCGCGTGGTCGCGGTGCTGCCCGGCGTCGTGGACAAGCTCCGCAGCCTGACGCGGACGCCGGTGCGCGGCTGTGGCCTACATGCGCGTCGTCGTCGCCATGTCGGGCGGCGTCGACTCGTCGGTCGCCGCCGCGATCCTCGCGGCCGAGCGGGCACGACGTCGATCGGCCTGTCGATGCAGCTCTACGACCAGAGCGGCACGCAGGCCTTTGGCAGCTGCTGCTCGCTCGACGACCTGCACGACGCCCGCCGCGTCGCCGCCGCGATCGGCATCCCGCACTACATCCTGAACTTCGAGCGCCAGTTCCAGCAGACCGTGGTGGCCAACTTCGTCGGCGAGTACCTGGCCGGCCGCACGCCGCTCCCCTGCGCGCACTGCAACAGCGACCTGAAGTTCTCGACGCTGCTCGAGCGCGCCCAGGGCCTGGGCGCCGACGTCGTCGCCACCGGCCACTACGCCCGCGTCGAGCGCAGCGCCGGCGGCGCCTGGCACCTGCGGCGCGGCCTCGACCCGGACAAGGACCAGTCGTACTTCCTGTTCTCGCTCACGCAGGAGCAGCTCGGCGCGCGCGGCGTTTCCGGTCGGCGCGCTGACCAAGCCCGAAGTGCGCGCGCATGCGCGCGCACTCGGGCTTGCGCGTGGCCGACAAGCCGGACAGCCAGGAGATCTGCTTCATCCCCGACGGCGACTACGCCGCGTTCGTGGAGCGGCAGGTGCCCGCGGCGGTGAAGGCCGGCGTGGTGGCCGACGAGGGCGGCCGCACGCTCGCCGCCCACGACGGCGTGCACCGCTTCACCATCGGTCAGCGCAAGGGGCTCGGCGTGTCCGCGCCGGTGCCGCTCTACGTGCTGCGTATCGATGCCGAGTCCGGACAGGTCACCGTGGGCCCGCGCGAGGCGCTCGAGCGCGCAGCGCTCACCGCGTCGCAGGTGACCTGGACGTGCGGCGAGGCGCCGGAGGAGTGGCGCGCGGTGCGCGCGCAGATCCGCCACCGTCACCGCGCCGCGTCCGGCCGCGTCCGCGCGCTGCCGGATGGCCGCGCCGCCTTCGAGTCGGACGAGCCGCTGTCGGCCGTCACGCCCGGCCAGGCCGCGGTGTTCTACGACGGCGACCTGGTGGTGGGCGGCGGCTGGATCGACTGAGGTTCCTACTTCGTCTCATCCGCGAACACGGTCCGCAATCCCCGCGTGACAGCGACGGGAACCGTGGACGTGTGCGATTCGCCTTCGAAGATCCTCGTGGTGACGCGCAGTCCTTCGTAGCGTCGACGCTCCAGCGCCTGCGCCAGGCGTTTCATCGATCCGATCATCGAGTCGGACTCGAGCTCGCCGTCCGACATGAAGAGACGCACGGGCAGCGACTTGTGCTGCGCCGCATACTGCTCTTCGTACTTCGCGACGATGCCGCCGTCCCACCAGAGGCTGGGGCTGACGAGCACCATCCGGTTGAAGAGGTCGGGCGCGTGGAACAGCGCGTACGCCCCGAACAAGCCGCCTAGCGACCAGCCGACGTAGGTACGATCGCCGTTGGTGCGGTAGCGCTTCTCCATGTCTGCGATGAGTTCTTCTCGCAGCACGCGCAGAAAGGCGGCCGCGCCCCCGGTCGGAACCGGCTGCCCCAGCGTCTTCTCGTTCTCGCGCTCGCGGTCAGGCACCTGTGTCGGCGTCAAGTCGATTTGCCGTACGGCAAGGCTGGGATTCCTCTCGTCGACCCCGGCCGGCGAGACGGCCGCGATGATCGCCTCGGGCATATCGCGGCTGAGGCGCAGAACGCCATAGATCTGCGCCGTCATGCCGAACAGGTAGTTCCCATCGGTGACGTAGACGACCGGAAAGCGAGCGGCCGCCTCCTTCGCGTAGGCCTCCGGGAGCGCGGTAAAGACACGATACGTACGACCGTTGATCGACGACGTAAACTCGTGCACCTCGGCGCGGGCCAGCGGGGATGGCACACGCGGCGCTTGTGCCTGGAGGGCGATTCCGGTCAACAGCACAATGGCCATCCCGATGCCCAGCCTCATCGTCCCCTCCTTGAATCCGTCGAGCGTGCGCGGGAGTATACCGAGCGCGGGTCAGGGGCGCGCGGCGGGCAGGCCGAACGCCAGCAGCACGTTCCCCGGCATGCCGCCGAAGCGCGGGTAGCCCGAGTTCACGAACACCATGCCGCCGGCGACGACCGGGCCTGCCCCGTCGAGCGACCCGCCCATGCCCTGAACGCCATTGACCGTGTCGTAACTCTTCGCGGTGTCCACGTCCCACAGCAGACGGCCGTCGATCGTCGAAAACGCCCGCAGATGGCCGTCCAGCGCGCCGGAAAGCACCGCGCCATCGATCGCGGTCACCGCCGCCGGCTGCGCCGGGCTGCAGCCGGGCCGCGGCGGCGCGCACGGCGTGCCGGGCGCAATCCACACCTTCGCACCGTCGAGCACGCGCAGTGCCGTCACACCGCCGCCTTGCTGCGGGTGGAGCGCCGCGTTCCCGAGTGCGGCCACGCCGCCGATGCCACCGGGCTGGCGCCCGACGTCGGACACGGCCGCGTAGACGTGGCGGCCGTCGCTGGCCATGCCCCACTGCACGCCGCCGTTGGTGCCGCCGGCGCCGACGCGCGTCTGCCACAGCACCTCGCCCTGCTTCGACGGGTCGAGACCGTAGACCACGCCCGATTTCTGCCCCGCCACGAGGACGTCGCGGCCGCCGGCGGCCTTGACGAGGATCGCGGATGAACCGTAGTCGAAGTCGGGGCCGCTCGACACCGGGCAGTTCGGTCCGGGGCCGCCGCAGGCCGAGTTGTAGACGTCGCCGGGCGTGGTCTGACGCGTCCAGACGATGCGGCCGGTCCTGAGATCGAGGGCCATCACGGCATCGCTCGTGGCGGTGGCGGGATGCGAGTAGTTGTCGCCCGTGGTGACGTACAGCACGCCGCGGGACGCGTCGATGGTGGGCGCCGACCACACGCCCGCACCGGACGGACCGAAGGTGTCGGTGCCAACCGCGGTCGTCCCGGTCTTCTTCGGCTCGTCCACCAGGTAGGTCTTCCAGGCGATCGACCCGTCGCGTAACCGGACGGCGGTCACGCTCCCGCGGAACGTGCAGCACGGGTAGGCCGGGTCGATCGACCGGGTTTCCTCCCACGACGCGGCGGGCACGAATGCCAGGCCGTCGTGCACCGCGAACGACCCGGTGAGACGCGTGGCCTCGTGCGCTTCCACGCGAATCGTCCAGTTGGCGCGGCCGGTCCGCGCATCCACGGAATAGACCCATCCGATCTGGTCGCTGAAGACGAGCGCGCGACCGCTGCCCTCGCCGGCGATCGTCATCGCGGCGCGCACCGGACCGTTCGCCTGAAAGCGCCAGTGGATGCAGCCCGTCCTGGCGTCGAGCGCCTGCACCACGCCTGCGGCACTGCCGACGAACAACGTGCCGGCCATCACCGTCGGTGCCGCGAAGGCGGTGACGTCATCGGGGAATCCGAACGCCCACCGCAACTCGAGGCGCGGCAGGTCGGCGGCGCTCAGCCCGGCACGTGATGGTGGTTGAAAGCGAGCGTTGTCCGCCGTGGGACTCCACGCGGTCCAGCCGGCGCGGTCGTCGCCGGCCAGGATTCGCGTGCCCGGCGTGCACATCGCGCCCGGCGGCCGCGCCGATTCATCGGCGCCCTTGCCGAGAAAGGCCGCGAGGGCCTCCCGCTCCGGGCGCTTGAGCGGGTAGGCCACGCTCATCATCGTCCCGAAGTCCAGCGTGCGCAGGATGCGGGCCGGCGACAGTTTGGCGAGCGCCTCGCGCGCGGGAATGCGGGGGCCGGTCTGGTCGTGACAGGACGCGCAGTATCTCGCGTAGAGCTGCTCGCCTCCCGGCGTGGATGCCTGGGTGCTCCGGGCCGGTGCAGCGGCCATCGGCTCGAGGCCGGTCTTCGCGACCACCGGCGCCGCCTCTGGCGACGCGAGGAACCGAATCAGCGCGCGCGCGGCCTCGGGGTTCCGTGCGTGGGCCGCGACACCAGCCGAGAACACACTGACGCGCTGCACCTCCGATGGCAGCGGGCCCACGTAGTCGATGCCTGGCACCGCGAGCAGCTCGCTCGTCTGCTGGAAGCCAATCTCGGCCTCACCCCGCGCGACAACCGCACCGACCCGCTCGCGGTCGATTCTGCCGGCTCTTGCCGGCCATCTGGTCGGCGATCCCGAGCCGCTGATAGAGCTCGGTCGACACATAGCGGCCGCTCACGCTCGCCGAGTAGGCCACCGACGTGGCCTGCAACAGCGCCTGCCGCAACGCCTCGGCCGAGCTGATATCCGGCTTCGGCGCCCCGGCGCGGACCGCGAGGCCGATGCCCGATCGCGCCAGCGGCACGCGCGTGCCAGCCGTGACGAGCCCCGCCATGATCAATTGTTCGAGCGCCGCGTCCTCGACGATGACGACGTCGGCAGGCTCACGCCGCTGCAGCCGGCTGGGAATCGACTCCTGGCCGACGCCCATCGACGTCGTGGCGGTCACCAGCGTGTGGCCGCTCGCGCGTTGGAACCGCGGCGCGAGCTCGAGATAGGCGGCTGTGAAGGTTCCCGACGTCATGACGGTGACGTCGTCCGCCGCGGCGGGCACCGCGCACACCAACGCAACGATCAGACATGACGTGGCGGCCGGACGCGCAATCGAGCGGGTCATGACGATGGTGGCCTTTCGCCAGAAGGGGTGCGACGTCGCGTATATATCACGCCACGCCGACCTGCGCCGCTCGCCGCCGTTCCATCCTCATCGCGAGCGTCCGGCGTCGGGCTTGGCGGCCGTCTCGAGGTAAGCCGTGGCGCTGTAGGCCGCCTTCGAGCCCGCGAGCCTGGCATTGAACGCGGCCGACTGTCCGATCGGGATGCTCAGCGAGTTGAAGCGGTCGCCGGCCCACAGCTTGGCCAGATACACCACCTGTCCGACGTGATAAGCCGCGTGCGCGAGCGACCGATGCAGCGCCTGGTCGATTCGCAGCGGCTGCGTCCGGATGATCACCGTGGCCGCGAGGTCGGCGTCGGTCAACGCCTGCACTTCTGCGAGGAGCGGCGCCCACCCCTGCTCCCATTTGGCGTCGAGCTCGGCGCGCGTGACCTCGCGCGGTACGAATTCGCTGTCGCGATCGCGGGTCGGCTTCTCGCCGTCGGAGGTGCGGAAGTCGGTGAAACGCGACTCGAGATTGCCCGAGATGTGCCACACCAGCGCCGCGAGAGAGTTGCCGTTGCCCGGCGGCTCCTTCGACAGATCGGCGTCGGCCACCTGCGCCAGCGCCCCCTCGCCGAGCTTCTTGTAGCGCAAGTATTCCTCTTCGATCGATTTCACGATGTCGCGCATGATTCGATTCTCCACAGTCAGGGCGGTCTGAAGACCGCCCTCTCCTGAC
Organism: uncultured Acidobacteriota bacterium; assembly: GCA_963731785.1. Lineage (GTDB taxonomy): Bacteria > Acidobacteriota > Vicinamibacteria > Vicinamibacterales > UBA2999 > DASYRM01. The sequence goes on from CAVSWX010000008.1 coordinate 338,828, forward strand.
AAACGACACTCAGAGGCGGGTCTGAAGACCCGCGGCCACCCTGGCGCGCCGCCGGTCGAGCACGAGGCCCAGGCCCCACGCCGTGGCAGCCAGGGCCGTAACGCCGGTCCACCACGCGATCGGCGGCCACACGTAGATCGGCATCGCCTCGGCGTCGCTCACGAACGGCGCCGCGCCGTGGGCGCGGCGCGCGTCCAGATCGCGCGAGCTGCTCCGGCGCCAGCCGGTGGCCGGCGCGCCCGCCCGCCGCGGCAGCATCGAGCACCGGCCCGAAATGCCGTTCGAGGATCAGATTCTCATGCCACGCGACGTCGAGCTCGGCGGGATCGCCCTGTCGATCGCGGTCCATGCCGAAGTTGCGGCGCCGCACGTGCCAGAGCGCCTCGGCTTCGTACTGATCCTCGCGGCCGTAGCGGCCCAGCGACCGGCGGCGGTCCGCCGGCCCACTGGCGGGCCCGCTCGGCGCCCAGTTCGCGCAGCCGATCGGCGGAGAACCGCGAGCGGAATGCTCCGATCTCGGAATCGCGGATCTCGCTGCCGAGGTGGATGGTGGCGATGAACGCGCCGAGCAGCAGGACGACCACGGCGGCGCGCAGCCCCAGCCGGCGGCCTCGCCGCCGAGGCGCGCGGTCCGCGTTCTCTGCGAGCCGCGCCGAGCCGCCACGGTCGGGCAGGTCTACAGACCCGCCGCTGCGAAGACCTGGTCGCGTGTCGAGCGCCAGGCACAGCAGGAGGCCGCAGGCGGTGGCGAGCAGGTCGAACAGCACGTCGTGCCACTCGCCGGCGCGGCCCGGCACGAACCATTGGAACCACTCGTCGGCGACCCCCACGGCGGTCGTAGCCAGCGTGGCCTCGACATACGCTTCCCAGCGGGCACCGGCCTGCCCGAAGGGAAAGAACAGCAGCGTCAGCACGCCGTATTCGACGAAGTGAAACGCCTCCACCGCGTCCACGTTCGGGTTGCCGGACCGCAGCGCCGCGAACGAGGCGACGGCGAGCGCCGCCGCAAGCCCGATGATGCCGACGCGCCGCGGCCGATCCGTCGTGATGGTCCGAAGGCAGAGGGCCAGCAGCAGCACGCCGCCGGCCACGACCGCGGTCGAAATGATGGCGACGTAGTGGCGGGGAAAGGCCTGCAGCAGCGCCTGACGGAGATCGCCGATGAGCGGCGATCCGAGCACGATGGCAGCGGCGGTGGCCCACGCGGCGGCACGCCGCCACCGCCAGCCGCCTGGCACCGCGGCGGCCACGTCAGCGCCCGCCGCGGCGGAGCGTGTAGAGCTTCTTGAGCAGCTGGATCTGGCCGGCGTGATACAGGTCGTGGGCCGCGACGCCGGTGATGAGCCGCAGGCGGGTGACCTTGCTGCCCGGCAGGCGCGTCTCGAGCGTGCTCGCCTTGGTCGCGGCCACGACCGCCCGCAGGTCGCGATGCATCGTGTCGAGCAGGCGGAGGTCGGCGCGCCACGCGGCGTCGGTGGCCTCGACCGGGCGCGTCGAAGAAGTTGGAGCCGGCGAGCGGGAACGAGCCGCGCGTGGCGCCGGTCAGACGCCGCCACGCCGCGTACTTCCAGTACGCGGCGTGGACCATCAGCTCCCAGACGTTGTGCGCGTCAGGGCCGGACGCCACGCCGCGGCTTCGGGCGGCACGCGCGCGGAGCGATCCCCGCAGGTTCACGCCGTGCCACGACACCTTGTCGTAGGACGGTGTCGAGCAAGACCAGGAGCGGATCGGTGTCTCTCATGGCTCAGGGCTCACGGCTCAGGCAAAAGCCCCTTCTGCAAACGCTCGTGCTTGAGCCCTGAGCCTCGAGCCAATCCTGCGGCTCCCTTTACTCAAGTGAGCCGCGGGATTAGTGCGCGGCGGCCGCCGCGGCGGATGCGCCGCTTTCGGCGGCATGCCCCGGCAGGCCTTCGAGGAAGCGCTCGGCGTCGATGGCCGCCATGCAGCCGGATCCGGCCGCCGTGATCGCCTGCCGGTAGACGTGGTCCTGCACGTCGCCGGCGGCGAAGACACCCGGCACGCTGGTGCGGCTGCCCGCGTGGGTCACGATGTAGCCGTTGTCGTCGAGCTGCGAGCTGTCCCTTGAAGAGCGAGGTGTTCGGCGTGTGGCCAATCGCGATGAACACGCCGTCGAGCGGCACCTCGGTGAGCGCGCCGGTCTTGAGGTTGCGGACGGTCACGCCCGTCACTTCGCCCTTCGCGACGTCGTTCACCGCGGCGATTTCCGAATCCCACAGGAACTCGATCTTGGGATTGGCAAACGCCTTGTCCTGCATGATCTTCGACGCGCGCAGCGTATCGCGCCGGTGGATCACGATCACCTTCGACGCGAAGCGCGTGAGATAGATCGCCTCTTCCATCGCCGAGTCGCCGCCGCCCACGACTGCGATCGGCTTGCCGCGGAAGAAATAGCCGTCGCAGGTCGCGCAGGTGGAGACGCCGTGCCCCGAGAGCTTGCGGTCGGAACCGATATCGAGCCAGCGCGCCGAGGCGCCGGTCGCGATGATCAGCGCGCTCGCCGCGTAGCGACCGTCCGTCGGCCAGCGCAATCGGGAACGGGCGCTGGCCGAGATCCACCGTCGCCACGTTGCCCTGGATGATTTCGGCGCCGAAACGCTCGGCCTGCGCCCGCATCTCGGTCATGAGATCCGGACCCATGATCCCGTCGCGGAACCCGGGCCAGTTCTCGACCATCGTCGTCAGCATCAGCTGGCCGCCAGCCTCGAGCCCCTCGATGAGGAGGGGCCTGAGGTTGGCGCGGGCGGTGTACAGGGCCGCCGTGAGGCCCGCCGGGCCCGACCCGATGATCACCACCCGTGGGTCGGACATCAGAGGTGCCTTTCGATCTTGGCCGCGATGTCTTCCTTCGACTGCAGCCCGACGATGGTTTCCGCCAGCTGGCCGTCCTTGAAGATCAGCAGCGTCGGGATGCCGCGGATGGCGTAGTTGCCGGGCACCTCGGGGTTCTCGTCGACGTTCATCTTGGCCACCGTCACGCGGCCGTCGTAGTCCGACGCCAGCGCATCGACCGTGGGCGCCAGGCGGCGGCACGGCGCGCACCACTCGGCCCAGAAGTCCACGAGCACCACGCCCTTGCTGGTCTCGGTGCCGAAGTTGCTGTCGGTAAACGTCTTCACTTTGTCGGATGCCATCGGTTCTCTGCTCCTTCGCCTCAGCTGGCAGTGCTTGCCTCAACTGCTTGTGCGGGCGCGCTCGTAGACCTTCACGTAGGCGCGCGCCGACGAATCCCACGAATGGTCCTGCCGCATGCCGGCCACCTGCAGCCGGCCCCAGGCGTCCCGCTGCTGGTAGACACGCAGGGCCCACCGCAACGTGCCGAGCAACGCCTCCGTCGAGTAGTCGTCGAAGGTGAATCCGGTGCCCGCGCCGGTGTCGGGATCGTAGTTGCTCACCGTATCGTACAGCCCCCCCGTGGCGCGCACCAGCGGCACGGTCCCATAGCGCAGGCTGTACATCTGATTCAGGCCGCAGGGCTCGAACTGCGACGGCATCAGGAAAATATCCGAGCCGCCTTCGATCAGATGGGCCAGCCCCTCGTCGAATCCGATGTGGGCCGCGACGACGTCGGGGAACCGCCGCGCCAGACCGCGCCACAAATCTTCATAGCGGCGGTCGCCGGTGCCAAGCAGCACGAACGAGGCGCCCAGCGACGGCAGCTCGTCGGCGGCCGCCTGCGAGCAGGTCGAATCCCTTCTGATCCACCAGGCGCGACACCATGCCGATGAGCGGGCGCGCCAGCGTGTCCTCGTTCACCGGGAACCCGAACACTTCGAGCACCCGCCGCTTCGAGGCCGCCTTGCCCTCGAGGTGATCCACGCTGTACGGCTCGGGCAGGTGCGGGTCGCGGGCCGGATTCCACTGGTCGTAGTCGATGCCGTTCAGGATGCCCACCAGCTTCCCCGCGCGCTCGCGGAGAATGCCGTCGAACCCGAACCCGAACTGCGTGGTCTGGATCTCCTCCGCGTAGCGCGGGCTCACGGTCGTGACCAGACGGCTGAAGACGATGCCCGCCTTGAGAAAACTGATGCGGCCCCAGTACTCCATGCCGTCCATGCGCATCAGCGAGTGGCCGAGACCGAGGCGCGGCAGCCACTCGCTCTCGAACACGCCCTGATAGGCGAGGTTGTGGATGGTGAACACCACCGGCACGCGCGACAGCGCCGGCGCCGTGTGCGACGCCATCGACAGAATCACCGGCACGAGCCCGGCCTGCCAGTCGTGCGCGTGGATCGCGTCGTAGCGCGCGCCGGTGAGCGCCGCCCACCGCAGCGCCGCGTGCGCGAGGAACGCGAAGCGCTCGGGGTTGTCGGTGAAGTCCTGGCCCTGCGTACCGTAGATGCCGTCGCGATCGAAATAGGCGGGCTGATCGATGAACACGGTGCGCACGCCGCCGCTGGTCACGGCGTAGACACCGGCATCCAGCGACTGCGAGCCGAGACTGAGCGGTGATGCGGCCCACGCGCTCCCCCGCCGTGACGCCACGGTAGCGCGGCATCACGACCTCCACTTCGTGCCCGAGCCTCGCGAGCGCCCGGGGCAAGGCGCCGGCCACGTCGGCCAGGCCCCCGGTCTTGGCAAACGGCACCGCTTCCGAGGCCACCATCAGGATCCGCATCCCTTCGAATTATCGCCGCACAGCGCACCAAGGCCCGCACGACACGGCCGTTCTGCACGGGCCGCGGCTGTGTATGATCGGCTCGTGCCCGGCCCCCCAACCCGAACGCCTCGCGCCGAATCACGCGAGATCACCGAACTGCGTGCCATCAAGACACGCCATCCCGAACTTGCCGGCGCCGTGGACATGCACATCGAGCTCCTCGGGCTGCAGCGGCGCATCCAGGGCCGGGTGCCGCTGCCTCCGCTCGACTTCGACCCCAACGTCTTCCAGCGCCACCAGTTGGAGGGCCGGCCGGTCCTCCGCTTCGAGCAGATCCCACTCGATTTGACCGACCTCCGGCTGATGGTCCGGCAAACGGCGGATGTCCTCCATCGCTTTGATGCCCTGGACGCCCAGGAGTTTCAGCTGGTCCACACACTGGGCCGGGGGGACCAGCTGCTGGAGGTGGCCGGACGGTGGTACCGGCGGGCGGCGGCGCGGGTCGCGGCCTCCGGCGCCGGGGTTGCGCCCGCGCTTCCACTGGAGCCGGAGCCAGAAATCCCAGAAATCGTCGGGCACGTGCTGGCGCTGGCGATGCGCCCGTTCCTGTCACGCTGCGCCGAGGTACTGCAGCGGCGGCCCGAACTCGCGACGTGGACGCACGCGCACTGCGCCCTCTGCGGCGGCGAGCCGGATCTGGCGACGCTCGATGCCCAGGGCGATCGTCAGCTGGTGTGCGGGCGGTGCCTGCTGCAGTGGCGGTTCGACGCCGTCACCTGCCCGTTTTGTCTCAACGCCGACCGCGGGCGGATCACGTCGTTCGGCACGAGCGACGGGCTGTATCGCGTCTACGGCTGCGACGCCTGCCACCGCTACCTGAAGGCGTTCGACGCGCGGCGCGCGACGCGCCCGCTCATGCCCGTGCTCGACGGCGTGGCGATGCTGCCGCTCGACGCGGCGGCGATGCAGAGGGGCTATTCGAGCTGAAAAGTCAGGTGGGTCGGGTAGGTCTGGTGGGTCAGGTAGGGAAACACTTGTCCGTTTCCCTACCCAGAGCACCTGTACAAGAAAAAGGCGGTCCGGAGACCGCCTTGGCTTTCGTAGAGGCAGGTCTTCGGACCTGCCTGACGCCTCAATTCTGCGACGCGGCTTCCACCGGCCCGCCCAGCAGGTTCTCGGCCTTGCCGGCCAGCCAGTTGAACAAGTGGCGCGTTTCCCAGAAGCGGCCCGCGTTCGACTTCGCGCCGAGCACGACGACCGCGACGTCCGGCCCGCCCTGCGGCAGTCGCAGCAAGGTGACCAGGCAGTATCCCGACGAGCGGATGAACCCGGTCTTGCCGGCCTGAACGTTCACGTCGCCCGACTTCACGAGCTGGTTGGTGGACGACACCGTGATGCTGCGGCGGCCCGTCGACACCGTGTACGACGGCATGCTGCATGATGCTTCGAGATGCGGTCGTTGCCAGACACGTAGCTGATGAGGCGAGCCATGTCGTAGGCCGACGACAGGTTGGCGTTGAAGAGGCCGGAGGGATCGACGTAGCTCGTGCTCTGGAGGCCGAGTTCTTCCGCCTTCTCGTTCATCTGCTCGACGAAGCCCTGCGAGCCATACGGCGAGGTGCGGGCCAGCGCCCGGGCCGCGGCGTTGTCGGACCCGATGAGCAGCAGGTGCAGCAGATCGTCCTTCGTGACCTTGTAGCCGGCGCGGAGATAGGTGGTGGAGGCGGCGCGCACGTCGCTGCGCTCGATGACCACCGGCGCCGAAAGGTCCACGTTCGGGTCCTCGAGGATGACGGTGGCGGTCATCACCTTGGTGATGCTGGCGATCGAGCGCTGGTCGAGCGAGTTCTGCTCCCACAGCACCTGACCCGTCTTCGGGTCGTAGATGATGGCGGCTTCCGCGCGGATGTCCGGGACGAGGGCGCCGGACTCGTCGAACTTGAAGCGGGGCTTCTGAGCGTCCTGGAGCTGCTGGGCGCGCTGGGCCGCCCGCGCGCGGGCGGCCCGAGTCCGCTTGGAGGGGACCTTTTTCTTGGTGAGGGTGAGTTTCTGAGCTCGCCGGATTACGGGTGACGGACGAGCGGGTCGACGCTCGTGGTCCCAGCCGATTCGGCCGGAATTCCCACCGCGACCACCACCGCGACAGCGCAACATACCCGCGCCAGGCTGAACATTCCAGGGTTGTTCACAGGCAACTCTTTGGCAAACAAGATGTTACGTGTATCGGCATTCTAGCAGACAATCTGTAGGCTGCAAGAGCGTTTGCACGGGTCGATCACGATTTTGTGCGCGCCTTGGTCGACCCTCCTGGTCGTTCCAGGCCCGGGACGAGTCCAAAACAGGTGCCACACCACAGTCGGAGACGCGGTCATGAGCCTCGCCGAGAGCGAATTCACAGTTCTGCGCGCCACGATCGCGACGCGCGGCACGGTCCGAATGGCCCTGTTGCCGGTCATCATGCTCGCCTGGGCGGCGCTCGCGATCGTCGTCATCCTCTTCGGCGATCTTCCGGTCGCCGCGCTCCCGCCGCTGGCCATCCTGGTCGGCGGCTTCGAATCCATTAACGCGCTGCACGTCGGTGTAGAACGAATCGGCCGCTACCTGCAGGTCTTCTATGAGGGGCATGCCGAGGGGCCCGGCCTGGGAGACCACGGCCATGGCGGCAGCCTCGCGGCTGCGCGGCGGCGGCGTGGACCCGTTGTTCACCGTCGTCTTCTACGCGGCCGCGATCGTCAACATGATCACGGCCCTCGTCCCCGAGCCGACGCCGCTCGAAACGCTCATCGTCGGCGGACTCCACGCCGCCTTCCTCGCGCGCGTGACCCGCGCGCGGCAGGTGGCCGGCAGCCAGCGCGCCCGCGAGCTGCGCGCGTATCCAGGAGCACGCGGGCGGCCGGACGCGTCGAGCTGCCGCTGCCCGGCGGGCAGTAGCGGTTCCGGCGCCCGCGAAATCCCAGAACCTCAGAAGTCAGTGCCGCGCCGGTGCGCCGGCGTGTCGTCCAACCGATTGAAGGCGATCCAATCCGTGGCGCTTTTTGTCGCCCTGGTGACACGGAGTGTCCACCCGCCGCGCACGCCAGGCGCGACGCGATCGCGCTGATTTCCGAGCGAAACTCGCGAGCGCCGATCTCGCGTCCGCTGCGCGAGAGGCGAGATGTTCGCGGCACGCTCTTTGCTCGTTTTAATCAACTAGAAGAGGGAGGGTCCCGGCCATGAGTCTCGTCAGGCTCCTTGGGTTTCGAACGCTGACATGCGGCTGCGTCATTGGCCGGTATCGCGACCTGGCCAGCGGACGCGAGTTGACCTACGTCGAGGAAAAAGGGAGTACCTGCGAGTCGCACGCGCACCGCCGCAACCACACGGTGACGGCCGGCCGTGAGAACATCCCGGCGATTTCCCTGCTCGAAACCCGCGCGTCGTAGCCGCGCCGCCGATCGCTCCCCCACGCACCGCGCTACAATCCGGGCGGTGCCTCGTTCGCCCCGTCCGCACACCACGATCACGTCCGGCTCCGCAACGCTCCGGTTTTATCTCGGCGACTGCACCGAACTGCTGCCTCGTCTCGCGCCCGGCAGCCTCGACGCGATCGTCACGTCGCCGCCGTATAACCTGGGCATCCGTTACCGGACGTACGACGACACCATCCCCCGATCGGAGTATCTCCAGTGGACCGATCGCTGGCTGGCGGCTGCGGCCGGCGCGCTGTCGCCGCAGGGATCGCTCTTCCTCAACGTCGGGGCCAAACCCACCGATCCCTGGACGGCGCTCGACGTGGCGCAGGCGGCCCGCAGGCACTTCCGCCTGCAGAACACGATTCACTGGATCAAGTCGATCGCGATCGAAAAGGGGCTGGCCGGGGCGCGCGCGGGTCTCGCCGACGATCTCGCGGTGGGTCACTACAAGCCCATCAACAGCCGGCGGTTCCTCCACGACTGCCATGAGTTCGTGTTCCACTTCACACCGGGGGGCAACACGCCGCTCGACCGCAACGCCGTCGGCGTGAAGTACCAGGACCAGTCGAACGTCGGGCGGTGGCAGACCGCCGCGGCGGGCGTCCGCTGCCGTGGCAACACCTGGTTCATTCCCTACGACACGATCCAGAGCCGCGAGAAGGACCGCCCCCATCCCGCCACGTTCCCGGCCAAACTACCCGAGATGTGCGTGCGCGTCCACGGCCTCGACCGCGCCCGCACCGTGGCCGACCCGTTCATGGGCCTGGGATCGACCGCCGTGGCGTGCGCCACCTTGGGAACCAGCTTCGTCGGCGTCGAGCTCGACAAGGGCTACCTCAAGGAAGCCGTCGCCCGCGTGCGCCTCGCGCTCGAGCGCCCGGAGCCGCGCACCAAGGCCGCCCGAGCCTGACGCACCAGTTCTACCCGTCCTACCCGTCCTACCGTCCACCTGTCCCCAATCCCACCTGCCTCATCGATCCGCTTGAACCCATGCGGATTCGAGATGTACGCTGGCCCAATGGATCTCCGCCAGCTCGAGGTCATCCGCGCGATTGCCGAGACCGGATCGTTCACCGCCGCCGGACACCGCTTGCACGTGTCGCAATCGGCCATCAGCCGCCAGGTGATCCTGCTCGAGGAGGAGCTCGGCGAGGCGGTCTTCCACCGCGTCGGGCGGAAGGTGCGGATCACGCCGGCCGGCGAGTCGCTCCTCCGCCTCAGCCACCGCGTGTTCCAGGATCTCCAGGACACGGTGGCCGCGATCAGCGAGACGCGCGAATCGCTGCGCGGCACCATCCGCCTCGTGGGCGGCATGACCGTCTGCCTCTACATCTTTCCGTCGCTGCTGGCCGCAGTGCGGCGGGTCCACCCGAACCTCGACCTGAAGGTCACGGTGGGAAGCGCCGAACGTTCGATCGCCGTGCTGCGCGCGGGTGCGGCGGACCTGGGCCTGGTGACGCTGCCGGTCGATGCCAGCGACTTCATCGAGGTGCCGCTCTTCCAGGACGAACTGCTGCTCATCACCTACCCCGCGCACCCGCTGGCGAAGAAGACCCCGATCGCGCCGGCCGATCTCGACAAGCAGCCGTTCATCCTGTTCGAGAGCGGATCCATCACCCGCCGGCTGGTCGAGGAGTTCTTCACCCGGCAACGCATCGAGCCGCACATCGTGATGGAGACCGAGAACGTGGAGATCATCAAGGCGATGGTGCGCAACGGGCTGGGGATCAGCGTCATCCCCTGGCAGGCCGCCGCCGACGACGTGCGGCAGAAGCAGCTTTTCTGCAGTCGCATCGCCGGCCACACGCTGACACGGCAGACCGGGTGGATCTATCCGAAGATGAGCCGCCTGCCGAGGATGGTGGCGGAAGTGATGAAGGTGGCCGAAGCGGTGAGGCCGCGCCTCGAAGCGGCGGTGCGGCCCGACCTGGGAGAGCTCGCCGGGCGGGCCTGATCGTCTGCTTATCTTCCAGGAAGCGGACGCAGCGAGTACCGACGTCCGCGAGACCACGTTCACGTTCTGGCGCGTCGTCTTCACCTCGAGCTTGCGCGTGCGGCGCATCGGGTCGGGGTTGCTCGAGTAGTAGCCGATCACGTAGTAGTCGCTCGTCTCGGCATCGATCCGCTTCAGCGCCTTGTTGAAGTCGTTCTGGTTGACCACGGCAATGCCGCCGGTCTGCTCGGCCAGCACGCGCAGGCTGTCCTGCGACTCGCGCAGGTAGGCGTTCCAGTCCTGGATGTCGACCTCCTCGTCGATGTCCTGCCCGGCGACCAGCCCGCGCGGATCGATCGTGTACATCGTCGCGTTGGCGCGGTTGGCGGCGCGCGTGAGCTCGGCCAGCTCGCGCACGAGGTCGGCCTCGGCCAGCATCTGCGAACTCTGCTGGTTGCGGTAGAACGGATCGCTCTGCAGGTCGTCGGCGTTCTCCACGTGCCAGCGGCGCGCGGTTTCCTCGAGACGGCCCTTCTCGAACGGATTGAAGTCGTAGCCGCTGCTGATGTAGATGACCGCCTTGCGCCGGTTCTGCAGCTTCTCGAGGTTCCGCATCAGATCGTACGCGGTGGAGAACGCGACGTGCGCGCGGTGGCGCAGCTCGGTGGGACCGTTCGACCCCTGCGTGCCCTCGATGATTTCCTTCGGCTTGAGCGCGTTGCCGGTGATCCGCGACACCGCCGAGTCGAGCACCTGCCGGTCGTAGGTGAGCTGCACCGACAGCGACGACGTGCCGGTGGTGGTGATGCCGAACATGTCGCCGTCGTGGATCAGGTTCTTCAGCATGTCCTGCAGCAGCTTGCGCGTCCGCGGCGTCTGGCGGAAGTCGAGGTGCAGGTCGTCGATGAAGATGATGAACACGCGGCCGGCCGTGTCGTTGGTCGGCTTGTTGCGCGGCAGGATGATGCCTTCCTGCACCGGCGCCGGCGGCGGCGCCACGACGTTGTAGGCGCGCCCGCCGTGAATCAGCTCGATCGAGGCGATCTTCTGTTTCACGCCGTCTTCGTAGATCTCGATCTCCTCGGGCTTCAGGTCGGCGATGAACTGCGCCGTCTTGCCGTCGCGGGCAATCATGTCGGTCGTGATCAGATCGACCGTCACGCGGAAATCGGGCGATGGCTGCTGGGGCGCCGCGGCGGGCGCGGGCGGGGCGGGCGCCTGCGCCTGGGCGTGGAGCGGACCGCGCGGCGTGCCGGAAGCCGACGCGAGAACCACCGCGAGCGACGTGACCGCAAGGAGCCGGGCGGTGTTGCGCATAGGCGCAAAAGTATAGCAGTCTTGCGCGATGCGCCTCGCCCTCAGCTCCGACCACGCCGGCTTCGAATTGAAGCGGGATCTTGCGGCCGCGCTGGGGCAAAACGGCCACACGGTGCTGGATCTGGGCACCCATTCCCTGGCCCCGGTGGACTACCCCGATGCGGCTGAGTCCGTGGCCGAGGCGCTCCGGAACGGCGACGCCGACCGCGGCATCATCGTGTGTGGCAGCGGCGCCGGCGTGTCGATTGCGGCCAACAAGTTTCCCGGCATCCGGGCGGCGGTCTGCCATGACACCTACACCGCCCACCAGGCCGTCGAGCACGACGACATGAACGTGCTGTGCCTTGGCGCGCGCGTCGTCGGGGCGTCGTTGGCGCACGAGATCGTGACAGCCTTTCTGGGCGCCGCGTTCTCGGGCGAATCCCGGCACCGGCGGCGGCTCGACAAGGTCCTCGACATCGAACGGCGCTACGCCCTGGCCACGCCCCGCTAAGGCAGCAAGGCTCCGCGCCGAGCCAGCCCACACCTATGCGACGGACTCTCGCCCTCAATCTGCTGACATTCGCCGCGATCGTGGCGCTCGTCGAGGCCGGGGGGCAGATTCATTACCGATGGACGTCGGGGGCCTGGCTGCGTGCGCGCGCGCTCCAACACCTGGAAGACGCTCGCGCGAGCGACTCGGTCTTCGAGCGGCACCCCTACCTCGTGGCCCGACCCAAACGTGAGGCGCAGGTGGGGCGCGAGCGCGCCACGGTCTCGACCACCTCGCTCCGCACACGGACCACCTCACCGACACCGCCCCAATCCGGTGCCATCGGCGTGGCGGTCGTGGGCGGTTCGACCACGTTCGGCACTCGTCTCACCGACGCAGACACGTGGCCCTGGCTGCTCCAGGAACGGCTCGGCGACGGCTACGCGGTGATGAACTACGGCGTGCCCGGGTATTCGACCGCCGAGAACATCATCCAGATGGCGCTCGTCGTGCCCGAGGCCCGGCCGCGGGTGGTGGTGTTCTACGAAGGGTGGAACGACATCCGCAACTACCACTGGCCCGGCTTCGAGCCGGACTACTACTCCCACGGCATGACGCAGTTCGACACGCTGCTGCCGCCGACGGCCGACCGCGCCCCCTGGCTGTCGCGGGCCGCGCGCTACTCGTACGTGATGCGGCTGATCGGCCGCGCCACCGGCGTGCCGCTGAGCGCGTGGGAAGCGCAGCCGTCATCCGAGCGCGATCCCGAAGTGGACCGGGTGTACGTGCGCAACCTGCGGACACTCAAGGCGCTCGCCGCCCGGTTCGACATGACCGCGCTGTTCGTGCCGCAAGTGCTCAACGACGAAGCGCTGCAGCGGGCGGGTGATCGCGCCGGGTGGACGCCGTACGTCAAGAGCAACGCGCTCAGCGGGCTGATGCGCGACTTCAATGCCCTCATGGCCGGCGTCTGCGAGCCGGGCGAGCGGGGGTGCCAGTTCGTGGCCGACCCGCTCGGCGCGGCGTGGACCAACGACGACTTCGTGGACGAGGGACACTTCTCGCGCCGTGGTGGCGAGAAGCTCGCGGCGATGCTGGCGGAGCGCATTCGCGCGCTCGATCTGGCCGCGCCGGCGCGCTGAGCCTTCGGTCTAAGACTCCTCGTCCGCTGCCGGGGGCGTCGCTGCCGCGGGCGCTTCGCCCGGGCGCCGCCGGGCGCGTCGGCGGCGGCGTGCGAACACGTGCGACAGGCGCTCGAGCGCCTCGCCGGCCTGCTGCAGGCGCGACTCGCTCTCCTCGGGCGCCCACCCCTCGGGATTCATCCGCTCGGCGAGCGACACGCAGCGCCGCATGCCGATCCGGATCGGACGCGCGGCGTTCGACCCGCTCCCGCACCAACGGATACCAGTGCTGCAGGAACGCGATCCGGTCGTCGGGCGTGAGCCCTTCAATCGCCGCGGGGATGAGCGGCCGCGGCGGAGCGGGGGGCGCGGACGGAACGTCGGTCTTGGCCGCCGGCGACGGCACCGGGGCTGGGGGCGCCGGCGGGGCGCTCTTTGCCTCGTCTCCCCGCTTCGGCCGCCGGCGGCGGATTTCGGGCGAGGGCTCGATGACCTGCCGCTCGGCCAGCACCGCCTTCCAGTCGAAGGGAATCGCGGGATTCTGCCGCTCGAGCTGGCGCATCAGGCCTGGATCGAGCGCGTCGCGGCCGACTCTCGTGCCTGACGGCGTACGGAACGCATAGAGGATTCGCGACCGCTGGCGGCCGGCGTCCTGAAACCAGTGCATCAGGTAGGTGGTTTCGTACCCCCGCTTGTCGCGGATGACGCGCAGGAACGGCACGGGCTCAGCGGCGCTTGGCCGACTTGACGGCGGCCGGGGCCGCCTTTTTCTTGCCGTTGCCGGCCTTGGCCCCGTTGGCCGGCTTGGCCGCCACCTTCTTCACCGCCACCGCTGCCTTCACCGCCGCCGCTGCTTTCACGGCGACCGGCGTCTTCTTCGCAGGGGCCGGAGCAGCCTTGGCCTTGGGGGCCGGCTTCTTCGGGGCGGGCGCTGCAACAGCCTTGGCTACCTTCTTCGGCGCCGGCGGGGCCTTGGCGGCTTTGTCGGCCTTGTCGGCCGCCGCGCGGCCGGAGCCGTTCACCGCCGCTTTGGGCTGACTCGCTCGAGGCTCGGGTGACCCCTTCGGAAGTCCAGGACCCGACTTCTGGACGAGCGTGAACCGGAGCTGATCGCCGATCGAGTGGTAGGCCCAGATTTCCGCCACCGGGATTGCCAGGTCGCCACAGAGCCGGCGGGTGCTGTCGATGGCCGAGGCCGGAACGTACAAGTGGAACTGCGCCCGTAGTTTCCCGAAGGCCACCCACTGCGACATCGCCTCGAGGTTGTTGACCGACTCGGCGGTCTCCACCTCGACCACGCCGACGAGTTTTCGGCCGCGCTCCTGGAGTACGAGGTCTGGATACCAGGGCAACGGACCCGCCCCGACAGGCGCCGACTGTTCGTTGCCGACGTTGACGGCGACGTCGAACTTTCTCTTGTACTTCGCCTGGAGCAGGCGAATGACCCGATCGTGCTCGAGCTGCTCGCGCACGGGCCGCACGAGGATGGGGCTCAATACAACCTCCGACGCGAGGGGCTCGACGACGCCACGACGGCGAGATGCACCACGAAGCGCCCGCGAATATAGCACGAGTCCGGAAGCATCCCGGCGGTTTAGGGCTCAGACCGCGCCCGCCCGCGCGGAGTGCGGGCAATTAGGCGCTCGTGCGGGGCGAAGCCCGCTTTCGCCGGGCGGAGCCCCGCACCTTGACCCGCCCTTCGGCCAAGCCCACAATGGCCTCGTGTCCCGTGTCTCCGGCAGCCCGCCCGCCGCGCGCGTGCTGATCGTAGACGACGACAGCAGTGTCACGGACACGTTTTCCCGCATGCTCCGGCTGGAGGGCCACGAGGTGTGGGCGGCGCTGTCGGCCCAGGAGGGCCTGAAGCTCGCCGAAACCCACCGGCCGACCGCGGTCATCGTCGATCTGCGCAGCCCGCTCGCCACCAGCATGCATCTCGTCCGGACCCTCAAGGCCATGCCCCATCTCGCCCGAACGCCAATGGCCGTCGTCAGCGGCGATTACTACCCGCGGCCCGACCACGTGTCGGAGCTCTCGACGCTCGGCATCGACCTGCAGTTCAAGCCGCTGTGGCTCGACGAACTCGTCGCGCTCGCCCGCCGGCTCCTGGCGGCCGCGTGAGCGCCGGCCGCTTCCTGCGTGCGTGCCGGCGGGAGCCGGTGGACACGACGCCCGTCTGGTTCATGCGTCAGGCCGGCCGCTACATGGCCGAGTACCGGGCGCTTCGCGCCAAGTGGTCGCTGCTCGACATCTGCCGCAACCCCGACCTCGCCACCGAGGTGACGCTCCAGCCGGTTCGGCGGATCGAGGTGGATGCCGCGATTCTGTTCTCGGATCTGCTGCTGCCGCTCGAGCCGCTCGGCTTGCCGTTCGACTTCCTCAAAGGCGAGGGCCCGCAGATTTTCTCGCCCATCGGCGGCGCCGACGACATCGATCGCCTGCGCCGCTTCGAGCCGCGCGAGGCGCTGGCGCACGTGCTGCAGGCGATCGGCCAGATCCAGCGTGAGCTCGGCGGTCGCGTCCCGCTCATCGGTTTTGCCGGCGCGCCGTTCACCCTGGCGTCGTACGCCATCGAGGGCGGCCACTCGAACAACTTCGCCAAGACCAAGGCGCTGATGTACGGCCATCCCGACGACTGGCACCGGCTGTGCGCGCTGCTCGCCGACGTCGTGGGCGACTACCTCGTGGCGCAGATCGAGGCCGGCGTGGACGTGGTGCAGGTGTTCGACTCGTGGGTCGGGGCGCTGAGCCCCGCCGACTATCGCGAGTTCGCGCTGCCCCATTCGAAGCGCATCTTCGATCTCGTCGGCACCCGCGTGCCGACGATCCACTTCGGGACCGGCACGGCCATGATGCTCGCCGACATGCGCGAGGCCGGCGGCGACGTGATCGGCGCCGACTGGCGCATCCCGCTCGACGAGGCGTGGGCGCGCATCGGCCACGACCGGGCCATCCAGGGCAACCTCGACCCGACGCTGCTGCTCGGCCCGCTCCCGCGGATGTTCCGCCAGGTGGACGAAATCCTGGAGCGCGCGGGCTGCCGGCCCGGCCACATCTTCAACCTCGGACACGGGCTGCTGCCGTCCACGCCGGTCGAGCACGTGCAGATGCTCGCCCAGTACGTGCACACGACCGCCCGATCCGCCACGCGCGTCTAGAGTCCACCGTGGACAGGCGTCCTCGACGTCGCGATCGTGGGCGGGGGCATCACCGGGCTGTCGGCCGCGTACGAGCTGCAGCGCCGCGGCTGCACCGCCGCGGTGCTCGAAGCCGGCGACCGCGCCGGCGGCGTCATCCGCACCGAGCGGTTCGACGGCTGGGTCGTCGACTGCGGGCCCGACGCGCTGCTGGCGCAGAAGCCGGCCGGCGTCGGGCTGTGCCGCGAGCTCGGCATCGCCGAGCGGCTGGTCACGACGCTGCCGCCGCGCACCGCCTACGTGCTGCGCGACGACCGGCTGCATCCGCTGGCCGAAGGGTCGTTCCTCGGCTTCCCGCTCTCGTTCCGCGCGCTGGCGCCGTCGTCGCTCTTCACGCCGGCCGGCAAGGCGCGCATGGCCGCCGAGGTCGCTGGTGCCGCGGCGCGCCTGGCACGAGGACGACGACGAGTCGATCGGCGCCTTCGTCCGCCGGCGGTTCGGCCAGGAGGCCGCCGACTACCTGGCCGACCCGCTGCTGGCGGGCATCCACGCCGGCGACGCCGACGCGCTGTCGGTGCGCACGCTCTTTCCCACGGCTGGTGGAGGCCGAGCGGCAGTCGGGCAGCGTGCTGCGCGCGTTCCGCGCGATGAAGATGACGCGCTCGCCGCAGGGCGCGTTCGTCTCGCTGCCGGGCGGCACCGGCGAGCTGGTCGAGGCACTGGCCGCGGCGCTCGCGCCGGGCACGGTGCACGCTCGCGGCCCGGGTCACCGAGATTCGGTCGCGCCGGCGACTACACCGTGGAGTGGGCCGGCGGGTCGCTGCGCTGCCGGGCCTCGTGCTGTGCGTGCCCGCCTACGTCGCGGCCGGACTGCTGCGCGCGCTCGACACCGCGCTGGCCGGCGGCCTGCGACGGCATTCCGTACGCGTCCACCGCGACCGTGGCGTTCGGCTACCGCGCGCGACCAGGTGGCGCACCCGATGCAGGGCACGGGCTTCGTGGTGCCCGCGCGCCGAGCGCCGCGCGCTGCTCGCCGGCACGTGGGTCAGCTCGAAGTGGCCGGGCCGCGCACCCGAAGGGCACGTGCTGCTGCGCGGGTTCCTCGGCGGCGGCCGCGATCCGCATCGCCTCGAGCGGCACGACGACGAGGCGCTCGTCCGCGACGGCCGAAGAGGAGCTCGTGGAGCTGCTCGGCATCACCGGGAGCCCGCTCGTTCGCCCGGCTGTCGCGCTGGCCGCGCCAGAGCCCGCAGTTCGTGGTCGGCCACCAGGCGCGCGTGGCGGTCGATCGAGCAGCGGCTCAAGGCGCTTCCGGGGCTCTTCCTCGCCGGCAGCGGCTTCCGCGCCATCGGCATTCCCGACTGCATTGCCGACGGCCGAGCCACGGCGTCCGCCGTCGCCGGCTTCCTCAAGCGCAGCACTGCGGCGTGAACCGGCAGGAGCGCGCGATGAAACCCGTTCATCTCATCGGCGCTCCCCTCGACCTCGGCGGTGGCCGCCGCGGCGTGGACATGGGCCCGTCGGCGCTGCGCGATCGCCGGCCTCGGCGAGCGGATTGCCGCGCTCGGGCCGCGCGACGATGCGACCGGGCAACGTGCCGGCGCCCATTCGCGAGACGCGCGCGCGAGGGCGACGGCCGCAAGAAGTACATCGAGGACATCGCCGCCGTGTGCCGCCGCGTCCACGCCATGGCGCGCGCCTCGCTCGACGCCGGCGCGCTGCCGGTCGTGCTCGGCGGCGATCACAGCCGTGGCCGCCGGATCGGTGGCGGCCAGCGCCGACTGCGATCCGCGCGACGACCGGCAAGCCGCTCGGCCTCATCTGGGTGGACGCGCACGGCGACATGAACACGCCCGACACCTCCGAGAGCGGCAACGTGCACGGCATGCCGCTGGCGGCGCTGCTCGGGCAGCCGCCGGCGGAGCTGTCGCGTCGATCGGCGCGTCGCCGTCGGTGCGCCCGGAGCACACCGTGCTCGTCGGCATCCGCAATCTCGACGACCGCGAGAAGGACCAGATCCGCGCCGCCGGCGTGCACGTGTTCACGATGAAGGACGTCGACCGCGACGGCATCGCGCGCGTGGCCGAGCGCGCCATCGCGCTGGCGTCGGAAGGGCACCGGCGGCCTGCACGTCTCGTTCGACCTCGACGTCTGCGACCCGTCGGTGGCGCCCGGCGTCGGCACGCCCGTGCGCGGCGGCTTCGACTACCGCGAAGCGCACATGCTGATGGAGCTCGTGGCCGACTCGCAGCGCCTGGTGGCGCTCGACCTGGTGGAAGTGAACCCGACGCTGGACGTGCGCAACACCACCGCCGAGTTCGCCGTGGAGCTCGCGCTCTCGGCGCTGGGCAAGCGGATTATCTGAGCCGCGCGGCGAGCAGAGTGGGCAGAGTGGGCAGAGTAGGGACGCAACGCTTCGACCTGTCAGCTCCGGCCTACTCTGCCTACTCTGCCTACTCCGCCTCCAGCGTCAGATCAGCCGCTCGATCTCGTCCATCACCTGCGTTCATGCGCGACATCGTGAGCGTGAGGGGCTCGTCGGTCGTCATGTCCACGCCGGCGTCGCGCAGCAGGTCGATCGGATACTGCGACCCGCCCCGCCCGAGGAACGCGAGGTAGCGGTCGCGCGTGGCCATGTCGCCCGCCAGCACCTTCGCCGAGAGCGCCTCGGCGGCGCAGAACGACGTGGCGTACTGGAACACGTAGAACTCGCGGTAGAAGTGCGGGATGAAGCTCCACTCGTGCTGGATGAAGTCGTCCACGACGCACACGCCGGCGGCGTGGCCGTAGTAGCGGCGGCAGATGTCGAGATAGAGCCCGCACAGCGCCTCGCCGGTGATCGGCTGCCCCTTCTCCCCCATCTCGTGCATCCGCAGCTCGAACTCGGCGAACTGCGTCTGGCGGAACACGGTGGACTTGATGCCCTCGAGGATAGTTGCCGAGCAGCGACAGCCGCGTCGGCGTGTCGTCGATCTGCTTCAGCATGTGATCGATGAGCAGCGCCTCGTTGAACGTGGACGCCACCTCGGCGACGAACGTCGTGTAGCTGGCCGTCGGATACGGCTGCGTCTTGTTCGAGTAGTAGCTGTGCATCGTGTGGCCCAGCTCGTGGGCCAGCGTGCTCACGTCGTTGTACTGCCCGAGGTAGTTGAGCAGGATGTAGGGGTGCACGTCGTAGGCGCCGCCGTTCGAGTAGGCGCCCGACACCTTGCCCTCGGTGGGATACCAGTCCACCCAGCGATCGCGGAAGCCGCGCTCGAGCACCCCGGTGTAGTCGGCGCCGAGCGGTGCATCGCCGTCACGACGTGCCGCTGCGCCTCCTCGGGCGTGTAGCGCAGCTCGACCGACGACACGAGCGGCGCGTAGAGGTCGTAGTAGTGCAGCTCGTCGGGCAGGTTCATCACCCGCGCGCCGCAGCTTCAGGTAGCGATGGAAGGTCGGCAGGTGCTGGTTGACGCCCTCGATCAGCCGCATGTAGACCGACACCGGAATGTTCGGCCCGTCGAGCGCCGCCTCGAGGTTCGACGCGTATTTCTTGCGCACGCGAGTAGAACAGCGCCTTCTGGACGCTCGAGTTCATCGTCGTGCCGAAGGTGCGGCTGAAGTTCCCGAGCGACGCCGAAGAACGTGGACATCGCCGACCGGCGATCGTCGCGGTTCGCCGACGCCCGCAGCGCCGTGTAGCCGGCCTGGTCCACCTTGACCGACTCGCCCGGCGCTGATGGTGATCGTGCGGGTACGGGAAGTCGGCGTTCGAGAGGATGGTGTAGATGTTGGTCGCCGACGACGCCAGCGGAGAGGCATCGGCCAGGAGCTTCTCCTCGGCGTCGCTCAGGGTGTGGGCGGCGCGGCGCACCACGTCGCGCAGCAGGAACGCAAACGGCGCCAGCCGCGGCTTCGACGTCGAGGAACTGCTCGATCGTCGCGGCGCCGGCGCGCAGCAGTTCGGGCTCGACGAACGCCGCCTGGGCGCCGAAAGTCGGCATACAGGTTCTGCATCTCCTGCTGCATGCCCTGCGGCTCGGCCAGCCGGGCGTCCTCGTCGGCCACCATGCTCGCGTAGACGTAGAGCCGCGACAGCTCCTTGTCGAGCCGCGTCATCGAGCTCGAGGGCGTCGGCCAGGGTGGCGGGCGACGACCCGAGACGGCCCTCGAAGGCCCGCATCCGCGGCAGCTCGGCGGCCAGCGGCCTCCTTGCGGGTGCGCCACTCGGCGGCGTCGGCATAGACGTCGGCGAGGTTCCACTTGTAGGTGTCGGCAATCTTGGCGCGGTCGCGCTCCTGCGGGGCCAGGGTCGTGGTCATGACCGTCTAGTCTATCGCCAGACCTCGACCCGGCCGGCCACCCGGTTCAGCTGGTGTCCCACTAGAATGAAGCGTCGGCATGCCCCGCTCGCCGCTTTCCCCAGACTGGCCAACGCTATCGGACGAGGCGCTTCTCGACGTGCGCATGTGCGATCTCCCGATCGGCATCGAAGGCACGCTGGCCGACCGCACGTCGCAGCTGCAGGGCGAGATTGCGGCCCGGGGGCTGCGCTGCCCGGTGCACTTCTACCTGGCCGACGAGTGGTTCACGCCCGACGGCAGCACGGCGATTGCCATCCCGTTCTACATGGCGCACCCGCGCCTCGAAAAGCTCGAGGAAGCGCAGATGTTCGAGGTGGAGGGCGGCGAGCACGAATGGAGCATGCGCATCCTGCGCCACGAGGCCGGCCACGCGCTCGACAATGCGTACGGGATCCGGCGGCGGCGGCAGCGGCGCGAGGTGTTCGGCTCCCCTGCCGAACCCTATCCCGAGTTCTACACGCCGAAGCCGTACAGCAAGAGCTACGTGCTGCACCTCGACTCGTGGTACGCGCAGAGCCACCCCGATGAGGACTTCGCCGAGACCTTCGCGGTGTGGCTGTCGCCGGCGAGTGAGTGGCGACAGCGCTACGCGGGCTGGCCGGCGCTGCGCAAGCTCGAATACATGGATCGGCTGATGACGTCGCTCCGGCACCAGCCGCCGCGCCTGGACAACCCCGCCGAAATCGACAGCCTGCCGCAGCTGCGCAAGACGCTGCGCCAGCACTACCGCACCAAGCGCCGGCACTACGGCGTGGATCATCCGAACTTCTACGATCGCGACCTGCGTCGCATCTTCTCCGACGCGCCCGAGCACGCCACCAACCTCACGGCGGCCCAGTTCATCTCCCGGATCCGCCGGCCGGTGCGCCGGGCGGTGGCCGGGTGGACCGGGATCTACCAGTACACGATCGATCGCGTCATCGAGGAGATGGCCGCCCGCTGCCGGGAGTTGCGGCTGCGGCTGGCGGGATCCGAAGATCACGCCCGGCAGGAGTTCACCGTGCTCCTGACCGTGCAGGCGATGAACTATCTCCACAGCGGCGGCCACCGGCTTTTCCTATGAGGAAGGTGCGCGTGCTGGCGCTCGTCCACGACCATCTCGTGCCGCCGCGCGACACCGAGGGGATCGACGTGCGCGAGGCCGAATGGAAGATGGAGTTCGACGTCATCGAGACGCTGCGCGAGATCGGTCACGAGGTGCGCGTGCGCGGCGTGCACGACGATCTGCGCGGCATCCGCGCCACGGTGGCGTCGTTCTCGCCGCACATCGTGTTCAACCTGCTCGAGGCGTTCGCCGGCATCACGACCTTCGATCAGAACGTCGTCAGCTACCTCGAGCTGCTGCGGCTGCCCTACACGGGCTGCAACCCCCGCGGCCTGATCCTGGCGCGTGACAAGGCGCTGTCGAAGAAGCTGCTGGCCTACCACCGTGTGCCGGTGCCCGACTTCACCGTGGTGGCGCTGGGCCGCCGGCCCAAGCTGCCCCGCAAGCTGCATTTCCCGCTGATCGTGAAGTCGGTGTTCTTCGAATCGTCGGCCGGCATCTCGCAGGCGTCGATCGTGGAGAACGAGGAGCAGCTGGCCCGGCGCGTCACGTTCATCCACGAGAGCCTCGGCACCGCCGCGATCGTCGAGCAGTTCATCGACGGCCGCGAGCTCTACGTGGGCGTGATCGGCAACGAGCGGCTCGACGTGTTCCCGGTGTGGGAGATGTCGTTCGCCAACATGCCCGAGAATCGCTGGCGGATTGCCACCGAGCGCGTGAAGTGGAGCACGCGCTATCAGAAGACGCACGGCATCATGACCGACGCGGCCGTGCTCGACGAGGCGATGGTGGCGCGCATCACCAACATCGCCAAGCGCAGCTACCGCGCGCTCGACTTGAGCGGATACGCGCGCATCGACATCCGTCTCGACGACGACGGACGGCCCGTACGTGCTCGAAGCCAATCCCAATCCGAACCTCGCCTACGGCGAGGACTTCGCGGAGTCGGCCGAGAAGACCGGCATCAGCTACGAGGCGCTCCTCGATCGCATCATCCGCCTCGGGCTCCGCTGGGAGCCGGCCCGCACGGGTTCCGCCGCCCCGTAGCCCACCGCGGCAGCTCGGGCCGCTGTGTCGCACCGACGAGGTCCGGGCTGCCAGCGTGCGCTCGAGTTTTACGGACGAGTCAGAAGTTCTTTACGTTCGAGACAACTCTCGTTCCGGCGTCGAGTGTCCGCCACATCCGGCTGTGGTACGAATCGTGAAGCCCCTCCTTCAAGAAGGCGTACGCCTTACAGGAGGCATGACATGCACGTCAGCCGATGGCTCGTGATCGCGCTCTTCAGTTCGGCGTGTGCCGCTCCGGCGGCTACGGGAAGCCCGACACCGACGGACCTCGCGCTTCAGGAAGGCGCGAAGAAGACGAGCACCGATCCGGCCGTGAACCCCCACGCCGCCGCGATTGCCGGGTTCAAGGCGCGTGTCGATGCGTACGCCGACCTGCACAAGCGGCTCGCCAAGGGCGACGCCAAGCTGAAGGAAACCGCCGACCCGGCGCAAGATCAGCGCCGCCAAGGCGGCGCTGGCCGCGAAAATCCAGGCGGCGCGCGGCCGGCGCGAAGCACGGCGACATCTTCACGCCGGACGTGCGGCCCGTCTTCAGGCGTCTGCTGGCGCCGGAGCTGAAAGGCGAAGACGGGCGCGACGCCAAGGCGGTGTTGAAGGACGACGCCCCGGCGCCCGGCACCGTGCCGTTCAAGGTCAACGCGAAGTACCCGGAGAACCAGCCGCTGCCGACCGTGCCGGCCAACGTGCTGCTGACGCTGCCGCCGCTCCCCGCGCCGCTGGAATACCGCATCGTCGGCCAGCACCTGCTGCTGCTCGACACGGCCGCCGATCTCATCGTCGACTACATCCTGAACGCGATCACCACGTAGGGAGGGATCCATGCGTCGCGTCCATGTCATCGTCGCCTTCCTGCTGGCGCTGCCGCTGGCCGCGGCCGCGCAGGAGCTCCGCCTGCCGAACAAGCCGGGGTCGTTGAAGTTCGCCGTCATCGGCGACAGCGGCCAGCCCGGTCCCGGCCAGACGGCCATCGCGCGGCAGATGGCCGCGTGGCGCTCGAAGTTTCCCTTCGAGTTCGTGCTGATGACCGGTGACAACCTGTACGGGTCGGAGAGCCCGCGCGACTACGAGCGGAAGTTCGCCGAGCCCTACAAGGCGCTGCTCGACGCCGGGGTCAAGTTCTACGCGTCGCTGGGCAATCACGACGACGAAGGCCAGACCCAGTACAAGCCGTTCAACATGGGCGGCCAGAAGTACTACACCTTCAAGCCGCAGGACGGCGTCCGGTTCTTCGCCATCGACAGCAACTACATCGACCAGAAGCAGCTCCAGTGGCTCGACAAGGAGCTGGCGGCCAGCGGATCCGACTGGAAGATCGTCTTCTTCCACCACCCGCTCTACTCGTCCGGCGCCACGCACGGCTCCGCCGATCTGCAGCGTGAACTGCTCGAGCCGGTGCTCCTGAAACACGGCGTCAACGTCGCCTTCATGGGGCACGAGCATTTCTACGAACGGATCAAGCCGCAGAAGGGCGTGGCCTACTTCATCATCGGCTCGTCGGCGAAGCTCAGGAAGGGCGACCTGCAGAAGTCGCCGCTCACCGTCTACGGCAACGACGCCACGTACGCGTTCATGCTGGTGGAGATCGCCGGCGACGAGCTCTACTTCCAGACCATCAGCGACAAGGGGACGACCCTCGACACCGGCAGCGTCAAGCGCGCCGGCGACGTCGGCCCCAATCAGAACGTCACCACGCAGCCGGTGGTGCCACAGGCGAAGCCGTCACCGGTGCAGCCGGGACCGGCAAAACCGAAGTAGGGCGCGGCGTCAGCCGCGGCGGGTTACGCCTCCGCCTCGCAGTTGATCAGCCACGGCTGACCAAAGGGATCGACGAGCTGGCCGAACCGCGCGGCCCAGAACGTCTTTTCGAGCGGCACCACCACCCGCCCGCCGTTCGCCAGTGCCGCGAAGATGCGCTCGGCCTCGGCACTGTTCGAGATCTGCACTGAGAGCGCGAAGCCCTTCGGCGCCTCGTATCGAGCGGGGGCGACATCGGCGCCCAGGAACTCCTGGGCGCCGATCGTCACGCTGCCGTGCATGACCTTGTCGCCCCACTCGGCCGGCGCCTGATCGGCCATCGGCGACCCCGCGTAGCGGAACAGCGTCCCGACCTGACCGCCGAAACACTGTGCATACAGCGTGAACGCGGCTTCGCAGTCGCCCTTGAAGCTCAGATACGGATTGATCATCATGGTCGTCCTCTGGTGCTGCCGCGGATCATAGCCGCCGCGCCGATAGCCGCGGCGGGGCGTGCCGCGCCCGTGTGCCGGGCGGCACACTCCCTGCCCGGCCCACCCGCCGGTCCGGCGCCGTCATTCACCGGGACCGGCGGCGTACCGGCCGAAAGGCCCGAGAATCAGCGGTTCTGCCCCCGTATCTTCACCTAGGACACGAGGACGGGAGGGCACGATGACGGCACGCAATGCAGCGATGATGATGGCGGGTTCGGCGGCGGTGGCCAGTTCGACCGCGGCGGCGCTCGTCATCTGGCTGCTGCTGATGCGGCCGATCGACGTGGCCAGGGCCGCCAACGGCCAGGACATCATCGGCCTCGCCAGACTTGCGGCAGCGACGCTCTATGACATCCTGCTGCGTCTTCTCGAACTGATCTGAGGTCGGACATGGCAGACGTCAACACGCGCAACGGCAACCTGGTCGTCGGGATCATGCTGGTGGCCCTCGGCCTCTGGGTCGCGCTCAGCCGCGCCGGGGTGGTGGTGTGGAACGGCCAGTGGAACCTGTGGCCGCTCATCCTCGGCGGCATCGGGGTGGCCCGGTTCGTCCAGACGCCGCCCGGCGCGCCACGGCAAGGCCTGCTGTTCCTGGCGGCGGCGCTGTGGCTCTTCATCGATCAGGGCGGCTGGCTCTCGCTGGCCGATTCGTGGCCGCTCCTGGTGATCGCCTTCGGGCTCATCATCGCGTTCAACTCCGGCCGCCGGGCGCCCTCGGCGGACGCCCGGCGGGCCGGCCGGCGCGTGGGGCCCAGGCGGACCCCGCCGCCGCCGCGGATTCACGCCCCTTCAGACACCGGCGGCACCATCATGAGCGCACCCTGTCGGGGCTGGCCGTGATCGGGATCTGGATTGCGATCTTCGTGGGCGTGCAGGTCTCCGGTGTCAGCTTCATGCGTTCGTCCGACCGGATCGATTCGAGCGACCGGGCACGCGTCACCTCCGTGATGGGCCGATCGGAATACACGAGCCGCGCGGCGAGGTTTCGCGCGGCGGACGTCACCAACGTGATGGGCCGCACTGAACTGGATCTGCGCCAGGCGACCATCCCCCCGGGCGGCGAAGCGTCGGTGGAAATCTTCTCGGCCATGGGCGCCGTCATCGTGCGCGTGCCGCCGGACTGGACGGTCGATACCCGCGCCTTGCCGGCGCTCGGCAGCGGTGCGGGACGAACGGTTTCCCATATCCGAACCGGACGCGGCCGCCGGACCCGCGCCGCGGCTCGTGCTTCGAGGGGTCGTCCTGATGGGCCGGCTCACCATCGCCTCCTAGCGCGGCGCAGGACCGAATGATGTCAACCGGACGCTCGGATTACGGTCGGCTCGCCCTGACGCCGCGGCTCCTGGTGGGGCTGGCGATCGCGCTCTTCGGCGTGGTGCTCGTGCTCGATCGCTTCGACCTCGCGGTGGCCAGCCAGGTCCTGCGCTATCTGGCCGACGGTCATCATCGCGATCGGCGCGCTGATCTTCGTGCGGTCGCGCCAGGTGGGCGGCGGCGTGAACGGCCTCGTCGTCGTCGCCATCGGCGGCTGGCTGCTGCTGAACTCGCTCGGCATCGTGCGCGTCAGCCTGTGGCAGCTGTTCTGGCCGATGATCCTCATCGCGATCGGCACGGTCCTGGTGGTGCAGACGGTCCGGCGCCGCGGCGACACGGCCTCGGGCGCCGACAGCCGACGACACGCTGACGATCTTCGCGGTGCTGAGCGGCGTGAAGCGCACCAGCACCGCCGCCCGCTTCCGCGGCGGCGAGATCACGCTCTTCATGGGCGGCGGCCATATCGATCTCCGCCAGGCCACGATTCCCCGCGGTGAAGAGGCGGTGCTCGACATCTTTGGCGTCATGGGCGGCTGTGAAATCTCGGTCCCCGAGTCGTGGACGATCGCCACGCCGATCGTGCCGGTGATGGGCGGCGTCGAGGACAAGCGGCTCCCGTCGCTGCCGGCGGGGGTGGAAAGCGCGGCCGGCGGCCTGGCCGCGCCGCGGCTGGTGCTGCGCGGCATCATTGTGATGGGCGGCATTCAGATCAAGAGCTAGCTCCAGTGATGCACCCGATTCTCGCGCGGCTCGAACGCCTCGCGGCGTATCTGGGACTCTGGTGCGCCATCGGGGTGCTGGTCGGCGCCGTGCTCACGCGACAGGGGCTCACCTGGCCGGAGGCGCTGGTGCAGGTGCTGCCGCCGCTGCTGGTCTACTCGTTCATCTGCCTCTCGGCGTGGTACGTCTGCCGGGCCATGCCGCTCGGCACGAGCGGCGTGCCCGG
Organism: uncultured Acidobacteriota bacterium; assembly: GCA_963731785.1. GTDB lineage: Bacteria > Acidobacteriota > Vicinamibacteria > Vicinamibacterales > UBA2999 > DASYRM01. The sequence goes on from CAVSWX010000008.1 coordinate 365,826, forward strand.
CGTGCTCACGGCGGCGGTCGTCGCGGCCTCGGTCGCCGGAGGACTCTGGCTGCTGCTGAACGAGGCGTGGCTCGCCACGCTCGAGTCGACGCCAGGGCTCGCGCCGGTCACCGAGCGGTTCCGCGCCCAGACGCCGTTCCTGCTCGCGGTCAGCGTGATGCTCTTCCTGCTGGTGCTCTCGGTGCACTACGTGGCGCTGGCCGTCGAGGCGTTCCGCGCCGCCGAGCGGCAGCAGCTCGAGCTGAAGGTGCTGACCCGCGACGCCGAGCTGCGGGCGCTGCGGGCCCAGATCGACCCGCACTTTCTCTACAACAGCCTGAACTCGATCAGCGCGCTCACCGGCACCGACCCGGCGGCGGCAAGGCGGATGTGCCTGCTGCTCGCCGACTTTCTCCGGACGACGCTCCGGGTGAGCACGGAGGAGCACATCACGCTCGCGGACGAGCTGACGCTCGCCGATCGGTTCCTCAGCATCGAGCAGGTCCGGTTCGGCCCGCGCCTGCAGGTCGAGCGCCGCATCGACGAGGGCGTCGCCGAGTGCCGGGTCCCGCCGCTCGTCCTGCAGCCGCTGCTCGAGAACGCGGTGGCGCACGGCATCGCCGGCTTGATCGACGGCGGCACGATCCGCCTGGACATCACCCGGCGCGACGGCCGCCTCTCGATCGCGGTCGAGAACCCGCGCGATCCCGAGGCCCTGCCGCGGAAGAGGGGCGGCGGCGTGGGCCTCGACAACGTCCGCCGCCGCCTCTCGATCGTGTTCGGCGGCGCCGCCCGCCTCGATGCGATCCCGAGCCCCGACGGGTTCCGGGTCGCCATCGACCTTCCCTGTGCCAGCGATGACTGAATCTCTTGTTCCCCTGCGGGTCGCCATCGTCGACGACGAGCCGCTCGCCCGGGCCGTCCTCCGCGAGTTTCTCTCGACCGAACCCGGCGTCGAAGTCGTGGCGGAGTGCGCCAACGGCTTCGAGGCGGTGAAGGCCGTCTCGGAGCTCAGCCCCGATCTCCTGCTGCTCGACGTCCAGATGCCGAAACTGGACGGCTTCGAGGTCCTCGACCTCGTCGGCCGCGAGGTCGCCGTCGTCTTCACCACCGCCTACGACCAGTACGCGCTGCGGGCGTTCGAGGTGCATGCGGTGGACTACCTGCTGAAGCCGGTGAGCGCGGAGCGCCTGAGCGCGGCGCTGGTCCGGGTGCGGGAGCGGCTGGGCCGCGGCGAGCGCTTCACACCGCCCGGGATGATGGCGGCGGCCCGCCCGCCCGAGGGACGCGCGCACCGGGTGCTGGTCAGGGACGGCGCCGCGGGTGCACGTGATCCCGGTGGACAAGATCGACTACGTGCAGGCGCAGGACGACTACGTCTGCTTCAGGTCCGAGGGCAAGGACTACCTCAAGGAACAGACGCTGGCCGAGACCGAGGCGGCCCTCGATCCGGCGGCCTTCGTCCGGATCCACCGCTCGTATCTGCTGAACCTGTCGCGCCTCGCGCGGGTCGATCAGGACGAACGGGAGAACCGCGTGGCGGTGCTCACCGACGGCCGCCGCCTGCCCGTCAGCCGCGCCGGCTACGCGCGCCTGAGCGAGCGGTTGTAGATCGTCCCTCAGGCCTCGCCCGGCGCCCGCCGCGCACCGGCTGCGGCGCGCAACGCGTTGCGTCTCCGCGTGAGGATGGCGTCGGCGTCCGGCGCGCCCATGACGACCGCTTCGAGATGGCCGGCAGAAGTCGAGTTCACCACTGGTGGCGCGCAGCTCGGCCAGGAAGGGCTGCACCTTGCAGAACGTGCCGAAGATCTCGCCGTGCGCTGCACGAAACGCGTCGGCGTCGATGGCGCCAGCGGTGACGAGCGACGCCGCCATGTCCCAGTAGCCGAGCACCATGCGGAACGACGCGTTGCGCTCGCTGGCGAGGACAGCTCCCAGGTCCGCCAGCGTCTCGGGATTGAACTCCAGCAGGAACCACGCGCGGGCCTCGCGCAGCACCGGTTCGCGGCGGAGGTCGAAGAGCTGAAGGTTCAGCTGCGCGCTCTCGAACGGCGTCGGCATGGCGACCAGGTCGGCCGGGTCTGAAGACCCGGCCCCACGGACGGAGCTCTTACCTGCCCGCCCCGCCCGCCGTACCCGCCCCACCTGACTTTATGGGCAGCGGCGGATCGGTCTTGCAGGGCGTCGGCGCGAACTTCGTCGCGTCGGCTTCGCGGCGGAAGTTGGTGCTGGTGTAGAACGGCTGCGCCAGGTAGCGCGGGTCCTCGACGATCGTGACGACGTTGAGCCAGTCGTCGCCGTTGGGATGCGTCGGCAGGCGGTGGATGTATTCGGTGATCGTCGCCTGCTCGCTGTAGGGCACGCCGTTCTTCCGCAGGTAGCCTTCCCTGAAGTTGGTGGTCACCACCTTGAGCGACCCGCCGCGCTGCATCGACGCGCACGTCCGCGCGGCGGCGGGCCGCCGCGCAGGCCCTGCCCGCCGCCGCCCGGGCACCGGCGGACCGGCGGGGCCGGCGCCGGGTCCGGGAGGCGCTTCGGGACCGCGGCCGATGCCGGGCCCTTCCCACTCCGCGCGCGAAAAGCCCTGCCAGGTCTTCTCCGGCCCCGGGCTGCGCGCGCGATCGAACGTCAGCAGCCGCGTCTGCGTGCCGGCGTCGAACTCCAGCTTCAGCGTGGCGGGGTCCTGCCACGAGATGCGCAGCCGGCCCGGCTGCCGCATGATGCCGCCGACGCCGAACGCCTTGCACTGGTTGCCGGCCTTGGTGTCGGCGTCGAGATCCCACGCCATCGCCGCCTTGCGGCCTTCGCCGTTCACCGGCATGCTCGCCACGTCGCCCTTCGGCGGCGTGACCATGCGCCAGCGCCAGTCCTCGGTGACCACCGCCACCCAGGTGCCGGTGAGATCGATCGGGCGCGTTCTGCCGCGGCGTCAGCGCGCGGGCCGGGCGGTGCCGCCGCGCTGCGCCGACACGCCGGCCCACGCGAAGGTCATCGCCGCAGCAACCGCCAGCGCGGCAAGGGCGACCCGGGACACCGACTGCGTGCGCTGGCTCATCGTGCGCCTGCCGACGCCGCTGCCGGCTTGGAAAGGTCCTTGTAGATCGCCTCGATGAACATCGCCGTCGTCCACGGCCCGGTGTCGGACCCGTAGCGGCCCTCGTAGTCGAGCGCCGGGCGCGCGGCCTTCACCTGATCCAGCGTCATCTTGCGCGCCACCATGTCCTTGATGCGGTCGCGGATGATGACGAGCATGTCGCGGTACCACACCACCTCGTGCTCGTCGCTGATGCGGCCGTGGCCGGGAATGACGTAGGTGCCCGCCTCCTGCAGCATCTTGCTCGGCACGGTGAGGTCGAGCAGCCGGTTGAGCGCGTCGATCGTCGCCCTGGATGCTGCCGCCGGCCGCGACGTCGATCACCGGGAAGCTGTCGGTGCGGAACACGTCGCCGGCGGCAATCACGTCGGAGCGGCGGAAGAACACCACGGTGTCGGCGTCGTTCACCGACGACTCGTTGTGGTAGAGGATCACCGCCTCGCCGTTGAACGGGAAGTCGCGCGACGCCTCGAAGTAGGTGTTGTACGGCCGCGCGGCGTCGGGCACCGCCGCGCTCGATCATCCGCGGCGTTGGCGTTCTCGTGCGCCACCACCGCGGCCTGATTGCCGTTGACCGTGCGGCCGGCCTTCGACACCTGCTCGTTGTTCCCGGTGTGATCGGCGGTCGGCGTGGTGTTGATGATCCAGCGGATCTCCTTGCCAGGGGCGAGCCCCTTGATCGCGGCAAGCACCTTCTCGCTCTGCCCCGCCGCGCCGGTATCGACCACGAGGATGCCGTCCTCGCCCGACCTGCGCGGCGATGTTCGCGCCGGCGCCGACGATCATGTAGACGTTGCCCTGCACCTTCACCGCGCGCACCTCGCCGGCCGGCAGCGGCTGCGGCAGCACTGACGGCGGCGAAGCCGCCGTTCTTCGCCGGGTTCGGACGCGACGCGGCGGCGCCCGGCTTCCATTCCGGCAGCAGCGACTCGGCGCCGCCGCGCACGCCCTCGCGCGGCATCGCGTGCCGGCCCTCGAACTCGCCGGCCCACGGGTTCTTGCCGGGCAGGTAGTGCGGCACGACGTTCTTGTCGCGCGGCACCTCCATCGCGTATTCGCAGTTGTAGAGCCAGTTGGTGTTGCCGCGCTCCATCAGCACGAATTCCTGGCTGCGGATGTAGGGCTCGGTCAGATACACCGGGTCGGTGGCGATCGTCACCTGCGACAGCACGGTTGCCGTGGCGCATCCAGTGCTCGACGACCGTCGGTGCGATCGCTGGCCGGGACGCCGCTGCGGCGGAAGTAGCCCTGCTTGATGTGCGTCGTCGTGATCGTCAGCGTGTCGCCGTTCCACTCGCCGGTCGAGAAGCCCATGAACGTGTGCGGCGCGTAGTCCGGCGGGTGCGGCCGCCCGTCCATCCAGATCGTCCGGCGCTGCTGGTAGGTGCCCATGTACATCTGGATGGCGACGAGTTCCTGCGTGTCGGGATGCACCTCCTCCCAGATGCGGAACTGGTTCGGGCCCGAAGAACATGTACGGCAGCGTGTAGGGCGCGCACTGCTCCTCGAGCACCGAGTGGCGGCCCACGTCGTAGCTGTCGCCGAACATGCGCGCCGCGTCGTTGAGCGGGATGCCGCTGAAGTCGCCGGGCTCCTCGCCGGGCACGCGGTCGGGCTGATCCTCGTGATAGCGGCCGCTCCACTCGCCCGAGAAGTTCACCTGCGCGGCGGCGGGCAGCGCCGCCAGCAGCAGGCACGCGCCGGCGAGCGCGGCGCGAGCCGACGTCCGCGAGCCTGACCATGGTCATCCACCTCGGTAGCCTACTGGAAGACCTGCGTCTTCGACGTCGTGCTCTGCAGGTGCTCGTTCAAGATCCGGGAGGCACGACACCTCCTGGATGTCGACGTCGACGACGCGGTTGAAGCGCTTGGTGCTCTTCCACTCGCCTTCCCAGTTGTCCGGGTCGGTCATCGTGTACTCGATCTCGAGCTGCTTGCCCCGTACCATGCGGAAGCGCTCGACGATGTGCAGCTTCTCGCCGGCGGGAATCGCGGCGCCGCCCTGATCCATCCAGTGGTGGTCGCCGCGGAAGCCGATGGTGTCCACCACCAGCTCGTTGCCTTCCCAGGTGCCGATCGACTCGCCGTTGTAGGTGCGGACGATGACGTCGGGATCGGTGTGCTTGCGGCCGTCGAGGTAGATGATGCGGACGCTGTTCATGAAGCCGCTGATCATGTAGATGGCCGTGGGCATCTGGATCATCGCCATCGGCCAGTAGCGCGTCATGATGAGCGGCAGGCCGGCCGGCCAGCACTGGCCGATGTCGTCCTTGTAGACCTTGCCCTCCGCCCGGTACTTCATCGACGGTGTCGAATTCCTTCTGCGCCGCCGGCGGTGAGCTTCGGATACGGCGGGCCGAAGCGCCACGCCTCGGGTTCTGGCTCACGTCGATGAACCAGTTGCTGGTGACGTCGAACGGCGCCTTCGGACGCGGCTTCGCCAGGTTCGCGGGCGCGAGCGCGCTCAGCGTGCCCGCCTGCTACCGCTTCGACTTCGGCTTCGCGTGGGCGCGCGCGGCGGCCGGCGCCGGCTGCTGACGGCGCGGGCGAACAGCCGGCCACAGCAAGGCTCAGCGCGGCCGCGGCGACGCGGCCACGCGGATCCGGCATCGGGTTCATCATGCGCATGCTCCGCGCGCCCTACTTCGATTCGGGCGTGCCGAGGCGCGCGGGCCGCTCGAGCAGCGTGCGGCCGTCGGCCAGCGTGACGACACGAAGATGCCCGCCGGCTCGCCGCGTCCGCACCGGGTTCACCACCACCGTCACCTTGTCGCCCGGCTTGATGGTGTTCGACTTCCAGCCGGCGCGAACCAGGTAGGTCGGGCTCGTCAGCTCGACGCCCCAGACCACCAGCTTGCTCTTGTCCTTCTCGTCCGGGACCACGACCTCGATCCAGGTGTGCGGGTTCTGCCAGCGGAATTCCTTGACCGTGCCGACCAGCGTCACCTTCTTGGTCCGATCGAACGCAGCCGGCGAATGATGCGCGAGCGCCGGGGCGACCAGCGCCACGGCCATCAGTGCCGACAACAGTACCTTCTTCATCGCATCTCCTTCGCGCCGGGCGGCCTCTGCTCCGCCGGACGCGTGGACTGACCACCTGGGCTCCATCTACCGCACGTGGACTTTCGACGACGTGCTCTGCAGGTGCTCGTTGAGATCGGGCCGGCACTCGACTTCCTGCACGTCGATGTCGTTCACCCGGTTCCAGCGCCGCATCCCTTTCCATTCGCCTTCCCAGTTCTTCGGATCCGTCAGCGTCATCGCGATTTCGAGCTGGTTGCCGTCGTTAACCATGCGGATGCGCTCGACGATGCGCAGCTCGCCGCTCGCGGGCACGCCCTGATCGACCCAGTGGTGCTCGTCGTCGATGAAGTTCTTGGTCTCGACGACCAGCGTGTCGCCCTCCCAGCGGCCGACCGACTCGCCGTTGAAGGTGCGGACGACGATGTCGGGGTCGGTGTGCGCGCGGCCGTCGAGAAAGACCGTCCGCAGGCTGTTCATGAACTCGCTGATCATGTAGATCGCGGTCGGCAGCTGGATCATCGCGATCGGCCACACGCGCGTCATGATGATCGGCACGCCGGCCGGCCAGCACTGGCCGATGTCGTCGCGGTAGACCTTGCCCTCGGCAATCGCCTTCACGTAGGCGTCGCGGTGCTTCTGCGCGGCCGGCGTCAGCTTGGGAATCGTCGCCGGGCCGAACAGCCAGCCCTGGATGCCGGGGCTGTTGTCGATGAACCAGTTGCCCGGTGAGGTCGAACGGCGGCCTTGGGCCGGGGTTTGGCGAGGTTCTCGGGGGCCAGCGCGCTCAACTGCGTGCCGGGCGCCGCCGGCGCCTGGGCGTGCGCAGCGGCCGGCGCGAGCCCGAGCGCAGCCGCCAGCAGTCCCGTGCAGATCCACTTGCGTCGTGTCAGCGCTGCCATGGCTGGTCCCCCACTCGCTGCCGTCGCGGGCGCGCCATTGTAACGCCGGGTCCCGCCTTTCATGAAAGCGCACGCGTCGTGCACGGCCGGCCGCGACGACGATTCCGTCGACTGCAGGTACTGAAACCGTGATCACGAGCGGGTCGCCGGCCGATCCGGTCGAAACGCGCAGCGGCCGATATCTACAGGCAAGGCAAGCGATTGGGCGCGCCGAGGATGCGGACTGCCGTGGCACATCGCTTGCCCGCAGTACCCTGGACGACCATCGTGACACGACCCTCATCCCCCCCAGGCGCCGCAGGCCGCACGCGGCCGACGACGAAGAACTGGCCCTCGAGGTCGACGCGCTCATCCATGAGCTGGGCGTCGACACGTCCTCCATCGAGGTCGAGGCCGTCGAACCGGTCCGGGCCGCGCGGCATCGAAGCCGACGACGACGACGGGTTCGATCAGATCTCGACGTCGATCTCGACGGCGACCTGGACGGCGACGTCGACGTCGATGCCATCTGGTCCAAGGACCGCCCCATCGACCCCGAGGTCCACGAGGCCGAGATCGCGCTCGTCGAGGCGCACGCCAAGGCGCGCATGGCCGCCGAAGTGGCGCAGGTCAAGGCGCAGGCCGCCGCCGAGCGGCAGGCGGACCTGGAGCGGCTCGAGGCCGAAGCGGTCGCGAGCCGCGACGCCGCAGTGGCCGAGGCCCGGGCCCAGGCCGAACAGGCCGCGCGCGAATCGCTGTCCAGCGAGCTCGCCCGTCTCGAGGCCGAAAGCGAGGCGCGCCGCGAGGCCGCCGTCGCCGAGGCGCGCGCGCAGGCCGAAGCAGGCTGCCCGCGAAGTCGCTCCAGCTCGAGACTCGAGCGGCTCCAGCACGAGGCTGCCGCCACGCGGCGCGGCCGCCGTCTCCGACGTCCGCTCCCAGGCCGAGACGACAGTGCGCGCGAGTCGCTGCAGGCCGAGATCGACCGGCTCGAACGCGAGGCCGCCGCCCGCCGCGACGCCGAGGTCGCGGAAGCGCGGGCTCAGGCCGAAGCCGCCGCGCGCGAAGTCGCTCACCGACGAGTTGCAGCGGCTCGAGGCCGAAGCCGCAGCCGGACGCGAAGCCGCCGTGGCGGAAGCGCGCGCCCAGATGGAGATTGCCGCGCGCGAGTCGCTGGCCGCGGAGCTCGCGCGCCTCGAGGCCGAGGGCGAGGCGCGGCGCGAAGCAGCCGTGGCCGAGGCCCGCGCCCAGGCCGAGCAGGGTGCGCGCGAGGCGCTCAAGGTGGAGCTCGAGCGGCTCGCAGCACGAGACCGCCGCCAAGCGCGACGCGGCCGTCTCCGACGCGCGGGCCCAGGCCGAAGACCGCGGCGCGCGAATCGCTGCAGGCGCGAGCTCGCCCGGCTCGAAGGCGAGGCGGCGACGCGCCGCGACGCCGAAGTCGCCGAGGCGCGGACGCAGGCCGAGGCGGCCGCGCGCGAAGCCCTGACCGTGGAGTTGCGGAAGCTCGAAGCCGAAGCGGTCACGCGCCGCGATGCCGCCGTGGCCGAGGCGCGGTCGCAAGCCGAGGCGGCCGCGCGCGAGGCGTTGCAGTCCGAGCTCTCGCGCCTGGCCCGCGAGGCGGCCGCCAAGCGCGATGCGGCCGTCGCGGAGGCGCGATCGCAGGGCGAGCAGTCGGCCCGCGAAGCCCTGTCCTCGGAACTGAAGCGGCTCGAAGCCGAGGCCGCCGCCTTGCGCGACGCCGCGGTGGCCGACGCGAAGACGCAGGCCGAAGAGAAGTCACGGACCGCGCTGGCCGCCGAACTGGCGCGCCAGGACGCCGAAGCGGCCGCCCGGCGCGAAGCGGCGGTGGCCGAGGCGCGCGACGCAGGCCCAGCAGGCCGCTCAGCAGTCGCTGCGGGAGGAACTGGCGCGGCTCGAGGCCGATCAGGCGGTCAAGCGCGACCTGGCCGTCGCCGAGGCCAAGCGCCAGGCCGAAGAGGCCGCCCGGGAATCGCTGGCGCAGGAACTGGCGCGGCTCGCAGCCGAAGCCACGGCGGCGCGCGAGGCGGCCGTCGCCGATGCCCGCGCCCAGGCCGAAGCCGCCACCCGCGAGTCGCTCAGCGTCGAAGTGGAGCGGGTGAAGACCGAGACCGAGGAACGGTTGCGACGCGAGCTCGAACGCGCCCGCGCCGAGATCGGCTCGGTGCGCGCCGAGGCCATGGTCGAAGCGCGCCTCGCCGCCGAGAAGGCAGCCGCCCGCGCGCTCGAGGACGAAGTGGCGCGGGTGCGGACCGAAACCGAATCGCGCTTGAGCCAGGAGCTCGCGCACGTGCGCGAGCAGGCCGAGAACGCCCGGCGGCTGCAAGTGCAGGCGCAGCAGCAGGCCGAGAGCATCCGCGAACAGGCGGCCCGGGACGTCCAGTCGGCAGCGCAGAAAGCCGCGGCGCGCGCCTTCGAGGTGGAGGCCGTCCGCATTCGCGCCGAAGCCGAATCGCGGCTGAAAGAAGAGACCGAGCGCGCCCGTCACGACGCGCAGGCACCAGCTCGAACGCGAGGTCGCGCGCCTGCGCAGCGAGAATGCGGAGCGCCACAACGCCGACATCGCCGACGTGCGGGCGCAGGTGTCGCAGCTCCAGGAGGTGGCCGCCCGGGCCGCGCAGGCGGCGGCCGCGCCGCCGCCCCGGCCCGAACCCGGCACCGGCCCCGCCAGGCCGACGTGTTTCCGGGTCCGGACGCCGACGAGGCCTTCGTCGCCGCCGACTGGGTGCCGGCAGTGGGCGGCGCGAGTCCTGGGCCGAGCCGGTGGCGCACGTGGGCCGCGGGCGGAGGCGCGATCGTCGATTGCGCTCATCGCCGGCGTCGCGATGCTCGGCCGGCCGGCGGCCATGCGCACGGGCGATCGCCCGGCCACGGCCGCAGACCAGCCAGCGCGGCCGCCGCGAAAGAACCGGTTCTCAGCGCCGAACTCAGCCACGCGGCCCGCCGCGCCGGCACGCCGGCCGCCGCCCCAGGCGGCACGCGCCGCGGCACCGCGCCGCGGCTCCGGCCGCGCCGGCCACGCCGGGTTCGTCGGCACCGGCGATGCTCACGGTGTTCTCGCGCATTCCGCTCGACATCTTCTTCGAGGGCAAGCGCATCGGCACGACCGACGACGGCCAGCTCCTGGTGCCGCCGGGACGGCACCGGCTCGAGCTGGTGAGCCGCCGCTTCAACTACCGCGGCGAGCTGACGCTGTCGCTCGACGCCGGCCAGATGCTGTCGCATACCGTCAGCCTGCCCTCGGGCGTGCTGCGGGTACGTGGCATCAGCCGGCACCGAGGTGTGGGTCGAAGGCGAGCACATGGGCGCGCTGCCGCTCGCCGAAGTGACCGTCCCGATCGGCACGCGCGAAGTCGTTCTCCGCCATCCGCAATTCGGCGAGCGCCGGCAGATGGTAGAGGTCGGCGCCGGCGCGCCGGCTGACGTCACGGCGTCGTTCGGTTCCGCAGCCGCGGCCGATGCCGCCCCAGCGCTCGAGGCTCCCACCGGGCCTCCGCCGCCACCGCCAGCGCCGGCGCAGCCACCGCGGCTCGCCCCGCTGAGCGCGCCACGCGCCACGCGGTCCGACGCCGTCCGCTAGCCAATCGCTCCGGTCTCTCGTGGAGGGCGGTCCGACCGCCCCCGCTGCGTTGGTCCGCGCCGGCGGTTGTGCGGGCAGCGCGGCATCGCTACCATTACCCGCATGCCAAGCCGCGCTGTGCCTGTCCGTTGCGGCGCTCGCCCTGCTGATCGCGGCCGCGCCCGCGCCGGCGGCGGCGCAGAGCGCCACCTTCAAACCCGAAGTCGGCCAGCCGGGCAAGGACGTCGTCTGGGTGCCGACGCCGGAGGTGATGGTCGAGAAGATGCTCGACATGGCCAAGGTGGGCCCCGACGATTTCGTGATCGACCTCGGATCGGGCGACGGCCGCAACGTGATCGGCGCCGCCAAGCGCGGCGCGCGGGCGCTCGGCGTCGAGTACAACCCCGACATGGTGGAGCTGTCGCGGCGCAACGCGACGGCCGCCGGCGTTGGCGAGCGCGCCCGGTTCGAGCGCGGCGACATGTACGAAGCCGACATCTCGAAGGCGTCGGTCATGGCGCTCTTCCTGCTCCCGAGCAACCTCCTGCAGCTGCGCCCGAAGTTCCTGGCGCTCGCGCCCGGGTCGCGCATCGTGTCGAACACGTTCCTCATCGCCGACTGGACGCCGGACGCCAGCGATCGCCTGGACGGCTGCGAGATGTGGTGCGAGGTGCACCTCTGGATCGTGCCGGCACAGGCCGGCGGCACGCTGGCGCCTGCAGGGTGGCGAGCTGACCCTCACCCAGACGTTCCAGAAGCTGACCGGCACGATGACCACCGGGGGCGTCGCCACGCCGGTGACCGGCTCGCTGCGCGGCGACGCGATCGAGCTCACGGCCGGCGCCTCCACCTGGCGCGGCCGTGTCCGCGACGAGGCGCTCGAGCTCACCGACACCGGCGGGCGGAGCACGCGCGCGACGCGCGTGCGCCCGTGAACGCCCTTCGCAACAGCGAACCGGCGTCAAGCCGGTTTGCCAGACACTGTCGCGCGGGCCGCGCACTGCGCGGGCCGCGCCGGAGATGGCCATGACGTGGTGGTTGTGGGTGGCCCTCGGACTGGTCCTCGGCGCGATTGAACTGGCGACGCCGGGCGGCTTCTTCGTCATCTTCTTCGGGGTGGCGGCGGTGATCGTCGGGCTGGCGGAGCTCGCCGGGCTGGGACTGCCGGCGTGGGGCCAGTGGCTGGCCTTCCCCATCCTCGCCATCGTCGCCCTGCGGCTCTTCCGGCAGCCGCTGCTCTCGCGCCTGCAGCCGGCGACCGTGGCGCCCGTCGACTCGATGGTCAGCGAGATCGCGGTGCCGGTCGCCCCGATCGACCCGGGCAGTACGGACGCGCCGAGCTGCGCGGCAGCATGTGGGCAGCCCACAACATCTCGGGCAACGGCGATCGGCGCCGGCCAGCGGTGCCGGGTCGTGGCCGTCAACGGTCTTCAGCTCGACATCCGTCCGGAGTGAGGTGATGTGCCTGTGGAAAGCACGCTCGTCGTCCTGATCCTCGGGGCCCTGCTGCTCCTGTTCGTCCTCTACAAGACCACCGTCGTGGTGCCGCAGCAGAACGCCATCGTCGTCGAGCGCCTGGGGCGCTACCATGCCACGCTCAACGCCGGATTCCATCTGCTCGTCCCGTTCGTGGACGTGATTCGCTACCGGCATTCGCTCAAGGAGCAGGCCATCGACATCCCGGCGCAGGTCTGCATCACGCGCGACAACGTGCAAGTGGGCGTGGACGGCATCCTCTACCTGAAGGTGCTCGACCCCGAGCGCGCGTCCTACGGCATCTCGAACTACACGTTCGCGATCATCCAGCTGGCCCAGACGACGCTGCGCAGCATGATGGGCAAGATCGATCTCGACCGCACGTTCGAGGAGCGCTCGAGCATCAACACCGAAATCGTCAGCGAGCTCGACAAGGCGTCCGAAGCCTGGGGCGTGAAGGTGCTGCGCTACGAGATCAAGAACATCGAGCCGCCGGCCGACATCATCGCGGCGATGGAAAAGCAGATGCGCGCCGAGCGCGAGAAGCGCGCCGTGGTGCTGCAGTCGGAGGGCCAGCGCGACGCCGCCATCAACACGGCCGAGGGCGAGAAGCAGCAGGTGATCAAGGCCTCGGAAGCCAAGCGGCAGCAGCAGATCAACGAAGCCGAAGGTCAGGCGTCGGCGATCAAGGCCGTCGCCTCCGCCACGGCGCAGGGCCTCCGCGAAGTCGCGGGCGCGATTCAGGCCGATGGCGGGCGCGACGCGGTACAGCTGCGAGTCGCCGAGCAGTACGTCGCGCAGTTCGGGGAGATCGCGCGGAAGACGACTGCGGTGGTCGTGCCGGCCAACCTGACCGACGTGGCCGGGATGATTGCGGCGGCGATGCGCGTCTTCGACACCGCCGCCGTGAAGCCAGGAGGCCCCGCAGGCCCGCCGCTTCCGCCTGTCCGCTGACGAGCGGGCGTCAGCGCGGGGGCGGGAGGAGCGAGATCTGGATGCGTTTGCGGTACTTGACCGGCTTGCCGTTGAGCGTCGCCGGCTGGTAGTGCCAGCTCTTCGCGGCCCCGAGCACAAGGCGATCGTACGCGGGATTGGGCGGCCCGACCATGCTGGCTGATTCGACGGCGCCCGCGTCGTCGATGATCACCTCGACCATCACCACGCCGGATTGCAGCAACCGGCCCGGATAGGCCGGCACGGCCTGCTCGATCGTGATGGGCGTCACCACGTTGCCGTCGGCCGGTCCATAGATGCGCGGCGTGCGGCCCGCGACCGGCACCGGCACCGGCACCGGCGCCGGCGCCGGTGCCGGCGCAGCGGGTGGCGGCGGCGAAGGCGGGGGGCGGTCGCCTTCACCGTCAGGTCGTGGAACCCCGTCGCCAGCATCTTGAGATCCGAGAGCGGCGGCTGGCTGCTCACGCTCTCGAGGTCCGGATCGTTCAGCGCGGCGAGCACCTGCGCGAAGCCCTTGGCGGCGGCGGCGTAGTCCTTCACGTCGAACGCCGCCTTGGAGGCGACGTAGCCCTGCTGCACGATCGCTGGCAGCAGCCGGCGGCGCGCGTCGGTGAACGCCGAGCGCAGGCGCGGCGGCACGTCGTCAGCCGCCGGGCGATACAGCGGGTCGTTCGTGATCATGCCCTCGATGATCCGCGACGCCTCGGTGGAGTTGCCGACCGCGACCAGACACAACGCACGATAGAGGTCGATGGCCTGGCGATCCTGGGCCGCCACGTTTTCCGACAGCAGCCCGTTGAGCATCTCGAGCGCGCCGCCGTACTCGGCCGACGCGTAGAGCGTGCGCGCCGCGGCCAACGACGCCGCCGGCGCGGGCTGAGCCGATGCCCCGGAGACGGCGGCCAGCAGCGCGGCCGCCGCGACGAGCCACGTCTTCAGTGCGTTCATTTCGCCCTCATGTCGATGCTGACGCGAGTGGCGGCGCCGGCGGTCACGGTGGCCGTGGTGCGGCGCTCGCCGAGGTCCGGATGGCGGAATACGATTTCATGGGTGCCGATGGGCACGGCGACGCTGCCGATCGGGGTCTCGCCGACCCGTTCGCCGTCGATTGACACCTCGGCCCACGGCAGGGCGTTCACCGCCAGCGAGCCTTTCGGCCAGTCCGGCTTCACCACCGCGACCAGCCCGGGCGCGACGTCCACCGTGCGGACGGCGCGATAGCCGAGCGTCTCGTTCACGAGCTCGAGCTCGTGCCGTCCGACGGCCACCATGATGCGATCGGTACGGCTGCTGCCGACGAGGCGGCCGCTTTCGAACACCTGCAGGTCCGCGGGCGCGGTAATGGCAATCCAGCCCGACACCGTGCCACCCTGCGGCTTGCTCATCGGCACGACCAGTGACGCGGTGGCGCCGGGCTCGATCAGGACGTCGTCGCTGAAGGTGCCCGATTCGTTCTCGAGCACCACCTTGTGCAGGCCCGCCGTGAGGCCCTTCACCGTGACCGGCGTGCGGCCGTAGACCTTGCCGTCCACGCGCACGGTGGCCCTGCGACGGATCGGTGCGCACCTGCAGATCGCCGATGCCCTCCGCCACCTTCGGCAGCTCGATGAAGTGCGAGACGTGGGCGCCGGCCTTCATGGTTACCGGCACCTTGCGGCGATCGGTCCCGTTGACGAGCTCGACGACGTGCGCGCCCGCCGAGAGCGTCACGGTGAGCGGCGTCATGCCGCGCTCCGTGCCGTCGATGAGCACCGGCACGCGATCCGGATTGGTGCCGATTTCGAGCGTCCCGGTGGACGGGGCCGGAGCCGGGTCCGCCGGCGCGCGGCGTCCCATCATCGTGACGCCCGTCGTGACGGCAATGAGGATGACGACGCCGGCAATCGCCCACCGACTGGTCCACACCGGTCGCGCGTTCCGCGCGGCAGCCACCGCGGCCGGCGGCACCTGGGGCGCGTCGTCTGCGTCGTCGGTCATCGTCTCGGCCTCGAGGCGTCCGCTTTCGAACCCGTTGGCGAGGACCGGCGTCCGATCCAGTTGCGGCGGTGGCACGTAGGGCCGCGTCTCGATCGGCTCGGGCTCCGGCACGCGCAGTTCCGCCGCGGCCGCGCGCGACGCGAACGGCGTGACCGAGCGCCCGCCCAGCGAGGGCGGTGCGGGCGGCACGAATGGTGCGGGCGACGGGAACGGCGTGACGGTGGCCACCGTCCCGGTCCCGGACTCGGCCTCATCGCCGGCCGTGTCCTCGTCGGCGGTGTCGTTGTCGTCCATCACGTCGGCCGGCACGGCGGCGGACGGGGTCACGGAGAACGGGGCGACGGGCGCTGGGGGTTCGAACGTCGACAACGGCACGCTGGTGAGCGTGGACCTCGGGGCGACCGACGCCTCGTCGACGGCTGGGGGCTGCGGCGCCGGCTCGGGTGCGCGAACGGTCCCGGCCACGAAGGCGGGTGCGGGTGTGACCGGCACGAACGGCGTAATCGGGGCAGACGCCGGGGTGGCCTCCGCGACAGGAACAGCCGCCACGGGTTCCCGCACCGGCTCCGGCGGGCACGACCGGCACGACAGGCACGGCGGCCACAGCGGGCACGACGGGCATGACAGGCACGGCGGGCACGGCGGGCACCGGCGGGCCACAGCGGGTGTCACCGGCTCGGCCTTCGTCTGCGCGGCCTGACGCTCGAGCGCCACTGCCGCCGCGTAGCGCGAGAGGAACGACCTGAGCGCGGCGCGCCCGATCGCGTCGTCCAGATCCAGCACGCGATCGAGCTCGGCCTGCGCGTCGATCGCCGACGCGAAGGCGGCTCGCGGCTCGATGTGGAGCGCGCGGCGCAGCCAGGTGCGCAGCGCCGCCGGCAGCGGATCGGCGCCGTCGGCCTGACGCGCGGTCGCGCTGTCGAGGACGTCGGCAATCCGATGGGGGTACTCGTCGGCGGCCAGCGGCCGGCCCAGGAGCAGCGCCAGCGACACGCCGGCCACCTGCGTCACGTCGGCGGTCTGATCGAAACGCGGCAGGCCGATCGGGCGCGGCAGCGCGATGCCCAGCTCGCGCCAGTAGCGCTCCCACGAGAACCGCATCTCCTCGAGCGCAGGCCCAAGCACGTACTCCACGAGCACGAGGCGGCCGTCGCGCGTCACCACGAGACGCTCGGGAGCGATGGCGCCGTGGAACACGCCGGGGCCGCTGTCGTGCAGCACGGCGGTGGCCGACACCAGCTGGCGGATCAGCCACGCGGCCGCGGCAAACTCCAGCGTGATCGAACGCTTCCTGGCTCCGGCCAGCACTTCGGAGAGCCGGACGCCGCGGACGTGGTCGGAGATGACCACGATGCGTGGAACTGCGCGCGTCGAGCCGCTCGACGGCGCGGACGCGGCCGAAGGCCTCGTGACGGAATTCTGCGAGCCGCGCCGTCTGATCGCGAAGCGCCTCTTCGAAGGTGCCGACCCAGCTCAGCTCGCTACTGATCTTGAGCACCTCCAGCGGCTCGTTGGCAGCGCCGACCGCGTACAGCCGCTCGCCCAGGCCGTCCTCGAACGCCACGGGTGCGATGGCACGCGATTGTGAGGCTGCCGGATTCATGTGTAGGGTATCGGCACCAGCGGTGCCAGTTCTGCATTGCCACTGCAGAGATGTGCAGGTGGCGGGAACCCACGGCACCAGCGCGACGTTGAGTGGCGCTCGGACTCGCGGCCGGACGGTCGCGACGGATGCTCGTGCGCCATGCGGATGACAAATCCGTCAGCGCAATCTCGATTCTGATCGCCAGGATTGTTATGGCAGAGGTTAGATTTCTGAGGGACGTTTTGCCGTGAACCTCGCACTGCTGCTCGTGGCCGCACGCGTCTGGGCCGGGGGCCCGATCGCCGCGTTCGCGCGCGCGACGGCGGCCCTTGCCGTCCTCTCGCTCGAGATGCAAGCGGTGACGCTTGCGGGCGCCGGCAGCCTGTCGTCGCTGGTGCCGTTCAACGCGGCGCTGGCGGCCATCGCGCTGGTGGTCTTTCGCTCGCGCGCGGCCACGAGCCGGCGCGACCGCGACAGCGCGGCGGTGCTGTCGACGGCCCTGCCGTGGCCGGCGCTCGGCGTCATGGCCGCGCTCGGGCTCCTGCTCGCGACACGACCGCTGGCGGGCGCCGATCCCGTATCATCTCGACCGCGTCGCGCAGATCCTGCGGCTTGGCACGCTCGAATTCGACACCGCGGCCGACATCAAGGTGAACGTCCTCGCGTCGTCGTACGAGCTCGTGCTGGCCGACCTGCGCCAGGTGCCCGGCGTCGGGGCGTGGCTGCTGCGCCTGCACGCGCTCGTCAGCCTTGCCTACTTCACGCTCGGCCTCGCGGCCATCCGGCAGTGGCTGCCCGGCGGACGGTCGTGGTGCTGGTCGGCCGTCGTGATGGTGCCGGCGGTCTTTCACCAGCTCGCGTTCGTCAAGAACGATCTCTACTCGGCGACGCCGGCGCTCGTGGCGCTGGCCTGGCTGGCGGTGCGCGCCGCCGCGGCGCCAGCCCGCGAAGTGGCGGCTGTCGCGGCGCTGGCAGGCTTCGCGGTGGCGATGAAATGGGTGGCGTTTCCCCTCGGCCTCCTGATGGCCGGCGCGATCGCGTGGCAGCGTCCGCGCGACGCCGCCGCCTGGGCCGCGCTCGTGACGGGCGGCGTGGCCGGCGCGATCGCCGGGGGCCTGCCGTTCACGCTGGCCCAGACCGCACGCTGGTACGGCCACCCGTTCGAGCCGCTCGCCGCGCTCGGCAACCGCACCACCGGCGCCGGCGACGCGCTGACGAGCATCGTGCGTTTCGGCATCAGCCTGTTCGACTTCGGATCGATCACGCGCCGCTGGTGGCCGGGGCGCGGCGGCTGGGGCGCGACGTTCGGCGCGCCGCTGCTGTGGGCGATCGCGGCCACCGCCGTCCATTGGCCCGAGCCGGTCGTGCGGCGAGCCGCGGGACTGGCCGTCGCCTACGGCGTGGTGTTCGCGGCGATCTACCCGGACGCCGACGTCGCGCACCGCCTGGTGCTCGCGCCGGGACTGCTGCTCATCGCCGTCGCGGCGCAGCACACCGACGGCGAGGACGCCACGGCCGTCTGGCTGCGCCGCGCGCTTGCCGCCGCACTCGCGCTGTCGGCGGCACAGATCGCGCGGAGCCTCTGGCTGTATCTGTCGGCTTAGGGCTTAGGGCTCAAGGCCTCGTGTCGCCTCAGCTCCCCACCTGCTCACCTGCCTACCTGCCTCACGCAGGTCTCACGTTCACGTTGAGGCCGCCGTCCATGATGATCTTCGCGCCGGTGTAGTAGCGCGCGCGATCCGAGGCGAGGAAGAGCACGGTGTCGGCCACCTCCTCCATCGTCGCCCACCGGCCGGCCAGAATCCCCATGCGCTTGCAGAAGCTGGCGAGGAACTCCTCTTTCGTCATGTTCTGCTGCTTGGCCATGTTCTCGGCCCAGGCCTGACGGCCTTCGGTCCCGACGAGGCCCGGCACGATCGTGTTGACCGTGATCTGCTGGCTCGCGAGGTCGTGGGCGAGATAGCCGGTCGCCTGATTCATCCCCGCGTTGTTCAGGCCGTGCGTCAGCGCCGGCACCCACACGATGGTGGACGCGGTGCCGCTGATGTTGATGATGCGGCCGGTGCCGTCTCCCGGCA
Source organism: uncultured Acidobacteriota bacterium (assembly GCA_963731785.1). GTDB lineage: Bacteria > Acidobacteriota > Vicinamibacteria > Vicinamibacterales > UBA2999 > DASYRM01. The sequence goes on from CAVSWX010000008.1 coordinate 384,445, forward strand.
TGAGCGGCAGAAACGCCTGGGTGACCCGCAGCGAGCCGATCAGCTTGCCGTCGAGATCGCCGATCCAGTCGGTGTCGGGCCAGAGAATCTGGCGGTCGGTGCGCCGCATCGGATTGCCGGCGTTGTTGACCACGATGTGGACGGTGCCGAACGCCGCCCGCGCCGCATCGGCGGCGGCCTGCACCGACTGGGTGCTGGTGATGTCGGCGGCCACCGGCAGCGCGTTCACGCCGTGATTGGCGCGCAGCTCGTCTGCCGTGGCGGCAAGCGCGTCCAAGCCCCGCGCCAGCAGCACGAGGTTCACGCCCTCGGCCGCCAGCCCACGCGCGATCGCGCGTCCAATGCCTTTGCTGCCGCCGGTCACGAGGGCGGTCCGTCCTTTCAGTCCGAGTTCCAGGGCCACGCAATCTCCTTCGGCGCCATCCGCCTGGACCGCGGATGACGCGCAGCGTCTGGCAAACCGGCGTAACGCCGGTTCGCTGGGGGCGCTATTCTCCCTGCGCCACCCGCTCACACAACCTCGAGCGGCCGGTCTATGCGTGGCGCGGTCACCCACGTGCTCGCTCCAGCCGCCAGTCGGGATCTGCGGCGTCCGCCGGACCGTGGCGTGGTGCCGGGTCCGCGGCGCCAGACAGACCGTCGCGCTCGCAACAACGTCCGGTGGCGCCGAGAGTCGCAGGTCTACCTGGCCGCATGCCAAGCCGCGCCGGTGACCTTCGACACCGGGGCAGCGGGCGCTGATCGCGCGGCACGTCGTCGACCGCAGGACGTTGCGGCGGTGAGGGACATCGCGTTCATCCGGGCGGCGACAGGCTGGTCACCGACGCGCACCGGCCAGTTGACGTGATCCGCAACGGCGTGCTCGAATCCGAGCCGGCGGCCGGCGTGCCGGCAGTGCGGGCGCAGGGCTGTCGAACGAGACCTCGAGCTGGACTCAAGGCTCAAGGCTCAAGGCTCAAGGCTTGAGCTCAGGCCCGTCGGGCGGGTCTAAAGGCCCGCCCCTACGAAAGCTCTCGCACCCATCCTCCCGCCCTACCCGTCCACCCCGCCATACCCGCCTTACCCGCGCCTACCCGCCCTACCCCCAGTAGTGCGCTTGCCGGCGAGCGAACGTTAGACCTTATGAGGCGCGAACCACGACCATGCTTGCCGAAATCGCCTGTCCACCTCATGCCGGCTCAGCCGGTGTATCGCTCGCGCGCCCGGATCGCCGCGTATGGCTGGCCGCCGCCGCGGCGGCCGCGGGTCTGGCGCTGATCGGGGCCGCGATCTACGTCCCGATTCCGGCGGGATGGGGGCGGCTGCTCGACGGGCCGGCGCGGCTGGCGGCGGCGGCGCTGATCGGGCTCGCCGTGACCGCCGTCCAGCGGCACGCCGCGCGCACGCCGACGGCGGCCATGCACCACGCCCAGGTGCTGCTCTGTGTGTCGGGCGCGCTGATGATGGTGCTCATCAACGACTCGCTGGCACGCGCCTTCGGCATTGCCGGTGCCGCCAGCCTGGTGCGGTTCCGCACGCCGGTCGACGATCCGCGCGACGCGGCGGTCATGTTCCTGCTGATGGGCCTGGGCATGGCCAGCGGCCTCGGCGCATTCACGATCGCCGTCTCCGGCACCGTGATGGTCTGCCTGTTCCTGGTGGTCCTGGCGAGGCTGTCCACGGCGCAGACGCGTTCGCTGCGAGTGGAATTCGTCGCCGACGGCGGCAGGTTCCCCGACGCGCACGTCCAGCGGGTATGCGTCCGCCACGGCGTATCGCTCGAAGTGCGCGAGGTGTCGTACGGCGACGCCGCCCGCGCCAGCTACGTGGCGACGGCGCCGGCGGCACTCTCGCTCGACGCACTCAACGGCGACCTGATGGCGGGAGGCGCGGCCGGCCTGCGCGCCATCACGTGGGAACCGGCCCGAAAGCGGCTGCTGTGATGGCCGCCACGCCGCGAACGTCTCGTCATCGAACCGGCGGGACGGCGGCGCGCCGTGCTGGGTGTCATCCGCGCCGCGCGCCGGCGCCTCGTGCTGTCGATCTTCCGGTGCGACGACGCTCTCGTGCTGCAGGCGCTGGCCGGCGCGTCCGCTCGCGGCGTGGCCGTCAGCGCGATCGTGACGGCGCGCGCCAGCGCCGGCGGCGCGCGATCTCGATCGGGTGTGCGACTGGCTGGCCGCGCACGGCATCGAGGTCCGCCGTTCCGGCGTGCCCGCGAAGTATCACGCGAAATACGTGGTCGCCGACGAGCGGGTGGCGCTCGATCACGTCGCTCAACTACACCGCGAAGTGCTTCGCGCGCACCTGCGACTTCCTGCTGGTCACGCGCGATCCGGCGGTGGTATCGGGCCTCACCGCCCTCTTCGACGCCGACTGGGCGGGCCAGCCGGCATCGCTCACCGCGGCGCAACGCGAACGGCTGATCGTCGGGCCCGATGGCGATCCGCGCGCCCGCGTCCAAGGCGCTCCTGCACGACGCGCGGCAGCGGATTCGCCTGCTCGACGCCAAGCTCACCGATCCGGCCATCCGGCGCGTGCTCGACGACCGCCGTGGTGCCGGGGTCGAGGTCGAGATCGCGCGACGCCGGACCGCTCCGTCCGCTGCGCGCGCACGGCAAGCTCCTCCTGATCGACGACCGTGCGGCGCTCATCGGAAGCCTCGCCCTCTCGCCGGCTTCGCTCGATCGCCGGCGCGAGCTCGCCGTCGTCGTGCGCGACCCGCGCCTGGTCGCCGCGCTCGGGGCGTTCTGGCACTCGCACTGCGAGCCGGCGTACACCACCACCGGGCTCGGAACGCCGGCATCGGCCGTGGAGCTCGCGTCATGAGCCGCTGGCGGTTGACGCTGGTCGGCGTCGCGCTCCTGGCCGCGGCCACGCCCCTGTCGGCGCAGACGCCCGCAGCGCCGCCGGTAGACGGGCGCGAGGCCGAAGCACCGACACAGCTACGCGGGGCCTCGGCCCCGGCGCCCGCCGCGTCGCTCCGTCTCGATCCGCGCCCCACGCTGCGGATCGGCGACGTCCTGACGATGGCCGTCACGGCCCGTGTCCAGGCCGACGTCCACGCACCGGACCGCTCGTCGGACGACGTGGACTTCGACGTCGCTCGCCGCCGGATCGGGCTGACCGGCACGGTGACGCGGCACGTGCGAGTTCGAAGTGGAGCGCGAGCTCGACGACGGGCGAGTGGCGCGACGTGTTCGTGAACGTCCGCACGTGGCGGCGCGGCCCAGGTGCGCGCCGGACAGTTCAAGATGCCGTTCAGCCTCGATCAGCTCACCAGCGCCTGCAAGCCTCGACTTCGTCGTCGCGCTCGCGGGCCGCCGATCTCCTGGCCCCCGGCCGCAGCACCGGCGTCGCGGTGCACGGACGCGTGGCCCGCCACGTCCTCGGTTACGACGCCGGCGTCTTCACGCGCGACGGCGACGTGGCGCAGTTCGGCGACAACCCGCGGCGGCGGCCTGACCGTGGCGGCGCGGGTCACGGTCCGGCCCCGCGGAGCGGCGCGCCGGTCGGGCGCCTGGTCGGACGTCGAGGTCGGCGTCTCGGCGCACCGGGGGCGACGTCGCCGAGGGCCGGCATTCGCTGCGCGGCCGCACGGCATCGACGCGACGTGTTCTTCTCCCCAGTCTTCGTGAAGGGGCGCCGCCTGCGCGTCGGCGGCGATCTCGACTGGCGGCCAGGCCCGTTCGGGTTCCGCGCCGAATACCTGCGGGCCGACGACGCGCGCCATCATCAGGGGCTGATGGGCGAGACGCTGCCGCCGCTGCGCGGCCAGGGCTGGTACGTGTCGGGCGTGTGGGCGGTGGCGGGGCGCCGCGCGCACGCGGAGGCCGACGACCGGCTGGCGTTGGCGGGTCTCGCCGGCCTCGAACTGACGGCGCGGGTCGAGCGGCTGTGGTTCGCCGCGCGGCGGAGCGGCCGACGGCACGGTCCGCACGCCGCGCGCGGCCGGACCTCCCGACGGTCGACGATCAGGTCTGGACGCATCGGCGCGAACTGGACGTTCAACCGGCTGGTGCGCCTGCAGCTGAATGCGGTGCGCGAACAGGTGACCGACCGCGCCCGCGGTGCGGCCAGCATCCCCAGCCGCGGCGTGGAGTCCGGTGTTCCGCGTGCAGTTCGCGATGTAGGGGTGGCGCCGTGCGACTCTCCCCATCGTGCGCGCAGCGTTGATCGCCGCCTTCGTGCTGATCCAACCGGCGGCGCCCGCCCGGGCGCAGGCTCCTGGCCCCCGGTGCCGCCGCCTTCTTCGACGACAGCCAGCTCCACACCATCGCGCTGACGGTGAACCCGCGCGACTGGAGCGAGCTGAAGGCCAACTTCCAGTCGAACACCTACTACCCCGCCCACTTCGCCTGGCGCGATCAGCGTCGTGACCAACGTCGCGATCCGCTCCCGTGGCAACGGCAGCCGCAGCGGCACCAAGCCGGGGCTGCGCATCGACTTCAATCTGTTCGACGAGGGCCAGCAGTTCCTCGGGCTCAAGTCGGTCGTGCTGCGCAACAACGTCCAGGACCCGAGCCAGCTGCACGAGCGCGTCGGCATGGCGCTCTTCGCGCGCCTGGGGCTGCCGGCCCCGCGCGAGGCGCATGCGCGCCTCTACGTCAACGGCGACTACGCGGGGCTCTATTCCATCGTCGAGGCGGTGGACAAGGTCTTCCTCGACCGGCACTTCGCGCAGAGCAACGGCTTCCTCTACGAATACGACTACGACCCCGAGGATGCGCCGTACCGCTTCGAGTACCGCGGGCCCGACCCGGCGTCGTACTCGCCCAAGCCGTTCCGGCCGGTCACGCACGAGCTCGATCCCGATCCGCGGCCGCTCGCCGAGATGGTCCGCGCCATCCATGCCCCCGCTGCGGCCGACTACCTGCAGGTGCTGTCGCCGTACCTCGACCTCGAGGCGTTCGTCCGGCACGTGGCGGTCGAAGCGTTCCTCGCCGAGATCGACGGCGTGCTGGGCGATTGGGGGATGAACAACTTCTACCTGTACCGCTTCGAACGCACCACGCGTTCCACGCTGGTGCCGTGGGACAAGAGCGAGGCGTTCAAGGCCGGCACCGAGGCAAGCATCTGGCGCAACCTCGACGACGTGCCGGCCGATCGCCAGAACGTGCTGATGGTGCGCGCGATGCAGGTGCCCCACCTGCGCGGGCTCTTCCTCGACACGCTGCTGCACTGCGCCGAGGCCGCGCTCGGCGCGGAGACCGGCGGCGGGCCGGGATGGCTGGAGCTCGAGATTCGCCGCGCCTACGCGCAGGTCCGCGACGCCGCCCGCGAGGACACCGCCGAAGCCCCATTCCAACGACGCCTTCGAGGCGGAGGTCGAGCGGCTCCTCGAGTTCGCGCGCGAGCGCAGCGCCGTCGTGCGCGAGCAGGTACGTCGCAGTCCGCGGTGACACGACGGTCGGTCTGAAGACGCCCGCTACATGCCGGATTCGAACGGAGAGGGCGGTCTTCAGACCGCCCTGGCGATTCCCACCGGAACCTCCACGAGCGGCACGTACTCGACGCCGTTGCGCACGGGCCGGCTTTCGAAGAGCGTCACGGCACCGACCTGGAGAGTGCCAAGCGGGACGTGTTCCATGCCGGCCAGCAGCGCACGGCTGCGCAGGCCGCCCGCGTCCTTGACCCGTGCCAGGGTGAGATGCGGGCGCGGGTCGCGCTCGGGCTCGAGTGGTACCACCGCCGCGATCCGCGTATACGCCTCGTGCTGCACCCGGACGAACGCGGCCGCGCCATCACTGCATCCCGCCCAGATGACCCGCGGCTTGCCGGACGCGGGAAACACGCCCGCACCCGCCATCGCCAGGTCGAACCGTGGCTCGGCAAACGGGCGTACGAGCGCGTCGCGCACGGCGTCCACTTGCGCCGGGGCGACGTGGCCGATGAACAGCACCGTGAAATGGAAGCGGTCTGGAGGCACCCAGGAGACGCGTGCCCGCGGCGCCATCGCAGTCGCGCGTGCCTGCAGCTGCCGCGCCAGCTCGCCGGCCGCGGCTTTCACCGGCGCGCTGGCGGGCACCCCGAGGAAGATCTTCACACGGGCTGGGCGGCGCCCTTGAGCGTGCGCACGACGTGCACCAGCGTCCGGCCGTGCCGCCGCGCGCTGCCGGCACCGTCGCCGGCGTCGATCGCCGACGGCGCCACGACCAGGCCGGCACAGGCCGCCGACGCGTACACCTCGCGCAGTGCGCCAGCCTCGTTGCCCGCGGCGAGCGGCGCGGCCATCTTGCCGGCCATCGGACCACACGACGGCAGCGACGCGGCATAGGCCTCGACCTCGCCGTCCGATCGCGCCGGCGTCGCCAGGATGATGAGGTCGGCCCAGACGGGATCGGCGGGCCTCGGCGTGACGTAGTCGCGCTGCAGGCGCGCGAGCGTCTCGCTCCACACGGCGTCGGCGCCAATCGTCGCCGCATCGGCGTGGTCGGCCAGCCGCCGCAGCCGGATGTTGGCGCGCTCCTGGAGGGCGCCGAGTCCCGCCGCGAGCGCCAGGCGCTCGGTGGCGCCGTAGCGCGAGTAGAACACCACGAGCACGTTCACGGGATCGGCCATGGCGCCCCTCACGCGAGATCGAACAGCAGCAGCTCGGCGCCCGCGGCGCCCGCGCCGCGCAGCACCACGGCGGGTTCGTCGCTCACGGCCACGCCGTCGCCGGCCTTGATCGACAGGCCGTTCACGTCGGCGTCGCCGGTCACGCACTGCACCCAGGCGTGGCGGCCCGGCGCCAGCGCCGAGGTCACGCTCTCGCCGGGCGCAAGCACGGTGGCATACATGCGGGCGTCCTGGTGAATCCGCGCCGCGCCGCCGTGCCGTCCACGTCGGGACCGGCCATCAGGCGCAGCCGGCCGCGCTTCTCGCGCCGGGTCATAGGCGAACTGCTGGTACGAGGGCTCGACGTCGGTGACCGCCGGCATGATCCAGATCTGCAGGAAGTGCGTGGGCTCGGTGGCCGACGCGTTGTATTCGCTGTGGATGACGCCGCTGCCGGCCGACATCGCCTGCACCTCGTTCGGGCCGAGCTCGTGCGCCTCGCCCATGCTGTCCTTGTGCGCCAGCCGGCCGTCCACCACGTAGGAGAGGATCTCCATGTCGCGGTGGCCATGCGCACCGAATCCCTTGCCGGGCGCGACGCGGTCGTCGTTGATCACGCGCAGCGCGCGGAATCCCATGTGCCGCGGGTCGGAATAGCCGCCGAACGAGAAGGTGTGGTGGCTGCTCAACCAGCCGAGGTCGCTGTGCCCGCGATCCTCGGCACGTCTCAAGGTCAACATGTGCTCCTCCGAAGGCCGCGCCCGGTCAACAACTCGCCGGTGGCCGGGTGCAGCGCCGCCAGCGGGAGGAACCCGAGCGCTCGTCTCATACGGGCAGATGTTAGCAGCCGGCGCCGGCCCGGGTGGCGGAGTCAGACAAGGCGATCCTTTGTCTGCCTCGCGGCGGAATCGCGCGGCCGCCTCGCGAGAAACCGGGCAAATCGACGGGCTTGCGGCGCCGGAGCGGCTGGCAGCCAACTTGCGCGTCAACGCCGACGATGGTGCTGCCCCCTCGCGTGCTGGCGCTCGAACCGGACCCCGTCCACGCCGGGGCGCTGACGAGGTTCGTGCAAACCTGTGTCGCCGCGGATGTCCGCGTCGTCGCCTCGGTGGCCGACGCGCGCGCCGCGCTCGCGCAGATCACGCCAGCGCTGGTGCTCGTCTCGGAGCACGTGTCGGCCGACGACGACGTCGCCCTCACCGCCCACGTCCGATCGGGTGCCAACGGGCGCCCGCTGCCGATTCTCGCCGTGCCCGCCATGGGCGGCGACGACGAGGGCGAGGCGCCCATGCCGCGGGGACTGCTGCGCCTCATCGCCTCGGCTGGGGCGGTCGCGGACGGTCCCCGCACCCAGTTGGCGCGCCGGCAAGCCGCGCTCCGCCAGGCGCTGCGGGCCATCCTGCACGCTCCCCCGAACGCGGCGCCAGTCACCATCGTGCCGGCGCAACAGCCCCGCGCGGCGCGCTGGAAGGGAGACAACATTCCCTGGCTCTCGCGCGTGACGCTGCCGCTCGGCCTCGAGGTGCGTCTCGTCAACATCTCGCGCAGCGGCCTCCTGATCGAATCGCCCGGCCGCTTCGTCGTCGGGCAGCCGGCCGCGTTCGAGCTGCACGGACGTCTGCGGGTCGTGGTGCCGGGCCGCTTCGTCAGAGCGGCGGCCAGCGCCGGCGACCACGGCCTCTACCACTCGGCCGCGATCTTCGACGACGACCTGCCGCTGTTCGCGGCGGGCGCCACGGCCGCCCCGGGCGGGGTGACGATCACGAGCGACCTGCGCGAGGTGCTGGCGTGGGTGCGCGGCGCAGGCGCGCGAGCGGCCTGCGGCCCGATCGCATCCGCGCGGCGTTCGAGCTGAGCGTGCAGGAACTGGTCGGCGCCCGTGCCGTGCTGATCTGCCGCGCGCCGGCGCAGGCCGACGAACCGGGCGACTCGGTGTGCCTGCCCGTCCCCACGAGCGACGGGTCGGAGGCGTTCCTGCAGGCCATCTACGACACCACCCGGCCGCCGTCGTCGAGCGCGTTCGAGCGCCTCAAGGCCGCCGCGACCCTCGCCGCCGACGTGCTCGAGATGGAGTACGCCGCCCGCGCGGCGCAGCCCCGCGCCTAGTCAGATGTAGAGGGCGGCCTTCAGGCCGCCCTCGCGCCTACCCGCCTTACCCGCCCCATCTGTCCTAGAATGCGCCCATGCATTCCCGAGCCCTTCGTCTCGCCGCAATCGTGGGATCCGTCGCCCTCGGGTCGGCCTCGCTGCCCGCCCAGTACTCGCTGACGGTCAACAAGGACCGGCTGATCAACGCCCTGAACGAGCCGCAGAACTGGCTGCTCATGAACGGCGACTACGGCTCGCTCCGCTACTCGAAGCTCACGCAGATCAACCGCGAGAACGTGAAGGACCTGCGGATGGTGTGGGCCATGGCGCTCGGCGGGATGCAGGACGTCGGGCAGAACGGCCCCGAGAACGAGCTGAACCCGCTCATCGACAACGGGTTCATGTACACGAGCGACGGCTGGGGCACGGTCTACAAGATCGACGCGCGCAACCCGGGCCGCGGCAGCTTCGTGTGGGTGGCCGACCCCGGCGTGCAGCACGAGGGCAACGTGACGCGCACGCGCGGCATCGCGCTCTGGGAAGACAAGGTGCTCGCCAACCTGCCCGACGGCCGCGTCATCGCCATCAACCGCGACACCGGCGAAATCGTCTGGGACCAGAAGATCACGACGAAGAACGAGTTCGGCAACCAGGAGCGCTTCCTCACCGCGCCACTCGTGGCCGACGGCAAGGTGCTGGTGCAGAACGGCGCCGGCGACGGCGGCACGCGCGGCTGGGTGGCGGCGCTCGACGTCAACACCGGCAAGGAGCTGTGGCGCTGGTACATGGTGCCGAAGCCCGGCGACCCCGGCAGCGAGACGTGGAAGGACGACCACAACGCGTGGAAGACCGGCGGCGGCGGCATCTGGCAGACCGGCTCGTACGACGCGGCGCAGAACCTCTACATCGTCGGCACCGGCAACCCGTTCCCGATCTACGACCCGCAGTTCCGCCCCGGCGACAACCTGTATACCAACTCGGTGGTCGCGCTCGACGTCGCCACCGGCAAGCTGGCCTGGTACTTCCAGTACACGCCGAACGACTCGTGGGACTACGACGAGACCGGCGCCTTCCTGCTCTACGACACCACGATCAACCGCGCCCAGCGCAAGGTGGTGGGCCACTTCGCGCGCAACGGCTTCTTCTATTCGATCGATCGCACCAACGGCCGCTTCATCAAGGCCGAGAAATACGTCAACGACTTGAACTGGACCAAGGGGATCAACCCGGAGACCGGCAAGCCGTACGAGTACAACCCGAAGCTCGACGTGCAGATCTACAACCCCGAGGCGCGCGCGCTGCGCGGCGACGGCAAGAAGCGCGCGTGCCCGACGTGGCACGGCGGCGTGGCGCACCAGCCGCTCGCGTTCAACCCGGTGAAGAACATCGCCTACGGCGTCGGCACCGAGGGGTGCTTCACGCAGACCGGCGCCGCGGTGGGCGTGCTCGAGCAAGGACGGCGGCGTGGACAACAAGGCCAGCCAGCCGCGGCAGTACAGCAGCGACTTGTATTACGGCGCGTTGACGGCGTTCGACGCGGTCAACCACAAGGTGCTCGGCAAGGCGGTCACCGACATCGAGATCCGCTCGGGCGCCACGGCCACGGCGGGCGGCCTGGTGTTCACCGCGCTGCAGGACGGCTGGGTGGTGGCCTACAACGACGAGACGCTCGAGGAGTTGTGGCGCTTCAACGTCGGCACGCCGCTCAAGGGCGCGCCGGTGACCTACGCCATCGGGCCGAAGCAGTACCTCGCGGTGCAGGCCGGCGGCCGCCACCTGCACCCGGTGAACTGGGACAAGCTGCAGAACAGCAGCTATCTGTTCGTCTTCGCGCTGAACTAGGACGCGAAGACGAACGACTCAGGGCTCAGGGCTCAGGGCCTTGTCGGGCGACGATCGGAAGGAACGACGATGACATCGAGATCGCGTTCGCATTCCTGGCGGCGTGCGCGGCCGCGGCAGTTGCCGCCTCTGCCCAGAGCCCCTCCTCGGCGTTTCCCCGCGGAAACAGCCAGCAGGCCTGGCAGAACCCCGGGCTGTCGAGCGTGCTGGCCAAGTGCAAGACCAAGCCGGCGCCGTTCGGCATCCCCGTCTCGAAAGACCCGCAACCAGCGACGCCGCCCGCGGAACCGCCGCCGCCTCCGTCGACCGCGATCCCCGGCGTGATCGCCGGCGGGCCAGGCGTGGAAGACCGTCTGGGACTGGCAGGGCAACAACGCCGACGGCCCCATCGCCGGCGACGGCGGCACGCTGCTGTTCGCCAACAACGACGCCAACAACGTGATGCGGATGGACCCGGCCACGGGGCTCGCCTCTGTCGTCCATCGCGACGTGAACACGGGCGGCGCCGTGTCGCGCAGCAAGAATGGCGCGCTGTTCCTCGTGTCGCGGGGCCTGAACCCCGGCGTGCGTGCAGCTCGAACCCACGCGCAAGGTGCGTGGCGACGCACCTACAACGGCGAACCGCTCGACTGCGTGGGCGGCGTGCTGAACGACCTGTCGGCCGACAGCCGCGGCGGGCGTCTACGTCTCGATCACGGGAGCCGGAGTGTTCTACGCCAACCCGCAGGGCGTCGTGTCGCAGTACGGCCAGGGCGTGCAGGGCGCCAACGGCATCATCCTGAGCCCCGACGAGAAGACGCTCTACGTCACGAACGGCGCCGTCGTCGTGGCGTTCGACGTGAGGCCGGACGGGTCGCTGACCAACCAGCGCGAGTTCGGCAAACTGCGCGGCGGCACCGCGGGCGACGGCTCGGCGGTCGATCAGCAGGGCCGCCTCTACGTCGCCACCGGCGCGTCGGTGGACGTGTTCGAGCCGAACGGGACCTTCCTCGGTTCGATTCCGGGAATCCCCGGCCTCCACGGCACGGCGTTCGGCGGCCGCGACAAGAAGACGCTCTATGCGATCGTCTTCTCCGGGGCCTGGGGCACATCCAGCGCGCGCAATCGCGTCATCGCGATCCCGACGATCGCGCAGGGCTATACCGGCCGGGCGAAGTAGCTACTTCGGGAATTCCGCACAGGCCGAGACGTCGGAGCCCCAGAACTCGATGCACTTCGCGCGGTCCATCGGGCCCTTCCCCACCACCTTCGCGAAGAGGAAGTCGGCGAGCTGCTCGATCTCGCGGTTCTGGAGCGTGGCCGGCGGGTCGGGCAGCGTGGCATTCATGCGCTGCAGGTCTGCCTGTTTCAGGTTGTAACAGCGGCCGTCGGTGTAGGCGAACTTGTCGAAGGCCGGCATCATCTTGCCCGGCACGCCGCACTTGATCGCGATGATCAGCTTCGCGCGATCGAGTTTCGTGGTCCTCAGGTTGGCGCCGTCGGGCATCTGCGAGTCCATCTTCTTCCCGTCCGCGGCCCAGCCGTGGCACGACTGGCAGTCGGCCTTCTGACGGTAGATGCGGAGGCCCGCGGCGATGTCTTCCGGCGCCGGTGCGGCCTCCTGCGCCCGCAGCGTCGAGAGGCCCCACGCGCCGGCGAAGCCGGCAACCAGCACCGCCGAGCTGACGAATCGCCGTCTGGACATGCCCACGATTTTAGCGGAGAGTGCGTCGCCGGGGCGGCACGGCAGCATGTGCGCGTTTTCCGCACGACGGGGCTTCGGCCCTCATGGGTATACTCGCTCGTCGCGCGCCTGATGCTCGAACGCCTCTTCGCCCTCGCCTCGCACCGGACGACGCCGGCGCGCGAACTCCAGGCGGGCTTCACGACCTTTGCCGCCATGGCCTACATCCTGGCGGTCAACCCGAGCATCCTCGCCGATGCCGGCATGGATCGCGCCGCGCTCGTCACCGTGACCGCGCTCAGCGCGGCGGCCGCCACGACGCTGATGGCGCTGCTCACGAACTATCCGCTGGCCCTGGCGCCGGGCATGGGCATCAACTCGTTCTTCACCTACACCATCTGCCTCGGCGCCGGGGTGCCGTGGCAGCAGGCGCTCGGGATGGTGTTCGTGAACGGCTGCGTCTTCCTCGCGCTCTCGCTCACGGGGGTTCGCGAGCGGATCATCAGCGCCATCCCCCACTCGCTGAAGCTCGCCATCACCTGCGGCATCGGGCTGTTCATCGCGTTCGTCGGGCCTCAGGAACGGCGGCATCGTCGTGGCGAGCGACGCGACGTTCGTCACCCACGGCGATTTCACCTCGGGCGCCACGGCGCTGTGCCTCGCCGGGCTGGCGCTGACGCTCGTCCTGGTGGCGCGCCGCGTGCCGGCCGCGATCGTGCTCGGGATGGCGGCCACCACCGCGATCGGGCTCGTGGTCCCGAACGGCGCCGGCGGCACGGTCACCGCGTGGCCGGCGGCGATGATGTCGGCGCCGGCGTCGCCCGCGCCGGTGCTGCTGCAGCTCGACCTCGGCTTCCTCACCAGCGGGCCCGCGTTCTTCAAGGCGCTGCCGCTCATTCTGACGCTGCTGCTCGTGGACATGTTCGACAACATCGGCACGCTCATCGGCGTCGCCACGCGCGCCGGACTGCTCGACGCCGACGGGCCGGCTGCCGCGCGCGGGACGCGTGCTGGTGGCCGACTCGCTGGCCGCGATCCTGAGCGCGCTCCTCGGCACGTCGACGGTGGTGAGCTACATCGAGTCGGCCTCGGGCGTCGAGGCGGGCGGACGCACCGGGCTCACGACGCTGACGACGGCGGCGTGCTTCCTGCTCGCGCTGTTTCTCACGCCGCTGTTCCTCGCCGTGCCGGCCGCAGCCACGGCGCCGGCGCTGGTGGTGGTCGGCATCTTCATGATGCAGTCCGCGTCCGGAATCGACGCTGCGACGACTTCGCGACGGCGGCGCCGGCGGTGCTGACGCTGCTGGCGATTCCCGCTCACCTTCAGCATCGCGGAAGGCATCGGCCTCGGCCTCATCGCCGCCGTGGTGCTGGCCGTGGGACGGGCCAGGCGCGCGCGGATGTCGATCGTCGGCCTACGTCATCGCGCTGGTCTTCTTCCTGCAGTTCTTCCGCGTCTTTCCCTTCGGAGGCTGACGACCCGGCGACTCGCCAGCCCTGGCGTTACGTTCTCGCAACGCAGCACCGAGGCGTCCGGGGCCGACGTGTGGTAACAGTCGAGGGCCAGTGGATACGGAGCGCACCCGTTACGGATCGGAGAGAGCCGGGCTGCTCTGCGGTTACGTGTTCGCCCCGTCGCATCCGGGGCGCGCGATTGACGCCGACGAGGCCGCCGCCCTGGTTCGCGACGCCGCGGCTGACACGCGCGAATTTCTGTGGCTGCATTTCAACCTGTCGAATCAGGCGTCGCGTCGCTGGCTGTCGCAGCACCTCGACGCTCCCGAAAGCTTCGTTTCGGCGCTCGACCAGGCCCCTTCAACGCGGGTGGATGTGGCGCCAGGCTCGATCGTCGCCGCGATCAGCGACCTCACGGTGTTCGCTCCGGACGCCTCGGAAGCCTCCGCGATGCTGCTGTTCGTGAACGACCGGGTACTCGTGAGCGCCCGCCGGACCCCGCTGCGCTCGTTCGATCGGCTGCGCGACTCGGTGGCGAGCGCTTCCGTTCACCGGTCGAACTGTCGCACACCTCCTGCGGGATCAGGCGGCCACGTTCGTGCAGATCGTGCGCGACGCCACCGACAAGGTCGACGATGTCGAGGATCGCCTGATACTCAATCAGGTGGGCTCGAGCCGGGCGACGCTCGGGGCGCTGCGCCGGACGCTGGTCAAGGTGCAGCGGCTCGACCGATGCGAGGGCGCTGTCGCGGCTCCTGGCCAAGCCCCCGGGGTGGATCGCCGAGAACGACCTCCTCGAGCTGCGCGAATCGGCCGACGAGATTGCCGTCGCGGCTCGGAGTGCAGCACGCTCATCGATCGGATCAAGCTGCTGCAGGACGAGGTCTTGCGCTGGTCAGCGAGCAGACGAACCGCACGCTGTTCACGCTGACGATCGTGACGGTGCTGGCGCTGCCGATGACCATCGTCTCGAGTTTCTTCGGGATGAACGTGCCCGGCGTGCCGTTTCAACACGGCGGCGGGTTCTGGGTCGTCGTGACGCTTACCCTCGCGGCCAGCGCCTTCGGGGCAGTGCTGATCTTTCGCGGCCGCCGGCGCCGGTGAGGCGGCTGGAACGAATCGGGCCCGGTTCAATAGACCGACGGCACGAACATCTCGTCCGGCAACTCCCGGCGCTGGTAGTCCGGATGGTGAATCCGGTTCGGAAGCGTCACCGATTCGCCCGGCATCTCATCGTAGGGAATCTGGCGCGAGCAGATGGTGGATGCAGTTGAGCCGGGCGCGCTTCTTGTCGTCGGCCTCCACGACCCACCAGGGCGCCTCGGGAATGTGCGTCCGCTGCAGCATCACTTCCTTGGCCTTCGTGTAGAGCTCCCAGCGGCGCCGCGACTCGAGGTCCATCGGGCTCAGCTTCCACTGCTTCAGCGGGTCGCGGATCCGCATCTGGAACCGGCGGTGCTGCTCTTCGTCGGTGATCGAGAACCAGTACTTCACCAGCATGATGCCGGAACGGACCAGCATCTTTTCGAACTCGGGAACGGACCGGAAGAACTCCTCGGTACTCGTCGTCGGTGCAAAACCCCATCACCCGCTCGACGCCGGCGCGGTTGTACCAGCTGCGGTCGAAGAGCACGATTTCCCCGCCGGCCGGCAGATGCGAGACGTAACGCTGGAAGTACCACTGCGTGCGCTCGCGTGCGTCGGGCGCCTGCAGCGCCGCCACGCGGCAGACGCGAGGATTGAGCCGCTGGGTGATGCGCTTGATCGCGCCACCCTTGCCGGCGGCGTCCCGGCCTTCGAACACGACGACGACCTTGAGCTTGTGATGGACGACCCAGTCCTGCAGCTTGACCAGCTCGCCCTGGAGACGAAAGAGTTCGCGGAAGTACTGCTGACGGTCGACGTCGTGCGCGACCAGCGCCGCACGCTCGCCCGCGTCGGCCGCGAGCCGCTCGTCGTCGACCTCCATTTCGAGCTCTTCGTCGAGGCTATCCTCGTCGAAGAGGTCGTCGATAGACGATTCATCAGACATCTCGTGATCGGACATCGACAGGGCTCCACACCGGCTCTCGGGCGGGCACATTCGTGCGCCCGCTACGCTTGAAACTCGATTTTAACCATCCGATCCGTCCGGGCGGCTGAACGCCCCGCTCGCCCGATGAGCTATTTAACATGGGCGAAACACAATCGAAGCATGGCCGAAATCACAACTACATACCGTCGTTACGAGACCGTAATGTCGATGACAAAGGAGCCTGCTTGAATCAGCGTATGAGCCCCGCGCGGGTGATCGGCGGGGCACTCATCCTTATGCGCTGTGCTCGCACCCCGACACGCAGCTGCCCAGGTGACCCCCGCCGCCGCTTCCACGCCGCCAGACGACACGCCCTCGATCCGGGTCGGGGCCACGATCTTCACGAACTACAGCTACCAGACCGAGCCGGAAATCACCGACAGCGACGGCAACCTCGTCCACCGCAGCGGCTTCGACGTCACGCGCAGCTACATCAACGTCACCGGGAACCTCTCGCACATCGTGGCCTTCCGCATCACGCCCGACATCGTGCGCGAGACCAATCCGGCGAGTTCGCTCGCCGGCAGCCTGATCTTCCGCATCAAGTACGCGTTCCTGCAGGCCAACCTCGACGACTGGATGAGCCGCGGTTCGTGGGCGCGATTCGGCATCCAGCAGACGCCGTACCTGGACTTCATGGAAGGCATCTACCGCTATCGCTTCCAGGGCACGATGTTCGTCGAGCGCGCACGGCTACATGTCGTCGGCGGACGCCGGCGCGTCCTTCCACTACAACCTGCCGTCGAACTACGGCGACGTGCACGTCGGGCGTCTACAACGGCGAGAACTACAGCCGCGCCGAGGTCAACAATCAGAAGGGCCTGATGATCCGGGCCACCGTCCGGCCGTTCGCCGGCCAGACGCCGGTGCTGCGCGGCCTCCGCGGCCACATCTTCCACGTCGCCGACAGCTACGTGAAGAACGGCGAGCGGCAGCGCACGGTCGGCGCGGTCACCTACGAGCACCCGTTCGTCATCGCCGGCTTCGAGTATCTCGATGCCCGCGACCAGCGCTCGGCGCTGCCCGGCATGGCGCCGGTGAACGGCCAGGGCTACTCGCTGTGGGTCACCCCGCGGACGTCGAAGGGCTGGGAGGGGCTCATCCGCTACGACCATCACACGCCCAACACGTCCACGGCGCTGGCGCCGTTCGCCACGGCCGGCAACCTCACGACGACGCTCGACTCGCAGCAGCAGAACCGGGTCATCGCCGGCGTCGCCTACTGGTTCAAGCTGCAGGGCACCGTCACGGCCGCGCTGCTCGTGGACTACGACGCCCAGCTCTTCGAGAACCTCACGGCCGCTGCCGACCAAGACGCGTGGCCGTGCACGCGTTGGTCAACTTCTAGGGTCCGATCAGGAGGACGTGTCGATGAAATCCGCTACCACGCTTGCCGCTCTGGTCTGCACGCTGGCCCTCGGCGCCGGCGTCGCCGCCCAGACGATCCAGATCAACGGCGCCGGCGCGACGTTCCCGAACCCGATCTATTCGAAGTGGTTCTCCGAGTACAACAAGCTGAACCCGAACGTGCGGATCAACTACCAGCCGATCGGCTCCGGCGGCGGCATCCGGCAGGTCACGGCGCAGACGGTGTTCTTCGGCGCCACCGACGGCCCGATGACCGAGGAGCAGCTGACCGCGGCGCCGGGCAAGATCCTGCACCTGCCGACCGTGCTCGGCGCCGACGTGCCGGTCTACAACCTGCCGGGCGTGAGCGGCGAGCTGAAGTTCACCGGCCCGGTGCTCGCCGACATCTTCCTCGGCAAGATCACCAAGTGGAACGACCCGGCGCTCGTGAAGCTGAATCCCGGCGTCAAGCTGCCGGCCACCGACATCACCGTCGTCCACCGCTCGGACGGCTCGGGCACCACCTACATCTGGGTGGACTACCTGGCCAAGGTCTCGCCCGAGTGGAAGAAGCGCGTCGGCGTCGCCACCTCGGTGAACTGGCCGACCGGCGTCGGCGGCAAGGGCAACGAGGGCGTGTCAGGGCTCGTGCAGCAGGTGCCCGGCTCGATCGGCTACGTCGAGCTGATCTACGCGCTGCAGAACAAGATCGCCTACGGCTCGGTGCAGAACGCCGCCGGCGAGTTCGTGCAGCGCCTCGGTGACGTCGGTCACCGCCGCGGCGGCCGGCGGCGGCGGCGAAGATGCCCGCCGACTTCCGGGTGTCGATCACCAACGCCGAGGGCAAGGGCGCCTATCCGATTTCGTCGTTCACCTGGCTGCTGCTCTACGAGAATCCGAAGGACAAGGCGCAGAGCAAGGTGATGGTGGACTTCATGAAGTGGGCGCTCACCGACGGGCAGAAGTTCGCCACCGAGCTCGGCTACGCGCCGCTGCCGCGCCGAGGTGGTCAAGATGGAGCTGGCGGCGCTGGCGAAGATTCGTGTCTCCTGATCCGAGCGCGGCGCAACCGGCGCGGCGCGGCAGCCAGGGCGACCTCGGCTTCCGCGTCGGCACCGGCGCGTTCGCCGTCCTCGTCCTGGTCATCGTCGCCGCGATCGGCGTCGTGCTGACGGCCGAGTCGTGGCTGTCGATCCGAGCAGTTCGGGCTCGGCTTCTGGGCGACGACCACCTGGGATCCGGTGGCCGGCGAATTCGGCGCGCTGCCGTTCATCTGGGGCACGCTCTACTCGTCGATTCTGGCGCTGCTCATCGCCACGCCGGTCGCGCTCGGCATCGCCATCTTCATCGCCGAGCTCTGTCCCGCGTGGCTGCGCATGCCGCTCGTGTTCCTCACCGAGCTGCTCGCCGCCATCCCGTCGATCGTCTACGGCCTGTGGGGCATCTTCGTGCTGGTGCCGCCGGTGCGCGCAGCTCGAGATCTGCGACGCCGCGAGTTGCTCAAGCAGGCTGCCGCTCTTCAGCGGGCCGCCGCTCGGCGTCGGCATGCTGGCGGCCGGCCTGATCCTGGCCATCATGATCACGCCGTTCACCTCGTCGGTGGCGCGCGAGGTGCTGAAAGCGGTGCCCGTCGAGCAGCGCGAGGCGCGCCTACGCGCTCGGCGCGACCCGGTTCGAGGCGATCCAGGCCGCGCTCTATCTACGCCCGCACCGGCATCGTCGGCGCGGTGATGCTCGGCTTCGGCCGCGCGCTCGGCGAGACCATGGCGGTGACGATGGTGATCGGCAACAGCCGCGCAGATCTCCGCTGTCGCTGTTCGCGCCGCAGTACACGATGGCGGCGGTCATCGCCAACGAGTTCACCGAGGCCGACACCGAGCTCTATCTGGACGCGCTGGTCGAGATCGGGCTGGTGCTCTTCGTCATCACGCTGTTCGTCAACGTCCTGTCGCGCGCGCTGATCTGGAGCATGACCCGGTCGTTCAAGAAGGCCGTCGGCGCCGGCGCTGCCGCCGGCCGAGCCGGAGCCCGCCGCATGACCGCGGCCACCTGGCGCAAGATCAAGTCGGCGGTCTTCGTCGGCTTCTGCGGGCTGTCGATTGCGGTGGCGCTGGTGCCGCTCGCGTTCATCTTCTTCTTCGTCCTGAAGCGAGGGCCTGCAGGCGCTCAACTTCGACTTCTTCACCCAGATGCCGCAGCCGGTCGGCGAAACCGGCGGCGGCATGGCCAACGCCATCGTCGGCACGCTGATCATCGTCGGGCTCGGCGCGCTCTTCGCCATCCCGACCGGCATCATGAGCGGCGTCTACCTGTCCGAGTACGCCGGCACCCGGCTGGCGTCGGCCGCGCGGTTCGCCGCCGACACGCTCAACGGCGTGCCGTCGATCGTCATCGGCGTGTTCATCTACACCATCGCGGTGCTGCCGGTGAAACAGTTCAGCGCGCTGGCCGGCGGGCTGGCGCTGGGCGTGATGATGATTCCGATCATCGCGCGCACCACCGAGGAGCTGCTGCTGCTCGTGCCCGGCTCGATGCGCGAGGGGGCGCTGGCGCTCGGCGCCACGCGCGCGCAGGCCACCTTCAGCGTGGTGCTGCCGGCGGCGCTGCCCGGCATTCTCACCGGCGTGGTGCTGGCGCTGGCGCGCATCGCCGGCGAGACGGCGCCGCTGCTCTTCACGTCGTTCAACAACCGCTTCTTCAACACCACGCTCACCCAGCCGATCGCGTCGCTCACGGTGACGGTCTTCACCTACGCCATCTCGCCGTACGAGGACTGGCACCGCCAGGCGTGGGCCGGCGCGCTGGTGCTGGTCGCCATCGTCTTCTTCTGCTCGCTCCTGGCCCGCGTGGCGACCCGCCGCCTGGAGCAAATGCGCGGCCGGTAGTAACAATCGAGAGGCCGTCAGTCGTAATGGACCTGATAGCGAACCGGCGTTCTGCCGGTTTGCCAGATACTGCGCGCGATCAGCGCTTTGAGCTGGTCGCGCCCGCGGCAAGGAGCAGAGCGATGACGAGCGGGGCAATTCGGACAGGAATGTTCGCCGGCGGGCTGTGTGCTGGCCGCGTCGTGGCCTCGGCGCAAGGGCCCGGACCGGGCGGACCGGTCGGCATCGCCGCCGGGCTGCAGCAGCAGTACAACGGCCTCAAGAACAACCTGACGCAGGCCGCCGAGGTCGTGCCCGAGGCCGGCTACGGTCAGAAGGTCGGCACCATGGGCGAGGTCCGCACCTATGGCCAGGTGATCGGCCACGTCGCCAACGCCCAGTTCGGCCAGTGCTCCGGCGCGCTCGGCGTGCCCAATCCGAACCAGGGCAACAACCTCGAGGACGGCACCAAGTCGCGCGCCGATCTCATCAAGGGGCTCGCCGATTCGTTCGCGCTCTGCGACAAGGCGTTTGCCGCGCTCACCGATCAGAACGCGTCCGAGATGATCCCCAACGGCCGCGGCGGCCAGACCGCGCGCGCCGTGGGGCTGCTGGGCGTCATCGCGCACGGCAACGAGATGTACGGGATTTCCACGGTGTATCAGCGGGCCCAGAACATCGTGCCGCCGTCGACGGCTGCCCGCGGCCGCGGCCGCGGCGGGCGCGGGAACTAGGCAGGAGCAGGCAGGCAGGTAGGAGCGGGCGGTCTGCAGGCCGGCCGATCAGCTACCCGCACGTCTAGCCCACCTGCTCTACGTCTACCCGCCCGTCTCGCCACAGGCTACGATCAGTCGCGCAGCCCCTCCGTGAGCTCGATCCGCACGCCCCAGGGATCGGTAATCATCGCGGTCGCGATGCCGCCCATCTCCGGGTTCGACTTCTTGTAGCCCTCGGTCAGCGGGATGCCCTTGCTCTCGAGCTGCTTGATGAACTCGGGCAGGTTGCGCACCTCGAACCCGACGTGGTCGGTGGCCCGCCCCCGTGTCGCCACGTGCGTGACGCTCTGGTCGCCTTCCCACCGGAAGAAGTTCAGGCTGTAGCCGACACCGGGCAGATCGGCGCCGATGAAGAAGTCGGTCTGCCCGGGACGCAGCGTGGCGTTGAACGCCTTCATGTACCACTGCTGCATCTCGACGTACTGCTTGTTGATGAAGTGGATGTGGTGATAGACGATCGGCGCCGGCTCCTTCTCGGCGCTGGTCACGAGCTCCACCTTGGCGCCGTCGGGCCCGAGGATGTACGAGAAGCGCCCGTACGGCGCCTGCGTGCCCTGCGCCGCCGCGGCTTCCTTGCCGGGCACCGGCTCCCGGCCGCTGGTCAGCATGTAGCCGGCCGCCACCACTTTGGTCGTGAGCGCCGGCACGTCCGGCACGGCGAAGCCGATGTGATCGAACGCGGTGCCGCGGTTGGGGCCGCTCGGCTTCTTCGCATCGAAGAACAGCACGATGCCCGGGAAGCGGACCACGTCGGCGGTGCCGACTTTCGCCGGCGTCCCGCCGAGCGTGTCCACCCAGAACTTGCGATGCTCGGCCACGCTGGTCACGTCCATGTGGAAGTGCCCGACGACCACCGGGGCGTCCGTGTTGAGCAGCTGGGCTGACGTGCGCGTGGCGGCGCTGGCGAGCGCGGCCGCGACAACGAGCGCGATGCGGGTGCGGCGTCCAATCTGCATGGCGCGGATGGTACTACGGCGCCGCGGCGCGGCGCGTCAGTGGGTGCGCAGGTGCAGCACGCTGAGGATGTTCGAGAAATCGTCGGTCCAGAGCGGTGTGTCGGGCGTCACCGGCGGCCGCGGTCCACGACTGGTCGTCCGTCAGAGGGGCGAGGTCCTCTCGCGAGCGCGCCAGCACGACCCAGTCCGACGCCGTCTTGTCGGCGGGCCAGCCCTCGGCGCGCTTCCGGTCGCGCTTCTGCAGCGCGACCAGCCCGTTGGCCTGCAGCCAGGCGGCCGACGATGCCGTTGAGCGCCAGGTGGCGGTTCGAGATGTGGAACGCCAGCACGCCGTGCGGCGCCAGGCGCGAGAGATACACCGCCATGGCCTCGTGGGTCAGCAGGTGCATCGGAATCGCGTCCGAGCTGAACGCGTCGAGCACCATCAGCTTGTACCGGGCGTCGGACGCCGCCGCCAGCGACAGCCGCGCGTCGCCCAGCACCACCGCGGCAGCGGCGATCCGCACCGTCCGAGAAACGTGAAGTAGCGCTCGTCGCGCGCGATGCGCTCGATCGCCGGATCGATCTCGTAGAACGTCCACTGCTGGCCCGGCTGCACATAGGCCGCCAGCGTGCCGACGCCCAGGCCGATCGCCGCCACACGGCCCGGCTCGCGCAGCCGCGGCACCGCGGCCATGTGCGTTGCCGAACGGGCCGGTGCGATGGTAGTAGGTCAGCGGCTCGCGGCGCCGGGCCGGATCCAGCGACTGCATGCCGTGCAGCGTCGTGCCGTGCGCGAGCGCGTGGCGACCGGTGGTGCGGTCTTCGGTGACGCGGTAGAGGCCGAAGAACGTCCGCTCGGCGTGGAGCACCGACTCGCCCGGCTCACCCACGGCGAGCCGACCAGCATGGACGCGCCGGCGACGCCGGCCAGCGTCATCGGCCGATGCCGGCGCGTCATGGCGAGGAACGACAGCGTGGCGAACGCCGACAGCACGATCGCGGTGCCTGGTCGCGATCGACGGGCACGAACAGCACCGCGGCGACGAACGCGGCCGCGATGACCGGCAGCACGCGGTCGATCGAAGCCGCGTGCCCGGCAGTCGCGGCGGGTCGGCCGGAAGAAGGCCACCAGCGCCAGCGCCAGCGGGTACTCGACGACGCGCGAGAAGAGCACCGGCGCCGCCAGCGTGTTGAACAGGCCGCCGGCCATGCCGCCGAACGCCAGCCAGAAGTAGAACTCGGTGAGATGCTGCGCCGACGGGCGCTCCTGCGCGAGCGCCCGTGGCACAGCATGGCGCCGCGAACAGGAACGGCGACAGATGCACCAGCAGCGCCGGCACGAGCGGCAGTCGTGCGCCCGCGAACATCAGGCCGCCGCCAGCGCCGAGCAGCAGCGCCGGCAGCAATCGATCGGCGAGCGACGGTGGCGCGTTCGCCGGCGCTGCTGAACGCCAGGATGAACGTCAGGAGATAGAGCGCGAGCGGCGCGACCCAGAGCAGCGGGACCGGCGCGATGTCGGTGGTGAGCGAGGTGGTGACGCCGAGCATCAGGCTCGACGGCACCGCGGCCAGCACGCACCAGCGCGCGCGCTGCCGCCACGTGATCGGCTCGGCAGCGGCCGCCGCCGTCGACGCCGGCACCGGCGCCAGCGTCGCGAGCGTGCGGCCGCCGTCCAGCGCGAACCGCGTCGGCCACGGCGCAGGCGAGCACGAGCAGGACGAAGACGCCGTAGCCGAGCGTCCAGACCTGCGCCTGCTGGCTCAGGCCGAGCAGCGGTTCGATCACCGTCGGGATAGGCCACGAGCGCCGGCAGGCTGCCGGCGTTGCTGGCGGCGTACAGGAAGTAGGGGTCGCGCGCCGACTCGTGACCGGTGGACGCGAAGGTCGCCTGGAGCACCGAGGCACTCACGGCGAGCACGAGGAACGACGGGCCCACCGAGGTGAGCAGCGCCACGAGCAGCCACGAGAGCGGCGCGTGCGTGGCCTGCGCCGCCGACGCCGCGTCCACGCCGAGCCGCACGAAGGCCAGCGGCAGCACCGGCGAGCCCGGCATACACCAGCAGCCGCACCGGGGCGACCAGCCCGCGCGTGAGCACGTGCGCGCCGCCGTAGCCGGCGAGCAGCACCGCCTGGAAGAACACGACGCAGCCGTTCCACACCATCGGCACGCCGCCCAGCACCGGCAGCATCTGCCGCGCCACCATCGGCTCGACCGCGAACATGAGGAACGAGCTGACAAACAGCGTGACGGCAAACAGCGGGACGAGGGCCCGCGTGGCCGCACGCGGCAGCGTGGAAGCCGCGCCGACCGACGCCACCGGCACGGCGCCAACCTGGGGAGCGTCGAGCATGAGGCCCGACTGGTGCAACGCACATACCGGTGCAACCACCGGCAACCGTGTGCGTGACGCGGCGCGGCGATCGACTCCATCGCCGGCCAGAAATCTGACCAGCGCTGGTCAGCCAACTCCACGGCGTCAGCCGCCGGCGATGGCGCCGACGATCATGAACGGCTCGGCCCCCCGCACCACGGCCTCGGGCAGCAGCAGGTCGGGGCGCTCGAGCGACAGGTCGTCCTGGCAGGCGAAGAAGCGGAGGAACGGCCGCCGCTTCTTGCTGACGTGATCGCGGATCGTGCCCTGCAGCACCGGATAGCGCGCTTCCACCGCGTCGAGCACCGCGCCCAGCGTGACCGGGTCCTCGACCGTCACCTCGATCTCGCGGCCGACGCGGGCCAGCGTCTGCAGATGCTGCGGCAGCTCCACGCGGATCACGGCAGGGTCTGCACCTCGACCGACAGCACGGCCGGCAGGTCGCGCACGATCGGCGTCCATGTGATCGCCGCCGTCCGCCGACGCATACACCTGGCCGCCGGTCGTGCCGAAGTAGACGCCGCACGAGTCGAGGCGGTCCACCGCCATCGCGTCGCGCAGCACGTTCACGTAGCAGTCCTGCTGCGGCAGGCCCTTCGTGAGCGGCTCCCACTCGTGGCCGCCCGTGCGGCTGCGATAGACGCGCAGCTTGCCCTCGGGCGGGAAGTGGTGCGAGTCGCTCGTGATCGGCACCACGTAAATCGTCTCGGGCTCGTGCGCGTGGACGTCGATCGGAAAGCCGAAGTCGGTCGGCAGGTTGCCGCTCACCTCGGTCCAGTTCGCGCCCGCGTCGTCGGTGCGCATCACGTCCCAATGCTTCTGCATGAACAGCGTGTTCGGGCGCGACGGGTGCATGGCGATGCGGTGGACGCAGTGGCCCACCTCGGCGTCGGGATCGGGGATGTACTGCGACTTCAGCCCGCGGTTGATCGGCGTCCACGTGGTGCCGCCGTCGTCGGTGCGGAATGCGCCCGCGGCCGAGATGGCGATGAACATCCGCTGCGGCGTTGGTGGGGTCGAGCAGGATGGTGTGGAGGCCCAGGCCGCCCGCCCCCGGCTGCCACTTCGAGCCGGAGCCGTGGTTGCGCAGCCCCGCCAGCTCGTGCCAGCTCGTTGCCGCCGTCGGTCGTGCGGAACATCGCCGCGTCTTCGACGCCGGCGTACACCGTGTCGGGATCGGTGAGCGACGGCTCGAGGTGCCACACGCGCTTGAACTCCCACGGGTGGGGCGTGCCGTCGTACCACTGGTGGGTGCCCGGCGTGCCCTCGTAGACGAACTTGTTGTCCACCGGCGTCCCAGGTGGCGCCGCCGTCGTTCGACCGCTGCATCAGCTGCCCGAACCAGCCGGTGTTCTGCGACGGCGTAGAGCCGGTTCGGGTCGGCCGGCGACCCCTTGAGGTGGTAGATCTCCCAGCCGGCGAAATGCGGACCGCTCACCGTCCCAGTTCTGCCGTTTGCCGTCCGACGTCAGGATGAACGCGCCCTTCCGCGTGCCCACCAGCACTCGCACACTGCTCATAGGCCGCTCCTCCTCGAGTGAACCTGTCCTTACCTGGTATGTCGATCCAGCGGTCCCCGGATCGACACAGGCCGTGCGCCTGACCGGCGCACGGCCTGATTTTGCTACCCGGCACTGACAGCCGAGGTCACGCGAGGGCGGTCTTGTACAAGGCGAGCAGCTCGGCCCAGGCCCGCTCGGCGTCCGCCTTGTTGTAGATGGGCGGGGCACCGGCCTGCTGCGGCATGTCGGGCATGCACCAGCCGTGGAGCGCGTTGGTGTAAACCTCGATCTTGGCCGGGTTCTTGGCCGCCTCGAACGCGGCCTTGAGGGTGTCCTTCGCCGTCGGCTGCTGCATGTCGTCGTTGCTGGCCACGCCGAAGTACATCCTGGCGCGGATCTTCGGGACCAGCAGGTGCGGGCTGTTGGGGTTCTGCGTCACCAGCCCGCCGCCGTGGAACGACGCGCCGGCGCCGATGCGGTTGGCGACCGCGGCCGAGGTGCGCATCACGAGCGGGCCGCCCATGCAGTAGCCCTGGGTGCCGATCTTCTTCGACGCGTTCACCTGCTTCTGCGTGTCGAGCCAGGCCACGAACGCCGCCGCATCGCGCTCGGCGGCGCCGTCGGCGGTAATCGAGCCCATCAGCGGCGCGAGCTTCGCGCGATCGGTCTGGAAGTTGAACGTCGCGGTATCGAGCAGCGTGCCCTTGCCGACGCGGTAGTACGGGTTCGGCACCAGCACCGCGTAGCCTTCGCCCGCGAGGCGCTTGCCCATCTCGCGGAGGGCCGGGCGCAGGCCGAACGCGTCGGCCCAGATGAGGACGGCCGGATGCGAGCCGGTCGTCGGATGGCTGAACGCGGCGTCGCAGGTGCCGTCCGGCGTCTTGATCTCGACCATCGTCTCGACCACCGGCAGGGCGGCCGACGCGGGCAGCGGCCGCGGCCACGACGCCGGCCGCCAGCCCCATGGCCACGAAGTCGCGGCGTGACAAATCGCTGCCTGGCGTCCTGGTCGAACGGTCGTGACTCTGCTCTGTCATGGGTGTCTCCTGCGTGCTCGCGCGTGGAAGTCCTGGTTGCCGCCGGGGGCCGCGGCGCTGCCGCGGCGATTGTAGACGAACCGGTATCACGCCGCAGTGACGGGCACCCGCCCGGGCCGGTGTGCTAACCTCCCGCGTTGGCGTTCCGCCGGCGTGGGCGGCCTCTCGCACACGTTCCATTCCGCATTCGAGGAAGCAATGGCTCTGACGAAAGAAGAACTGATTGGCTCGCTGCAGAACGAGGTCCGCATCCTGCAGCACCTGTGCACGAAGATCGACCGCTCCATGCTCGACTACCGCCCCACGCCGAAGCAGCGCAGCACGATCGAGCTGCTCCGCTACCTGAGCAACATGGGGCCCGGGCTGGTGCAGGCGGCCAAGACGGGCACCTTCGATCCCGCCGCGTGGACCGAGGCGACGAAAGCGGCCGAGGCGCGCGATTTCGACCAGACCGTCGCGGACCTGGCCACCCATGCCGACGCTGTACGCCAAGCTGATTGCCCCGATGACCGACGCGGAGTTCCGCGAGACCATCAACATGTTCGGCACGCCGATGTCGCGTGGCTCGTTCCTCGTCAACCTCGTGCTGAGCGGCTACGCCGCGTATCGCACGCAGCTGTTCCTCTACCTGAAGGCCTGCGGCCGCGAGGAGCTGAGCACGATGAACCTCTGGGGCGGCGCCGATCCGCAGCCGGCCTAATCAAGGCGGGTGGGGCAGCCGCCTGCCCGCAGCGCCGCGACTCCCGCCGTTTCCGCTATGTCGATCCGGTTCCACGGACGCGGGTCAATGAGTATCGGAGCGTCCTCATTGGTGGTCTCCCTGCGCCTGATTCCGCTGGGCCTTGCCTGGCCGGCGGCATTCGCCGTCGCGCTGACGTTACGTCGGACCCACAAAAACGACGGGATCAGCCGCTGATCGGGCCAGGTTTGTCGGGTCGGATGTTTCGAAATAGAACACCCGCCCGGAAGCCCCCAAATACCTTGATTTCCCACCGTTGACTGCTTGTAGTCGAGCTTGCGCATGTGTACGCTTGAGCTCGTCTCATACGTTCTCACCAGTGCAAAGGCTTGCCTGCACACTTTTTTTCGCAAGCCTGGGAGTTGGTCATGTCCGTCTCGTCCAGTCGCTCCGCCAACGCGCCACGTCGCGCCGCTCCTGTCAGCAGGTTGCTCGCCTTCCTCGCGCTCGTGCTGACCGTCGTCGGACAACAGTCAGGACGGGCCCAAGGCGATCCTGCCGGACGCGCTGCCGTACTCGCTCAGCTACACGGTCACGGGCGACTACGCGGTCGGCGGCGTCGACCTCGTGCCGTCGCCGCACGACGAACGGATTCCAGACCGGCACCATTCACATGGGCACGGCGCCGACACGGGTCGTGCCGAAGAACGCCGAAATCCTCGCGGCGTTCCTCTACTGGGAAACGCTCGCCGAACACCGTCGATGACCTCGGCGGCGTGCTGTTCCGCGGCGAGCCCGTGACGTTCGTCCGCACCGCTGGCGCAGCAGCTGACCGGCGTCTTCGCGCCCGTGCTGGAGCCAGCAGCGGCAACACGCTCTACGCCATGCGCGCCGACGTGCTGTCGCTGCTGCCCGCCGCAGCTGGACGAGAGCGGCAATCCCACGGGCCGGCGGCTCGTCAACGACGTGGATCTGCTCGCCGCGGGCTGCCGCTGCACACGGTCACGCTGCCGGAGCGCGGCGTCGGCAACCAGACGCCGCAGAGCGCCGGCGCCAGCCTGTTCGTCGTCTACCGCAACATCGATCCGGACGGCGGCACTGCGCCGCGTCGTCGTCTACGACGGCATCCACGTGCAGGCCAAGGGCGAAACGACGGTGCAGAAGATTCGCGGGTTCCTGCAGTCGGCGCCCGGCGCGAGCAAGGCTCACGCAGATCATGAGCCGCGGCGCCGCGAACCCCACCGACCAGACGACGATCACCGGCGCGGGCACGACGACGGTGGCCGGCAACCTGTTCGCCGGCATCGCTGAGTCCCGACTCCGATCGCAGCTGGGTCAATCCCGACGACGATCGTCACCGCCTCGATGCCCGGGTCCAATGGCGGCGAGTACGGCGAGCAGCTCACGCTGACGTCGCTCTACACCAACCCGGCGACCTATGGATGCCAGACCTGGTCGGCCATTGCGTTCAGCACGCCGGTCGCCGGACACCGAACACGACGGGCTGATCGACGCGCTCGGAGACCGAGCCGTCAGGCGTTCAGCGCCTACAAGGATCCCGACGGGCACCGACTACCCGCGCCTGTGGGCCATGGGCGCGAGCACCGACGCAGAAGGATCTCTTCGTCGAGGTCAACAGCATGGTGGCCGGCGCCGAACACGCCGTACGGCTCGGCCGACACACCCGTTTCCGCTCGCCGGCCAGGACCCCGACGGCAACGGCGTCGTGACCGACGCCGCGGGCCACGATCACCGGCCGCTGCCGACCACGCTGACGATGGTGGGCGATGCGCTCTTGCGCGCCGGCGTGCACGTGCACTTCGACGTGGGGCCACTCGCAAACGGCGGCACCGGCTATACCGTCGGCGGCGTCTTCCGCCCGTTCCCCGCCGCGACGCCGGGCGACGATCGCGTGCCGGCTACCCCGCCCCGTCGACCTACTTCATCAACGAAGACGCCACGCGGCGGCGAATCGATTCCCGAAGACGCCGTGCGTCGTCGACGACGCCGCCGAACTCGCTGTGCCAGTTCCCGGCCTTCCCGGGCACCGTCGGCTGGAAGTTCGAGTTCCAGCTGCGTGCGCGACGGATCATCGACTCCGACAACGGGCGAGCGCCGCTTCGATCCGATGCGCAACGGGTTCTTCCACTATCTGCTCTACGCGCACGCGCGCGGCAGCGCCAACTCGCCGTTCCCGTGCCTGACGACGGCGCCGAGCGCCGAGGGCTTCGACCCGCCACCGGCCTCTGCGCCGAGCTGGGTCTGATGGAGAACCCGGACTTCCACGTGCCGCTGGGCGCGTCGGGCGTGGCGGACCTGCCCGGCTTCAACGCGATGATCACGCTCGGCCTGTCGAAGAACTTCCTCGGCACCGAGTACTTCCAGGCGTCCACGACGCTGCACGAGCTCGGTCACACGATGGAGCTCTGGCACGGCGGCGCGCCGCCGATCGTTCACCGACTCGTCGCCGATGCCGGCCGCGTGAGCGTGAACGTCGAGCCCAACTGCAAGCCGAACTATCAGAGCAGCATGAGCTATCTCCACCAGCTCTACGGCCTGATCGACGCGGATGGCATCGCGCACATCGACTACTCCGACTCCACGCTCGGGATCGCCGGCGACGTGATCGACGAGACCGACGCTCAGCGACAGCGCGCTGCCCGGGCGGCGCCGCGGTATCGCGCCGCGTGGTACACGCCGATCGCCGAGGGCACGCTCGGCCGACGTCGCTCGACGTGCCGGCGGCGGCGCGCCACTGCGACGGCACGCCGATCCTCGACACCGAGCCCGAGACCGGTGACCGGCCGCCTGCAGGCCGACGAGGTGTCGCCGGTGCTGATCGACTGGGCGGGCGACGGCGCGCCCGTACGCGCCGCAGGACGTCAACTTCGACGGCGTGCTCGGCGCAGCGACTCCGCGCTGAAGGGCATCTCCGACCTCGACCACCTGCGTCTCAACTCGCTCGGCGGCGGGCTGAGCGCGGCCGGCTTCTCGGCCGGCATCACCTACGTCGCCGGGCGAGCCGGTGGCCGACGCCATCCCCTACTTCGGCGGCATCCGCTACGACGGCGGCATCCGCTACGACGGCGGGATCCGCTACGACGGCGGCATCAGTTACGACGGCGGGATCCGCTACGACGGCGGCATCCGCTACGACGGCGGCGTGCCGATCGCCGAGGGCATCCGCTACGACAGCGGCATCCAGCTACGACGGCGGGGTGCCGATTGCGGACGGCGTCGTCACGACGGCACCAGCCAGTACATCGGCGGCATCCGCTACGACAGCGGCATCCGGTACGACGGCGGCATCCGCTACGACGGCGGCGTCTTCCTGGCGCAGAACGGCGGCGCCGAGCTGACGCACCAGGACATCGAAGACCTCGGGCCACGCGCCGCCCAACCGCCTCACCGCGTGCGTGGTCGGCGGCGGCGCGTGCGTCGGCGCGGCGACTACCATCGCAACCTGCTGCAGTGGCTCGCGTCGAACCTCGACAGCCCCGACGGCTTCAAGGCCTACCGCACGCAGGGCAAATGCGCGTGAACGCGAACAGCGTGATCACGCTCGCTCACGCCGGACGGCGCTGCCGGCGACGGCCACGAGCTTCGAGGACGAGGAAGAGCTGCCGGACGGCGTCGAACTTCACCTACTGGACGAAGGCGGTGTTCGGTGCGGCCGAGACGGGGCCGTCGATCTTCGCGCGCGTGAAACCGGCGATCAACGTGGCGCCGACGGCTGCCGGCGACACGCTACTCCGGCGTCGGGCGCGGTCGTGACCGGCAACGTGTTCGGCAACGACACCGACGCCGACATGGGCCCGAACGGCAAGACGGCTGGACGGCGGTGCTCGTCAACGCGAGCGGCGTGCCGGTGGCCGCGCCCGCGGGCCTCACTTTCCCCGCCGACGGCACGTTCTCGTACAACACCGCCAACGGCTCGGTGACCTTCTACTACCGGATCGACACCGGCACGTGGACGGACGGCGCGACGACGGCGGACATGAGCGCCGATTCCAACATCGCGACGGTGACGATCTCGGTGCCGCCGCCGCCCGACGTCACGGTGCCGGTCGTCTCGATCACGTGTCGACCCCGACGACGATCTGGTCGCCAAACGGCAAAAAGCTGCCCGTCACGCTTTCGGGCACGGCAACCGATGTCGGTAGCGGCATCGCCAGCATTTCAGCGTGGAAGTCATCGACGAATACCAGCCGATCGACCCGATCCCGACGAAGTCTTCACGTTCACGGTGACCGCTCCTGTGATGAACACACCGGCGCTCAAGTGGAACGCGAGCACGGGAGCTTTCTCTCTCGTGGTGCAGCTGACCGCGTCGCGCCTGGGCAGCGACACGAATGGACGCAAATACGACCTGACGGGTCTGCGCCACCGACAAGGCGGGCAACATCGGGCTGCGGACGCGTCGGTGTCGGTGACGGCGCACGACAAGAGCAAGTAGACCGCGACGAGAAAGACGCCGGCGCCCGCTCGACTCGAGCGCGGCGCCGGCTTACTTGTGCGGGGGACGCGCGGCTACGCCGGCTAGACGCCGGCGCGCTTGCGGACTTCGGGCAGCAGCACGTCTTCCTTCGAGTTGCCGCGCAGCGCGAGGTACTCTCGGTACGCCTCGCCGAAGCGGGTGCTCTTCAGCTCCTGCCGCGCCCGGCCCAGGTAGTAGTGGACCGGCGCGAGGTACGCGTAAGTCGGCTGCTCGTCGACGAAGAGCGCCAGCGCTTCGCCGCGCCGGGCGTTGAGGCACGCGTCGAACGCGGAATCGGCCTGCGCGAAGAGGCCCGCCTCGAGCGACGCGCGACCCAGATCGAACTGCCCAATCCAGCGTGTCGAACAGCTGGTTCGCCTCGCGCAGGCTGATCACGGCGCGGCGCGCGTCGCCGCGCTTCAGCGCCAGCACGCCCTGGACGATCTTCGCGTAGGCCCGCGCCTCCTCGTAGATCTCGTTGTCGAGCGCTTCGACGAGCGGCCTGGCCTTGTCCGACGTCGCCGGCCTCGGCATAGGTCCGCGCGGCGAGGAACCGCGTCCTGACGTCCTGCGCGTGCGTGAGCGCTTCGTCGGCCGCGGCGATCGCGGCGGCGTTGCGGCCGCGCGCCAGCTCCGCCGCGGCGATGGACGTCAGCTTGGCGGCCGCGGAATCGGTGTCTTCGGCCGCCAGATCGTCGGCCACCGCGGCGCGCAGAATCCGCACCGCGTCGCCGTAGCGACCCTCGAACGCCGCGAGGTCGGCCGAGGCCCGACGCCGAAAACGACTTGCCGCGCCGGCGGATGCCGGCCAGCGTCTCGTAAGTCTGCTTCGCCTCGGCGCGCTGCCCCTGCCCGAGCTGCGCGAATGCGATCGCCAGCATGGCGTACGCGTCGGTGCCCTTCACCGCGCGCGCTTCCTGCTCGGCCTGCGGAAAGTCGCTGGCATAGTTCAGATAGAGCGCGAGGTTGTCGCGGAAGAGCGGCTGGCTCGGCAGGATCTTGACGACCTCCTGCATCACCTCGACGGCCTGCCGCATCTCGCCGCTGATGCGTGAGGCACAGCGCCAGCTGGTTGCGTCCGGAGATGTCGGCGCGATAGCTTGGCGATGGCGTCGCTGTACTCCTTGACGCACTGCTGGTAGTCGTCGGTCGCCGAGGCCGTAGGCGCCGCGCGTGTGATAGCGCTCGCGGTCGGTCATGCCGTCGAGGTGCTGCATCGCCAGCTCGAGATACTTGCAGCTCGTCGGCCGAGCGTCCGAGGTTGGCGGACTGGTTCGCGGCAATCAGGTAGCCGAGGCCGAAGTTCTTGTCGATCTCGATCGGTCTTGAGCGCGTTCTGCAGCGCCTCTTCGAACTGGTTGGCCGACGCGGCCGCCATCGGCCGCGGCGTAGGGACGCACGACGTCGAGCGAGGTGGCCGACAGCGACGCCATGGCGAACTGCTGCGCCGACTCCGACGCGTCGTCGCCGAGGGCGTTGCGCACCCGGCTCATGAGCCTGGTGGCGACCGGCAGCACGTGCGTCCTTGCCCGCGGCGCGCGCCTGCTCGCTGACGAGCTCCTCGCCGGTGACCGGTGCGCCTGGCCTTCACCGACACGCATGTAGTCGCTGCCCTGCTTGGCGATCGATCCCGACAGCACGACGCCGAGGCCCTGTTCGAGCGCGACCTTCTGCGCCGCCGGCTTCGGTGAGCGCGGCGGTCGGCGACACGCCGAAGCTGCGCATGCCGCTGCGCTCGTAGGCGGTGATGAACGTCGAGTCGTCGAGCGCCCGCTTCATCACCGGCTCGAGCGTGCGATCGAAGGCCGGGTCGCCGGTCTGGTTCACGATGTCGGCGATGACGACCACCACGTTCTCGTGCTGCACCGGGCGGCCGCGTGTACCAGTAGACGGCCGCCCGTCAGCGCCGAGCAGCGCCGTCGCGACCGCCGACGGCCAGCGGCAGCCCGACGGCCCGCTTGACCGGACGCAGCTTGCCGCGATCGTCGAGCCGGGCCAGCGCGTCGAGCATCTCGGCCGTCGAGCGCGAACCGCTTCGCCGCCTCGGGCTCGATGCACCGCGCGACGAAGCGGTTCAGCGGCTCCGGCACCTCGGGCACCACCGACTTCACCGGCGGCAGCGCCTGCTCGAGCCGCTTCTGCAGGTCGGCCACCGCGCCGCCGGCGGCGTCGTCGACGCGGCGCCGCCCGAGCAGCAGGTCGTAGAGGATGAGCCCGAACGCGTAGATGTCCACGCGCTGGTCCACCTCTTCGCCGCGCGCCTGCTCCGGCGCCATGTAGGCGATCGTGCCGACGATGGCGCCGGCCATCGTCGCCGCCTTCCTCGTCGCCGTCACGCGCGTCAGCTCGCTCTCGACCAGCGCCGGAAGCGGTCCGCCGCGGCGCGCCGTCGCGCGCGGCGGCCGCCGCCGCCTTCTGGTCGACGACGCCGTGCGGGCGATGCCGAAGTCCATGATGATGGCTTCGGCATCCTTCTCGATCATGACGTTGGCCGGCTTGAGGTCGCGATGGACGACGCCGGCGTCGTGCGCGGCCTTGAGGCCGGAGGCCACCTGACGCGCGATGGCCATCACCGTGGCCACGCGGCAGGCGGCCGGACTTGCGCAGCACCGTGGCGAGGTCGTCGCCTTCGATGAACGGCATCGTGATGTACTTGATGCCGTCGATCTCGCCCATGTCGTGGATGCGCACGACGTTGCGGTGCGTCACCTGGCGGGCGAGCAGCAGCTCCTGCTTGAACCGGCGCTCGATGTCGCGCGCGGCCGCCGGGTCCTTGGTCACCTCGGGGCGCACCACCTTCACGGCCACCATCACGCGCAAGCTCGGAGTCCCACGCCTGGTACACCGCGCCCATGCCGCCGATGCCGAGCAGCCGCACGACGATGTAGCGGACGCCGAACTGCTGGCCGACGCTCAGCGGGCCTTCGGCCGCCTGCATCGCCGCCGTCTGCCGCACGCCGGCACCGGTCGCGGCGGCCCGCGGATCGCCGAGGGCGGTGGCTTCCTCCCCTTCGGCGTCCACCCACGTGGTCCTGTCGACGTCCGGCGCGGGCAGCCCGTGGAGTCGCCGGGGTCGTGTCGATGGCGGCGAGCCCGGTGGGCGCGTCTGCGTCGCGAGGCCGGTGCCGTCGTCCGCCGCCGCCGTGGCCGGTTGCCTGGACGGATGGGGCGCGACGAAATAGGTGCTATCGGGATCGAACGCCTCGGGCGGCGACACCGGCACGTACACCGTCTCGGCGTCATTGCCGGGAACAGGCGTGAGCGTGCTGGTAGAGCGTCGGAGCGGACCGCGGGACCTTGCAGGAGGGGCACTGACCTGCCGACTGGCTCATGCCAGCCCCACAGTTCGGGCATTTAATCAAACGGCCCTCGGGAGTAGTGGGCGCAACGGGTTCCGCTGCGAGTCGATTATGTCGCCCGGCTTGGAAAATGGAAAGCCCTAAACCGGGCAGTGCAGCCCCCCGTTTCTAGCCCGTATTTCGCATGCCGGCGGCGATGCCGTTGACCGTGACCATGAGCGCCGTATGCACCCGGGCGTCCGGCTGCGACGCGCATCCGCCGGAGCAGTTCGACCTGCACCAGGTTTAACGGATCCACGTAGGGATTTCGCACATCGATCGAGCGGCGGATCACCGGGGTGGCTTCGAGCAGCTCGCGGTGACCCGAAACGGCCCGGACGGCCGCGATCGCGCGCGCCAGCCGGTCGCGCAGGTCGGCGCCGAGCGGCTGGAGCGGCGGCGGCACCAGCCGCCGGTCGTACTCGGCGGCAATCCGGCCGTCGGCCTTGGCGAGCACCATCTCGATCAGGTCGACCGCCGACTGGAAGCGGCGGCCACTCGCGGTACATCGTCGCTGGAGCAGCTCGCGCTTCGCCGCGCGTCGAACGCCCGGTCGAGCGCCTCCTCCACGCCCAGCCAGGCGCCGAGCATCAGCCGCGTCTGCGTCCAGGCGAACTGCCACGGGATGGCGCGCAGCCCCGCCACGCTCGATCCGCCGCCGCGCCGGGCCGGCCGGCTGCCGATGTTCATGCTCGCCGATCTCGGCCTCGGGCGTGGACGCGTGGAAGTAGTCGATGAAGCGCGGGTCGTCGTAGACCGATGCGGCGGTAGCCCTCGCGGGCGTCGGCGGCCAGGCGGTCCATGCAGGCGCGCCACTCGTCCGAGGCGCGCCCGCACCGGCGTGAGCCACGCCTCGAGCGTGCCGGTCGTGTAGACCTCCATCGTCCGCACGGCAATCTCGGGAAAGCCGAACAGCGCCTGCAGCATCTCGCCCTGCTCGGTGACGCGCAGCGTGCCGTCGATCGAGCCCGGCGGCTGCGACTGCAGCGCCAGGTGCGTCGGCCCGCCGCCGCGGCCCACGCTGCCGCCGCGGCCGTGGAACAGCGTCACGCCGACGCCGTGGCGGCGCGCACGACGGCGACGACCGCTTCCTGCGCCTTGTAGAGATCCCAGCCGGCGGCGACGCGGCCCGACGTCCTTGGCCGAATCCGAGTAGCCGATCATCACTTCCTGCCGGCCGCCGATCCGCGTCGCGATACCAGCGGCTCGCCGAGCAGCGTGTCGAGCACGGCGCCGGCCTGCTGCAGGTCGCGCGACGGTCTCGAAGAGCGGGACGACCCGCAGCGGCCGCGCCACCCGCAGCGCCTTCTGCAGCAGCTCCACCGCCAGCACGTCCGACGCGCTGCGCGTCATCGTGATGACGTAGGCGCCGAGCGAGCCCGGCCGGCGCGGCGGCGATCATGCGGAACGTGTCGAGCACGTCCTGCACCTCGGGCGTCGGCGTCGAGATCGTCGGGCACGAGCGGCCGGCGGCTCTGCAGCTCGCGCAGCGAGGAACGCCAGCCGCGCCGGCTTCGTCCCAGTCGGCGTACGACCCGAGGCCCGAGCGCCGACGTGATCGCGGCCAGGGCCGCGGTGTGGCGCGCGGAGTCCTGGCGGATGTCGAGCCGCGCCAGCGTGACGCCGAACGCGGCGACGCGGCCGCAGCAGGTCGGTGAGCCGGCCGTCGGCGATGAGGCCGTGTCCCGTGGCCTCGAGCGAGCGGTGGCACAGGCGCAGCGCGGCGGCGAGATCGGCGGCGTCCAGGTAGACGTCGGCGTCGGGCGGGCGCACGTCCGTCGCCTCGCAGGCACGCCTCCACCCACGCGCGCGTCGCCGTCGAGGCGGCGGCGCACGTCGCGCAGCAGCTCCCGATAGGGCTCGGCGCTGCCGGGCACGCGCGCCTGCAGCTCGTCGGTGGCGCGTCTCGATCGACAGCTCGTCGCGCAGCAGCTCGATCTCGCGCAGGTAGAGCCCGGCCGCCACCCAGCGCGACAGCAGCCAGGCGCGGCGCGTGACGTCGGGCGTGACGTGCGGGTTGCCGTCGCGGTCGCCGCCAATCCACGAGCCGAACCGCAGCGGCGCCGCGTCGATCGGCAGCCCGCGGCCGGTGCTGGCGCCGCAGCGCCCGGTCGACGACCGCGGACGTACTGCGGCAGCGCGTCCCACAGGCTCTGCTCGAAGACGATCAGGCCGCTGCGCACCTCGTCGATGGGCGTCGGCCGTTGCTGCGCGCACGTCGCTGGTGGCCCACGCCGCCAGGATCTCGCGCCGGATGCGCCGCCACGAGATCGTCCTGTTCGGGCGCGGTGAGGTCGGGACGGTCGCGCATGCGCCAGCGCCGCGGCAATCCGGTTGTGCTTCTGGACCAGACGGCGGCGCGCGACCTCGGTCGGGTGGGCGGTGAGCACCAGCTCGACCTGCAGCGCGCTGACGGCCTGCGTGCAGGCGGTCGGGCGTGATGCCGCCGGCGAGCAGCCGCGCGAACGCGTCCGCGCAGGAGCCGCGCTGCGGCGCGGCGCGCCGGGTCGCGCAGGTAGGCGCGGCGCCGGCGCACGCGATGATGCTGCTCGGCGATGTTGGCGAGGTGGAGGAAGTGCGCGAAGGCGCGGGCGATCGGCAGCGCGTCGTCCACGGCCACGCGCGACAGCTCGTCGGCCAGCACGCGGAAGTCGGCGTCGTTGCCGGCGCGGCGCGCTCTTGGCCAGCGCGCGCACGCGCTCGACGGTCGCGAAGATCGCCTCGCCGGCCTGCGCGCGGATCGTGTCGCCCAGCAGCTCCCCGAGCAGCCGCACGTCGTCACGCAGCGGCTTGTGCGGATCGGCACGCCATCGCTCCAACGATACCTGCGATTGGCGCCCTGAGCGCGAGCGCCGCCGCTCACAGATTTGTGGCGACCCGCCGGGTCAGCCAACGTGATTGTCGTGCGCCGGCTCAGACGCACGCGCATCACGACGAGCGTCATGTCGTCGTGCTGCGGCGCGCCGTTCACGAACGCATCGGCGCCGGCCATGATCCGCGTCGATCAGGATCGCCGGCGGCTCGCGCGCGCGCCGCGCGCACGAGCGGCACCAGGCGTGCCTCTCCCCACTCCTCCTGCGCCGCGTTCATCGCTTCACTGACGCCGTCGGTGAACGCCACCAGCAGATCGCCCGGCGGCCAGCTGCACCTCGCCCTGCGCGTACTCGCACCGGGGATCAGGCCGATCACCGGGCCGCCGGCGTCGAGGTGCACGAGGTCCGGGAGCCGCGGCCGGGTCGCCGCGCAGCACGATCGGCGGGTTGTGCCCGGCGTTCACGTAGGCCAGGCGCCGCGTTCGCCGGGTCGTACTCGGCGTAGAAGAACGTCGCATAGCGGTTGGGCGCCGAGCTCTCGTAGACCAGCCCGTTGAGATCGGCCATCAGCCGGCGCGAGATCGCCGCCGTCCGCGCACGGTCTGCCCGCGCAGGAACGCGCGCAGCGTCGCCATGAGCAGCGCCGCCGGAATGCCCTTGCCGGAGATGTCGCCGATCGCGATGCCGAGCCGGCCCGTCTCGAGCGGCACGAAGTCGTAGTAGTCGCCGCCGATCGCGAGCGCCGGACGGCAGGCGCCGGCGAACTCGAGGCCCGGCACCGGCGGATAGTCCTGCGGAAAGAGCCGCTCCTGCACCTCGCGCGCAATCTCGAGCTCGCGCCGGCGCTTCTCGCGCTCGGCGATCTCGAGGCCGACCTGCGCGGTGAGACGGCTGTTCTCGAGCGCCAGCCCGGTCTGCGTGGCGACCGATCCGAGCAGCCGCAGATCGGTGGCCGAGAACGGCTCCTCCGAACGCTTGGGCCCGAGGCTCATCACGCCGACCAGCTTCTGGTTGAGCGACAGCGGCAGCAGCAGCTCCGCGTGCAGCCGCGCCAGCGCGCGCGCGCTCGCCGTCGCCGGCCGTCTGCACCCACGACGCGGCGCTCGTCGAGACGCACCCGCACGTGCGGCTCGCGCTGCAGGCGGCTGGCCGTCGCGCCGGACGCCGGCATCCGCACGTCCGGCGGCTCGTCGAACCCGATCGCGTGCGCCACGGCCAGCGTGCCGCCCTCGTTCAGCAGGATCGCCACCCGCGGCACGTGCAGCGCCTCGCCGATGCGCCGGGTCACGGTCTCGAGCAGCGGCCGCGTCTCGATCATCGTCCGCACTTCGCTGGCCAGATCGCTGAGGATCTGGTCGGCGTCGTAGGCTTCGCGGAAGAAGCGCCGATCGACCCGGTCGCGCAGCGTGTCGGCAAAGCGGCGGATGAGCACCACGGCGCCGACGCCCGCCCCGATCAGGAGCACCTGGCTGATGAGGCTGGCGCTGCGGGCCCCGAGCGCGATCGCGGCGGCCAGCGTGGCCGAGCTGACCACGAACTGCAGCCCGCGCAAGCGAGCCCCGCGCCAGGAGGTATCGCAGGCCCTGCCGGACCACCACGCGCACGTCCATCGCGCGGTGCGACGACGATCACGTAGGCCATCGTCAACGGGAAGAGCAGCAACGGACCCGAGGACGGGAATGACGACCCAGTCGGCGAAGCTCCGTCGGCCCGCCGCGACGAGCAGGAGGAACGCGAGCATCGGCGTGACACTGAGGGCGGCGCCGGTCAGCAGCAGCCGCAGCCGGCGCCGGGCATCGGGCTGCCGCTCGGTGATCGTGCGGTAGCCCATGATGACCAGGAAAAGGAGGATGAAGAGGCCGGTACGAGGTGCCGAAGTAGCGTCTCGGTGGGCGCCAGCGACTGATGCAGGCGCCGCGCCGCGTCGGGGTCACGCCGCGGCGATGAAGTCGTAGATCGGGTTCAGCGCGACCACGCGCAGGACGATCGGCGCGATCGCGATCCATTTCAGCCACGGGGACCTTGCGGTCGAAGGCCAGCCGCTCGGGAAACGAGATGGCGAAGAGCAGCATCGCCGTCGGCCACATGTTCGCCAGCAGCGGCTGATACGCGGCGGCCACCGGCTGGAAGACATCCTCGCGGCCGTACAGCGACCGGAAGTAGCCGCCGCCGAACTCGGCCAGGCTGAGCACCAGCACCAGGAGCAGCCAGGCGCGGCGATCGGTGACGCGCGCGGCAGCCACCCAGAAGCCGAGGACGGTGCAGGTGAGCGGCAGCATCACGTTCAGGATGGCGAATCCGACGATCTCGACCGCAGTCGGGGCTCCCGTGCGGATCGGGCGCAGGACGATCGAGGCCGTCACGCTGCCGGCGGTTTTCGCCGGGGCGCACGGCCTCGACGGCGAGCCGATCGCCGGCCGTGGCCTTGTAGATCGGGACCCAGAGGTCGGCGGGCGTCGCGTGCACGCGCGCCCCGTTGATGGCGACCACGACGTCGCCGGCACGCAGGCCGGCCGCGGCCGCCTCCGGCTCGACGCTGGTGAGGCTGAACTCGGGCAGGTCGATGTCGAACGGCTCGCGGACGTGGACGTGGCCGTACACGCAGGTCGCCGAGCCGCTCCGTGAAGTCGATGACGCGATAGACCGCGACGACCGCGAAGAGCAGCGGCCAGCACCGCGTAGCCCACCTTGGCGCGGAGCGGGAACGGCTGGTTGGTCACGGGCGAATTCTAAGGGCTCCGGGCTCCCGGCTCCGCGGCTCTTGAAGCCGCGCACCAACCTGAGCGATCGTTATCGGCGATGCCATCACGCGCCCTCGCCGTCGCGGTGCTCGTCGCCGCCGCCTCGTCGGCGCTCGCCGCGCAGTGGGGCCGCTTCCCCACGCCCGGCGTGCCGCGGGCGGCCGAACGGCACACCAGTGCTGACGGGCCCGCCACCGCGCACCGCCGAGGGCACACCCGACCTCTCCGGACTCTGGATTCGCGGCGATGGACAGCTCGGCCCGGCCGGCGGCTTCACCGCGCGGGGCCGCCGCCCGCGTTCTCGCCGGGGCCGCCCGCCGTCCACGTTCCGCAACGTCGCCGCCAACATGAAGGACGGGCTGCCCCTGCAGCCGTGGGCCGCGGAGCTGCAGCGGCGCCGCGACGCCGAGAACAGCAAGGACAATCCCGATGCGCTCTGCCTGCCCATGGGGCTGATGCAGTTCCACAACCACGGCATGCCACGGAAGATGGTACAGACGCGGGACGTGCTCGTGATCGCCTACGAAGCGAACTACGGACTGCGCACGATCTTCACCGACGGCCGCCCGCTGCCGGGAGCCGAGGCGCAGCCCTGGTGGTACGGCTACTCCACCGGCCGCTGGGACGGCGACACGCTCGTCGTCGAGACGACGGGGTTTCGCGACGACGGATGGCTCGACATCATCGGCAACCCGATGACGGATCGCGCACGGATGATCGAGCGCTTCCGGCGTCCCACGTTCGGCACGCTCGAAATCGACGTGACGGTCGACGACGCGAAGGCCTACACCCGGCCCTGGACGGTGCGCGTGAACCAGCGGCTGCTGGTGGACAGCGAGCTCCTCGAGTTCGTCTGTCTCGAGAACCAGCAGTTCCCGCCCGCCCGGACGACGCGGCGGCCGGACGCACAATAGACCAGCCATGTCCGCCACCGCTGGCCACACCGCGCCGCCGGCCGCGCACGGCGCCCGGCGGTTGCACATGCCGATGCGGGCCCGCTCGCCGCACGAACCGCACCGCGCGGCCACGCCGCTCGAGCTGCTCTTCGACCTGGTGTTCGTCGTGGCCATCGCCGAAGCGGCCAGCGGCCTCCACCATGCCATCGTCGAGAACCACGCCGCCGACGGGCTGGTCGGCTACGGGATGGTGTTCTTTGCCATCTGGTGGGCGTGGATGAACTTCACCTGGTTCGCGTCGGCGTACGACACCGACGACCTGCCCTACCGCCTCGCCGTGTTCGTGCAGATCACCGGCGCGCTGATCCTCGCGGGCGGGGTGCCGGCGATGTTCGAGGCGCGGATGCCGAACGCCGCGGTCATCGGCGGCTACGTGGTGATGCGGCTCGCGCTGGTGGTGCAGTGGCTGCGCGCGTCGGTCTCGGATCCCGAGCGCCGCGTCACCGCGCGGCGCTACGCCGCGGGCATCGCCGCCGTGCAGGTAGCCTGGGTCGCGCTGCCGTTCCTGCCGTGGCCCGTGCTTCCCAAGTTCGTCATGCTCGCCCTCGTCGAGCTGGTGGTGCCGATGTGGGCCGAACGCGGCGCGCCAACCAGCTGGCATCCCCACCACATCGCCGAACGCTACGGACTGCTGACGCTGATCGTGCTGGGCGAATCGATTCTCTCCGCCACGGCCGCCGTGCAGTCGGCGCTGGCCGGAGGCGAACGGCTGTCGGCGCTGGTGCCGATCATCGCCGGCGGCATGCTGATCGTGTATTCGCTCTGGTGGGTCTATTTCGACCGCCCCGCCCACGACCTGCTCACGACGATCCGGCGGGCCTTCGTGTGGGGCTACGGCCACTACTTCGTCTTCGGAGCGGCCGCCGCGGTCGGTGCCGGCCTCGGCGTGGCGATCGACGCCGCGGGGGCGCACGCGGCGATCGGATCGGTGGGAGCGGGTCTGGCGGTGGCGGTACCGGTGGCGACGTACCTGGTCTGCCTGTGGATCCTGCACGACCGGCCGGAATACGGATGGACGCGCGCGCTCGGTCCGCTCGCAGCGGTGGTCGTGCTGCTCACGCCGTTCACCGCGCAACCCGTTTTGTGGACCGGGGTCACGCTCGCGGCGCTGGTCGCCGTCAAGCTCGTGATGGCGCGTTCCACGCGATAGGCCCGGCCTGAATCACGCGTCACCGTGTGCTGAACGGCTCAGTCGTCGATTCGGATTTCTGAATTCCATCCAATTCTTCGTCCCAGACTCGATTCGTCCCTCGCGTTAAACCCCGTCACGGTACCGCTCGTCCCTTCGCCCGGCAGACCTGTCACTCGTCCCAACGGCACGTTTCTCTCTACTGAGCGCGCCTTGAAGCAGTGTCTCTTGGCGCGCTCCGCGCGCCAAGTCGTTGCCGGCGCGGGTGCCGGGAGGAGTGTGAACGATGGCAAGACGCATCAGCCTCATTGCGGTGGCGCTGATCGGCCTGGTCGCGGGGATGGCGAGCGCGCAGGAGCGATTTGGCGGACTGGCCGGCACCGTGACCGATTCCACCAAGGCGGCCGTCCCCGGCGCGACGGTGACGGCCACCAACATCCAGACCGGCGCCCAGCGCGTGGTGGTGAGCGGCGGTGACGGCACCTACCGTCTCCCCGACCTCGAACCCGGCCGCTATTCGATCACCTTCGAGCTCGACACGTTCCAGAAGGTGGCGGTCGACGACGTGATCGTCCTGCTGGGACGAACCGTCGGCGTGGACGCCGAGCTGCGGCCCGGCGTGCTCACCGAAACGGTGAACGTCACGGCGGACGCCGCCAAGCAGCTCGACCTCACCAAGGTCACGCTGGCGCACAACATCACGGCCGAGGAGTTCGACCGGCTGCCCAAGGCGCGCAGCTTCCAGGGTCTGGCCCTCACGGCTCCCGGCGTCAACACCGGCGAGCTCGAGGGCGGCCTGCAGGTGCACGGCGCCAGCGCCGCCGAGAACTCGTTCACGATCGACGGCGTCGCCACCAACAGCCTGCTGTACGGCAACTCGCGCCAGAACACGGTGTTCGAGTACCTGCAGGAAGTGCAGGTCAAGACCGGCGGCGTGGACGCCGAATTCGGCGGCGCCCTCGGCGGCGTCATCAGCGCCGTGACCAAGTCGGGCGGCAACCTCTTC
Source organism: uncultured Acidobacteriota bacterium (assembly GCA_963731785.1). Lineage (GTDB taxonomy): Bacteria > Acidobacteriota > Vicinamibacteria > Vicinamibacterales > UBA2999 > DASYRM01. The sequence goes on from CAVSWX010000008.1 coordinate 428,062, forward strand.
ACCGGCGAGACCCACTACTACTACATCGGCAGCGGCCTCAGCTCGACCCCGGTGCAAGCGCCTCGTCCTCAACCCGAACAACCTCACCGACGTCGGCTACTTCCAGGACGACAAGCAGGCCAACCACCAGAGCGAGTTCGGCGGGTCGCTGGGCGGGCCGATCGTGCGGGACAAGCTGTTCTTCTTCGGCTCGGTCTCGCCGCGCGTCGTGCGGCGCACCAACGAATACGCGTTCTCGGCCGGCACCGAGCCGGGCGAGATCGACCAGAAGCAGACGGCCTGGCAGGGCTTCGGCAAGCTCACGTATGCGGCCAACAAGGTGCACGCCAACGCCAGCGTCCTGATGACGCCCACCCGCTCGACGGGCCGGCTGCCCGCCTACGATCGATGGGCACCAACTGGCTGACCACGTCGCAGGCGGCCAACCTGGCGGAAACGACCCGCGGCTTCGAGAGCGACCAGACCAGCGTGAGCACGCAACGTGGATATCTGGCTGCGCAACAACAGCTATCTGAGCGCGCGCGGCGGCTACTTCTACGACACCTACAAGGACACGGGCGTTCCGAACATCACCAGCTACACCTACCAGACGCCGAACTTCACGGTGCCCGGCGTGCCGCCCAACCTGCAGGGCGGCGTTCGGCACCTTCAACACGCCGCGCATCCAGATCAGCAACTTCGACACCACCAAGCAGGGCTTCGTCCAGCTCGATTACAACCACGCGTTCAACGCCGGCGGCTCGCACCTGCTCAAGGGCGGCTGGGGGCTGCGGCACTCGTCGAACGACGTGGACGTGTCGTATCCGGGCGGCTACGTCTATCTGTATTGGGGGCAGGCGTTCCGCAGCACCGCCACCGGCCAGACCGGCACCGGCACCTACGGCTACTACGCCGTGCACGATCTCGCCACGCGCGGCAACGTCAACGCCGAACATCCAGAACCTGTTCATCCAGGACACCTGGACGATCGGCTCACGCCTGACGCTCAACCTCGGCGTGCGCACCGAGAACGAGAAGATCCCGACGTTCGCCCCCGAGATCCGCCCCTACGGCATCGAGTTCGGCTTCGCCGACAAGATCGCGCCGCGGCTCGGCGCCAGCTTCGACGTCAAGGGCGACGGCCGCATGAAGGCGTTCGCGAGCTGGGGCCGCTACTACGACTGGACGCGCTACGAGATCGCGCGCGGCTCGTACGGCGGCGACCTGTGGCACATCTACTACCGGTCGCTCGACACGCTCGACATCGGCAGCCTCAACCTGAGCAACATGCCGGGCAACGACTTGTGGGGCGGGCCGAACGGCTTCCGCGACTTCCGCGGCAACTCGATCGAGAACACCGATCCGAACATCAAGCCGATGTTCCAGGACAGCTTCAACGGCGGCATGGACTTCCAGCTCGGGGCCCGCACCGCGCTCGGCGTCCACTTCATCCACAACAACCTGGGCCGCACCATCGAGGACCTCGGCGCGCTGGTGAACGGCGACAGCATCTACGTGATCGGCAACCCCGGTGAGGGCGACAACGTCATCACGCCGGCGTCGTATCCGGCCACGGCCAACTTCGCGACGCCGAAGCCGAAGCGGCAGTACGACGCGCTCGAAGTGACGTTCGAGCGCCGGTTCTCGCAGAACTGGTTCGCGAACGTCAACTACACCTGGAGCCGTCTCTACGGCAACTACTCCGGCACCGCCAACTCCGACGAGATCCACACGCCGACGATCGGCATCACGTCGAAGAACGCGCAGCAGCAGAACGGCACGATTGCCCGCCCGGGCAGCAACTCGCACACCGGCTGGGACATCGACGAGCTGCTGTGGGACTCGCACGGCAATCTCGATCCGCGCGGGCCGCCTGGCCACCGACCGGCCGCACGTGGTGAAGCTGTATGGCGCCTACCAGTTCAACTTCGGCACGCAGCTCGGCGCCTTCTTCTACGGCGGCAGCGGCACGCCGATCACCACGCAGGTGGTGGGCCTGGATGCGTATGCGCCGATGGTCAACGGGCGCGGCGACATGGGCCGCACGCCGGTGCTGACGCGCACCGACCTGCTGGTGTCGCACGAGTTCGGCCTGGCCGATCGGAAGCGGGTGCGGCTGGAGCTGAACATCCAGAACCTGTTCAACCAGAAGACGGCCACGCACATCTTCAACTACCTGAACAAGGGCGCCCCGGCCGGCAGCCAGACGCGCGCGGCCAACGCCATCGACTTCTCGGAGGTCAACCTGGCGGCGGGCTACGACTACAACGCGCTCATCCTCCAGACGCTGGAAGGGGCCGGCTCGTACGACCCGCGCTACGGGATGGAGGACCTGTTCAACCCCGGCGTCCAGGGTCAGTTCAGCGTGAAGTTCACGTTCTAAGCCAGCTCGCTTCGCTCGTCGCTGGGCGGGTGGGGCGGGTAAGACGGGTAAGTCGAAGGGCCGGGTCGTGTGACCCGGCCCTTCGTTCGTGAGCCCGAAGCCCGAAGCCTTCATCGGAGCCATATAATCGCGGGCCTCGGGGAGGTCTCCATGAGATCACGTCGCCTGCCGCTGACGGTGGTGCTGGTGTCCCTGCTCGCGATTCCCGCCACGGCGCAGTGGCTGAACTACCCTGCTCCAGGCACACCGCGGCTGGCGGATGGCAGCGCGAACCTCGCCGCGCCGGCACCGCGAACGCCGGACGGGCGGCCCGATCTCACCGGGGTCTGGAGTGGCGCCGGGCCGATGTATCGCTTCAACATCGCCCAGGATCTCGGCCCCGGCGAGGTGAAGCCCTGGGCCGAGGCGCTGTTCCTGCAGCGGCTGCGGGACTCGCGCAAGGACAGCCCGCTCGCGCGCTGCCTGCCGGTCAGTGTCCCGTACCACAACTTCTTCAACCTCACCCAGTTCGTGCAGACGCCTCGCATGCTGGTGATGCTCTACGAATCGCCGAACGGCCCGCATCGCACGATCTACATGGACGGCCGGCCGCTTCCGGTCGATCCGAATCCCGCCTGGCTCGGCTACTCCATCGGCCGCTGGGAGGGCGACACGCTGGTGATCACGACGGCGGGCTTCAACGATCGCGCGTGGCTCGATAGCGCCGGCCACCCGCAGACCGAATCACTGCGGCTCACCGAACGCATCCGCCGCCGCGACTTCGGGCACATGGAGTTCGAGATGACGATCGACGATCCGGCGGTGTTCGCCAGGCCCTTCACGATCAGGACCGAGCGCGTACTCGCGCCGGACACCGATCTGCTCGAAGACGTCTGCGAGAACGAGAAGGATCAGCTCCACTTCACGCACGCCGCCGGCGTCGCCGTGAGTCCGGCGATCCTGGCCAGGTACGCCGGCGTCTACGAACTGGCGCCCGGCCGCGACGCGCTGGTGGTGGCCGAGGGTGATCTGCTCTGGGTGCAGGGGCTCAACGAGCCGAAGCTGCCGCTGCTGGCGCAGTCGGACACGCAGTTCCTCTCGACCGCGACGCCGACCGGCTTCGAATTCGTCACGGACACCCAGGGCCGGGTGACGCACCTCATCATCCGCGGCGCCAGCGGCGAACGGCGAGCGACGCGGAAGGCCGGTCCGCCGGCCCGCTGACGGCCAGGATCCGTCTGCGCGACGAGCGCGGCCGCGCTACCGGGCCTGCTGGGCGCGCGCCGTCGATGGCGGGACGATGCCCTTGAGGCGCAGATACACGATCAGGTTGCCGTAGTGCTCGTTGTTGTGGGTCGTGTTGAACATCAGCACGAGCCCGCGGGTGGTGGGCGTGCCGCCGCCCCGCCCCTGCACGGTCACTGCCTGCCCCACGTTGGCGTCGGTGGTGCCGTCGTAGACGGCATCGCAGTAGGCCAGCGCCTCGGTCAAGCCCTTGACCAACGCGGCCTTGTCCGCCGTCTTTTCGAAGTCGGTGCCAGACGACGACTTCTCGCCCCGGGCCTGCGCGCAGAAGTAGAAGTTGGCGTTGATGACGTGGCCGACGAGCTCACCGAAGCTGCGCACCTGCGGCGTCGGCTTGAACGCGAAGTCCCCCTCCGGCATCACGGCGGCCGCCTCCGCCAGATTGCGCCGGATGATGCCGTGCATGGCCTTCACCGACGCCGCCATGGATGGAGACAGCGACCGGTCGGCGCCGCCATCGGACGTCTGGGCGGCCGCCGGCGCGGCGGTGCCGGCGATGAGGGCGGCAATCGTGACGGCTCGGCGCATGGCGATCTCCTTCAGCACGGACGTAGTGTAGCCCGCCGGCCCTGACGTTATGGAAGAGTCGCGCTCCCTCTCCCGCGCGCGTGCTGACGCCGATACACGTCGCAGCGCCCCGCCGGCGCGGAGACCACCATGATTCGCAGAATTGCCCTCGCCGTCGCAGTTGGCTGCCTCGCCGTGCTCTCGCTGTCCGCTCAAGGCCCGCAAGACCCGGGCGCAACGGTGCTGCCCATCCGGCGAGTCGTGCTCTACAAGACGGGCGTCGGCTACTTCGAACATCTGGGCACGATCACGGGCAACCAGCAACTGGCGGTCCCGTTCTCGGGCGATCAGCTCGACGACGTGCTCAAGTCGCTCACGGCGGTGGACCTCGGCACCGGCCGCGTGGTTGGCGTGAGCTACGACTCGCCGACGCCGATCGAACGTCAGCTCGAAGCGCTGCAGTTGCCCCTTGGACAGGGCGCGACGACGATGCAGCTGCTCGCGGCGCTTCGGGGTTCACGGGTCGAAGTGCGTGGCGCCACCGGCGCCATCGTGGTCGGCCGGCTCTTGAACGCCGAGAGCCGCGTCTCCCAGCCCGGCGATCCGCCGGTCGAGCGCGACGAGATCAGCCTGGTCACCGACGGGGGCGACCTCGTCACCCTGCCGGTGAACGCCACCACTCGCATTCGAGTCGCCGATCCGGATCGGCGGCAGGATCTCGGCCGCTACCTCACTATCACCGCCACCAACGGCACGCGCAGCCCGCGACGCATGATCATTTCCACGGCGGGCACCGGGGCCCGGCAGTTTCTCGTGAGCTATGTCGGAGAGGCCGCGGTATGGAAGACGACCTACCGGCTGGTGTTTCCGTCGGCGGGTGACCGGGCACCGCTGCTGCAAGGCTGGGCGGTGGTGGACAACGTGAGCGCCGCCGACTGGACCGACGTCGAACTGTCGCTCGTGGCCGGTGCCCCGCAGGCGTTCAGGCAGGCGCTGTCGCTGCCGCTGTTTGTCGCGCGTCCCACCGTCGCGCTGGGAACTGGCACGGCCCTCGTGCCCGAGACCCACGGCGCCGGGCTCGTCACCGGCACGGCGCGGGTGACCGGCGTGGCCCGTGACGCGTCGGGCGCGGCGCTGCCAGGCGTGTCGGTCGAACTGCTCGACGGCGAACGCGCCGTCGCGAAGGGGGTCACCGACGGCAACGGCCGCTATGCCATCGGTGGCGTGGCCGCTGGCGCCTACACGCTGCAGGCGACCCTGCCCGGCTTTATGACGGCGCGACTCGAGGCTGTGCCGCTCGACCCGAGTCGCATCACCCAGCGCGACGTGCAGCTGACGGTCGGTGCGCTGACCGAGTCGATCACGGTCACGGCGTCGCAGCCTCGGCGGTCGAATGCGGTGTCGCCGCGCACGCGGTCCGGCGTAGGCGTCGGTGGGGGCATCGGCGGCGGAACCGTCGGCGGCATCGCGGGAGGCGTGGCCGCCGCCCCGCTGCCGTCGCAGGCGGCCATCGAACAGGCGGCGCTCGATCAGGCCGTGGCCGCCAGCGCCGCCGATCTCGGCGAGCTGTTCGAATACAAGCTGTCCGATCGCGTCACCATCCGCCGCAATCAATCGGCGCTGGTGCCCATCCTTCAGTCGCCGGTCACCGCCGAACGCGTCAGCCTCTGGAACGACGGTATGGGCCTGCGCCCGCGGCGGGCGGTGTGGCTGAAGAACACGAGCCCGCTCACGCTCGACGCCGGCAGCCTCAGCATCGTGGACGGCGGCGCCTTCGCGGGCGAAGGGCTGATCGATCCGGTCAAGCCGGGGGAACGCCGGCTCGTTTCCTACGCCTCAGACCTCGGCGTGCAGGTCAGTCCGCGACGCGTCGACGGGCCGACCCGCATCGTGCGGGTCACCATGGCCAAGGGCGTCGTCACTCAGGAGTCGCAGCAGCGCCGGCGGCGCTCCTACACCGCCCGCAACGACAATCGCGACGCCCGGGTGGTGCTGATCGAGCACCCGGTGACGGCGGGCTGGAAGCTGGCGTCCACGCCGGTGCCCGAAGAGACGACCGCATCGTCGTACCGCTTCACGCTTGCCGTGCCGGCGGGCCAGACCGCCACACTCGACGTCGACGAAACCAGCGACGGCAGCGTGCGCTACTCGGTGGGCGAATTCGACGACAATCGCCTCACCTTCCTGGTGCAGGGTGGCGGCAACCGCGCTGCGCTCGAACAGGCCCTCGCGCCGGTCACGGCCAAGCGCGCGGAACTGGCCCTGGCCCAGCAGGAGGTCGATCGCCGCGAGGCGGAGGCGGCCTCGATCGAGCAGGATCAAAACCGGCTGCGCGAGAACATGAAGGCGCTGAAAGACTCGACGGCCGAGCGCCGGCTGTTGAATCGCTACGCCGGCCAGCTCGAGGCCCAGGAAACGCGGCTCGACACGCTGAAGCGTGAGCTCGTCACCTTCCTCGAGCGCCACGAGAGACTCCAGGCGGAACTGGCCGACGCCATCGCCAAAGTGACACTCGATCTGACGTTCTGACAGGCGGGGCCACGGCTCCTCTCATATAATCCCAACCGGCGACGCCGCTCCCCGGCGTGTGCCGGCCGCCCCTCATTCATTAAGTGACCGGGCCCCCGAGCCTGTAGACCAAATAGAGAGTGAAGCCGAGCAGTGCCCACACCAGTTCGATCCACGGCGTGACGCTCCGCACTCGCTGAACCAACTCGGGGGCCCCAGGATCAAGCGGTCGTGGAGGGATACCCTTCCATAGTCGTCGCGCAGCCCTCGCGACGAAGAACAGCAGAAGGGCAAGGAGCATCAACTCTGGGACCCCGACTCGGATCATGGCTTCTTCACCGCCTTCCGTTTCCGGCTACGCGCGCAAGGCGCGGACAAACGCGATGCGGGCGCGTGCCCGGCGGTTCGCCGGCTACTTCGACTTTGTGTCCCGCTGCCACGCGTGCCCAGAGAGCGTCCAATAGTCGAGGGTCAGCGTGTCCAGCTTCTTGATGTTTTGGTCCATCCAGCCGTATCGCTTCGCGTCTTGGCGGTCGGTGGCCCTTTGGCGCTCCTCCATGAAAAACCGACGCATGGCTTCAACGGTGTATTCGAATTTGTCTTCGGGTGTCGTCATCGAAGCACCACATTCCTTGGTCGCTCGCAGGGGAACCTAAGCGCGGAACTGGACGACCTTCTTCTCCGGTGGCGCCGTCACGAACGCGGCCCAGGTGTCCATCAGCGACGCGGCGCTGCTCGAGCAAGGTGCTGCGGAAATACGCCGCCTCGACTTTGTTTTTGACCGCGTGCGCGAGCGCGGCCTCGACCACCGCCTGCGGCACGTTCGTGGCGCTCCGCGGCCCAGTCGCGGAACGAGCTCCTGAACCCGTGCGCCGTGATGTCGTCGCGCTCCATGCGGCGCAGCACCATCAGAAACACCATGGCCGACAACGGTCGCCGTTCAGAGAGGCCGGGGAACACGTAGCCCCCGCCATCGGCGAGCGCTTCGGCCTGGTCGAGGATCGCCAGGCACCTTTGCGACAACGGCACGCGATGCTCTTTGCCGGCCTTGATGCGGCCTTGGGGATCGTCCAGACCTTAGCCTCGCGGTCGACCTCCGACCACCGCATGCCGATGACTTCGGAGGTGCGTGAGGCCGTGAGGATGAGGAATTCGAAGGCGAGTTTCGTGGCGTGGGTCGCGTCCACCGTGTGGAGGGCCGTGACGAACGCGGGTACCTCGGCCCACGGCAGCGCCGCGAGGTGCACCTGGTCGTCCGTGTGCCGCGGCAGCACGCGACTGACGCCCTCGACGGGGTTGTCGCCGGTGCGGAACCCCGAGGCCTTCGCCCAGTCGAAGATGGTGCGCAGCCGCTGGCGCACGCGCCGGGCCGTTTCTGGTCGCGTGTGCCAGATCGCGCCCGAGCGCCTTCAGGACATCGGCCGACGTGACCGCGTCGACCCGGTGCGCCCCGAAGTGGGGGAACGCATACCGGTCGAGCGAACTGAGCCACTCGGCCTTGTGCTTGGCGTTGCGGAACGACTTCGCGTGCTCCAGGTGCACCGCCGTCGCGGCTTCCTTGAAGGTGGGGACCACGCTGCGCGCCCGTCGTCGCGCCTCGAGCGGATCACCACCCGCGCGCGCCACGCGGCGCAGCTGCCCGGCCTGTTCGCGCGCATCCGCGAGCGACACGAGGGACACAGACCCGAGCCCGAGATCGCACCGCCGGCCGCGCACGACGATGCGCAGCAGCCACCGCTTCGCGCCGCTGGGATCGACGACGAGATACAACCCGTTGCCGTCGGCGTAGCGACCCGGCGTCACGGTGATGCGTACCGTCACGGCCTTCAGTCGCGCGTGCGGGTGTTTGCCGGACGGCTTGCGCCGCGGCGTCGTCAGCGCCTCGCCCTGCATCGGTCCCCTCATTTCGCCCCACACTCTAGCGCGGGTGTGGTTGTCAAATGGATGGACTATGATGAACGCACTTCACGCGGTTTCTCAGTGTATTTCGCGAGGGTGTGGTCCTGGTTGGTCGTCACTGAACCTGGCGTGAGTGGACGGAGGGTCCGCGATGAAAGTGGCAATGAGAAGGAATGCGACGCTCGTGATGGCCGCGTGTCTGGCGATGGCCTCGTCGGCCGCCGCGCAGACCGACCAGGAGATCATCGACCGCGCCGTGCTGGCGGCACCCGCCAACGCCCGCGCCGACGCCACCGTCGTCAAGTGGGGGGCCGACGGCAAACGCGTCGTCGTACGCCAGGGCAAGAACGGGCTGGCGTGCTGGGATCAGGCAGCGTGGGGCCATTCGCGGACGCCCATCAACGTCCATTGCACCGCCGAGGCGGGGCTGGCGCGCGTCGATCAGAACCGCGAGTTCTACGTGAAGGCGTCCAGCCGTGAGGAGGCCGAGAAGGCCATCCAGGCGGCGGAAAAGGAAGGCAAGCGGGTGCCGCCGGTGTACGGCGCCGGCTTCTACGGCCTGGCCGGCGCCGATGCGGCGACGGCACGCGGCCACGTGACGATTGCCGTCCCCTTCGCGACCAGCGAGACGCTGAAGATCCCCAGCAAGCCGACGGCGAGCAGCGCGTGGATCATGGACGCCGGCACGTCGGCCGCGCACATCATGGTGCCCGGCCACTGAGAACAAGGGCCGCCGCTTCGCGGCGGTAAGGCGGGTACGTCACGTGGGCGGGTGGGTCGAACACTCGCCCCATTCCTTCGTAGGGCCGGTCCTGAGCTGACGCCGGGGCGAGTACCGGCGCGCTCGCGCGCGCCATGCACCAGCCCGAGGCGTTCGCTCTGCCTGGTCTTCCTCGTCCGACGGTTGGGCGCACACGCTGCCCGGCGTGGCGAGGCGATCCGGCCGCTCCTCCCGCTCTTCGCCCTGTGCCGCGAGCTGCTGTCACCTGGGCGGGGCTCGTCGATCACCTCGTGTTCTCGCCCTACTGTCACGCGTTCGTGTTTGCCAGCGCCATGCCGTTGACGATCGCCGCTGCCCTCCTCCAGTTCTAATCCGCGCGATAGGGGGCCCGGCCCCGGCACTTTGCGGGACGTGACCGACTTCGCGTGCTGCAAGGTGGTGACTGCGAACCATCGATGCGTGCGCGCCGTCATATAAGCAACTCGACGGCGTCGCAATAGTGCCGAGCTCGATCGCCGCTGTACATGAGCCGGCACCGTCAACCTGCGTGACAGAATCGCAAGGCGGCTCATGATCGCGGCTCCCCCCGGTTTCTGGCGACTCGTGCGTCCGCACCGCAGCCTGCTGGCGATCGCCTTCGCCGCGATGGTGGTCGAGAGCGCGGCGAGCCTCTGGGAACCCTGGCCGATCAAGCTCATCGTCGATCACGTCATCGGCGGCGCGCCGCTGCCGCCCGTCGATCGCGCGCTGGGCGCTGTTCGGTCTGCACCCGCTCGGCATCATGAACGCCGCCGCGCTCGCGGTGATGGCGATTGCCGCCATCGGTGCCGCCGGCGCCTACACCCAGAAGTCGCTCGCCACCACCGTCGGCCAGCGCGTGATGCACGACCTGCGCGGCACGCTCTATCACCACCTGCAGCAGCAGCCGCTGCCGTTCTTCGACAGCCGCCGCACCGGCGATCTGATGGTGCGCCTCACGAGCGACGTGGACGCCACGCAGGAGTTCTTCTCGTCGGCGCTGCTGAGCGCGACCATGGACGTGCTGACGCTCGCGGGCATGGTCGCGATCATGCTGTATCTCGACTGGCGCTTCGCGCTGCTGGCGCTCGCGGTGGCGCCGCTGCTCTTCTCGTGGTGTCTCGCCGCACGCGGCGCATCAAGCAGGCGGCCCGCGAGGTCAAGCAGCACGAGAGCGCCCTGGCGTCGGTGGTGCAGGAGTCGTTGTCGGCCATCCGGACCGTGCGGACGCTCGCACGCGAGGACCACGAGGAAGCCCGCCTCGATCGCGAGAGCCGCGCCGCCATGCACGCCGCGCTGCAGGCGCGCCGCTTGAAGGCGGCGCTGCCGCCGCTCGTGGATCTCATCGTGGCGGCCGGCACCTGCGGGGTGATGCTCGTCGGCGTGCGCCTGGTGCTGGCGGGGCAGATGACGTCGGGCACGCTGATCGTCTTCGTCCTCTACCTGGGCAAGCTGTACAAGCCGATGAAGAACCTCGCGCGGATGATCGACACGATGTCGAAGTCGGCGGTCGCCTTCGAGCGCATCCGCGAGCTGCTCGAGACGCCCGCGGCGGTGCCGGACGCGCCGGGCGCGCGGCCGGCCCCGGCGCTGCGTGGCCGCATCGAGGTCCGGGGCGTCCGCTTCCGCTACGAGCCCGACGTGCCGGTGCTCAACGGCGTGGACCTGACCGGTGGAGCCGGGCCAGCACGTCGCGATCGTCGGCGCCAGCGGCAGCGGCAAGTCCACGCTCTTCGCGCTGCTTCTCCGCCTCTATGACCCCGTCGAGCGGCGCGATCGCGATCGACGGCCACGACATCCGCCGCTTCACCGTGAAGTCGCTGCGCGACCAGATCAGCGTGGTGCCGCAGCATCCGGTGCTGTTCCACGCGACCCTCTGGGAGAACATCGCCTACGGGCGGCCGGGAGCTCGGCGCGACGAGATCCTCCGTGCCGCGCGGCTCGCCAACGCCCACGAGTTCATCAGCCGCCTGCCGCGCGGCTACGACACGGTCGTGGGCGAACGCGGCGAGACCTTGTCCGGCGGCCAGCGCCAGCGCATCGCCATCGCGCGGGCCGTCATCCGGCGGGCGCCGATCCTGCTGCTCGACGAGCCATCGGCCGCGCTGGACCCCGAGTCCGAGGCGCTCGTCTTCGACGCGCTGTCGCGGCTGATGGCCCAGTGCACGTCGATGACAATCGCCCACCGCCTCGCCACGGTGCGGCGCGCCGGCTCGGTACTGCTGCTCGATCACGGCGTGATCACGGCGCAGGGTACGCACGACGAGCTCATGGCGAACAGTCCGGCCTACGCCCGACTGTTCGCCCTCCCGGCCGCCGGCAGCGACGATGATCTGGACGAGGCGGTGGCGGTATGACGCAGTGCGGGCGCGCCGCCGCGGTCGTGGGTCTCAGCGCGGCGCTGGCGCTCGGGTCCGGCGGCACGGCCCTCGCCCAGGTGCCGGCTGCTGACCCGGCTTCCGGAGTACCGGCGGCGCAAGACGGCGGGCCCGGCGACTCGGGCTTTCGCCTCGCGCCGAGCGGCCGCCCCACCCTCCAGCTTCCCTTCGGCGAGATTCAGTTTCGCGGCCGGGTCGCCGGCACCGTGCAGTCGCCGGCGCGCGACCGCGGCACCGCGCTTCCCGACCCCGGCTGGCAGACCGCGCGCCTCCAGGTCGAGGGCACGCTCTTCACCCGGCTCGAGTTCGAGGTGTCGCGCGAGTTCGGCGACCCCGAAGAGCCCGAGCGCGACCTGTTCGCGAACTTCCGCGTCTCGCGCGGCTTCGAGCTGCGGGGCGGCCAGTTCAAGGTGCCGTTCGGCCGCGACGCGCTCACCGGCGGCGCCAATCTCGATTTCGTCTATCGGTCCCTGCTGGGCCGGCAGCTGGCGCCGGGCCGCGACCTGGGCGTGATGGCGCACGGACGGGTGTCGGGCCGCCGGGTGACGTATCAGGCGGGCTATTTCCGCCACGACGGCGACAACGCCCGCACCGCGCAGACACGAGGCGGAGGCCCGGCGCTGGCGGGCCGTGTGGTCGTCACCCCGCTGGCCGGCCGCGACCACGCCGCTGGCCGGCCTGCAGGTCGGCGGCGCCGTCGTCACGAGCCGGCTCGACGACGTGCTCGGCCTGCGTGGCCGGACGGTGTTTGGCGAGGGCGTGTTCTTCGATCGCGTGTTCGTCAACGGGCGCCGCCTGCGCCGCGGCCTCGAGGCGGCGTGGGCGATGGGGCCGGTGTCGCTGTCGGGAGAACACATGACGGTCTCGGATCAGCGGACCGGCATGGGGGCGGCGGAAACCGATCTGCCGACCGTGACGGCCTCGGGCTGGTACGTCGCCGGCACGTGGGTGCTCACCGGCGAGCGCAAGGACGGCCGCGTCGAACCGGCGCACAGCCTGTTCGACGACGGGCACGGCGCGCTCGAACTGACCGCACGCGTGGAGCGCCTGGCGTTCGGGACGAGCGCCGAGTTTCCCGCGCTCACGGTGTCGCCGCTGACCCCGCTTCCGGTAGCCAACGCCGATCGGGTGGTCACCGTGGGGCTGTCGTGGTACCTGACCCGCCATCTCAAGCTCACCGGCAACGCCGTGTTCGAGTTCCTCGGCGACCCCGCGCGCAGCCCCGAACCGGAGGGCGACGGCCGGGTTCCCACGGCCGTCGTGCAGTTCCAGTTCGTCCTCTGACCGATGACGCCCGTCACGTCCCACCGGGCCTGGTTGGCGCAGACGCTGGTGTGCGCCCTGCTGTCGGCCGCCGCGGCGCCGGCGCTGGCGCAGACGCAGGCCGACCTGTTCAACGACAGCACGGTGCAGGACATCCACCTGACCGTCAGCAGCCGCGACTGGGAGGCGCTGAAGGCGCACGCGGACGAAAACACCTATTACGCCGCCGATCTCCGCTGGCGCGGCGTCACCGTGCGCAATGTCGGCATCCGCTCGCGCGGGGCGGGCTCGCGCAACGGCGTCAAGCCCGGGTTGCGGGTCGACATGAACCGCTACGTCGATCAGAACTTCCTCGGCCTGCGGGCGCTCGTTCTCGACAACGCGTACACCGACCCGTCGGCCCTGCGCGAGGTGCTGGCGATGAAGCTGTTCGCGCGCGCCGGCCTGCCGGCCCCGCGCGAGGCGTACGCGCGGCTGCTGGTCAACAACGAGTACGCCGGCCTCTACATCGTGGTCGAGCCCCTCGATCGCACGTTCGTGGCCCGGGTCTTCGGTGACGCGGAAGGCAACGTCGAAAACGGCGGCTTCCTTTACGAGTACACCTGGGTGCGGGAATACGGCTTCGAGTACCTCGGGACCGGCGCTCGAGCCGTACGCGGAGATCTTCGAGCCCCGCACGCGCGAGACCGACGCCATCTCGCGCCTGTATCAGCCGCTCGAAGCCCTTACGCGCCTCATCAACGACACCCCGCCCGACCGCCTCGAGCAGGCGCGTCGGCGCGCTCCTCGACCTGCCGGCGCTCGTCCGCTTCCTGGCGGTGCAGCGGGTGGCGGGCGAGATCGACGGGTTCATCGGCAACTGGGGCATGAGCAACTTCTATCTGTATCGCTTTCGCGACAGCCGGCCCGCGCAGGTCCTGCCCTGGGACGCCGACCATGCCTTCTGGGCGGTGGACATGCCCATCGACCATCGCCTCGAGACCAACGTGCTCACGCGCAGCATCATGGCCGTCCCGGCCCTGCGCCGTCTGTATCTCGAGACCCTCGTCAGCGTCTCCGCCCTGGTCAGCCGCCGGCGCCGACGCCGACGGCCGCGGCTGGCTCGAACAGGAAGCGAACCGGCTGGCCCTCGCCATCGCGCCCGCCGTCGCCGCCGATCCGGTCACGCCGTTCACGATTCGCGGAGTTCGACGGCAACCTCCGGGGCCTCCGCGGCCTGCTCCGCACCCGCCCCCCGTATGTCGCCTGCGCCGCCCAGGCCGTCCTCGACCCGGCCGCGCCGCAATCCTGTCCCGTGCCGGCACCGGTCGATATCCCGGCGCCGATGCTCAGGCGCTGACCTGCGGCGGCCCCCGTCTTTGAGCATTCTTAGACGGCCGACGGCGCTACAATGGCTTGTTTGCCCGGCCGCTGCGGCCCCGGGCCCCGGCCTCGTGACGCCTTCATGATGAATCCCGTTTCACTCCGCCTCGACGGCTCGGTGGCCGTCATCCTCATCGACAACCCCCCGGTCAACGCCCTCAGCCCCGAGACCATCGACGGCCTCGCGGCCGCGCTGTCGCAGGCCGAAGCCGACCCCGCGGCCACGGCCATCGTGGTCGCGGCGGCCGGCCGCACGTTCATCGCCGGCGCGGACATCAAGGGCCTCGAAAACGTGGTCTGGGGCGGGGATACCGGTGCGCCCGAGATGCACGACCTGCTGCAGCGCATCGAGCAGTGCCCGAAGCCGGTCGTGATGGCGATCCACGGGACTGCGCTCGGCGGCGGAGTCGAAGTGGCCATGGCCGCGCACTACCGCGTGGCCGTCGCCAGCGCGCAGCTCGGCCTGCCGGAGGTGAACCTCGGCATCATCCCGGGCGCCGAAGGCACGCAGCGGCTGCCGCGGCTCGTCGGCGTGGACACCGCGCTCACGATGATCGTGTCGGGCCGGCCGGTCAAGGCGGCCGAGGCGCTGCAGTCCGGCCTCATCGACCGCATCGTCGACGACCTCGTGCCGGGCGCCGTCGCGTTTGCCGCCGAGGTCGCGGCCACGGGCGGGCCGCATCCCAGGACGAGCGAGCGCCGCGACAAGCTCCCCGCGGCATCGGAGCTGCCCGCGATGGTGGCGGCGGCGCACGAGCTCGCGAAGAAGGTGCGCCGGCACCAGCACGCGCCGGCCGCGGCGATCGCCGCCGTGTCGGCCGCGGCCACGCTGCCCTTCGACGAGGGGTGCCGCCGCGAGCGCGAGCTGTTCTACGAGTTGATCAAGTCCGGGCAGGCGCGGGCGATGATTTACGCGTTCTTCGCCGAACGCGCCGTGGCCAAGGTGCCCGGCGTCGGCAAGGACATCGCGGTGCCGCCGGTCTCGACGGTCGCGATCGTCGGCGCCGGCACGATGGGCAGCGGCATCGCCATGGCGTGCGCCAACGCCGGCATCACCGTGGTGCTCACCGACACCGAACAGGCCGGCCTCGACCGCGCGATGGCGACCATCCGCAAGAACTACGACGGCTCGGTGAAAAAGGGCCGCTTCACGCCGGAATCGGCGGCCGAGCGCATCGGCCGGATCTCGACGCAGGTGGGTCAGGCCGGATTCGATCGCGCCGACGTCATCATCGAGGCCGTGTTCGAGAACATGGCGCTCAAGAAAGAGGTGCTGGCGCAGCTCGACGCCGTGGCCCGTCCCGGCGCGCTCATCGCCACCAACACGTCCACGCTCGACATCGACGCGCTCGCCGGCGTGACGAAGCGGCCGCAGGCGGTCATCGGCACCCACTTCTTCAGCCCGGCCAACGTGATGCGGCTGGTCGAGATCGTGCGCGGCGCGGCCACCTCGCCCGAGACGATCGCCGCCGCCCAGGCGCTGGCCAAGCGCCTCGGCAAAGTCGGCGTGGTCGTCGGCAACTGCCCCGGCTTCGTCGGCAACCGGATGATGTTCCCCTACATGTACGAGGCGCAGTTCCTCGCCGAGGACGGCGCGACGCCGGCGCAGGTGGACCGGGCGCTCACGGACTGGGGCATGGCGATGGGCATCTTCGCCGTGGACGACATGGGCGGGCTCGACGTCGCCTGGCGCGTGCGCCAGGAGCTGAACCAGTTCAGCGATCCCACGCAGCGCAAGCCGCTCGTCGCCGACCAGCTCGTGGCGATGAATCACCTCGGACAGAAGACCGGCTCCGGCTGGTACATCTACGACGAGAACCGGAAGGCCACACCGGATCCCGAGGTGGAGGCGCTCATCGAGCGCACCGCCACGGCGGCGGGCATCGCGCGGCGCAGCTTCACCAGCGAGGAGATCATCGAGCGCACGATCTACGCGCTCGTCAACGAGGGCGCGAAGATCCTCGAGGAGGGCTTCGCGCTGCGCGCCGCCGACATCGACGTCATCTACCTGACGGGCTACGGCTTCCCCAGCTTCCGCGGCGGACCGATGTTCTACGCCGACTCGGTCGGCCTCAAGCAGGTGTACGACCGTGTGGCCGCGTTCCACCGCGAGCACGGGGCACGCTGGACGCCGGCGCCGCTGCTCGAGCGCCTCGCGCGCGAGGGCTCGACGTTCCGCGCCTTCGACCAGAGCCGCGCCGCCGCGCCGGCCCGCGCCTGACGAATGAGCACGCGCCACGCACAGCGGAATGTCGACCCCCAGGCGGGTGCGGCCGGTCCACATCGCCGACAACACGGCGGACCTGCGCCATGCACCCGATGGCAGCATCTACATGCGATCGACCACCGCGATCGCGCCCTACCCGATCCGCATCACCGATCGGCTCGAGCATTGGGCAGTCGAGGCCCCGGATCGCGTGTTCCTGGCGCAGCGTCCGGCCCCGGCCCCTGGCGAGTCTCCCGACTCGGTGACCGGCTGGCGCACGGTCACCTACGCCGACGCCCTGAACCAGGTGCGGCGTCTCGCGCAGGGACTGCTCGACCGGAAGCTCTCGCGCGACCGCACGGTGGTGATCCTCTCGGGCAACAGCATCGAGCATGGCCTGCTGGCGCTGGCCGCGATGTACGCGGGCGTGCCCTACGCGCCGATCGCGCCGGCCTACTCGCTGCAGGCCAACGAGTTCGGCACGCTCCGCCAGGTGTTCGAACGGATGCAGCCCGGGCCTGGTGTTCGCGGCCGAGGGCGCGCTGTTCGAGCGCGCGCTCACGGATGCGCTCCCGGCGGGTGTCGAGATCGTCGTGTCGGCGTCGTCGCCGGCGGCGCTGCCGTCCACGTCGTTCGCCGATCTCCAGGCGGCGCCCACGCCGGCGGTGGACGCCGCGCGCGATCGCGTCGACGGCGACACCATCGCCAAGGTGCTCTTCACCTCGGGCTCGACCGGCAAGCCGAAGGGCGTCATCAACACCCAGCGGATGCTGTGCTCGAACCAGGTGATGATCCGCTCGCACTTCCGGTTCCTCGCGGATGAGCCGCCGGTGCTGTGCTGCTGGCTGCCGTGGAACCACACCGCGGGCGGCAACCACAACTTCGGCATCGCGCTCTTCAACGGCGGCACGCTCTACATCGACGAGGGCAAGCCCACGCCGCAGCACTTCGCCACCACGCTGCGCAACCTGCGCGAGGTGTCGGCGGTGGCGCACTTCACCGTGCCGCGCACCTACGAGATGCTGCTGCCGCACCTGCGCCGCGATCCGGTGCTGCGCGAAACCTTCTACCGGAATCTGAAGATCTACTTCTATGCGGCGGCGGGGCTGGGGCAGCGCTTCTGGGACGAGCTGCGCGACCTCTCGTTCGAAGCCTGCGGCGAGGAACTGGCCTTCATCACCGGGTTCGGCGCCACGGAAACGGCGCCGTTCGCGATCTGCACGGGGCCGACCGGGGCCAGGGCCGGCTGGCTGGGGCTGCCGGTGCCCGGGCTCGAGTTCAAGCTGACGCCGGTGGGGACCAAGCGCGAGGCGCGCGTGAAGGGCCCGAACGTCACGCCGGGGTACTGGGGCGACGAAGCGCTCACCCGAGCGTGCCTTCGACGAGGAGGGCTACTACAAGACGGGCGACGCGATGGAATTCGTCGACCCCGAGGATCCCGGCAAGGGGCTCATCTTCGACGGGCGGCTGGCCGAGGACTTCAAGCTCTCCACGGGGACGTGGGTCAGCGTCGGACCGCTGCGCGCGCGGATTGTCGCGCAGGGGCGCGGCCTGGTGCAGGACGTGGTGATTGCCGGGCACGATCGCAACTTCGCGTCGGCGCTCGTGTTTCCCAACCTCGGCCGGTGCCGCGAGCTGGCGAATCTGCCGGCCGGTACGGCGCCGGCCGACGTCGTCGCCCACCCCCTGGTGCGCGAGCGCTTCCAGCACGCGTTCGACACCCTGGCCGCCGAGGGCACGGGCAGTTCGACGTTCGTGGCCCGCGCGGTGATTCTCGACGTGCCGCCCTCGCTCGACGCCAAGGAAATCACCGACAAAGGTTCACTCAACCAGAAGGCCGTTCTGCAGCACCGCGCCGCGACGGTCGAAGACCTCTACGCGGATTCGCCGTCGGACCGCGTGCTGCTGGCCGCCGCGCGGGCCGGAAGCCGGCGGGGCTGAAGCCCGCCCTACCCACCCACCCATCACGATGACACAGACGCTGACGATCGATCCTTCCTCGCTCACCGCCATCGACGTGCACGTGCACCTCGAGCACACGGGCGAGACCACCGATGCCGACGAAAAGGCCAAGGCCTACTTCAAGGGCGGCGCCGACCGGCGGCCCGAGGCGCTGGCCGAGTACTACCGGTCGCGCAAGATGGCGTTCGTCATCTTCACCGTGGACGAGACGCTGAGCGGCAGGCCGAGCCTGTCGAACGAGGACGTCCTCGCGTTCGCCGCGAAGCATCCCGATCTCGCGATCCCGTTCATCAGCATCAATCCGAATCGCGGCGCCGAGGGACTCGCCGAAGCCAGGCGGCTGCTCGCCACCGGTCAGGTGCGCGGGCTGAAGCTGCACCCGCCGATCCAGGAGTTCTTCCCCAACGACCGCGTCGCCTACCCGCTCTACGAGCTGTTCGCCGAAGCGAAGCTGCCGGTGCTCTTTCACACCGGACACAGCGGCATCGGCACCGGGATGCGGGGCGGCGGCGGCATCCGGCTCAAATACGGCCACCCGATGCCGATCGACGACGTCGCGGTGGACTTCCCCGACATGCCGATCGTGATGGCGCACCCGTCGTTCCCCTGGCAGGACGAAGCCATCTCGGTGTGCCTGCACAAGCCGCAGGTCTACATCGACCTCTCGGGCTGGTCGCCGAAGTACTTCTCGCCGACGCTCATCCAGTACGCCAACTCGCTGCTGAAGCACAAAGTGCTCTTCGGGTCCGACTATCCGCTGCTCACGCCGGACCGGTGGATGGCCGACTTCGAGAAGATCGCGATCAAGGACGAAGTGAAGCCGCTGATCTTCAAGGAGAACGCCATGCGTCTGTTCGGCCTCACGGCTGGGCTTTCCGGCTGAGCCTCGGCATGACGCGACCGTAAACACTCTGGTCCAGGTTATGCAGCGCACGCAGGCGTCGGATACAGTCTCCGGCGCGCGTGCGGCGGATCGCGCGCGCCACGGCCGGAGCCGGCGTGAGCGATGGCACAGAGTCCGTTTCACGGC
Source organism: uncultured Acidobacteriota bacterium (assembly GCA_963731785.1). Taxonomy (GTDB): domain Bacteria; phylum Acidobacteriota; class Vicinamibacteria; order Vicinamibacterales; family UBA2999; genus DASYRM01. The sequence continues at coordinate 447,562 of CAVSWX010000008.1, forward strand.
ACAAGCGAGATGGCGCGGCGGATGCGCGCGCTCGACTGGTCGCGCACGCCGCTCGGTCCGGTCGATCAGTGGCCGCAGTCGCTGCGCACCTCGGTCAGCACCTGCCTCGATTGCGCCTTCCCCATCGTGCTCTGGTGGGGACCCGACCTTGCCATTCTTTACAACGACGAATACGCGCAGATCCTCGGACCTGCCAAACATCCGGCCGCGCTCGGCGAGCGCGGGGCGAAGGTCTGGGCGGAGATCTGGGACGTCATCGGCCCGATGCTGTCGCAGGTCATGGCCACCGCCGAGCCCACCCGCTCGCGCGACCTGCTGCTGCATGATCGACCGCGGCTACCTCGAAGAAGCGTACTTCTCGTTTTCGTACAGCCCGATTCACGGCGAGGACGGCGCCGTGGTCGGCGTCTTCTGCCCGGTCATCGAAACCACGGAGAAGGTGATCGGCGAGCGCCGGCTGCGCACGCTGCGCGACCTGGCGGCGCGCACCAAAGGGGCGGCGACCGAGGACGAGGCCTACGCCGCGGCGGCGGCGACCCTGGCCGAGAACCCGCAGGACGTGCCCGTTCGCGCTGCTCTATCGGGTGGACGATCAGGGCACGGTGGCCGCACCGCATGGCCGCGATCGGCATCGCAGCCCGGCGAGGCCACGGCGCCCGAACGGGTGACGCTCGGCGACGCCGGCGACCGGTGGCTGATGGAGAGCGTCGCCGCCTCGGGACAGAGCGCGCTGCTGACGGACCTGCGCACGCGCTTCGAGGCGCTGCCGGCCGGCGCCTGGAAGATGTCGCCGGCCAGCGCGCTCGTGCTGCCGGTGCTGCTGCCCGGGCCAGGATCGGCCGCGGGCCATTCTGGTGGCGGCGGTGAGCCCGATGCGCGCGCTCGACGCCGACTACCGGACGTTCTTCGAGCTCGTCGCCACGCCAGATTGCCGCCGGGCTCGCCGACGCCCAGGCGCTCGAGGAGGAGCGGCGGCGGGCCGAGAGCCTGGCGGAGCTGGATCGCGCCAAGACCGCGTTCTTCTCCAACGTCTCCCACGAGTTCCGCACGCCGCTGACGCTGATGCTGGGCCCGCTCGAGGACGTGCTGCGCCAGGAGATCGGCGACGCTGCCGGCCGACGCGGCGGCGGGGCTCGAGATCGCGCACCGCAACAGCCTGCGGCTCCTGAAGCTGGTGAACACGCTGCTCGACTTCTCCCGCATCGAGGCCGGGCGCATCGACGCCAGCTTCGAGCCCGTGGACCTCGCCGGCGCTCACCGCCGAGCTCGCCAGCGTGTTCCGCTCGGCGATCGAGAAGGCCGGGCTGCGGCTCGTCGTGGACTGCCCGGCGCTGCCGGAGCCGGTCTACGTCGATCGCGACATGTGGGAGAAGATCGTCCTCAACCTGCTGTCCAACGCGCTCAAGTTCACGTTCGAGGGCGAGATTCGCGTCGCGCTGCGCTGGCGCGGCGACGCACGCCGAGCTGCAGGTCGCCGACACCGGCGTCGGCATCCCCGCGGCCGACCTGCCGCGGATGTTCCAGCGCTTCCACCGGGTGAAGCATGCGCAGGCGCGCACGCACGAAGGCACCGGCATCGGGCTGGCCCTGGTGCACGAGCTCGCCCGGCTGCACGGCGGCGACGTGCGCGTGGAGAGCCGCGAAGGCCAGGGCGCCGCGTTCACCGTCACGATTCCCGCCGGCACGGCGCATCTGCCGGCCGATCGGATCGCCGTGCCGCGGCAGCTGACGCCGACGAGCGTCGGCGCCCTGCCGTACGTCGAGGAGGCGCTGCGCTGGCTGCCGCGCGACCCGGCCGCCGCGCCGAGGTCGCTCGCCGACCCCGACCTGCCGGCCAGCGCGCACGCGGTCCCGCGCCGGCGCCCGGGTGCTGGTCGCCGACGACAACGCCGACATGCGCGACTACCTCACGCGCATGCTCGGCGAGCGCTACGAGGTCGAAGCCGTCGCCGACGGCGAGGCGGCGCTCGAGCCGCATCCAGCGCCCGGCCGCCGGACCTGGTGCTGTCCGACGTCATGATGCCGGGCCTCGACGGCTTCGGCCTGATCGCGGCGATCCGTGCAGACGACCGGCATCCGCGCGATGCCGGTGATCCTGCTGTCGGCGCGGGCCGGCGAGGAAGCGCGCATCGAAGGGCCTCGCGGCCGGCGCCGACGAGTACCTGGTCAAGCCGTTCAGCGCCCGGGAGCTGCTGGCGCGCGTGGCGTCGCAGCTCGACCTGGCGCGGCTGCGCCGCGACGCCGAGCAGGCGCTGCGCAACCGCAGCCGATCAGTTCGAGACGCTGCTCCGCCAGGCGCCGATCGGGGTCTATCTGGTGGACGCCGACTTCCGCATCCGCGAGGTCAATCCGGTGGCGCTGCCGGTGTTCGGCGACATCCCGGGCGGCGTCGTCGGCCGCGACTTCGACGAGGTCATGCACCAGATCTGGAACCCGGCCTACGCCGACGAGCTCGTCGCGCATCTTCCGCCACACGCTGGAGACCGGCGAGCCCTACGCCGCGCCGGAGCAGCGCCGAGTACCGGGTCGATCGCGAGCGTCATCGAGTACTACGAGTGGCGCATCGACCGCATCACGCTGCCCGATGGCCGCTATGGCCTGGTCTGCTACTTCCGCGACATCTCGGCCCAGGTGCGGGCGCGGCATGACGATCGCGGAATCGGAGCGCCAGCTGCGCGAGGCCGACTCGCGCAAGGACGAGTTCCTGGCGCTGCTGGCCCACGAGCTGCGCAATCCGCTGGCGCCCATCCGCACCGGCCTCGAGCTGATCCGGCTGTCGGGCGATGCCCCGGAGGCGGTGCGGCGCGTGCGCGGCATGATCGAGCGGCAGGTCGCGCAGATGGTGCGGCTCATCGACGACCTGCTCGACGTGTCACGCATCACGTCGGGGAAGATCGTGCTGCAGCGGCGGCCCACGCCGCTCGCCGAGCTGGTGCTCAGCGCCGTCGAGGCGCAGCGCGCGGCCATCGAGGCCGCGCGGATCGAGCTCACGACGGAGCTGCCGGCCGAGCCCGCACGTCGTGGACGTGGACCCCGCCCGCTTCGTGCCAGATCCTCTCGAACATCCTGCACAACGCCTGCGAAGTTCACGCCGCTCGGAGGGACGCGATCCGGCTCAAGGTGGAGGTGCTGAAAGGGACGGGGCCGAGGACGCGCAGGTGGCGATCACCGTCACCGACACCGGCATCGGCATGACCGAGTCGCTGCTCTCCCGGGTCTTCGAGCTGTTCACCCAGGGCGACACGACGGCCGATCGGGCCCAGGGCGGGCTGGGCATCGGGCTCGCGCTCGCCAAGCGGCTCACCGAGCTGCACGGGGGCGCGATCGAGGCGCACAGCGACGGCCCCGGCCGCGGCAGCGAGTTCATCGTGCGCCTGCCGCTGTCGAAGGCGGCCGTGGCCGCCGAGCAGACCGCCCTCGCCCGCATCGCCGCGCGTGCGCAGCCGGGCGCTCATCATCGACGACAACCGCGACGCGGCGACGACGATGGCGATGTTCGTCGAGGAGCTGGGCGGCACGGCGTTCACGGCGTTCGACGGCGCCAGCGGCCTGGCCGCCGTCGGAGACGTTCCAGCCCGACATCGTCTTCATGGACATCGGCATGCCGGGTCTCGACGGCTACGAAGTGTGCCGCCGCATCCGTCAGATGCCGGCGGCAGCAGCAGGTGGTCCTGGTGGCGGTGACCGGCTGGGGACAGGCCCAGGACAAGCAGCGCGCGCTCGACGTCGGGTTCGACGCGCACCTCACCAAGCCGGTCGATCCCGACGCGCTCGCGCAGCTCCTCGCCGGCGCCGCCGTGTAGACGTAGGCGCCGCCCTCAGGCGGCCCACCCCAGGGCCGGCTAAAGCCGGCCCCCACGTCGAACGGCCTCTACCGCGTCGCCGACGAGGCGTCGGGCACGAGCATCCGGATCATCCCGTCCTGCCGCGACGTGAGCAGCAGCTCGCCGTCGCCGGTGCGGCTGAACTGCAGGTCGGCGCGGGTGACGGTGGCGCCCATCACCCGCTCGACCAGATCGCGGAACGACACGTAGTCGCGGTTGCCGCGGGCGTCGCGCACGTAGAGCTGAATCTCCTCGACCGGCGCCACCGTCTGCGGCACGCCGTCGTCGGCCTTCTTCAACGCCGCGACGTCGGCCGCGAAGAGCCGCCCGCGGTTGATGTCGCCGAACACGAACTTGCCGCGCAGCGCCGCGATACGTCCGTTGTAGGTGAACCCGCCGGTAATCGCCGCGCCTTCGGTGTGGTCGTAGATGGCGACCGGATACGTAAAGCCTTCCGGCTCCTTTTCCTTGCCGCTCAGCACCGCCGCCGACAGCGGATAGAGCTGGTTGAGCGCGCCGCCGGGACGAATCATGCCGTTCTCCCAGTAGCCCTCGCGCTTCATCCAGCCGTAGTTCTCGCCGTTGCGGATGATGTTCACCTCTTCGACATGGTTCATGCCGATGTCGGTGGCGAACATCGTGCCGTCCGAGAGGTCCCACGACAGGCGGTGGGCGTTGCGGAAGCCGTAGGCGTAGATTTCGCCGAGCGTCTTGGGATCGCCGTCGGCTGCGAACTTGTTCGACGGCGGGAGGGTGTAGTCGCCGAGACCCTTCGTGCCGCCGCTGGCCGACGGGCTGCGCGGGTCGATGCGCAGGATCGCGCCGATGAGCGAATCGAGGCGCTGCGTCTGCCCCGGGTTGTTGGCGTGCGGCCCGCCGCCGTTGCTGAACCCGAGATCGCTGCCGCTGGTGTAGAGCAGGCCGTAATCGGGCGAGCCCGGCTTGGCGGTGGGGTTGAACTCGAGGTCGCCGTAGGGGTGCGTGAGGTTCTGGACGATGTGGGCGACGCGCAGCAGTTCGCGCCGCGTGCCCTCGAAGGTCGCCGCCGCCGGGTTGGTCGCCCGCCACTCGGTGATCACGTTGTGGTACGTCACCTGGTCGGGCGTGTAGCCTGGCGGAATGAAGTTCGGCGTCGACGGGTTGCCCGGGCCCGCGCTCGCCGTGGACGCTGTAGAACAGGCCGTTCTTGGCGAACTCGGGGTGGAACGTGAACCCGCTGAAGCCGCTCACGAGGCGGTTGTAGACCGCGTAGGGAAACGCGGCGGCGACGTCGGCGTAGATGGTCAGCTGGTTGGCGCGATCGATCAGATAGAGCCGGCCGCGCGAATCGTTGACGAACCGCCGGCCGTCGGGCAGGTCGCGAACGTAGTTGGGGCGCGCCCACCCGGCAGGCGACACGTCCTGGTCGAGCGGCCGCAGGCCGCGCGTATCGGGCAGCCGGACGACGTCCCGGATCTCCACCGCCAGGCCGCGCTTCTCGACCGGCGCGTGATCGGGTTGTCGGTGATCTGGCCGCGGAGGGCCGGGGCCGACACGAGCGCCAGGAGGCCGACGACGATCGACAGACGTGCGCGACATGGAAACCCTCCGATGTGCAGATGCTTATACCAGAAGATAATGTCGGGAATTTACAGGGCCCCGACCCGTCCGGTCGGCGCCCTGAAGGCCGTGAGGGAGCGGCCCACGGAATGATGAGTCAACCACAAGCACGTCCTGCGGGGCGCGGCGGCCCTGCTGCTGCTCGCCTCCGGAGCCCTGGTGGCCGCGCAGTCGGCCGGGCTGCCCGCCGACCTCGACCCCGATTCCCGCGCCCGGCTGCCCTACCTGCAGCGCAAGGACTTCGACGAGGCCAGCCAGAAGATCTTCGAGGTGCTGCCCGGACGCGGCCAGGACGGCGTGCTGCGCGGGCCGCTGGCGTTTGCCGCCTACAACCCCGGGCGCGGCCAAGGCGCTCTTCGACCTGCACAACGCCGCGGTGGCGGGGTCGCTCAGCCCGCACGCGCGCGAGCTGTCGATCATGGTGGCGAGCCGCGAGACCAACTACAGCCTGGAGTGGAACGCGCACGAGGCCGCGGCGCGCAAGGCCGGCGTGGATCCGAAGGTGCTCGAGGTGGTGCGGACCAGCGGACCGCTCACCGGGCTCGACGAGAAGGACGCGGCGGTGATCCGCTTCGGCCGCCAGATGTTCCGCGACAAGAAGATGGAGCCGGGCACCTTCGCCAAGGTCGTCGAGCTCTTCGGCCGCAAGGGGGCGATGGACATGGTGGCGGTGATGAACACCTACGCGGTGAGCGGCTTCTACGCCATCGCCGTGGACGAGCGCCCGCCGGCCGGACGGCTGGATCTGCTGGCCGCGCCGGTGCGCTGACGGCGAGCGGTGACGCGCGACCGGTTCGACCCGGCGGGCGGCGGCCGGCGCTGTCTCCTGTTCGACCTCGGCAACGTGCTCATCGACTTCGATCACGGGGTGGTGAGCCGCACGCTCGCGCGACACGCGACCGGGGATCGTCCGGCGCCGGCCGAGGCGATCCACGAGTACATCTTCGGCGATTCCGGCGCCGCGTCGCCGAATGCCGGGATCGATCGCGGCACCGGGTCGCTCGAAGCGCTGCACGCCGAGCGTCGCCGCCCGTTTCTCGCTCGCCGTCTCGCTGGACGAATTCCGGCGGGCCTGGTCGTCGATCTTCGCAGACGATCTCAACCGGACGGTGGCCGATCGGCTGACGCAGCTGGCGTCGGCGCGCTTCGACGTCCGGATCTGCTCGAACACGAACGAGCCCCACTGGTCCGGGCTGCGGTCGAAACACCCGCTGCTCGACGCCCTCGACCAGGACCAGCAGTGCCTGTTGTCGTTCAGGATCGGCAAGATCAAGACGGATCCCGGATTCTTCCCACACGTCGCCACGGTGACCGGGCTCCCCGTTTCGGATCACCTGCTCATCGACGACCGGCACGACAACTGCCAGGCGGCGGAGGCCGCCGGGATGCGGGCCCTGCAGTTCAGGGCCGGCGAGCGCGGGGGCAGCGCCCGCATCGATGACGCGTTGCGCCGCAGCGGCTGGCTGGCCGGACGGCTGAACGCTTGCGGATACAGCCCCCCGGTGAGGCACAATTCCAGCACGTACGCCGCTGAGGCGGGTCTAAAGACCCGCGGCCACGAAAGGAAACGACGATGAGAGTGTTCACGATCACGCGCGCGGCGGTCGTGGTGCCGGTGCTGATGATCGCCGGGCTGGCCGCGCCGCTGCGGGCCGCCGACGAGACGACGGCGCTGCCCGCGACCGCGTGCGCGAGCCTGCAGGGGATGACGATTCCCGCCGCCGCGATCGGCCTCGAGACCTCCGGCGCCGAGGTGCAGACGGCGGCGATGGTCGCGGCCTCGGCCGCCGGCAACCCCAACGGCGAGTACTGCAAGGTGACCGGCATCGTGAAGCCGAAGAACCCCTCGTCGCCGAGCCTCGAGTTCGAGGTGAACCTGCCGGCGACCGTGGAACCGGCGCGCGCTGCAGATGGGCGGCGGCGGCTACAACGGCACGCTCGTGACCGGGCTCACCGGATTCACGCTGCAGCCGGCCACGGTCGACAATCCGCTCAAGCAGGGCTACGTGACCCTGGGCAGCGACGGCGGCCACAAGTCCACCATCGGGTTCGATGGCCGCTTCGCGATGGACGACGAGGCGCTGGCCAACTTCGGCAAGCACTCGGTGAAGAAGGCGCACGACGCCGCGATGGCCGTGATCGCCAAGGCGTACGGCCGCGCGCCCGAGCGGTTCTACTTCATCGGCGGCTCGCAAGGCGGCCACGAGGCGCTCGACGCCGCGGCCCGCTACTCGCGCGACTACGACGGCGTCGTGGCCCACTACCCCGCCTACAACGTCACGCTGCTCCACCTCGGCTCGCTCAACGCCGGCCGCGCCGTCTACGAAGGCGGCGGCGCCGCGTGGCTGAACCCGGCCAAGACCAAGCTGATTACCGACGCCGTGTATGCGAAGTGCGACCCGCTCGACGGCGCCGAGCGACGGCATCGTCAGCCACGTCAAGGCCTGCAACGCCGCCTTCGACGTGAAGACGCTGCGCTGCGCCAACGGCACCGACGCCGGCGACTCGTGCCTCTCCGACGCCCAGCTCGGCGCGGTGGCGAAGATCACCTCGGACTACAAGCCGGGGTTCGCCGTGGGCGGGATGGACACCTTCCCGCGGTGGCCGCTGCTCGAGGGCGCGCTCTTCCGCGAGCGATCGAACTGGGGCCAGGTGCCGCAGCCGTCCAATCCGCTCTCGGGCAAGGAGCCGCTGCTCTACACCGCCGGCGACCAGACCGCCAAGTTCGTCATCACGCGCAACCCCTCGCTCGACACGATGCAGTTCGATCCGAAGCAGTGGCAGTCGCGCGTCGCGGCGGCGGCGTCGATGATGGACGTGACCGACGTGAGCCTGGCGCCGTTCAAGGACAAGGGCGGCAAGATCCTGATGACCCACGGCACCGCCGACGACTTCATCACGCCGCACAACAGCGAGGCGTACTACGCGCGGCAGGTGAAGCAGTTCGGGCAGGCGGGGGTGGACAGCTTCATGCGCTTCTACATGATCCCCGGCTTCGGCCACGGCTTCGGCCCGTTCAACGCCAAGATCGACAGCCTCACCGTGCTGCGCGACTGGGTCGAGAAGGGGCAGGCGCCGAAGAACCTGACGGCCGTCGACGGCAACGCCAACGCCAACCGCTCGCGGCCGCTCTGCGAGTGGCCGAAGTGGCCGAAGTTCACCGGCGCCGCCGGCACCGAGAACAGCGCCGCCAGCTTCACCTGCGTCGCGCCGTAGACCCACATTGAACGTGGGGGCCGGCTTGAGCCGCCCTCGACGCGGGCTACGGCGGGGTGAGCCCTTCGGTGAGCTCGATGTAGGTGCCCCACGGGTCGGTGAGGAACGCGACCCGTATCCTCGTGCCGGGCACCTGCCTGACCGGCGCCTCGATCGTCACGCCCTTGGCCTCGAGGCTGCGAATCAGCCCGTCGAGATCCTGCACGTCGAAGCCGATGTGATCGATCGCCCGTCCCTTGCTGGGTGCGGGCTTCGGCACGGCGGGCTGCACCGGCGAGAACGACAGGTTCACGCCCGGCAGATCGCCGGTCTCGATCATCCGCGGCTTCGACAGGCAGGCGACGCACGGCCGGCGCCCCGGGTTGGCGCCGAACATGCGCACGTACCAGCGCTTGATCGCCGGGATGTCGGCCGGATAGAAGTGCACGTGGTTCATCGCGATCGGCGTCGCGAGCGCCGGCTCGCCGTAGACCTCGACGCGAATGCCGTCGGGCGCCAGCAGGTAGACCTCGTTGGGATTCTCGGTCGGCTCGATTTCAACGTTCGCGGCCTTCCAGGCCGTCGAGCGCCTTCGGCATGTCCTGCACGATGAAGCCGATGTGGTTGATGATGCCGCCGGCCGGCGGCGGCACGGCCTGCTCCACCTGCCGCAGCATGATGTAGACGCCGGGGAACTGGATCAGCTCGAGCGGCCCGTGCGTGACCAGGGTGCCGCCCATCACCGTCGATCCAGAAGCGCTTCTGGGCGTCCACGTCGGTGACGGCCAGGTGCACGTGACCCATGCGCAGGCCGATCTGGTTGGTCTCGACCAGTTGCGCCGCGCACGGCGTGGCGGCGAGCATCGCCAGAATGGGCAGGACGGCGCGCGTCATCATGGACAACGTCAGCGGCCCGTGTCGGTGATGGCGACACAACTGAAGCTCGAGGCGGAGTCCGGACTGCCCCGTCCATCCCAGCGCGCGACCTGCCCGAACGGACACACCGGACGCGTGCGATCGACCACGCCGTCGGTGAGGTGCGACGCGTCGATCCGCGCGGGCGCGGTGCCCGTGGCGATCCAGGACTCGATGGCGCCGATCTTGTCGAACGTGTCGGTGCCCCGGCCCGCCGATGCAGTGCCCCATGCCGGGCACCATGTAGAGCTGCACCGACGTGCCGACGCCGGCTGCCGCCGTTGGTCGCGACCACCTTCCGGAAGAAGTCGATGGTGTTGTACGGCGTCACCTGCGCATCCGACCAGCCGTGGTACAGCAGGAGCTTTCCGCCGCGGGCGAAGAAGGCCCGCAGGTCCGGATTGGTGGAGCCGACGCGCGTCGTCGGGATCGGCCGCGAGCGCCCGGTCCAAGTCGACGGCGGGATCGAACCGCGTGGCGTCCCAGGCCGGGTCCTTGGCGATGATGTACTTGAACGCCTCGGCGGCGTAGAGCACCGGCTCGGGGCTGCCGATCACCGCCCATCCGAGCTCGGAGCCGTGCGCGAGGCCGGGCAGGACGCTGGCCTTGGTGCCGGGATGCGTGGCGCCGCCGTACATCGTCAGCGCCGACTGAATCTGGGCCGGGGTCAGGCACGCGGCATCGTCCTTCGCGGTGCACCGCAGGACCCGCGGATCGAAGGTGCAGGCCACGGGGTTCTCGATGACGCCATCGGCCACTCCGTCGCCGGCGTCGCAGGCGGCGAGGGCCGCGCGGTGCAGGAGCGGGTACTTGGCGGGCGGAATCACGGCCTCCGGCGTGGCGTTCACGGAGCGGTTGATCGCCATGCGGCCGGCGTGCAGGTGCATGTAGTTGACCGCGGGCGCGCCCGCGACGACGGCGTCGAAATCCGCCGGATAGCGCACCGCCGCGGCAATGCCCTGCCGGCCGCCCTTGCGAGCAGCCGTTCCAGATCGAGAGCGCGGGCGCGCGGCCGTAAAAGGCGTCAATCACCGTCTTGGCGCGCGCCGTCATCTCGTGCACGGCGCGATAGCCGAAGTCGATCACCTTCTCCGGATGCCCGAGCGCGAATGCGGCCGTGTTGCCGGCGTGTCCGGTGTCGGTGGCCGCGGCGGCATAGCCGGCCGTCACCGCCTGGGCCAACGCCGAGTACGGAATGCTCCCCAGCCAGCCGCCGTTCCCGACCGCCTGGAACTTGCCGTTCCACGCAGAGTTTTCGGGCGCGCCCAGGGGGCGCGCCGCCGGCAGCCAGACTTCGATCTTGATGTCGGAATCGCTGGTCGGCGTGAGCGTGGCGGCGACGCGGCAGAAGGCGGGCGCCGGAGAGAAATACGCGCGCCCGGCCCGTCACCGGCGGCGTGCGTGCGCCGGCGAGGTCGGCCCGGTGCACGAATGCGCCCGCCGCGATCGGCTCGGCCGCGGTGACCGTCGTCTGTGGCAGCGTCAGAGTCGCCAGCGATTCGCACGACGCCGCCTCGAGTCGCGCCGGCGACAGCAGACCCAGCGTCACCGCGAGGGAAGCCATCAGGGGCCGCATGGATCTGGCGCGCATCTTACCCGAAGCGCCGCCACACCCTCGTGACCTTGCCGTCACGAGGGTGTTGCCCAGCCTCGATAACCTCGGCGACTGACTGCACCTCATCTTTAGCGCCATTTCCGGAGTGACATCGTGAAGCATCGCTGGCTGGCGGTCGCGACCGCCCTCATTGTGGCCGTGTCTCCTGTACCTGATGACCGCGGCCGATCCGCCCGACCCGGGCATCGAGTTGATCGGTGTCGGGTCCGTCCCGGGTTCGGCGCTGGACCGCTCGGGGCTGCAAGGCTCCCAGATCTGCGCCCTCGACATCGACAAACTCCCCACCTCCAACTGCATCAGCGCGGCGCTGCTGGGCGGCTTCGGCTCCGGCTTCACCTACACCGGCTACGACGACGTCTTCCTCGGCACCCCGGACCGCGGCCCCTTCGACGGCCGCACCGACGTGCCGTATCTGGACCGCTTCCACTTCTTTCACGTGAAGCTGGATCCCGGCCGCGGCATTTCCCAACATCACGGCCACGCTGCTCGACACCCGGTTCTTCAAGGGCACCGGCCACACGAGCTTCGTCGGCGACGCGTACGCCTTCGCGGCGGACGATCTCGGGACGCCGCGCTTCGATCCCGAGGCCGTGCGTGTGGGCCCCGATGGCAACTTCTACGTATCCGACGAGTACGGGCCCTACATCCGCAAGTTCAACCGTCAGGGTCACCTCCTCGCGCGCATCGCGGTACCGGCGAAGTTCCGGCTCGACCCCTTGGTGGGCGTGCGAGAGCGGCGACATCAACAACCCGGTCGACGCCGCGTCCCTCGAACTGGCACCGGTCAACAACACCTTCGGCCGGCAGGCGAACCGCGGGATGGAGGGGCTGGCGATTACGCCCGACGGCAAGATGCTCGTGGGCATCATGCAGAGCGCGCTCATCCAGGACAACGGCCTCAACGTGGTGCTCGACCTGAACACCGTGCCTGGCCGTCGCGGTTTCAACAATCGCATCCTGACCGTCGATCTCGAGAGCGGTGAGACGCACGAGTACGTCTACACCATGGATGCGGTCAACCAGGGCCGCGGCGTCAACGAGATCCTCGCGATCAACAGCCACGAGTTCCTGGTCCTCGAGCGCGACAACCGCACGCCGCTCGCGAGCCCGCCGACCGTGCCGAACCTGAAGCGAATCTACCGGATCGACCTGAGCAAGAACGGGCTGCAGGACGTGACCGACGTGTCGAACGTGCCCAGTCTGCCGGAGAAGGGCACCGACCTCGCGGCGCTGAACATCACGCCGGTGCCGAAGGTGCTCTTCATCGACGTGCTGAAGGACGTCTACAAGGTCGACGCGACGCTCACGATCAAGGACGTGATTGCCGAGAAGCCGGAAGCGCTGGCGTGGGGACCCGACCTGCCCGACGGCCGGCAGGTGCTCTACCTGCTCAGCGACAACGACCTGAACCCGAACCTGGCCACGCAGATCTACGCCTTCGCGGTAGACGGCGCGCTGGCGGGCATCACCTACGTGCCGCAGCAGCTTCCGGCGCCGATGTTCCCGCCCGGACAGGTGAACCAGGCGCTGAAGTAACCGCGCGTGACGGAGCCCGGGGCTGACGACCCGGGCTTCACCTCACCGGCTTTCCTTCGGCGCCACGTAGGTCTTGCGGGCCCGCGCTTTCAGCCCCTTCTGGCCCAGCGCGCACGTCGATTTCGTGCACCTTGCCGTCGCGCCGCGGCGGCGCGAAGCCGAGCAGATACTGGCCGTGCAGTTCGTCGGCGACGCGCGCGAAGGCCGCGCCGAGATCCTCGCTCGGCCGAAGCTCGAAGTACCCGCCACCCGTGTGCTCGGCGACGAGCGCCAGACCGGAGTCCGGCAGATCGGCCATCAGCGCCGCCTGCAGTCCGCCAGCGCCGAGACCGGGCGGCGGCCGCCGCCCGCGGCTGCGCATGCCGATGCCGTACACCATGACGTCGTCGCGGCGTGCGCGCTCGATGATCTCGGCCTGGCTGGTGTAGCGCTGGGTGAAGCTGAGGGGCCCACTGTCCTTGCCGTCGCTCAGCACGAGGATCACCGACCGCATCTCGCGCTCCGAACCGAACGCCGTGAGCGCCTCGTCGACGGCGCGCCACAACGGCGTCGGCGCGTCGGGCGAGATATGGCGCGGCAGCGCCGCCCGCATCTCGCGCAGGTCGCTGGTGAACGGCGGGCCGAGGTCCACGCCCTCGCCGAACGTCCCGACGCGCACCAGGTCGTCGGGGCGCAGCCGGGTGAAGAGCTCGTCGGCGCCGGCGCGCAGCAGCGACAGGTTGCCCTCCATGCTGCCCGACACGTCGAGCAGGACGATCAGGCGGATGGGCTGCGGCGTGTTGTCGAACTGGGTGATCGGCTGCGGCTTGCCCTCGTCGCGGACCTCGAAGTCGTCGCGGCCGAGCGTGGTGACCAGGCGGCCGTCGCGATCGGTGACGGTGCTGAAGACGCGGACGACGTCGCCGCCGCCGCGAAACACGGGCTGCTGCGCGGCAGCGCCCAGCGCGGCTACGAGCGACGCGACTGCCGCGGCGATGAGAACACGACCCATGGGACTGCTCCGTTCATGAGGGCTGGCGCTGCCTCTGTCATATCACGGAGCGGGGCCGGACGGCGCGGCTCGGCGGCGGACGTCCTGGGCGATAATCGCCAGGCCGTACAGAACGGCGAATCGAGGAGGACCCGTATGCGAACTCGCGCCGCGCTTCCTGGCGGCCACCCTCGCGGTGGCGGCCTCGGGCGCCGTCAGCGCCAGGACCGACTGCAACCGCGCCTGCCTCACGGGCGTCGTCGACACCTATCTCAAGGCGCTGGCCGCCAATACGCCGGGCGCGGTGCCGCTGGCGCCCAATGCCAAGGTGACCATCAACGGCCGGGTCGTGAAGCTCGATGAGGCGTTCTGGGACGGCGCCGAGCGCACCGTCTACCGTTTCGACATCGTCAACGAGCGTCTGGGCGACACCGGCACCGAGGCCGTGGTGCTCAACGCCGATGGCAGCAAGACGATGTACATGGTGCGCCTGAAGGTGCTCGACGGGCGGATTACCGAGGTCGAGACCATCAAGGCCAACAAGGGCGAGGCCGACCGGCTGTGGGATCCCGATCGGCTCACCACCGTCTCACCGGCGCTGCAGCTCACGATCCGCGAAGCCGATCAGGATTCGTCCTACGGCCTCATCGCCGCCGCCGAAGGCTACTGGCGCGCGTTCCAGACCAACGGCACGCCCGAGTACCACCGCGCCAGCCTGTTGCCCGACACGCTGCGCTTCGAGAACGGGTTGCAGACGACCGGCATGGTGCGCGACGGGGCCTACGTCTCGGCGGCGCAAGGCTTCGATCAGGGCCGCTTCGTCGGACGCAACCTCTGGGACCGCCGCTACCCGGTCGTCGATCCCGAGCGCGGCATCGTGCTGTCGATCGTCCGCTTCGGGCTGAAGGACGGGCTGAAGAGCCAGAGCGTGGCGACCTCCAACGATCGTCTGGTGGCCGAGTTCTTCGCGGTGAAGAACGGCATGATTCAGGAGATCCACGCGGTGCTGTTCAACCTGCCGGACGCGCAGCCCACGGGCTGGGAACCGCAGTACGGCCCGGGACGCGGGGGGTCGTAACCGATCAGTTCGTCACCGATCAGACCGGTGGAACGGCCGCCGGGAACCCTCGGAACTGCCCGCGATCAGGCGCCGGCCGCCAGGAGTTCGAGCAGCGCCGAGGACACCGCCTCGGGACGCTCACGCGGCATGAAGTGGCCGACGCCGGGGACGACGCGACGCGCGACCAGCTTCTCGAACGCCGCGCGCTCGGCCGGGGGTGACTCCGACGAAGGGGTGACGATCCCGTCGTCCGCGCCATAGAGCGTGATCGAGGGTGCCTGGATTCGCGGCCGCGTGGCCAGCCGGGCTTCGACCGCCGCGAAGCGCGCCTCGCCGGCCGCGTTGCCGATGCGATGCCGGTACGAGTGGATGACCACGTCCACGAAATCCGGATTGTCGAACGAGGGCGCGGTGCGGTTGTAGGTGTCGTCGCTGAAGCGCCAGTTCGGAGACCACGCCTGCCACAGATAGCGGCAGATCGCGCGGCGATTGGCTTCGAGCCCGGCGCGCCCGCGGTCGGTGTTGAAATAGTACTGATACCAGAGCCGATGCTCCGTTGCCGGCGCCGCCGGCGGCTGCGGGCTGACCGTGTTCTGAACGGTGTAGCCGCCAATCAGCACCGTGGCGCGCACGCGGTCCGGATGGAGCGCCGCCGCGATGGCGGCGGCCCGGCCGCCCCAGTCGTAGCCCGAGAGCGCGAACCGCGGCAGGCGAAGCGCATCGGCAAAGTCGATGACGTCCTGACCGATGGCCGCCTGCTGCGCCATGCGCGGAGCGGCGGGGTCGCGGAAACGCGTCGGGCCGTAGCCGCGCAAGTAGGGCACGAGCACGCGGTAGCCGGCCTTCGCGAGCGGCGGCACGACCTCGTCGAACGCGCGCACATCGTCAGGGAAAGCCGTGCAGCAGGATCACCGGAACGCCGCGCGGGTCTCCGCTGTCCTCGTATCCGATCGACAGCACCGGCGTCTGCACCGTCGACACGGGCGCCGGCGGGGCTCCCTTGCGCCGCCGCGCGCGGACCGGCGCTGCCAGCAATCACACCCGCACCCGCCAGTCCGGCGACTGTCAGGAACCTGCGTCGAGGCTCGACGGCCATTGGCGGATTCTACAGCCACCGCGACCCCTTCGTAGCGGCGGGTCTTCAGACCCGCCGTGAGGATACAGTTGATCGCGTGCGCGCCCGTCCCGCGTCCGCCGCGACGACACGTCCGCTGAAGACCCTCGAGCGCGTGCTGTCGAAAGCCGGCGTGGGATCCCGCACCGAGGCGCGGAGCTGGATTCATGCCGGGCGCGTCACCGTGAACGGCCGGATCACGCGCAATCCCGATCAATGGGTGGACCTGCAGCGCGACCGCGTGCGCTTCGACGGCACGCCGCTCGAGGTGCGCGACCGGGTTTACGTGCTGCTCTACAAGCCCACCGGGTACCTGACGACCTACAAGGATCCCGAGGGCCGGCCGACGGTCTACGACCTCGTGAAGGACGTCGGCACGTTTCTGTCCCCGGTCGGCCGCCTCGACCTCGACACGTCGGGCCTGCTGCTGATGACCAACGACACCCGGCTGGCCGAACGCGTCACCAACCCGGCGTCGCACGTGCCGAAGACCTACCTGGTGAAGGCGACCCCGGCGCTCACCGACGCGCAACTGCAGCGGCTGCGCGACGGCATCGAGCTCTCGGACGGCCCGACCCGGCCGGCGCAGGTGACGCGCGTGCGTGACTCCGAGAAGTACACCCATTTCGAGATCGTGCTCACCGAGGGGCGCAACCGCCAGGTGCGCCGGATGGTCGAGGCGCTCGACGCGCGCGTCCTCAAGCTGGTCCGCGTGAAGCTCGGCCCGATCGCCATCGGCACGCTGCCGATCGGCAAGTGGCGGAACCTCACGCGCGCCGAGCTCGCGTCGCTTCGCTGAGGGTGGCGCGCGAGCTAGCGATACTTGAGCATCGTGCTCGTCGAGACACCGATCGGGCTCTACTGCACGGCGGGCGGCTTTCACATCGACCCGTGGGGCGCGGCGCCGCGCGCCCTCATCACGCACGCCCACGGCGACCATGCGCGCGAGCGGCAGCGCGGCCTACCTGTGCGCCGCGCCCGGCGCCGCGCTGCTCAGGCGCCGTGTCGGCGAGGGCCCCGCGATCGAAGCGCTGCCCTATGGGCAGCCGCTGACGCTCGGCGGCGTCACCGTCAGCTTCCATCCCGCCGGCCATGTGCTCGGCTCGGCGCAGATCCGAATCGAAGGCCCCGAGGGGGTGTGGGTGGTATCGGGCGACTACAAACGCGCGCCCGACCCCACCTGCGCCCCGTTCGAGCCGGTCCCCTGCACGGTCTTCGTGACCGAGAGCACCTTCGCGCTCCCGATCTACCGCTGGGACCCGACGGCCACCGTGATGGCCGATCTGCACGGCTGGTGGGAGGCCAACCGCGCAGGCGGCCTCACGTCGATCGTCTTCTGCTACACGATTGGCAAGGCGCAGCGGCTGCTCGCCGAGCTCGCGCGGCTGACCGACCGGCCGGTGCTGGTGCACGGCATGATGCTGCCGGCGATCGAGGTCTACGCGGCGGCGGGCGTGCGCATGCTCCCCACGCAGCCGCTGGTCGACCGGCCGCGGGGAACCTCGCTCGCGGGCGAACTGGTGCTGGCCCCACCCTCCGCCCGCGGCACGCCCTGGATGCGCCGCCTCGGCGATCTCTCGGATGCCTTGGCGTCGGGCCTGATGCGCGTGCGTGGCGTGCGTCGCCAGCGGGCCTACGATCGCGGGTTCGTGCTGTCGGACCACGCCGACTGGCCGGCCGTGCTCGACACGATCGCCGCCACCGGCGCCGGCCGCGTACTCGCGACGCACGGGCACGCCGAGACCCTCGCGCGCTATCTCCGCGAGCACGGCCTCGAGGCTGGCGTCTTGCGCACGGCGTGGGAAGGCGAGGCCGGGGCCGACGATCACGAATGAACCGCTTCGCCCGCCTCTACGCCGCGCTCGACGCCACCAACTCCACCACGGCCAAGGTCGAGGCGATGGTCCGCTATCTCGCGGAGGCGCCCGCCGCCGACGCCGCGTGGGCGGTGTACTTCCTCACCGGCCGCCGGCTGAAGCGGCTGCTCTCGGGCCGTTCCCTCGGCGACTGGGCGATGGCGACGAGCGGCCTCCCCGACTGGCTGCTCGGCGAGTGCTACGGCGTGGTCGGCGACGGCGCCGAAACCGCGGCGCTGATCCTCGATTCGATCGCCGACCGTACCGGCCCAGGCGCAAAGCCTGCAGGCCTGGGTCGAGGGGCGCATCCTGCCGCTCCGCAACGCATCGCCGGAACGCCAGCAGGCGCACGTGATGGCGTGGGTCGGCGAGCTCACGCGCTGGGAGCGGTTCACGCTCTTCAAGCTGCTCACCGGCGAGTTCCGCACCGGCGTCTCACAGACGCTCGTCGTGCGCGCCGTCGCGCAGGCCGCGGGGCTTTCCGCCACGGTGATCGCGGCCCGGCTGACCGGCGACTGGACGCCGAGCGCCGGGTGGTACGCGTCGCTCGTGGCCAGCGAGGTCACCGACGCCGATCGGTCGCGGCCGTATCCCTTCTGCCTGGCGTCACCGCTCGACCCGGGCGTCACCGGCGCCGCCGCGCTGGCTGGTGTGCTCGGGCCGCCCGGCGACTGGCAGATCGAGTGGAAGTGGGACGGCATCCGCGCGCAGCTCGTCAAGCGTGACGGCCACATCTTCCTCTGGTCACGCGGCGAGGACGAGATCGCCGGCCGATTTCCGGAGATCGCCCATGCCGCCAGCGCGCTCCCTGACGGTGTGGTGCTCGACGGCGAGATCCTCGCCTTCCGGGGCGGGCGCCCGCAGCCCTTTGCGGCGCTGCAGCGCCGGATCGGACGGCTCCGGCAACTGGCGCGGACGAGCCGCGACGTACCGGTCGTCTTCATGGCGTACGACATCCTCGAGCACGGCGGGCACGACACGCGGGATCGGCCGCTGACGGCGCGGCGAGAACTCCTCGACGCCATCGTCGCGCAGTCGCAGCACGCGGCACCCGCGGCTCCGGCGAGGGCGCACGACGCGCTGCTGCCGTTCGACGACGACGGCGACGACGGCACACGCGAACCGGGCGGCCGACGCGACGCTGCAGGTGTCGCCGCGGCTGGAGGCCGGCGCCTGGGAGGCCGTCGCCGCCCTGCGCGACAGCTCACGCGCGCGCGGCGTCGAGGGCGTCATGATCAAGCGTCTCTCGTCGGCCTACGGCGTCGGGCGGAAGCGGGGTGACTGGTGGAAGTGGAAGATTGCGCCGCACTCCATCGACGCCGTGCTCATCTACGCGCAGCCGGGCTCGGGCAAGCGCGCCAGCCTGCTCACCGACTACACCTTCGGCCTGTGGAGCGGCGGCGAGCTGGTGCCGGTGGCCAAGGCCTACTCGGGGCTGTCGAACGAAGAAATCGCGGAGATGGACCGCTGGATCCGGCGGCACACCGTGGAGCGCTTCGGCCCGGTGCGCCACGTCGAGCCCGTGCACGTCTTCGAGCTCGGTTTCGAGGCCATCGCGCCGTCGTCCCGCCACCGTTCCGGCGTTGCGGTGCGATTCCCGCGGATGCTGCGGTGGCGGCGTGACAAGATCGCCGCCGACGCGGACACGCTCGAGGCCCTCGTCGCGCTGATCCCTCGTGCCTGAGCGCACTTCGCGGCGCGCGTTATACGCGGTATGTGCGACAGCGTGCCGAGAAAGACCGACACGCAAGGCGAGTCGGATCGCCAGAACGGCGACCCAACTCGTCCAAGGCGGGAACCGCCAACGAGCGGTTACTTCTTCGGAGTGACCCGAATTTCCGTAGCGATCTGCGCCGCACCCTTACTGGTGTACATCACGGTTACCTGCGAGCCTTCCATCGTGGCGAGGCCTGCTGCGCCCTGGGCGCCCGAGATCTTCGTCTCCTCGGTGAACGTGAACTGCTGGTCACGGTCCCCAGCCTTGACGGTGAGCGTCTTCGCCGCGACATCCACCTTCGTCAACTCGCCCGAAGCGGTCTGCGCCTGTGCCGCCGGTGCGGCCTGAGCAGGCGCCGCCTGCGCCGCCACGGTCAGCGGAACGCCGACGATCGCGACGACGGCGGTAGCAACGATCCATCCCTTGATCCGGTTGTTCATTTTCAAGAACCTCCGCGTTGACTAAGGGCACACGTCGTGCCACATAGAACTGCGCAGGATTTCTTACGAAAATCGCGTACGACGTCCGGAGGCGAGCCCCGCGAATTTGCACGGAACGCACTTTCTACCTAGTAAGGCGCCTAGGCGAAAAAAGCAGGCATTTTCTACACGCTGCGTATTTAAATCCGCGTGTTACCCTAAAGAATCTCACGAGCGTTTCCGATAACCCATACGGTCCGCGTTATGCACCTCAGAACCTCCCCCTTTCTGAGAGTGCTCGTCGCAAGCGCAGCCGCGATGTGCTGTGCAGGCGCTACGAGTGCACTCGCACAGGAACCGACAACACAGCAACGGCGCGTACAGGCGATCGCCGATGAGTTACGGGTGCGCCTCGAGATTCGCGAGGCGGTGCACGTGACGATCGTCGACACCAATCGCCTGCTGATGTCGGTCGAGCCGGTTCCCGACTCGAGCCCGCGCGCGTTCGCGTTGAACGTCGAGCACGACTTCGCCGCGACGCTCACCGACGCTGAGCTCGCCGCCGCGATCGCGCATGAGCTGGGCCACGTCTGGATCTTCACCCACCACCCGTTCCTCCAAACCGAACAGCTCGCGAATGTCGTGGCCATGCGGGCGGTGAGCCGAGAGGCGCTCGCGCGGCTCTACGACAAGGTGTGGAAGCGCGGGGGGACGAAAGGCGACCTGGCGCGGTTTCTGGGACCCGACACCGAAACGCAGCGCGGCCTGTCGCCAGCTCCGCCCCCCGATCAGGGTACGACGTCCGGCGCTGGCATTCCCTGAGCGCATGCCGCGGGTCCTTAGACCCGCCGGCTCTCCACACGCAGACAGTCCGCGACAGGCCCCACGTCCGCCTTCGACTGCAGCTCCGGCAGCCGCGCGTTCGTCAGCTCGATGAGGCGGCGGCCGAACCGCTCCGCCTCGTCGGCGGCGTGCTCACGCCAGAGATACGGCGCGATGAGGAACCGCCGGATGTCGGGGTCGCGCCGCGCCTCGGCAAAGGCTGGACTGAAGCCGTGCTGCAGTTCATCGACGACCGCCAGATTGCCAATCGTCACCGGGCGCAGCTTGTTGCTCGTCGCCAGCACGTCCCAGGTGCTGCGCGTGGCGTAGCGAGGGCCGCCGCGGAGGTGAAAATTCACGTCGGCCCAGCGCGGCAAGCCCGGCCGCCGAGGACCAGAACAGCATCACCGTGAAGACGCTGGGGCGCCTGCTCGACCGACGCCTCGATCTCGGGCCAGATACGCGGCGGCACCGTGCGCACGAACTCGGCGGACAGGAACGCCGCCAGCGCCTCGACGTAGTCGTCGCGCCCGTCGAACGGGCGCGTGCGGTGGAACGTCTTCACGCTCTCGACCACGTCGAAGAGCGTCGTGCCTTCGTTCACGCGCCGCAGCCCGGTTGCGCCAGCCGCCACGCCGTTGGCCAGCGCGAACACCTTCACTTCGTCCTCGGTGGAATCGAACAGGTTGCTGTTCTTCCGCTTGTCGCCGCACACCACCCATCCCGAGGCGACGGGCATCGCGATCACCAGGCTGCCGTGCTCGAGCCCGGTCGGCGGCCACACAACGGCCGTCCACGCGACGAGCGACGCCAGCAGCAGCGCGGGCATGCCGTCACCGTAACACGCGCTCGTCGCAGTGCAGGCCGGGCTGGCGCTGTTTGACACCGTAACAAGCTCAACGGTATCGTCGCCGCCGGCGTGCGCGGCGTCCCGTCGCCACCTCGCCCCATGACGCATCAAAGCCCGCATCCCGCCGTTGTCGTCCCTGACGTGCCGCTCGGCGATTTCGTGCTGGGCCACGCCAGCGCCTACCCCGATCGGCCAGCGTTCGTGGACGGTCTCTCTGGCCGCGCGATCACGTTCGGCGAACTGGTGGATCGGGTGCGCCGCGTCGCGGCGGGACTGTCGCGCCGCATCGGCAAAGGCGACGTCGTGGCGATCTGGGCGCCCAACGTGCCGGAGTACGCCGTGGCCTTTCACGCCGCCGCGCGGCTCGGTGCCATCGTCACCACCGTCAACCCGGCCTACACGAACGACGAGGTGACGTTCCAGCTCCGCGACGCGGGCGCCCGGTTGCTCGTGACCACGGCGGCGCTCGCGTCGCGGGGGCGCGAGGTGGCCGCCGCGGCCGCGCTGTCGCTCGATGACCTCCTCACGCTCGACGACGCGCCCGGCGTGACGTCGCTCGACTCGATCGCGATCGACGAGGAGCCGCCCGCCGTGGCCATCGATCCGGCCACCGACGTCGTCGCCCTGCCCTACTCGTCGGGGACGACCGGGCTGCCGAAGGGCGTGATGCTCACCCACCGCAACCTCGTCGCCAATCTGGTCCAGATCGACGCCATCGAGGCACCCGACCTCGCCGCCTTCGCCGGTGTCCTGCCGTTCTTCCACATCTACGGCCTGGTCGTGATCATGAACTTCGGGCTGTTCCGCGGTGCCACCATCGTGACGCTGCCGCGGTTCGAGCTCGAGGCGTTCCTGCGCGTGCTCCAGGAGTGGCCCATCGCCCTCGCGCACGTCGCGCCGCCGATCGTGGTGGCCCTGGCGAAGCACCCGAGCGTCGACCGCTACGATCTGTCGCGGGTGAAGTGGCTGTTCTCGGGCGCAGCGCCGCTCGGCGCCGAGCTGACCGACACGGTCGAGCGCCGGCTGAACGTGCGCGTCCGCCAGGGCTACGGCATGACCGAATGCAGCCCAGGCTGCCATTACACCTCGCCCGGCGTCGAGCGCCCGGGCAAGGTGGGGCTCCTCGTGCCGAACACCGAATGCCGCATCGTCGATCCGGTGTCGGGCACCGACGCCCCGCCCGGCGGCGCCGGCGAGGTGTGGGTGCGCGGTCCCCAGGTGATGAAGGGCTACCTGAACAATCCCGAGGCCACCGCCGCGACGGTCGATGCCGACGGCTGGCTCCACACCGGCGACATCGGCGTGGTGGATGGCGACGGCTATCTCGAGGTGACCGACCGCCTGAAGGAATTGATCAAGGTGAAGGGGTATCAGGTCGCGCCCGCCGAACTCGAGGCGCTCCTGCTGAAGCATCCCCACATTGCCGACGCCGCGGTGATTCCGATCCCCGACGACGAGAGCGGCGAGCGGCCCAAGGCGTTCATCGTCGCCAGCGGGCCGCTGACCGCCGAGGAGGTGTGCGCCTTCGTGGCCGCGCAGGTGGCGCACTACAAGCGCCTGGGCGCGGTCGCCTTCATCGATGCCGTGCCCAAGTCGCCGTCGGGCAAGATTCTGCGCCGCGTCCTCGTGGCGCGCGAGCGGGCGGCCCTCGCCTGACGCGCGATCGGTCGCGCGTTACTGGATGCCCTCGACGACGTAGAGATTGGCGATCAGACGCGAATAGCTGAAGAGGATGGTGCGGCCGTCCGGCGTCATCGAGAGCTCGGTGCGGCGCACGCCGGACGGCTGCGACGGCATCAGCTCCTTGTGCGGTGTCCGGCGTCCGGTGGCGAGGTCCACCCGCATGATGCGCTGCGGAATGCCGATGAGATTGCTCACGTAGAGCGCGCGGCCGTCACCCGAAAACCGGATGATGCGTTCGCCGGGCAGCGCACCTTTCACCGGCTCGCGTGCGCCACCATCGACCGCATACAGATACGGCTGATTGTCCGGGCCGTGCATCCACACGCGCGACCCGTCCGGAGACACCGTGATGCCGGCGAACGTCATCAGGCTCACACCCGGCTCGCTGAACGGGCGGATGCTGCCGCTGTCGATGTCCTGGACGTACAGCCGCAACGGGTCGTTGCCCAGGCCGCCGAGAAAGATGACGCGGCGGCCGTCCGGCATGAACCCTGCGGCTTGAATCGTCAGCTTCTCGGGGTTGGGCAGCTCCACCGTCTTCCCGGCACCCACTGGCAGGAGCAGCAGCTTACCCGGCGGCCCGTAGACGATGGAGAGCGCCCAGCGCTCGTCGGGCGAGAACCCCACGGCCTGGCCGTCGCCGAGGCGTACTGCTTCGCGCTGATCGGTTCGCCGCAGATACGTCGCGTACGTCGTGCCGGCAAAGCTGCCCTGATCCGAGAGCAACACGGCCGTGCCGTCGCGCGACAGGCCCGAACCGAGCGACTGGTCGAACAGCGTCAGATCCTCCGGCTGCGGACGATCGTCGGTCCAGCGCTCGATCTGCCGCACGACGAGCTCGCTCGACATGAGCGCCCGGCCGTCCGTGCCGACGTCGAGCAGGCGCCAGTCGGTCGGCAGCGACAGAATCGTTCGAACCCGTCCCGCCAGCGTCGACGCCCTGAGGACGACGCCCGAATAGGGGGCGTTGGATCCCGCGGTGAACCAGACCTCGGTGTCGTCGGGCGACCAGCACACGCCGCGGAGGCCCTGGAACCCCGTCGCCAGGGTCCGCTTCGTCCCCGCGAGGTCGACGACGGCGAGGTCGCCGTTGTCGTCGCTGTACAGCGGATGATCCGCAAAGGCGATGCGCGTGCCGTCGCGCGAGAAGCGGATGTGCGAGATGTAGCCGGGAGTCTGGTAGAGGACCTTGCCCAGCGGAAACTCGAGCCGTTCCATCGCGCCGACGCGGCGGACGATCGCGAGGTCGGAGCCGTCAGGCGCCCAGTCGGCCTCGCGCACGTGCTCGACGAGCGCCCGCGGCGCGCCCGACAGAATCGGCGCGCGCGCCAGCGTGCCCTCCCCCATCCAGCCGTCGAAGGCATGACCGAGCGACACGGCCAGCTCACCCGTCGACGACAGAGAGAGCAGCGAGGCGTCGGGCAGGCTGAGCGGCGAGGCGCCGAGCCGGTCGGTGCGTGACAGATACGTCCGAATGGGCTTGCCGTTCCAGGCGGCGGCAAACACGACATTCTGGCCGTCGGGGGCGAAGCGCGCGCTCCACAACGTGCCGGTGTCGTAGGTGAGGCGGAAGAACGTGAGCGGCTTGGCCGCGGGATCGGACGGCCAGAAGCGGGCGCCGACGAACGCCCCGGCCACCAGCATCGTGGCGGCGACCGCGACCATCGGCACCAGCCATCGCCGCCGTACCGGGACGCCGGCCTGCGCCGCCGCCGGCCCGCTCGACCGATCGCTGCGGCCGCGCAGCGCCTCGAGGTTGAACGCGAGGTCCTGCGCCGACTGAAAGCGCGCGCCCGCGTCTTTCTCGAGGCAGTGTTCGACGAGGCCGGTGACCGCAGGCCCGAGCGACGCGTCGGCGATGGCGAGCGGCGGCGGATCCTGCGTGAGGATCGCGTTCATCGTCTCCACGGCGCTGTCGCCGCGGAACGGCCGCGCGCCCGCGAGCATCTCGTAGATCACGACGCCGAGGGAAAAGATGTCCGAGCGGTGATCGATGGTGCCGCCGCGGACCTGCTCGGGCGACATGTAGCCGGCCGTGCCGAGCACCACCCCGGCCGCGGTGTCGAGCCGCGTCGCCGTGGACACGGTGGTCTGACCAGCCGCCGACCCGGCGTCGAGCCGCGCCAGGCCGAAATCGAGCACCTTCACGCGCCCGTCGCTCGTGAGGAACAGGTTCTCCGGCTTGATGTCGCGGTGCACGATGCCCTTGCCGTGCGCCGCCGCGAGCGCCCGCGCGATCTGCGCCGCGACCTCGATGGCCCGCCGCGCGGGCAGCGGCGACGCGTCGAGACGATGCGCGCAGCGTCTCGCCTTCGAGCAGCTCCATCACCGCGTAGGTCACGCCGTCGGCGCGCCCGAAGTCGTGGATCGCGAGGATGCCGGGATGGGACAGCGCGGCGACCGCCAGCGCCTCGCGCTCGAATCGCGCCAGGCGATCGGGATCGGCGGCAAACGCCTCCGGCAGCACCTTGATGGCGACGTCGCGCTGCAGCTTGGGATCGCGCGCGCGGTACACGTCGCCCATGCCGCCCGAGCCGATGTGCGCAGTGATCTGGTAGGGGCCGACGACGGCTCCCGGCTGGAGACGCATGAGGGGAATCGATTATATGCGCCGCACTTCCGCGCGCCGCCGCTGGCCGGGTCGTGGACCCGGCCAGTGCTTCGCCGAATACGCCACAGCCAGGAGACCCGCTGACTAACCACTAGCGCACCGGCCGCGGCTCCACGCAGTTATACGGCTTCACCGTTTCGCCCGGCCGCCACACCCACGACCGCGTCAGCTCGAGCGGCTGGGTGAAGGTGGCGGGATCCGTGACCGTCATCGTATAGCCGAGGCGCGTGCCGTCGGGGGCCGGCGTAAACCGCTCGATAATAGTCGCGGACGGGCCGAGCGGGACGCCGCTCGGATCGAGGTAGGGCCAGTCGATACGGCTGGTCGTCACGACCAGCGTGGGCCCGTCCCAGCGGCCCTTCGATCGGCCGAGCAGCGTCTTCGGCAAGCGTGTCCACCTTCGACGCCGGCCGCCATGTCGATGGTCCGCACGCGTGTCGTATTCCTCGAGACGTAACAGGATCGTCTCGCCCTTCCTGACGAACTCCAGCGGATAGGGCTGCTCCATGATCGTCGGCATGCCTTTGGGTCGGCAGCCGGGTGCCACCGTGTCGGTGAGTGGATTGAACGCCGCGCGCGCCCGTCTGCGCGGCCGGGGTCAGCGGATAGTCGCGCCGCCACAATCCCCCGGGTTCGCCGAACTTGGTGCTCCAGACGCGGAAAATGCCGGCGCTCGTGTCGGCCGCGGTGCCGCCTTCGAACCAGGTGGACTTCGAGCCGGCGGCCGTCGTACGCCACCGCGGCTGAATGCCGGGACCGAGGACAATCTCGCGGCCGTTGGCGGCCAGGATGTTCATCGCCCACATCCGGGTCGGGTTCTGCCGCGACGGGGTGCCGGCCACCTTGATGATGTCGCCGACCTTCAGCGTCTCCGGCGTGGCATCGGTGCGCCGCATGATGCTCAGCGAATTCGCTTCGATGTCCCAGATGACGGGCTTGCCGCTGGGATCGGTCGTCCGCACGAGGAAGTGCACGTGCGGGTTCTGCCAGGCCACCTCGACCAGGCGGCCCTCGATCTCGATGGTCCGGCGGTCGTATTCCGAACCGGAGTGATGGGCGCGGAGGCCCGCCCCGAGGGCGACGCCCCAGACGACCAGAACGGTGAAGACAACGGTCCGTGTCATCGGCCCTCCCAGTCTGCACCAGAGATTGACACCGCCGGCCTGAAAAGGAGCCGCCGGTCCGCTGCGGGCTTTCCCCGCGGTTGTCGCGTTCACGAGTGGGACGGAACAGACTATGAAAGTCGATGTCGTCATCGTCGGCGCCCGGTGTGCCGGGGCCGCCACAGCCCTGCTGCTTGCCCGGGCCGGAGCCCGAGTGCTCGTGGTCGACCGGGGCGCGTATGGCACTGACACGCTCTCCACCCATGCGCTGATGCGGGGCGCCGTGCTGCAGCTCCACCGTTGGGGCGTCCTGCCCTCGGTCGTCGCCACCGGGGCGCCGGCCGTGACGTCCACGACGTTCGACTACGCGCACGGCACGGTGACCGTGCCGATCGAGCCGAAGTACGGCGTCGAGGCGCTGTACGCGCCACGGCGGCTGCTGCTCGACGGCCTGCTCTCGGCCGCCGCGGTCGAGAGCGGCGCCGAGGTGGCCTACGGCGTGCGGGTGGACGACGTCGTTCGAGACGACACCGGCCGCGTCGCCGGCGTCACCGTGGCGTCGCGCGGCGGCCGTCATCGCATCGAAGCCGAACTGGTCATCGGAGCCGACGGGCTGTATTCAACCGTCGCGCAGTCCGTGGGCGCGGAGCGGCTCGTCGAGGGGCGTCACGCCACCGGTTCGCTCTACACCTACTGGCGCGATCTTCCCGTCGACGGCTACTACTGGCTCTTTCGTCCCGGCCTGTTCCTCGGCGGCCATTCCCACCAACGACGGCGCCACCTGCCTGGTCGTGTCGATCGGGGCCGCCGCGCTTCCGCGCCGAGGTCCGTGGCGACGCCGCATCGGCCTACCGCCGGCTCGTTCAGGAGGTGTCGCCCGCGTTCGCCGCTCGGCTCGACGCCGGCGCGCAGCAGATGGAGCCGATCCGCGGGTTCGGCGGCTCATCGTGGCTTCATCAAGCGCGCGGCCGGCCCCGGCTGGGCGCTGGTGGGCGACGCCGGCTACTTCAAGGATCCGATGACCGCGCACGGCATCACCGACGCCCTGCGCGACGCCGAACTGCTGGCGCGCGCGGTGGTGCAGGGCACGGCCGCCGCCTTCGACGAGTACGGGCGCACGCGGATGGACCTGTCGCGCCGCCTCTTCGAGGTCACCGACGAGCTGGCGTCGCTCGAGGCGGACGGCGACGCGGCGCAGACGCTGCACCGCGAGTTCAGTCACGAGATGTCGCGCGAGGTGAAGGCGCTCGCCGCGCTGCCGGCGCTGCCCCGCGTGGCATCGCTGCAGGGCATCCTGGCCAGCGTGTGAGCCCCGCGGCCGGGACGCAGTGTCCGGCGTCAGGCGTCCTTCGAGAATCTCGCGCGCCGCGTTGTAGCCGCACGCGCCCATGACGCCGCCGCCGGGGTGCGTGGCCGCGCCGCACAGATACAGGCCCCGCACCGGCGTGCGGTAGTCGGCATACCCGGGTACCGGCCGCATGAACGACAGGCTGGACAGCGACATCGTGCCCTGCATGATGTTGCCGCCGGTCAGGCCGAAGGTGGACTCGAGATCGGCCGGCGCCAGCACCTGGTAGCCGAGCACCGAGCGGCGGAAGTTGGGCGCGTAGTCCGTCATGATGTCGATGCAGCGCTCCGCATAGGTGCGCTTGTTGTCGTCGAGCGTCCCGGCGTCCGGCGCGAGCTGCGTAGGGAAAGTACTGCGTGAACATCGACATGACGTGCTGCCCGGGGGGCGCGAGCGTGTCGTCGAGCGCGCTCGGCATCGTCGCTTCGATGACCGGCCGCTCGGAGATGTAGCCGTACTTGGCGCGGATCGTAGGCCCGTTCGATGTAGGTGCGGTCGGGACAGATGTGCATCGTCCCGTGGTGCTGCGGACCCACGCCAGGTCCCGGAAGGCAGGTGAAGTTCGGGGGCTCCGACAGCGCCAGGTTGATCTTGCAGCTGGCGCTCGCGTAGTCGAGGTGCGTCACCGATTCCCGGAAGTCCGGCGGCAGATCCGCGGCGTCCATCAGGCGCAGGAACGTGTGCTGGGCATCGAGGCCCGAGACCACGCGCGCCGCCCGCACCTCATCGCCGTTCGCCAGCACCACGCCGACGGCCCGGCCGTGTTCCACGAGGATGCGCGCCACGGCCGCGTTCACCATGATGTCCGCGCCCCGCTCGCGCGCCGCCGCCGCAATCGCGTTCGACAACGCCCCCATGCCGCCGCGCACGTAGCCCCACACCCCGCGCACGCCGTCGCACTCCCCCATCACGTGATGGAACAGCACGTAGGCGGTGCCAGGCATCGACGGCGTGGCAAAGGCCCCGATGATGGCGTCGGTCGAGAGCGTCGTCTTCACGACTTCCGACTCGAACCAGCGGTCGAGGATGGGATTGGCGGCGCCGGTCAGGATCTCCAGGGCCGTCCGTCCGTCGGCGCCGAGCGCGCGGAACTTCCAGGCCAGTGTCGCCAGCTTCGCCAACGTGCGTGGCGACGACGACCATGGGTCGGGCGGCGTCTCGAGCAGCGTCGGCTCGATGAAGGCGGCAATGCGCTCGAGCATCGCCTCGAACCTCGGCAGGTTGTCGGCATCCCGTGCCGAGAACTTCGAGACCTCGCGGTGGGTCATCGCCTTGTCGGGGCCCATCAGCAGCGAGCGCCCGTCGGGGAGCGGCGTAAAGCTCGAAGGGCTGCGCGGGATCATCGCGAACCCGTGACGCGCCAGGTCGAGGTCGCGGATGATTTCAGGCCGGAAGAGGCTGTTGACGTAGCTGGCGGTGGAGACCTTGAAGCCCGGCCAGGTTTCCTCGGTCACGACGCAGCCGCCGACGAGCGGGCGTCGCTCCAGCACCAGCACGTTCCGGCCGGCACGCGCGAGATAGGCCGCCGCCACCAGCCCGTTGTGGCCCGCGCCGATGACGACGACGTCGTAGCGTGACTGCATCGACGCGATCCTAATCCGGAGCCGGCCGATCGTTCGAAATCCTGTACCCCACGCCCCCATTCGGGCGCATACTCAGCGAGCACCTTACGCCGTTCGCCCTCTGGCGCGAGCGATGCCGAACTCGACGAGGGCGTGTAAGCGACGGAGTGCAGCCATGCGTCTCGAAATTGCTGAACGACAGATCGGCGCTGTGACGATTCTGGACCTGAGCGGCAAGCTGACCATCGACCAGGACGCCCAGCGCCTCAAGGACAAGATCAACAGCCTGATCCATCAGCAGCACACCAAAGTGGTGCTGAATCTCGGCGAGGTGTCCTACATCGACAGCGGTGGGCTCGGTCAACTCGTCTCGAGCTACGGCTCGCTCGCCAAGACCAATGGCGGGTTGAAGCTCCTGCACGTCAACAAGAGGAATCACGACCTCCTGTCGATCACCCGCCTGGTCACCATCTTCGACGCCTACGATTCGGAAGAAGAGGCCGTCAAGAGCTTCGACCGTCCCGCCGGTTCGGCGGCCACGTCGACCGTGTAGCCCGGCGTCCAGACGCGCGGCCGTCTGCTACCAGCGGAACGCGGTCTGCGCCGCCTGCGCGGACAGCCGCGCGAACAGGGCCCGTGCCGTGTCGCGCGCCAGATACGGGATGTGCAGCCGCTGCGACAGCTCGCGTCCGCTCGCGGTGTCCACCTGCACGCCGGCCATCGCCGCGCGCCGATCGAACGGGGACTCGGTCGCCGTGACGGTCTGGATCTTGGCCACCGGCGTGATGGTGACACTGCGCCAGAGCCAGCCGCGGCGCAGCGCCACGACGTCGTCGTTCGACGCCCACGCCAGCCGTCGCACCTGCTGTCGCGTCAGGAGCACCGCGATGGCCATCGCCGCGGCCACTGGCGGCCAGGCCCGCCACCCGACCAGCGCGAGCACCATGAGCGACGGCACGCCGATCAGCAGCAGCATCGGCTTGATGGCGCGCCGGAAGGCGCGCGGGTGCACCGGCGTCCAGTCGAGCGCCCCGAGGTCGGCCTGGGGCATCACCTGCCGCACCAGCGCCGGCACCTCGGTGGTCCGGATGATCGGCGCCAGCCGCTCGCGCGGACGCTTGGGGCCGTCCTCGGGCCGCCCCGCGCCGCCGGCGGTTTCCACCTGCATCGACATGCGGCCGACCAGACGCTGGAGGGGCGACTCGCGCAGCGAGACCGTCTGGATGCGCGCCCTCGGGATGGTGATGGTCACGCGCGTCAGCAAGCCGTATTCGGCGCGGAGGCCGTCGCCGACCCGCGCGAGACGGAAGTCGTGCAGCGCGGCACCCGCCCAGAGCATCGACAACGCCCGGACCACGACGAGCAGGCCGGCGAATCCGCCGGCCATGACGCCGATCTGCCAGAGCGGCGGCAGCTGACCCTCGCCGAGCTGTCGCGCCGCGTCGCGCAGCAAGCCCGGCGCGTAGAGCCCGCTGGTCACGCGTTCCCAGAACCAGCCCTGCAGCCCGGTCTCCCAGAGCGCGCCATACGCGGCGGCGATGAGCAGCAGGCCCCGGTTCTCGAGCAGCCCGAGCAGCATCAGCTCGCGCACCGGCAGGTGCAGCAGCGTCTGCGACTCCGCGGGCGGCTCCGCCACCTCCGGTGCCTGTGGCACGTCGGCCGTGGTCGCCGACGGCCAGGCCCGCGCGCGCGCGCCCCTCGAAGATGCGGCGGCGCATCTCCTCGAACACCGTCGTATGGAGCACGCTGATCCGCGCCTCGGGCTCCGAGCCGCCGCCGGTTTCGATGTGCACCTCGGCCACCCCGAACAGCCGGTGCATCACGGTGCGGGTGGCATCGAGGTTCTGGATGCGGGTGTAGGGCACGTGCCGCTCGTTGCGGAACAGCAGGCCGGAGCGGATCACCAGCTCGCTGCCTTCGTAGCGGATGCGGAACGTCAGGAAGTGGACGATGGCGGCGATGGTGGCCGGAATGAGCAGGAGCAGGAGCCACGCCTGCCAGTTGTCCAGCTCGAAATTCCCGGGAATCCAGCGGTTGACCCACCGGCCCGGCCCCCAGCCCGGGTCCGCGCCAGTCGACGGCGACGACCGCAGGCTCGAGAAGAACAGCAGCAGCGCCGGCAGCGCGAACGCCTTGAGGCTGCCGGCGAGCGCGAACAGGATCGACGCCGGATGCAGCCGGTGCTCAGACAGCATCGCCCTTCGTCCCCGGCAGCAGGTGGTCGCGGATGCGGCCCGCGACCGTATGGTCCAATCCGGCGACCGTCACCTCCGAATGCGCCGTGCCCGCGGTATGGATGACCAGCGTGCCCAGGCCGAAGCGGCGCTCGAGCGGGCCCTGCGACACGTCGGTGTGCTGCACCCGCGAGCGCGGCACGCTGGTCACTTCTCGAAAGTAGACCCCGCGTCGAATCTCGATGCCGAGATCGTCCACGCGGTACGAGGCATGGCGATAGGCGATCGCCGGCCAGCGCCGCATCTGCCACGCCACCGCGCTGAAGAGCACGAGCCAGAGCGGGACCAGCACGAGACCGGCCACCAGCCGCCCGGTCTGCACCCACAGCGCCACCATGCCGGCGAACGACGCCGGGCCGAGGACGGCAGAAAAGATCAGGGCGCGGAGACGCTGGAGCGGAACATAGCGCGGGTCGAGGGGACGATCGACGCCGTCGGCAATCGCCGGAAACGTGGGGTCCATCAGGGACAGATTCACAGACGTGCCGGCCGGGATTTCCGTTCCACTGTTGGCGTCATGGTAGCCGTCGCCTCGCCGGCCGGTCGATGGCCGGCCGGCATATGACGACCGATCACCTCATGTTAAGCTCAACAGCGGCGCAGGCCCCGTCGCAGCGCCACGGTCATCGCCATCGTCCCGACCCCGCCCGTCGGACATCGGCCTTTCTTCGAAGATCCCCGCTATGTCCTCCTCCGTCCGTCTCACGTCCGCCAACCTGCACGACTCCGTGCTTCCGTTCGTCCGGCCGGTCCCGGTCACGTTGCGGACGACCTACACCGTCGCCGAGGCGCATGACGCGGTACGTGCCGCGCGATCGGCCCGCGAGGTGCTCTACTTCTACGTCCTCGACGGCCACGACCGCCTGGCGGGCGTGGTGCCGGTGCGCCACCTGCTCACCGCGCCGCTCGACGAGCGCGTCGAGCGGATGATGATTCCCGGGGTCGTGGCCATCCCGAGCTGGGCCACCGTGCTGGTCGCCAGCGAGTACTTCGCCACCCGGAAGCTGAAGGCCTTCCCGGTCATTCACGACGACGGCACGCTGGCCGGGGTGGTGGACAAGGGTCTCTTCACCGACGAGGTCATCGGCGTCGCCCGCGAGACCTACGACGACATCTACCAGCTGCTCGGCGTGCACGCGACCGCGATGGGGACGCCGTGGTCGTCGTATCTCGACCGCTTCCCGTGGCTGCTCTCGAACATGACCGGGGGCCTGCTCTGCGCGTTCATCGCCGCGCAGTTCGAAGGGTTGCTGCAATACGCCGCCGTGCTCGCGCTCTTCATCCCGATCGTGCTGGCGCTGGCCGAGAGCGTCAGCATGCAGTCCGCGACGCTGACGTTGCAGCGGCTGTCGAACGAGTCGCTCAAGCCCGCACGCATCGTCGCGGCGCTGTGGCGCGAGGTCGCGGACGGCCCTGCTGCTCGGGCTCAGTTCGGGGTTGCTGGTCGGGCTCGTGCTATTCGGCTGGCGCCGCCATCTCACCGGTGCCCTCGTGATTGGTGGCGCCATCGCCGCGTCAATCGTGACGGCGTGCCTGTTCGGCGTCCTGCTGCCGACGCTCGTCCGCGCCTTCAAGATCGATCCGCGCATTGCCGCCGGCCCACTCGTGCTCGCCATCACCGACGTCGTCACGCTGACCTTCTACCTCGGGCTCGGCGCCACGCTGCTGGGGGCCTGAGCCCCGGACGAGCTTCCGCTCCTCCGGACGAGCCGGACCCTGGCACCAGGGTTGCGTCTCTCGATGTCGATAACCCGACGAGTTTCGGTTCGTGCTCATCAGCAGTGAACCCAGTCGGGGCTGGAGCCCGCCCTGCTGATGCGGGCCGGGTGTGTGAGACGAAGGGCGGGGCGTCAGCCCCGCCGGATGTTGCGGAGGACCACGACATGGCGAAAACCGCTCGCGACGTGATGACAGCGGACCCGGCGTGCTGTTCGCCGACCACCACGCTGGACCAGGTGGCCAAGATGATGGTGCTGAACGACTGCGGCGAGATCCCCGTGATCGATTCAGCGAACCGGCCGATCGGCGTGATCACCGATCGGGACATCGTGTGCCGCGTCGTCGCCGACGGGAAGAACCCGATGGCGCACACCGCCGAGCAGTACATGTCGCAGCCCGTCATCACCGTACCCGCCGATGCGCCGATGGACGAGGTGGTGGCGTTGATGGAAAAGCATCAGATGCGGCGGGCGCTGGTCGTCGACGACCAGGGCTGCTGTACCGGCATCATCGCGCAGGCCGACGTGGCGTGGACCGACGACTCGCACGATGTCGCCGAGCTCGTGCGCGAGGTGTCACGCGAATCCAGCCGCGCGTCGCGCTGACGCCGGAGCGCAGACGACGGCGCCGGTTGCACCGGCGCTACGCGCGGTGCCGCGACAAGCGGCTGGACACTAGAACTGGATCTGCGTCTGGACGAGCAGCCGGCGTCCGAGCAGCTGGTCGTTGGCGGGTTGAAAGGATTGCTCGAGCGTGACGACCACGCCGAGCCGGCCGCGCCCTACCTGGCTCCAGTGCGCGCCCCCGAAGAGATACCGGCGCTGCGAGTCGCTGGCGTTGGACCCGTCCGGATCGAAAAAGTCCACACCGCCCAGCCCGGCCCACCCGGTGAGGCCCTGGCGGCCTTCGCCAAAGAACGACATCCCGCGGCGCGTGACGTCCACGGCCACGAACGGATTGTCGGTGGCCGACAGGTACTGCGCCGTGGCCATGACATGCGTGGTTTCGTAGCTCCCCATCACGATGGCCACGTTCCGCGGCCGGTCGCGCGCGTACCAGCCCGTACTGGTAGAACCCTGAGATGGTGACGTTGCCGCCGACGCTGTCCTCATCGAAGGGACGGAACGTCGCCCGGCCATCCACGCTCTTGTACTTGTCCAGTTCGGCGTTGCCATAGCCTTCGCCGTTGTAGACCCCGGCGTGCACCTCGGTGCGCCCGTTGCCCGCCTTGATGCTGGCGCCCAGATCGGTGGGGCCCGGCATCAGCCCGAGCCGTTCCGAGAAGAAGGGGCCGAGCACGCGATAGCGGTTGACACTCTCCTCGAAGGTGAGCCAGGGCGTCTCGTGCAGGCCGAACATGACCGACACGCCGTCGGCGACGTCGACGTCGAGCGACGCGTACTCCAGGCGCAGCGCCAGGTTGCGGTCGAGACTGGCATCCGTGGTCGGCCGCACGTCGGGCGTGAAGCGGAACCGCACCCGATCGGTGAGCTGCGCCCGGATGTTGAGATACCCGCGGGTGACGTCGAAGGCGTTGTAGCCGTCGCGCTCGTGGAGCTCGGCGGCGTACTGCACGAACGATTCGACGCCGAACGTGACGCGCGGATAGTTCGCGGCCGGCGCGCCGTCAGCGCCCGCCGGCGTCTGCGCCAGCGCCGGGCCCGACAGGCTCCACACCACGAGGGACAGCAGGCCGAGTCGATGCACGCTCTTCATATCGGGGAGACCTAGAAAATGGCCGGCGCGCCGGCACGGAAATCACCGTTGAGGATGGGGACCGAGTCGACCCCGAGCCACTGGTCGAGCAACCGGGCGTAGACGGATCGGAAGTCGGTCTCGTAGCGCACGTCGCCGGAGTTGTTCTCCAGCGTCGGACTGCCCGGCGCGAGCGACGCGGCCGTGCCGTGCAGACCGCCGCGCACGCCGCCCCCCAGCACCATCATCACCCCCGCCGCGCCGTGGTCGGTGCCGGCGCTGCCGTTCTCGGAGATGCGGCGGCCGAACTCGGAGAACACGATGACGGTGGTGTCGTTGGCCAGGCCCTGATTGCGGACGTCGCTGTAGAACGCCCACAGGCCATCGCCGAGCGTGCCCATCAGATTGGCGTAGCCGCCGCCGGCGTTCGCGCCCTGCTCGGCATGCGTGTCGTAGCCGCCGGTGGACACCCAGTACACCTTCGAGCCGATGCCGCGCACGATGGCGCCCGCCACGGTGCGCAGCGCCAGCGCGAAACCGTTGTTGGGATATGTCACGGTCGGCGTGTACGTCCGCGCCTGCGCCACCCGATCCAGCGTTTCGATCGCGCCGCGGTTGGCACCGTTCACGAACGCCAGATGCGGACGCCCAGGCGCCGGGTTCGAGGCCATGACCTCTGCCGTGTTCCGCTCCTGCTGCGCCGCCGTGCCCTGGTTGGGGCTCCCGAAGTTGTAGTTGGCCGCGTTGGCGATCGCCGGCACGCCGCTCACCGCCGACCGCAGCGCGCGTGGCGTCTCGTCGGTGGTGTTCCACGCCGACAGCGCGTCGAGCGGGCGCGGCAGCGTATCGAGATAGCGCCCCAGCCAGCCCGAGCCGGTGGAGTTCTGCGGGTTGGCCGTGCCCCAGATGTCGGTCGCCTCGAAATGCGAGCGGCTGGAGTTCGGATAGCCGGTGCGCTGCACCAGCGCCAGACGGCCCTCGTTGAAGATGCTCCGCAGGCCCGCAAGCCGCGGATGCAGGCCCAGCGCATGCCCCGCGGCATCCGTACCGACCTGCAGCACCTGCCCCGCGGGGACGGCAATCGAGGGGCGGCGGTTGTAGTACGACCCGTCCTGATACGAGATGAGCGTGTTGAGCGCGTCGTTGCCGCCGCCCAGGTAGACGACGACGAGCCGGCGTCCGGGGATGCCCTGCGCCTGCGCGATGTCGGCCAGGAAGGCCGGCGCCGCGAGCCCGAGGGTGACAGTGGCGACACCATCACGGATGAACAGTCGTCGGGAACGGTTCATGGGGCGCCCCTTCTAGACCAGCTGATACTCGGAGGAGGCGACCAGCAGGCGTGCGAGCCCGGCAGCCCTGGTGGACACTTGCGACTCGCTTCCGCTCCACGCCCCGTCCGCGACGATGTAGTTCAACAGCGCCTGCTGCGGTAGCGAGTCGAACGGCGCCGGCGTCACGCGCTCGAGCATCGCCGCCATCAGCGCCTGCGGCGTGTTCGCCTCGGGCTGCAGGGCCACGGCGAGGAAGCTCTTCTGGCTGGAGGCCAGCGTGGCGGCGAAGTTGGACCGCGCCAGCATCGTGGACGTCGAGAACCACCCCGCCCCGAGCGGCCAGCCGCCGACGTTGGGCGGCTCGTAGAGCGCCTGGCCCATGTTGGCCATCGGCGCGCGCACTTTGTCGAGCGAGAAGTTCTGCCAGCCGACTTCCTTGATCGCCCGGGCCACGAACTCCGCCGGCCACGAGTAGCGCGCGTGGCGCATCGACGGATCGTTGAACCACGGAGAGCTCAGGACGGCGCGCACGACCGGGCGGATCTCGGTGCCGGACTGCAGGTACACGGTCGCCATGCTCGCGAGGAAGCTCGGGTCGGGCGCGTGGATCTCGCTGACGAAGAAGTTCCAGAACTTCGCGGCCAGGCGGCGGGCCGTCGCCGGGTGCAGCGCCAGGGCCGTGATCAGGTCGATCCCGTCCTGCATGCCCGCCGACTCGCTGCGGGTGGGAATCGTCCGGCTGCCGTTGCCGTAAATCGGAAACGAGAACGTCTTCTCGCCGGTGTCGTGCTGGTCAGCGTTGAAGACGAACTCCTGGTAGTCCTGGTTGGCGTTCATGTCGTCGCCGCCGTAGCCCTCGGACTTCCGCAGGTTCCAGCCGCTGAACACGCGCGCCGCCGCGTAGACGTCCGACTCGGTGTAGTTGCCGACGCCCACGCTGAACAGCTCCATCACCTCGCGGCCGAAGTTCTCCTGCGGCCGCGCCTTGGTGTTGGTCTTGCCGTCGAGCCAGATCAGCGTCGCGGGGTCCTGGGCCACCTGCACCAGGAGGTTGCGATAGTTCCCGAGCGCGTACTGGCGGAACAGCTCGATCTGCCCCTGCGGGCCGCGCAGCACGCCGGGCTTCGCCGCGAGCAGCTTCGCGCCCTGCCGGGTACCCGAGTCCGCGGCGAGCTTGCTGTAGGCCGTGGCGAAGTGGTTGTGCCAGAACATCGCCATCTTTTCCTGCAGCGGACGCCGCGAATGCACCATGCGGAACATCCAGCGCTGGCGCGCGTCGTCGATGTCGATGTCGGGCGCGAACAGGTCGCGCGTGGCCACCTGCACGTGGTCCGGCCGGCCGATGCGGTCGTCCACGTCGTCGGGCCGGCCCTCGTACTCGACGAGATGCGCCACCGCCGCCGCCGGCGACATGTCGCGGAACGTCTCGACGTCCGCGAGGCTGGCGCCGAAGCCGGCGCGGCGCAGCAGGTGATCGACGTCGGGGTCCAGTTGCGACATGTCAGAGGGCGATGGTCACGACGCCATCCGCGAAGGTGGTGCCGTACTTCCGCAGGGACGCGGTCGCCGGCCCCCGGACCACCTGGCCGGTGCGGGTGTACCGCGACCCGTGGCACGGACACACGTAGATGTCGCCCTCGGCGTCGGTGACCGTGCACCCCTCGTGGCTGCAGACCGCTTCAACCGCCGAGAACGTGCTCGTGCCCGTGCGCGCCAGCAGGAACACGCCGGCCGTGGATTCGACGAGCGCGGCGCCGCCTTCGCTCGCCAGCGCGGATCCGGCCACCGTGACCTGGACGCTCGAGCCGCTGAACCGGCCCGCGAGAGTGCCGAGCGTCGAGGCCATGCCGCTTGGCGACGTCGGGGACCCGCCGCAGGCAGAAAACAGCGTGGCCAGCGTGGCGCCAGAGGCCGCCTGACAGGCCCCGGCGCAGAACCGGCGTCGTGAGACGTGTGCGTTGGTGTCCGACATCGCGATGCTCGCTCGTAACGGGGGAAGCGAGCATGGAGGGGGCAAGTTCAAGGCCCCGCGAAAACGGCTCGGGTTCTGAGAAATCTGCGGCAGATTACGGGTTGCCGGCGATCACAACCTCGGTGCGCCGGGGGCGATTTCGTAAGCGGCACGGGAGAGGTCGACCCGGCGACTTCGCTCTGCGCACGCCCTGCCCGCTCAGCTGTGATAGAACGGGGCCGTCTACCCCTTTGTGGGTATCGCCCTTAACCCTGGTGTGATCGGTCACGTAAGCCTGGAGGGGCAACATGTTCAGATGTGTAAGGACGCTCGTGGTCCTGGGATCCCTTGTCGTCATCCCCACCGCGGTCTTCGCGCAAGCGTCGATCGTGGGCACCGCCCGCGACGCCTCGGGCGCCGTGCTGCCAGGCGTCACGGTGGAAGCCTCGAGCCCGGCCCTCATCGAAAAGACGCGTTCGGTCGTGACCAACGGCGTCGGTCGGTACCTCGATTCAGGATCTGAGACCCGGCACCTATTCCGTCACCTTCACGCTGCCCGGGTTCAGCACGGTCAGGCGCGATGGCATCGAGCTGGCCGGCAGCTTCATCGCGACGGTCAACGGTGACCTGCGCGTCGGCGGCGTGACCGAGACGGTCACGGTGAGCGGCGAGGCGCCGGTCGTGGACGTCACGAGCGCGCGCACCGAGCAGACCATCGATGGCAAGACGGTGTCCGAGATTCCGACGTCGCGCCTCTATTCCTCGCTCACGCAGCTCGTGCCCGCGCTCAACGTGCAGGGCAACGACGTCGGCGGGTCGCAGGGGAACGTCTTCAGCGTGTTCCAGATCCACGGCGGACGCCGCAACGAAGGTCAGGTCCTCGTGGACGGCATGAGCGGCGGCTACCAGGGCATGGGCGTGTCGGGGTATGCGCCCGAGGTCGGCACCGCGCAGGAAATCGTGTTCTCCCTCAGCGGCGGCCTCGGGGAAGCGACCACCGGCGGGCCGCAGTTGAACATCATCGGCAAGCAGGGCGGCAACACGTTCGCCGGCAGCTTCTTCATCAACGGCTCGGGGAGCGCGTTCGTCAACGACAACCTCTCCGACGAGCA
Source organism: uncultured Acidobacteriota bacterium (assembly GCA_963731785.1). Taxonomy (GTDB): domain Bacteria; phylum Acidobacteriota; class Vicinamibacteria; order Vicinamibacterales; family UBA2999; genus DASYRM01. The sequence continues at coordinate 487,343 of CAVSWX010000008.1, forward strand.
GAGGGCGCAGGGGCTGTCGACGCCGCTGAAACCCAAGAAGCTGTGGGACATCAATCCGTCGTTCGGCGGCCCGATCGTCCGCGACCGGCTGTGGTTCTTCGGCACCTATCGCTACCAGATGAACCGGCAGACGGTCGCCAGCATGTGGGACAACCTGAACGCGGGCGACAACAGCAAGTGGACCTACGCTCCGGATTTCAGCAAGCAATCAGAGGATGACGGCGAGTGGCGGAACCACTCGGTCCGCCTGACCTGGCAGGTGACGCCGCGCAACAAGATCGTCGGCTGGACGGACCTGCACTACAACTGCCTGCACTGCGACGCCGGCGGCTCGAGCTCCGGCCTCACCTTCAGCGGTCTCATCGCCACGAGAGAGGCGCTGCAGAGAAACGAAAACCACCCCAGCAGCCTGACGCAGATCTCGTGGACGTCGCCGGTGACCAACAAGCTGCTGCTCGACGCCAACATCGCAGATCGGGCCGAACTTCTGGTGGGGCGCCCAGCAGAAGAACGCACTACGACCCGACGACGATTCCGGTGCAGGACGACGCGCTCACGATCCAGACGCCCGGCGGTCCCGTAACCTACGCCGGCCTCAACTATCGGTCGGTCGGCTGGACGGGGCATACCGGGTTCACGAAGGTCTTTCAGGGCGCCGCTGTCCTACGTCACCGGATCGCACTCGGCGAAATTCGGCGCACGCTTCCACAAGAACGACTCGACGTTCCCGAAGAACTACTACAACAACACGCAGCTCAAGTACTTCTTCAGGGGCGGCGCGCCCTATCAGTTCACGATGTACGCGCGATCAGGGAGCGGATCAGCACCAGGACCATCACATCTTCGCGTTGTATGCGCAGGATCGGTGGACGATCAACCGTCTCTCCCTGCAGGGCGGACTGCGTTTCGAGGCCCTCAGCGACCATTTCGCCCCGCAGGCGATCCCGGCGAACCGCTTCGTGCCCACCGGCGTGACGTTCGCGGAGCAGGACGGCCCGCTGAGCCTGAAGGACATCCAGCCGCGGTTCGGCGCCTCCTACGACGTGTTCGGCAACGGCAAGACGGCGGCGAAGGTCTTCGTGGGCCGCTACGTGACGACGACCAACACCGTGGACGAGTGGCTGTTCTACAGCCCCGCGGGGAACGGGCGATTCGTCACCAACACCAACCGGGCGTGGACCGACAACGGCAGACTTCGTCGCCCGACTGCGACCTGTTGAATCCGGCGGCCAACGGCGAGTGCGGCCCGATGGCGAATCCGAATTTCGCCAAGGGGATCAACCCGCTCACCGTCGATCCCGACACGACGAGCGGATGGAACAAGCGCGAGTACAGCTGGGACCTGACGCGCGGGCATCACGCAGGAGATCGCGCCCCAGGGTCTCGCTCGAAGTGGACTACATCCGGAGGAGCTGGGGCAACCTGAAGACCACCATCAACCGCGCCTTGACGCCGGCCGACTTCGACACGTTCGTCTACAACGTGCCGCAGGATAGCCGGCTGCCCGACGGCGGCGGATACGCGCTGACGTTCCGCGACGTGAAGCCGGCGAAGTTCGGCATCATCGACAACTTCCAGACCTTCACGGACAACATCGGCGGCTCCTCCAACAAGCTACAACGGCGTGGACGTCAACGTCAACGCGCGCCTGCGCGACGTGACCCTCCAGGGCGGCACCAGCACCGGCAACGTCGTCGAGGACGAATGCGGCGTGGTCGCGCAGCATCCGGAGATGTACATCTTCGCCCGGCTGGGGCGGCACGCTCGACTTCTTCAAGCAGTTCAACCCGTCGCTCGGCCAGTGGCCGCAGGCCTTCTGCCATCGCGAGTCGGGATGGCTGACGAACTTCAAGGGGCTGGCGTCGTACACCGTGCCGAAGATCGACGTCCTGCTCAGCGCGGCGTGGAAGAGCGTGCCCTTCCCCGGCAACAACTTCCCGAGCGTCACCAGCCAGAGCCTGGGCGGGCAGGTGCTCGCGGTGCCGATCGCGGAAACCAACCTGGGGCGCCCGCTCTCCAGCGGGAACGTCGATCGAGTTCCTGAACATCGTCCAGCCCGGGGCGACTGAACTACGAGCGCTTGAACCAGGTCGATCTGCGCCTGGGCAAGAATATTCGGTACGCGCGCACCAAGACACTGGTGGCGCTCGACATCTTCAACCTCTTCAACTCGAACACGCCGGATGTGTATCAGACGAACTACACACCTCCGTCGGCCACCTCGACGTATCTGAACCCGACGTCGATCACGGTGGGGCGCTTCTTCAAGATCAGCGCGCAGTTCGACTTCTAGACCCTCGAGCCCGCGCCCGGCTGGTGAACACCATCCGGGCGCGGGCCGTCCCCTGGGCAAGCGGCAGTCTCTTGCGTCAATGGCCCAGCGTCGGCGGTGCGATACTGGGGCGAGGCCGCCATGGACGAACGTGCCCTGTTCACGAAGTTCTGGGAGAAGGAAGCGACCACCACGCGCACGGTGATCGCGCGCATTCCGGAAGGGTCCACCTACCGCCCCGACCCCAAGTCCCGGACGGCCAGCGAGATCGCCTGGCAGATCGCCTGCGAGGAACGGATGATCATCGAGGCGGTCGAGACCGGCAAGGCCCAGTGGGCACCGCCGGCCCAGCCGGCAACTCTCAAAGAGCTGCTCGACGTCTACACGCAGCAGAGTGCGGATATCATCCGGCGGTGGAAGGCGCTGCCTGCCGACCGGTGGGACGGCGCGCTCGATTTCTTCGGCACCCAGCGCGCCGCCGCGGCCATGGCGTGGAGCTTCCTGTTCGACATCGTGCACCACCGCGGGCAGATTTCCACTTACCTGCGTCCCATGGGATCGACGGTCCCGCAGATCTACGGGCCGAGCGCCGACGAGCCGTAAGCCACACGACGTCGATTGCTTCAGTTCCACAGCAAACGAAACGTGGTCGTGACGTTGATCGGCTGTCCGGGGAACGCGTTGTTGCCGAAGTGCCCGGGCAGGAAGTAATCGTCGTTGTTGAACAGGTTCTCGGCGTTCAGCGACCACTCCCACCGCGGGCGTGCGATACCCGACCGCGCCGGAAAAGATCGTGTAGCCGTCCACCACGCTGGGTATTCTCGTTGTCGCCGAACTGCTCGGCGAGCGAGCGGACACCGAAGCGCGGCGTTGAAGCCGCCGGCCCAGTCCTTGCGCAGCCACAGGTTCACGTTGTGCCTCGGCACGAAGCGCGGCACTTGCCGGTCAAGTCGTCCGCGTCCTCGAACCGCGGCGTCGAGAAGCCATAGTTGAAGACGAGCGAGGTCCGCGCCGCCCAGGTCGGTGTTCACGTCCACATCCAGCCCCTTCGAGTTCTGCTCGCCAACCTGAATGAAGCTGATGACCGACTCCTGGACGGTCACGTTGTTGCGCACGGTGTAGTAGCCGGCGGCCGTGGTGTCGACGCGGCCGTTCCAACCCTGCCAGCGGTGGCCGACCTCGTAGCTGCGGCCCGTGCTCGGCTCGAGCTGCGACCCGTCGGCGGGCACGGTATTCACCGGCGTGAAGGACGTCGCCGTGGCGAAGTAGATCTGCTGGTCGAAACGCGGCGCGTAGACGATGCCGGCCCGGTACGAGTGCGCCATCTGGTCGCGGCGCACCGGCGTGAACGGCAGACCGCCCTCCCGGTCGATGGCGCGCTTGTAGTCGTCGAGCCGATAGCCGAGGTTGACCTTGACCTGCGGCGCGATGTCGATCTGGTCCTGCACGTAGAAGCGCCTGCGTGCGATCGTTGACGAACGTCGTGCGCTCGATGGTCTCGATGTCGAGCGGCTCCTGCGTCTCGCGCATCGTCGTGATGTCCATCGGCGCGATCGTCAGCCACCAGTAGCCGCACAGGCAGTCCGGATCGTCACCGGCCGTGACCTCGGTGCGGTACTTGTCGCGGTGGTATTCGTACCCGAGCAGCAAATTGTGCTTGCCGAACCGGTCCGACCCGGCCGACCACTTCCGTCTGGTTCTGGACCGGCCGCCGGATGTGATGGAAGTCGAGCGGCTCGCGATAGACGAGGTTCTCGTCCGGGCTGCCGTAGACGCCTTCGGTCACGAAGTACTGGTCGCTGGTCCGCTGCACGCTCAGCGAGTTGCGGAACTCCCACCCGGAGCGCGACGTTCGCGTTGAAAAGGGCCTGCGTCTGCGAGTCCTCGATCAGCACGCGATCCTGCGGCAGGCTGAAACGGCCCTCGCGCCGGAAGTCCGGCAGGTCGATGATGTTGAGCGGCACGCCGCCGTCGCCGTCGAACCGATCGCGGACGAACACCTGGTGCAGCGTCAGCCGCGCCTTGTCACCCATCAGCCAGGTCAGCGACGGCGCGATGTTGAAGCGATCCGCGCCGGCGTCACGCCAGCCGTCGCTCGCCTCGAAGCTCACGTCGGCGCGGTACAGCAGGCTGTTGCTGTCCCCGACCGGCCCGGTGGTCCCCGCAGCGAGCTGATGCGTGTTGAACCGGCCGCCGCGATACATCACCTCGCCGGAGCGGACGGGCTGCGGCTTCTTGCGGATGATGTTGATGCTGCCGCCGAGGGCGCCACGGCCGTAGAGGATCGAGCTCGGCCCCTTGAGCACCTCGATGGCCTCGACGTTGTTCGTCTGCATGGCGTAACGGTTGCCGTTGCGGCGCATGCCGTCCAGCAGCACGACGTTGAAGCCGTCGCGATCGGCGTCGAAGAACCCGCGCACCGTGTACTGCTCGTAGACGCCGTACCAGCGAATCGCCTGGACGCCGGACGCGTTCTTCAGCGCATCGCCGACCGTGTTGACGCTCTGCTGGCGCATCAACTCCTGCGGGATCGTGCTCACCTGCGCCGGAACGTCGACGTCGGGGACCGGCAGCCTGGTTGCCGTGGCCTTGCCGGATGCCGCGGTGACCGTCACCGCCGTGGTGACGCGCCCGACCGCCAGCACGACGTCGACGGGCGGCGTGTCGGGCCCGAGCGCCACGTTCCGGACCACGGTCTCGAACCCGCGCATGGCAATGGTCAGCTCGACGCTGCCCGCCGACAGGCCGGTGAACCGATAGGCGCCGGCTTGATCGGTCGTGGTCGTCGCGATCTCGGTGCCGCCCGACGCGAGCGTGACCAGGGCGCCGGGAACGACGCCGGTCGTGTCGCGAACGGTTCCGTTCAACGCGAGTTGCTGCGCGGCGCTCGTCGACGCCAACCCGCAGACCGCCATCACCACCAGCACCAGCCGACGTGCACAAACCTTCATTCTTCGGGCCTCCATTTGGGAAGCACGACTGTAGACAATGAGAGACCCCGTCGCACCTGAAGAAAAGTTCAGGCAATCGTCAGGAGAGCGACAGCAGGGGTAGACTTTACGGACGTAGGCCGGGCCCCTGCTCTAACGCCGGCCGAGGGAGAGCACATGAGACGCGTCTTTTTGGGAGCCCTGATGGCGCTGGCCGGCGCCGCGGTCTTCACCACGAGCCTTGTGTCCGGCCAGGGCCGCGTCGACTCGCCCGGCGTGATGACCGCCGACGGCGGCGTGCCGGCGCTGGGCAGCTACAAGGTGCCGAAGACGCCGTGGGGCGAACCGGACCTCCAGGGCACGTTCAACGCCAACGACCTGCAGGGCATCCCGATGCAGCGGGCGCAAACGGTCGGCACGCGCTACAAACTGAGCGACGACGAGTTCCAGCAGCGCGTGTCGCAGCGCGACCAGAACGTGGCCAACGACAACAGCGACGAGTTCTCGCTCGAGCGCGCCGAGGAGTTCGAGGCGCGGTTCGGCACCGTCGGTGGCGCCGTCTCGCCGCCGCCGCACTGGCTCGAGCGCGCCCGGAGCGTGAGCCGCGTGTCGTCGTACGTGATCGATCCGCCCGACGGCCGGATTCCCGCGATCACGCCGGCGGCGCAGGCCGCGGCGCAGCAGCGCCAGCAGGCGCAGGCCGCGCGCCGTCGTCAACTGAACGGCATCGAAGCCGAGTGGACCACCGATCGCAGCAACTACGACCGCTGCATCAGCACCGGCGTGCTGAATTCGATCACGCCCAAGATCTACAACTCGGGCAGCCGCATCGTACAGGGGCCGGGCTGGCTGGCGTTCCAGAACGAGATGATCCACGAGACGCGTGTCATCCCGACCGACGGCCGCAGACAGGTGGGCGCGGCGGTCAAGAACTGGATGGGGACCTCGGTCGGCCGCTGGGAAGGTGACGTGCTGGTCGTCGAGACCCGCAACATCAAGCCCGAGTCGGTCATCAACGGTCAGCCGTTGTCGGACGAGGGCGTGCTGATCGAACGCTTCACGCTGGCCGACGCGAACACGCTCGATTACCGCATGACGGTCAACGACCCGAAGGTCTACACCGCGTCGTGGACGCTGCGGCTGCCGATCCCGCGCGAAGAGAGCTACGGCTACTTCGAATACGGGTGCCACGAAGGCAACTACGCCATGCCCAATCTCCTCGCCGGCTCGCGCGCCGAGGAGAAGCGGCGTGCCGAAGCCGTGGCGCGCGGTGAAAAGATTCCCGAGTACGTCGAGCCCACACGCGGCGGCGGCGCGGGGCGCGGTGGCGGGCGCGGCGGCAACTAGCGATTCATAAGGGGCGGGTCTCGAGACCTGCCCCTCTCACGTCGGCCTGCCCTCCCCGGGCTCTGCCGTTTTGCACATCTTCTTTCACTCGCAACCCAATACGCCGCAACTTACGCCGCAACGCCGGGACTGACGGGCCCGGAATTCCCTTGTGCGCCGTCCGGACTGAATCATGATCAGTCCAGGCATGCCACTCCGCCTGCTGCCGCTCGTCATCGGGCCAGCCATCCTCCTGCCCCTGGCCGTCTATGCCTTCCGGCATCGCCGGGTCCGCGGCGCGGCCTGGTATTGCGTGTTGCTGCTGGCGATCGCGCTCTGGAGTGCGGCGTACGCCGTGGAACTCGCGGCCGCCGATCCGGCACACAAGCAGCTGGCGCTGCGCATCAAATACCTCGGCGTGGCCGCACTGCCCGTCGCGTGGATTGGCTTCGTCCTGGACTTCGTCGCGCGCGATCGGGCCGTGGTGCGGCGGGTGTCCGCCAGGCTGGCCGCGGTGGCGGCCGTCGTGCTGGTCACGGCCTGGAGCAACGAGTGGCACGGGCTGTTCTGGGGCCAGATGACGCTTCACCCGGTGGGCGACCTGTACACGTTCAGCGGTCGCGGGCCCGGGTTCTTCCTGAACATCGTCTACACCTACTGCGTCCTGTTCGCGGGACTGGCCATCCTGGCGATCCAGGGGATCCAGTCGCCGTATCTCTATCGCAAGCGCACGATCATTCTGGTGCTCGCGACCGTGGTGCCGTGGCTGGGCAACCTGGTCTTCGTGACCCGGGGGGAAGCGCCCGGCACCATCGACTCCACGCCGTTTCTGTTCGCCTGCACCGCGATGATCGCGGCGGTGGCCGTGTTCCGCTACGGGGTGCTCGAGCCGATCCCGACGCTGCTCGACGCGCGCATCGGGGTGATTGGTGACGGCTTCCTGATCGTCGACCGGTCGCTCCGCGTGGCGGACTTGAACCGGGCCGCGGAAACGATCATCGGGCGCGACCGCGCCGCGGCGGCCGGCGAACCGATCGCGCGCGTCCTTCCCGACTGGCCCTCGCACATCGACGGCGAGGTGCGACGGGATGTGACGCTCGACGGTCCCGGCGGCGCGCGCGTGTACGACGTCCGCATCACGCCGATTCAGTCGCACGACGAGCGGCTCACCGGCTACGTCGTGCTGCTTCGCGACGTCACCGACCGCCGGCAGACGGAAACCGCGCTGCGTGACAGCGAGCTGCGCTATCGCGAGCTGGTCGAGAACGCCCGCGACCTGATCTGCACCTGCGACCTCGACGGACGCATCCTGTCGGTCAACCAGGCCGGGCTGGACCTCACCGGCTATACCCAGGAGGAGCTCGTCGGCCGGCCGCTCCTGGACCTGGTGGCGCCAGAGTCGCGTGAATTGGCTCAGGCCCTGTTCACCGGGGTCAAGCCCGACCTGCCCGCCGACCGCACCGAGATCGCGGTGATCGCCCGTGATGGGCACACCGTCATCCTCGAACTGGCCGGCTGGGTGCAGCGTCGCAACGGCGTGCCGACGGCGGTGCAGGCGATCGGCCGCGACGTGACCGGGCGGCGGCGGCTCGAGGAGGAACTGCGGCAGGCCCAGCGGATGGAATCCGTGGGCAAGCTCGCGGGGGGGATCGCCCATGATTTCAACAACCTGCTGACGGCGATCATCGGGTTCGCCTCGCTGGCAGAGGCCGAGCAGGCACCAGGCACGCCGGCGCGGGAGTGGATCGAACAGATTCAGCGTTCCGGCCAGCAGGCGGCGGCCCTCACCGGGCAGCTGCTGGCGTTCGGCCGCAAGCAGGTGTTGCGTCCCGTCAACCTCGATCTGAATCACGTCGTCGACGACATTCAGAAGATGCTGCGCCGGCTGATTGGCGAGCACATCGATCTGGTCGTGCAGCTGGCACCGGACCTCAAGCCGGTGTGCGCCGACCCGTCGCAGCTGGAGCAGGTGATCGTGAACCTGGTGGTGAACGCGCGCGACGCCATGCCGCGCGGTGGACGGCTCACCCTTCGCACCCACAACGTCGAGATCGAGCCGCGAAACGGCGCGGGCGGACCCGGGCCCGGCGCGGGCGCCTACGCGGCGCTGGTCGTGGAAGATACCGGCGAGGGCATCGCGCCGGGGATTCTCGAACGCGTGTTCGAGCCGTTCTTCACCACCAAGCCGCTGGGACGAGGTACCGGCCTCGGGCTCGCCACGGTGTACGGCGTCGTCAAGCAGAGTGGTGGCGACGTGCAGGTGCACAGCACGCCCGCGCAAGGTGCGCGCTTCACCGTGCTGTTGCCCGCCGTCGCGCCCGCCACGGCATCACCCGAGCCGCTGTGGGACGAGCGCCAGCCGGTCGAACCGCAGGCGCCCGCCAGGGGCAACTTACTGATCGTCGAAGACGACACGGGGGTGCGAGCGCTCACGACGCAGGTGCTTCGCGATGCCGGCTGGACGGTGTTCGAGGCGGGAAACTCAGCGGATGCCTTGGCGATCGCGGCCCGCGAATCGCAGCCACTCGATCTCCTGCTCACCGACGTCGTCCTGCCCGGCATCAACGGGACCGATCTTGCCGACCGTCTTCGCACCCTGAGGCCCGAACTCCGCGTGCTGTTCATGTCCGGGTACACGCCGGAGGAGGTGATCGCGAGCGCCGCGGTACCGATCGCGGGGCAAGTCCTGCGGAAGCCGTTCATGCCCGGCGACGCTCCGCGACCGTGTCGCCCAGGTCTTGAATCGCCGCCCCTCGTAGGCGTCGCCGACGCCGTCAGAACTTCGGTCCTCCGCCAAAGGCCAGAACATCGCCGTTGGAGAACCTGATTTGCCCCCCTCCCACGATGCGCGAGGAGGTTCTGACGTCATCGGGTCGCGTCAGCAGGACCGTCTGCGCGTCGTTCAGAAACAGCGGGTTGCGAGCTGGCCACACGCGAGCGGCGATCGAAACGCCCGGTTGCAGCCGCTCCTTCAAGCCCACCTGACGCATCGCGTTGTTCAGTGAACGCGCCTTGGAGAGTCCATGTCTCCAGTTCGCCTTTGTCATTCTTCGACTGGAGAAACAAAAGGATATGTGGATTGATCCACTCCACGCGCAGGACCTCGCCTTCCAAGGTGATGGCTTTGGTCATATCGAAGTAGAGCGGATTGGAGTGATGGGCGATCGCCGGGATGCCGGACGCGATGACAACCGCCAGGACGGCCATTCCAAACGCACGTCTCATGGCTCATCCTCCCCGTTGCGGCGACAGGTTCCCCTAGCAGCCGCCCATGCTGACGGTGGCCACGCCACCCGGTTTGGCGATCTCGTGCGTCACCGCCCACCGCGTGCCGTCTTTCGCCACGCACACGGTCGCCCGGAACGCATCGCCCACCTTGAAGGAATCCAGGGTGAGGCCGGCGCGCGCCAGTCCCTGCGGGTTCTGCGTCTCGACGCTCCAGTCGATCAGGCTGCCGTCGGCGCGACGTGTCTCCAGACGCAGGATCACGTGCGGCGCTCGCCAGTCGACCCTCGTGAGCGTTCCCTCGAGCGTGACGAACCGCGTCGTGTCGAAGAAGCCCGTCACGGTGTGATGCGCGAACGACGACATCGCTGACACCAGCAGGATTCCCGCGGCGAGCCCTATGCGGGATTTCATCGAGAACGTCGGGCCTCCATGCGGCTCAGTGTACCGCTGGAGGATACGCGGGCGACTGAAGAATCCCTGAACTCTTCGTCAGATTTCCGCTACTGTCACGAGAGCGCGCATGAAGGGAAAGACTCGACTCGTCGTCCTGGTTCTCGCTGCGACCGCCGCCGTCGCGCTCGGGCTGCGAGCCGTCGAGCCGTTACGCGAGCTTCAGGCCCGCGCCGTGATCCTCGACGCCGTTCGGCCGGTCACCCTGCAGAACTGCACGCTGGCGCGCGTCGGCAGCGCCAACGACGGCGGCTACCTGATGTGCCTGAATCTCATCGAGAATCCGGGCGCGGCCTATTCATACGGCGTCGGGGCCAACGACGAGTGGGGCTGCAGTATCTCGACCCGCTACCGCATTCCCGTCCATCAATACGACTGCTACGACCCGACGAGACCCGCGTGCGACACGGGCCAGTTCGTGTTTCACGACGAATGCATCGCCGAACGCCGGGAGGTCGTCGACAATTACACCTTCGACACCCTGGCCAATCAGATCGCGCGGAACGGCGACAGCCGGGAAACGCCTGATCGTGAAGATCGACGTGGAAGGGGCGGAGTGGGACGCACTGCTGGCGACGCCGGACGACGTGCTTGCGCGCATCGATCAGCTCCCGATGGAGCTGCACCTTCCCAAAGGCGACTTCGGCGCCGACCGGGCGAAGTTCCTGCAGGTGATCGAAAAGCTCAAGCGGAACTTCCACGTGGTCAACCTGCACTTCAACAACAACACGTGCGCGCCGGAGGCGGACCCGCTGCCCGGATGGGTGTTTCAGGTGTTGCTCGTGAACAAGCGCCTTGGCGTCCTCGACCCCGCCAAGGGCATGCCAACCCCGAGCCCGCTGAATGCGCCGGACGCCCCTGACAAGCCGGAGTGCCAGTTACAGCCGTAAGGGGCTGTGACATCATTGCCTCGCCGTTTCTCAACCTGCGGGAGAAGAATTCGATGACACGCGTCGTTCTCATGTGGATTGTGCTGGTCGGTGCGCTGCTCGCCCCCACGACCAGCGTTGCCCAGGTTGCCTGCACGCGCGAAGGGCTGCAGCGGGCCATCGATCTCTACATCGCCGCCCAGACCACGGGCGACACCGCCGGGATGCCGCTGGCGACGGGCCTGGGCTACATCGAGAACATGGCGTCCGCCGACATCGCCAAGGGCCTGATCAAGACGCCGATGAAGATCGATCACCATCGCAGCCTGATCGACCCGGCGACGTGCCAGACCTTCACGGAAGTGATCGTGACCAACAAGGAGAAGCCGTACGTCCTCGGCACGCGGCTGCGCGTCAATCGGGACAAGATCGCCGAGGTCGAGATCCTCTGGACCACGACCGGCTACTGGCTGTTCAACGCCGACGCGTATCTGAAATGGTCGTCGGGCGAGAAGTGGGACCCCATTCCCGCCAACCGGCGCGATACGCGCGACACGCTGGTCGCCGCCGCCAACGCCTATCTCGATGCGTTCCTCGAAGGGAAGAAGGATCTGGTGCCGTGGGGCTACCCGTGCAACCGCACGGAAGGCGGCGCGCACACCGGGAACGGCTCCCCCACCGACAGCTGCGACGTCGGCGTCCCGAGCGGGGTGAACATCGCCAACCGCCGCTTCATCGTCGACGAGACGGTGGGGTCGGTCGCGGTGTTCTGCACCTTCGGCGCCGGAGGCCCCAACGGCGGCAGCGGCGCGCCCGATACGCATCTGTTCCGCGTGGAGAACGGCAAGCTGCGCTACGTGCACACGCTGACGCATCTCCTGCAGGCGAATTTCCGCGGCCGTGGCGCCGGCCGGGCGGGTGGCGCCGGACCGGGCGCCGCCGGCAGTGGCCAAGGTGGCGCGACGGCGCCGCCCCCGCAGCCGTAGGTCTTTCTCATGTCTACACGCCGACTCCGTCGTCAATCGCTGCTGGTGCTGGCCGCTGCCGGCGCTGCCCTGCTGGCGGCCGTACCCATGGCCCAGCAGCGCGCGAGCACGCAAGCGCGGCGCGGCGAAATGGACCGCGCCGCGCACGCCCTGGGGGGATCCCGATCTCCAGGGCATCTACACCAACAAGGACGAGAACAACACCCCGTTCGAGCGTCCTCCTGAGTTGGCCGGGAAACGCATCGCCGACTTCGGCGAGAAGGAGATGGCGGCGCTGCGCAAGGAGCGGCAGCTGGCCGCGGCCCGGCAGGCGTCGAGCATCGGCGGCACGGCCGAGAACGACACCGGCGCCGGTCCGCCGCACTGGTACGAGCACTTCGACGCGGAGAACGCGCAGCCGTGGCTGGTGATCGATCCCGAAGATGGTCGGGTGCCGCCGCTGACGGCGGCGGCACGAGAGCGTGCGGCGGCGCGGCAGGCGGCGCGGCGCGGACGGGGCCCGGCCGACTCGTACACCGACCGCAGCATCTACGATCGATGCATTTCGCGCGGCGTGCCCGACACGATGCGGCCGATCATCTACGGCGCGTCCTACGACATCACCCAGGCGCCCGGCTACGTCGTCATCCGCTACGAGATGGTCCACGAGGCGCGGGTGATTCCGCTCGACGGCCGGCGGAGGCTGTCGCCGGCCATCCGGCAATACATGGGCGATTCGCGCGGGTGGTGGGAAGGCGACACGCTCGTGGTCGAGACCACGAACATTCACGACAACATGCAATATCGCGGCGCGACGTCCGGCCTGAAGGTCACCGAACGCTTCACGCCCGTCGGGCCCGACCGGATCGACTGGCAGGCGCGCATGGAGGACCCGACCACGTGGGAGCGCCCGTGGTCGATCCGGATGCCGCTGAAGCGCGACGAGACCCAGGCGATCTTCGAGTTCGCGTGCCATGAGGGCAACCGCGGCCTCGAGAACATCCTGAAGGCCGCGCGCGCCGAGGAGGCGCGGAAGAACTAGACGTCGTGTGCAAATTACCTCTGCAGGGGTACGCCTGACGGCCATCGGCGGTGGTATCTTGCGGGCCCATGTCTCAGTGGCTCAAGGGACTCGTCGTGGGAGGCGTCGTCGCGGCGCTCGTGACCCTGGCCGCGACCGGCGCATGGCCGGGTGCATCACGATCCTCTCCGCAAATCGCGCGGATGGCGGACGGCAAGCCGAATCTGAACGGCATCTGGGCTGCCAACAACACGGCCAACTGGGACATTCAGACCCATAAGGCCAGGCAGGGCCCGGTGATCGCGCTCGGCGCCGCGTTCAGCGTGCCGGGCGGCATGGGCGTCGTCGAGGGCAACGAGATTCCCTACAAGCCCGAGGCGGTGGCGCAGCGCGACGCCAACGCCAAGGACTGGATGACGAAGGACCCCGAGGTGAAGTGCTATCTCCCGGGCGTGCCACGGGCGACCTACATGCCCTACCCGTTTCAGATCGTCCAGTCGACGGAGCCCAACGACATCCTGCTGTCGCTACGAGTTCGCGTCCGCCGAGCCGCATCATTCACATGAGCACCAGCCAGGAGAGTCCCGACCGACACCTGGATGGGATGGTCGAACGGCCGCTGGGAAGGCGACACGCTGGTCGTGGACGTGAAGAACTTCGTGCGACCAGACCTGGTTCGATCGCGCGGGCAACTATCACAGCGACGCGCTGCACGTCGTCGAGCGCTACACGCCGCTCACCCCCGACGTGATTCAGTACGAGGCGACGATCGAGGACCCGAACGTGTTCACCCGTCCGTGGAAGATGAGCATGCCGCTCTACCGTCGCGTCGAGAAGAACGCGCAGCTCATGGAATACAAGTGCGTCGAGTTCGCGGAAGAGTTGATGTACGGGCACCTCAGTAAGAAGCCGAAGCCGTAGACCGAGGTGGTTCATGCGTAAGACAGTGCTGGCATCGATTGGTGTGGCCGGAGCGGTGGTGACGCTCGCGTGGTGGATGTCCGCGCCGCTCGACTGGACAGGCGCAGGGCGGCCACGAGCCCGGACAAGGCGCGGTGAGAAGTACGTCGCGCCCCACACGGCGTGGGGCGATCCCGACCTCCAGGGTCAGTGGAACAGCCAGACATCGACACCGCTCGAGCGGCCGCAGAGTGGCGCCCTGGCCGGCAAGGACACCCTGAGCGAGGAGGAGGCGGAGGGCATCGAATCAGCCAATCTCGCGCGGGCCGACGGTCCGCCGGCCGCCGGCGACCCGGGCACCTACAACTCGTTCTGGTTCGATCGCGGCAAGGGGCTGAGCCGGACGTCGCTCATCATCGACCCTCCGGACGGGCGGGTGCCGGCGTACACGCCCGAGGCCGAGCAGCGGCTGGCGGCCGCGCGGGCCGAGCGCGCGACGCGCGGGACCGGCCGACAGCTACGCGGACCTGCCGATCTGGCCGCGCTGCATCACGCGCGGGTGGAACGGCATCGGCAGCAACTACAGCAGCAACACGCAGATCTTCCAGTCGCCCGGATACGTGGTCATCCTTCAGGAATTGATTCACGAATCGCGCATCATCCCGCTCGACGGACGCGACGGCCTGCCGGCCCATGTGCAGCAGTGGCTCGGCGTGTCGCGCGGGCGATGGGACGGCGACACGCTCGTGGTGGAGACGCGGAACTTCGATCCGCGATCCAGCTACCGCGGGTCCTCGCCGGAGCTGCTGCTGATCGAGCGCTTCACGCGGGTCGCGCCCGACGTGATCGACTACCAGTTCACGATGCACGACCCCAAGACCTACGTGAAGGACTGGACGGTCGCGCGGCCGATGCGGCGCGAGACCGGCAAGATCACGATCTTCGAATACGCCTGCCACGAGGGTAACTACGCCATGGAAGGGATTCTGGCGGGCGCCCGGCTCGAGGACAAAGAGGCCGCGGCGAAACGGTAACGGGTGGCGCGGCGCGCTGCGTCGTGCGATCAGGCGGGCTCGCCGGCGGCCGCTCAGGGCCGCCGGCGTCGTCGAGGCTCAGAAGTCGTACTGCACGCCCAGCTTGAACAGGCGCGGATCGAGAATGGCCGTCGGCGTCTGCCACGCCGCGCCGTAGTTCGTCGTCACGCCCAGGATGTCGTTGCGATTCAGGATATTCGCCAGATCGAAGTTCAGCGACATGCGCGACGTGCCCATGCGGAAGATCTTCGACATCCGCAGGTCGAGCTGCGTGGTGCGTTCACCGTACAGCGTGTTCGGATAGAGCAGGTTGTAGAAGACCGTGGGCGCCCCACTCGACAGCGGCCGTCCGAGGCCCACGATGTTGGCCGCCGGCACGAAGTAGTTGGCCGCGATGTTCGGGCCGGGGTTGTTCTGGAACGTGCCCGCAACCTGCACGTCGATCTTCGGAATCAGGTACGTCCCCAGGAACTTCAGCTGCGTCTGGATCTCCTGCTCGACGTGGCAGTAGTCGTCCGGCGTCGGCGATCCGAACACGATGGTCGATTCGGGCAGCGCCGCGCGGATCTCGCAGTTGTCGGTCACCTGCTTGCCGGTGGCCACGCCGCCCTGCACCGTCAGGCCGTTCGCCAACCGCGCGTTCATGGTGATGTCGACGCCCTGCCACTTCTCGTACTGGTCGCCGAACTTGCGCGCCAGCGTGACGAGGTTGCTCACCTGGCCCGACCTTGTTCGGGTTGAGGTCGTAGAACCCCTCGGTGGTGCGGCCGGCCGCGTCGTCGGGCAGCGGAATGGTGGCGCCCGGGAAGGTGGATCGGGGCCACCACCGAATACCGCGTGTAATCGGCCGACGTCACCGCGCGGTTGTCGGTCACGGTGAAGTTGCCGGCCCAGCGGCGGAAGTAGCTGACGTCGATCGACACTCCGCGTGCGCGACTGCTGCTGGACGCCCACGGAGAACGTCTGGTTCCACGGCCGGTTGCCCCAGCCGGTGTAGACGTCCGGGTCCTGCGCCGTGCTCGGCGTGCTCAGGCCGAAGAGCGCGTTCGGGTTGGCACCGCACAAGTCGCCGCCGGTCGCCGTCAGGTTCTGCGCCGCGACGTTCAGCAGGTCGCAGTCCACGTTGAAGTTGCGGTTGGCATCCGTGCCAGGTACGGGTGGCGCTGGTGGACAGATTGCCGACCGGGTTGCCGGTGCCGGCCGACAGCCCGCCGACGTACTTGCCCCAGTGCGCCTTCAGCGCCGTCTTGCCGTTGCCGAACAGGTCGTAGGCGACACCCGAGTCGGGGCGTCAGGTCCTTCAGGCTGTAGAAATCCGTCGGCGCAAAGGTGATGTTGCGGGTCGGCACGAACAGGCCCGGCCCGAGCGTCCTGCTCGGGGAACGAGTTGGCGAAGTAGTCGAACCGCAGCCCCATGTTGATCGTCGCCCGCTTGATCGTCCACGCGTCCTGCGCGTAGATCCCCATCTCGGCCGACAGCTTGTTGGCCGTGTGAATCGGCGTCGCCCACTGCCGGACGCGGTCCGGCACGCCGTTGACGAAGTAGTAGTCGACGCTCGCCGGGACGGTCTGGGAGTAGAGGTCGATCTGCCCGAACTCGTTCTGGAAGCCGAACTTCATGTTGTGCGATCCGGTGACGTACGACAGGGAGGCCTGAATCTGCTGAATGTGCGGCGACTCGTTGTAGCCGGGCGCCACCGCCTGGTTGCCGCCGTGCCCGCGGCCGCGGTAGTGAATCGGCTGGACGAACTGGCCGCCTTCCTCGTGCACGACGATCAGCGTGTTATACGGCGCGTCCTCCGGGATGCGATCGCCGAAGCCTTCGCCGTGATCGGCCCATTTGACGGTCGCGAGCAGCTTGCTGGTGAGCGGCGCCGACCAGCCCGGCCGAGGTGAACCGCTGGATGTGGAACTGGTAGTCGGTGAATGCCTCGGGAGAGGTTTCCGCGCGCGCGTCGATCCAGTGCCGGCTCTGCGGCTCGTGCGAGAACCAGAACTTGTGCACCGGGTTGGCCTGGTAGGTCATCCGGACGCTCCCGCTGTTCTGCGTCGTGTTGAACTTGCCGCGGAGGCTGTCGTCGGCTGCCCAAAGCCACTTGGTCGGGTCGCCCGCATTGGCGTTGCCGACCGAGCCAGGGATGTAGAACTGGTTCGTCTGCCAGCGGCCCGACACGTAGAACCACAACTTGTTGGTGACGATCGGCCCGCCGCCCGACGGGTTGATGTCGTACATGCGGTACAGGCCGCCGGCGGCGCGCAGGCCCTGCGCGGCCAGTTCCGGTGTGTAGTTGCTGGACTGGAAGTCTTCGTTCGCGCCGGTCGCAAAGACGGAACCGCTGAACCGGTTGCCGCCCTCTTTGGGAATCATGTCGAACGTCACGCCGCTGCTGTTGGCTTCGGCGCCCTGCCCGGCGTAGCTGATGGTCCACTCGGCCGCCGTTCCCGTGTCGGCAATGAAGTTGCTCGCCCAGGACGACGACAGCAGGTTGCGCGAGCTCAGCCCGTTGACCGCCACCTTCGTGTCGAGGAAGCTGCCGCCGTGAATCGACATCGCGGCGATCTGCAGGTTGTTCGTGCCGCCCACGTCCTGCCAGCCGGCGCGGCCGAACTGGATGCCGTTCAAGCCCGGCAGGAGGGCCGCGAGATCGTAGTGGCTGCGCCCGGCGGGCAGCGCGGCGATGATCTCGTCGTCCATGACCTGCTGCCGCTGCGCTGCTCTGAATGTCGACCACCGGCGTTTCGCCGGTGACGGTCACGGTTTCCTGCACGCCGCCGACGGCCATCTGCGCGTCGACGTTGACGACGCGCGATCCCGTCAGCTCGAGCCCTTCTCGCCGCACGGTCGAGAAGCCTTGCAGCGTGAACGACAGGGTGTAGGTTCCTGGCCGCAGATCGACGATTCGATACTGGCCGGCACCGTCCGTCACGACCGATCGCGAGCCTTCGATGAGCGCCGGGCTTCTGGCTTCGACCGTGACGCCTGGGAGCATCGCACCCGAGGTGTCTTTCACGACCCCGGCAAATGCGCCCTGCGCAAATGCCGTTGCGGGGGTCGCGAGAGCGCACACCAGACCGAGAAGGGCAAGGGGTCTCATACCAATCATTCCCGCCTCCTTCGACAGATCCCGCGTTAGCCGGCGCGACTCTAGCATGAGCGTCGCTGAGGTGCACTCCCCTTTTGCTGGTATTCCTCTAGCGTCAGGGCTGCGGCAGACATATCGGGCCCGTCCAGGCCGCGAGTCGGCTCGCGGGTCGAGCCTCCACTCGCGGAACTGACTAGAATCCGGTGACCGATGGGGACCGGCGTGAGGAAACGGGCCCGGCTCGCCGCGTATCTGGCCATGCTGGCCGGCCTGGCCGGAGCGTGTCACCGCACGCAAGCACCCGTCGACGGGCCCTGGTTCGTCGACGCGACCAGCGCCTCGCGGCTCGTCTTCACTCACCACAACGGGCAGGACCGGGCAGTTCTACTATCCGGAGGTGATCGCCCCGGGCGCCGCGCTCTTCGACAGTGACGGCGACGGCGATCTCGATGTGTTCCTCGTCCAGAGCCAGGACTTCACGGCCCGCGGACGGCGCACGGCCCGACGCCGCCAGAGCCGGTTCTTCCGCAACGACCTGCGCGTGGCGGCCGACGGCACGCGGACGCTGACGTTCACCGACGCCACCGCCGCGAGCGGCCTGGCGCTCACGGGCTACGGCATGGGCGTCGCCGCCGGCGACGTCGACAACGACGGGTGCGTGGACCTGCTGACGACGTCGCTCGACGGCAACCGGCTGCTCCGCAACGACTGCCGCGGCGTGTTCACCGACGTCTCGGCGCGAAGCGGTCTCGCCGACGACGGGGTGGAGCGTGTCGGCCGCGTTCGTGGACTTCGACCGCGACGGCTGGCTCGACCTCTTCGTGGGGCACTACCTGACGTGGGACCCGACGCTCAACACGCCGTGCTACGGGACCTCGGGCCGGCGCGTGTACTGCGCGCCGCAGGTCTATCGCGCCCAGCAGAGCCGGCTCTATCGCAACAACCGCGACCGGACGTTCTCGGACGTGACCAGCGCGGCCGGTCTCGCCACGCAGTTCGGGCCGGCGCTCGGCGTGTCGACGGCCGACTTCGACGGTGACGGCTGGATCGACATCTACGTGGCCAACGATCGGGAGGAGAACCAGCTCTGGATCAACCGGCACGACGGGACGTTCGAGAACCGCGGGCTCGTCTCCGGCACGGCGCTCGGGCCGTTCGGCGAGCCGAAATCAGGAATGGGCGTCGATGCCGGCGACATCGACGACGACGGCGACGAGGATCTCGATCGTGACGAACCTCGCCGGCGAGGGTCACGACCTCTACGTGAACGACGGCACCGGCACGTTCGTCAATGCGAACGCCGTGTCGGGCATCGGCCACCGCAGCCTGCCCTACACCGGCTTCGGCGCCGGGTGGCTCGACGTGGACAACGACGGGTGGCTGGACCTGCTGACCGTGAACGGTGCCGTGCAGATACCCGACTCCCCCGCCGCGGACGGCGCGACCGCGTCGCTCGGGCAGGCGCAGGCGCTGTTCCGCAACCTCGGCAACGGCCGCTTCGAGGAGGTCACGGCGGCAGGAGGCCCCGGCCTGCTCAAGAAGCGACGCCAGCCGCGGCGCGGCGTTCGGCGACGTGGACAACGACGGCGACACGGATGTCGTCGTCGCCAACAACGGCGGCGCCGCGCAGCTGCTGCTCAACGCCATCGGCCAGCGGCAGCACTGGGTCGGGCTGCGACTGCGGACCGCGACCGGCTCCGACGCGCTCGGCGCGCGCGTGGCCGTGACCGGGCCGGCCGGCCGCACTCGATGGCGGCGGGCGCGCGCCGACGGCAGCTACGCCTCCGCCAACGATCCGCGCGTCATCGTCGGCCTGGGCAGCAGCGCCGGCCCGGTCGCCGTCCGCGTGATCTGGCCCGGCGGACGCACCGAGGAGTGGCCGCGTGTCGAGGTCGATCGCTACACGACGCTGACGGAGGGCGGAGGACGGACGCCGTGAGCGGGCGACGTCTCCGATCTGGAGTGGCGCTGGCCATGGCGATGCTGGCCGCGGCCGCGATCGTGGTCGCGTGTCGACCCGGGGGAATCGAGACCACGGCCGGCCTTCCACCGCTGCCGGATCTCGGCGGGATGGCGCCGCCCGTGCAGCAACAGATCCGCGAACAGTACGACCGCCTCTCGGCCGGTGCGCCGGCGACGCGCACGGACGGGGTGCGAGCGGCGGATCTCGGGAGGATGGGCGTGCTGCTGATGGCGGCCGAAGCCGTGCCGGCCGCGGAGCCTTTCCTGTTGCAGGCGATGGCGCTCGACAAGAACGAGCCGCGCTGGCCGTACTACCTGGGCCACCTGTCCCGCATGAAAGGCGACACGGAAGGGGCGGCCGCGTACTTCGAACGCACGCTCGCGCTTCGGCCCGACGACGTGCCCGTCGCTCGTCTGGTTCGGCAACCTCGTGCTCGAGCAGGGGCAGGCGGACGCCGCGGTGGCCTCGTACGAGCGCGCGCTCACGCAGCAGCCCGGCCTCTTCGCCGCGCTCTTCGGGATGGGTCGTGCGGCGCTCGTCAGCGGCAATTACCAGCTGGCCGCGACGCGGCTCGAAGCCGCCCTGCGCCGCCGAGCCGCGGGCCACGGCCGTCAACTACCCGCTGGCCATGGCGTACCGCCAGGTCGGACGCCTCGACGACGCCGAGGCCCGCCTGCGCGCACGGGGCGACGCGCAGCCGCCGCTGCCGGATCCGTTGATGCGCGAGCTCGCCGAGATCCTGCGCAGTCCGGTCGTGCACGAAGCCCGCGGCGACCGGGCGCTGGCACGCGGCCAGGCGGCGCTCGCCGTGGAGGAGTTTCGTCAGGGCCTGGCGCTGGCGCCAGACCGCCGGGCGCTGAAGCAGAAGCTGGCCACGGCGCTCGCGGTCGCGGGCGACGTGCCGGCAGCCGTCGCGCTGTATCAGGAGCTGCTCGCACAGGATCCGAACTTCGCCGAGGCGCACTACAGCCTCGGGGCGCTGTTCCTCGGGAGCGGGCAGCTCGCGCCGGCGATCGAGCGGTTCGCCGCCGCCGTGCGCGCCGACCCCGGCTACCTCCAGGCGCATTTGCAGCTGGCGCACGCGCTCCGTCGGGCGCGGGCGTTCGATCGCGCGCTGGCCGCGTATCAGGGAGCGCTCGTCGGTGGACCCGCGCCTCGCCGAGGCGCGGCTCGGCTATGCCGTCACGCTGGCCGACGCGGGGCGATACGCGACCGCGCGCGCCTGGCTGAACGAGGGCCGCCGGTCGCACCCCGATCGGCTGGAATTCGTCGAGCTGCTGGTGCGCCTGCTGGCCGCGGCACCAGACCCCAACGTGCGCGACGGCCGCACGGCCGTCGACCTCGGCACGCGGCTCGTGCGACAAGGCCGATCGTGGAGGACGCTCGAAGCCCTGGCGATGGCCCTGGCCGAGACCGGTCAGTGGGCCGAGGCCGCCGCGCGTCAACGCGACGCCATCGAGGCGTCCAACAGCGCCAACCGCGACGTGAGGAGTGCGCTCGACCGACAACTTGCGCCGTTACGAACGGCACGAGCCATGCCGAGTGCCCTGGCGCACCGACCCTATCTGACGCCTGTGGCGTCGTATTACCCTAGACGTCTTCGCCCGGCTTTCCACGACAGAGGAGACATCGACGCATGGCAAAGGTGGCTTTCATCGGACTCGGCGTGATGGGGTATCCCATGGCGCGTCATCTGGCGCAGCGTGGCGGACACGACGTCACCGTATACAACCGCACCAGCGCCAAGGCCGCGAAATGGGTCGCCGAACACGGCGGCCGTCACGCCGCCACGCCGAAGGCCGCCGCGGAGGGCGCCGACTACGTCTTCACCTGCGTCGGCAACGACAACGACCTGCGGGAGGTCACACTCGGCCCCGATGGGGCGTTCGCCAGCCTGCGGGCGGGATCGATCTACATCGACAACACGACGGCCTCGGCCACCGTGGCGCGGGAACTCTACGAGGCGGCCAAGGCGAAAGGGGCCGCCAGCCTGGACGCGCCCGTGTCCGGCGGACAGGCCGGAGCCGAGAACGGGCAGCTGACCGTCATGGTGGGGGGCGATGCCGACGCGTTCGAGCGCGCCCAGCCGGTGATTGCCTCGTTCGCGAAGATGGTCGGCCTGATGGGCCCCGCCGGTGCGGGACAGCTCACGAAGATGGTGAACCAGCTCTGCATCGCCGGCGTCGTGCAGGGACTGGCCGAAGGCATTCACTTCGCCAAGAAGGCCGGGCTGGACGTCGAGAAGGTCGTGGGCGTCATCTCCAAGGGCGCGGCGCAGTCCTGGCAGATGGAGAACCGCCACAAGACCATGGCGGCGGGACAGTTCGAGTTCGGCTTCGCGGTGGACTGGATGCGGAAGGACCTGGCGATCGCGCTCGAGGAGGCGCGCAAGAACGGGGCACAGCTGCCGCTGGCGGCGCTCGTGGATCAGTTCTATGCCGAGGTCCAGGCGATGGGCGGCAGGCGCTGGGACACGTCGAGCCTGGTGGCGCGCCTGGAACGCGCGGGCTGATCTATCCTTGGGCTCGTGTCGATCATCAGGTTTACCGTCGTCGCCGCTGCCGTTTCGATTCTCATTACCGGTTGCTCGCCGTCGTCGGGGAACGCGAAAGTGCCGGCGGGCGCGAAGAGCTCTGGCGGCAAGCACGCGATAATCGAGACCGACAAGGGGCCGATCGAGATCGAGTTCCTCGAAGACAGCGCGCCGCGGGCGGTGGAGAACTTCCGCCTCCTGGCCGAGCATGGCTACTACACCGGCCTCACGTTCCACCGGATCGTGAAAGGCTTCATGCTCCAGGGCGGTGATCCCACCGGCACCGGCTCCGGCGGCGAGAGCGCATGGGGTGGGTCGTTCCCGGACGAGATCGACCGCCAATCGGCCGTCTACCGCGACGGCTATCGGCGTGGCATCGTGGCGATGGCGAACGCGGGGCCGAACACCAACGGCAGCCAGTTCTTCATCATGCACATGGATTACGAGCTGCTGCCGAACTACGTCATCTTTGCCAGGGTCACGTCCGGGATGACGACCGTCGATGCCATCGCCGACACCCGGACGACCGCCGGCGACGATGGCGAGTTGAGCAAGCCCGTCACGCCGCCGGTGATCAAGAGCGTCACAGTCCGGCCCTGAAGCGTGGGCCATTCGATGACAGGACCGAGGCCGTGACCGACCCGGCACCGCCGCCGCTCGGCGGCCTGAAGGTCGTCGAGCTCGCGCGCGTCCTGGCCGGTCCCTGGGCCGGTCAAGTGCTCGCGGACCTCGGCGCGTCGGTCGTGAAAGTGGAGAGCCTCGCCGGCGACGACACGCGCCAGTGGGGTCCGCCCTCGATCGACAACCCCGACGGCACTCGCGACGCCGCGTATTTCCATTCCACCAATCGAGGCAAGCGCTCGATCGCCGTCGATCTGAGCCAGCCCGAAGGGCAGACCATCGTCCGGAAGCTCGCGGCCGGCGCCGACGTGCTCATCGAAAACTTCAAGGTCGGCGGTCTGCGGAAGTTCGGCCTCGACTACGACAGCCTGCATCGCCTCAATCCGCGGCTCGTCTACTGCTCGATCACCGGGTTCGGCCAGGACGGCCCGTACGCCAGCCGTCCGGGGTACGACTTCATGATCCAGGGGATGGGCGGCATCATGGACCTGACGGGCGATCCGTCGGGGGAGCCGCAGAAAGCGGGGGTCGCGTTCGCCGACCTCTTCACGGGCCTGTATGCCGTGATCGCGATTCAGGCGGCACTCGCCCACCGCGGCACGGCCGGTGTCGGGCAATGGATCGACATGGCGCTGCTCGACGCGCAGGTAGGGGTGCTCGCCAACCAGGCGCTCAACTATCTCGCCTCGGGCCATCCGCCGCGGCGGCTGGGCAACGCGCACCCGAACATCGTGCCGTATCAGCTCTTCCCCGTCGCCGACGGCAGCGTGAGCATCGGCGCGGGCAACGACCGTCAATTCCGCGCGTGTGTCGGCGTCCTGCAGCTCCCCCATCTCGCCGACGACCCCCGCTACGCGACCAACGAGGCACGCGTGACCAACCGCGCGAGCCTCGCGTCGCTGATGTCGGCGGCCACCGCGACGTTCACGCGAGACGAGCTGCTCGCCGCTCTCGAATCGGCCGGCGTGCCCGCCGGGCCGATCAACTCGGTGGCGGACGTCTTCGCCGACCCGCAGGTCGTGCATCGGGGACTGCGCCTCGACTTGCCGCGCGCGGGTGGTGGCACCGTGCCCACCGTGAGGACGCCAATCCGGATGTCGGAGACGCCGCTCGCGTACGAGCGCGCATCGCCCCGCCTCGGGGAGCACACCGCCGACATCCTCGCCGAGTTGGGCTACGCGCCGACCGAGATCGAGCGATTGAGCGCCGATCGCGTGGTCGGCGTGCCCGTCGGGCAGGTCTGAAGACCTGCCCCTACGTACGTGGCTGCGGGTCTTCAGACCCGCCTATCTCCAGCGGCACGCGTCCTGAAAAGGTGCAGCGCGACGGCCGCCGCAAACACGATCATGCCGGCGATGTCGGAGATCGTGCCCGCGTAGAACAGCAGCAGACCTCCTGCCGTGGCCAGGACGCGCTCCGGGATGTTGGCTGGCCCGCGAATCCAGCCGCCCAGGCCGGCGCAGAGCGCCAGGATGCCGATGAGGGCGGTGCCGACCGACGTCACGACGTCGCCGACGGGCGCCTGCAACAGCAGGCCGAGCCCCTCACGGCTCGAGGTGAATGCGAAGGGGAAGACGAACGCCGGCAGCGTGTACTTCCAGGTGCGCATCATCGTCGGACCCGGCCTGGCGCCGGTGATCGCGGCCGCGGCAAACGGCGAGAGCGCGGTCGGCGGACTCACCTCGGAGAGCACGGCGTAGTAGAAGATGAACATGTGCGCCGCGACGTCCGGCACGCCGACTTTGGTCATCGCCGGCGCCGACCATCACGGCCGCGATGATGTACGACGCGGTGACGGGCACCGCCAGGCCGAGCATCCAGATCGCCAGCGCCGAATAGAGCACCGTCAGGAACACGTGCGCGCCCGCCAGATCGACGATGAGACCGGAGATCTTCAGGCCCAGCCCCGTGAGGGTCACCGTGCCGACGATGATGCCGGCCGTGGCGGTGGCGGCGGCCACCGGCAGCACGCTGCGCGCGCCGGCGTGCAGCGCCTCGAGCAGGCGTCGCGGCGTGAGCGCCGCCGCGCGATCGACAAAACTCAACACCACCGCGACGATCATCGAGAAGAACACCGCGCGGAACGCCGACATCCCCAGGACCAGCAGGATCGGGATGCCGATGACGGCGAGGAAATGGTAGCCGTGCCGTTTCGTCAGGACCCAGAACGGAGGCGTGTCGATCGGGACCGGCCGTGCACCCGCGCGTCGCGTGTCGGCCTCGATCATCAGGAAAATCGAGACGAAGTAGAGGAGGGCCGGGATCGCGGCCATCACGACCACCTGCAGATAGGTGATGTGCAGGAACTCCGCGATGATGAACGCCGCGGCACCGAGCGCGGGCGGGCAGATGATGGCGCCGATGCCCGCGGCCGAGAAGATCGCGCCGCCCATCGCCGGCGCGTAGCCCGCCCGCTTCAGCATCGGCCACGCCACCGACCCGAGCGTGACGGTGTTGGCAACCCCGCTCCCCGACACCGAGCCGAGCAGCAGTCCGGCCACGGTGACGGCGCGGCCCGGCCCGGCACCGCCGCCTGACGTGCCGACGGCGGCCATCGACCACTCGAGAAAGAATCGTCCGGCGCCCGATGCGGCGAGCATCGCCCCGTAGATGGAGAACAGGATGATGTAGGTCGACGCGACTTCGAGCGGCACACCGAAGACGCCCTCGAGCGTCATGTAGGTCGTGCCGACGATGCGCGCGACGTCGTAGCCGCGGTGCGCGACCATCCCGAGCCCGATCAGCTCGAGCAGCGGCCCGTAGAAGGTGTAGACGAGGAAGCAGACGGCGGTGAACGGAAGAATCCATCCCGCCGTCCGGCGCGTGGCCTCGAGCACGAGCACGATGAGGATCGCCCCGAACGCCCTGTCGCCTACGGACGGATCGGCCGCGTGGTAGATGAAGTCGTCGAACGTCAGGAGCGGCCAGAGCAGCGCCGCCACGGCCAGGCCGGCGAGGAGCCAGTCGGCCCACGACACGCGCGCCCGATCGCGTGCGCTGCTGGTGGCCGGATAGACGAGGAACGTGAGGACGAGGACGGCGAGCAGGAAGCTGACTCGATAGACCAGCGGCTGCACGATCCCCACGACCCAATAGAGCGAATAGCACGCGAGCGCGATGGCGAGCACTCGTGCCAGACCGGATGGCCAGCCGGTGAGGTCACGAACCGGCGACTCGCTTTCGGGCGCGACGGTCGCGAGGAGCGGTTCGGCCGGAGTGGTTACCGCTTCCACACCGCACGCTCACGGTAGTACCGGATCGCGCCGGGATGGTAGGGCGCCGGCGAGCCCTCGATCGCGGTCTCGAGCGTGAGCCTGGCCCCCTCCGGGTGGATCGCGGCAAGGTCTCGCTGTTTGTCGAAGAGCACTTTGGTCAGGTCGTAGGCGAGGTCGTCGCTCATGCGCTCGTCCACGACGAGCACGTTGGCGACGGCGACCACCCCGACGTCCGACGTCAGGCCCGGATAGGTACCGCCCGGCACCACCAGCCTGAAATAGAGCGACGGCCCGTATACCGCCTGCAGCGCCGGCAGCAGGTCGTCGTTCGGCAGGAGCTTCGGCCGGAGGCCCATGGTGCTGGTGAGATCCAGGAGCGAGGCGGTCGGGATGCCGCCGGTCCAGAAGAACGCGTCGATCTTGCCGTCCTTGAGGGCATCGACCGACGCGTTGACGCTGAGCCCCTGCCGGCGGAGGTCCCTGTCCGCGTCGAGGCCAGCGGCTTTCAGCAGCCGCAACGCCATGACTTCCGTGCCGCTGCCCGGCGAGCCGGTCGAGACGACCCTGCCGCGCAGATCGGTCAGGCGATTGATGTTCTTGCCCTCGAGCGTCGCGATCTGGGTGTAGCTCGGATAGAGCACCGCCAATGTCCGCGCTCTCACCGGGCTCTTGGTGAACGCCGCCGCGCCCCCGCAGCGCATCGTCGAGCGTGTCGCCGAACGTGAAGGCGATGTCGGCCTTGCCCTGCTGAATCAGCTTCAGGTTGTCGACCGATGCGGCCGTGACCTCGGCGGTGGCATCGACGCGGGGCAACGATTGACTGATGATGCGGGCGAGGCCGCCGCCGTACGGGTAGTAGACGCCGCCCGTGTTACCGGTGGCGATCGACAGGCGCATCGTGCCGCCGTGGCGGCGCGCAAACTCGCGCGGGTCGAAGCCGAGCACCGGCAGCGCCACCAGGACGGCCGCGACCGCGACGAAGAGAACAGCCGGAGCGCGCGACGTCATGTGCGTGGTGGGGCATTCTACACGCGCCGCGATACACTGCGTGCGTGGCGATGCCGAACGACGCCACACGAGGGAGAACCATGAGGAAGCTTTCGCCTCGAGCCGTTCACGCGGGAGTGCTCCTGTTCGCCAGCGTCGTGGCCGGGACGGCCGCCGCGCAGACGGCGCCACGCACGCCCTGGGGCGATCCCGATCTCCAGGGCACCTACACCAACAAGTACGAGACGAGCACGCCGCTCGAACGGCCGAAGGAGTTCGAGGGGCGGCGCATGGCCGAAGATCACGGCGGCAGAACAGGCCGCCGTCGCGCGGACACGGCAGGAGGAGACCCTGGCCCGCGCCAAGTTCTTCGGCGGCGATCCCGAAGGGCTGATCGGCAACTCGGCCGAATTCCGCGACATCTACGAAATTTCGAAAGGCAGCCGGCCCTGGTTCGTGATCGATCCTGAAGACGGCCGGATCCCCTCGCTCCGCCCCGAAGCCAAGGTACGGATCGACGCGCTGCCGAGGGCCGGCAGCAGCTTCGGCACTGGGCCCTTCCACAGCCATCTCGATTTCAGTCTGTGGGATCGTTGCATCACGCGCGGCCTTCCTGGCTCGATGATGCCCGGGCAGTATGGCAATTCGTTCGAGATCGTGCAGGCGCCGGGCTTCGTCGCGATCCGCTACGAGATGGTGCACGAGACGCGCGTGGTGCCCCTGGATCGCCGTCCGCGGATCGGCGACCAGCTTGTCGTTCGACATGGGCGATGCGCGCGGCTGGTGGGAAGGCGACACGCTCGTCGTCGAAACGCGCCACTTCAAGGCGCGCAGCATCTACCGCAACGCGAATGCCGACACGATGCGGCTGGTGGAGCGCTTCCGGCGCACCTCCGCCCACACCGTCGAGTGGACCGTCACGATTGACGATCCGGCCACATGGACGCGGCCGTGGACGTTCTCGATCCCGCTGACGATGAACGACCGGGAGCCCGTGCTGGAGTACGCGTGTCACGAAGGCAACCACGCGATCCACAACATCCTCAGCGCCGCGCGCACCGCGGAGCGGCCCACGAGCAGGTAAGGCTATTTCGGCGGTCGAGACACGCGCATCATCCGGGCGACGGCGATTGCCAGCGGCGCCCCGATGAAGCTCAGAAGCGCGCCCATCTTCGTCTCGGCTAACGCACTGCCCTCCGGAAAGGCGGCCGTGGCAAAGAACAGCGACACCGTAAACCCGATGGACGCGATGACGCCGACCACGAGTACATCGCTCGGACGAAGTCCCGGCGGAAGGCTTGCGCCAACGAGACGCGCCGCGCCTGAGAACAGCAGAATACCAAGCGGTTTTCCAAGGAGCAGGCCGGCAACCACATAGTAGGTGCCAGGCCCGATCTGCGCGACGGGCACGCCGGCATTCGCCAGCCCGAACAGAAGCAACACGAACTGGACGGGCGTCTTCCACCAGTGTTCGAAGCGATTCAACGTATCGTCACGATACTGTTCGCCCTCGGCGAACAGCCCCAGGTCAGTGGGGCTGTGTGGCATGAACGGCACGATTGGAACCAGCGCCAGAGCCGGATGGACGCCGCCCAGGTAGAGGGCCGCCCACGAGAGAGCCCCCGGGCCAATCACGTACGGCCAGAAACTCTGAATGCGGCGACGTCGCAGCCAGGATGCGGCCACGAGAGCGGCGGTCATGAACCCCGCGAGCGCCCACGGCGAGAGGGCGCTCGGGGAATAGAAGACGGCGAGAATCACCAGCCCGAGCGCGTCGTCGGCAATCGCGAGCAACAGCAGGAAGGGAATCGCCGGATGCGCGGCCGGATAGATGATGCGCGCCACCATCGCCGAGAACGCGATGTCGGTCGCGCAGGGAATCGCCCATCCGCCGACCAGGTCCGCAGGTCCGCGAGCCCACACGAAGGCGGCATAGATCAGCGCTGGCAGGACCATCCCGCCGATGGCGGCGGCCAACGGGGACGCGGCGCGTCCGGGCGAAGCCAGCGGTCCGCCCGGCAGGGTCGCTTCGAATACCTCCTTGGCGGCGAGCGCGAAGAAGAACACCATCCCGACGTCGTTGACCACGAAGTGCAGGGTGTGCGCCAGTGCGTCATAGCTGCGGCACGTCGACATTGGCCCACACCACCGCCACTGCGGTTCCCGCCAGCAGCAGCAATGAATTGTCCAGGATGAAACTGGTGACCGTGGATCGCCGCTGATTCATCGACTGTTCAACTTCCCTTTTGGCGCTTCCGTTCTCGAGCCTACATCCAAACGACAGACGCTGGCTCGCCTGACGTAACAAGGGCGCAAAGAGCGCTAACGCGTCGCGTTGTCGACCGAGACGTGACTCGGGCCGCCGCGGGCAACGGGACACGTGTGTCCGTTCGGTTCTCGGCCGGCCCTTCGTTGAAGTCTGGATGAGAACCGGCGAACTGCCTGGCCTCTCACAGTCTGCGCGGAAACAACGAAGAAGAGGAAATAGCAATGAGAACCAAGCTCTTTGTAACGGCGTGCGCCATCGTTGGATCGATGTGGGTACCTTCCTTTGCATCAGGGCAGAATATTTTCGACGACACGGTTTCAGGATGCACCGGAACCAATTGTTCCAGCCTGAGAATCCCGGCGACGATCTTCGCTTTCGGGCCCAGCGCCGGCGTTTATACGATCGATGCTTTCGCGAGTCCTGGCCAGTGCGTGCGCTTTGACCTCATCAGCCCTCCCCATCCCGCTCCGGACATGGAACTGGTGGTCGTGGCGCCGAATGGCTCGGTGTTCCGCAACGACGATCGCAACGGTGCTTTCGATCGACGACCGTTGGTGAAGATCGCGTCGGCACCGAACAACGGTTGGTACACGGTGCACGTCTCGCAATTCAACGGGGCGCCGACCGAGGCGAACATCGTGCTCTTGTACGGTCGCTACCCCGCCGGCAATCCGAACTGCGCCGCGCCGACCCCGGCGTCGGCCGTCGCCGGATCCCTCGAGTCGCTGTCACTCGGCGACGCGGCAGACGACGACGCAAAGGCAGACGACGACTCTCCGGCGCCTGAGCCGCGAGCGGGCCAGCCCGGTTCCGGCCGGTAAGCATAAGATCGGCCCCCGCTCGACTAGCCGAGCGGGGCTGGTCGCGCAGACCAGTAACCATTTGTGGCCCGCGAAGTATTCGTCTCCGTAGCGTGACAGCCCACCGGCTGCGCACGTACAGGAGGCGATGATGACGTGTCTGGCGGTGATGGTTCTGGCGGGCGCCGCGATGGTCTCGCCAGCCTTGGCACAGGACGCCGGACCCGCCCGGGCGGCTCAAGCGTCGACCATTGAAGGGTCGCAGCGACATGTCGTCGCGTCGACGAAGAGCCAGACCCGCTATCAGATCGACGTGCTTCGGGTCGACTCCACCGTGGTCCCTGTGCCTCGAGACTTCAGGCTTCCGGTCATCTACGTGCTGGACGGGAACAGCCTCTTTCCGCTGGTCTCGCACATGGTCAACGTGAACACGTCCTTCAGCAAGGCGCTGCCGGCTGTCCTCGTCGTGGCGATTGGATACCCCTCCGACCCGGCCGTGAGCCGCGCCGACAATATCAGGGATCACCTGTCGCGGCGGACCCGTGACCTGTCGCCGCCGACCACGCTCGCGACGGCGGCCCCACCCGGCAGCGGCGGAGCGGCGGACTTTCTGGCCTTCATCAACGACGACCTCAAGCCGTTCATCGCCGCACGCTATTCCGTCGATCGCGAGGACCAGACGCTCGTCGGCCATTCGCTCGGCGGACTGTTCACCGTGTACGCGTTCCTGAATGCGCCGAACGCCTTCACACGCTACATCGCCGCGAGCCCGTCGCTGTTCTGGGACGAACACGCACTGATCAAACAAGCGGGCACGCCGTCGGCCCATGCGGCACGGCCGCCGACGCGGTTGTTCATCGCGGTTGGCGGCATGGAAACGAAGGAGCGGATGGGCCAGGACATGATCGGCGATGCGCAGAACCTGGTCTCCGTGCTCCAGCAACAGGACGTCCCCGGGCTCCACGTTTCCTCCCACGTCTTCCCGGACGAGAACCACATCTCCGTGATTCCCGCGGCGCTGATGCGAGGACTTCGCGAGGTGGCCGCGTTGCGATAGGCCCGCCTCCCTTCCTCTCGGCCAGCAAGGCGGATTGGCGCTATGCTGCGAGGCGTGTCGAATACCCCCCTTCCACGGCGAGCCTTTTTGCGGGGCGTTGGTGCGGCGGGCATGCTTCCGTGGCTTGAAGCACTGACACCGGGGGCGGCCACGGCGAGCGCGGCGCAAGGACGTGGAGCAAGCAACGGCGAAGCCGCTCATGGCCAATCTGATCTGCGGCGCGCCCATCTACAACCACGATTTCGATTTCGCACGCCAGCGCCTGCTGGCCGCGCTCTACGAGGCCGGCGGCATCCAGACGAACGTGGCGCGCAACTACGACGACAGCGACGCCATCGAGGCCGGCGACCTGCTCGTGAGCTACACGTCACAGGTGCCCGTCGACGCGGCGCGGTGCGAGGCGATCCGGCGCTATCTGGAAAAGGGAGGGCGCTGGTTCGCGCTGCACGCCAGCAATTCCGTTCGCGACAACAAGATCCTTCCAGGCATTCTGGGCAGCCGCTTCCTCGCCCATCCTCCCTACACGCACTTCACCGTGTCGATCGCAAAGCCGAGCGACCCGCTCCTGGCGGGCATCGAGCCCTTCGAGGTGGACGACGAGCTCTACGTGATCGAGCCGCACGGCGAGATCGACGTCCTGCTGCACACGCGCTGGGGCGGCGACGCGATGGGGCAGAAGTTCGACGAAAGGATGCAGCCGCTCATGTATCGCCATCGCGTGGGCAACGGCGGCGTCCTGTATCTCGCCCTTGGCCACAGCGCCCGGGAGTTCGACACGCCCAGGCCTCCCGGCCCCGACCAGGCCACCCTGCGCGGCCCCTGGGATCTCCCTGTGTACAAGGAGCTCGTCCGGCGCGGCATCGAGTGGGCGGCCAAACGCCGCGAACCAAGCTAGCGGCCTGGCTGCAGGCCCGGGCGGTTCCAGGTTTCCTTCCAGCCATGCCCCAATCGGGCCACCCGTTTACGCCTTGGATCGTGGGCTCCCTCGAGCCATGCCCCAATCGGGCCACCCGTTTACGCCTTACATCGTGAGCACCTTCGGCCAGCCATTCGGCTGCCCGGGCAAGGTGCCACGAGGTGAGCACCATGGGCTGGATGGGAGCGGCGGGCCTGGCTATGGCCAGTGCCGGGCGGGGTGAAGGAACTGCGAGGTGCCGGGTCCTCTGGGCCCGGGCAGCGTGGCTACCGGCGGCCGGCATCGCGGCGTAAGATACGCCATCGCCATGCCCTCGGACGTATCGCCCGACGTCACGAAGATCCTGCTTGCGTGGCGCGACGGCAACCACGATGCGCTGGACGCGCTGGTGCCGCTGGTGCACGCCGAACTGGTGTCACGCGCCCGTCGATACATGTCGCGCGAGCGCCCGGGCCACCCGCTCCAGTCCCATGCGTTGGTGAACGAGGCGTACCTGCGGATCATCGACGTGCGCCGTGTCGACTGGCAGAACCGCGCGCACTTCTTCGCCGTCGCCGCGACGCTGATGCGGCGCATTCTCGTCGACGTCGCCCGGGCGGAGCGCGGCGAAAAGCGCGGCGGCGGTGCGCGTCGCATCTCGCTCGATGACGCGGAGCAGGCCGTCGCGGCGCCGGCATATGACGTGCTCGGCGTTCATGACGCCCTCGATGGCCTGGCGCGGCTGGATGCACGACGCGCACAGGTCGTCGAGCTCAGAGTCTTCGGCGGTCTGACCATTCAAGAGACGGCGGCAGTGGTCGGCGTCTCGACGGACACCGTCAAGCGCGACTGGGCGCTCGCAAAAGCGTGGCTGGGACGGGAGTTGGCCAACGCGGAGGCCGCTGGTGACCGCTGACCGCTGGCAGCTCGTGTCGCAGATCTTTGCGGCCGCCCGCGAGCGCGATCCCGCACACCACGCGCCATTTCTCGACGAGGCCTGCGGCAGCGACGCGGCACTGCGCGCCGAAGTCGAAGCGCTCCTGGCGCACGATCTTCCGTCCGTAGCCGCGATCGACGTCGTGGCCACCGAATTGGCGTCGGCGCCATACCCGCAACCAGGCGCGATTCTTGGCCCGTACCGCCTGGGCGAGCTGATTGGCGAAGGAGGCATGGGCCAGGTGTTTCGCGCCCACGATGCCGAACTGGGCCGCGACGTCGCGATCAAGTTCCTGCCGCCCCTCTACGCGTCCGATCCGGATCGGCGCGCCCGCTTCGAACGCGAAGCGCGCGTGCTCGCATCGCTCAATCATCCGCACATCGCCGCGATTTACGGCATCGCCGAATGGGGCAGTGTTCGCGGGCTGGTGCTGGAGCTGGTGGATGGCGACACGCTCGCGGATCGGATCGAGCGGACGGCCTCATCGAAGCAAGGCCTGCCGCTCGATGATGCGCTCACGATCGCCATCCAGATTGCCGATGCGGTCGACGCCGCGCATGCCAAGGGCATCGTCCACCGCGACCTCAAGCCACAGAACGTCAAGATCGGCGCCGACGGACGGGTCAAGGTGCTGGACTTCGGGCTCGCGAAGGCGATCGGCGACGAACGAGTCGTCCCGCCGGCCGGCGCGCTCTCGCCCACCAGCCATCCGGTCGATGCCACCTTCATCGCCGGAACGGCGCCGTACATGAGCCCGGAGCAGCGACAGGGGCACGCCGTCGATCAGCGCACCGATGTGTGGGCTTTCGGGTGCGTGCTGTACGAGATGTTATGCGGCCAACGCGCGTTCGCCGAGCGGATGGCACGCATCCACGCCCGGAACCCAGGCCCCGGCCTGGGCGGCGCTGCCGCGCGAAACCCCCGCCGAGCTGATCGGCTTGCTGCGGCGTCTGCTCGAACCGGATCCGGCACGTCGAGTCTCGAGCCTGGGAGAAGCGCGTGGTGTGCTGGAGCGCTGCCTGGCCGGCCGGCGCCGGAACAAGCAGGGGCGCCTGTCCCGTGCACTGCCGATTGCGGCGGCGGCCGCGCTGGTGGCGGCGGTATCGTTCGGCGCGTGGCGCTGGACCGTCTGCTGGAGGGCTGGTCGCCCAGCCCACGATCGACGCGATCGCGGTGTTGCCGCTGCGCGATCTCACCGGGGACGAAGCGCAGCAAAACCTGACCGACGGGATTACCGACGCCGTGATCTCCAGCCTCGCCCAGGTGCGCTCGATCGATGTCACGTCCCGCACCTCGGTCATGCGCTACAAGGGCACAACCGAATCGCAGCCGTCTATCGCCCGCGCCCTGGGCGTGGACGCGATCGTCGACGGATCGCTGCGGCGCGCTGGCGGGCGCATTCTGGTGAGCGCCCAGGTGATCGGCGCCGACGGCAGGGTGCTGATGCCGGCGCGCGACTTCGACGCCGACCAATCGGATCTTCTGACCTTGCAGGCGACGGTCGCCAGGACCATCGCCGATGAGATTCGAGCACAGGTCAGCCCCGCCGAGCGCCGGCGGCTGCTGAATCCAAAGCCCGTCCATCCCGATGCCTATCGGAATACCTGCTCGGCCGCCACAGCGCCTCGAAGCAGGACGAAGCCTCGTTTCGCCGGGCTATCGGTCATTTCGAACGCGCAATCGCGATCCAGCCGGACTATGCCCCCGCCTACGCGGAGCTGTCGATGGCTTGGGCCTCGCGGTGCGTCCTTCGGGATGGAGAGTGCCGCCCACAGCCAACGCGCAGCCGCCTCGAGGGCGCTGGCGCTCGATCCCGATCTGGCGGAAGCACACCTGGCTGCGGGGGCGGATGGCATTCGACGATTGGGACTGGAACACCGCGGTGACGGAGTTCTCGAAGGCACGTGAGTTGAATCCCAACAGCATCGAGGTGTGCGGCTGCTTGGCGACTGTTGCTGTCAGCGCTCGGACGGCACGCGGAGGCCATCTCGCTCATCGAGCATGCGCTCAAAGTCGATCCGTTCTCTAACAGGAGCCGCTTCAAGGCGGGCCTTGTCTACCATCACGCCCGTCGGTACGCCGACGCCGAACGGCACGCTCCGGCTTTCGCTGGAGCTCGAGCCCGAGAACTACCCCGCCCCGATCGTGCTGGCCAAGGTGCTGACGGAAACGGGCCGGGCGCAGGAGGCGATCCAGCTACTGGATCGCCCCGTTTTCCAGCGAAGTGTCTTCATGGCAAAGGCCTACGCGGCGGCAGGACGGCGCCGCGACGCGACGGTTCTCCTCGACGAGGTGGTGAGGGGCCGCCAGCCGCTGGATTACCTGACCATCGCCAAAGTCTACGCGCTACCTCGGGGATGACGACCGCGCGATCGAGTGGCTGGGGAAATCGATCGATAGCCCGCCAGGGGTACGCGCGGTGGGCTGCCGTCAATCCGGCGTTCGATCCTCTGCGCGGCGATCCACGATTTCAGGCCGTCATCGCGCGCCTGAAGCTGCCTCCCGCGTAGCAGCTCGGACTTCCGGGGCCGACAGCCGCTCAATACCCGGTCCAGGTGTCGAGCAGTTCCTGCGGCAGCGCCGGCACCGGGCGGCGGGGATTGAAGTTGGCCTTCAGGTAGTCATAGAGCGTCGCGAAATCCGCGTCACTGAGGCCGGTCACCCGCTCCCGGTGATCGACGCTGTTGCGCGTCCAGGCCGCTTCTTCCATCTGCAGGATCACGATCGGCACGAAGGTGTGGCAGTTCTGGCAGTTGTTCAGCACCAGATCGCGCCCGGGGCCAGGCGGGAAAATCGCGTTCATGTCCACCTTGGTCGGCGCGCTGACAGCGGCCGGCGCGGTCGGCCGGCGCCGCGTGCCGGCGCCGCGGCCGCGACCGCCGGCGACCGCTCGTCCGCGGCGGGCGCGGAGCCGCACGCCGAGAGCACGGCCACGGCGGCGGCCAGCACGCACGTCCCGATGTGTCGTCGAAGCATTCCGGTGTCCATCTCGCTGCGCGCGCGCGTGTCGACCGCGGCGGCGCTCAGAAAGGCGTGCAGCCCCCTTCGAGAAATGACGGCGGCACCTTGGGTTCAGGCTTGGTGCTGTCGAAGTTGGCCTTGAGGTACGCGAACATCGCCTCGACGTCGGCGCCGGGCGCGTGGTCCTTGTGCGACGCCTTCAGCGAGTCCCAGCGCTCGGCCGGGCGCTGCCCGATGACCGAGCACGCCAGGTTGTGGCACGAGGCGCAGTTGTTGACGACGGCGGCCTTCTGCGGCCCCTCGGGGAAGAGAATCGGCCGCGCTCTTGGGCTCGGCGGCCGCCGATGCCGGGGGCGCGTCGGCCGCCGCGGCCGGCGGCGTGGCGGGTGTCTCGCTCGCCGGAGGTGGCGCGGCTCCCCCTCCACATGCGGCGCACCACAGTCCTCCCGCCACCACCACAATCAACGCTGACGCACGCACGCGGCTCCTCCCCATCGAAGTTGTGACGCCCTCAGTCGAGGTGAGTGTCGTCGGGCAACACCGCGCGCGCGCGCACGCGGCCCAGCAGCGAGAACACCGGCACGACCACCTGCTTCGCCGCCTCCGACGCCGGAAAGCCACGCTCGATCAGTTGGCGCAGGGCGTCGCTCACGTCCTCGTCGTAGTACTGCTCCATGCAGGAACCGCAGACGAGGGCCGGGATGTCCTCGACGATGGCCACGCTATCCCCCTGCCAGATGGCAGTACGCACGGTCGTGGGCGTGGCGGCGCCGTCGCAGCGTGGGCACGGTGTCTGCGACGGCGCGGGCGCATCGGTCCTCACGGACCATCAGGCTCGCATCAGCTGAATACAGGCGTCCACGATCTTCGGCGCGTCCGGGCGCAGCCACTCCATCATCTCGGCCGACCCCGGCCCCGGCACGTCGGGGAATGCCAGCTTCTTGACCTTCACGCCCGGCACCGCCTGCGCGATCTCGGCGATGACGTGCGACCCGAAGCTGGCCGTGTAGTGGCCATGCTCGACCACCAGCACACGCCGCGTCTTCCTGGCCGACGCGGCCAGCGTCTCGACGTCGAGCGGCTTGAGGGAACGCGGATCGATGAACTCGACGCTCACGCCCGCCTTGGCGAGATCCGGCAGCGCCTTCTTCACGTCGACCGTCGCCGGCGCCCAGGCGATGAGCGTCAGATCCTTGCCCGCCTGCCGCACCGCCGCCTGGCCCAGCGGCACTTCGTACGCCTCGTCGGGCACGTCGGGCTGGATGCCGGCCTTTACTTCGGAGTAGTCCAGGTAGACGACCGGATCGGGGTCGCGAATCGCGGCGATGAGCAGTCCTTTCGCGTCGTAGGCATTGCTTGGCGCCACCACCTTCACCCCCGGCAGCTGCGCGTACAGCGCCTCCTGTCCGACGTCGGTGTGCTGGCCGGCCATGCCGCGCGTGCGGCCGGCGCTGTCCTGCCACAGCACGAAGGGCATGCTGGCCTGCCCGCCGGTCATCGACCGGATCTTGCCCGCCTGGTTCTGCACGTACTCGATGGCGTAGATCGGCGCCATGTTGGGCAGCCGGGCGACCGCCTTCGAGCCCGCCGCCGCGGCGCCAATCGCCGCCCCGGCGATCCAGTGCTCGTCGATCGGCCAGCCGCGGCCCGAGGTGCGCACCGGCCCGAACTCCTTCGCCAGATCCAGCACCTCGCCGGTGGGCAGCGTAGCCGTCGGCACCTGGTACTCGTAGAAGAACACCATGTCGGCGTTGGCGCGCATCTCCTGCGCCAGCCCTTCGAGTTGCGCGTAGTTGTACGATTTCTGGGCCATGGCTGTCTGCTCTCCTACGACGCCTGACCGGCGTTCACGTGGTTGACGAGCCCCTTGCGATTGAAGAACTGCGTCGCCTGTGCCGCGCCGGCAGCGTAGGTGTGCAGCACCCCGGCCTCCGGATCGGGAAGCGGGCTCTTGCGCGCAAACTCGATGGAGGCGTCGACGGCCGCCTGCGTGTCCCGTTCGATCTTCGTCAGCTCGCCCTCGTTCGCGAGGCTCTTCGCAATCAGCCAGGTCTTGAACCGCTGGATCGGATCGCGTGACATCCACTGCTTGACTTCGTCGTCGGTCCGGTACGGCAGGCCCATCGCCCCCTCCTGACCGACCCGGCTGCCGGCGAACCCCGAGTGGTCGTACCACCGGTAGGTGATCGCCTCGATCATGCTCGGGCCCTTGCCGGCGCGCGCCCAGGCCACCGCCTCCTTGGTGGCCGCGTGCACGGCCGCGATGTCGTTGCCGTCGACGAGGAAGTGCGGAATGTCCAGACCCTTGGTGTACTCCGACACGTACTTCGTGGGCACCGTGAAGGCCATCGGCACGCCCATGTACTGCAGGTTGTTCTCGTTGACGAAGATGACCGGCGCGCCGGTGTTGGCGCAGCTGCGAATGGCGCTGAAGTAGTAGGGCGACGCCGCCGCGCCATCGCCGAAGAACGCCACGCTCACCTGCTTCGTCCCGCGGACCTGCGCGCGTATCGCGGCGCCCGCCGCCATGTAGAAGCTGGCGCCGACGATGCCGTTCATGCCCATGATGCCCTTGGACATGTCGGTGATGTGCATCGAGCCGCCATATCCCTGGTTGTAGCCGGTCTTCTTGAAGAAGATCTCCGCGCTCATCTTGTTCAGGTCGCCGCCCTTGGCGATGAGGTGCCCGTGGCCGCGGTGCGTGGAGGCGATGTAGTCGTCGTCGTTCAGCTCGCTCATGACCCCGACGGCGACGGCTTCCTCTCCGACGTAGGTATGGAACGCGCCGTAGAGGCCGTCCTTCCCCGACACGAAGAGGTCCTTCATGGTGGTTTCCCACTTCCGGCTCGCGCTCATCAAGCCGTACAGACGGAGCAGCTTGTCCTTGGGCAGCGCCGCCAGCGCGTCGGACGCCGCGCCTCGGGTGGGAATGTCCTGCGGCGGCAGGAATTTGACGGCGTCGCCCGCTTTCCAGTTCTTGTTGCCGCCGGGGCCGGCCGTGGCCAGGGTGACCGTTTTCTCGAACTTGCCCCCCGTGAGCCCTTCGGCGCTCACCGGTCCGTCGAATGGCGAGCCACAGGCCGAGACGACGGCGCCAGTCGCACCCGTTGCGCCAATCAGCTTCAGCAGGCTGCGCCGGTCGATTGTGCGGTTCTCGTCAGACATCGAATCACTCCTTCTCACGTCGTACGCTACGGACCGGGCCGAGAGGAATCGAGAGGGGTTCCGCGAAGCCCCTATACCTTGGGACCGTCGTGAGACTCTGCCAATACCTCTCCTGAGGGAGGCCGAGCCGGTGAAATGGGCCGGGCAACCGCCCACCCCAGCGGCACGTCC
This sequence comes from uncultured Acidobacteriota bacterium, assembly GCA_963731785.1. GTDB lineage: Bacteria > Acidobacteriota > Vicinamibacteria > Vicinamibacterales > UBA2999 > DASYRM01. The sequence goes on from CAVSWX010000008.1 coordinate 526,995, forward strand.
CGGGCGAGGAACCGCCCGGATACAAGGCTTTGCCCAGGGCCACGTGGCATCTGGTCTGCTACGCCCACCGCACGTCCCGCTTTTCCCCGCACATGGAGGCCCGTATAGTGCTGAATTTTCGAACGCTGCAGCGCGCGCTGCTTGGAGCTGTCGCCGCCGCTTCCCTGCTTCCTTTCTCCACGAATGCATCAACGTTGTAAGTCGCGCCCGGTGGCGCGGGTAACGGCACGTCCGACAATCCTTTTGGCCGCATCGCCGACGCACTAGCCGTGGCCGTCGCGGGAGACACGGTGCTGCTGAAGGCAGGCACTTACTCAGAGCGCTTGCGGACGGTCCGTGGCGGGACGGCTTCGAGCCGCCTGGTGATCCGGGCAGAACGCGACGGGAAAGCCATCCTGGCGAGCGGGGCAGGAACCGTGGTGCGCGTCTCGCATCCCTACGTCACGATACGCGGCCTGGTCGTGGACGGACAGTACGGGCCCTACGATGCCGTGCGCGTGGACAGCGCGTCCACCGCGCTCGTCCTCCAGTACCTCGAGGTGAAACGCAGCTCCAAAGACTGCATCGACCTGCGCGCGCCGGCCAATGTCGTGGTCGAACAGTCGTTGATTCACCACTGTCTGAACGCGACCAACGGCCGCACGGATGCCCACGGAATCGTGGCCGGGGCGGTGCGCAATCTCGTGGTGCGCGATACCAGGATCCATACGTTTTCCGGTGATGCCATCCAACTGGACCCCGACCGAACGGCGCCGGGCTGGAGCCGTCTCACCATCGACCGTTGCCAGTTCTGGCTGGAGCCGCTGCTCAGGGCCGAAAACGGCTTTCCGATTGGCACCGTGCCTGGCGAGAACGCGCTCGACACGAAGACCCTGGGCACCGCGCCCCGCGCCACGGTCATCGTCCGGCAGACGGCGGCCTGGGGCTTTCGCGGCGGGCTGCTTACCAACATGGCCGCGTTCAACATCAAGGAAAACGTGGACGCCACTTTCGACGGCGTCACGGTGTCGCGATCGGAAATCGCATTCCGTCTGCGGGGGCCTGGGCCCAACGGCGGCGCCTGGGCGCGGGTGCAGAACGCGGTGGTCTACGATGTCGGTACCGCGGTGCGCTACGAAGACAACATCGAGCGCGTCCAAGTGTGGAATAGCACGCTGGGGTCGGCGATCCCGCGCTTCTTCCGGGCCGCCAGCTCCACGGCTGCTGGGGTGGACGTGCGCAATGTCCTGTTCCTCGGATCCGCTTCGACGATGCCGGGCGGGCTGGGCAACGAACAGGCAACCGCCGCGTTCTTCGTCAACGCGGGGGCGCACGACTACCGCCTGGCTCCGGGCAGCCCGGCCGTCGAGGGCGGTGTATCCATCAACAGCGTCAGCAAGGACCGGATCGGCGTGTCGAGGCCCCAGGGGACCTACTGGGACGTCGGTGCGCACGAGTTCGTGCACTAGCCTTGGGTGGGCCCGCTTCGAGCCAACCCGGGGGTGGCTCGAGGCGGGCCGTCAGAGGTAGACGTTGAGGGCGAGCGGCAGCCGGGGTATAAAGGGTGCCTTCGGGACGAAACCCGGTCTCCCCTATCGACTCATGGCCCTCCTGCCCCCCGCACAACTCCAGGTTCTGCTCGCGCTCGCCGTTGCGGCCACGCTGGCTGGATGTTCAGAGCCAGGCACGGCGAACGACGCCGAAGGCAGCACACGCGAGACTCCAGCGAAGGCCATCGACACCGAACCGGTCAGGCGCGAAGCCGTCAACCGCACGGTCAACGTCAGCGGCACGCTGGCCGCGGAGAACGAGGTCACGGTCTCCTCCCAGGCCGAAGGCGTCGTCAGCCGTATTCTCGCGGACCTCGGCGATCGCGTCGGATCGGGCCAGGTGCTCGTGGAGCTCGATCGCGAGAAGCTTCAATACAACCTCGACCAGCAGAAGGCGGCGCTGGCGCGATCGCTCGCGCGCTACGGCGCGAACGAGCCCGGCCATCTGCCGCCCATCGATCAGACGCCCGACGTCAAGCGGGCGGCGGCCGAGCTGAATCAGGCGAAGCGCGGGTTCGACCGGGCGACCGAGCTCAGCAAACGCCAGCTCCTGTCGCAGCAGGCGCTCGACGACGCGGACGCGGCCCTCCGCACCAAGCAGGCGGAGTACGACTCGGCGCTGCAGAACGCGAAGAACATGGCCGCCGACATCGACGCGTCCAACGCCGCGGCCCGGCTCGCCGAACGGCAGCTGCGCGACGCGAGCATCCGGGCGCCGTTCGACGGGTACGTCCAGGAGCGACTGGTCTCGCTCGGCGAGCTCGTGAAGGAGCAGATGCCGGTGATGCAGATCGTGCGCGTCGATCCCCTGAAGGTCATCGCCGAGATTCCCGAAGGCCTGGCGCCATGGGTGCAGGGCGGCCAGCCGGTCGACCTGCAGGTCGACGCCTATCCGGACCGGCCCTTCACGGGAAAAGTGTCACGCATCAGCCCGGCGGTGAACCAGCAGACGCGCGCGTTTCCGTTCGAGGCGCTGGTGCCCAATCCGGAGGGCCTGCTGAAGCCCGGCACCTTCGTGCGGGTCAAGCTCACGACGAATCACGTCGAGCAGCTGCTCACGCTCCCCTACGCCGCGCTGCAGTACCGCTACGGCGTGAACCGGGCCTACGTGGTCGACCGGCGACACCATCGTCGGACGCGAAGTGAAGGTGGGCGATCGGCTGGGCGATCGCATCGAGATTCTGGGCGGCGTCGAGGCCGGGGACGTGGTCGCGATGACCGACGTGGACAACCTCGCCGACGGCATGAAGGTGTCTCCGAAACGAAAGGCGGACTAGCCATGCTGTCCGAACTCTGCGTCCGCCGGCCCGTCTTCGCGACGATGCTCGTCACGTCGCTGGTCGTGCTCGGCATCTTCTCGTTCCAGGACCTCGGCGTCGATCTCTTCCCCAAGGCGGATCCCGCCACGGTGAACGTGCGGCTCCAGCTGCCGGGCGCCTCGCCCGACGAGATGACCACGTCGGTCGTCATGCCGATGGAGAACGCGCTGAGCGGCATCGCCGGCATCGACCAGCTCCAGGCCAACGTCCAGGCCGGCGGCTCGGCGAACATCACGGTGCGCTTCGTGCTCGAGCGCGACCTCGACGACGCCGCCAACAACGTGCGCGAAAAGGTGGCGGGCGCCATGCGGGCCGTGCCGCCCGAAGTGCTGCCGCCCGTCATCCAGAAGGCCGACCCCGACGCCGACTCGATCATGACGATCGTGCTGGCGTCGAAGCAGATGACGGTCCGCGCGCTCACCGAGGTGGCCGACAAGCAGGTGAAGCGCGCGCTCGAATCGGTGGACGGCGTCGGCGCGGTCACGCTCAGCGGCGGCAGCGCGCGCGAGATCCACATCGTGGTGGACATCGAGAAGCTCAACGCCCGCGGCCTGTCGATCCAGCAGGTGCGCGACGCGATTCAGAAGGAGAACGTCGAGATCCCCGGCGGCACGATCGAACAGGGCGCGTGGGAAGTCGGCCTGCGCACGCTGGGGCGCATCGAAGCCACCTCGCAGTTCGACAACATCATCATCGCCACCGTCGACGGCGTGCCGGTGCGCGTGGCCGACATCGGCTTCACCGAGGATTCCGTCGAGCGGGCGGGGACCATCCTGACGCTCGAAGACGGCTCCCCGGCGGTGCAGCTCGAGCTCCGGCGCGCCTCCGGCGAGAACACGATCCGGGTGATCGAGGCCGTCAAGGAGCGCCTCGACAACGTCCGCCGCGCGCTCCCCCAGGGCGTGACCCTGACGATCAGCAGCGACGACTCGCGGTTCATCTACGCGTCGATCTCCTCGCTCGAAGAGCACCTGATCTGGGGCAGCCTGCTCGCGGCCGTCGTGGTGATGTTCTTCATGCGCAACCTGCGCGCCGTGATCATCTCGGCGCTCGCCATCCCGGCGTCGATCGTGGCCACGTTCACGCTGATGCGCGGCATGGACTTCACGCTCAACAACATGACGCTGCTCGGCCTCACGCTGGCCGTCGGCATCGTCATCGACGACGCGATCGTCGTCCTCGAGAACATCTTCCGCTACATCGAAGAGAAGAACTGCACGCCGTTCGAAGCCGCCATTCAGGGCACGCGGGAAGTGGCGCTGCCGGTCATGGCGACCACGCTCTCGCTGATCGTGATCTTCCTGCCGGTGGCCTTCATGACCGGCTACGCACGCCGGTTCATCTACCCGTTCGGCTGGACGATGGCGTTCGCCATCCTGGTCTCGATGCTCGTGAGCTTCACGCTCACGCCGATGTTGAGCTCGCGGTTCCTGAAGCTGGCCGATGCCGAAAAGGACCTCAAGACCAAGGACCGCGGCTTCTTCCACTGGATCGACGGCGCCTACGCCCGCTCGCTGGAGTGGGCCCTCGCCCATCCGCTGGCGATTCTCGGCGTCACGGCCGTCGTCCTGGCGCTGACGATTCCGCTGAACCGGATGATCGGCCGCACGTTCATTCCGGCGGAGGACATGGGCGAGTTCACCGCGCACGTCGACACGCCGCAGGGGACGTCGATCGAGGGCACGCGGGAGATCGCCGCACAGGTGGTGAAGGAGATTGGCGGTCAGGAAGGCGTGGCGCGCGTCACCTATCTCGCCGGCGCCGACCGCGTCAACCACTTCCACATCATGTTCTACCTGAAGCCGAGCGACGAGCGAGACGTCTCGCAGGAAGAGGTCATGACCCGCGTCCGCCAGGTCCTGGCCCGGCATCCGGGGCTGGCGCCGGCCCTCAACGCGAAGAACCCGCTTGGCGGCGGCAACGGCAACTTCGCGATCCAGGCCACGCTGCAGGGCCCGGACATGCTGAAGCTGTACGACTACTCGCAGCAGCTCCTCCTGAAGGCGCAGAAGCTGCCGAGCCTCGTCGACGCCAAGTCCAATTTCAGCAACGCCAGCCCCGAAGTGCACGTGTCCGTGGACCGTGGCCGCGCGGCGGATCTCGGCGTGCGGATCTCGGACATCGGCAGCGCGCTGCGTCTGATGGTGGCGGGCGACGACGAGATTTCGACCTTCCGCGACGGCGGCGAGCAGTACCCGGTGAAGATTCGCGTCCTCGAAAGCCAGCGGCGATGACGTGGCCGCGATCGGCAAGCTCACCGTACCGTCGTCCACCAGCGGGCAGGTGCGCGTGGACAACATCGCCCAGATGGTCCGCGGGTTCGGGCCGACGCAGTTACGGCGGGTCAACCGCCAGTTCGCCATCGAGGTGCAGGCCGACCTCGCACCGGGCTACGCGCTCGACGAGGCGTCGGCCGACATGCGCCGGCTGATGACCGAGCTCAACCTGCCACCCGGCTACTCGTTCGGCATGCGGGGGCAGACGCAGTACCTGGACGAGACGACGGCCAATCTGCTGCTGGCGATCGGGCTGGCGAGCATCTTCGTCTACATCGTGCTGGCCGCGCAGTTCGAGAGCTTCGTGCAGCCGATCATCATCATGCTGGTGCTGCCGGTGTCGGTGCCGTTCGCGCTCTTCACCATCTGGGTGACCGGACGCACGCTGAACCTCTGGAGCGCGCTCGGCATCCTGCTGCTCTTCGGCATCGTCAAGAAGAACTCGATCCTGCAGGTGGACTACACCAACGTCCTGCGCAGACGCGGCGTGCCGATGCACGAGGCGATCGTCGAAGCCTGCCGCACCCGGCTGCGGCCGATCCTCATGACGACGAGCGCGATCATCGCCGGCCTGCTGCCGACCGCGCTCGGGATCGGCATCGGCGGCAACCAGCGATCCGCGATCGCGATGACCATCATCGGCGGCCAGGGGCTGTGCCTGTTCCTCACGCTGCTGCTCGTGCCGGTCGCCTACGTGCAGTTCGACACGCTCGAGCAGGCGGTGGTGAGCGGCAAGGCCAGGGCGTGGCTGGCGCGGCTCGCGGCCGCGACGTTGCGGCGCACTCCCCCTCAACCCCAGGTGCGCTAGCGCAGCCGAACCTGCTTGTGGCCGTTCGGCTTGCGCAGCCTCGCGTCGTCCGCGGTCCGGTCCCTTGGATGCGCGGCCTGGTTCGAGACGAGCACCATCGGCTCCTCGTACGGTGACCGGTCGCCGAACAGGCGGTCGAACCGCACGACCAGCCTGGGCTGGTTTGCGATCTCGTGCAGCGCTCCCGGCGGGAGTCGGCCAGTAAGCGCCGTCACATCCGCACGCGGCAGCACACAGAAGGCACGGCCCGGCGCGGCGAGAAAGCGCACGACATCGTCGTGCGTGACGAGCAAGTCCACGCGTTGCCGCGAATAGAACACGAGCCCACCCGGAGACGAAGGTGCCGTACTGGCCCACGCGATCGCCCGGTTCCGCGATCGCGGCGATGCTCCGGCCCAATGGCGGAATGGGCTCCAGGCCCCGCAAGTGCGGGATCACGAACATCGAGGCGTACGCGACCGCGCTCGCCAGCGTGCCGGCGATCGCCGCGCTTCCGGCCGCCGGTCCCCGACGCCATCCGAGCAGCACGGTCACGACGCCGCCACCCATGAGGAGCAGTGGCAGCACGGACACCGGCAGCGGCATCGACGTGTCGGCCGTGCGCCGCAGGAGCGCCCACGTCAGGATGGCCGCCGCGAGCAGCACCGTGACCACAAAGCCCGCACCGGCCCACCAGAAGCGACGGGCGGCCGCGTCCGTGCCGGCGCGATCGATGAACAGTCCGACGAGCAGCGCGGCTGCCGGATATGCCGGCAGGATGTAGTGGGGCAGCTTCGAGCTGGAGAGACTGAACGCGCCAACCACGACCAGAAACCAGACGGCCGGAAAGAGGGCCGCTCGCCGTTCGCTGGCGGTGACGCGCGTCCGCGCCAGGGCGAAGTAGCCGAGCGCCAGGAGGAAGAAGGGCGTCCAGGGCAGCAGGTCGGCGGGCCACACGTCGAAGTAATACAGGAGACCCCGGCGCGGCCCGACGTCGCCGCCGGCCCGCGAGACGACTTCGCTCACGAGCGCCACGTCCACGAACGCCTGCCCGTGCACCGCCATCATGTACGTGTACCAGGGTGCGGCGATGGCCGCGGCGACGAGCACGCCTGGCACGATGCGCAGGCGGCGAAGCCCGCTCCAGTCGCGCATCACCGTCAGGTACACCGCCCAGACGCCAAGGGGGATCGCCGCCACCGGCCCCTTGCTCAACGCCGCAAGCCCGATCGCGCCCCAACCGGCCATCCAGGCCCGGCCCGACGACACGTCCTGATGCGCGCGCAGGAAGCCGTGCATCGCGATCAGCTCGAAGAAGAGCGCCGGAATGTCGGTCAGGCCCTGACGTGCGTGCGTGATGACGCGGAAGCACGTCACGAGGGCGAGCGCCGCGATCCAGGCCACCTGGCCGCCAAACAGCCTGCGCCCGATCAGATAGGTGAACAGCACACAGCCGGCGCCGGCCAACGCCACCGGAAGCCGCGCGGCCAGCTCGCTGGAACCGAGCACCGCGACGAACGGCAGCTGCAGCCAATACAACCCGACGGGCTTCTCGAACCGCGGCCGGTCGTTGAACCAGGGGGTCAGGAGGTCGCCGCGCGCGAGCATCTGCCGCGTCGCCTCGGCGAATCGCGCCTCGTCGGGTTCCCACATCGAGACACCGCCGATGCCGGCGAACAGCGCAAGGAGGCAGACGCCGGCGAGGAAGAGGTGTCGGCCGCCAGGGCGCGCTGCGGCGGTGATGTCCAGGGAAACCATGTGCGCGGGCGGATGCGGGACGCCCCCTGAGTATGCAACACGCACACGCGAGGTGAATCCGCCGAGCGCGGGTCGACACACTTGTCGGCCGCGGCAACGGAAATATCACACGAGAGTCGGGAGGGCTTTCACATGAGCTGGGCTGGTGCCGCGGCTCAATTTGCCGGTCGAGCGGCTCGACGGGCTCGCGCGGCCGCCGTCATTCCACGGAGCCGTTTGGCGCCAACGAGCCACGCCAACCCCATGAGGATCAACGCCGGCGGTTCGGGCACCGCCTGCACAGGCTGCGCCGGCGACACGTCATAGCCGAACGCGTCGTGGAGCAACGCCAGATCCAGCGGACTTGGGTTCAGCCTGTGCCCCAGCATGAGCTCCGGGTTCATCAGATCGAACGGGTGTTCTTCCGGCAAGGTATGGGTACCGCCACCAGCTCCCGTCAGGCGCGCCGTGACCGTTGACCCGATGTAGCGTTCGGTTGCCGTCGGGGGCATCGACGACACGAGCCGCGAACGATGGATAGAAGATCGAAAATCCCAGCGCGTGACCCAGCTCGTGCTGCATCACCGTCAACAGATCGACCGCTCCCGCAGCCGGACCAGACCCGCCTGCCATCCCGTGAAACGGATTGCGCCCGCCGCGGAACTCGAGATCGTCGAAGGGCGTTTCGTCGATGAACCACGGAATGCCGCCGGACCCGTCATCGAACGTGATGCTGGCGCCGATCGGCACGCCATTCTCCTCGGCGAACTCCGACGCGACGGCGAGCGTTCCACCCAGATAGCCGGTTTGGATCGTGACGTTGAACACAGGCGAGCCGGTCAGCAGGTCCTCCCATCGGCTGATGGCTGCCTCGACGACCGCGCGTTCGGGATCACCGACATTCACATAGGTCGGCATGATCGCTGACGGCGCCGCCGGAGAGGCCATGAATAGCACTCCCAGCGTGATGAGGGCGTGACGAACAATGCGCAAATAGCCTGGTCATCGACAGTCACCCGACGCGGCGGGCACGTGGGAGCGTGCCCGCCGGTCCGGAAATGAGAAGAGCATCGCTGCACCCTCACGCGACGGCGTCCGTTACGGCCTGTAGACTCCAACTTCGAGCGACCGGTAGTCGGCATACCCGGTGCCGCCGCTGGTCGAGAACTGCACCCGCACCAGCCGATTGCCGGGAGGGACATTCCGGGCCACGAACGTCATGCTGGCGGTTTGCGGCCGTCCGTTCCCGTTGGGTGACATGTTCAGGCAGCAGGCGTCGCCCGGGTGCGTGAGCAGGCCGTTGACGAAGACTCTCGCCCTCGCCACTTGCCCGGCTGTCACCGACCCGAATTGCGACGAGACCGACACCGCGATCGTGCACGGGGTGGTCCCTGGACAGAAGACAACCGTGTCGGTGAACGCATTGACCCAAGCCGTATTGAGGGCCAGGAACACCCCGTTGACGGTCTTGAAGTAGGTCCGGTTCAACATGCGGCTCGGGGCGGCCTGTTCGATGCCTTCCTGCTGCGTTGGCGTCCCGCCGCCACTCTGCGACTGGGCGCTCAGCGCCGACGGAAACGACATCCCGACCATTGCAACCGTCGCCAACAACCACTGACACCCGGCAGGCTTTCTGATCTTCATGGAGAGCTCCTTTTCATTACGCAGTTACCGTGGGTTCGACTCGAGGTTCCGACCGTCCGGACGCGATCGCGTCCGTGCTGCCGCCGTGCGGGCAGTTCATCGAGGTGTCTGATTGACGCGGCTCAGAATGCTCTGCGCCTCACGGCGAACATTCGCATCGGGGTCTTGCGTCGCGGCTTCGATGATCGACGCCGAGTCCGGCCGCTCTTCGAGCGCTTGCAGCGCACGCAGACGGACCTCCGGCGATGAATCGTTGAGGGTCAACGCGTGAAGCTGCTCCAGCGGCACGTCGAGACCCGCGGCGAGCGCCGCGTCGAGCGCGCGCTGCCGGATGTCCGCGTTTCCATCCGCCAGCGCGGTGAACACATCTGGCAGCGCCGCGTCACCGGCCCGCTCGATCAGCTCTTCGATCGCGCGGGCGCGCAGGTCAGGATTCCATTCGGTGAGCTGGCGCTGGAGTTCCGGTGTGCTCGCCCACAGTTCGGCGGGAACCGGCTCGATGTCGCGCGTGCTGCCGCGCGGATAGACCCACACCGCGGCCAGCCGCTGGCCGGCGTGTGGCTCCGCCGCGTAGAGGACGAACACGTCCGTATCACGCAACAGCTCGCGAATGGCCGCTTCGATCGATTGGGCGGGCGTCCGGACGGAGAGGCGCGACGGCGGAATCGCCTCCGATACGGCGATGCGAATGCCGGTGTGCGCCGCGATCAGGGACAGCAGTTGCGTCAGCGTGCAGTCACGCACCTCCAGACTCATCGTGCCGCCGCGCACGACGACCCGCGCTTGACCCGGGGCAGTCTCTGGCGCCTGCGCGTCCTGCGCCGGATCGTCGGAGGTCGAGCACGGAGTCCATGGCACCGCGTCAGCTGCTGCGGCCACGCTGCGTTGAGTGGAGGCGGACTGCGCCTGGACCGGCACGACCGGCGCGAGTACCGCGCCCAGCGCTGCCGCGCAGGCGACGACGACACCGATGGAGGTCCCACGAAGAGCGCACACTTTTGGCTGCATGTCGACTCCCCCAGCGACGCGCTGTATTCCCACTGGGAACCGAACGGCGATGATTTCGTGTGGGGACGGAGACTTGCCAGGAAGAGGAATGCAAGGAGTACTTGCTTGCCTGCTGGACGCCGTGTCTCCGTCCTTCCTAGGAGTCAACGACGCCAGACGCGCAACCAAACGCCCGTCCGTCAGGGCGCTGGGGCGACAAAGAGATGGGCGGAAGTCGCAGAAGGCAGGTGTTGAAGAACGCAGAGCTACACGACGCTGCCGGCCCTCACCGGAGCCGGCAGCGTCTCTCTCGCAACGTTATGGATCGACGCGCACGATCGTCGGATTCGGCAGCCCCGCCGCTCCGTCGTAGGCGACCGAGCCGAGGTACTTCGTGCCCGGCGTCAGCCCGCTGAACGTCAGGCTGATCGTGCCCGTCGCGCCGGTGGTGGCCGCTGGCCGGTGCGGTGACCGCCATGTTCCCCGCGCGCCGTCGAGCCGAGCAGCCAGGAGAACAGCGTGAACGTTCGCCGTGCCCGGCACCGCGAAGCCGTGGACGTAGACGGTGTAGTCGCCGGCGGCCGGGTTCAGCAGGTTCACTTCTTCGTTCGAGGTCCCGCCTCCGCTGACGCCGACGAGCGTCGTTGCCCTGCGGAAGACGTAGAGATCGATGTCGCTCGCCGGCGAGACATTGGCGTCGAACAGCGAGAACCGGGCGTAGCGTCGTTCCGGCGGCGATCGTCACCGGGAACGACACGACGCCGGGCCCCGGTCGGGATCGAAGGCATCGCTCGGATCGTCGGCAACGCTGCCGGTCGTCGTCGCCGCCGGGACCAGGCCGCGCGGCGTCGCCGGTGAACGGTCCGGTGTAACCGAACGTCACGTTGTAGCTGATCGGGCCGCCGGTACCCGAGACCTGCGCCGGCGCGGCGAGCGCCACCGGGCGGACCACGATCGGGACTGCGCACGCTGTGCACGCCGTCGGTCCAGGTCAACTGCCCGCCGGCGTAGGCGTTCAGCGGGCGCGGTCGTCCTCGTGAACGTGACCGTGAAGGACTGCGCTCTGCTCGGGGCGAGCGTCAGCGACGACGGGCGTGACGACGACGTCGAAGCCGGCCATGCCGGTGATCGGCGGCGGTGTAGGTGGCCGTGCCGTTGCCGACGTTCGTGACGGTTCGCGTGATCGTCTGCGACGCCGGCGAGATCGCCGATGGCGATCGAGGCGACGTTGAGGTCGCTCGGATCGAGCGAGTAGCCGGCCGCCGCCAGGGCGCTGCAGGTGGCGGGGGTGACGCCGGACGTGGCGCCGCACAGGAACGCCAGCCAGTCGTTGAAGCCGCGAGTCGTAGACGAGGCCGGGATCCGCGGCGCGTGTTCGGGCGCGACGTGGCCGGCGCCCTGCCGGAAGATCAGCAGCGGGTTCGTGTTCGGCGCTGGCGTGCCGCCGTCGAGGACGTCGGTGCCGCGTCGTCATCAGCGCCGACTTGATCATCATCGGCGTCCAGTCCGGGTGCAGGTCCTTGAGGAGCGCCGCCGAGCCCCGCGACGTGCGGGCTGGACATCGACGTGCCGCTGTAGACGTTGAACGACAGCCCGGCGTTCCCGGGCGGCGCGACCGCCGCGAGGATGTCCTGGCCGGGCGCGATGACGTCGGGCTTCAGCAGATCGCCGCCGCCGGCGCGCAGCGGTCCGCGAGACGAGAACGCCGCGGTCAGCGGCGCCGGCACGTTGAAGACGATCGTCGCCTGGTTGATTGTCGCCGTCGGCCTCCGCCGGCCGCGTACGCCTTGACCGCGGCCCGCTCCGTATCGCGACAGGTGCACCGTCGGCACGTAGTGGAAGTCGGCGTTCAGCGAGTTGGGCGTCACGTTCACGAGGATCATCCCGACGCCGCCGGCCTCCCGCACCGCAAGGCTCTTGTTAACCCGCGCGTTGACCCCGCGATCGCACACGACAATCTTCCCGGCCACCTTCGCCGGATCGAGGACTGGCGTCCCGCCGTTGTCGGCGGCGCGTGAAGCAGAGGCGCGACCGCGCGTCGGGATCGGCGCCGGGCAGACCGGCCGCCGTGGAGTCGATGAGCGGCGACGAGGCCGACGGCGCGTGGCCAGCGACGGCGCCGCTGATACGTCGTGCCGTTGCCCAAGCGTCACCGAGCCCTCGCCGCTGCGGTTGTGCGTGCCGGCCGCCACGGTCGTGATCCAGGGAGACGGGATGCGCGACCGTGCCCGTGGCGGGCCGCTGTTGCCGGCCGACGCCGAGACGAACACGCCCGCGTCGGCGGCGAACAGGAACGCGACCTCGCGCCGGATCGAGGAAGTTGGTCGTGGTGCCGCTGATCGAGTAGTTGATCACGTCCACGCCGTCGGCGACGGCCTGATCGATCGCGGCGACGAGATCGGACGTGAAGCCGGTCGCTTGCGAGCCGTCCTGCGTAGGACCAGAGCGCCTTGTAGACCGCAATCCGCGCGCGCGGCGCCATGCCGCTGATGGCTCCGAAGATGGCGGCCGGCCCGGTGGTCGCGACGCGTGGTTGCCGCCGGCGGTCGACGCCGTGTGCGTGCCGTGGCCGTTGTAGTCGCGCGGCGAGGCGAACTCCCACGGCCGCTGCGGCCTTCAAGCCCGGCGTCACCGCCCCAGGCGGCGTTGAAGCGCCGTGCCCCGATCAGCTTCTGGTTGCACGTTCGACGCCTTGAACGCTTCGCCGGGCGTGCACTTTGCCGTTCCAGCCGGGCAGCTGCTGATAACTGAGTCTTCCGTCCTTCGAGGCGTTGCCGTTCGTGCCCGGTGCGATCGGAGAAGCTGTGGCTCTCGGGCCAGATCCCCGAGTCCACGATGCCGATGACGATGTCCTCGCCGGCGCGATCGACGCCGCCAGTTGATCCCACAGACCCTCCAGGCGCGTCGAGCCCGAGGAACGTGGGCGTCGATGACGTGTCCGCGGTCTGGAGTTCGTCCTTCGTCACCGACAACACGCCGTTGACAGCTCTCAGCGCCTCGGCCTGCGCCGCGGAGAGCTCCGCGGCAAAGCCGTTGAAGGAGTAGCGTGTAGTCGTACGACCTTGCGGCCGCCCACGCGGGCCGAGCGCCTCGTTGTGGCGTGCCTCGAGGTAACCCACGTAGGCGATGACGGCGGGATCAATGCGATTGATCTTCCGTCCACGCGGCGGCTTGGTGGCAGCGAATCCCGTGATGCCGCCGGTATAGGACGACACCGGGAGTTCGACCATCTGCACGACGTACAGCTTGTTCGACTCCTGGGCTCGACCGGCGTTTCCGGCGCCAGCGCGCAACGGTTCCTGAGCCTGGGGGGGATCCTGAGCCAGAAGGCGGGAGGAACCCTCGAACGCCACGGCCAACACCGCGGCCGCGACGACAGCAGAAAGGCTTCGGACCATGTGTGGCCCTCCTTGTCCGAGTAGATTGAGTGGCTGAATCGGCGGGAACCGTACCTTCGTCGGTGTGCAGTGGTCAAGCAGGGTTGCGAGCTCAACAGCAGGAGGGGCGCGGCCCACGCGCGTCTCACCGCGGGCAGTCCTTTGTCTCCAGGAATGGTGCAGGCGCAGGGAGTGGTGCAGGCCTTCCGAGCCTCAGCAGTTAGTACGGTTTTCACGGCTTACAAACGCGAGCATTCCCGCAGCGTTGCGGATCTGCAACGAACCCGCCCTATGGAACCGCAAGGGAAGCTCTGACTGGCCCGCTCCTGGGGCCGGCGGCCTAAGACGTCCCGCCCATGGCCGCCAATGCCAGCGAAGGTGGTCCCGATCATGCTTAACAGGGTTACTCGGTGAGGCCCATGCGTTCTGAGCACGATCCGCTCGAAGTCCCGTATTGCCCCGCGTGTCGGTCCCTCTGCGAGCATCTCTCGTATCTGCCGCTACTCTGGATGGACGTCTTCCGGTGCCTCGACTGCGGGACGCAGTTCACATTGACCAACTTCGCAAGGCGGGCCACGCTGAGTCCAGTGAAACGACCGTGGCTGTCCAGCACTCCGGACGCCGCCAGCGCTGACGCCGTGTCCTTCGCCGCAGCGTCCTCATCTCGGCCCCGACAGCCAGCCCACGGACGCATCCTTGGCCTTACCGCGATTGAACATCGTGTACGGCTGACCCGCGCCTTCGAACGGCGACGTGGTCCAGCCCACAACGTTCCTGTAAAACGCTTCGGCCGCTTTCATGGCGGAGGCCGGCCACATGGCGAAAAATCCAGTCGCGCCGATCCGCTATCATCGCGGGCGATGAAACCAGCCGACTCCATTCTGTTCAGTGGCGGGGCTCCGGGCGCCGAGGCGCGATTCGGCGACTGTGCCGAGCGTCATGGCGTCGAGGAAGTGAACTTCACGTTCGAAGGTCACCGGATCGAGCGCCATCGCGGCGTCCGCGTGCTCAACCACGAGGAACTGCTGGGGGGTGACATCAGCCTGGCCTACGTGTCACGGCTGATGAACCGGCGCTACACAGAGGGACCCACCCTGCGGAAGATCCTGCAGACGCTTTGGTACCAAGTGAACAGTGGCCAGGAGATCTACGTCATCGGCACCATCCAGGACGATCTGACGGTCCGCGGCGGCACTGGATGGGGCGCGGAATTTGCCAAACTGTGCAACAAGCCGCTGTACGTGTTCGATCAGGACAAGAACAGCTGGTTCGCGTGGACGGGCGACCTGTGGACGTCAGTCGGTCAGAACGAACCGGTGATCACCCACCCGCACTTCACGGGCACCGGTACGCGAACGCTGAGCGAGAACGGGGCGCGCGCGATCGAAAGACTCTTCGACCGGAGCTTCGCGTAGCAGGGTAAGAGCCTTGGCGCACTGCCTACAGGCGCAGGGGTCCCTGGGGTTCGAACCCGGCGAGACCCTGGCCGAAGGGTGACGTTCGCCGGGGCGCTGTTTTATGTCTGCATGGGGGCAGCCATCTCGGTCGAAACCGCGCCCTACTTCCTGAAAAGGCCGGCGTCCTGCTCGGTACAAGAATTGTAACGACCTCGTGGCCGGTGTGGTCCTCGGGTCTCGGCCAGCGTGGTTGGTGACGGCCAATTGTTGGTCCATTCTTTGACCGCCTTGGTGGGCGGCCCGCCATCCGGCCCGGCCCGGACCGATCGGTGACGCCGCCATGACCCCGCCCTCCCATCGCGATCACCGTGGGCGATCTCGCCGCGATCGTTCCAGAAATCTGCCTGCGTCTCTTGGACGATCCCGAGGTGGCCGCGCCGTGCGTCCCGATCGCTTCGGGGACGCGAACGTGTGGCGCCGCGTGGCGCGAAGGTTGCACATTCATTCACCGCTCCGATCATGGCCGCGCCCGTGGCTGCCGCCACCGTTCGCGAGCTGCGTGGGCGGTCGGTCCTTGCCTGCAGTCCGGCTACCTGAGCCGTTGAGAAACAGTGGCCGGCATGCCTGATTTCGTTTGTCGGGAGTGGTTGGAATGACACCGCCGTGGTATCACGCTTCCGCTCAGTCCCGCCTATCCAGTCTGGCGCCGCCCCGTTCGCTTGCGCGCAGGGTCCTCGCGCCCTCACTCGTGCTTGCACTGGCAATCGCGACCATCGGGTGCGGGTCCGAGTCGAGCACGTCGACGGGGCCGATCTCCGGTGAAGTGCCAGGTGTCGCTGGAGGCGCCTTCGAACTCGATCGAGCCCGCAGGCGGGAAAGGCGCCATTACGGTGTCGGCGCAGCCGGAATGCAGTTGGACCGCTTCGTCCAGGCGCGACATGGATCACCGGTCTCACGCCTTCGTCCGGTCAAGGCAGCGGGCGGGTCGAATTTCAGGCCGCCGCCAACCCCGCTGGCACGATGCGGCAGGGCGACATCGCGGTCAACGACCAGCAAATCCCCGTCCAGCAGCGACCCGCGGCCTGCCGATTTGAAGTCTCGCCTGTCACTCCGACTATCGGCGCCGACGGAGGAACAGTCACCATCGCGGTCTCCACGCTCGCGGGCTGCGGCTGGCAGGCCAGTGTCGACGCTGGCTGGGTTGCGATGACGAGCACGAGCGGCACGGGGAGCGGCAGCGTCAGCCTTCGGGTCGACCCCAACACGGGCGCAACGCGAAGCGCCGCGCTTCTCGTGGCTGGCCAGACGGTCACGTTGACCCAGAGTCGTCCACGGGGCCAACCTCACCAAACCTCAAACCCAAACTGTGTGTTCTCGCTGGAGCGGGCGAACGCAGGCGGTGAGTGCCGCAGGAGGCTCGGTAACCGTTGCCGTCAGTGGTCCGGCCGGCTGTTCACGGACGGCAACGAGCGAGGCGCCTTGGATCACGGTCGTTGCTGGCGCAAGCGGGACAGGCAGCGGTGCCGTCACGTTCAATGTCGCCTCGAACAGCGGCGCTGCCCGCACCGGCACCCTCACCATCGCCGGCCGGGCGTTCACGGTCACCCAAGGGGGGACGGGCGCGCCAAGCTGCTCCTACTCCGTCGCTCCGAACAATCAATCCATGGGCGCCGCCGGTGGGGCGGGCGCCGCGATTCAGGTTTCGACATCGTCCGGATGCCCGTGGATGGCGGCGAGCCAGGCGGCATCCTGGATCACGTTGACGTCGCCGGCGAGCGGCAGCGGACCCGGAACCGTTACGTTCAACGTGGCCGCCAACAGCGGCGGCGCGCGAACCGGCACCCTCGCAATCGCCGGGGACACCGTTACGATCAGCCAGGCTGGCGCCGCGCCGCCAAGTTGCACGTTCTCGATCGATTCCAGCAATCAGTCGATCGGCGCCGACGGCCGGGATCGCGTCCGAGTCGACGTCTCGACGGCGGCGGGCTGCGCGTGGACGCGCCACGAGTAATGGCGGGGTGGATCGCGCTCGTCTCCGGTGCAAGCGGTAACGGTGCTGGAGCGGTGACGTTCAGCGTCGCTGCCAATACAGGCACGGCGAGGACCGGCACGCTCACGATTGCCGGGCAGACGTTCACCGTCACTCAGGCTAATGGCTGCACGTACTCGATCAATCCGACGGAGCAGGAGATCGACGAGGAGGGCGGCTCAGTCACGGTCGCCGTCTCGGCCGGTGCGGGCTGCGGTTGGACGGCGACAAGCAACGAGTCGTGGATCACGATCACCGAAGGAGCGACGGGCAGCGGTAATGGCACAGTCCGGTTCAACGTGGAGTCCACTAGCGGCAAGAAACGAACCGGTACGTTGACCATTGCTGGCCGGACGTTCAAGGTCGATCAGGACAAGAAGAACGACAGGGATCAGACGGGCCGTTGAT
The DNA here is from genome assembly GCA_963731785.1 of uncultured Acidobacteriota bacterium. GTDB lineage: Bacteria > Acidobacteriota > Vicinamibacteria > Vicinamibacterales > UBA2999 > DASYRM01. Next base: position 544,485 of record CAVSWX010000008.1, read on the forward strand.
GAGCATTCGGACGCCAGTCATCGTGATTGCTCTTGCGGTTGTCGCGTCGGCGACGCCGGTTGCGGCACAGCAGACGGTCAGCGAAGTCCTGTCGTTTCTCCTGACCAACCGGTCGATCCCGACCGGCGATTTCGTTCAGGATGCGAGAGCCGCCGCGGCCACTCGCGACACGATCTCGACGTTCCTGCTCGTCGAGCTGGCCACGTTGCCCGTGACGTCCTCCGCCAGCGCCTTCACATACCGTCTGGATCGCAATCTGGGAACGGTCGTACGGTCGAGCGACAGCTTCGGGCCGTTTCTCATCGAACGGTCGCTGACATCGGGACTGCTCCGGGGCTCGCTCGCGCTCAGTTATCAGTCCGCGTCGTTCGACACGATCGACGGACGCAGCTTGAAGGACGGCACCCTCGTCGCGACGGCCAGCCGGCTCCGAGGCGATACTCAGCCGTTTGACGTGGAAGCCGTCTCCCTCGACATCCACACGAACACGGTGACGCTCCTGGGAAACATCGGCGTCACGGACCGGCTGGACATCGGCGCAGCTCTGCCGTTCGTCGCTCTTTCGTTGAACGGCCGTCGGGTGGACACCTACCGGGGGACCGAGCTCGTGCAAGCGATCGCGTCCTCCTCTGCTTCGGGACCCGGCGACTTCCTGATTCGCGGCAAGTACAATGTCCTCCGCCGCACGGGAAGCGGACTGGCGATCGGAGGCGAGGCCAGGTTGCCGACGGGCAACGAGCAGAATCTCCTGGGCACGGGTGAGGCCTCGATCAAGCCTCGCTTGATTGCTTCGCTCGAGCGCGACCGGGTCGCCGTCCACGGCGACATTGGATACGCGTTCGGTGGCCTGTCCGACGAGCTCGTTTACGGAGGCGCGATCACTGTGGCTTGGCACGCCCCGTTTGACGTTGGTTGGCGAGATCGCCGGTCGCCGGCTGTCGTCGGCGGGCCGCCTGACTGAAACCACCGAGTCGCACCCCACTCTCGTGGGCGTCGATACGATTCGACTCACAAGCGTCGAACGCGCCACCGCACGAATGGTTGGCCTCATCGGCTTCAAATGGAACATCGCCACAACGTTGCTGCTCAGCGCCAACGTCGTGCGGCCCCTGACGAGTGCCGGACTGAACGCTCGCTGGATTTCGACGTTCGCGTTGGATTATTCGTTCGAGCCTTGATCTCATGGACAGACCTGACGAGTCGCGGCGGCATCAGGTGACGGCGCCTGGCACGCGCAAAGGCGCAGCGCCCGAACGCGATCCGCACGCGCCGGAACAGGTGCCGACCGATCCTGTCTTGATCGAGCTCACCGAGGACGAGCAGCTGAACGGACTCGAGTCTTTCTCGGCCGAACAGCCCCAGATATCCGAGGGCGTGCCCGCTCACGTCGATAGCATCCACCGCGCAGATCCAACGTTGGGGTTGATTGCCAAGGACGTTGCACCGCACGTCATCGACAGAGGGCACGCGACACCACCAGTACAGCCCGACGCCTGGAGCTCGCTGACATGGCAGGCGCCACTTGTGGCAGCCGTGCTCACAGCAGTTGTCGTGATTTACGGCGTCATGTCGGTGAGTCTGATGCGCCCCACCACCGACGGTCGGCTCGCGACCTTGAATGACCGGACTGCTGAACGCGCAAGGCGGCACTCGTGCCCAAGACAGCACCCGTACCCAGGACAGCACCCGTGCCCAAGACAGCGGCAGTCGCCGCCGTTCCTTCGAGTCCGACGCCAGTTGCAACTGCTGAGCCGACGCCGCTCAGCTCTGCGAAGCGCAGTGACGACATCTCCGCATCAAACAAGGTGAGCGAGGCTGTCGTGAGCCGCGAGAGCGCCTCGTTGCGGGCACCGGCACGGTCAACACCCACCGATCTCGTCGGGACGCCAAGCGACACCAGTCCGACGTGATCCACCGGTTCAGAGCTGCTTCGGTCTCGAGTCCGCGAACGGCCAAACCGGTGCCGATGCTGGAACCTGCGGCCGCGCCGCTCGTTAGCAGCCTGACGCTGCCCGCCAGTCTCCCTGTGGAGCCGCGTCCTGTGGTGCCGGCCCCGGCCCCGCTTCCTCGCGCGGAAGCGAGCGCAGCCCCGTTGCCGCGAATGCCCGCACCAGAGACAGCCATTCAGACGGTGTTGAGCGCAGTATCGAACCGCGTACGGAGATCTCGACGCCGGCGCCGCACGAGCGGTCTGGCCGAGCGTCGACGACAAGGCGCTGCGCAAGGCGTTCGAGCGCCTCGAAGAACAGCGGCTGATCTTCAATTACTGTGAGATTGCGGTCAGCGACGTTCGTGCAGTGGCCTCCTGTGATGGATCGGTCCGGTACGTGCCACGAGTCGGCAAAAGGACCCCCACGACGATCGGCGGCAGTGGGAGTTCAAGTTGAGCAAGGTTGACGAAGTCTGGCTGATTGATACGGTGTCCGCGCGCTAGTAGCGCCGGGACTTCGGCCCCATCTCTGCCGTTGCGCCGCGTGCGCACCGAAACTACACTCCGCTCCGCACATCCGCTTCCAAGTCGGCGCCCTTGCAGAGAAGGAGTCACTCCATGCGTCGGAGCGTGTTTCTCGGTTGTCTCGCAGCGGCCTTCCTCGCCGGACTCGCAGCCGCGCAGAGCACCGCGCCGCCTCCCGACCCGCGGACCGTGCGGCTCGAGGGCGGCCGCTTCGCGCCACTGACATACGAGCAGATGACACCGGAACAGAAGAAGGTGTTCGAGACGCTGCTGAACGGCCCACGGCGCGGCGCCGCCGGTCCCTTCAACATCCTGCTGCGAAGTCCGGAGATGGCCAACGCCGCCCAGTTGCTCGGTCTCGAGGTCCGCTTCAACTCCTCGATTCCGAGAAAGCTGAGCGAGCTGGCGATGCTCATCACGGTGCGGCACTGGATCGTGCACTTCGAATGGTATGCGCACTCGCGTTCGTCGCTGGCCGCGGGGATCAGCCAGGCGACAATCGACGCCATCAAGGCCGGCGTGCGGCCGACATCCATGCCGCCGGACGAGGACGCGATCTATACCTTCTGTAATGAACTGTTGACGACGAAGCGCGTCGGCGACGCGACGTATCAGACGGTCAAAGACCGGTTCGGCGAGCGCGGCGTCGTCGACCTGATTGGCATCGTTGCCTACTATCAGATGGCGTCGATGCTGCTGAACGTCGACCGGTATCCGCTGCCCGCCGGAGTGAAGCCGGAGCTGACGCCGTTTCCGTAGGCGGCGCGGGCGACGCTCCTATCGATGCACCAGCGGAATCTTTGACGTGAACTGCAGTTGATGGGCCAGTGACAGCCGCCGATCGATCTGCATCACGCGCACCGCGAGCTTGGTGCCCACGGCCTTCTGAAAATCGCCCAGCCACTTCTTGCGTAAGGCGTTCATCCTGGCGTCCCGATCGAAGTGCGCGTTGATCAGGCTGAGCGCGCCCGCATCGTCCAGAGTGTCGTAGCCCTCGATGAAACGCTGGAGCCCCTTCAGCTGCTCGTCCATGATGACGTTCTGCTCTTTCTGGTAGGACTCGAACAGCGGCCAGAACCTCGCCGCCTGCTCGGCGGTCAGCGTGACGTTCTTCGCGATGATGTCCGATCTGCTGCTCTGGAGGTCGGCGCGGACCGCCTGCAGGACCTCGTCGATCGTCGTGGCCTCAGAGACTGGCCGGGATTGCTGGGCGACGGCCCACGCAGCTGTGGACCCAGAGATAAGACACGTGCCAAGCATGAACGCGAGATCTGGAGTGCCCCCTGAGACCGGGACACGAGCGTGCTGCCATTGCCTGCTGGTATCGATGGCAATGTCATGCGCCGGACTCCACGATTCCGGCCGATTGGATCGCCCAGCGAGAGCCGCTGCCAGAGGACATCAGCCAGGGGCGATGAGCGATCACCGCTGATAACGGCGGCGCTGGATTGTGATCGGCGCCTGGCTTATAGTCTGTCGCGACCTGCTTGGCTCCGAGGGAATTGCATGCATAGAATCGCCGCCGCCGCGCTTGCCGCATCCAGCGTCATCGGCCTCGTCTTCGTCGTCCAGGCTCAGGTGCCGAACCGGTCGGCCGAGCGTGGAACGGAAGACAGCGTACCGCGCGCCGCGAACGTCGTGGGGCGATCCGGATCTCGAAGGCAAGTGGCCCAGCAGCGGCGTGGCCGCCGTGCCGCTGCAGCGCCCCGAGTCGTTCGGGACGCGCAACGTGCTCACCGACCAGGAATTCGCCGAGCGCGAGGCCCAGTTCGCTCGCCAGTCGGTTCAAGACGACGCCGATTTCGATTTCGACAACCCCAGCATCCCGTTCGGCCAGATCGGCGGTGGGCAGTCGCCGCCGCCACATTGGCTCGAGCGGAGCGGGCCGCAGCGCCAGGCCTCGCTGATCGTCGATCCGCCGAACGGCCGCCTGCCCGCGCTCACGGCCGCCGCGCAGAAGCGCGCCGCGGACCAACGCGCCGGCAGCAGCGGACTGGCCTCGGTACACGGACCTCTCACTCTACGAGCGCTGTATCACGCGTGGCCTCGCCGGCTCAATCCTGCCTGGCGGTTACAACAACGGTAACGAGATCGTGCAGTCGCCTGGCTACGTGACGATCGTGAACGAGATGGTCCACGAGGCGCGCGTCGTACCGCTCGATGGCCGCCCGCACCTGAGGCCGGCGATCGCAAACTATGTCGGCGATTCGCGCGGCCGATGGGACGGCGATACCCTCGTGGTCGAGACCACGAACTTCATCGATCGCATGGGTGTCGGCATGAATGGCACCGGCGCAAGTGACGCGCTGAAAATCACCGAGCGCTTTCGCCGCACCAGCGACACAAGCCTGAGCTACTCGATCACCATCGACGACCCGAAGACCTGGACCGCGCCGTTCACCTTGCAGTACCCCCTCGCGCGCGACGACAGTTATGGCATGTTCGAATACGCGTGCCACGAGGGTAACTACGCCTTGCAGAACATTTTGCGCGGCGCACGCGCCGGGGCACGTTAGACCGCCGAGACCGCCACAGGCCTTTGAGCGAATGAGCCGCGCGGGCCAGCTTACTTGACGTCGAGCAGGAGGTCCGCGAGCGTGCGCACCGGGACACTGCGGCAGGCCACCGCCGCAACCAAGCGACGAAGCGACGGCATCAAGCCGACTTCCGAGCAGAGCTCGGCGCTGAGGTAGGTGGAATTTTCCAGAACCACGCCCCTGGCACCCTGCTCATCAGCAAAGCCCAGGGTTTCGGCAACGAGCGCCGCCGCCGACGCCGGGCTGGATGTCAAAGGTACTCGATGATGACCACGCGTCGAATGTTATCGCCCGCGAGGGTGTCCAGGGCGTAGCACGAGACACATCCGGTGAGTGCGCCGTCTTGCCGCGAGACGTAGACGCGCGAGTCGTCGAATCCGAACAAATGATGACGGACCCAGTCGGGCGACACAGTCACAAAGACGTCGCGGCCACGACCCCGCGCCGCAAAGAGTTCCGCGAGGGCATCTGCGTCGTCCCGCGACGCGATGCCGATGTCCGGCACGGAGGCGGCGTGTCGGGCGAGGCAGGCACGCACCCGCGAGACATGGACGATCGCCGGCTGAAACCTGATCTTGACGCGGGCCACGCCGGCGCTGGCAAGTCGTGTCGCGGTGGCCTGTTGGTAGCGCCTGAATTCGCTCGCTTCATCGAAAAAGGAGACGAGCGTGTCCAGATGCCCACTATTGCTGGTGTCCGAATCCGTCGACGGGTGCACGTACGAATACACTTCGCTGAGTGCGGCGACTGCGTCGATGCGGCTGGAACGCGGCAGACCCGGGTCCACCGCGAGGTGCGTCGAGATGTGGGCCCGTGTGGGGGTGCCGTGAACGGCCACCGAGCGGAACAGCATGGCCCGGAAGCCAACGAGTCGTCCGCCCGCCTCGTACCCAGGAGGACATTGTCCCGCGCGTGCGGACCGCCGTATACCCAGTCCAGGTAGCGCCGGGAGAACACCGGATAGGTGCCGGTGCTGAACTGGCTGCGCCAGCTGGTTTGGAGGAGCGCCAGGATGGCGTCGGTGTGCTCGAGACCGAGTTGGACCAGGGACACTCCGAGATTATGTCAGACGCGGCCCCGCCGCCATCGCCGTGCTGGTTTGCATGGGCGTGCTTTATTACCTGCGGATGGCACAGCGTCGGCCGATGCTGACGAGAGGCTGCGGCGAGCAGCAGAAGACTTGCCGGTTCAGGCACAGCCACGAGTACGACTTGCAGGCCGGCGAGGCCGACAAGATCATTGTCGCCTCCCGGAAGGAAGAAGGATGCGGTGATTTTGAGCATGCCGGTGGTTACGCAAACACCTGTCAGTCGGATGTAATTCGTGCCCTCGATGAACACGGGATTGGGCTAGTTGCCGTTCACGGTTGAAAATGTGACCCCGTTGGCGTTGCCGCTTCCGGTCTGAATGGCTGGGTGTACCGGGTCATACAGTTAGACGTCGTATAACGTGCGACTGGACGATTACTGCTGAGATTGAGCGGCGTGACACCCAGGTCGGACACTTCTTGGAAGCGCCCGAAGCGCACCGGCGCTAGAATCCACTCAGGCGCTGGACGCCCTTCTGGAGGCAGGCATGAAGACCGTCCGACAGATGCTCCACGGCAAGAATCCTCTCATTTCCATCTCATCGACGGCGTCCGTCTACGACGCCCTGGCCCTGATGGCCCGGCACGACGTCGGCGCGCTCGTCGTCCTGGACGAAGGCCGGCTCGTCGGCATGTTCTCCGAGCGCGACTATGCGAGGAAGGTGATCCTTCACGGCAAGACCTCGAAGGACCTTGCCGTGTCCGAGATCATGACGCCGCGCGTGCTCTGTGTGGGGCCGGACGACTCGGTCGAGGCGTGTATGGCGCTCATGACCGGCAAGCACGTGCGGCATCTTCCCGTCATCGACGGGAGCACGGTGGTCGGCATCGTGTCGATCGGCGACGTCGTCAAGACGCTGCTGCACGAGCAGCAGTTCGTCATCAACCAACTGGAGCGCTACATCACGGCCTGAGTGCGCGTCGGCCAAGAGCCTCGACTCTTCGAGCGCGCAACGCATCAAGCGCGGTAGAATGACACCGCGATTCAGGTCGCATCCCGTCCGCGGGAAGGGACGACTCCCACCTGCCACGTCGCGGTGACACTGACACTCCAGCCCATGAGCGGACGCCGGGCGCACAGGAGGAGTCATGTCTGAACTGCCGCCTCGTCCCAGCCTCGCCCATCTTCGCAAGCAGGCCAAGGAACTACTGAGCCGCCTTCGGGCACAGAACCCGAACGCGACGCTGAGCGACGCCCAACACGTTCTCGCCGGTGAGTACGGCTTTGCCAGCTGGCCGAAACTGAAAGCCCACGTCGAGGCAGCCGCGGCGTCGCCGCCGCTGTTCCCTCGGCTCACGTCGAAGGCGAGGGAGTGCCTGTTCTTCGCCCGGTTTGAAGCCAGCCACGCCGGCAGCCCGTCGATCGAGCCCGAGCATCTGCTGCTCGGACTGATGAAGGCGAGCCAGGGTCTTCGCAACGGGCTCTTTGCCCAGGTGCCGCAACCGCTCGACAAGGCGCGCCACGAGGTCGCAGCCCGATCACACGCGCCGATCCCGACGTCGGTTCAAATTCCTCTAGGTGAACGAACGAAACGCGTGTTTCAAGGCGGCGCCGCCGAGGCCGACCGGCTGCATCACACCGAGATCGGCCTGGTACATCTCCTGCTCGGCGTGCTGCGCGAGCCGAACTCGATCGCCACCGGATTCCTGGAGAAGCACGGGCTGCGGGCATCTGCGATTCGCGACGCCATTGTCACTCTGCGGGAGGAACAAAGCTGACATCGGACGCGGGGACGCCCAAGCAGCATCTTCCCGCGGTGGAGAAATCGTGGAGAAGGTGGGAGTCGCCAACGTAAGTTGAGGCGACTCAAAGGTTAAGTGGCTGGGTGTGAGGACGATTTCCGCAACTGGCTCATCCGTGCAGCCTAACGGCGAGCGCTCCCGCCGATGCGGTACCGGCGCTCAGCCGAGTTCTTGGGCGAGTCCGATGAGAAGCCCCTCAGGCCCGCGGATGTAGCAGAGCCGATACGCGTCTTTATACCGGACCACTTCGCCTATGAGCTGCGCACCGCGCTTGCGGAGCCTCTCGAGCGTGTCGTCGATGTCGTCCACGGCGAACATGACTCGTAGATAACCGAGAGCGTTCACCGGGGCGTTTCGGTGATCAGCGACGGTGGGCGGCATGAGAAAGCGGGAGAGCTCGAGCCGGCTGTGGCCGTCCGGCGTGCGCATCATCGCAATTTCGACACGTTGATCGCCCAGTCCAGTGACACGTCCGGCCCATTCTCCTTCGATCGTGGCTCGCCCTTCGAGCTCAAGACCGAGCTCGCGAAAGAACTCAATCGTCGCCGCAAGGTCATCGACGACGATTCCCACGTCGTCTATCCGTTTAAGCGCCATGTGTCCAATCTACAAAGTGTTGTCTATTCTGACAATGGACCGTGGCCTGGCCGATTGCGAGAGCTGCGCGATTAACATCACGCGGGGCGAACATGCAGCCGCAGCGAATGCGAGACAACTGACAAGCGGCACTAATCAGCGAGGCAACGGCGCGCGCGCTAGCGGATAGGATCTTCGGTTACACATGAAACTGTTGCGCTAGGTGGTCGACGTGACGGCCGTGTGTGGAGTGGAAGGGGAATGACGTGGCGGAACGGCGAGGAACACGTATCTGGATGTGCGACGTACGCGAGCCGAGATTCTCGCTGCGATGAGCCTTGGGGCACCGGTCGTGATGCTCAATCTGATTCTTGGTGAGGACGCGGACTATGCAGCGACTCTCTACTCGAGACGGAGCTGGTCAGCGGCGCGGCGGCATTCGACCGCTACATCGCCGAGACTTGTCGGTTCTGGCGCGAGCGGCGGCGACCTGACATTCCTGGGTTTGGGTGCGGGATTCCTAAAGGCCCACGCGACGAACGCTGGGACATCGTGATGCTCGCCGGCAGAAGGATCTGCAGACGTTCCTGGCGGTTGCCACGAACGAGACGATGTCGCCGCGCTTGGCACCGAACCGCGGCGGTCGAGGATTCGCGGCTGCTCCCACTCGTCCAACGTTGAAAACACAGGTGCTTTTGCGTGGCTGGGAGGCAGGGATTCGAACCCCTAGGGCACTTCGACGACAACCTACGGCAGGCGCCGGTACTCGGCACGCGCCTCTTTGAGCAGGGACAGGGCCGGGTCGGCGTCCTTCCAGATGCCAAACAGTGTTTGGTACGCCGTGCGTGCCTCGCCGATTCTTCCGGCCGCCGTGTAGGCGCGCGCGAGGCCGAGATGGGCGAGCGGATGAAACAGCGACGCAGGTCTCACGCCTCGACGATCCAGTACGAGCCGGAACTCATTGGCCGCGGCGGTCCAATCCTTCAACTGCGAATACGCCCGGCCGCGCAGGTACGCCGGCCACAACTCCCCCTCCGGTACGTAGTCATACGGCCTGACTGCGTCAAGTTGCTCGATCGCCCGCGCCGGCTCGCCGCGGCGAAGCGCAATCAGCGCCTCGACGACAGGCCGATGCACGCGCGTCAAGAGGGTCGCCTGGGGAAACCGTTCGGACAGTTCCTTCATCAGGTCATTGGCGCCCAAGGCGGCGCCGCATAGCGCCAGAGCGCGGCTGGCGCGAACCAACACGAAGTAGTCGCGGCTCAGCTCCAGCCCGGCAGCGGCTTCGGTGGGCACTTCACGACACTGTCCGGCGATGGCGTGGATTTCAGCATCCTCCAGCGTCAGCTCTGCCGCCAGTTGCGGAACCCCGCTTCGCTCCGCCGACCGGATGCCTCGGCCAAATTGCTCGTGCGCGGCGCTCACGCGTCCCCGGTACGCGAGAACACGTCCCGGCCACCCGAACGCCAAGTCGGCGTCTGGGGAACCGACCGCTTGTTTCACCAACTCCGCCATGGTGGCTTCGTCGCCTTCGAGAAAAGCGAGCGAGTACGAGATCGGGCGCTCATAGACGGGGTTGATCGCCCGGTCGGTGGAAACGTGCAGAACGGCCCGCGCTTCGGCCGTCCGGTTGAGCGCCCGGAGGGCCCGGGCGAGATTGCCGTGAACGACGCTGAGCCCCGCATCGAGACGCCGCGCCTCGCGAAAGGCGCGGACCGCCTGCTCGAAATCCCCGCGCGCCATGGAGGCAAGACCCAGGCTGTTGAACGCGAAGGCTTCATGCGGATAGGACTCGGTCCACGATCGGGCCAGATCCAAAGCCTCGTCCCCGGAGCGCTGGACGTCTCTGTAGTACCGCCAGGAAATGTAGAACCGCTCGCGCTCGCTCACGCGGTCCCGCAGCTCGAACGCCCTTCGTGAGAAGGGCGGCGCCAGCTCCGACTGGCCGTTGTTGGTGTACACGGACGAGAGCTGGGCGTACGCCATCGCGAACGTGGGATCGAGCTCGATCGCCCGCTTCAAATGGGGGATGGTTTCGAGGCGCGGAACCGCGCGGCCCTGTTCGAGCGCCAGCGCGTAGGCGTGGAGGGCGTCGAGCGAGGCGGTCGTGGCCCGCGGCAGCAGTACGTCGAACTTCTCGATCGATGCCAGCGACTCGCCGAGCTTTTCCCGCAGGCGCGACGCGGCCGCGCCCAGCGACGTCAGCACCTGCTCCTTGCCGGCTGCTTCCGCCTGCTCGCGGGCCAGGACATTGCCGCTGCCGGCGTCGATCGCTTCCAGCGTGAGGGCGTAGTTACCGCCCAGCCGGGTAATCGATCCGGCCAGCAGCGCCTTCAACCGCTCGCGCTGCGCGATTTCCCGGGCGATGGATCGCGTGACCGGTTCGTCCGGCGAGCGCTGCATGAGGCGCAGCGTCTCGCGGGCGCGAGCCTCCGGGTAGATGCTCAGGAACGGCGACTGTTCGAGCGCGACGGCCAGCGCCACCTTGAGGGCGCCATCGAAGAGCGGCTCTCCAGTCCGGTTCTCGAAGTCCGCCATGACGATCGCGTCCCGGTTCGTCAGGGTGGTTATCTGGCGAAGCGTGAGCCATGACGGGCGCGCGTACAGAATGGCCGCCACGGCCGCGGCGATCGACGACGCCGATCGTCGCGGCCACTCTCCAGGTGTTCTTCTGCGGCGTCAGCGACGGTGGAGGCGTTTTATCGGCCGCCAGCGGCTGTGGCTCGCCACTCAACTCCGCGGCGACGCTCAGGGCCGATGCCGGTCGCCGGTGCGGATCGGGATCCAAACACCTGAGAATCACGCGCTCGAGCGCCTGGTCGAGATCGGGCACGAGCGCCGACGGCGCAATTGGCGGCGCGCTCTGGCGCAGACGAAGCAAGGCCTGGGGTCGGAGATATCCACGGGCCGCTTGCCCGTGCACAGCTCGTAGAGCACGAGCCCCAGCGCGTAGATGTCGCTCCGCGGCGATATTTCGCTGCCCGCGAGCTGTTCCGGCGCCATGTACGCCGGCGTGCCACGCACCGTCTCCGTGCCGTGCAGCTCTGTCGCAACGACGGCGATACCGAAGTCCATGATGCGGACCTCGCCCTCGCCGTCGATCATGATGTTGTGAGGCTTGAGATCGCGATGGACACACCTCGGGCGTGCGCGGCCGCCAGCCCCGCGGCGAGCTTGCGTGCGATCTCGATCGTCTTTCCACTGCCAAGCGGCCCGATCCTTCGCAGCAACGCGGCGAGATCCTCCCCGGCGACGTACTCCATCGTCAGGTACAGGCGGCCTTCTGACTCGCCGATGTCGTAGACGCGGCAGACGTTCGGATGCGCGATCTGGCGCGCCACGCGAACCTCGGCTCGCAACCGGTCTCGGGCGCGCTCGTCCGACCGAAATGCGGTCAGGAACTTGATTGCGACGGTCTGGCCGAGCTCGAGGTCGTCCGCGCGGTAGACCTCTCCCATGCCGCCTCGGCCGAGCGCCGTGACGATGCGGAAGCGGCCGGCGAATAGGGTGCCCGCTGTAAATCGTTCATCACCGGTCATGGCGTCGATAGCCTGGTGAACCCGCTCCGCCTGGTCCGGCGTGGTGCTCGCGGCGCCGACGGTCGGCAGGGCGGCGATCGCATCGCGCACCAGCGCAGCCACAAAGGGATCCACGTCCGAGTTCCAGGCGAGCAGCGACTCGAGTTCGCGCTGCAGCGCTTCATCTCCGTCGCACTCGCGTTGCACGTAGGCGAGGCGGTCGGAGCCTGGCAGCTCGAGTGCCGCGAGGTAGATGCGCGAAACCTCGTGCGACCGGTCCTCGGGGGTCATACGGGGCGGGACGCTATTGATCCGGCGCGCCCGGGGCAACGCCACCGAGCCACGTCGATTTCGGCGGCGGCAGGCCCTTCGCCAGCGCCTCGGCCACCGCTCTGTCTTCGGCGCGTGCGGCGCTGAGGATGTTGTGCAGCGCCCTATTACCCTCATGGCATTCGTAGGGCAGCACCTGGAAGCCGGGCGACGTCGTCAGCGGCACGCGCAACGTCGACCGGTGCGGTGAACGTCTTCGGGTCGTCGAGCGCGATCTCGTAGTTCAGCATGTCCGGGGCCACCCGGGTGATGCGTTCGACGACGCGCAGGACGTCGCTCGTCGGCGGGCCGCCGCCGTTGCCGCCCACGCCGGTGGCGCTGCCGAGAAAGTTCGTCGTTTCGATCACGAGCGTATCGCCTTCGAAGCGGCCGCGCGCGTCGCCCATGTACTGCTTGATGGCGCCGCCGATGTGCGGCCGGCCATCGAGCGGGATGATGCGCGTGTCGTGGACCATCTCGTAGGTGATGGTCACGTAGCCAGGCGACTGGAAGATGTAGTTGCCGTTGCCATAGATGACGGGGAGCACCGAGCCGAAGATGCCGCGGGTGATGCAGCGATCGTACAAGCTGCGGTCGGTCCACGACCCCGGGGGATTGCTGCGCTGCGCCTGGCGGCGTTCGACCTCGCGGCGCGCCTCGGGTGTGAGCGGTGGCAGCTTGCCGTTCACCGGCGCCACCACGAGCGAGGTGAGACGCAGGGTTCGCGTGCCGACGTCGTTGCGGAACGCTCCTACCCGGTTCAGCTCGCGCGTGCGGGCGTCGTCGTTGGCGGCAACCCGCTTGGCGTATTCCGCGTCGGTGAGCTCGGCGCGATTCCCGAACTCGTCGGGGCGCTGAACGGGGATGCCGCGAAGGTCGTCGGTCGACCACATCCCGCTGATGTCCGGGTCGCCCCACGCCGTCTTTGGCGTGGACGCGCTTGTTCGTGAGAGTGGCGCATCCGGCGCGCGCGAAGGCGCTTGCGCACCAACCCCGACCGACACTGCCAATCCGATCGCGCCCGCCACGGTTCCGACGGTCAATCGCCTGTACATGCCCGCCTCCTGCTGGAGCTGGTTCGAAGCGATTCTGGCAAAACGGGGGCGCCGGCACAATGTGTTCGGCCTGCCCTCGCCTCTCCCCCTTCGGGTCGACACGATCGACCTATTTGCCGTGATACGGTACGCGCTCGATGAGATGCACCTACGTGCTCGCCGCCGCTCTTCTCGCCTGCCTGTCGGCCGCGCCGCGCGCGGCGCAGGCGCCGTCGTGCGAGCCGATTGGGCAATTGCGCTTCGTCTGCGGCCCCGCTGGGCCTGAGGATCTCGTCGCCGTGCCGCGAACGCCGTGGCTCGTGTCGTCGGCCATGGCCGGCGACGGCGGCATCTATGTCGTCGACACAGCCAATGGGACCTCCACCAAAGTGTTTCCGGCCTCGACGGCCGCCGAACGGCTGGACGCCAGGACGTACGCGTCGTGCCCGGGACCTCTCCAGGGCGCGGACCGGACGTCGTTCACCACGCATGGGCTGTACCTGAAGGCGGGTCGCGTTCGACGCACACGCTCTACGCCGTGCACCACGGCGGTCGCGAGTCGATCGAGGTCTTTACTTTCGACGCGGGCACGACCCCGCCAACAGTCACCTGGGTCGGCTGCGTCGTCGCGCCCGATCCCATCGGGCTCAACGCCGTGGTTGCCTTGCCGGACGGCGGATTCGCGGCGACGAACTTCGACCCGCGTCCGCCGTCGGGCGCGCCGGCGCCTGGCGTCTCGGCGAAGGTCCTCTCGGGCGATCGGAATGGCGAGGTCTGGGAATGGCACCCCAAGACCGGCTGGGCCAAAGTGCCGGGCAGCGAGGCTTCTGGCGCCAACGGCATCGAGCTCTCGGCGGACGGCAAGTGGTACTACGTCGCCGAGTGGGGCAATCGCATGTTCATGCGGCTGTCACGCGGGAGGACGCCGGTCGAACGGAAGGAGATTTCGCTGGGATTCCGCGTCGACAACCTTCGCTGGTCGCGCGACGGGAAGACGCTCCTCGCCGCCGGACAGGAACGCGCACTCGCCGAGTTGCCGCAGGGGACGGGGCCCGTGACGCAGGTCTCGATCATCGGCCGCATCGACCCGCAGGCGATGACGTACAAGGAGCTCGTGAAAGAATCGCTGCCGCCGGGCGTCTTCGCCGCGACCGTCGCGATCGAAGTCGGCGACGACTACTGGGCTGGTTCCTTCCGCGGCAACCGCATCACGCGCTATCGCATTGCAGCCGGGAAGTAGGTACGCGGCGGGGCTCGACCATCAAGCGCTTTCAGCAGCCGAGCCGCGCGCGGCTTTGCGCTGAGCACTACTCCGCCCAGAGCGGAATCCCGAGTTTCACACCCAGGCCCGGCAGTCGCATGAGCGTCGACGTGCCGTGCGCGACGAGCCGCCCGTCGCCGGTTCGTACATCGGCTTCGGCGTAGGACAACGTCTTTCCAGCTTTGATCAGCGTGCCCGTGGACCGAAGCGCCTCCACGCGCGCCGGCGCGAGGTAGTTCAGCTTCAGGTCGACGGACGCGAGGCCGTCGTCGTCGCTACCCATCGACAAGTAGCAGGCCCAGAAGGTGGCGCTGTCGATCAGGGTGGCGATGTTCCCGCCGTGGACGACGCCAAACGGCTGCAGACGGAACTCCGCGGGCGTCATCTCGAAGGTCGCGCGGCCCCAGGCGAGGTCGGTGATGCGCATGCCCATGTGGCGCACGAACGGTGAGCCGTCGATCAGGGCGAACAGCCGCTCTCGATACAGCGGATTGAGGACGCGTGCCCCTGCAAGCTCTTCGTCGCGCTCGGGTCGTTCGGGTGATGGCAATGCGGTCTCCTCACGGCTGCCACGCGGGCGCCGCGATGTTAGCGCAGTGGCTTCGATCCGAAGAAGCACTGTCGCCATCAAGGTGCTGCCACACGAGAAGGTCGTCATGGAGAAGGAGAGGAAAGGACCAACAGCAGTAGACTAGGCAGCCTTGGGAAACGGCCGCTCCTACCGACTCACCGCCATCGACATGCTCCGGGGCCTTGCCATCGTCGTGATGGCCGTCGATCACGTCAGGGACTATTTCCTCGCCGGCACCAGCGTCGACCCGACGGCGGACCCCAACGTCTCCGCTGGGCTGTTCGCGGCCCGTTGGATCACCCACTTCTGCGCGCCGGTGTTCGTGCTGCTGGCCGGCACCAGTGCCGGCCTGATGGTCGGGAAGAAAGAGCCGCAGCGAGCTGGCCCGGTTCCTGTTCACGCGCGGCGTCTGGCTCATCGCCGTCGAAATCATCGTCATCGCCACCGCATGGAGCCTCGCACCCGGCGGAATCGCGGAAGCCGGAGGGCGGGCGTGGACGTCCATGCAGGTGATCTGGGCCATCGGCGCGAGCATGGTGGCGCTTTCCGGCCTGCAGTGGCTTGGACGGAATGCCTGTCTCGCTCTCGGGGTTGCCGTGGTGGCGGCGCACAACCTGCTCGATCCGATCTGGCCGGCCAGTCAACTGCTCGACCAGCAGTGGCCGCTGTGGGTCGCCCTGCATTCGCCGATGTCGCACCCCGCGGGGCCGTTCCTGTTCGTGTTTCGATATCCGCTGCTCCCCTGGATCGGCGTGATGCTGCTTGGCTTCGGAGTCTCGCGGGTCTTCGAGCTTCCGCCGGCGCGCCGGAACGCGCTCTTGCTGCGCGGCGGCGTCGTCCTCACTTTGGGCTTCCTTCTCCTCCGCGCGTCGGGAATCTACGGCGATCCGAATCCCTGGCAGGTGCAGCCCGGTGGATTGACGGCAACGGTCATCGACTTTCTCAACGTCACGAAATACCCGCCCAGCTTTCTGTTCCTGCTGATGACGCTGGGGCCGGCAGCCATGGTGTGCGCGGTGGCCGACCGGGTCCCCGATGTCATCACGGATGTCTTCGTCAGGTTCGGCCGCGCGCCGTTTGCGTTCTACGTGGCGCACCTCTACCTGATTCACCTGTCGAGCGTGCTCCTGGGCATGGCCCAGGGGTTCACGCCCGACCAGATGATGACGATGAGCCGCTTCTACCCAAGAGGCTTTGGTGTGGGACCGCTTCCCGTCCTTGTCGTCTGGGTGCTGGTGGTGGCAGCGCTCTATCCGGTCTGCCGCTGGGTCACGGGCGTGAAGGCACGTCGCTCCGACTGGTGGCTAAGCTACGTCTGAGGGAACGCGACCCCGTACCGGATCGCTCACCGCGCTCGTTCCGCTCGAAAGCTCTCGGCCAGCATGAACGACATCCGCGGCTCCGACGTGTGATCCAGCCGGACGACTTGTTTCAGCGGATAGGCGTCGGCATATGATGCCGGCCATGCGCTCTCTCCTTTTGAGCTTCCTCGTGACCGTGCTGGCGTTCGATGGCGGGCTGGTCGCTCAGAGAGGCCCGGCGGATGTCGAGTGGCGCCACTACTCGGGCGATAACGGATCCACGAAGTACTCGCCGCTCGCGCAGATCACAAAGGACAACGTCGCACGTCTGCGCATCGCCTGGCGGCGGCCTCAGCTCGACCCCGCACTGCTCGAACAGAATCCGAAGCTGCGGCCGGCCAACAACTTCCGCTCGACCCCGATCATGGTCGGCGGCGTGTTGTATGCGTCGAACGGAATCGGCCTGGTCGAGGCGTTCGACCCGGCGACGGGCCGGACGATCTGGGTACAGCAGGTGCCGGCGAGCGAACTTCCGGTCGGAAGCGCCAACCGTGGCGTCGCGTACTGGAGCCAGGGTGCCAACGGGCGCATCCTGACGTTCCGCAGCCAGTACCTCTACGCGCTCGATGCCCGCACCGGAAAGCCGGTCGCGGACTTCGGAACCGCCGGGCGTGTCGATCTCACGGCCGCCACAGGCGCCGCGAAAGCCTACAGCTGGAACGGCACGCCGCTCGTGGTCCGCGACGTGGTGGTGCTGGGGTCGTCGATGGCCGAGCAGGACTCGGCCGCCCAGATGACCGGCGTGTCGGGCGACGTCTACGGCTTCGACGTCCGCACAGGGCAGCTCCGGTGGACGTTCCGTCCGATCCCGCGCGCGGGGGAGCCCGGGATCGAGACCTGGGAGAACGAGTCGTGGCGCTATACCGGCGCCGCCAACGTCTGGGCTCCGATGAGCGGCGACGACGAGCTGGGATACGTCTACCTGCCGACCAGCAGCGCGACCAACGACATGTACGGCGGCCACCGGCTCGGCGCAAACCTGTTCAGTTCGTCGATCGTGTGTCTCGACGCCGCCACCGGCAAGCGCGTCTGGCACTTCCAGACCGTGCACCACGACCTGTTCGACTACGACAACCCGGCGGCGCCGATTCTGGCCGACATCACGGTCGACGGGCGCCGGATCAAGGCGGTCGTCCAGATCACCAAGCAGGCCTTCGCCTTCGTGCTGGATCGCGTGACCGGGCAGCCCGTGTGGCCGATCGAGGAGCGTCCGGTGCCGGCCTCGACCGTCCCCGGCGAACGAGCGTCGTCGACGCAGCCGGTTCCCTCCAAGCCCCCGGCATTCGACCGCCAGGGCCTGACCGTGGACGACCTGATCGACTTCACCCCGGCGCTTCGCGCGGAAGCCATCGAAATCACCAAGCAGTACGTGATCGGCCCGGTGTTCACGCCGCCGTCGATTGAAGGCCCGGGGCCCGCGGACAAGAAGGGCACGATCCAGATGCCGGGTTCGGTTGGCGGCGCCGATTGGACCGGGGCGGCGTTCGATCGCGAGACGGGGATGCTGTACGTGCCGTCGATGACGAACCCGTTCGTGGCCAACCTGCTCCCCGGCGATCCGGCGCGGACGGACCTCCGCTACCGGGCCAGCACGCGCCAGTTGATTCAAGGGCCGCAGGGCCTGCCGTTGACGAAGCCGCCGTACGGGCGCATCACCGCGTTGAACCTGAATCGCGGCGAGCAGGCCTGGATGGTGGCCAACGGCGACGGCCCTCGCAATCATCCGCTGCTCAAGCCGCTCAACCTGCCGCCGCTCGGCCAGTCGGTGCGCGCCGCGCCGCTGGTCACCAAGACGCTGCTGTTCGTGAGTGAGGGCGATCAGGTCAACGTGCGGACCCCGCCAAACGGCGGTGGCAGCAAACTGCGGGCCTTCGACAAGGCCACCGGGAAGATCGTGTGGGAAACCGAGCTCCCCGCCGGCACCACGGGAACGATGATGACCTACCAGGTCAACGGTCTTCAGTACATCGTCGTGGCCATCGGCGGCCAGAATCATCCGGCCGAGTTCATCGCGTTTGCGTTGACCGAGCCCTCGGGGCCTTCGTCACCCGCGGTGAACCGCTAGTCGGCGGCCCTGCAGACGAAGTTGGCGGCGTCGTCGATGCTGCCCGCGCCGGAGTATCGCGCGACCTGAGGGTAGGGGCAGAGCGGACGCGTGCGGTCCACGCGGCCGTCGGTGCTGTGCGACGCCTCGAGGCGCGCGGGCGCCCGGCCGCGCTCTACCCCGTCCTCGAGCGCCTTGACCGCGTCGAACGTGTCGGGACCCTCACCGCCGCGGCAATGGCCCATGCCCGGCGCCAGGAAGAGCCGCACATGCTCGGTGGTCTTGGCGGCGCCGCCCATGTGCGTCGACGACCGCGTCGTAATACTTGATCGTGTTCGCGGCCGGGATCAGCGGGTCGCTCCAGCCGTGGTACAGGATGATCTTGCCGCCGCGCGAGAAGAACGGCCGCATGTTCGGATCCATCGCGTTCATGATCAGGTTCTCCGGCAGGTCGCCTTTCACGACGTCCTTGTCGAAGTCGAACGTCTTCCAGTCCCAGTTCGGATCCTTGAACACGACGTAGCGATACTGGTCGTAGATCATGGCCGAAGGCTCCGGACCCGCGGCTTGCGCACCCCACCCGAGCTCGGTGCCGGGCACGAGCGACGCGAACAGCTCCTGCTCCGTGCGCGGGTTCACCGCGTTCGAGTAGATTTCTTCGCGGCGGCCACCTGCGGCGCGGTGAGGCACGACGGGCCGTCGCCCGCCTTGCAGAGCAGCACCGCCGGATCGAACCGGCACTGCCGCGGATCGTCGATGAGGCCGTCCTTCAGCCCGTCGCCCGCGTCGCAGGCGTCAACCGCGGCCTGATGGATGACCGGGTACTTGCCCGGCGGGATGTAGCTGGCCGGATCCTTCAGCATGGCATCCGCGATCCAGAGCGGCATCGCCGTGCGGTTGGCCGGGGCGCCGGCGATGATCCCGTCGTAATCCTCGGGGAACATCTGTGCGGCCTTGAGCCCCTGCCGTCCGCCGGTGGAGCAGCCGTTCCAGTACGACAGCTGGGGCCCGAGCCGTAGAAGGCCGCGATGATCGCCTTGGCCTTGCGGTCATCTCGTGCTCGGAGCGCCAGGCGAAGTCCACGAGCTTTTCGGGATGGCCGAGCGCGAAGGTGCCGCGGCCGCCCACATGCCCGGTGTCGGTCGACGCGGTGGCATAGCCGTCCTGCAGCGCCTCGGCCATCGCCGAGTAACTGATCACGCCCGCCCAGCCGCCGTTGCCGACTGCCTGGTACTTGCCGTTCCAGCCGCTCGCCGGCAGCCAGACCTCGATCTTGATGTCGGAGTCGCTGGTCGGGGTGAGCGTCGCGGCGACGCGGCAGAACTCACCCAGCGCCGCGTAGGGGTTCGGGCCGCGCTCGCCGCCGCCTCCGGGCGCCGCGAAGGAGCCGGCGGCGACGACCTCCGCCTTCGTGATGGCAGTGTCTTTGAGGGCCACCTTCGCCAGGCTGTCGCACGAGGCGGCGAACGCACTCCCCGCCGGCAGGCACGCCAGGACGGCCACGGGGCACGCGATCGAGATTCTCTTCATGCGAGCCCTCCGGGAAACAGGGGCATGATACGCGGTTTCGTCAGGCTCGGACCGTCACGGTCACCCCCGCCTGTCTGAAGGGCCGGTTCGCGCGACCAAAATGAGTATGATCCGCGTCACCGGACGGCTATCCGTGGATATCGGAACAGAACAAGGGGACAGCATGGTCGCGATTCGCCGCAATTCACTTCGGTTGGCATTTTTGTGTATCGCTCTGTACGCAATTCTGCTCGGCATGCGCGCCGTGCGCGCGGCGGACTCCGGAGTTTCGCCGGTCGATACGCTGGCCCGCGACGTGGAACGCGCCGAGGCGATCCGCGCCGTCAAGAATTTGCAGTACGCCTACACGCACTACGCACAGTTTGGCCTGTGGACCGAACTGGGGTCGCTCTTCACCGACGATGGCGAGACGATCTGGGGCGCTGAGGCCGTGAAGGGCCCCGCGGCCATCGCGCAACACAACAGGAACACGATCGGCGGCGGCAAGCCCGGCCTGCCGCCCGGCGTGGTCAACACCCTCTTCGTCGAGGTCCCGCTGGTCAATCTCTCGGTCGATGGCCACAGCGCCAAGGCACGCTGGTACGGGATCTTCATGCAGGGCGGCGGCGCCGACGCGCGTTGGGAAAGCGGCACCTTCCAGAACGAATACGTGAAGGACAAGGGCGTGTGGAAGATCTCCCGCCTGCACTTCTTTCCGCAGTTCGCCGGCGCCTACGAGAGCGGCTGGCGCAATGTCACCAATCCTCTGCCCCTCGTTCCCTATCACTTCAAGACCGAGGATGAGGCGGGCACGCCGATCCCTGCGCCGGTCGGCCCCGCGCCCAAAACCACCGCCACGCTCGCCAGCCTCGAACAGCGTATCGACGCGCTCAATGCCGAAGACCAGGCGCGCAATCTGCAGAACGCCTACGGCTATTACATCGACCGCAAGATGTGGGACGACGTGACCGACCTCTTCACGTCCGACGGGGTGCTCGAGATCGGCGGCGTCGGCATCTACGACGGCCCTGCCAATATCCGCCGCGCCCTCGAACGCGACGGCCCGGCCGGTCTCAAACATGGCCAGCTCAACGACCATCCGCTGTTCGACACGATGATCGAGATCGCGCCGGGCGGAATGGAAGCGCGCGTGCGGGGTCTCGATTGGGGCATGCTCGGTGATTTCAGCAGCGCCAGGGCTGAGTGGTCGGTGAGCGTGTACCACAACCGCTTCGTCCAGCAGGACGGCGTGTGGAAGATCCGCGAGATGCGCGTGTTCCCGCTCTTCAAGACCGACTATTCCCAGGGCTGGGGCAAGAGCCGCATCGTCGATCCGCCACTGGCGAAAGCATTCGCGCCCAACCGGCCGGTTCCCGATGCGGACGCGGGCGACACCGTGATCCCTGCGTTCCTGCGACATCCGGTGACAGGCAAGGAGGCGTCCTATCCGTCAGGCGCCCGAGTGGCGGCAAAGGACCGGCTGCTACCGGCGCTGCGCGGCCAAAGCGTCCGCGACCTCGTCGGACAGCACCGACGCCCGCATCGCCGAGGCCACGCGCAAGCTCGCGGTCTCGAAGGCCTATGACGGCGCCGAGAACATCACCTCCGCCTACACCCATTACATCGATGACGGCCAGTGGACCAGCGTGGGCGCCATCTTCGCGGAACACGGCGGCAAACAGGTGCCGTTCAACGGCTACTACTTCGGCCCTGAGCGCATCGCGCACCGGCCAGGCGCGAAGCCGGCGGTGAACTCCACGAATCCGGGGCGCGGCGGCTGGCACTGGTTGATGCAGCCGGTGATCCACGTCGCGGCCGACGGCCGCTCGGCCAAGATGCGCGCGCGGCTGTTCCACCCCGGCACCGGCAACGCGGGAGGCGGCTTGGAAGGCGGGATGTATCCCAACAACCAGGCGGTGCTGGAAAAGGGCGCCTGGAAGCTGTGGAGCCTGACGATCGACGAGCCCTATTTCTCCTCGCAGTTTCCCCACGGCTGGTCGCGCACGGCACCACCCCGCCCCGCGCCCGCGCCGCGCGCGCCCGGAACGCCCGCGCCGGTGGCGGGCGCCGTTCTCTACCCGCCCGACATTCCCCAGTCTCTGCTCGGCAAGCGCATGGAGGGGTTCGTCGGCGGCACCGGCGAACCGGTGAGGTGGCCCGGGATCCTGAACATGTGGTTCCACTACAAGAACCCCGTGAGCGGACGCGTGCCGGAACACTATTGGCCGAACTGCGGGACCTGCGAATACGCGCCGCAGACCAGCATGGAGAAATTCGGCTACATCCTGCCGCCATCGTGAAAGCGATGAGCAGGCTGAAGCCTGAACGCGGCGCGCCTCGGAAGACACCGCGGTCCCGTCAGGACGGCGGCAGCAGGTAGCCGTGGTTCTTCATGCTGGTCTCGGGGTGCAGCATGCACGACTCGCAATCCGGCCAGTAGTACTGCGGGACGCGGCCGCTGACCGGATTCTTGTAGTGGAACCACATCGGCAGGATGCTGGGCCAGGCGATCGTGTCCCCCGGCCCGCCGCGGAATCCCTGCTCGCGTTCACCCAGTTTCGTGAGCGGGATGTCCGGCGGATAGCGGGTCGGCCGGCGCGGCTTGCGCGCTTTGTGCGGGCGCCCGGGTCGGCGCGGCCGGCTCGGGATCCTGTGCCGCCGACCAGCCGCCTTCGTAGCCCGTCGACTGGAAGAAGAACTCGTCGATGTTGACGCTCCACAGCTTCCACACGCCGTCTTCGAGCACGACCTGATCGTGGTACATCCCGCCGCTCAAACCCGAGCCGCGGGTCCGGCTCGAGCCCGCCTGTAGCAGCCGCGAGCGGATCGAGGCGGAGCGTCCATCCGCCGCGACGTGGATCACCGGCTGGGTGCGCCAGTGGATCGGGATGGACGTGCGCGGATTCAGCCCGGGCGGCGGCGACGTCGCGTCGCGCGCCATGATGCGCTCACGCCCGATATAGATGCCTCTGAACGGCACTTCCTTGGTGCCGTTCTTGGCAAACAGCTTCCCGAGCGGCCCGAAGTCGAGATCGTCGAGATAGTCGCCGTAGGCCGAGTTCATGTTCTCGGCGCCGTCCCACGCCTTCGAGACGGCGAGCCGCCGCTCGGCTTCCTTGAGGCGCGCCTCCAGGTCGCCCGACGGCGTGCCCGCCTTGGGCGGCGCCGGAGCCGGGAGCAGCCGCTCGTGGCCCACGGTCTTGGCGCCAGCCGGCAGGGTCACCGGCTTGCCCGTCGCGGGATTGGGCTGGAAGAACACCGGGATGGCGCCGGGCGCCATCACATCGGACTTCAGCACCGGCCGGTCGGGCGCATGCTCTTTGGCCGGCGGCGGATCGACCACCTGGCTCTTCGCCCAGCCCTGCGCGTACTCGGTCTTCATCAACGGGAAGATCCGCATCTCGCGGATCCGCCAGATGTCGTTCTGCTTCACGTAGCGGTTCTCGAAGATGGCCAGCGTGTAGAACGCCGTGCCCTTGTCGGCCTCGCCGAGCAGGCCGAACTCGATGCCGCGCGATCGGGCTTCCATCCCGCCGGGCTCGACGCTCACCGCCATGTTGAGCTGTAAGAGCTCGTTCAGCTGGCCGTGCTTCAAACCGGCCGGGCCGCTCCGCTCGAGCGCGCGGCGGATGCTCTTGGGCCCGTCGTAGACGCCGACGTTGGCGATCGAGAGCGCGCCATCGGCCGTGAACAGGTCCGTGACGTCGTCCCACATCTTCCGGTCCATGTAGTACCCGTAGGCGTTCTGCAGATTGCGGACCTTGTCCTCGTCGTTCATCGCCGCGATGCGCTGCTCGAGCGCCGTCAGCGTCGTGGCCGGATTCATCTTGGGATCGACCGGTGTGATCGCCGACGCCGGCAGGTCGGGGACAGGAATGCCCGTCTCATCGGGTGTGAAGTGATACGGGACGATCTTCTGGTCCTCGTCGACGTTGCGCCAGCCGGTGGCATACGGGCCCGCGAAGATCGGGTTGTAGCGCATCCGGGAGATCTTCCACACGCCGCCCTCGCGCACGTACTCGTTCTCGAAGATGCCGCCGGCCCACTCGGCTTTCACGCCGTGCTGGCCGGTCATGGAGAATTCCCACCAGCGGCCCTTCGCGGTCTGGCCGTCGGCCGAGACGTTGATGAGCGGGCGAAAGACCAGTTGCGTGTGCAGGCCGCCGGGCTTGAGGCCGTGCGTGCCCTCGCCGAAGGTGGTGAGGAAGTGCTGCTGGATGGCCTGGCGGCCTTGGACGTTGTCCTTGCCGTACGACAGCTGGGCGTTGTCGGCGAACAGCGCCGCCATGTCGGTCCACAGCCCGAACTGCGAGTACTGCGCGTACGTCTCCTGGAGGCGCTTGACCGCTCGCACCGATTCGGCGCGCTCGACGTTCTGCGCCAGCCGGCTCACGCGTGCGGCCGCGCTCATGCTCGGACTGGTGTCTCCGGCGACGACGACCTGGAGGACGCCGAGCGCCACGAGCAGCGCAAACCCGATGGATAGAGGGCGGCGTAGCGGGAACAGCTGTCTCATCGCGTTCTCTCGAAAGGATCCAAGGTTGTCTAGCCGGCGCAATTGTCCGGGGCGCCCGGGAAGGCCGTCAATCCCTCTTCCGGTTCGAGCCCTAATCCGCGGCGAAGCAGTAGAAGAGGCCGTCGCCAAGCGAGGCGCGCAACGCCGCCTGCGAGCACCCGCGCGTCGGATGGGCAGAATTCCAGGAATCGCCCCGGCCCCCGCCGCTGCGATTGTGATGCCCCACCATGGCTCGACCGTCGCCATGGCTCGTCCACCCTCGACATGTCGCATCGCCATCCGTGACGAGGGTGCCATCGGGGTTGCTGCCGGTGAGGATGTCGTGCCTCGTTGGGCCCACGGGCGCGCCTGCCTCGGTGAGCACGGTCTCCGCCGTGAGATTGGCGCCCTCGCTGTGGAGTTCCTCGACGCTCGCCGCGATCTGCACTCCGTGCGCGTTGATCCACGGGCCTCGACCGATCCGGTCTCGCGCGTGGACCGCTGGCGTACCGGCCGATGGTGGTGCGCTGAGATACGCACGCCACAATCGATCACCGCGTCCGACGGCCGTGGCACGCTGGAGGCAGATCGCATCCGCGCCGTCGAGGCCGGCCAGATTGGCGCCGAAGCCGCGCCCGGTGCTCGTCACGAAGAACGACATCCTGGACGAGATCGCAGGCGCGTCCTGCGCCGCCGCCGGAACCACGGAGAGCACGGCGGTCAGGATGAAAAACCGGATCACGCCCACGGGCAAGTGACGACTCGCCTCCCGCAGGCTGCTACCGTGGCGCCGTACCCGGGGCAGGCGCCCCAGCAGCACCTGCCGTCGCGGCCGGCGCCGTCAGGTCGTTGAAGGCTTGCCGGCTCTTGATCTTCCAGACGCCGTTCTCGCGCACGAGGGCGTCCTCGTAACGGCCGGCCACCTGGATGCCGGGGCCGCGCGCTGCGCTTATGAATGCCCACCGCGAGGACGCGGTGGCCGTGTCGCCAGTCACGCTGATCTCGAAGCTCGACATGATGTGGTACGTCGAACCGAAGCCGATCGGCCGGGGCGCCGCGTTTCCCCGGCCTCCGCCGATCCGGCTCGTCATGAAGTCGTAGATCGCCTGCGGTCCGCCGGTCACTTTGCCGAGGCCGCCAGACCAGGATCCGTCTTTGGTGAAGAGGCTGGCGTAGGTCTTGAAGTCGCGGGAGTCCAGGGCGCGGCCGTACGCGATCAGGACGTCGGCAATCGCCTCTTTGTCCTCGAGCATCTTGAGCCGCGCCGCGAGGGCCTCGATCGTACGCGCCTCCTGCGCCCGCGCCACGGGTGCCAGCAAGGTGACGACGAGACCCGAAACGACGAGCAGGCCGATCCGTCTGGTGATCAATAGCTGGCGCATGGTGTGGCTCCTCTCGATCCCACGAACGTGAGCGCGCGGCGGGGATCCGCCGGACGGCACAGCGTAGCCTATCTCGTGTGTCTTCGTGGGAAAGTAAGGGGATGGAGTATCGCCAACTGGGGCGCACCGGCCTGAAAGTGAGCCTGATCGGGCTCGGCACCATGACCTTCGGCGAACAGAACACCGAAGCCGAAGGGCACGCACAGATCGACCGCGCGCTCGATTGCGGCGTCAACCTGCTCGACACCTCCGAAATGTACGCCGTGCCGGCGCGCGCCGAAACCTATGGCGCCACCGAGCGGATCATCGGCAGCTGGATCAGGCAGCGGCGTGGCCGCGACCGCATCGTACTCGCCACCAAAGTGGCAGGACCTGGCGGCGTCCTGGGGCTGGACCATGTCCGCGGTGGCGACAATCGACTCGACCGCCGGAACATCATGGAGGCCATCGACGGCAGTCTCCAGCGGCTCCAGACCGACTACGTCGACCTCTATCAGGTGCATTGGCCCGGTCGTGCCACCAACTTCTTCGGCCGTCTGGGCTACGAGCACACCGACCAGCCGGACCTCAGCCCCGTCGAGGAAACGTTGGAAGTGCTGGGCGATCTCGTCCGCGCGGGCAAGGTGCGCCATATCGGCGTGTCCAACGAGACGCCGTGGGGCCTCCACCGCTACCTGCAGCTTGCCGAGCAGCGTGGGCTGCCCCGCCTGGTGAGCATCCAGAATCCTTACAGCCTGCTCAATCGGAGTTTCGAAGTGGGGCTGGCGGAGATGGCCATCAAGGAGGACGTCGGGCTGCTGGCGTACTCGCCGCTCGGCTTCGGCGTGCTCACCGGCAAGTTCCTCGACGGCGCCCGGCCGCCGGAGGCTCGCATCGTCAGGTGGAGCCGGTTTGCGCGTTACAACGGGGAACTTGCCGAGCGCGCCACCGCCGCCTACGTGGCGATTGCCCGTGAGCATGGGCTGCACCCGGCGCACATGGCGCTGGCGTTCGTCCACCGGCAGCGCTTCGTCACCAGCACGCTGATTGGCGCCACCACCATGGCGCAGCTCGAAACCAACCTGGCGAGCATCGACGTGCGGCTATCCGACGACGTGATTCAGGCCATCGAGGCGGTGCACCGCGCCCATCCCAATCCCTGTCCCTGAGCGCGCCGGACCAACGGCTGCGCCTAGTCAGTCAGCCGTTCCCACACGTTGGTCATGATGACGTCTCCCTCAGGCGTCTTGATGAGCGGTGGTCTCAGGATCAGTTTGGTCCCGGACACTTCGAAGAACCGTTGGGTGTCGCTTCCGACACTACCCCGATTGATCGAGCCCTCGAAATGGTGGACGAGCGACCCGGCGCCGGTGATCGTGTAGGTGCCGAAATAGCTGGTGTAACTCTGGGTGGTGGCCCGCGCTTCTTCCGGTGTCGGCGCGTCTCCCGCGTACCGCCGCCGGTAGGGCTCCATCATGTGGACCATCATGTGTCCGGACGCGGCGTAGACGATGAAGCCTGTCCATCCCGGGTACGCTCTCACCAGTTCGCCTTTGGTGTTTCGCCGCTCCGTCGAGACCAGTTTCCAGAAGCCAATCAGCTGCCGGTGCGTCGCCGTGAGGTTCGGCAGGTCGGGCACACGTTCCCAGATCAGCTGCTCTGAGTGCCGTGCGCGGCCACCGGCGGGCCCAGCGTCAGCCGGTTTCCGGACATCGTGAATCGCTGCACCTGATCGGTCGCGGAGAATCGTGGTTGGAGTGCGCCAAAGATCTGGTGCGTGAGGGTGCTGGCGGCGTCGTTGACCGCGAACGTTCCAAAGTAGGCGGCGTACCCGCCGACCGCGGCCGGGGACGGCCGGTCGGGCCCCTGAATCGTCGCGCTCACGTAGCCGGCGGGGTCGTAGGCGAGGTACCCGCGACTGCTCGGTCGTGATCAGTTTGTAGATCCCAGCGAACCGGCTGTACGCCGCACGCGCCGCCGAAGGGGACACCGGTTCCCCGTCGCGTTGCGCCAAGGACGCCACTCGTTGCGCCGAGTGCGCTGATGCCAATGGAGAGCGAGAACACGAGAGCTCGCATGGCCGTCCTCAGGGCGCCCGGTTCGCCTGCCGGCGCATCAGGCGGCTGCTGATAGCCGTTCGCATCGAACCGCAGATCGGGCCGTATCCCGCAAGGCACGCAATCCTGCTGGTAGAGCTCGGGGACGCGGCCGCTCACCGGGTTGGTATAGCCGAACCACATCGGCTTGATGCTCGGCCACTGCACCGTGTCCGGCTTCGCGCCGAGGTCTTCGGCCGTGATGTCGAGCCGCGACGGCGCGGCTGGGAGCGCTGGCCGCGCGGGGCGCGCGTTCGGGATCGGGCGGGGCCGGATCCTTCGACTTGGCCCAGATGCCGTCCTTGAAGGCGACCGGCCTGATGTACTGCGGATCGACCGTCAGGTCCCAGATCCGCCAGACGCCGTCCTCGAGCACGTAGCCGTCGTGATAGGTGCTGGCCAGGACGGAGGCGGCGAAGAAATCGCCGGCCTTCCCCACCGTCTTGCCGGTGCGGGGCTGGAACAGGCGCATGCGGCCCGTTCGCGGATCGGCCGTCGTCCGAGATCAGCACGACCGGCTGGATCAGCCAGTGATAGGAGATGCCCTCCCGTGTCGTGGGCGGATCGCTCTGCACCCGCGCTTTGAGGTTGCTCGCGCGCGTCACGTAGTAGCCGGTGCGCCCTCCCTTGAAACCCTTCGTCGCCAGGACGCCGATGAAGCCGGCCGGGTGTTCATCGTCGAGGAAGTGGCCGTAGGCGGCGGACACGTTCATGACGCCGTCAAAGGCCGCCGAGCGGGCGAGCCGCCGTTTGGCCTCCGCGAGGGTGACGGACGCGGCTTCGCCCCTGGCGATCGCACCGGTGAGCGCACTCGCGGCGACCAGCTTGGCATCGCCTGCAGGCAGCACCTGCTTTCCGGTCACCGGATGCGTGCCGAGGAAGGCGGGCATGTCCACGCCGGCGACGATCCGGCCCTTGCCCCAGCCCTGGAACACGTCGGCCTTCATGAGCGGGAAGCGGCGCATCTCGCGGACCTTCCACACGCCGCCTTCCTTGACGAAGCGGTTCTTGAAGGTGGCGACTTCCCACCAGCCCTTCTCCTGGTCCGCTTCGCCCAGCATGCCGAGTTCGATCCCGCGCGCCCACGCCTCATTGCCACCGGGCGCGATCTCGACGGTGACGTCGAACTGGACGCGGTCGTTGAGCTGGCCGTGCCGGAGCCCGGCCGGGCCCATCGTCTCGAGCCAGCGGCGGACGCCCGCCTTGCCGCGCCAGACGCCCTGGCCGCCGACTTCGACGACGCCCTCGTCGGCAAACAGATCGACGACGTCGTCCCACATCTTGCGGTCCTGGTAGAAGCCGTAGGCCGACTGGAGGTTGCGGACGCGGTCCTCGTCATTGAGGCGGTCGACCCGCTCCTGGAGCGCGGCGAGCGTCATGCCGTTCTTCAGCGCGGTGCTCTTGGGTGCGGCGCCGATTGCGGGCGGGATCGGAATGCCGGCCGAATCGACGGTGTAGTGGCGCGGCACCACCGGCAGGTTGCCGCCGCCCCAATTGGTCCAGCCGGTGTCATAGGGGCCGTCGAACTCGGGATAGTAATGGGCCTCTGCGATCTTCCAGACGCCGCCCTGACGGACATATTCATTCTCGAACACGCCGCCTTCGACCCGCGCCTGGCCGCCCGCGCCGTGGAAGATCCACGTCTCCCAGCGCACTTTGGCGCTGTGGCCGTCGGCCGAGAGGTTTGCCACCGGCGCGTCGATCATCATCGTCGAGAGACCGTCGGCCTTGAGGCCTTCATAGCCGCCGCCGTAGCGCGTGCGCAGGAAGGCGGCGATTGCCGCGGGCCCCTTGGCGGTCTGCTCCGGCATGATCAGTCCGTCGAACACGAAGCGGCCGTCCGGCGCGAACAGCGCGCCGACCTCATTCCACAGGCCGGCCTGCGCATATTGGGCATAGGTGCGCTGAAGGTTCAGTACCGCGCGCAGGCTTTCGGTGCGGTCGACCTCGCGCGCGAAATCGTCAAGCACGGTGTCGGCATGGGCCGGCATGGCCACCGCGAGAAGTAGCGCAGCCCAGAGAGGCGTCGCGCTGCGAGCCAGGACGGCGAGCGTGTGCGTGGCACGGCGGCAAAGCGGCATTGCGACTCCTCAAATTTGCCTGGCCGAAGGTGCGCCAAGAGAGTCTCTACACCAACGTGACACCGCTCGTGAGGCGAGCGGTCAAACTCAATGAGGTGCAATTCTACGCCGAGCGAGCAGGAGCGTCATTTCCCACGTTCGACGCCGACGAGCGACCAGGTTCGCGCGTCGCCGGCGCCGCCGCGGCGGAAGATGAACGTGGATGGAACGGCCCATCCGGGCTGTTGCGCGTGCGACGCCGTCACGCTGACGCCCACGAAGTCGCCACGCAGAAGCCCGTCGGGCGCGCGGGCCGATCCATCCGGCGTGATCATGGGCGCACCGACGGCGGTCCGCTGGTCCGTGGTGTTGTCGAAGGCGAACCACTTCAGCTCGTACTGCGTGGGAGCCGTGGCGGCCTTGGCGTCGACGGCAGCGTTGCGGAATGCGAGCATGCCGTCAGCCGACAGCGTCGCGTCAACCACCGGACAGACCTGGTTGATCCAGGCCGCGACCACCTTATCGCGGCGCCTGATGATCGTCTTGGTCAAGAATTCCGTCGCCGCAGGGTCGGTATATGCCGCTTTCTCGACCGCCGCGCGAATCCATTCGTCAGAGAACTTCGAGACAATCCGCGCGGCCCAGAACGCATCGTCGGACCGCATGTTGTCGAAGGCCGGATTGGGGTACTCCGGCTTCCACTCGAGCGGATCGAACCGCTCGGCCTCCAGGCGCCCCACGGACTTTGGAACGCGAGGATAGTCGATGGTCATCCACGGCCGGACGTACACGCCGAGCGTGGCGAGCGTCAGCCACCCGGGTCGCTGCTCGAGGATGTACTCGTTGCCAGGCCGGTGACGCTGAGCAAAGATCGTCCCGCTTCCAAGAATGGACCCGAAGTCGAACATGTAGTGCTTGATCCAGGCACGCCCGTTCGCCGTCTCGAGCATGTCGAGGCTGTTGATGCCTCGCGAGTCGTCGTGGTTCAGCCACGCACCAAACACGCGTGCGCCGCGCAGCTCGCGCCGATGCTCGTGTGCCACCAGGTCGTTCGGATCGTCCGGGCGCCGGCCCTCGTAGCGGAAGTTGCCGAGAGGCTTTCCGGTTGCGAAGCGGCTCACGAGGACGCGGTAGCGTCCGTTCGGGAGACGCGCGGCTCGGTCGAACACGTTGTCGAGGTCGAACGTCTCCATGCGACGACGGCGTCCGTTGAGCGGATCAAGAATCGTGGCACCCTCCGCGATCACGAGCGAGCGGCGATCGACCTCGGCCAGATAGACGTCCACCACGTTATAGCCGATGGCGTGATAGATCGCCGTCCCGATGACCTCGGCACCGCTGGCCAGCTCCGGATTCGACGGTGGATCGACTTCCACCTGGTGGAGCTGTCCCGTTTTGTCCGTCATGCGGAATCCCGGCTGCACACCGAGGGACTTGCCGCCCGAGACCGTCCACCCCTCGAGCGTCAGATGCTCGACACGCTCAGGCCGCTTCTCGATGTCTGACGGGCTCAGTGCATTTCTGCCGATTCGATTGGTGAACCAGCTCGAGTCGGGGACTTCATCCAGGGTATTGACGTTGAGCGCGCGAACGTCCCGGCGCTCGCCTGGGTGCGCGAACGTGTGGGCGACGAAGTCATAGAGGTTCGAGTCCTCGAGGGCGGCGACGCCAGAAGCATCCATGACCCGGTCGTCGTCCGTCCACAGCGGATCGTCGGGATAAAAACGCGGGGAGGCGGACTGAGGCGTCACCGTGACGTCCACCGTCAGCGCAGCGAAGACCCCGGCACACACCACGCGGCACACGGTCAGCCGTGCGCGGCCGCGGCGTCCGATGACCGCCCTAAAACACGCCGCCAAAGACGATGTACAGGTGCTTGCCATCACTGCTCCCAAACGCCGCATCGACGCGAAGAATGACCCCGTTGTCGGTATTGAAACGGAAACCAATGCCGTAATCAGTTTCGAGACTCCTGAAATTGAGATCGGCACGGCGGTCGGCCACCTTGCCGGCGTCATAGAACAGGGCGCCGTCGAGGCCGCTCCAGATCTCCCACCGGTACTCCCCCTGCGCGAGGATTGCGTGCGGTCCGCGGAACCGGTATTCGCGGAAGCCGCGGAGCGTGTCGTTGCCGCCGAGCGTCGGCATGAAGTAGAACGGCATCTCGTGGCCCGCACTGGTGTCTGAGGTGGAGACGAACAACCGCGCGGCGATGACCCGGCGGCCGGCCAGGAACCCGACGAACTGCCGCAGATCGGCATCGACCCGGTTGAAGGTCAACTGGTCGGTCATGCGGTCGTCGTAATGCCAGAAGGCGACGCGGTACCAGCCGCCTTTCCTCGCGTTTCGCGGCTCGCGATAATCGACTTCAGCAAAGGCCTCGTATCGCAAGAAGTCGGCGCGGGTGCCGAGGCCTGGTACATCGGAGGGGTCGAACGTCTCCGTAATGTCAGGGTACTGATCGTTCCGCCCCTGGCCGACGCGTGGCTGCAGGAACTCCAACCCGCCGCCAATCAGCAGGTAGTTGACGGGCCGTACGCCTGCGCGACCGCCGAACTGGTTCGTCCGGATCGCATAGTCGGATCGAGCATCACGCGCGGAGTCGGGGCCGAGACCAAAGAAGTTCTCTTGCGGGTAGTCGCGACGGCTTGCCCAACTGGTGAGATACAGGCGGTTGTGCGCGAGACGCGGGAATGTGAGCTGCGCTTCGGTCGCCCAGTAGCGTTTGAGGCTGCCGGCCGCCCAGGCTTCCAGCATGCCGGCATGGGCAAAGAGATCGCGATCGCGGAACCCCACACCGTAGGCGAAGCCGCTGCCAGTGGTAAGCGTGCCCAGCTTCGGGTGGATCCCCTCACGGTCGAGAACAAACAGGCCCCTGCGCTCGGCAAAGTTGATGGCGCGCTCAACGCCGCTCGGCTCGTAAGGTTTTACCTCTTTGGCATTCTGTTCGCGCCGCTGCCTGTCAGCCTCCACGCGTGTCTGCGGTTCCTGTGACCACCCGGCTCCAGGCGCGAGGAGCGTCAGTGCCACAGTGATTACGACAGCGGCGTCGCGGCGCAATCGAGATCCGCGGCGCGCCAATGTTGAAGCCATGAGAAACGATACACGCTGCGCGTCGAGCACTTCGAGAGGATAGTCAACTTCAGCCTGAGATCAGCGTTCGCGACCTCAGCCATTAGCGAAGGGCCGCTATTCAGACGAGCACATCGCGTACCGATGGCCTACTTGCCCGGCGTCGAGTCGACGAGCACGACGCGCCCACCGATACTCTGGACAGGCCGGTTCGTGTGCGACAGATGCTCCAACATCGTGAACGCGCGAATCTGTGCCGGCGACATCTCGATCGGAGTCTTGAGCACGTACCACGTGAGGCCCCCGGACACGGCGGCGTCGTCAGCGATCCCGAACAGGTGACGAACGTCTTGTCGGCGGGCAGCAGCGCGCGGGCATCGATCATCGCCGGCCGGCGCGCTCTTGTCGCCCGACCGGGCAGGCTGTTGCGGGCCGATAGGCGATGGGGTCGGCGACCCGGGGCCTTCTCCTCGCCTCGGACTGTTGATCGACCCGTCCGCATTGGCTAGTCTTCGAGTCGCCAGCACGCTCGACGTGCCCAAGAGAAGGCATCGATGACCAAGGAGCGGTGAGTTGTGACCTGGCGAAGGGTCAGATGAGTCAGAACGCGCGTGTCACACCTCGATGCGTAGCTGGAGTGTTCACCACCGCCGCGATTGCGCTCGTGGCGGCCTCCGCTGCCGCCGGTCCTCAACGGGCAACTCCCGCTGAACGGCGACTGGCGTTCGAGGCGGCGACGATCAAGCTGGCGGCACCCGACGCGGAACGCAACCGGGTGATGCAGACCAGCCCGAATCGTCTGTACATCCCCGCCATGACGCTGACGGCGCTGATCTACGCCGCGTACGGTGACGGAGGATTCAACACGTCGATGCGTGTCACGGGCGGTCCGGACTGGGTCAATAAGACGGCCTTTGCCGTCGAAGGTGTCGCTCGGGGCCAGCGACGCCGCGGCAACTGCGGCTCATGCTCCAGACCCTCCTCGAGGAGCGCTTTGCGTTGAAGATCCGCAGCCTGACCCAGCCCGCAGACATGCCGGTCTACGACGTGTTGGCGTTGGTGGTGGATCGCAGCGACGGGACCCTCGGTCCAAAGATCAAAAAGTGGGACGGCACCTGTCCCCCGGTCATGCCCGTGCTGTATCTCCAAGCACCACGTCGCCCCCTACTGAAGATCGACGACAAGTTCGTGGTCGGGCCGGCTTCGGAGGCGGATGATCCTGCCGTGCCGTACTGTCCGACCGGCTATCGAGCCGGTGGGATACGAATCGATGGTGCCACGATGTCCACGGTCGCAGAGATGCTGTCGCTGCCGCCGGCGCGGGCGTTGCTGGGCACAATCACGCAGGATCGCACCGGCCTGACAGACCGCTACACGTTGGAGTTGGACTACCCGTTTGCCCCGCCGCCTGCGGCTCCTGCTGCGCCAGCGGAGTTTGCGGGCCCCTCCTTGTCCACCGCCGTTCAGGAGCAATGGGGATTACGGCTGGTGCCGAGCAAGGGGCCGTTGAAAGTGATCGAGGTCGAGAGCGCGCAGCCTCCGACTGCCAACTAGCAGCTACCGCGACGCCCGCGGCCGGCTGCGGCGCCGTCGAGCCCAGCCCGCGGCCGCAGTTCCCAAGGACAAGAGTAACCAGGGTACCCGGCTCCGGCACGGGATCGGGATCCGGCGCCCCGGCCTCGGTAACAAAGCTCTGGCCGAAGGCCTGGCCAAGCGCGGTACCCGCGTAGTTGACGGGGTTGGTCGCGGCGCCAGTCGCGGTGTTCACGGTGTAGACGTTGGTGCCCGCCACCGCGCGCAGGATGCCGTCGTCGCCAGTCGCCAGGCCGAACACGCTGCCCACGCCAAAGCTGCCAACCAGCACGCCCGCACCCGTGGCCGGATTCACCTGGACGAGCTGGCTGCTGGACGACGCCAGGTAGAAGTTGCCGCCGTTGAACGCCAGGTCGCCGCCCGAAGCGAATCCCATGTTGCCGACTACCGAGCTCGCGCCGGTAGCAGGATTAATCGTGAACAGGTTGGTGCTGCCCCCGGCGCCGTACAGCGTGCCGTCAGCCCCGAACACCAGTGCGTTGGCAGAAAAGCCGAGATTCCCAATGAACGTAGTGGCCGCCGTAGAAGAGTTGATCCAGTACAGGGCCCCGAACGTGACGCCGTACAGATTGCCCGAAGGGTCGAAGGCGATGTCGGTCATTGTCTGCGGCATCTCGCCGACGACCTGGACGGTTCCCGTCGCGACGTCGACCTTACCCAACGTGCCATCGCTGTCGTGAACGTACATGATCGGAGCGGCACTGGCGTTCGACGCAATAGCCAGGACCACCGCTGCAAGCACCCATTTGAGACGAGACACAGACACCTCCTCGTTTGGCGGATCCGTGCAGCCATGTGCAGTTGCTGTGCCGACGCTCGAGCAGCGCATTTCGCCGATAAAGAGTGGCAACGGTAACGCGGTAGCCCAGCTAGTAAGCACAGCGGCAACCAAAAGTCGCCCTCGCGCCGGTCTTCAGGTACGGCTGCTCGCGCACTGTCGGAACCGATTTTGACGTGCCACGACGTAGCGTGAGCGGGCGAAGTGCTGCCACAAATTGTGCGCCGGGAGATCACCCTGGCGACGATGGAACAAGATGCAGGCCCAGCGTCACGGGTCCCTGCCCGGACCCGATCGTGACACCGGCTGCAGCCAATTGCCGCCACACCTCGAAGTTCAGCTCGCTTCTCAAGGTGCCTGCAGTCTTCAGATGCTCGTTGCTCCACACTTGAAGCTGAAAGCGAAGCGCTCCGAGTCCCACTTCTACGAATTCCACCTCGGGTGCCGGATCCCGCAGGACGTCTCGGTGCTCGTTCGCGGCGGCGAGCAGCACCTGCCGCACCAGCGCCGGGTCCGAGTCGTGGGAAACGTAGAGAGGGACGACATACGCTGTGAGCTTGTTGGGCCGACTCCAGTTCGTCACCCGTTCCGACACGAACTGGGAGTTGGGGACAAGGATCGCGACGTTCGCATCGGTAACGAGGGTGGTGGCGCGCGCCGCTATCTCCGTGACTTCGCCCACACAACCGGCAATCTCGACCCGGTCGCCGATCTTGATCGGGTGCTCGAACAACAGGATGAGACCGCTGAAGAAATTGCTCGTGATGTTCTGCAGGCCGAATCCGAGCCCCACACCGACGGCGCCGACGAGCACATTCAGCGATGTCAGTTCGATGCCGGCGGCCTGAAGAATCACGAGCGCGCCAAGGCTGATGACCACGTAGCGCACGATTGTGCCAAGCGCCTCGCGCATGCCAACATCGAAACCGCGTCGCGCCAGCACGTGGTCGACCAGCCAGCGGGTCACTCGCCGTGTCGTCCAGATGAGCGCTGAGAAGAGCGTGATGACGATCAGCAGCCTGATAGGAGTGAACTCGCTGCCGGCGATTCCGGAGGTCAGGAAGGCCTCGAGACGGCCCCACATTTCGGTGACTGACTGCATGCGATGACTCCTGCGCGAAGCGGTCCCTTGCGACGATCATCTGCTCCGCCATCGACGTTGTCCACGGCGCCGCTCAGGCTGTCTCAACCACTCCACTCCGAAGCCCCTCAACGCAGCCACAACCGATGAGGCTGAAGGTCGGACTGAAGCGCC
>CAVSWX010000009.1:0-546248 GCA_963731785.1 uncultured Acidobacteriota bacterium
CTGGCATAGCGTAACCCAGGGCATGGCGGCGCGCGATTCGCGAAAGGCGCCCGGGCGAAGTGCGACTCGTCGGCCCGCGGCATGAACAAAAGGCCGCCGCGCGGGGTATTTCCTTTGTGTGTCGACAGCTCTCCCATCGCCCTGCACCTCCTGACCGCGGCATGTTGATTGCGAGAGGGCTGGGGGCCATGCTGAAGGTCGAGCTCCACACCCACACGGCAGACGACCCCGTTGACCCGATCCCTCACACCACCTGCGAGCTGATCGATCGCGCGGCGGCGCTCGGGTACGACGCGCTCGCCGTCACGCTGCACGACCACGAGCTGAACCTCGATCCTTGGCAGGCATACGCGGAGGCACGCGGCATCGTCCTGATTCACGGGATCGAGCGAACCATCAAGGGCAGACATGTCCTGCTGCTGAACTTTCCGCGCGGTGCCGCAGAGCGTGTCACGACCTTCGAGGATCTGGCTCGGTTGAAGCGTAGCGCTTCCGGGCTCGTCGTGGCACCCCACCCGTTCTTTCCCGGTACCACCAGCCTCTGGAGCCGTCTCGAGCAACACGCGGATCTGTTCGATGCCGTCGAACGCAACGCGATGTTCACGAACGGTCTCGACTTCAATCGCGCCGCCGAACGATGGGCGCGGCGCCACGGCAAGCCGATGGTCGGGAACGGAGACGTCCACCGGCTGGCGCAGCTCGGAACGACCTATTCGCTGGTCGACGAGACCCGGCGGCACCCCGATGCCATCTGCGGCGCCATCGCGGCCGGACGCGTGTGTGTAATCAGCCAGCCCCTGTCGCCGCTCACGGCGGCACGCATCATAGGCTCGATGTTGTTCGCAAAACGACCGTGGTCGTCCGTCGCCGTGCGCGCGGTACCTCGCGTCAACCTCTAGACGCTGGCCGCGCGGCCGTCCCTGCGCTGGTGACTGCCCCGACGAGGATGACGAGGAGGAGCGGCCGTCAGGTCCGGCGCGCGAGGCGACGGAACATCTCGATCCCGCACAACGCCGCCCCCAGGAGCACCGCCGTGGTGCCGCCGTCGGGGACCCGGTGGGGCCCGCCGTTGGGGCCACCGTTGGGGCCGGCCGTTGGGCCGCCGTTGCCCCGGCCGCGGCCGCCGTTGCCCGCGGCCCCGGCCGTTCGCCGTTGGCGCCGTTGGCGTCCCGAGGCGGCCAGTTTTCCGAGGGGAACAGCACACGAGTGCGGCTCTCCGCGCGTGCGACAGACCGGCGGTCTTCGTCGTCCCCCTGTCCCGCGCCGCAAGTAGATCAACGGCCCCGATCACCTGTGTGGTGTCGGTGATGCCCCGCGCATCTGCCTGCGCGCTCAGCGAGAGCGCCACGGCCGTCACGACGACGCACGCTTTGGTTCGGATCACAGTTCGCGCCTCTAAGGAGTAACGACCGAGCGACGCTCGCAGCGATACCGCTGCCCCCTACTTGCGGGCACTCGGCCTAACGCTGCGTGACCTCGCCAAGCCAGGACCAGTGCAAGCTCGCGGCCAAGCCTCACGTAGTCGTCTGTCGTGAGGTCCTGAGGTCGCGCGAGCCTCTTTTCCCACGCTACGGGGCATTAGGGCTGCCTGGAGGACGACGACGCAGCCGGCCCAAACCTCCGTCGGAGCCCCATGGCGGCGGAGCGTTCCATTCTGTGAGCCGAACGCCACGGAAGAGCTGCCGTAAACTTCCTTCGCACAGAGAGGACGGCGGCTCGTTCCTGACTGCGAAGACGAACTGGTCGCACGTTGCCATGCCGGACCTTTCTTAAATGCGTGACAATTCAAGAAAGTTTGACCGCTGCAGGGAAGACATCGGCCCCAAATCGTCGCCAATTGACCTCGTTTCGTTAGTTATCGCTTGGCACGCCGCCGGCTAATTCCCAAAACGACGCACGGCGGAAACGATTGCGATACGTGGGACCACTCGTCATTCCGACGATTGGCCGCGAACCGTCGACGTGCGCCCCAGCCAGGAACGAAAAGCCTCGTTCCAAGCATGGAGCGATCCTCGGTCAGCGAGGAGCGATGAACTATTCTTGTCCCGTCCTGATCGTTCGCGCGTCCGGCGTTGCGGCAGAGAAGCGCGCCGCAGCACGGATGCTGACCGCCCTTTCTACAACGGCCTACTTCGATGCGTCCGTTTCTCCCTTAGTGGGAGACGAGATCCACTGCGAGCTGTTCGACGACCCACACGTTGTCGCGAGCGTCAGGCCGTTTGCCCGGCCCAATGCCGCCATGCAGTATTGGCAGGTGGAGATCGTTCCGCGATCCAGGTGGATCGTGAACGCCGCCCGCCAGGCCGCCTACGCTGAACCAGCTGCTCGACGACCTGCAGGCGACAGTGGAGCAACTGGATTCGAACGTGAGCCGTCACGACGCGGCCATCGATATCGAACAGATCAGGATGGAGCTGAAGCGATCGAGACCGGATAAATCCCGAGTCATCGGGCCGGTCAGCAGGCTCAGTGCCGTGGCCGGATTGGAAGAGAAGTCGGCTAACCTCCTGCCGCTTGTTGAGCGGTTTTCGCGGTGAAGTCATGGGGGAGCCCGGTGAATTCTCCCTGCTCGACTGGGAGTGGCTCGCTCGAGGTACACGGCCAGGAACAGCCAATCCGGAGTATGCAATCATCAGGCTGATGGCAATCGCATTCGTTACAGGAACGAGTACCGGCATCGGCGCGGCGACGGCGGTGTCGCTGGCACGGGCGGGGCATACGGTCTACGCTGGCATGCGCAATCCCCATCGACTGGGGGAACTCCATGAGGCCGTCGCGCGGGAAGCACTCGACGTCCACATCGTGGCGCACGACGTGGATGACGATTCGAGCGCGAAGGCCGCCATTGTCGAGGCAGGCCGGATCGATGTTCTCGTGAACAATGCGGGAATCGGTGTAACGGGTTCGCTGGAGGAGACGCCGCTGTCGCAATTCCGCTCGGCGATGGAGACCAATTACTTCGGTGCGGTGCGCTGCATACAGGCGGTCTTGCCCGGGATGCGCGAACGACGCAGCGGCTGCATCGTCAATGTCACCTCGGTGTCCGGCCGTATTGCGATGGCGCCTCAGGCTCCTTACGCGGCATCGAAGTGGGCGCTCGAAGCAATGAGCGAGTGTCTGGCCCAGGAGGTCAAGGGCTTTGGCATCCGAGTGGCTACCGTGGAACCTGGAGTGATCGCCACGCCGATTTTCGGCAAGGCGGCTCCCGACCGCGATGACACCCGTTATCCACATACGCGCCGAATGAATGAACTCTTCCGGGCGTCACTCGAGAATCCGGTGCCGCCGTCGGTCGTGGGCGACAAGATCCGGGACATCGTGGACAGCGGAACATGGACTCTGCGGCATCCGGTTGGCCCGGATGCCGCGGGATTCCTGCAGTGGCGAGCCTCGCTCACCGACGAGCAATGGGTCGAGTGGGGCGCAATGACCGACGAAGCGTGGGTGTCCTACGTTCGCGGCACCTTTGGGCTGAAGGTATCGCTGTAGCGGTTGACGGCTTGAGTCCCTCAAGTAGAACGGCTCGCGGTCGATCCACAGCACGGCCGCGCTGTTGGTCCTTCGGCAACGCCACACGAATTCCTGCTACCGGTCGATCGAGAGTTCAATCGAGGAGGTCAATCGCGGGGGCCACAGCGGCGCACCACTGCTCTGCTCAGTCGGTCCCACTCCGCAGGACTTCCAGGAACACCGCACTCGTCGTTTCGGACGGCTCCGCTCCGAGTTCGTCGCGAAACAGCCTCCGGCAGGCGGCGTAGACACGGAGCGCTTCCGCGCGATTGCCGGCCGTCGCGTGGGCCCGCATGAGACGCTGACATGCCATTTCATCGAAGGGTTCGGCCGCAAGCGCCTCAGCGGCGTGCTGAATCCCTAACTCATACTCCTTGTTTGATGTGCTGACTGAGGACAACACGAGTAACGCTCGCCGCCGCACGCGAGCCAGGAGGTCGCGTTGATGCTGGACCCACGAATGCTGTTCGTCCGGCAGGAAGGAGCGCCGCGCGATCGCGGCCGCCACGTTGGCGTTCGACCAGGCCTCACCCAGCGCGCCGCGTCGAGCGCGCCTTCAGCGCGATCATGGCGGTCCGAGCATACTCGATGTCGATCCAGGATACGGGCAGTTGAAACTGGTACGTGCCGACCTCGGTGGCTACGCCGAACGGCGGCGGAACTCCCAGCTTCCGAAGCGCTGCGCGAAGCTTGCTTACCAGAGCATTGATCGCCGTATCGGCCGAGGGCGGTGTCTCACTGCCCCAGACCGCCTCGATAACCTGAGTCTTGGAAATTGAGTGCGTGCGCCTCGTACCGAGAAACGCGAAGAGCAATCGGCCTTGAGGACCGGCAAGCGCTGCATCAGTCAATGCCCGATCGCCCAGCTCAAGCGTCACTCGTCCGCACAGATACACTCGACAATCGGCCACTTTAGACATCGGGTATTGCCAACAATTCCGCAACGTGACCGCAACCTAAGGTTCCTATCATGGGGCCCGACAAGGAGAACACGATGAAAAAGGTCATTGAATGCCCATGCGGTTCAGTCATCGAGGGTGACAGTGACGATGAGGTCGTCACAAAGGCGCAGGAACACGCGAAGTCCACTCACGACATGGAACTCACGAGAGAACAGGCTCTGGCGATGGCGCGACCGGCTTAACCGAAAGGAAGGGCGCTCTGGATCGATCGGTCGCGGCGGGGCAGGGACCAATGGCGGCCTTTTGGTAAGTGTCTGCGCCGCGTCCAAGTGTCCGCAGTGGGGGAAACAGCCCGAATATTCTGGCCATAACAGACAGCCGGCTGCGAAATGCAGCGCGCGATGACGAAAGGAACCCTATGTCCGCACCGAGTGTCCGCTGGAGCCGCGCCTTCTGTCAAAGCCCGATGGGCGGTTCTCACAGGACTGGCGGTTGCGGCCGGTCTCCTTCAGACCAATGCGAGGGCGCAAGAGTCGACGCCCTATACGTTTCTCCAGATCAGCCAATCCTTCAGCCCCGCCAGCGATGGGCCAATCTCGTTGGTATGAGTGGTCTCACTGTGAACGCCACCCTGTTCGCTCCATCGGGCACGACTACATGCGCCGCGCCGATTGGACGCCCGTTCGTCAACGTCAATGTCGGCGGAGATGCGATCTTCAGCCGTGGAGAGCGCGCGACTGCGTCCCTCGAGTTCGTCAATCCATCCGGCCAGCCGATCACATTCGCGACGCAGCTGCTGGCGGGACCTGGTCAGCGTTAGGTTTGTCCCAGCGGCCGAGAGCGGCCCGTTTGCCACCAGCCGGCCCGGTCGCCGGCTGGGAGCGAGGGCCGCGCACCGTCAGCCCTACCCAGCCACCCTCCGGAACCATCCAGGCCCCGGCCGACCCGCACCGGTCTTCCGGTTTGCGGCGATGTTCTCCGAACATCGCCAGCGGCACCGAATCCGTAGACGCTAAATAGGACACTTGACAATGCGACAGTAACTGTCGTATTAATACCGGCAT
This sequence comes from uncultured Acidobacteriota bacterium, assembly GCA_963731785.1. Taxonomy (GTDB): domain Bacteria; phylum Acidobacteriota; class Vicinamibacteria; order Vicinamibacterales; family UBA2999; genus DASYRM01. The sequence continues at coordinate 5,477 of CAVSWX010000009.1, forward strand.
GGCGGACGAACGCTATGCCGTCGGGGAGCTGGCCGACCTTGGCGGCGTGTCCCGGCGGACGGTTCGGTACTACGTGCAGGAGGGTCTGCTGCCCGCGCCGCTCGGCGTCGGGCGCGGCGACCACTACGGCCGCGAGCATCTGGATCGGCTGCTCCAGGTGAAGGCGCTGCAGGAAGCCGGGCGGACCCTCGACGAAATTCGACAGTTGCTCGACGGCGGGCCGTGCCGCTGGCGCGGACGCGTCGCCGTGGCGCCGCCGCTGCCGCGTGAGGTCTGGCGGCGCGTGACCGTGGCGCCCGGCGTCGAGCTGCACGTCTCGAGCGACGTGCGGCTGCCGTCGCCGGCGCGCTTGCAGGAACTGGCGGCATGGTGCCGCCTTCATCTGAACGGACGGGACACAGCAACGAGGAAGACGATGCCTGAAACACTGACGACTCACACGCCCGCCGGGCCTGTTCACCACCGCCGATGTTCCCGTGCCGCTTGCCGGCGTCTCGGTCGTCGCCGACATCGTCAACCTCTGCGCGCGCGTCACGGTCACGCAGCGGTTCGTCAACCGCGAGCCGACAGCCGATCGAGGCGGTGTACGTGTTCCCGCTCGACGAGGGCGCGGCCGTCTGCGGCTTCGAGGCGCTGATCGACGGCACGCTGGTCGTCGGCAAGGCGATGGAGCGCGAGGCGGCGTTCGCGAAGTACGACGACGCGATGCAGGCGGGGCACGGCGCATACCTGCTCGACGAGGAGCGGCCGGACGTGTTCCAGGCCAGCGTCGGCAACCTGCCGCCGGGCAAGGAAGCGCTGCTGAAGATCACCTACGTCAGCGAGCTCGGACGTCCAGGACGGCGCGCTGCGGTTCGTGGTGCCGACGACGGTGTCGCCGCGATACGCGCCGGCCGTCGGATCGCGTCGGCGTCGGCCGTCCGGACGCCGAGACGCTGAACCCGCCGCGCGACGTGGCGCGTGCCGTACGGACTGAATCTCGCGGTGAACCTGTCGATGTCCGGCGCCATCGGCCGCATCGAGTCGCCGTCGCATCCGATCGCATGGCCGTAACGGACGGCAGGACGACGGTGACGCTGGCGGCGGAAGAAGCGGCGCTCGATCGCGACTTCGTGCTGACGGTCGCCGCCGCGGGCTCGACGTGCCGTGCGCGTGGATCGAGAGAGACGGCGACGGCGCGACCGCCGTCGCGGTGAGCTACGTGCCGACGCTGCCGGCCGATCCGCGGCCGGCGGAGGTGATCTTCGTCGTCGACGAATCGGGGTCGATGCAGGGCTCGTCGATCGAGCAGGTCCGCAACGCGCTGCAGCTCTGCCTGCGCTCGATGATCCCCGGCTGCCGCTTCAACATCGTCAGCTTCGGATCGAACTTCGAGGCGTCCCAAAGCTCATCCGCTTCGCCGGTCGGCCTTCCGGCGGCGGTTGCAGCCATCTCCGACATGCGGGCCCGACCGACGACAAGACACCGGGAATAGCCCGACCGTCGAACCATTCTAACGAAGCCATTACCGACTGCGCCAGTGGTTGTGCTCACCCAATAATCACCATGACAACACAAACACCTCATCCTTGAAATCACCAGCCATGCAAAAACAACAGCATCCTTCACAAATCCACATCCAACACCCACCATCATCTCATTGCACTCACCCATCCCCGGCGGCAAGGTAGGAAATTCAAATTATTCCAGCAACACAACTAAACGAAGGTAATCCAACTATCGACGAGCTCTCTCACCGTCCGCTTCACCAACCATCTAGCTCAACTAACGGACATGTTCAACTCATCTCCACCTGACAATTTACACCACTCGCCGACAAGGACTTGAGTAATGCCACATTTCATCAAACTTGGCTTCCTGAACATTCATCACTTGTTTTCCAGATCAGCCCAAAAAGAGAAGATAGTTGACATCACACTCCGACCCCAACTACGCAATCACAACAACAACTACAATGAGCACACTCACCACACACACAGCTGACTCGGAAAACACAAACTAAACAGCACCACATCATCACAACAGACAACACAACAAAGCAGTAACCACAATAGTCTCGACCTCCAATCACTAAACCTCATAACAAGACGTCATTAGCAATCGGAAACACAACACACCGTGAAGGATCGTACATGAACTCACCGGATTCGATCGCGAGTAACAAACGGGAATCGGCAGGCTTCACACCAACGCCCCTTCAATTCCCTCGCTGCCGCCTTCATTGATGGCCAACAAAGCCAGGCAATACCAATTCGATAATGCGATACCAGCTCCCTTCAAGACAATATTGAGTTCACAAGCCATTGTGGCAGTAAGTCTCCGCTCATCCCGAACCTCCATCACAACAGTCACTCTTCGCCGCTTGTGCGCAGACAGCCGCGACCCTCGGATAAATTTGAATACGCTCACCAGGGTTCTGCACCTCCGCACTGATGACGCCGACGGGGCGGTCGGCGGTTACCGACGATCTGGCAGACGCACTGACTGGCCGGCAAGGAGCCTGCTCGGCAAGCTCGGCAACGCGCCGGGCGGTTCCCATCCTGCAACACGTGGGCGACTCGGCAATGGCTCTCACATAACTAAGCACTTCAGCGACGATACCGTTAACAATGAGGAAAACTGATACAAAAGGGTCCATGATACCTTGCAAACGCTTAGGTAGAAGCAATTTTTAACCGACACAGCACTCGAGCCGTCCGAGCGCATCTCCATCCACTTCATTCACAAAGCAGTAAATCTCACTCACCCCATTCGCAACGATTCTGTTCCACACCTGGACTCCGCGTTACCCGCTGACGTCGTACCGCACCGCCGCCCTGCTTGTTGTGATGGCCGACCATGGCCCCGCCGGTCGTCTCGGCGCTGGTCCAGTTGCCGCATGGCGCATCACCGGTCTGCAACGTTCCGTCCGCCTGCGAGCCGGTGAGGATGTCGTGCTGGTTGCCCGCGACAGGGGCGCCCTTCTCGGTCAGCGAGTTCTCGCCGCCGAGAGTGTTGGCATCGGAATGAAGATCGGCCACCGACTTCGCGACCACTACACCCTTCGCATTCATCCACGGCCCTTGCCGATGCGATCGCGCGCGTTGACCGCCGGCTGGCCGCCGCAGCGGCGGCGCTCAGATACGCGCGCCACGTGCGGTTCCCGGCTCCCGCGGCCGCGGCGAGTGTTTGACACTGCTTATCCGCGCCGGCGAGTCCACCGAGATTTGCTCCGTTGCCAGGGCCGGCGCTCGTGATGAAAAAACTCATCTGATTCTGCTGCGCTGAAACGCTCAGGCATGCGACGGCCGCGAACACTGCGATCCCGATTGCGCCTGAAATCAATTTGATCATCAGAAGCTCTCCTGTGTGAACCGGGCGGGATCATAGCGCGACTCACCCGCCGGAACGCGCCCGAAAGGCCATGTAGGCCACGATCAGCACCGCCACAACCAGAACAACCCGCGCCACGCCCATGAGTCGCGTGTGGGCCACCGGCCGTGAATCTTTCGGCTTGATGCCGGTCAGCGCAGCAAAGGTGGCGATCAGCAGTGCAATCATCAGCCAGGTGAGCCAAGTCATGAGGCTCCTGGTAGCACAGAGCTTGCCGGCACTGAGCTTGCTCTGCTTCATCGCGCGCCAGAACTCGAGGGCCGAGTTCTTCGTGCGCCATGAAGGAGGAGATCAATGATGAGCCGGAAGATGTTGCTGAGCCTTGGCGTGGGTGCCGCCCTCGCGTATTTCGCTCATCCTCAGGCGGGAAGCCGTCGTCGCGCACAGGTCAAAGATCAGTTCATGCGTGCGAGTCAAAAGGCACGTGACAAGTTCGCCGCCACGCGGCGGGACCTCGCCAGCCGAACCTCGGGCATGGTCGCCAGCACGCAAGAGCGCTGGAGCGCGAAGCCTTACGAGGCCTCGTCGCGCTGAGCGAACCGATCGGCAGGCCCCCGATGCAAGACAGGAGATGGGGTCTGCCGATCGTCCGCTGGGCGGGTCACTACTCGAACAGTTCGATCCAGCCCTGCCCGCGGTACGCGTCCTTCCAGGCCTCGCAGAGATTCATGGCGTCAGCCATGCTCGAGACCCGCTCCGAATGCAGCACGACCTCCCCACAATGACAACGCACCTCGAGGCCCGCACCTGTGTTGAGGAGGTCGCACGTCATCGACGACTTCTGATCGTCGACCCGTGCCAGAGTCCAGAACCTCGTGACGCGCTCTTCGTCCACGAGCGGATCCTAACTCTTCTGCTGGCTGCGGCCATGCCACCTCAACAATAGGTTCTGTGCAAAAGCTGTTGAAACTGTGCGGACTTAGATCTGCTTTGAGACCCGGGGCAAGGGCCGCTCGAAATAGTCGCCCTTCTCGAGCAGCCGTGCTTTCCATTGCGCGGCCACCTCGCCGGCCGCGGCGGCCAGGGCGACGCGTTCGCTGAGCACGATTTTCCGAGCCTGGTCCAGGCAACGCACCACAAGCCCGCGCTCGGTCCGCGACAGTTCGCACGCGAGGGTGCCGCCCTTGTCGTTGCGCAGCGTCCAGTAGATCAGGACGCGTTCATGCCCGGTGTCCGACGAGCTCATGGCTAGTGGACACTCTACAAACCGCCTGCTGAGCTGTCTGTCTAGAAACTACAGTTGAGGACGCCGTTGGCGGTCTTGGCGCAGAACTGCACACTATCGCGTGTGCGAGTCAGCCTTCAGCGCGTCGCAACGCGGGCGATCAGCCAGCGGCCGCCAGTGCGTCGAAAGTTGATAGTCCAGATAGCCGAGCGCGATGACGGCGTTCCATCGGCCCCGAGCGTCGTGACCACACCTTGGCAGCGCGCAACCGCGCGGTCGGCGTCCGTCATGCGCATGCCACAACTGCGGAACGCCAGCGTCTCGCCCCGAAGCGTCGAAAACGCCCGGTCGAGCGAGCGCGTATCGCGACGCTGCCACAGTGCGGTCAGCGTGCGCGCGCTCGGCGTGAATGCCGGCCGAGGAGCGACGTCCGTTGCGACCGTAGGCACCACCGCAGGGCTACTCGCTGCAGAGGCAGGAACCACAGAACCGTCCCCCGTCACCGGCGCGGCCATCGCGGTCATGGCCTGCGCCTCGCGCGCCTGCATTGGGACTGTGACTCGCTTCACCGGAGCGTTCGCGGGTGTTCGCGAGAATACCAACAGAAGTCCGCCGTACCCGACGACTGCAGCTGCCAGCACAATGGCCACCACGAAGCCGTTGAACTCCTGATGCTCGAGCGCGTTCTCCGTCAATGGACGGGGCAACGCGCGCGACCGGGCCGTCCACCTGTCTGCCCAGGCCGTACCCGCGCGATCGCCGAGCGCGGTCATCGATTTCGCGGCCGCGACGCAGCGGGACCACGCCAGGAGCGCAAAGCGGTGCACGGCCGCTCGACCCTCGCGCACGAGTGGTGAGGTTCGCTCCTTCGAAGCGGCCGCCTGCCTTCGTAGCCCGAATGCGAGACTGGAAAGGGTCTGGGCGAGCGCGACGAAGCCGTGGTTCGCGTGTGTCTTGATCGTCTCGCGCTCTGACACCATCCGTGCGCGCGAGGCGGCCGCCCGTCCCTGCATCAGGAGCGCGAGCCGGCGGGCCGCTCGTCTGCCGTCGCGTACGGCGCGCGACGTAAGCTGCGATGCGTTGGCCGCCGATTCCAACGACCGTTGTGTGGCTCCAGCCACGCGGCCAACCACGGCGGTTGAGGCGCGCCTTGCACGGTCCTTAATGGTGGTGCAGGCCTCCGTGATGCTGTCCCACACAGCGACGACAGGCACCGCGAATCGCCTGCCAGGAGACTGGCGCCTGTTCCGGCGCATTACTTCTCTGGCTTCGAGGCGCGAGAACGGTTCCAGACCGCGGCTGCGAGATACCTCCGCTGGACCAATCTCGAGGAGCGACCCGCTCAACGGCAACGTCGGATCAGGTTGCTTCTCGCGATCGCGGTCCTCCGCGGCGAACTCATCGAGTGCGTTAGACGCGGATGGATTGGCAGCTGAGTCATCAGGAGCGTGTGAGCGCATGGCCGTTTCCCGAGCGCCTTGACACCACGTGAAATACCTTTTCTACAAAGGTCGCAGCGCACGGTGGGTAATACCTTGCTGTGCGGGGCGCGACGCCCGCTTCAGCAATAACCAAGCCACGCGTGACGAAATGTGCAACGCGCGAGTTGTGCGCTTTGGCTAGTCGTCGGGAAAGGTTGGGAGCGCAAAGGGACCACGGGCCGTAACCGTATCGCGGACCCAGTCGATGCGTTCCTCGACGAAACACATCCACATGTTCAGGTTCTCGAGGTCGGTAGCGTTGACCCCGCGTGTCAGCCGTAGCGCGGCGGTGTTGAGGTCCAGCTTGGCTATCGCCAGGACGCTCCGGCTCTGGGGTCGCGTCAGGTGTTCTCCAGCCCGTCCACGAGCAGCGGGACCGGCGACGCACTGAACCGGGTGGCACGGCCTTCCCCGCGGACCACCCCCCACGTCATGATGCGGCCGCTGGACAGCACGGCCACGGTGGTCTCGACCCGGGTGGCGATCGACTGCACGCCGGTCAGCTCCGTCACCACGCCGGGACTCGCCGTCGCCCGGCGACCGCGGCCCAGCTGAGAGTGGGCGTTGTCGCCCCAGGTCATCACCGTCCCCGCCTCGGTGAGCGCGACCCCGTGCGCCAGACCGGCAGCGATGGCTCGGACGCCTCGAACTCCCTGTAGTGGCCTGGCCTGCCACGGTCCGCCCGAGTGATCGGGGCGGCCCCACAAGAGGACGGTGCCGTTCGACAGCAGTGCGAGCGAGGACAGCACGCCGGCGGCAACGGCCACTGCGTCGCGCACACCGGGGACCGCGATCGGACGATCGCGGTTCATCGTCGTGCCGTCGCCTATCTGCCCGTCGCGGTTGGAGCCCCAGGCGCGAACCGTTCCGTCCTTGAGCAGCGCCAGCGAATGGTTGCCGCCGGCGCTGATCGCCGTGACGTCACCGAGATCGGGCACCCGCGTCGGCACCGGCATGAACGTCATCGCCGACGCGCTTCTGGTCCTGAAGTTGATGACGGGCATGGGACCGATCCCCAGTTGCCCATCCTTGCCGACGCCCCAGGCGTAGACGCTGCCGTCGCGCGCGAGGGCCAGGGCGTGGTCGTCGCCCGCGGACACGTCCACCGCGTCGAACGGCGTCGACAGCGGAATCGGCACGTTCGACTCGTTGGGCGACCACGACGCCAGCGTCTCCATCTGCTCCGTCGTCGTCGTGCCGAGCCGGCCGTTGGGATTCTTCCCCCACGCCAGGAGGCGCCCATCGGCCATCACCGCGAACGAGCAGTTCCACCCAGCGGATGCCGCGACGACCTTTGAGAGGCCGGGGACGGCCGCCAATGTGAACGTGTCCAGCGGTCCGTTGTGGCCGAGCCCGAGCGAACTCGGCGCGGTGCCGTCACCCACCGGGTCCCGCACCCACATGTGCAACGTGCCGTCGGGCCCCAGCAGGAGCCCGTCGCCGTTGCCGAGGATGACGCGGTGCCGCGGGCCTGGCCGCGTCTGTGCCGCCGCCGGTGCAGCGAAGGGGAGCGCAACCAGCGCCGAGATCGCTTGCCGACGCGTCAGCATCTCACCTCCTCGGCCCTTGACGACACGGCGCAGAATACAATGCCTTCGACGAGGTGGACTGTGATGACCACGATGCCCATTCGATCCTGGCGGTCCCGTCTCGCGATGATGGCGTGCGTGGCCCTGGCCGCGTCGACGACCCTCGGTGCGCAGGGACAGGGCCAGCAAGCCGTGCCGCCGCCGCAACCGTCCGCTCTTGCGAAGGCCAACCTGGCCAAAGCCCGGCCCAAGCCGCCGTTCGATCTCACCGGCATGTGGCAGCACGACGGCCGCGCCAATCGCTGGCAATTCGTCCCGGAGAAGTTCACGCTGACGCCGGCGGCGCAGGTCCATTACGAGGCCGGCCTGAAGGCGCTGAAAGAGGGCGGTGTGTACCGCGACGACATCGGACAGTGCTGGCCGGCGGGCATGCCGCTCATCATGACGCGCGTATGGCCGATCGCGATGGTGCAGCTGCCGACGGTGATCTATATGATCAGCCACTTCGAGAACAGCGTCCGGATCATCTATCTCGACGGACGGTCCGCACACCGATCCCGACATCGTCGTGCGCACCTTCAACGGCGAGTCGATCGGGCGCTGGGAAGGCGACACGCTGGTCGTCGACACGAAGTACTTCCCGGGCCACCATCACTGGATGGATCAGGGCGGCGCCTCGGTGCCGGTCAGCGAGGACATGCAGATCATCGAACGGTTCAAGATGCGCCCCGACGGACGGATGGACATCGAGTATCAGATGACCGATCCGCAGAACTGGGTCGGCGAGTGGAAGATGACCAAGACGTTCAGCCGCCGCGACGACGCCGATATCACCGAGGTGCAGTGCCTGCCGGACCTGAACGACACGCTGCCGGCCACGAAATCGAAGAACCTGGTGAAGTGAGAGAGATATGCCACGCTCAGCCTTCGCCTCCATCGTGCTCGTCATCGCGCTCGCCGCGTCCGCCGGCGCGCACCATTCGCCGGTCATGTTCGACCGCACCGTCTCGAAGACCATCGTCGGCACCGTCGTCCGGTTCACGTGGACGAATCCGCATTCCTCCATTCAGCTCGACGTGCCGAACGAGAGCGGCGGCGTCGATCGCTGGGGCGTGGAACTGGGGAGTCCGCAGTCGATGGCGAGAAACGGCTGGCGCTCGAACATCATCAAGCCCGGAGACACGGTCACCGTCGTCGTCAATCCGCTGAAGAGCGGCGAGTTCGGCGGCATTTTCGTGTCGATGACGTTACCCGACGGCCGCAAGCTGGGTGGTCGCGCGGTCGAGTGACCTTGGCGAGAGGCCCCGTTATCGCACGCCCGTGGCCACGAACAGCGTGCTCAGCGAGCGCTGATACTGATACACGTAGCCGCGCCCGTCTTCGATCCAATCGTTCAGCAGCACCATCGTCAGGCCGGCGCGGTCGGGCGGAGCGATTTCCCGGAGAGGCGTTCGCGCTCCCGTCGCGACGTTCACGCGCTCGACGAGCGCCGGGATTCGGCCTCGGGTCGTCACCACGACGCTCTGGCTGTCCGCGCTCCAGCGAAGCGGCACGTCGGTCGGCGTGAGACCGCGAGCCGGGGACGCCTGATCATTCGCTGTGGACCGAATCTCGTACGTCCCATTGGCTGACCTGGTGAGAAGCGTGCGCTCATCTGGCGCGATCAACGCACGCGCGACGCCTTCAGGCGTCAGCGGCGTCAGCGCGCCGTCGGTGATGTCCTGCGCATAGCAGCGCCTCCCCTTGCCTTTCTCGTTGCCGCAGACCAGCAGACGCGGGCTCTTCGCAAACCATTGCGGCAGGTCGCCTGTATACGCTTCGAGGTTGCCGCGCGGCACCCGGATCGTCTGACCAGCACCGACCGGATAGAGCTGAATCTCGAGGGTCGATGGGATCAGGCCGCCCACCCAGCGACCGTCGGCAGAGAAACCAAAGCTGGCGCCTTCGCCAAGGCCAACCACCTTGCCGGTGCCGAGGTCGCGTAACGAGGTGGCGTAGTTTGCACCGGCGCGGGAAGAAATGTCGGTGAAGGCCATCGACTTGCGGTCCGGTGAGACGACGCCGGTGATGGCGAAATCCTGCCAGCCCACGTCACGTTCGTTGTTCTCGCCAGGGAGCAGCGCCAGCATCTGCCAGCGTCGGTCGTGGCGCGTCACCAACTGCCGGCCGTCGCCGCTGATGTCGTTGACGAGCATCCCGCCAGGGCCCGAAAACGCCTGCCGCACTTCTGGCGGGCCGCTCACGTTCACCGCCATCACCTGGTAGCCTTCGTTGCCGCTCTCCGACGCCGAGAAATACACGTGGCTGCCGTCTGGCGACCATGCCAGCTGTTCCTCGCCCCAGTACTCACCGGCCAGCGTCTTGACCGTCCCGTCTGTGCCGACCACCTTCACCCAGCCGCGGTCGTCATCTGGCACCAGATGCTCCATGAACGCCACCTGAGTCCCGTCGGGCGACACCCGCGGGTCGCTCAAATAGCCGGAGAACCGATAGAGGACCTTGCCGATCGGGTACTCGAGTTGATCGCGCCCGTTCACCACATGAACGATCGCCAGCGTGGAGCCATCGGGCGACCAGTCGGCCTCGCGCACATTCTCCAGCCACGGCTTTGGCGCGCCGTCGATGGTCATGCGCGCGAGCGTGCCTTCAAACAGGAAGTGATGCAGGTAACGAGCGCCGATCAGCACCGCGAGTTCGTCCTTCGACGACACCGACAGCAGGTGTGCGCCCGGCTGGCCGAGCGGTTGCGGAACTATGGCGCCGGGACGCAGCATGAACAGCTCCGGCACATTGCCCGACTCGGCGGCACTGAAGATGATCGTTTGTCCGTCGGAGGTGAAGCGTGCGCGCGTGACCCACTGCGACGTCAGCGTTTTTGTTTCGAAGGTGATCGGCGTCGCCGTCGGCGTCAGTTGTCGGGTCAAGAGTCCGCCGGCGACGAAGGCGGCCACGACCAGCGCCGCGATCATTGCCGTTCGCCGCCATCGACCTGCGGGTGGTGCGACCGCGGCGACACTACGCGACACCTGCGATCCGGACAACGCTTCGAGCGCGAACGCGACGTCGCGCACGTTCTGGAAGCGCTCGTTCGCGTTCTTCTCGAGGCAATGACGAATGATGCGGTCGAGTGCCGGGGACAGATCCGGCCGTGAGGCCACGAGATCCGGCGGATCCTCCGTGAGGATCGCCGTCATCGAGTCGGCTGCCGTATCGCGGTGGAACGTCCGCTTGCCGCTCACCATCTCGTAGAGCACGGCGCCGAACGCGAACACGTCGGCGCGCGCGTCCGCTGCCTGGCCGCGCACCTGCTCGGGCGCCATGTAGCCGACGGTGCCCATCACGGTGCCCGGATCGGTCACCGCGTGCGTAACACCCGTCGCGCCCGAGAGATCGGCCCCGCCGGCCTGCCGCGCCAATCCAAAGTCCAGAATCTTCACCTGCCCGTCATCGAGCAGGAAGATGTTCTCTGGCTTCAGATCGCGGTGAACGAGGCCCTTGCCGTGCGCCGCGCCGAGTCCGCGCGCGACCTGCACGGCGATCTCGACCGCCTTGCGCACGGCAATCGCCGAGACGCCCGCGTTCGACGACGCATCCAGCTGTTCGCGAAGCGTCTGCCCCGCGAGCAGTTCCATGACGACGTACAGCTGGTTCTCCCAGAGGCCGGTGTCGAAAATCGCGATGACATTGGGGTGCGACAGCGCGGCAACGGCTTGCGCTTCGCGTTCGAAGCGTGCGCGCCGCCCGGGATCGTCGGCGAACGACGGCGGCAGCACTTTGATCGCGACGTCGCGGCCAAGGCGCGAATCCTTCGCTCGATACACTTCACCCATGCCGCCGGCGCCGATGGAGGCGACGATTTCATAGGGACCGAGGCGAGTGCCGAGGGGGAGGCTCACCGCCCGTGGATCATCGCAGCGAGTGCGGAGCTCACAGGTCGAGTGCCGAGAGAAAGGGCCAAGCCTTGTGCATTATATGTCTGTCCGGCGTTTCTGCTTCGGACCTATCCCCACATGTTGCCGAGCATCGAAGGCCCCCTTGCGGGGAATGCCGATGTCTGTCGCGTTAGTGGGTACGGCGGCCGCGCGGGACCTATGCGTGGCTCACGGGAGGTGTGAAATGCGCGTTTTCGGCATCGTCGCCCTTGCGGCGCTCCTCGCGCCGGCTGGCGCGGGCGCTCAGCGGACCCCCTGGGGGGACCCCGATCTCCAGGGCGTGTGGACCAACCAGACTCCTGTACCGCTCGAGCGGCCCGACGGGCTGGCGCACAAGCCGCATTTCACCACTGAGGAGGCCGCCGAGTTCGAGCGGACCGCGCTCACGCGGATTCTCGCGCTGGTGGAGCCCGAAATCCCGGTGAGCGGCGAGCTGAACGCGATCTGGCTCGAAACGCAGGACGGCAAGGTCACTCACAATCTGCGCACGTCACAGATCGTGGACCCGCCCGACGGGAAGATTCCGTTTACCACCGAGGGCCGGGCCCGATGGGAAGCGGTGCCAACCCTGGAACGGATGCTCGCTGGCCACGAGCTGGACGCCAACGTCCCTGAGGATCGGACGTTCGACGAACGGTGCATCACGGCGGGAGGCCTGTTCTTTCCGAACCCGTTCTACAACAACTATCACCAGATCTTCCAGGCCCCGGGCTACGTCGTCATCGTCAGCGAGATGATGCACGAAACCCGAATCATTCCGCTCGACCGGCGTCCTCATGTCGGTCCCGGGATTGCGCAGTGGCTCGGGGATTCGCGGGGATGGTGGGACGGCGATACGCTCGTGGTCGAGACGGCGCGATTCAACGGCAAAGGACACATCCGTGGTGCCACTCAGCACCTGCGCATGGTCGAGCGCTTCGCCCGATTGGACAACAACGCCATCGCCTATCAACTGACACTGACGGACCCGCAGACGTTCACCCGCCCCTGGACGATCGAGAACACGCTGCGGCGGTCGGACAACGCGGCCTACGAAGTGGCCTGTCACGAGGGCAACTACGGGCTGGCGAATATCCTCTCGGCCGCGCGCCATGAGGAGGCCGAAGCCACTGAGGCGCCAAGCGAGCCCCTGATCCAGATTCGCCACTGAGCGGACGGAGTAAACACAGCTGCCTGCCGTAGTTGGACGTAGATCTCCACCGGGCCCGACTCGTTCGACTGGTAGGCGATCCATCGGCCCATCCGAGCGCGCCCTGGCAGATCCGTCGAGATCCCGCTCGCGGTCAGGCGTCACTCCGGCACCCCTTCCGAGACCGTCACGACCGGTCCGTGCGCCCGAGCCCGCGGCTCAACTGGTTCGGCGTCTACTCCCACTGCCTGGAGTTACCATTCGGATGATGCGGTCGGCGAATCCAGCGTCTAATAGAGCCTATCCTCTCATGCGGTTGCTTCTCGCGGCGACGCTCGGTCTCGGGCTGGCAACGACCGTCGTCGTGGCGCAGGCCCCGAAGCAGATTCAGATCTTCGCCAGCGTGGTCGACCGCACCGGCGCCCCGGCGACGTCGCTGGATATCAGCGACGTCCATGTGATGGAGGACGGCCTTGATGCGACCGTAACCAAGGTCGAGCGCCTCGATTGGCCGGTGAAGGTGCAGCTCCTCCTCGACAACGGGGTCGGCCTCGACGGGGGCAGCATTCAGCCGTTGAAGGTGGGCGTGCAGGCGTTGCTCGCGGCACTGCCCGAGCACCTCGAGGTGACCATCGTGGGTACCGCGCCCCAGCCGCGCTTCCTCGTCCGCGCGACCACCGACCGTGCGGCGATGCAGCAGGGCATCGAGTTGTTAGGCTCCGACCGTGGTGTCGGTCGGTTCGTCGAGAGCCTCCTGGAGGCGACGCAGCGAATCGAGCGCGACACGAGCGACTTCTTTCCGATCGTCATCAGCGTGGCCACGACCTCGGGCGATCGCGACATGAAGGAGAGGGACGTCGAGCGGATCATGGCGCGGCTCGCGGCCCGCCCCACGACGGTGCACGTGGTGCTCTACACCGGCGGCCCGCAGGGGACGAGCCAGGCCGGCCACGTGCAGGGCGCCGCGTACGCTGGTACCAATCAATTCAGGGTGGGCACGGCGGTGGCGAAGTACACCGGCGGCACCTACGAGAGCATCAACAACGCCACGCGGCTGGCGTCGCTCCTGCCGGAGATTGGCACGAAGGTGGCGGCGGCGGTGGAGCGCCATCGCCAGCAGTTCCGGATCACCGCCGATCGGCCGGCGGGCGCCACCGGCAACGTCGGCAAGGTCAACGTCGGCGTGAAATCGCCCCTCGTGACCGCGGGCCTGTCGTTCGACGGCCCCGTTCGCTGAGGTGGATGACCCGATGTTGCCCGTTTCAGCATGGAGATGACGATGCGCACGACCAGCCTGGTGCTCGCGGGAATGATCGGCCTTGTGGGCGGTTACGTATCCGCTCAAACGACGCGTCAGATGGGGCCCTTGGCCGTTCGTGACAAGGCGCCGAGCGACAAGGCAATCGATCTCACACAGGAAGATCTGGCCGCAGTCGTCAAGGAAATGCCGGGCCAAGAACCTCGCCACGACCCGGCTGCTCGAGGGAGGCTTCTACAGCGTGAACATCCGTCGACTGACCGGACCCGAGACGGCACACGTTCATCCGACGTCGCTGACAATCTATGTCGTGCGCGAAGGCTCCGGCACGCTGATCACGGGCGGCACGATCGTCGACGCCAAGGGCCAACCGGTCCCGGCAGGCAGGCCCGGCGACGACATCAAGGGCGGGGTCGAGCGTACGATCAAGGCCGGCGATATCGTGGTCACGCCGCCCGGCGTGCCCCATTTCATGCGCGACGTGAAGGATCACATCGTCTTCATGAACCTGGTCTTCGAAAGAGAGAAGTAAATCCTGGGGCTGGGCGCGCCTCTCTCACCGCAGGTTCTCGAGGTCGGTCGTCCCGTTGGCGCGCCTTCAAGCCCTTGCGTCGAGGTTCTGCATGGTCCGCGTCTGTCCGCGTGTAAGTGCGGCTGACTAGGAAAGACCATGCCATCCAGCCTGCTCGCCCTGCTCGACGACATCGCCACCGGTGCTCGACGACGTGGCGTTGCTCACCAAGGTCGCCATGCGGAAGACCGCTGGCGTGCTGGGCGACGACCTGGCGCTCAACGCCCAACAGGTTGCCGGCGTCAGCGCCAACCGCGAGCTGGCGGTCGTGTGGGCGGTGGCCAGGGGATCCGCCATCAACAAGGCCATCCTGGTGCCGGGGGCCCTCGCTATCAGCGCCATGGCGCCCTGGGCGGTGACTCCCCTGCTCATGATAGGCGGCGCCTTTCTCTGCTACGAAGGATTCGAGAAGATTGCGCACAAGCTGCTTCACAGCAAGGCGGAGGACGCGGCGCACGAAGCCGAGCTGATGCAAGCGCTCACCGACCCCGCGGCCGACCTGGTGGCGATCGAGCGGGACAAGATCAAAGGCGCCGTGCGCACCGATTTCATACTCTCGGCCGAGATCATCGTCATTACGCTGGGGACGGTAGCGAACTCCACGTTCGTAACCCAGGTGCTGGTGTTAACCGCCATCGCCGTCATCATGACGGTGGGCGTTTACGGCCTCGTTGGCAGCATCGTCAAGCTCGACGACGGTGGGCAGCACCTCAGCCAGCGCAGCGGCGAAACGGCGTTTGCCCGGATGCAACGCGGCCTCGGCGGTGCCATTCTTGCCGGCGCACCCTGGCTGATGCGGGGGCTGTCCGTGGCCGGCACCGCGGCCATGTTCATTGTGGGCGGAGGCATACTCCTCCACGGCATTCCGCCGCTGCACCATGCCTTCGAGCGGCTCGCCGACGGCCTGGCGGCATTGCCCGCAGGCGGCACGCTTCGCTTGCTGACGCTCATTGCATTCGACGCGATCACCGGCATCATCGCGGGCGCGCTGGTGCTCGGCATAGTGACCGGCGTCCGGCGCGTGCTGCCAGCGCGCTGGGCGATGCGAATGTCGTCCGGGTCCCCAAGATAATCGTTCTCGCGCATCGGCACGTTCCAGTTCGTCGGCGCGATGTTCCGTTCACCGCTTCAAAGCGCCGCCAACTCTCTGCCTTCCAGCGCATGGCCGTCGTTGGTCGAGCTGGTTGTAAATCGATATCATCATGCCCATGCAGGCGGTCGGCGACTACGCCGCGGCCGAGGCGATGGCCGCGGCGTCGGCCAACTAGGCGACGGATGGCGTCCCGAAGAGCGGCCACGTCTGCGCGAACGCCGGCGGCTGCACCAGCCGCCGGCACCAGGCTGTCGGCCGGTGGCGCCTTTGCCCTCAACGCCGGCTTCGTCGCCGGCCTGCTGGTGCTCAGCCAACTCTCCGTGCTGCAGCAGCGTCCCACGGTGCGCGCCTCCGTCGTCGCCGCCGCGCTGTTCCTGCTCGCGTGGAGCGGCCTGCTGTTCGGCGTTCTGCGCCGGGGGCAGAAAGTGGTGCTCGAAATCGTGCCGCGCCGCCAGCACTACCTGCAGGCCTGTCAGCAAGGCGCGGTCATCCTGTTGTGGGGCTACTACTGGCGCGAGGTCTATCACGCCGCGCCGCTCATTGCCGCGCAGCTCCTGTTTGCCTACGGCTTCGACAGCCTGCTCTCGTGGACGCACCGGCGCAAATTCGTGCTCGGCTTCGGCCCGTTCCCCATCATTTTCAGCATCAACTTGTTCCTCTGGTTCAAGGACGACTGGTTCTACCTGCAGTTCGCGATGGTGGCGCTCGGCTTTCTCGCCAAGGAGTTCCTGCGCTGGACGCGCGACGGCGTGAACACGCACATCTTCAACCCGTCGTCGTTCCCGCTCGCCGTGGCGGGCGCGCTCCTGCTGCTCACCAACGCCAGCCAGATGACCTGGGGCTTCGACGTGGCGACCACACAGTTCTACCCGCCCCAGATGTATCTCGCGATCTTTCTCTTCGCGATGCCGGGGCAGTATCTCTTCGGCGTCACGCCGATGACCATGTCGGCCGTGGTGACGACGTTCGCCTTCAGCGCGGTCTACTCCGCCGCGACCGGCAGCTACTTCTTCTCCGACTCGCATGTGCCCATTGCCGTGTTCCTCGGCATGCACCTGCTGTTCACCGATCCGGCCACGTCGCCGCGCACCGAGCTGGGGCGCATCGTGTACGGCGTGCTCTACGGGCTGACCACCTGCCTGCTGTACAGCGTGCTGATGCGCGCGGGAATGCCCGGGTTCTGCGACAAGCTGCTGCAGGTGCCGCTGCTCAACCTGTCCGCGGGGCTGCTCGACCGGCTGGCGCGGTCGCCCCTGCTCCAGAGCATCGATCCCTCGGCGTGGGGCCGGGCACCAGGCGCGCGAAGCGCGCCAGAAGATGCTGGCAGCCAGCCAAGGGGCGAAGCCCGTTGGCTGCTTCCGCGCCGGCGTCACCTGGCCTACATCAGCGTGTGGGCGGTCGCCTTCGGCGCCATGAGCGCGTCCGGGTACCTGGGCGACAAGCATCCAGGGCAATAGTTGCCGTTCTGGCAGCAGGCGTGCGCCGCCGACGCGCGCAGCGCCTGCGAGGATCTGTACTTTCTGGAGGACGGCTACTGCCAGGAAGGGTCCGGATGGGCGTGTAACGAGCTCGGCATTCTGCTGGCCGAGCGCTACGCCAATCCCCGCCGGGCGGCGACGGAGTTCGAGCGCGCGTGCGGGCTGGGGTTCTCCGCCGGCTGCAACAACACCGTCGCCATGACGCAGGGCGGCATGTTCCGCCGCGAGGCGCCAACGGTTGCCGACTACCCCTTCATCCTGCGCGGGAGCAAGGGCCCGTTCCCGGATCGAGAGCCCGCGCAGCTCTACGCCCGTGCCTGCGAGCAGGGTTGGCCCGGCACCTGCGGGACTTAGCAACTGCGGAGAAATGGACTCGTGCGGGACACGAGTCGGGGATATCCTCGCGTCATGAGATTGGCGATTGCCTTGGCGTTCACTGTGTTGGCCGCAACCGTTGCGGCCCAGCAGGCAGGTCCCTCAGGTGGCGGCTCCCCCAGCTGGGATCCGGCGGCGGCGGCCGCGTATCTGGATGCCCGGATGGACTTGTGGTTCGCCAACGGGACCAAGCTCAAAACCGGAGACACGCAGACGGCGTGCGTATCCTGCCACGCGGGGCTGGCCTACGCGCTGTCGCGCCCGGTGCTGCGACGCGTCATGCACGTCGACGCGCCCGTCGACACAGGAAGCCAGGCTGATCGACGACACGACGCGCCGGGTGGAGACGTACAGCACACACCAGGTGCTCTATGACTTCAACGAGCGCCGGCAGATCGAGTCGCGCGGAACCGAGGCCGTACTGAATGCGGTGATTCTCACGAGCGCCGACGCCGCGAGGAATCTGCGCGAGCCGAGCGCGTCAACGAAGAAGGCGCTGGCCCGGTTGTGGGAAACACAACGACCCGATGGTCGATGGGACTGGCTCGAGTTCGGGCTCGAGCCGTGGGAAACCACCGAGGCCGCCTACCATGGGGCCACGTTTGCGGCGTTCGCCGTGGGCACCGCGCCGGGCCCGCACGACGGCGTCGCAACCGCCGGCATCGAGCGTCTCCGGGCGTATCTTTCCACCAACTATCCAGCGCAACACCTCTACAACCGCACGTGGGCGCTGCTCGCCTCGACACGCGTGAAGCACGTGGTCACGGCCGCACAACGCGACGCGCTGATCGACGATCTCGTCCGGGCGCAGCGAGACGACGGGGGATGGTCGCTCGAGGCGATGGGCCCGTGGAGGTGGAGCAAGACCGCACCGCCCGTGAACGCGCCCGGCGCTCTCGATGCGTCCCTCCTGACCCGGTCAGACGGCTACGCAACCGGTCTCGTGGTCTACACGTTGAAGCAGGCGGGCGTGGCCCCCAGTCACGCCGCGATCCGCAAGGGCCTTCGATGGCTGGAGACGAACCAGCGCGCGTTCGCCGTGCCTGACGTTCCCGGCCGCGGGTGGCACGCGCACTCGCTCAACTACGACCGCGAGCATGGCGGCGAGAAGGGCGAGCCGTGGCGGCGGTTGTTCATGTCCGATACGGCGACAGCGTTCGCCATCCTCGCGCTGGCTGATAGCGAGTGAGGCTCCGCCTCAGACGCCAGGTAACGGAATCGTAATTTCGCTTACGAACATGTCTGCCGTGCGCAGACCGGAATCGGCAATCGATACTCAACCATCGCGTTCGTCGCACGGCGCGTTGGCGCGCTAGTTGCGCCGGAAGTCGGGCGCACTGCCCGGCCCGAATTACTCAGCCCCCATGGAGCCCGTTGTCCTCGTCGTCATCTTCGCGCTGCTTCTCCTGGGGCCCCGCCGCGGAGGGCGGCCGCAGCGCGGCATGGCCCTCGCCGCCGGTATCGCCCTCCTCGGCTGGTTTGCAATTACGTTCGGCTTTGGAGCGATCTGGAATGCGACCTTCGGAGAGTTTCCACAACCCTGAACGGCGTGTCCGATCTCGCACCATCCCGCGCTGTTAGCGCGAGCTCAGAAGTCCGCCCCGCGCCAGCTGGCGACGATGTCGCCCGCCGGTGGGCTCACTGGCGGGTGCTAGTATGAGCGTCCGGGAGGCCAGCGGATGGCGAGTGGGACGGACATCGGGCAGGACGGAGTGACGAATGCCGCAGGGACGATGCGGCTCGCACGTCTGCTCGACGCCGCGCAGCAGATCACCCACATTGGCAGCTGGGAATGGGACCTGGCCACAGGGGTGGTGACCTGGTCCGACGAGCTGTACCGCATCTATGGGCTGGCGCCGCGGTCGTGCGCGATCACACTTGGGGAGTTCCTCACGCGCGTGCACCCTGACGATCGCGAGCGCGTGCAGCGCGAGGTGGCGGCCGTCGTGGCGCGCGGCGGTCCCTTCGGCTATGTCGAACGCATCGTTCGGCCGGATGGTTCGGTGCGCAAGCTCGACACCCTCGGCGAGGTACTCGTCGACGCCCACGGTCGTCCGGTCTCGGTGATCGGCACGTGTCGCGACATCACGGACGATCCACGAGAGTTCGCGCGGCTCGTGCAGACGGGCGAACAGCGGGCCTTGGAGAAGCTCGCGACCGGTGCGCCCCTGCCCGACGTCCTCGCCGAGTTGGTGCGGCTTGTCGAGGAGATGGCGCCCGAGGCCATGGCCTCCATCCTGCTGATGGACGACACCGGGACCCGTATTCAGCATGGCGCCGCGCCATCGTTGCCGGACGCGTACAACCGGGCCATTCACGGCGCCACTATCGGTGCGCAGGCCGGCTCGTGTGGCACCGCCGCGTTCCGCCGCAAGCCGGTGTTCGTCACCGACATCGAGACCGACCCCCTGTGGGAACCGTATCGCGATCTGGCGCGCGCTCACGGCCTGCGCGCCTGCTGGTCGTTTCCCATCCTGGCCACCGACGGCCACGTCCTGGGTACGGCGGCCGTGTACTACCGTCAGCCGCGGACGGCCGACCCGATGGTGGTCGAGCTCGTGTCGCGCGTGGCCCATGTGGCGGCCATCGCCATCGAGCGCCGGAAGATCGATGAACTGACGCTGGCACTGTCCGAACGAACCGAGGCGATTCGCGAGGACGAGCGCACCAGCATCGCCCGGGAGCTCCACGACCACTTGGGCCAGGCGCTCACCGCGCTGAAGTTGGACATGTCCTGGCTGGCCCGGCGGCTGGACCGCGACGTCGCGGTGATGGACAAGCTCGAAGGGATGAAGCAGGCCGCGGACGGCATCATCCAGTCGGTTGAGCGCATCTCGGTTGGGCTACGCCCCAGCATCCTGGACCTCCTCGGCCTCGAGGCGGCGATCAAGTGGCAGAGCCATGAGTTCACGACGCAGACCGGGATCACCTGCGAGTTGCGCACCCAGCTCAATGATTTCAAGCTGGACAAGGATCTGGCGACCGCCGTGTTCCGCATCTTCCAGGAGGCGTTGACCAACATCACCCGCCACGCCAATGCTTCGCGCATCACCGTGGACCTCAGATTTGAAGGCTCGGTCGTTGTGCTCGAGGTGGCCGACGATGGGGTCGGCCTGCCCCCATCCAGGTCCCGGGGCCGCTCGCTCGGTTTGCTCGGCATGGGCGAGCGCGCCCGCCGGCTGGGCGGCCAATGCGTCGTCAGCCCGCGCGAGCCGACCGGCACCTTCGTCTCGCTGCGGGTTCCATTGAGCCGGGACCAAGGTTTCCAACTGGGGTGACGGACTCCTCGACGGCTCAGCGCTGGTGCATCAGCTCTTCGAGTTGGAACGCATGACGAATCGGATGCATGACCGCGTGCTCGAGCATGGAGTCGATACAGTACCGCGTCTGCCATCTCGACGGATACTCCGGCGTTTCGAGCCGATCATCGCCGACGTCCCGCAGCGGCGTTCGCCATTGCTCCAGCACGTGCTCCATGTAGCTGTCGGCTTCTGCTGCGAGGGCCGTCGGCTCCGGTGGTATGCGGATCTCGGGATCTGGTAACTCAAGTACCTCGCACATCCACGTCATGTAACCGCGGGCGGCGCCGAGGACATGGCGGAGCAGTGTCTCCAGCGACGCGTACGCGGGATCGTCAGTCTTCGGGAGCACGACCGATGCGGCCTGTGCCTGGTTCCACACGACGAGGAAACGCCGAACGTGCTCATCGTGTAGAAGGACCAAGGCTCGAACAGCCCGAGAACGATACGCAAGGGCAGTTGTTGGCATCGTCACTCCTGAGTTCCTGACCGGGCGCCGGCTGACGGCGCCCGGTCCTCGATTGAATTGGCGTTACCGTTGAAACGAGCCGGCTCGTCCAGGAGCCGTTGACATGTGACCGGCATGCACGCATGCTTATCACATGTCCAAAATGGTCCAAATCAGGAATGTGCCGGACGCGCTGCACCGCAAGCTGAAGGTCCGGGCTGCGGGCTCGGGACAGACGCTCTCCGATTACCTCCTGGCCGAACTTGAACGTCTGGCCGCGCGACCGACGCGCGACGAGATGCTGAACCGAATCCACAGTCGAAAGCGCGTGACGTTGAAGACACCGGCCGCGGTGGTCATCCGGGAGGAGCGCGAGTCGGCGTGATCGTCGTCGACGCCTCGGCCCTACTCGAATTTCTGCTGCAGACTCCGCTTGGCACCAGGGTCGAGGCCCGCCTTTTTCGAGACCAGGACGAGTTCCATTCGCCCCACCTGACGGACGTTGAAGTGACTCAGGGCCTCCGACGCCTCGTACGGACAGGCGAGGTGTCACCTGACCGAGCGGCCGAGGCGATTGCGGATCTCGCCGACTTCGATCTCCACCGTCACCCCCATCTCGATCTCCTGACTCGCGCGTGGAAGCTGCGCGAGAACGTCACGGCGTACGACGCCATGTACGTAGCCCTGGCAGAGGCGCTCGATGCGCCGATCGTCACCTGCGACACGCCGCTCGCCAAAGCGCCAGGTCACCGGGCGCACATCGAAGTGATTGAGTGACGGCCACGTCAAGCTCCTTCTTGTTGGCCTGCAACCCTTTAGGCCGCTCCGGACCAGCTGACGCTAGTCTCGCCCATCGTCGGCTAGGGGCATCCGGCGGTCTGACTGCACCCTGTCTCCCGGCCGGCGCGTGAGCCCTATTCTCTGGGAGCGCCGAACCGAGAAGATCCTCCGGGGGGATGTGTGCAATGAACTACGGTGAACAGAACGAACTGCGACCGGCCGCTATGGTGTCTCGGTTGCCATCAAGGGCGAAATTCAGGCGTCTGAAGACGTTACGGTCGACGGCCAGGTCGAAGGACGGATCGACCTTCCCGAACACACGCTGACGATCGGGCCGAACGCGACGGTGGTGGCGGACATCAACGCGAAGGTGGTGGTCGTGTTTGGCACGGTCGTCGGGACCATCATCGCTCGCGAGAAAGCCGACATTCGCAAGACGGCGTCCGTTGACGGAGCCCTCACCTGCGGCCGCCTCTCCGTGCAGGAAGGCGCGACGATGAACGGTAAGGTCGAAACCCAGAAACGGTCCGCGTCCGCGAGCCGCACGAGCGCCGAGAAGGCCGCGTAGCAGCCGCCGCACGCCAGCTCAGCCGCCATGACCCGCACCGGCTGAACCCAGGCTGCGCCCAGGGTTCTGCTACCTGGAGAGTGCCGGGCATCCACGGCCCGGCATCCCTTTCATGCGGAACGGCGATCGGCTTCGTTGCACCATCCGCCAGGCCAACAGCACGCTCGCGATCCCGAGCGCCAAGCCGGCAATGATGTCCGGAATCCAGTGAACGCCCAGCACGAACGTCGACAGCACGATGGCCGCGCCCAACACCAGGGCTGACATCCGCATCGGCACGCGGAACATGAAACAGGCCGCAACCACCAGCACCGTCAACGAGACGTGGAAGCTCGGAAACGAGTTGTCCAGACCGCTGATCGGCCGAATGAACTCGATCAGTTTGTCACTGACTTTGTCGGAGAGCAGCATCGCCTCGGTGCCGGGGGACGACCACCGCTCCGGGACCGGAAAGAAGATGAAGAAGGGCAGACTGACCGCATAGTCGATCGCCACGGCGAGGCTGACGGCCTGGTACGGGCGCGGGTCACTCCTGCGCGCCAGCGCGCAGGCCACATAGAGGCACAGCACGGGACAGATCACGAAGTAACAGGCGGAATACCCGTAATACGCAATGGCACGTGTCGTGTCGTGCAGCTCGAAGCTGAGATATCCCTCGAACCACTGGAAGGCGTCGGCAATCGGATAGCCGGCCTCGACGCCGAGACTGCGGGGAGTGAGCGCCGCATCCACGCTGGTTTGAACGTAGTTGGCCAGGAACACGATCGCCAGGAGCACCGTGGGTGCCGCCGATGGATGGCTCAGGGCGACACGAGCGAGAACGGACTGCGCCGGCGGCTCTCGGCTCAGTCGTCCGGCGAACGCTCGATCTCAGTGTCTGGCGGGCGCGGCGGCGCCGGATCTGCTCCGGATGGAATCAGGGCATGCAGGCGGCGGGTCAGCAGCTGGAATTCCCCGTCTTCGACGTTTCCCTGCCAGTCGACCAGCGTGGCGGCGTGCAATTGCCTGAAGCCCAGCGGCATCTCGACATCGTCGATCATGACCGACACCAGACGACCGTCCCGTTTGCCGGACTCGGCCTCGTCAATCACCCACTCGCTGTGGACCGAGGTGTGCGACCACAGCACGATCACGCAGCGCGCCTGCTTCAGCTCGTGCTCGATGGCGCGGCGGTAGCCCTCCCCGGGCAGCAGCTCGCGGTCCCAGAAGACGCTCAATCCGCACTGCTCGAGCGCCTGCTCGAACTGTCGCGCCCTCTCCAGATCCCGTCGCGAGTAGCTGAGGAAGATGTCGGCCATCGCTGCACCCTACGGCCGTCGAGCCGGTCGCCGGCGCGTGAGACGGCAAGGGGACGTGGCTCGGCGTCGATGATCTGCCGTGGCGAATGGCGCGTGCGAGCTCACGCGCGCGCCAGCGCCACGCATCCCATACCAGGGCAGCGGCTCCGAGGACCAGCAACACGACGAACGCGATGGTGAGGGCCCGGAACAGGGTCCGCTCGGGCGTCACGCGCATGAGCAGCACGCGGAACGCCTGACGTCCCATCGGTTCGAAGTCCAGGCTCCGGTTATCGGGACGTCTCGGAAATTCGGCCGCGGCCAGCTGGATTTCGAACGTCTCCTCCTTCTCGACGTTCGCGACACGGGACTCGCCTTCGAGCCGATAGTCGTTCCGCTGAGGCTCGTACCACTGGATCTCCTGGAACGGCACCCGCTTGGCGATGTCGAACTCCACATCCCGCAACACCGTCGGCGCGCTGTCGTTGTAGAGCCAGACGGGCCGAATCCGGTGCAGCCGCGCGTGAACGAGCGACACCAGACGGCGCGTGAGATCGGAAGGCGCCTGGTAACTGACATCGAACTGCTGCGTCACCTCCGCGTTGTCCAGACGGAAGTTCTCGTACCGCACCGTGAGCCGGACGGCGCCATCGTGAATGCGCTCCAGCTCCCATCGGATGTCGCTCTTCTTGTAGTAGTCGAAGTCACTCGCTCCGGTCGACCAGCTCGGTTCCTGCCCGCCGAATCGCCAGGCGCGCCGCGTCGAGCAGCTCACCGTCAACGGGTGACGACGGGTTGGGTTGCACGTCGACCACCACCGGCAGCGTCGATGACCCGGCCTGGCGACGGAGCTCTGAAAGCGCTCGGCGGGCGCCTTCGGCGTCCACGTTGGACCATTGCACCCAGGTGTCGACATCCGACCCGGGAGCGTCCGGACCGATTGGATGCAGCTGCTCCAACTTCGCGGTGATGGCGTTCTTGGTCGCGTCACTCACCTTCCGGGTCGCGACCAGCAGATCGCACGGAAGGTCGGCGGGAATCGGCACGAACCGGACCTTCTTTCCGAACTCCAGGTAGTACTTGCTGGTTGGATCCGCGAAGCCGGACCTCGTACCGGTCCAGACCGAGGCGATCGTCTCTCGTCCCCCGGCCTGAGTGGCGACCGCCCGAATCAAGTCGGAGCTGCTCGGCGTCGCATTCCGCTCGACGGCAATGGTCGTGACGCCCGCCGGGTTGGATGTGCGGTCGCCGAATCCGAAGACTCGACGAGCGCGAAAGAGGAGCGACGGCAGGAAGTAGCTCGAGGTGCTGTACTTGTTGTGATAGATGAACCGAGCCGGACGCTCGGCATCGCTCAGCGTCTTCAGGTGATCGAGCACCTGCTCGAGCGTCGGCGTCGCACCGGCGAAAGGCGATTCCGGCACCACCATGAATGCGTTGGTGACCGTCCTTCCGGTACTCCGGCTGTTGCAGGTGGCGAGCAGCTCGACCTTCGCGCCCCGCATTTCAGCGACCACGAATGCATAGGGGGTGACCCGCGCCACGACGCCGCCCGTCCGCGCGAGTGGCTTGCCGCGGCGGGCGTCGTCGAGGAGCGCGTTGATCACGGCCTCGTAGGACAGCTGCTCTGGACTCTCGACGAGTTGCCTGCCGAGGCGGTTGGCCAGAACTTCGTCTGCCTTGAGCTCGTCGGCGCCTTGATCGACGGTCAAGAACCGCGCCGGAGATGTCTGCGCGTTGGCGCCGTGCACGCTCAGCATCCCGATGCCGATTGACGCCGCGGCAACGACGAACGCGAATCGGCCGATCACCATGCTGCTCGTCCTTCCTTGACCCCAACCCCGGAGACTGCTTTGTTAGGTCAACGATTGCAGCCGGCGATCTGCACAAAGGCGCGGCCTACCCTCCTTCCACCTCATCTATGGACACGATCTCTGGCTCGCGCTATTCACTTCTTGTTTTTCTGATCCACCTTCGTTCCTGTGCTGCTGACGACGTAGCCCGCCTTCGACACGACGGTGTTGATGTGTGTCCCGTTGGCGCCGACTGACAGTCGCAGGGTGACCGGAGAAAACGGGGATCCCGGAATCTCAATCACCATCTGGCCGGTGCAATCCGCGTTGATTTCGTACCAGCCGGTCCCCTGCGTCCAATCGACCGGGGGCGGCGTGCCGTTGAAGACCACGTGGTCGACCTGAGTCAGATTGCCCGCCCCGTCGAACTGCGTCACGGCGACACCTCGCAGCGGCAACGGGGTCGGCGCGTCCACGAAGACCCCCACGATATCGAACGCGTAGGCGCCGTGCAGAGTGGCGTTCGAGCACGCCGGGCGCTGCACGGGCTTTGATGCGATCTGACCGGCGGTCTGGGCGTGCGCGACCGAACCAGACGTCGCGACGGCACAGCCGACCGCCGCGACACGAATCAGGTGGGACCAGGAGTTCAGGCATGTCATGGCAACCTCCTTCGACGGCTGGCGCGAGCACTTTGTCGTGCTTGCCCTGCGTCGAATGCGGCACACTATGGCGTCGTCCGGGACGAGCCGCCATTGAAAGCGTCTTGAAATAGATCCTGAATCTTCCTGCTCGTATGCCTTCGTCTGCCGATTCCGCCACCTATCGTTTCGGTGCCTTCGAGCTCGACACGGCGGCGTACGAGCTCCGGTGCCAGGGTCGCGTCATCCGCCTGGCCAGGCAGCCGATGGAGGTGCTCATCCTCCTCGTCGAGCGGCGACGAACGCTCGTGACGCACGAGGAGATGGCCGGACGGTTGTGGGGCGATGACGTGTTCGTCGATCGTGAGGCAGGACTTCACACCGCCATCCTGAAGATCAGGCAGGCGCTGGGCGGTGCCTTGCCATCCCCGGTGTTCGTGGAAACGGTCGCGGGCAAGGGCTACCGGTTCATCGCGTCGGTCGAGGTCGTCGCGGCGACCCGAGCCGACTCCCGACCGGCCTCGGCGGTGCCGGAGCACCGCAACGACCCGCCGCGCACGAACGTGACGGCCGACGTCACCAGCTTCATTGGCCGCGAACGAGAGCTCAGTGACGTCACGGCGCTATTCGAACGAATCGGCTCGTCTCGTTGACCGGCGTGGGCGGGTCGGGCAAGACGAGCGTGAGGCCGGCGAGGTGTGGGCCCTCGGCATCATCCTGTCTGATCTTGCGGCGCTCCGCGTCATCCAGGGCCGTCTTGGGGAGGCGGAGGCGTGTGCGAACGAGGCGCTGGCATTCTGTCGCAGCCTTCGCGATCGGCGCGGCGTCGGCTGGTGCCTGCAGTCCCTGGCGATGGTCGACACCGCCGCCGGCCGGGCTCGGCGCGCGGCCTGGTTGTACGGAGCCGCCGACGCCCTGCTTCAGAGCCTGGGGGCGACGGGCCAGGTCACGTTCTCGCGCGTCCAGGATCGATACCTCACGCTGTCGCGCGATGCGATCGGCGAATCGGCATTCCGCGAGGCGTACGACGCCGGCCGCACAACCCGGATTTCACGCATCATGGACCGGGATGGGCCTGCCTTCTCATAGCCGTCCCGTGCCGGGTGACCGGCTGCATTCACTCGA
Source organism: uncultured Acidobacteriota bacterium (assembly GCA_963731785.1). Lineage (GTDB taxonomy): Bacteria > Acidobacteriota > Vicinamibacteria > Vicinamibacterales > UBA2999 > DASYRM01. The sequence continues at coordinate 32,791 of CAVSWX010000009.1, forward strand.
CGCGCTGCGCGCCTTCGCGCTGCTGCTCGGCATCTTCTTTCACGGCGCCGCGGGCTACATCGAGAACTTTCCGGTACAGCTCTGGCCGATGCGCGAGCCGCCGAGCGCGACGCTCGGCGGCGTTCTTCTTCGTGAGCCACATGTTCCGCATGTCGCTGTTCTATCTGCTGGCCGGGTTCTTCGGCCGCATGTTGCTCGAACGCCGGGGCGTGGGCCCGTTCGTCCGCGATCGCGCGAAACGGATTCTGCTCCCGCTCGTCATTGGCGTTCCTGTGGTGCTGATCACCATCGGCGGCTTCATCGTCCTCGGCAGCCTGCTCGGAGGCATGAACCTGGCGGCGCTGCAGGGGGCGGTCGAACCGCCGCCCAGAGTGGAAGGCCAGCCTGCGCCGTTTCCGTGGGCGCACCTCTGGTTTCTCTATTACCTCCTCATCTTCTATGGGGTCGCGCTTGGCATGCGCACCGTGCTGCGTGCGCTCGATCGGGGCGGGCGACTGCGAGCGGCGCTCGATGCGCTGTTACGGTTCGTGCTGAGCGGCCCGTGGGGTGCCGCGCTGATCGGCGTCACGCTGGCGGCGTATTTCTACAACCTCGAGGGCTGGTCGAGTTGGACCGGCCTGCCGGCGCCGTTGTCGCTCGCGCCGATCCCGCATCGCTGCTGGGGTATGGCACGGCGTTCGGCGTCGGCTGGCTTGCCCATCGCCAGCCCGACCGGCTGCTCGCCCTCGAGCGCCGCTGGCTGCCGTTCGCAGTCTTCGCGGTGATCCTCACCGTCGTGAGTTACGCGATCGCCGGCCCGACGCCCCGCTTCGAGCCCTATCTCGAGGGGCGGCCGCTGCTCGTTTACAGCGTCGCGTATCTCGCCGGCGTCTGGTGCTGGATCTTCGCGCTGCTCGGGCTTGCGGTGCGGTATCTCTCGAACGTCAGCCCGGTGCGGCGGTATCTGGCCGACGCGTCGTACTGGATGTATCTGATGCACCTCTCGGTGCTCGCGTTCTTCGCGTCCTGGCTCAATCCGCTGCCGTGGCACTGGACGATCAAATATCCGCTCCAGGTCGCCGCCACGATCGCCGTGCTGCTCGTCTCGTATCGCTACCTCGTTCGCTCGACGTTCATCGGCGCCACGTTGAACGGCCGCCGCTATCCGCGCCACCCTGCTGCGCCCGCCGAACCGAGACCGGTATAACCCGCCGGTCGCAGGACTCGACGGTTGTCACCACGTTGCTCGCAGGGGCACGATCGTCGGCATGAGACCCTCGAGACACGTCGAACCGGTCACCCCGGCCGACATCGCCCGCCACTACATCCGCGAGCTGATCTATGGTGCCAACGACGGCATCATCACCACATTTGCCATCGTCGCCGGCGTCGCCGGTGGCGGCCTGTCACTCCGCGTGGTCCTGATCATGGGGGCCGCGAACCTGCTGGCCGACGGGCTCTCCATGGCCGTGGGCAACTACCTGTCCATCCGATCGCACGAGAGCGTGCTCGAAGCGCAAGACCTGCCGGAGGAAGAGGCGGCGCCGATTCGCCACGCCAGCGCGACGTTCCTGGCGTTCGTCGGCGCCGGCATCGTCCCGCTCGTGCCGTACATGCTCCCCACCTTCCCGGCCGATCGATTCGTCTCATCGATCGCGCTGACGCTGGCGGCGATGTTCCTCGTTGGTGCGTCGCGCTCGTTGATCGCCCGCGTGCGATGGTGGATGGCCGGCCTTGAAATGCTGGGCCTCGGTGGAATCGTCGCTGCGGTCGCGTACGGAAGCGGCAGGCTGGTGGCGGCGATGGTGAGCTGATCCACGCCACTGTGCACCCAAAAGTTCACGCCATTCGCGGGTATTTTCCCGCCGGACCAGACCGACACCCGCTGTTTCCGAGGCCCGGCGCGCCCGAAGACCGGGCACGGCGCTTGCCCTGTGGTGATCGCGGGGGGCTGACCGCGCCATGACGAAACGCATCCTGTGTCCCGTCGATTTCTCCGAACAGTCGGTCCACGCCCTGAACTACGCCGTGGCCCTCGCACACTGGCTCGGCGCCAGCGTGACGACCCTCTACGTCCATCAGATGGTGTGGCCGATCGTCGGCATCGGCGCCTACGCCGATCCGGCCGGCACGCCGCCACTGTCGGAGGCCGAGCGCGCGACGGTGATGGCGGCGCTCACCCACTGCAGCCAGGCCGCGGCGGCCCCAGGCGTCAGCATCGAGAGCGTCGTCTCCGAAGGGGTGAAGGTGCCCGCGACGATTCTCGCCCATGCGGCCTCGATGTCTGCCGATCTCATCGTGATCGGTACCCAGGGGCACTCCGGCTTCGAACGGCTCGTGCTGGGCTCGGTCGCGGAGCGGGTGCTGCGGAAGGCCAGCTGTCCGGTCGTGACCGTTTCGCCGCAGACTCCGCCGGAGGCGCTTGCCGTGCCCACTCCGGCACGGCCGGTCATCTGCGCCGTCGACCTGTCGCCGAGCTCCCCAGCCGCGCTGCGTTGGGCGTCCACGCTCGCCGTCAAAGCCGGGGCCGCCCTGCTCGTCGTGCACGTCGCCGAGCTGCCGCTCGAGGCGCCGGTACCGCCGTCGCCCGAGTGGGCGGCGGTATCGTGACCGCCTCGTCGCCGACGCGCGCGCACCGCTCGACGCGCTTACCGCCGAGGCGGCGAAACCGCCGCGATTCGACCAGCGGATCGCCACGGGACGGCCGCACGACGAAATCCTGCGGATCGCGGGCGACGAGCACGCGGGCCTGATCGTCATGGGCGTGCGAGGCCGCAGTGCGGTCGACATGACCATCTTCGGGTCGGTCACGCGCCAGGTGGTCCGACGGGCGACATGTCCCGTCCTCACCGTTCACGCTGACTGAGGATGATGGCCGGCGCCACGTCGCATTCGGATGCGCGCCGGCGAGGCGCTCAGAGGGGAAAGCGCGCCATGATGCGCTTGACGGCGTCATCCACCGCCGCCTCCATCCGGGCCTGGTCGTCAATCGTGCCGTCGAGCCCGCGTTCGACCCACCCACGCCACAGCAGCTGGTTCGAGCGTCGGTCGACGACGTCGATGAGCAGCGTCCCGGCGTCGTAGATGAACGGACGGCAGTCGCCGTTCTGACACTGGGGCTCCGGGCGCTGGAAGTCGCTCGAATCGAGCCGCTGCTCGATGCGGGCGTGATAGTGCACGACGAGGTCCGACTGCCCCGCCGTTGTCACCTCGAACCCCTTCCGCTGCAGCTGGTCGTCCACCGCGCGCTGGAGGCGCGCGATGAAGAAGGTATTGTTGTCGAGGCGGGGATCCCCGGTCGAGAAGCTGTCGGCGGCCGCCCAGGCGTAGGTGCGATACTGCCGCAGATCGACGTTTCGCCCGACATAGGAGTCGACCTGCACCGGCGCGCACGACACGAGCGGAATCGCAGCCAGCGTGGCGAGGCCCAGCCGCAGTGACAATCGCAAGCGTTTCATGAGCGAACTCCTCGCGGGATGAGCAGGGAATGACGGCCGCCTATCGCGGCGACGGCAGGCGGACGAACATCAGCCGCACCCCTTCTTCGACTTTGCGCACCAGTCGATCCTCATTGTCGAGAACGCCCTCGACGCTGTCCTGCGCCCAGCCGCGCCACACCAGACGGTTCGTGCGCGCGTCGATGAGGTCGACGACCAGCGTGCCTTCTTCATGTTCCGACACGCCGGAGCGGCAGTCGCTGCCAGGGCAGTAACCACGCTGATAATCGAGTTCGTCCACGTCCAGCCGGCTGGCAATCACGGCGTGGAAGTGAATGCGAAGGTCCGGCGCGCCGCCCACAGCCGCGCGCTCGAACCCTTTCGCGGCCATCTGCCGCTCGATGGCACCCTGGATGTGGTCCTGGAAGAACGGGCTGCGCTCGAGCCGCGGGTCCCCAGCCGGAAGGGCGTCGGCCGGCCCCCAGTCGAAGGTTCGATAGCCGCTGAAATCCTGGGCGCGATCCACGTGCGAACTGACCCGCATCGGGGCACACGCCGTCGCCAGCAGCGCCGCCGCCATCATCGCCACGACCTTCACCCTCGATCGCATCAATCGCACCTCGTCGACTTGCTTTGCGAATGCAGTGCCAAGGGCTCAGCGCACGGTCCGCGTTCTGGAGAGTGCAGCTGGCCGATGAGTGTCTCGCTCGCCGGCGCGCCCGGCCCCTCGCGAAAGAGACCATCCGGTGGGAATCTTTTGGACCGCTGCGAACTATTCCGCGCGACGTCGTCGGTTCACTCCCGCGATGGCGGCTGGGGTTTCGGTCTTCGCGATGGCACGCACCCTGCTCACATCCGATCATCAGTCGTGTCGAGAGGACGCCATGTCACTGCCGTTTGGGCCGGCCGAATTCGCCGACGTCTTCGGTGCCTTCAACGCGGCATTGTGGCCGGCCGTGCTCGCCCTGTGGCTGATATCGGCCGGGGTCCTCATCGCCGCTTTTCGAGCACGCGAGCCATCACATCGGTCGCTCGCCGTGCTCCTCGCGTTTCACTGGTCATGGTCGGCCCTGGCGTATCACGCGGCCTACTTCACCCGGATCAACCCCGCGGCGTGGCTGTTCGCGGGACTCTTCCTGATCCAGGGAGTCCTGTTTGCGCGGTGTGCTGTCGTACCTGGCCTTCTCCGCTTCTCGACCACCCGGTCCAAGTGGCGGGCGTTGGCGGTATCGCTCACGGTGTTCTCCCTCGCGTATCCGATCGTCAACGTGGTGCTGGGCCTCAGATTTCCGCGCATGGCGACGTTTGGCGTGCCATGCCCGACCACACTTCTGACGCTGGGACTCTTGCTGATCGCCGAACCACCCTCGTGGGCTCTCGCCGCCATCCCCATCGCCTGGGCCCTCGTGGGCGGGTCGGCTGCACTGCTGCTGGGTGTGCAGGCGGACCTGATGCTCTTCGTGGCCGCCGCGCTCCTTGCCGGACGATTGGCGACGAGGGCCATATCGAACCGACGGAGCGCGGCGGCCGCATCAGCGCGGGCGCAGATCTAATTCGGACAGAGCGATGCCGCTGGTGCCGCGGACGAGGATGGTCGCATCGCACGTATAGGTGCCGAACGTCAGCGTGCGAAGGTCGGCGCGGACGCCGAAGGTCAGTTGAATGTCCCTGGCCGTGTTGCCCGTGATTGTCGAGTTCACGAGCGTCACCCCGGCGCCGTTGTCGGCGGAGAAACCGAGAGTGCCGTTCTGCTGACTGACGATGCGAGCCTGATTCACGAGGGTGAGCACCGCGTCGCTGAGAACCCTGACGCCGGTGCGCGCGTTCTGGTTCGCGTTGATCGTGCTGAAGCCGGGGGCGCCCGAGAACTGCGGCGTGTTGAACACGGTCATCACTGAATTCTGCTGAATCAGCACGCCGTCGCCGTTGTTGACGCTGTTGAGCGTCGACCCCGCGTCGAGATCCAGGCCGGACTTCGAATTCACTGACACGCCGACCCCCGGATTACCCGACGCGTTGATGGTGCCCCCGAACGAGACCATGTGGGAACCTGAGACGACGGTCAGGCCCGTGGCGAGATTGTTGTTTACGTTGATCACGCTGTCCGAGTCGGCAATGAACGCGTTGGCGTTCGTGCCGATCTGGATCCCGAGCGCATTCCCGGTCGCCGCCACGGTTGCCTGCGACAACGTGATCGAGCTGCCGTTGACGTTGATGCCGAACACGCGATTCCCCGTCGCGCTCAGCGTGCCGTTCACCGTCGCAGCGGATCCAGTCTGCACATCGAGGCCGTGCAGGCCGTTCTGAGCGGTCGCCACGTCCATGAGCACCGCGCTCGAGCCGGTCTGCAGGGAGATACCGGAGACGACGTTGTCGTGAACGTTCAGGTCGGTCAACGACACGTGAGCGCCGTTGACGGCGACGATGCCGTGGCGGCCGTTGCGGATTTCGATGCCGGCCAGCGCCACGCGGCCAGCGCCAGCAATGGAAACGGCGTCCTCTCCCCCGCCGTCGATGATCGCTTCCCCTATTCCCTGCAGCGTGACGCCGTCTGCCCGGATGACCACCGGACCGGCACAGACTCCGGTGAATGTGATCACGGCGGCCTTGTCGCCGACGTCCGCGACGGCATCGGCGAGAGAGTGTTTCGTGCAATCGAGGGGCTGGTCGGCTGAGGCTGACGTCGCGGCGACGAGACATGCAACGAGAACAGTCATGGTGGTCTGACGCATTGGGGCCCTCGCTGGCTGATTGTGAACGCGGATGCGTGGGCCGATTGTTCGACAGACGAACCTGGTCGGCAAGCACAACCACTGCGCTCACATTCCACCGGATCCTTCGTCATCCCATTGCTGCCGTCGCTGCGCGCGCCGCCGGCGGCGAACCGCGTACGCCGCGGCCGCAAGGCCGAGGATGGCCGCCCACACCGCCGTTCCTCCGGTCAGCGCCGGCACCCACGCCGTCCACGTCCGGTAGACACCCCAGGCACGCCCCGCCGCGGCGTCCGGCGATTCGCTGGTCACCACCTCGAACGCACGGGCAAAGCCCACGCCCTCGCCCACGTGCGTCGCAATCTCGCCGACGACCCCGGCACCGTGACGCCGTTGCAGGTCGGCGACCAGTGCGGCGGACAACGCGTACGCGAGTGCCGTGTCCGGCTGCGAGCCGGCCGCGAACAGGCGGCCGAGATCCGCCGTTCCCGGGCCCTTCGACATCTCGAACAACAGGCGGAGTTGACCGGACAGACTCCACCCTGCGTCCACCGACATGGCCACGCCTTCGTGGAACCATCGCGGCAGCGGCCGCCCGCCCGCGCGCGCCGACAGCGCCAGATGCGCCACTTCGTGCCGGAACACCGATTCGATCGAGTCGTACGGGTACGCCAGCACACGCTGCGGCAGGATCACGACATCTTGCGCACCGGCGGCGAGGCCGACCACCCACACGGGGATGGACCGTGCGCGCGGATCGTCCTCGGGCAATAAGACGACGTCGATCCGCTCCGGCAGCAGGAGCCCGGCACGACGCAGGTCGGCCTCCAGCTGTGACAGATCGATGGCTCTGATTCGGTCCGCCGCGGCCGCCAGCGGCGGCGGCGCATCGATCGTCAGCTCCGCCGACGCCGCGCCGCCCGCCAGCGCAAGCACGAGACACAGCGCTCGAGCGACGGCCGAGCGATCAGGTCTACGCCCAGGTGAGATCGTGGCCGCGGAACGGGAGATCCCGGACGCGCTTGCCGGTGATCTGATAGATCGCGTCGGCGATCGCGGACTGCACCGAGGTAGCCCGATCGTGTCCCATCCCGATCAGCCAGTGCTCGGTCGGAAAGAACCGGATGTTGATCTCGGGCGGATCCTCGTCGATGCGCGACAACGGGAAGGCGTGGAAGTTGGTCTCGACGATGCGCCCGTCCTTGATCGAACAGGCCTGGTGCACGGCGTCGTTGTAGAACCAGGTAATCTGCCCTTCGATCTGCTTCTTCACCGACAGCGGATTGACCAGGCCGAAGCCGGTCTCGTGCGCCACGTCCACGCGTTCCAGCTTGATCGTGCCGCGGCGGCTCACGGAGACGGTGTGCACCATGGCGCTGATCGTCGCCATGCCGTTGCCTTCGGCGCCCCGCTCTTCGAGGCCGATCGCCCGGGCCGTGCCCGCCGGGAGCGGCGTGCCCCAGCCCGACATCTCGGCGGCGATATCGAGCGCCTTGATCATGTCGTTCTTGTACGGCAGGTTGGTGCGCGCCAGCAGCTCGCGCCGGTAGCGATACGGATCCTTGCCGGCGGCGCGGGCGAGCTCGTCCATGAAGCTCTCGCGATAGAACTCGTGCGCGGCCTGGCCGACGCCACGGCGCGTGCCGACCGGGACGTGAAACTTCGTGGTGTGGTTCGAATAGCGATAGTTCGGCACGTGGTAGCGCGACGTCACGTGGAACGAGGCTTCCGGACCGAAGCCGCCTTCCTGCATCGCCGTCCGCACGTCGAGCGCAATCGGCCAGCCGTCGGCATCGAGCCCGGCCTTGAGGCGCGCCACGCCCATGGCGCGGTAGGTGGTGCCGATGAAATCCTCCTCGCGGGTCCACAGCAGATGGATCGGCGTCCCGCGGTGCGCGTTCGCGATCATGATCGCGTGCTCGGCCTGGGGGCCGTTGCCGTTCCGGCCGAAGCCGCCACCGAGGTGGCACAGGTGCAGGTGGACGTTGGTCTCGGGAATCCCGGTGATCTTCGCGGCGCTGAACCGGGTTTCCTGCGGGCTCTGATCGCCAATCCAGATGTCGACGCGATTGTCGCCCACGAGCACGGTGGCGTTGCCCGGCTCCATGCGGGCACGCGGCAGGAACGGCGTCGAGTAGGTCGCCTCGACGATCTTCGCGGCGCGGGTGAAGCCCGCCTCGACGTCGCCGAGATCGGCGCGCACCTGGCCGGGCCGGTCGAGCGCGGCCACGAGCGCCTCGCGCATGTTCGCGGAGTTGAACGCGGCGTTGGCCGGTGGAATCTCCCACTCGATCGGCATCCGGTCGAGCGCCGTCTTGGCCTGGTACCAGGTGTCGGCCACGACCGCGACTCCCCCGCTGAACACGCGTCCGCGGGTGAGCGCCGGATCCGGGATCGGGAACTGCACGGCGGAGCGGACGCCCGGCAGCGTGCGGATCGCGTCGAAGTCGAAGCGCTTGACGTCGCCGCCATACACCGGGCACGACCTTGACCGCCGCCCACTTCATGCCGGGGACGCGGACGTCGATGCCGTAGGTGGCCTGGCCGGTCACCTTGAGCGGCACGTCGAGGTTCTTCTGCTCGGTGCCCATCAAGGTCCATTGGTCCGGCGGCTTGATGACGATCGTGTCCGGGTGTGGATGCGGTGTCTCGGCCGCGCGCCGTGCGACCTGGCCGTAGGTCGTCGTACGGCCGCTCGAGGCGTGCGTGATGACGCTGTTCCTGGCCGTCAGCTCGGCGACGGGGACGCTCCAGAGCGAGGCGGCGGCCAGCAGCAGGCGCTCCCGCGCCTCCGCCCCGGCCAGCTGCAGATAGTACCGGCCGTCCTTCACCGACGACGCCGCGTTGGTCCGCATCCGCCGATAGAGGCTGTCGGGAATGCCGGACACCCCCTTCGGATCGCGGGTGCCGAACGTCGGCTCGCCGCCGCCTTTCGGATCGGCGGCGCCCGCGCCCATGACGTTCAGCGTCCAGGCGGGCGCCTTCTCCCGGGCGTCCCGGTTCGCCGACGCGTACTGCGGCCGCACCTTGCTCCAGTCGCACTGCAGTTCCTCGCAGACCATCATGGCGTTGGAGGTCCAGACCCCCTGCCCGAGCTCGGTCTGCGCGATACGGATCGTCACCGTGTCGTCGGGGGCGATGACGATCCAGGCATTGACCTCGGGGGTGGCCGGGTCCGCGTACCAGGACGCTGACCGGCGCCGCCTGCGCGCTCGCCCGCGACGGCAGCCAGAAGCCCAGCACGAAGGCGCCCTGGGCCGCGGCGACGACCGACAGAAACTCTCGACGATTGACGCTCACTAGGCCCTCGCCTTCATCAGGTCGGCGGCCAGGTGAATCGCCTTCCGGACCCGGTGGTACGTGCTGCACCGGCAGGCGTTCGTGACTTCGGCGTCGATGTCGGCGTCGGACGGCTCGGGGTGCTTCTGCAGCAGCGCCAGCGCGCTCATGATCATCCCGGACTGGCAGTAGCCGCATTGCGGCGCATCCAACTCCGTCCATGCGAGCTGGATGGGATGACGGCCGTCCGCCGAGAGCCCTTCGATGGTCAGGATCGGCTTGCCGACGGCCGTCGAGGCCGGCACGCTGCAGGAACGGACGGGCCGCCCGGCGACGTGCAGCGTGCACGCGCCGCACTGGCCGATGCCGCAGCTGAACTTCGTGCCCGTGAGCCCCACGTGATCGCGAATCACCCACAGCAGCGGCGTCTGCGGGTCCGCGTCGACGCGATGCGGGGTGCCGTTCACGGTCAGCTCGAACGCCATACCCTGGTCCTCCGGGCCGCTCCCGCCACATCAGCGACGGAAGCTGACGCCCTCCTTCAGCAGCCGCTCGTATTGTGCGGGATCCTGGTTGTTCTCGGCGCACACGTATTCCTGCACCCGAGTGCCGTCGCGCAGCATCATCGTCGTGCGGATGGTCCAGGGGCCGGTCAGCACCTTCGGATCGTCGATGCGTCGCCTCGTAGTTGATCTGATCCCGGCTCACGCGCGTGTAGCGCTCGACCACGTGCAGCGCCTCTGAATGGAACGTGCCGGTGCCGGTGAGCCACGTCTTGTCGTTGAAGCTGGTGACGTCCACCACGAGCGTGTCGCCCTCCCAGCGGGCGATCGAATCGCCCAGGTAGGTTGGCACGATGTCCGGCGAATGCTGAGCCGTGATCGGGATCGAGCGGAACACGTTCATGTACTCGGTACATGAAGACGACCTTCTGCGGCGTCTGCACGATCTCGATCGGGAACAGGCTCACCAGCACGAGACGCGGCACACCCGGCGGGAGACACAGCGCCGCTGGATCGTCGATACCGCGCTTGTTGAACGACTCGAGCACGCGGGCCGCGGCCCATGGTTGGTACGGCGCCGGAGTCGGTGATCACCTGCTGCGAGCCGAGACTCGGGGGCGCGTTCGGATCCTTGCCCGTGCCGCCGACGCCGAGCCCGTTGTTGGCGTCTTCCCACTTGCCTGGACGGCTGCTGCCGCCCTGCCAGACACCGGTGAGATCCGGCTTGCCGTCGGCGGCGCGAGGAACGGCCGCTTGTGCAGCGGTCGATGGCGCGGGCCGCGCCGGCGCCTGGGCCCAGATTGCCATCGACGAGCCGGCCACGACGACCGCCACGAACAGGCCGCGCGCATCACGGCACCTTCACGGCTGGCGCGGCGCCGCCGTCACCAGTGCCGGCCGGCGGACCGAAGAACAGCTTGCTGCCATCGGCAAACGTCACTTCGCGGGAATGCGCCAGCGTCCCGCCGAGACGGGCACGCCACCCGAACACGGTGATCGTGTCGCCCGGCTTCACGGTCACTTCGCGCTTCCAGCCGGTTCGGGAGAGGGCGCTGGGAGGATAGCCCTCGAACTTCCAGTTCGCCTTGTCGCCACTGGCGTCGGCCGCGTCGAGGAACAGGAAGCTGTGCGGGTTGGTCCACTCGATCCTGGTCACGACGCCGGTAATCGTGACCGGCTGGTTCACGTCGTATTCGGCGCCGAACGAATGGTGAGCACGCGCCGGCGATCCCGGCATCGCGAGGGCAACGATCACCACGACGGAAAAGACAAGTCGTCGGGGCACGGGCACCTCCTGAAGAACGGTCAGCATAGCGCCATCGAGGCTAGCGCGATCGTCCGAACAGCTCTCCCCCGTCGATGACGGTCGCCTTGGTCGGGCCGTAGCCACTGATCGCCACCCAGGTGTCCTCGTCGAGTGCGCCATCGTAGTGCGGCCCGCCTTTGGGATGGCGCATGAAGTCGCCCGGCTTCAGCGGGGTCGTCTCTTTCGGTCGGAAGACGTTTCCCTCGTCGGTGTGCCACGTGCCTCTGAGCACGATGACGTAGCGCTCGTCCGGGTGATAGTGCGGGCGGCTCATGACGCCCTTGGGAAAGTGGTTGATCGTGAGGTAGTAGCCAGGCTTCGACGGATCGCCTTCGACGACTGCGGTTTCCACGCCGAGCTTGTTACCTTCGGTGGGCCGCCACGTCAGCTTGTCGAACTCGACGCGCACGAACGGCCGTTCGGGATATCCAGTCGGCAGCGTCACCGTTCCAGGCGCGATACCGTCAGGAGCAGGTGCAGGCGCCGCCGCAACCGCCGATGCACTCTGTTCGGCGATTGCAGGGGCCGTCGATTCCGGCCCGCCGCCGCCGCAGCCAGACAGTAATCCCGCCGCCACACACCAAGTCGCAAGTCTCATCAGTCCGCCTCGAACATGTGCGCTTGATACGGGAAGCCGTTCATGGCCAGTCGGCACGAGCGCAGCCCCTCCTGTCCGCCAAAGCTCGCCAGGTGCCACGTCTGCCGCGGGACGTACACGACGTCGCCCTCGTCGGCTTCGAACTGCTCCAGCCCCTCGATGTTGTAGCGAATCTTGCCGAGCATGATCAGCCAGAACTCGCCGCCCTCCTCGTGATAGTGGCCCTTGTTGCCCGGCTGCGGCTTTTGGTACAGGCCCATGATGATGTTCGCGAAGCTCCGATCGTCGGTGACGAACGCGCCACCGCGCTCCTCGCCGGCCACCACCTTGTTGAAATCCACCACTGGCCGATTCTGGGGGTCGAGGACGCCCCGCCCGCCCGTGACGCGCGTCTTGACGTAATCGAAGCCAGCCACCGGCACCGGCGTCTCGTCCATCGGATACAGCTTGCGCGCGCGGGTCACGTTCACTTCGAAGCGGAGCGCGGGCTCGGTGCCGACGTTCTCGATCTGATAGAACGTGCGATACGGCACCTGCACCATCACGCCCTTGGTGGCGACGGTCGGCTCACGGCCATCCACCGTGAAGCGCAGCGTGCCCGACTGCACGATCCACCACTCACGCGTGTCGCCGTTCATGCGCCGGGGCGTCTTGCGGCCAGGCCCCAGCGAGATCCACTGCGCGAACAGGCTTTCGTCGTCCACGATCGTCTCGGCCCAATCCGCCTGGCCCTTGTGCCGCGCCAGCACGTCGTGAAGCCTGGTATGCGGCCGGTGCACGCCCGTCCACCCGGCCGACTTGGCCTTGGGCGACAGCACCATGAGCGGGGGCTCCTGGCCCGCGGGCGGCCTCGCGGCCGCGCCGGTCGGGGTCTGCCCGGTCGACTGGACGCCCGCGGCGGCGACGAACACCGCCAGTCCCATGACCACCCGCCGCCAGCTGCCGTGCCGCGGTTGCGATCGATGCATGTCGCGCTCCTCCATCCCAAACTCAGCCCGAAGGGGCGAGCCGGCGAGGAGATTCTACGCCGCGGCCCTCACGGGCGCGACGGGAGTCGTGACGCGGTCTGAAGGCGGGGCGACCGGCGTGCCTGGCAGGGTCGTCCGAAGTCCGGCGTGTGTGTACTGCGGAGTCGACCCCACACCGGAGACGCGCCGGCGCAGGACGAGCCCTGACGGGCGCGCCGGGAGTCGAGCCGGAGGCCCGGCGGAACACACTCGTGTCCCGCCGCGACGGTGACAAGGCGGTCTAAAGACCGCCCTCTACGTTCGATCGAGGCGCGTCTGCAGGCCCGCGGCCACGTTGACTCAGAAGTCGATCTGGGCGCTGATCTTCATGAACCGCGCCTGCAGCACGCTGTTCGGCCGCAGCCACGTGGACACGGCCTGGTTCGGAATGAAGGTCTGGTTGTAGGTCAGCACCGCGCTGGAGTTGGCCAGGTTGTAAACGTCGATGCCAACCGTCGACCGCGTGCGGCCGAACCGCAGCACCTTTGCGAAGCGCATGTCGACCTGGTTGACGCGCTCGCCGTACAGGGTTCCCGGCTCGATGAGGTTCACGGTAATCGTCGGGCTGCCAAGGCCGGCAAACGGCCGGTTCAGACCGACGGTGGCGCTGTTCGGCGCACTCCAGTTGGCGGCCAGCTGCCCGCCCGGATCGCTGCGCAGCGTGCCCGAGACCTGCACCTCCACCTTGGGAATGACGTACGAGCCCAGCGCGGTCATGCGCGTGACCCATCCCGACGACGTGTCGCACCAGGGGTTGGTCGGTGACTGCGCCAGGAGGACCGTCCACTCGGGAATGGCCGCCCTCACGTCGCAGTAGTCGTTGCTGTTGGTCCCGGTGTTGAACCCGCCCTGCACCATCAGGCCGCTGCGCATGCGCGCCGTGACGTTCAGGTTCACCGAGTTCGACAGGCGCGACCAGTCGGCATAGTTCGAGGAGAGCGTGTCGTAGTTGTCGTTCAACCGCGTCGCGGCCGCCGGCGTGACGTTGTACAGGCCCTCCAGCACGCCGCCACCGCCGTCGGGCAGCCGCGGATCGACGGGGATGGTGACGCCGAACATCGGTGTGATCCTCGGGTGCGCGCGCGCGGTTGTCCGTGACGCTGGAATTGACCAGCCACCGGCGCTGGTATCCCACTTCGACCGCGACGCGCGGCAGCACTTCCTGCTGCACCGACGCGCCCCACTGCCAGTCGCCCGAGCGCACGCCCCATCCGGACAGCAGGCTCGGGTCCAGCGTCGAGTCGAACACCTGGGTGCCGAAGTTGGGGCTCGCATTGGCGCCGCAGAAATCGATGCCGTCCGGCACGCCGCCAGCCGGCGTCTGCGTGCCCTGCGCCGCGCTGTTCTCCAGGCTGCAGTCCGGGACGAAATCGCGGTCGTCGTCCTGCCACGTGCGCGTCGTCGTGGTCGACAGGCGTGACGTCGGATTGAGCGCAATGAAGAACCCGCCGTTCTGCGCCGCCTCCAGGTAGCGTCCGAAATTGAATTTGACCGACGTCTTGCCCGTGCCGAACACGTCGTACGCGATGCCGGCACGAGGCCACAGGTCGTGGTAGCCCTCGACGCCCGTGGTGCGCGGATACGTCACGGCCGTGGGGAAGAAGCGGACCGGCCCGATCGTCTGCTCGGGGAAGTAGCTCCACGCGTGGTCGTAGCGCACGGCGCCCTGCACCGTCATCCGCCCGAGCGTCCACTGCTCCTGCGCGTAGAACGCGTCGCTGCGGACCGACTGCTCGATCCCGAACCGATTGATGTTCAGCGTGATCTGATCGGGAATGCCGTTGTTGGTGCGGTACTGGATGAACTGATTGTTCCCGAAGTTCTTCCGCTGATCGATGAGCATCGCGCCCTGGTAGCCAACCTTGATGCTGTGGCTCCCGGTGACGAGCGACGCGGCGGCGCTCCACTGGTTGTTCCAGTTGATGTTCGAGAACCAGTTGAGCGACCGGTAGGACAGTCCGGCGATGTTGCCGTTGTCGGCGCAGCCGCCGGCGCACTTCTCGACGACGCGAATCAGGTCCTCGGTCGGGAGACCGGGGAGCTGCCCGCCGCCGTAGCGGCTGAGGTACATGCCGTAGCTGGCCTCCAGCAGCAGCCGATTGTTCACCGGCGACGTCCACTTCGCCTGCGAGACGCGGTTGCCGTAATCGCGGTACCCCGCGGTCTCGGGCGCGGCGACGGCCGACGCCGAGGGCGTCGGCGCGGCCGTCGAGCCGGCGTAGACCTCGCCCTCGCCGGACACGCGGCAGGCGTTGCCCGAGAATCCCTGGCGCGGCTCCGCCTTCGCAGGGGCGCTGCTGGTCCCAGAACAGCGTGAACTTGTTGCGCGGGGTCGCCTGCCCCGTGAGCCTGAGCGCGATGATGCGATACGACGCCGCGAGCACCGCCGGACGGCTCCGTGTCCGCCACGTAGGTCCACTTCGTCGGGTCGCCGGCGTTGGCGTTCGCGAACATGCCCGGCACGGTGCGCTCGCTCCCTTCGTCGCGGATGTTCGCGAAGAACCACAGGCGGTCCCTCGCGACCGGCCCGCCGATACCGAGGTTGAAGTCCCACACCTTTCGCGTCTCGCCGGGCGTGGTCAGGCCGCGATCCTGCAGCTCCTGCGTGTAGTTGCTGCCGATCATGCCGCCGGTGGCGCCGGCGCCGAAGAACGTGCCGCGCACCGCGTTGCCGCCCTCTTTCGGCAGCACGTTGAGCGACGGCCCGCCGCCTTCGGTTTCGCCGAGGCCGCCCGAGGTGATCATCGCAATCTCGCGCGCATTCGCCACGTCGGCGATGTACGACGACACGCCGGCGCCGTTGAACGCCGAGCCGACGCTGATGCCGTCGACGTTCACGCGGCCTTCGTTCGATCGGCCGCCGAATCCGCCGAACACCACCATGCCGGGCACCACCTGCACGTCGGTCGGCGCGCCGGCCTGATTGATGCTGTTCGGAATCAGCTGAATCAGGTTGTTGTACGACCGCGAGGACGGGATGGCGCTGATGACGTCGTTGTCGAGCACCATCTGGCGCTTCACGCTCTGGACGTCGACGATCGGCGACTCGCCGGTGACGGTGATGGTCTCGGTGAGCGCGCCGACGCGCAGGTCGGCGTTGATCGTCGCGGTAAAAGACCCTTCGAGGGTCACGCCCTCCCGCTTGACGGTGGTGAACCCCGGCAGCGTGAACGTGATCGCGTACTCGCCGGACCGGAGATCGACGATCCGGTATTGGCCGCCGCTGTCGGTCGTCGCGGCCCGCGTTTTCTCGATCAGCGCCGGGCTGGACGCCTCGACGGTCACGCCGGGCAGCACGGCGCCCGACGAATCGCGAACGGTTCCGGTGATGGACGCCTGCGCCAGCAGGCTGGAAGGGGCCCCAAGGACAAAGAACGCAACCACGACATACGCGGCACCTGATGTGCGCATGACGCTCCCTCCGAAGCAATTGACGAGGTTAAGGCTGCGAGATTGTCGTGGAGATTAGCTGGTGGAGCAGGAAAAAAACTGTCAAATCGCCGGCAAGCCGGCCGACTCGAGCGACACGTCGAACGGAAGCCCGACGTACTGCTCCGCCAGGCTGGTCATGGCCGCCCGCGAGCCGGTGAGGTAGTCGAGGTCGGCGATCTGGCGCTGGTGGTCGAACGGGCTTTCATCCGGAAACCGGTGCAGCGTCGACGTCATCCACCACGAGAACCGCTGCGCCTTCCACACCCGCCGGAGGCAGACATCCGAGTATTCGTCCAGCCAGTCGGTACGGCCGCGCTCGTAGAACGCCTTCATCGCCCGCGCCAGCACCAGGACATCCGCCGCCGCCAGGTTCAGTCCTTTGGCGCCCGTCGGCGGGACGATGTGCGCCGCATCGCCGGCCAGAAACATCCGGCCATGCCGCATCGGCGCGGCGACGAAGCTGCGCATCGGCGTCACGCTTTTCTGGAGGATCCGCCCGACGCTCGGCCGCCAGCCGTCCCGGGTCGTCAGGCGCGCGAGCATCTCGGCCCAGATGGCATCTTCCGACCAGTTCTCGATCGGCTCGTCCGGAGGGACTTGAAAATACAGTCGCGTGACTTTCGGCGAGCGCATGCTGAACAGCGCAAAGCCGCGCTCGTGGTACGCGTAGACGAGCTCGTCGGACGACGGCGTCGCCTCGGCGAGAATCCCGAGCCAGCCGAACGGGTATCCCGCTCGTAGAAGGTGAGGACGCCGTCCGGAATCGACGGACGGCAGAT
Source organism: uncultured Acidobacteriota bacterium (assembly GCA_963731785.1). Taxonomy (GTDB): domain Bacteria; phylum Acidobacteriota; class Vicinamibacteria; order Vicinamibacterales; family UBA2999; genus DASYRM01. The sequence goes on from CAVSWX010000009.1 coordinate 49,822, forward strand.
GCCGTGAAACCCGTCGCATCCGGCAATGAAATCGCAGCGCACCTCGTGATCGGCGCCTTGATGTCCGAAGCGGAGCACCGGATGGTCGGAGTGGAGCGCGCTGACCTCGACGCGATCGGCCTCGAAATACAGCGGGCGGGCCGTGGCCGTCCGCGCCTCGATCAGATCCCGCACCACCTCGTTCTGGCCGTACACGGTGATGGCTTTACCGCCGGTCAGCTCGGCGAGATCGATCCGGTGCCGGCGTCCCTCGAAACTGAGGTGGAGGCCTGGGTGGCGTAAGCCACCGCGTCGGAGCCCGGCATCAACCCCCATCGCGCCCAGCAGGTCCACCGTCCCCTGCTCCAGGACGCCGGCGCGCACCCGGTCGATGACGTACTCGCGGCTGCGGTTCTCGACGATGACGGAATCGATGCCGTTCAGGTGCAGGAGGTGCCCGAGGAGCAGTCCTGCGGGACCGGCCCCGACGATTCCGACCTGCGTGGAGATGGCACTCACGACGGAAAGCCTACTTCATTCGCGGCGCGGTACTGCTGCATGACGGTCCCGGCACCGGGCGTTATACTGCTTCCCCTCTCCGAGTAACGGGAGCGAGTCGCAGTTCACTACGAGGGAAGGCACGATGATCACGCATGACATCCGGCATCTCGTCTTACGTCCGCTTGCGATCGTCGCCGGGACCGCGTGCCTCGTCCCGATCGCGTTGGCGGCGCAGCAGCCTCCGCCGGCGCCGGATCGTGCGGCGATCGAGCGGCAGGCCGAGATCGCGAAGCTGCCCGACACGCCGGGCACCGGGCGCTTCCCGGCGATGAAGGAGGAGGTGCCGTCGCTACCCCGTCACGTGGTCTACCGCCCCAAGGACCTTGGCGGCCTCGGTGGACTGAAGCTGGGCGTGGTGGCCTGGGGCAATGGCGGGTGTTCGGACGACGGCGCCAGCAGCCGCTTCCACCTGCTCGAAATCGCCTCTCATGGATATCTGGTGATCGCGAGCGGCCGCATCCTCAGTGGTCCCGGCGCACCGCCGCCGGCGCCCCGCCCGGCGGCCACACCGGGTCAGCCCCCGGCGCCCCGCACGCAGGTGTCGGATCTGACCGACGCGGTCAACTGGGCGCTCGCCGAGAACCAGCGCTCCGGCAGCCCCTATTTCGGCCGGCATCGATCCGGCGCAGATCGCGTATTCGGGCTGGAGTTGCGGCGGACTGCAGGCGCTCCAGGTCGCGAAGGACCCGCGCGTGAAGACGCTGGTGATCCACAACAGCGGCGTGCTGAACGACGGTCCCACCAGCACGATCCCGGGCATGAACGTCGGCAAGGAGGTGCTGCAGACGCTGCACACGCCCGTGATCTACATCCAGGGCGGACCCACCGACATCGCGTACGCGAACGGCATGGATGACTTCACGCGCGTCGCGCATGTGCCGATTGCGATCGCCAATCTGCCCGTCGGGCATGGCGGCACCTTCTTCGAACCCAACGGTGGGGCGGCCGCGTCGGTCGCGGTGAGCTGGCTCAATTGGCAGCTTCGCGGCGATGCCGACAGCGGCAGGCGGTTCGTGGGCGAGGCGTGCGGGCTCTGTCAGGACGCGCGGTGGTCGCTGCAACGCAAGCAGTTCCCCGCGGCTCCCGCCGGCAAGTAACGCGGTTCGGGTGTCAGCTAGGTCGGTGCGACGACCAGCACCGCCTTGGCCGCATAAGACCCGCGCTGGCGCGTCACATCCGAATGGACGCCCTGCTTGATCGGATCGTTGTCGTTGAACGTCTTCCGCTTCGAGGCATGCTCGCGATAGGGCTGCCACGTCGCAAAGACGTCTTTGGTGACGTCATCGGGAAAGAAGACCTGGCTCGCGACCACTTCCTTGCCGCCCAGGAACACCTTGAAGTGCACGTGCGGCGTGCGACCGCCGTACCAGCTGGGAAAGATCGTGCGGAACCGCACGTTGCCGGCCGCATCGGTGATCTGCGTCCCGCGCAGGTACTGCTGCCCCACGGCCGGCTTGGTCGAAATGCCGCCGACGCCCGATTGACGCTCGTAGCCCGAATACAGCCCCAACGCATCGGCGTGCCACACATCGACGCGCGCGTTCGCCAGCGTCGCGCAGTCGCCGGCCCGCACGACCTGGAGCGCCAGCTCCAGCGGCGCCCCGGGCTGGGCCGACGTGATGTCCGAGCGAACCAGTTTGGGATCGAGATAGAACGGCCCCTCGCCCGCTTCAGGCGTGAGCACACAGCTGCCCGGCCGCTGCGCCCACGCCGGTGTGGCGTGCATCGCCGCGAGGATGAGGCCGGACAGTCCGACCAGCGCGCGGCGCCTGCCAACGTCGATCGCGCTCGGCCGCCACGATGGAGCAATCCCCATTCGATCACTGTCGTCCATCGCCCACCTCCCGGAAAGGTTCCCGCGGACGGATGATACGCCGAGCGACACGCAGACCCGCTTACGTCAAGGAATAGTCGCGCTGCGTGCGCGCGTACTCAATGAAAAAGTCCAGCGACTCGACGTTAGCCATGGCGGCGCGATTGGCGGCCTTGTCCACCGGCACGCCCATCAGGATGCGGCGCACCGGCACTTCCATCTTCTTGCCGGTCAGCGTGTAGGGGATGGCGTTGACCTGAAGGATCTTGTCGGGGACGTGGCGCGGCGAGTATTCACGCCGGATCTGCGCGCGGATCTGATCGGCGATGTCCTCGTCCAGCGGGGCATCACCCTTGGTCTTCACGAACAGCGGCATGAAGAACCGCCCTCCGGGCAGGTCCAGATTGACGATCAGCGAGTCTTCCACCGCCGGCACGCCGAGCAGCGAGCGATAGACCTCGGCGGTGCCGATGCGCACGCCGTGACGATTGAGCGTCGCGTCGGAGCGCCCGAGCACGAAGCAGCCGCCGCGCGCGTTCACGCGGAAGAAGTCGCCGTGACGCCAGATCCCCGGGTACTGATCGAAGTACGACTCGCGATAGCGGCTGCCGTCGCTGTCGCCCCAGAAACCCACCGGCATGGACGGCATGGGCTCCGTCAGCACGAGCTCGCCGACCTGATCGACGAGGGTGTTGCCCTGCTCGTCGAAGGCGTAGGCGGCCACGCCCAGCTGGCGCGCCTGGATTTCACCGGCGTAGATCGGCAGGTTGACCACGCCTCCCACCAGCCCGGTGCAGATGTCGGTGCCGCCGCTGCCGGCATGCGCCCACATGTCCTTTTTCACCTTCTCATAGAACCAGTTCTGGCAGTCGGGGGTGACGGGTGAACCCGCGAGGACGATGGTTTCGAGTGCGTCGAGCGTGAAACGCTCCCCGGGCACGACGCCCGCTTTCTCGAGGAGGCTCTGGTAGCTGGGGCTGGCGCCGAACAGATGCGCACCGGTGTCGTCGGCCAGCTTCCAGAGCAGATCGGGCGAGGGCCACGTCGGGTTGCCGTCGTAGAGCACGGGCACGACGTCGACGATCAGGCTGCTGGCGAGGAAGTTCCACATCATCCAGCCGGTGGACGTGAAGAAGAACATGCGCTGGCGGGCGTGCATGTCCATGTGGAAGTGAAACAGCTTCAGCTGCTCGAGGGTGATGCCGCCGTGGCAGTGGATGATCGGCTTGGGCAGCCCGGTGGTGCCGGACGAAAACAGAATCCACAACGGATGCGCGAACGGCACCTGCTCGAATTGAAATGCCTCGCGGCCTGGATCGGGACCCGCGAGCACGTCCGGCCAGAGCAGCGCGCCCGGCGTGATCGGCGTTCGATCGTCGAGGATCGAGATACGGGAGATGGACTACGTGGGCGAGCGTCGGCAGCTGCCCGATGATCTCCCGGATGTCGGCGCGCCGGTCGAAGGCCTTGCCGCCGTAGCTGTAACCGTCGACGCAGAACATCAGCCTGGGCGCGAGCTGCGAATAGCGATCGAGCACGCCGCGTGTGCCGAAGTCGGGACCACAACTCGACCACACCGCGCCGATGCTCGCGGTCGCGAGCATGGCGATGATGGCTTCGGGTGTATTCGGCAGATACGCGACGACGCGATCGCCGGGCGCAATGCCGAGTGCGCGCATGCGGGTGGCGAGCACGCGCACCTGGCGCGCCAGCTCGGGCCACGACAGGGCCGCCAGCGGCCGGCGCTCGGAGAGATGCAGCAGCGCGTCCTCGCCCGGACGCTCGTGCCGCAGCGCGTGGTGCGCGTAGTTGAGCCTGGCGCCCGGAAACCACTCCGCGCCCGGCATGGCACGCGCTCCGAGCACGCGGGCGGGAGGCGTGGAACACTCCAGGCCGCAGAACTCGGCCATCGAGCCCCAGAACGCCTCGAGGTCGGCCACCGACCAGCGCCACAGCGCTTCGTAATCGTCAAAGGTGCGACCGCGCTCGGCGAGCCAGCGCAGGTAGCGCGTGAGATGCGAGCGCGCGACGCGCGACGCCGAGGGAGTCCAGAGCAGCGTGCCTTCTTCGACCTTCATGCGGAACAGTGATTGTAATTCCGCCTTGAGGATGGAAGGGGGCTGCGCCCTACGGCATGGGTCCAGGAAGGACACCCGGCGCGTTCAACCGCACGCGAAACAGCAGGTTGCACGCCGTGATGTAGAGCCCCTTCGCATCGGGGTCGCCGAAGGCCACGTTGGTGGCGCAGACCTGCCGTCTCGGCTCGCCCGGTATCTCGGGCAGTTGAATCGTTCCCAGACGCTTGCCCTCGGGCGAGGTGATGCGCACCTCACCGGGCCCGGCTCCGGTCGTCGAGTAGACGTTGCCGCGGCGATCGACCTTCAGGCCGTCGTTGCCGGCGACGTCGAGAAACTCGCGGCGGTTGGCCACGGTGCCGTCGGGCCGCACGTCGTACCGCATGATCTTGCGGCCGAACGTCACGTACAGATGCCGTTCGTCCTCCGAGAGCGCGATGCCGTTCGGGAAGGCGTCGGGGAAATCCCGGTTGTCATCGAGGAGCGTGATCTTGCCGTCCTTGATCAGATAGAAGCCGTTCTGCGCCAGCTCGCGAGCGGGGCTGCTCGCGCCGCCGCGCAGCCCGGAATTGCCGTCCGTGAAATAGATGGCGCCATCGGACCTGACGGTCACGTCGTTCGGCCCGCTGAACCGCTTGCCCTCGTAGCGGTCGGCCAGAATCGTTCGCGTCCCGTCCTTCTCCATCCGCATGACGGCCCGGGCCGCCGGCGAGCACACGACGAGCCGGCCCTGTCGATCGAGGGTCATGCCGTTCGAGCCGATGATGATGACCGCCATGCGGCCGCTGCGCGTCTGCTGCCCGACGTTGAGCAGGTCGGGGCCGTCGTAGATGTTCTCCGCCAGCACCGACAACTGCCCCGCCGGTGTGCGCTTGTAGATGACGTTGGCCGTCAGATCGCTGAACGCCAGATAGCCGCCGCCCGCGTCCGAAATCCACACCGGACCTTCGGTGAGGCCGAAGTGCTCGCCGAGCGTTTCCAGCTTCGCGTCGGGCGCGACGATCGCGTCGAGCGCCGGGTCCAGCCTGATGATCCGGAAGTCGCGCGCGGCGGGCCCCTGCGCCTGCACCACCATCACGCTCAGCGCCACGGCGATGGCAGCGGCAGCGAGTCTCATGCGACACCTCATTCGAAGCCCTGCGGGACGGCCCATGAGGTGCGATTATCAACGAAGGCAGGCGGGTCCGCAGCCCTACCGCCCCAGCGGTCGCTGGGGCGGAGTCGCTGAGGCCACCGTGACGGGCCTGCCCCGGTCAGCTCGCCGCGCGCAGGGGCTGGACCGACGCCGCGGCCCCGTTCATCGCCGCGTTGGCGACCGCCGTCTTGAGCAGGCGGCGCATGATCTTCCCGCTGGTCGTCTTCGGCAGCTCGTCGACGATCTCGACGACCCGCGGATATTTGTAGGCCGCCATCCGTTCCTTGACGAACGACTTGATGCCGTCGGGGTCGACGTCGTGCCCGGGCTTGAGGCTCACCACCGCCTTGATGGTTTCGCCGCGGTAGGCGTCGGCAATGCCCACCACGGCCGCCTCGCGCACGGCGGGATGGAGGTAGAGCACCTCCTCCACTTCGCGCGGCCACACTTTGAAGCCCGAGGCGATGATCATGTCCTTGGCGCGGTCGACCAGGTAGAACCACCCCGCCTCGTCCACGAAGCCCACGTCGCCCGTCCGCAGCTCCCGATTCCGGAGCGACGCGGCGGTCTCCTTCGGCTTCCGCCAGTAGCGCGGAATGATTTGCGGCCCGGCAATCACGAGCTCGCCGATCTCGCCCGGAAGTGCCTCCAGGCCGTTGTCGGTGACCACCCGGACGTCGGTGTTGAACACGGGCACGCCAATCGAGACCACGCCGGTCTTCGGATCCACGGGCGGGATGGCGCCGTGCGGCGTCATGTGCGTGGGCGAGGTCGCCTCCGTCAGGCCGTACATCGGGTGGATCCGCGTGCCGGTGCGCGCGTGCCACTCGTCGAGGACGCCTGGCGGCGTCGGCGCGCCACCCGTGTAGACCTTGGTGAGCGACGAGAGGTCGTGCTTGCCCATCGCCTCGCTGTTGAGCAGGGCGATGAAGGCGGTGACGGCCGACACGGTGAACGTGGCCCGATGACGCGCCACGAGCTGGCAGGCCTCCTCCGCATCGAACCGGTAGAAGAGCACGAGCGGGCTCCCCGTCAGAAAGGCCAGGCACACGTGACCGATCAGGCCGGTGACGTGAAACAGCGGAGCCAGCCCGAGAATCGTGTCCGCCTCGGTCAAGCCGATCCAGCGCTCGTAGACAGTGGTCGCGAACACGACGTTGCGGTGCGTGTTCAACGCGGCTTTCGGCTCCCCCGTCGTGCCCGACGTGTACACCATGAAGGCCGCGGCATCGCCGGGGATCTCGATGGGTTCGGGCACCTTGCCGGCGTGCTCGGCAATGAGCGCGACGAGATCCGCAACTTCCAGATGGCTGCCGCGGGTGGATCCCGCCAACACGCGCGGCGCTTCCGCGCGCGGGGTCAGAAAGTCGAGCGCCGAGGTGGTGATCGTGTGGGCGACGTCGGTGGACGGCACGACCTCGCGCGCCACGTCGGCGTAGAGATCGTCCTGGCAGATCAGAACGCGGCTGCCGGAATCGTTGAGGATCTTCACGAGCTCGCGCTCGCGCAGCATCGGATTGCACGGCACGATGACCGCGCCGCACTTCCAGGCGGCCAGCACGGTCACGAGCACCTGCGGGACGTTCTGCATGTACATCGCGATGCGATCGCCGGGCTCGGTGCCCTGCTGCTGCAGCGCGACGGCGAGGGCGTCGGACATCGCGTCGAGCTGACCGGCGGTCAGCGATCGATCGAAGTAGTGCACCAGCACGGCATCGGGTCCCTGTCGCTGCACCGTGGACCGGAACATGTCTAGGGCTGTGGCGCTCGCCGGCTCGATGGTTCTTCGGGTCATGACAGTCTCACTGCTCCTTCTTCACTCACTTCACTCACGGTAGCCATCTGTCGTGTCGTCCCGATCTCGCGCTGGTAAACACGGAGCGTCCAAGCGCAGCGGTATCGCACGTCTCTGCCGAGGCGTGAAGACTCGATGTCCGTCGCGTGACATCAGAGCAAGAGCCGCGCCGTTCTCGACGCGAGCGTTCCGCGTATTTGCTTTTGATTTCGTGAGTGTGACCGCGCTGACGTGCGATCCAGAGGTCACGTTCTTGTGTCCGCATGACAGCCGAATTCAACACGATTGTTGGAGTTCGAGATTGGCACTCTGAGCGTGCGGCGCCGCGGCGTCGGAGCACGCGACGCGGAATCAGCTAATCCGATAACGACAATCGTGAGCGAATCGCGCGTGCCGGCCAACAGTATCGTAGGACTGAGCTGTGAAGCTCGACAACGCCGGCACGTGTCCCGTGTTGGGCGAACGCGTCCCGTTCCAGAACAGATCCGCCAAGTCGTAGATGCCGCCGCGACTTCCACCAGTTCCAGCCCCGCTCGCTGTCTCGAGGTGGAACATCGGCGCTTCGGGAGGCCGGCGCGGGCATTTCGCTCAATTCATTTACATAGAACGAGTTCCGCGGACCTGAGCCATACGGAGCGTCTCTTGCGATGGCGGATGAGCATCACCGTGTCATCGAGGAGGTTCCCTGTGTCGTCGTCATCTCACCGTCGTGCCGCCATCAAGCCGGTCGCTGCACTATGCCTGCTCCTCGCAGGGCTGTTCTCGGTCGGCTCGCGGCCCATCGCGGGTGAAACCGGCAACAAGCCCAAAGTCAAAGCGTCGAAGCTGGATCGGCATCTCGAGAAGATGGCGAGAACGCCGGGCGCCACGGTGCGCGTGATCGTCCGGACCGCGAAGGGCAAAGCCGCGGATGTCGAAACCCGCCTGGCGCGACGTGGTTCGTTCAAGCAGGGTGACTTACCCTCCATCGGCGCCTTCGCCGCCGATGTGACCGGATCGGATCTCGGCGAACTCGAGCGCGATCCCGACGTGCTCGGCGTGTCGACGGACGCCGTGGTCACGAGCTTCGGCACCGGGCTGAAGAGCGCCGCCGCCGGCGACACGCTCGCCGAAGTGCTCGGGGTCGACGCCGGGCGCTGGTCCGGCGACAAGATCGGCATTGCGGTCATCGACTCGGGTCTCCAGCGTGGACGGGATCTCGACGGGGGCCGCACCGACAAGTTCTTCGACCTGAGCACGACCGGCGGCGATCGCGCCTTCGACGACTACGGCCACGGTACCCACGTCGCCGGGTTGATTGGCGGCACCGGGCGTCAGTCGAAGGTCAAGAAGATGACGCGCGACGACCATGGCAGGCTCGAGATTCGCGAGGTGCCCTATTACGCCGGAGTCGCTCCCCGCGCCCGCATCCTGTCCTTCAAAGTGCTCGATGAGAACGGCGCCGGCTACACCAGTCAGGTCATCGAGGCGCTGGACTACATCGTCGAGCACAAGTCCCGCCTCAAGATCGACATCGTGAACCTGTCGCTCGGACATCCGGTCTTCGAGCCTGCGGCCACCGATCCACTCGTGTTGGCGGTCGAACGCGCCGTGCGCTCGGGGCTCGTGGTGGTGGCCGCGGCCGGTAATTACGGTCGCAATCCGGACACCGGATCGGTTGGCTACGCCGGCATCACGTCTCCGGGCAACGCGCCATCAGCGATCACCGTCGGGGCCTACGACTCCCACGGGACGGTCTCGCGATTCGACGACACCATCCCTGAGTACTCCTCGCGAGGCCCGAGCTGGTACGACGGATACGCCAAGCCTGACGTCGTGGCGCCGGGCACGGCGCTCGTGGCAGCCGCAGCGCCGGGCAGCACCTTGTTCCGCTCGTATCCGGGCCGGCGGGTCGCCGACATCTATGGCGCGCCCAGCTATTTCCGCCTGAGCGGCACGAGCATGGCGACGGCGGTGACGTCGGGAGCCATCGCGCTCATGCTCGAGGCATCCCGCGACGACCACAAGGCGGATCTGACGCCGAATGCGATCAAGGCAATCCTCCAGTACACCGCGCTGCCAATGGCCGGGTACGACCGGCTGACCCAGGGCGCGGGTTCACTGAACCTCGTCGGGGCGCTCGAGCTCGCAGAGAAGATCGATCCGGAGGCCGCCGTCGGCACGCCGTGGCTCACCGCTCCGTTCTCTGGGGCGACGGAAGTCGACGGGGTCACCTATCAGTGGGGCCAGGCGGTCATCTGGGGCAGCGCCGTGATCTGGGGCAGCACGGTCGAGTCCAATCAGCCGGCCTGGTCGCAGGCGGTCATCTGGGGCAGCACCGCGGTCTGGGGCCACGCGGTGATCTGGGGCTCGAACGTCGTCTGGGATCAGCCCGGCGTCTGGGCCAATGCCGTCATCTGGGGCAGCAGCAACATCGGCGTGACCGACGGACACGCAGTGATCTGGGGGAGCGCGGACGGCCTGACGGCCGAGTCGATCGCATGGCGCCCGCTGTCGCCCGATCAATAGACGAACGCGGGCGCTGCCGGCGGCGTCCGGGCAACGGGCTGCCAGCGGTCTCGAGTCGCCCACGCCGCGCGGGCTTGGCAGCTAGGTCAGGGCGCGCCTGAGCTGCGCGCCCGTGTGCGCGCGAGACGGTCTTGACGGTCGAGATCACGTGCTCGGGCGTGAAGCCGAACTCGCGCATCACGACCGGCCCCGGTGCGGAGGCGCCGAATCGTTCGACGCCGACGATTGCGCCGTCTCTGCCGACGTAGCGCTCCCACCCGAACGGGGTGGCCGCCTCGATGCTGACGCGCGCGCGCACGTCGGGCGGCAACACGGCATCCCGGTACGCCTGCGGCTGCGCCTCGAACAGTTCCCAACACGGCATCGACACGACCCGGCTGGCAATGCCGTCCTTCGTGAGGCGCGCGTACACGTCGAGCGCCAACGCGACCTCCGAACCGGTCGCGATCAGGATCACGTCAGGTGACTCGCCAGCGGTCTCGACGAGCACGTAGGCGCCCTTGGCCAGACCGCTCGCCGGCGCCATGGCCGTGCGATCGATCACGGTAGCTTCTGGCGCGTCAGGACAGCGCCACCGGCCCGCCGTGCGCGCCAATGCCGCGCGCCACGCTTCCACGGTCTCGGTGGCGTCGCTCGGCCGCAGCCACCATCATGTTGGGCATCGCCCGCAGGCTGGCCAGGTGCTCGACCGGCTGGTGGGTCGGGCCATCCTCTCCAAGCGCGAGGCTGTCGTGCGTGAACACGTAGATGACGTGCGCCTGGCTGAGGGCCGCGAGGCGCATGCTCGGACGCATGTAGTCCGAAAACGACAAGAAGGTCGCGCCAAACGGCACGAGCCCGCCGTGACCGCCATCCCGGTCAGCGCCGCGGCCATCGCGTGCTCGCGCACGCCGAAATGAATGTTGCGCCCCGCGTAGCTCCACTCGCCGCCAGCGCCCCCCTGTGTCTTCGGACCGCCCTCGGACGCGCGGCGCGCTCCGGGCTCTCGAAGTCGCCCCGGCCTTTCATCGCGGTGCGCGTGGACGGGATCGAGGTCGGCCGAACCGCCGACCAGGTTCGGGACACGACCGCCGCCAATGCGTTCGAGCACCTTGCCGCCGGCGTCGCGCGTGGCCATGTCGCCGTCGGCAGGCGTGAACGCCGGCAGATGGGACTGCCAGCGGCGGGCAGCTCGCCCGCGAGGGCTCGGCGCGAAGGCGGCTCGGCTTCGTCGGCATGACGCGCCGCGTAGGCGTCCATTCCGCGCTGCCATGAGGCTTCGATCGTCGCGCCGCGGCCGCCCGACAAGCGAAGGGACTGGAGTGCGTCGTCAGGAATGTGGAATGGCGGGTCCTCGGGCCACCCCAGCGCACGCTTGGTGGCGCGCACCTCGTCGGCGCCGAGCGGCTCGCCGTGTGCCTGAAACGTGTCCTGCTTCTTCGGACTGCCGTAGCCGATATGGGTGCGCGCGACGATGAGCGACGGGCGATCCTCGACGGCGCGCGCGGCGGTCAGCGCCGCCATCGACCGCCGCCACGTCCTGGCCGTCGATCGTGTTGCACATGCCAGCCGCAGGCCTCGAAACGCCCGCCGACATCCTCCGGAACGTCAGGTCCGTCGTCGCCGCGAGCGTCACCCGGTTCGCGTCGTAGAGCACGATCAATCGGCCGAGCCGCAGCGTCCCCGCCAGCGAGGCGGCTTCGCTCGAGAGCCCTTCCATCATGTCCCCGTCGCTGGCCAGCACGTAGGTGCGGTGGTCACGACCTCGTGCTCCGGGCGATTGAACGTGGCCGCGAGCCACCGTTCGGCGATGGCCAGGCCGAGGGCATTGCCCAGCCCCTGGCCGAGCGGGCCGGTGGTCACCTCCACGCCCGGCGTGCACCCGCGCTCGGGATGTCCGGGCGTCCGGCTGTCCCACTGCCGGAACTGTTCAGGTCGTCGAGCGACAGGTCGTACCCGGTCAGGTGGAGGAGGCTGTAGAGCAGCGCGCTCGCATGACCGGCCGACAGCACGAACCGATCGCGATCGGGCCACGCCGGGTTTTCGGGTTGTGACGCAGGTGGCGGGTCCACAGCACGTAGGCCATCGTCGCCGCGCCCATCGGCATGCCGGGATGCCCGGACTCCGCTTGCTGCACCGTGTCGACCGACAGCATCCGAATCGTATTGATGCAGAGCTGGTCCAGTTCGTTCATCGCTCCTCGGTCATCAGGAAGATATTCAGAGGGAGAAGCAGATGCAGCTGGGCATGATCGGCCTCGGACGGATGGGCGGCAGCATGGTGCGCCGGCTGCTGCGCGGTGGGCACCGCTGCGTCGTGTTCGACGCGCACGCCGACGCGATGACGCCGCTGGCGAGCGAGGGCGCGACCGCCTCGCGCTCGCTTGCCGATTTCGTCGCCGCGGCTCGAGCACGCCGCGCGCCGTGTGGCTGATGCTGCCGGCCGCAGTCGTCGACTCGACGCTCGACGTGCTCGCGCCGCTGCTCCAACCCGGCGACATCGTCATCGACGGCGGGAACTCGTACTACGCCGATGACATCCGGCGCTCCCGCGCGCTCGGCGCAGCGGGATCCGCTACGTCGACGTCGGCGTCAGCGGCGGCGTCTGGGGAGCGCGAGCGCGGCTACTGCCTGATGATCGGCGGCGAGGCCGAACCGGTCGGCGCGTCTCGACCCGGTGTTCAAGACGCTGGCCCCGGGACGGGACGCCGCGCCGCCGACGGAGGGCCGCGCCGTCGCGTCCGGGACTGCCGAGGAAGGCTACCTGCACTGCGGGCCCGCCGGAGCCGGGCACTTCGTCAAGATGGTGCACAACGGCATCGAGTACGCGCTCATGGCCGCCTACGCCGAAGGGTTCAACATCCTGGCGCACGCGGGGATGGGCGCGCACCCGCGACCCGCGGATGCCGAAACGGCGCCGCTCCGGGAGGCCGAGCACTATCAAGTACGACATCCCCGTGCCGGATGTCGCCGAACTGTGGCGGCGCGGCAGCGTCGTCGGGTCGTGGCTGCTCGACCTGACGGCACGCGCGCTGGCGGAGCATCCCGACCTGACACCGTTCTCCGGGCGCGTCTCGGACTCGGGCGAAGGGCGATGGACGGTCGCCGCCGCCGTCGACACCTCGACACCGGCGCCTGTCCTCGCCGCCGCGCTCTTCCAGCGGTTCAGTTCACGAGGAGAAGACGATTTCGCCAACCGGCTGCTCTCGGCGATGCGCTATCAGTTCGGCGGCCACGTCGAGCGTCCGGCCGGTGCGTAGCGCCAGCTCTCGCCTCGGGGACACCGATGTCTGACGCTCCCGCCGACGCCCTGGTGCTGTTTGGCGCCACCGGCGATCTCGCCTATCAGCAGATCTTCCCCGCGCTCCAGGCGATGGCCCGCCACGGCCGCCTGAGCGTCCCGGTGATCGGCGTCGCCAGGCCGAACTGGACGACCGATCAGTTGTGCGCGCGCATGAAGGAGAGCCTGGCCGCGCACGGCGGCGTCGACGCCGACGCGTACGCGACGGCTGGCCGCGCAATATCTCCTACGTCTCCGGCGACTACGCGGATCCGGCCACCTACGATCGGCTGCGTGAGGCGCTCGGGACGGCGGCGCGCCCGGTGTTCTACCTCGCGATCCCGCCGAGCCTGTTCGCCGCCGTGGCGTCGAATCTCGCGCGATCCGGATCGGCCGGCGGGCGCGGCTGATCGTCGAAAAGCCCTTCGGCCGCGACCTCGCGTCGGCGCAGGCCCTCAACGCCACGTTGCACGAGTCGTTTCCCGAGGACGCGATCTATCGCATCGACCACTTCCTGGGGAAGGAGCCGGTGCAGAACCTGTTGTACTTCCGCCTGGCCAACACGTTCCTCGAACCGATCTGGAACGCGCGATACGTCGCCCGCGTGCAGATCACGATGGCCGAGGCGTTCGGCGTCCGGGGCCGCGGCCGCTTCTACGAAGAGGTCGGAGCGCTCCGCGACGTCTTCCAGAACCATCTGCTGCAGGTGCTGTCGCTGCTGGCGATGGAGCCGCCGGCGTCGAGCGACGGCCCCGCCATCGAGCGCGCCAAGGTTGCGCTCCTTCAGTCCATCCGCCCGCTCACGCCCGCCGACGTGGTGCGCGGCCAGTATCGTGGCTATCGCCAGGAAACCGGTGTCGCGCCCGATTCGCGCGTCGAAACCTACGTTGCCGTCCGCCTCGCCGTGGACAACCCGCGCTGGAGCGGCGTGCCCATGCTCGTCCGCGCCGGCAAATGCATGGCGGAAACGGTCACCGAAGTGCGGGTCGCCTTCGCGCCTCCGGTTCCCCCGTGGTTCGATTCGGCCACCGCGCCGGTCAACGAACTGCGCTTTCGCCTCAGTCCTGATGTGTCGATGACCCTGATGGCCCGAATCAAGAAGCCGGGCGAGGAGATGGTGGGCGAAGACGCGGCGCTCGTCGAGCACCGGCAGACGAGCGACGAGATGCCCCCGTACGAGCGCCTGCTCGGCGATGCCCTGCGCGGCGATCGCACGTTGTTCGGCAGCGAAGCGGGCGTCGAGGCGGCGTGGCGCGTCGTGAACGACGTGCTGAGCACGGATCAGCCGTTATACGAGTACGAACCGGGCAGCTGGGGTCCGTCCGAGGCAGCGGCCTTTGCCGCGAGCGCGACCGGGTCCTCCTAGCGACGACACCACGACCTATCGAAGAGCGGCTTCCCTTTCCCAGGACGCGCCGGCGGTCTCGCGCGACGAGACGACCGCGCCGACCGCGAGCGCGCAGACGGCGGCGAAGTAGGCGAGCACCCACGTCAGCGATCCGCCCGACCAGGCCAGCAGCGAGGCCGACACCATCGGCATGATGCCGCCGCCGAGGATGGTGCCGAGCTGCCGGCCGAGCGACACGCCCGACAGCCGCAGCCGCGGATCGTCGAAGCGCTCGGGGTAGAAGCTGCCGCTGACGGCGAGCGACATCGGCTGCAGCACCGCGCCCGGAATCGCCATCGCCAGGATCACCAGCCACGGCTCTCCGGACCGCAGCAGCGGGAAGAAGAGCATCAGGACGTAGAGCGGCCGACAGCAGGTACGACGCCGCCAGCAGCGGCCTGCGGCCGACGCGATCCGACAGCGCGCCGAACGGCGGGGTTGGTGACGATGCCGACGGCGTTGCCGATCGCCACGCCCGCGAGCAGCAGCCCGTTGCCCAGCCCCAGCGTCTGGATGCCGTACGACAGGCCGAAGACCGACGTGAAATAGAACGTGGACGACTCGGCCATGGCGCAGAACAGCACCTGCAGCGTCGCCACCTTGCACCGCCGCAGCACCGCCAGCAGCGGCACGCGCTCGGGCGCCGCCCGCTCGATCGCGCGCTGGAACGCCGGCGATTCCTCGACTTTCATGCGCACGTAGAAGCTGACGGCGAAGATCAGCGCGCTGGCGAGGAACGGCACGCGCCAGCCCCACGCCAGCAGCTCCTCCTGCGGCAGCGTCCCGACGGCGAACGCGGCGAGGGCGCCAAGCACGGTGCCGGCGGCCGCGCCGCTCGACACGAGCGCGGCGAAGAGGCCACGCGTGTTGCCTGGCGCGCTCTCCATCGCGAGCAGGGGTCCGGTCGCCGACTCGGCGCCGAGCGAGAAGCCCTGCAGGAAGCGCAGGCACACGAGGATGATCGGTGCGGCAATGCCGACGGTCGCGAACGTCGGCGTCAAGCCGATCGCCGTGGTCGACACGCCCATCATGACCAGCGTCGTCACCATGATCGGCTTGCGCCCGACGCGGTCGCCGAAGTGCGCGAAGACCACGCCGCCCAGCGGCCGGGCCGCGAACCCGACGGCAAAGACGCCAAAGCCGGCGATGGTGCCGGCCAGCGGGCTCAGCGACGGAAAGAACAGGCGGTTGAGGGCCAGCGGCGCCAGGAATCCGTAGACGAGGAAGTCGTACCACTCGATCGTCGTGCCGAGGAAGCACGACGCCAGCATGCGCCGGTTCGACATGCTGATCGGCGAAGCGACGTCGCGGACATGAACCCTGGGGTGCGCGCTCTCGATCGCCATCTCGGCCTCGTCTCTCACGCAACGACGACGTCCACCACGATCGGCACGGGCGACGCCACGGCGTCGCGCAGCGTGCGCGCGAGCTCGCCGGGCTTCTCCACCCGTACGCCCGCGCAGCCGAGCGACTGCGCCAGCTTCACGAAATCGATGCCGCGCACCTCGGTGCCGATCGGTTCCTTCAGGTTGAAGTGCGCGAGGAACTCGCTGAGCGCCGCGTAGCCGCCGTTGTTGACGATGACGATGGTCAGCGGCAGCTGCAGATCGGCCGCGGACCAGAGCGCCTGAATCGAGTACATCGACGATCCGTCGCCGAACAGGCCGATGACCTTCCGCGCCGAGCCGGTGGCCAGCGCGACGCCGACGCCGGCCGGCAGGCTGTGGCCGAGGCCGCCGCTGGCGCAGGTGAAGAAGCTGTGCGGCCGCTCGATCGGCAGGTGGGCCTGCATGGTCGCGCGGCTCGAGGGCGACTCCTCCACCAGGATGCTGTCGGGCGGGCGGACGTCGGCCAGCGTCTGCATCAGATACGCGATCGAGATGCGCTCGCCCGGCTCCACGCGCGGCGGCGCACACCGCCCTTGCGGCGCGGGCCGGGCCGGCGGCGCCGGGCGCTGCAGCAAGGCGCCGGTCCCGAGCCGGACGTCGCAGACGATGCCCAGACCCGCCGGGGTCCACGCCGCGATGTCGGGGACATCGATCATCTGGGCCAGCTCCGCGCCGGGCGGCACGTGCGGTCCGAACCCTTCGATGTGGTAGGTGAAGGCCGGCGCGCCCAGCGCGAGGATGAAGTCGTGCCCGGACGAGGCGTTCGACGATCCGCTCGCGGATCGCGGGCAGGAACCCGGCAAACAGCCGGTGCCGTTCGGGAAAGCTGCAGCGCGACGACATCGGGCTCACCCAGACCAGGGCCTGATGCCGCTCGGCGAGCGCCACCACCTGATCCCAGGCGCCGTTGCGATCGACGCCGGGCCCGACGACGAACGCGGGCCGCGGGCTGCGATCGAGCCGCGCGCCGATGGTCTCGATCAGCGCCGGGTCCGGATGCAGCAGCCGGCTCACCGTGCGCGCCGCCACGGCCTCGCTCGGACGCTCCCAGTCGTCGACCGGAATCGAGACGAACGTGGGTCCGCACGGCTGCTGCATCGCCACGTAGTAGGCGCGGGCGATCGCCGCCGGGACGTCTTCCCCGCGCGCCGGCTCGCTGCTCCACTTCACGTACGGATCCGGCAGCCTGGTCGCGTCGGTGGCATACAGGAACGGCTCGTACGGCAGGATCGATCTCGCCTGCTGGCCGGCGGTGATGACCAGCGGCGTGCGGTTCCGGTAGGCGGTGAAGATGTTCCCCATCGCGTGGCCGACGCCCGCCGCCGAGTGCAGGTTGACGAACGCCGCGTTACCGGTGGCCTGCGCGAAGCCGTCGGCCATCCCCACCACCACCGACTCCTGCAGGCCCAGCACGTAGCGGAAATCGTCGGGGAAGTTCTTGAACAGCGGCAGCTCGGTCGACCCGGGATTCCCGAACATCGTGGTCATCCCGAACTCGCGCAGCAGGCCGATGACGGCGTCGCGAACGGTAGGCATGCGGGGGGCAATTATGGTGCAGAACGGATTGATGTCCCTCCTTACTGCTGCCTCGAACGGCGCACCCGGGAATCGACCCGCCGCGCTCGAACTGCCGACGGCGCTCTCCGGACCGGCCGTGCAGGCTGACGGTAACAATCCAGGAGCATCGCGAGATCGGCGCGGATCCAGGCCTCTGCCGTGCCGCGACGGGCAATCGCCCAGCCGAGCAGCGACCCGGTGACCAGGGCGCCGACGGCCCTGGCCAGACGAGCGGTGTCGCACGGCACGAGTTCAGCCGCCTCGACCGCCTCGTCGAGCAGCGTCCGGTATCCGGCCTCCATCCGCTTGCTGTTCTCCTTCATGAGCGCGTAGAAGTCGGGATCGCTCAAATCGATCTGCAGGTA
Organism: uncultured Acidobacteriota bacterium; assembly: GCA_963731785.1. GTDB lineage: Bacteria > Acidobacteriota > Vicinamibacteria > Vicinamibacterales > UBA2999 > DASYRM01. The sequence continues at coordinate 67,643 of CAVSWX010000009.1, forward strand.
GGCCAGGGAGTTCGCCACTTCCTGCGGCGTCTTCACGTAGCGCGCCATCTCCAGGGCCGCGGCCACGAACGCGTCGAGCGGCGCGGGGTGCGCCGAGCGCACCATCGCGAAACATGCGTCCACCGACTCCATGCTCTGGCGCGACATCGCGAGCAGGAGGCCCCGCTTCGATCCAAAGCGCTTGACCAGGGCACCCGGGGACAGGCCGCTGGCACGGCCGACATCCGCCAGCGTCAGGCGGGTCGGGCCGACCTGGGAAATGACCCGGCTGGCGGCGATCAGGATGTCGGCGTCGGCAACGGTGCGCGGGCGTGGGCTCATGGCTTGACAAATAGTAAACGACAGTTTTCTAATTGGCCCTGTTAGTGAACGGCCGTTGCGTAACTGGGGTTCGCGGCGGCACCTCGAGGAGGCGTGGCATGGCAACGCGCACCCGATCTCACCGCTCTCAGACGTCTCCGCCGCAGTCCCCCGGGTCGCTCCGCGGCCAGGTGGCCCTGGTGGCCGGCGCCACCAGAGGCGCCGGCCGCGGCATCGCGCGGGCGCTCGGCGAAGCGGGCGCCACGGTGATATGCACCGGCCGGAGCGTCACCGGGCGGCCGTCGCCGTACGGCCGCCGTGAGACCGTGGACGAAACCGCGGCTCTCATCACTGCCGCGGGCGGCCGCGCGATCGCGCTGCGCGTCGATCACACGGTCGAAGCCGAGGTCGAGGCGCTGGTCGCGACAATCCTGCAGGACCACGGCCGGCTCGACGTGCTGGTGAACAGCATCGCCGGCGAAGAGCCGCTGATGGGACAGTGGGGGTCGTTCTGGCAGGTCGACGTGTCGCACGCCGACCAGGTGTTGAGGCAGGCGCTGGTGTCGCACATCATCACGGCGAAACACGTGGCGCCGCACATGATCCGGAAGCGGCGCGGGCTCATCGTCGAGGTCACCGAGAACGACGTGCTCGGCGGCGGCGGGAATCCGCTGGCCTGGTCGGTCAAGCTGGCGATCAAGGGGCTCGCCCTGAACATGGCCGCGGAACTCCACGCGCACCACGTGACGTCGGTGGCGGTCACGCCGGGCTTCCTGCGCTCCGAGGCCATGCTCGAGGGCATGGGCGTGACGGAAGCGAACTGGCCGGAGGCCGGGAAAAAGGACCGCAACTTCCTGGAATCGGAGTCCCCCTGGTACGTGGGCCGCGCGGTCGCGGCGATCGCGCAGGACCCGCAGATGTTCGACCGGACGGGGCAGCTGTGGAGCTCGTGGGAGCTCAGTCGTGCGTATGGATTCACCGACATCGATGGGCGGAGGCCGGACTGGGGCCAGCTCGCGATCGACTTTTCGGGTCACCCCCCGGCATTCCTGGCGATGTTCCGTACCGGCTTGGAGCTTCAGGCGGCGTGGCTGACACGGTTGCAGGAACGCACCGCCCGGATGATGAGCAAACTGCCACCGCGGACGTCCGAGCGCCCGGCTCGCCGCCGCGCCGCTTCCCGGCCCGCCGGCCGGTGACCTGGCGGCGGCGCGGGTGAATCTACCGCTGAGATTCAAACACCCGCGGCAGGCGGAGACCGTCGCCGGTGACCCGTCACGGCATGCTGTGAGCTCTACAGGTATACTGCCCGGGATCCATGCGTTGCACCGGGAATTCATGCCCTTGTCCCGAGCGGCGTGGCACTCGCTTTGCTCCCCTACCAGAGGCCCCCGCGGGCTATAAATGTGCGTGGCCGCAGGTGTTGCGGCGCAGGGGTCGAGCCATCCATCAACGTCCGGGCGAGAGAGAACCCCAGATGCCGATCAGTTCCCCCGTGAAGGTCCGTGTCGCCACCGTCCTGATCCTCGCGTTCTTCGCCACGCCGCTTGCGCCGCTCGTGGCCCAGGCGCCTGCCACCACCAAACCGGCGCCTGCCACGGCCAAACCGGCCACGACCACCGCCAAACCGGCGGCTGCCGCCGCCGCGGCTCCCGCGTCCGACGGCGGGTGGCCGCGAGCGTACACGACGGCGAGCGGAGCGGCCCTGGCCCTCTACCAGCCACAGGTGTCGAGCTGGGCAGACCAGAAACGGATCGTCGCGTATGCCGCCGTGTCCCACGCGCCGAAGGGTGCGAAGCCGGCCCTCGGCACCCTCAAGCTGGAATCCGACACCAGCGTCGCCCTCGACCAGCGGCTCGTGAATTTCTCGGAGTTCACGATCACCGAATCCAACTTCCCGACGGTGCCGCGTGAGCAGGTCAAGACGATCGTCTCGGAAATCACGGCGGCGATACCGCGCGAGGAGCGCGTGATCGCGCTCGATCGGGTGCTGGCCAACATCGACACGAGCGCGATCATCCCGAAGAACGTCGAGGGCGTGAAGGCGGATCCGCCGCCGATCTTCTTCAGCAAGACGCCGGCTGTGCTGGTCAACATCGACGGTGAGCCGATCTGGCAACCGATCCCTCAGAACGACCTGGTTTCGGCGGTCAACACCAACTGGGATCTGTTCCAGCACAATCCGACGAAGACGTTCTACCTGCGCAACGAGACCGTGTGGCTGAAGGCCACCGACCTGAAGGGACCGTGGACGCCGGCCGGCAAGCTCCCGGAGAGCTTCGCGAAGCTGCCCAACGACGAAAACTGGAAGGACGTGAAGTCCAGTCTCCCCGGCCGGACGATCAACGCCAACCAGGTGCCGCAGGTGTTCGTCAGCCTGGTGCCGGCGGAGATGATCCTGCTGAAGGGCGACCCGACCTATCTGGCGGTGCAGGGCGCGAACCCGCTGGTGTGGGTCAGCAACACCGAGAGCGACATCTTCCGCATGGGCGCGACCGGGCCCGTCTACTTCCTGGTCGCGGGCCGGTGGTTCACGTCACGCGATTTCGCCGGCCCCTGGACGTTCGCCACGTTGAATCTGCCCGAGGCGTTCAAGCAGATTCCGCTCGAACACGAGCGCTCGCGCGTGCTCGCGTCGGTGCCGGGCACGCGAGAGGCGGCCGAAGCCGTCGTGCTCGCGCAGATTCCGCAGACGGCACGTGTCAGCAAGACGCTGCAGGCGCCCGAAGTCGTGTACAACGGGACGCCGGAGTTTCAGCCGATCGAGATGACGACCGTCCAGCGTGCGGTCAATACCGACAAGGACATCATCAAGGTCGGCGACCTCTACTACATGTGCTTCCAGGGCGTCTGGTTCATGTCGAAGTCGCCCACTGGCCCATGGCAGGTCACCGGCGAAGTGCCGAAGCAGATCTACGAGATTCCGGTCAGCTCTCCGGCGCACTCCGTCACCTACATCACGGTCGAGGACGACGACGACGACGAAATCCTCTTCGCGACGGCGCTGGCGGCCACCGGCGTGATGGTGGCGTGGGGCTGCGCCGTGTGGGGCACCGGCTATTACTACCCGCCGTACTACGGCGGCGGGATGTACTACCCGTTCTATCCGACCTACGGGTTCGGCGCCTCCTACAATCCGTGGACCGGCGCCTACACGCGCGGAGCGGTGGCCTACGGTCCGTACGGAGGCGCGGGCGTCGCCCAGCGCTACAACCCCCGAACCGGCACCTACTCGCGTGCCGCCGTCGCCCACGGCCCGTACGGTTCGCGCGGCGCCGCGTCGGCCTACAACCCGAGGACCGGCACGGGCGCCGCAACCCGGCAGGGGTCGAACGTCTACGGGAGCTGGGGCACGACCGGCGTCCGGCGCGGCGACGATTGGGCGGCCACCTCACGCTACACGAGCAACGTCACCGGCAACACCACGCGCGTCACCCGGACGAGCGACGGCGACGTCTATGCTGGCCGTGACGGCAACGTCTACCGCAAGGACGGCGACGGCGGCTTGCAGAAGTACGACAACGGCGGCTGGGGCGACGTCGTCGCGACGCCCGAGCAGCGCCAGCAGGCGCAGGATCGGGCGGCGCAATCCGGTGCGCAAACGCGCGACCGCGCCACGACCTCTCAAATGGATTCGGCGACGCGCACCCAGGTCGATCGCGATGCCGCCGCTCGCGCCGAGGGCGCACAGCGCACGCGCGATTCGGGCCAGATGCGGAGCGGGAGCGGCAGCACGTCGTCGAGGTCCGGCAGCTACCGCCCCAGCGGTGGCGGGGGCGTCCATCCGGCGGCGGCGGGCGGCGGCGCTGATCGACGCACGGCCGGCTTGCCCGGAATGTGCGCTCGGAATACTGGAGGTGACGGGTGAGAACGACAACGACGACACGGAAACAGCAGCACTCTCCATCGCCGCCGCCGCGCGCTGGTCGTACTCGCGGCGATTGCGACCGCAAGCATGGCCGCGGCCGCGTGCTCCGCACCTGAGTCTCAGCCTGCGGCCGAGGCTCCCGCCGCTGAGGCGGCTGCGCCTGGTGAGCCATCGGCGAGCGCGCCGCCCGCGGAGGAGGCCGCGTCCGGCGCCGCCTGCGCCCGCGGCGCAGCCCGCCGCCCCGCCCGCGGCCGCTCCACCGCCCGCACCTCCTCCACCACCAAAGCCCAGGGTCGCCACGCTCGGCGCCGGCCAGGTGATCACGATCAGAACCACCCGCGAGCTCTCGACCAAGACGGTGGAGACCGGAGCGCCGTTTTCGGCGGTTCTGGAAGAGCCGATCAGGTCCGGCGACTGGACCATCGCAGCCGCGGGCGCCAAGGTCGACGGCCGCGTGGTCGAGGCCGACAAGGGCGGCCGGGTCAAAGGAAAAGCCAGCCTCTCGATCGAGCTCACCGCTCTGACGCTCGCCGATGGCACCAAGATCGAGCTCGTCACGTCGCCGATCAGCAACGAGGCCGCGGCGAACAAGGGCAAGAACGCCGCAAAGGTCGGGATTGCCGCAGGCACCGGCGCGGCGATCGGGGCGATTGCCGGTGGCGGACAAGGCGCGGCGATCGGCGCCGTCGCCGGGGGCGCCGTGGGCACGTTGGCGCGGGGCGAGTCCGCCGAAATTCCCGCTGAATCGGTCATCGGGTTCGAGCTTCGCTCGCCGGTCACGATCCAGGAACAGAAGCGATAACGTGCGGCCGGCCCGCGGGGTACCGCGCGGGCCGGCGCAGCCGAGCCGTTACCGGATGACGATCGCGGCGCCCAGCGACCAGAAGTTGGCGATCACGTTCTCGTTGTTCACCCCGCCGCTCACGAAGTCGCCGAGCGCGGCCATGTGCTGGGCGCCGAACAGCTCAAAGCCCACACGCTTGCTGCGCCAGAACGCCCACCCCGCACCGTAGGTCAGTCCCAGCGCCTTCGACGTGATCGGCGGCACCGAATCGGCCGCGTCGAAGGTGAAGTTGCGGACGAAGGCCATCCCCATGCCGCCCCGCAGAAAGAAGCCGTTGGACGCCATCGGCCTGAATTGCCCCGTGGCCAGGAGAAAGGTCACACGGATGTCATCGCCGGCTGGGTCGAGGCCGGGACCCACGACACTTCGAGCCCCGCGTCCGCCTGAGGGTTCACGCGGACGCCGGCGACCGCGAGCACGCTCCCGGTATGCAGGTAGGCGCCGGTGCCGTGCGCGGGACAGCCTTCCTGACAATCGCCTCGCAGGGTCGTCGTCGTGCCGCCGACGACGATCCACGTGCGAGATCGATCGGCCGCGGACGCGGTGTCGGCGGCCGGCTGCGCCGCCGACGGGGACGCCGATGAGGATGCCTGCGCGCCGGCCGGAACAGGCGTGAGGCACGCCAGCGCGACCAGGCCGGCCGCGAGCCCACGCAGGCTCATGAGAACCTCCATGTCATAAACAGGCGCACCTGGGGAAAGTGGAATTTCTGTGTCGGGTTGGCGGTCTGGGAAAAGTAGGTCCGGCGATCGAAGTACTCGCCGGCGAACCCGACGCCCAGCGGTCCTTTCAACGGTACCAGCAGGTCCAGCCGCAATTGCTGCAGGAAGTGGTTGGCCCTCACGCCGTCGAGGCTGTAGAGGTGATGCGTCTCGTACAGGAAATCGACGATCGGGCGGCCATCGTTCGCCAGGATGGCGCGGGCGCCAAAATCGGTCCCCGGGCCGTAGTCGTAACAGCGCGGGCCCTCCGATACACCCTGGCCCGCCCCGTCGCCGTCCGGCGGCGTCTCTGGTGCGCACACGTCGTCACCCTCGAGCGGAATCGAATCGACGGCGCCGAGCGCGGTCAGACCGCCCCACCCGTTGACCCAGAACGAGAGACCGTCGGACAGGCTGCCGAACGTAACGGCCACGTTCCCATTGAACGCCTGCGCGCCGAACTGGTAGACGTTGTTCTTGGCGAAGTCGTACGCCTGCGTCACGTTGAACTGGATGCGGTTGTTGTGAAAGGGCTGGCCGATGAGGCGGCCTCGTACCTTCGCTTCACTCAGGCCGCCGCCGCCGCCGAAGCGAAGCAGCACGGTGAAGTCGTCGTACGGCGTCCGGCTGCGGCCGACCCTGGGATCGCCATACAGCATGTTCATCTCGAGAAAGGCGTTGTTATCCCCCTCGAACGCGTTGGTGTTCGAGCCTCGCGAGAGCACGCCGAGCGAGCCGATGGCCTGGAGCGCCGACGGGACCATCTCCGGCGGCTTCTCGGAGATGCGGGAGGCGTCACCGGACAGGAACCGCTTGAGGCCCGTGATCGGATCGATGGCCATGGCCCCGACCTCCTTCCACAGGCGGGGCTTTCCGGTAAGGCGCGGGTCGCGCACGAGCCAGGCGGCGCGATGGAACATCTCGCCGAGCGCAATGCCGCCGAGCGTCGTGTTGATCAGGTCGTTCACCGAGGCATGGTTGGTTTCGCCGTAGTACTCCCACGTGGCGCTCCCAAATGCCGTGATGCCCGCCGATTCCCAGAAGCTCAGGCCGTTGGCTCGCCCGGCGTTGAAGTAGTTGTTGCCCTGGTACGGGTGCCCGATCTGGTTGACCCCAAAGTCGTCGAGGTCCCACACCCACCCCTGCTCCATGTTGGCCCACCACGACTTCGGGGTAATGTGCGCCGTCACCTGGCCGCGCGCGAGATTGGCGAGCTCATAGAAGACGTTGACGATCGTCGTGTCGAAGAAGGCGCGGCCCACGCTCCGCGGGGGGCAGCCGTCGCAGGCGCGGCGCTCCACCGAGAGCACGGTCGGGGCTGCCGGGGCTTGGCCGCCCGCCGCCTCGGGGGCCCCACCGGCGAAATCGAAGGCGAACAGCGTTCGCGCCCCCGCGGACACCGCTTCGCTGGGCCACAGCGGCGGCTGCTCTTCGCTGGGCCACGCCGGCGGCTGTTCGGCCGGCACGGCAAGTGCGGTCTGAGCGCTCGCCGGGCGAGCCGTCGCCGCGACAGCCAGGCAGGCCAGGAAAAGGAACACGGGAGACCGGACCATGAGACAGCTCTCTCCTTTTCGCGACTCGCTCCAGCGAGCCGTCACCCTATGGCGGACAAATCACCGCCGGTTGTGACCTTCCGATCGGTACTCCGTCGTTTGCGGGCACGAACGGGGGCCTGGTCCCGTGTTCGTAGCAAATCTGTGACCGTCTCGCCGGCAGCCCGGCGGCCCGATCGTTGCTCTCTGCCGTATCCGAGTTTCGACGGAGGCCAGAGTGAGCGCGAGACCAGACGTCGTCGAGCAGAAGCGGTTGAACGACGCACGGGAGGCGGGGGTGCCCTGGAAGAAATGGGGGCCGTACCTCAGCGAGCGGCAGTGGGGCACCGTTCGCGAAGACTACAGCGACAACGGCGACGCGTGGAACTACTTCACCCACGATCAGGCGCGGTCGCGCGCTTACCGGTGGGGCGAGGACGGACTCGGGGGCCTGTCCGACGACAAGCAGCAACTGTGCTTCGCCCTGGCGTTGTGGAACGAGCGGGACCCGATCCTGAAAGAGCGCCTGTTCGGGCTCACGAACAACGAGGCGAACCACGGCGAAGACGTGAAGGAGTACTACTTCTACGTCGACAGCACGCCCACGCACTCGTACATGAAGTATCTGTACAAGTACCCGCAGCGGGAGTATCCCTACCGGGACCTGGTCGACACGAACCGGAACCGATCGCGGAACGAGCTCGAATACGAGCTGCTCGATACCGGCGTCTTCGACGAGGACCGCTATTTCGACGTGTTCGTGGAATACGCGAAGGCCGGCCCGGAGGATGTGCTCGTCCGCATCACGGTGCACAATCGCGGGCCGGAAGCGGCCAGGCTGCGCGTCCTGCCGACGCTCTGGTTCCGCAATACCTGGTCGTGGGACGCGGATCAGCCCAGGCCCTCGCTCCGCGAGGTGCGACCCGGCGTCATTCAGGCCACGCATCCCCAGCTGGGCGAGTACTGGCTGTCGTGCGATGGCGCACCGGAGCTGCTCTTCACCGAGAACGAGAGCAACGCATCGCTGCTCTGGGATCAGCCCAACCCGTCTCCCTACGTGAAGGACGCGTTCCATGAGTACGTCGTCGGGGGCCGCCACGACGCGGTCAACCCCGCGAAGGTCGGGACCAAGGCGGCGGCCCATTACGCCCTCGACGTGCCCGCTGGCGGCAGCAAGACCGTCAGTCTGCGCCTCGAGAGCGCGGCGGCTGCGAAGGCCGTCAACGACGCCGCGACCGGCGATGCCTTCCGCGGGTTCGAGCGGATCCTCGAGAGCCGCATCGCGGATGCGGACGAGTTCTACGAGCGGATCGCGCCGCAGTCGCTGAACGACGACGAGCGGCGCGTGCACCGCCAGGCGCTGGCGGGCATGCTCTGGAGCAAGCAGTACCTACTACTTCGACCTCGAGCGCTGGCTGCGCGACCAGAAGAGCCATCCGCTGGTCGATGCCCCCCGGTCCGGCGTGCGGAACCGCGAGTGGTTTCACATGCTCAACGCCGACGTGATCTCCATGCCGGACAAGTGGGAGTACCCGTGGTACGCGGCGTGGGACCTCGCCTTTCACACCCTCTCGCTGGCGCTGGTGGATTTCGACTTCGCCAAGGAGCAGCTGCTGCTGATGCTGCGGAGCCTCTATGCCCATCCCAACGGGCAGATCCCGGCCTACGAGTGGAACTTCAGCGACGTCAATCCGCCCGTGCACGCCTGGGCGACGCTGCGCCTGTACAAGATGGAACGGAACCTCGGGCGGGCAGACCTCCGTTTCCTGGAACGGTCGTTTCACGGCCTGATGCTGAACTTCAACTGGTGGGTGAACCGGAAGGATCCGGCGGGACGCAACGTGTTCGCCGGCGGGTTTCTCGGGCTCGACAACATCGGCGTGTTCGACCGCAGCGCGCCGCTGCCGACGGGCGGCTCGCTGGAGCAGGCGGACGGGACGGCGTGGATGGCGTTCTACTGCCAGAACATGCTCGAGATCGCCCTCATCCTGGCCGAGCCGACGACACCTACGACGAGGCCGCCTTCAAGTTCGTCCAGCACTTCATGTGGATCGCCTACGCGATGGACCGCCGGGGCGAGAATCACGACGAGATGTGGGACGAGCAGGACGGGTTCTTCTACGACCTGCTGCGGTTGCCCGACGGGCAGGCGATGCGCCTGAAGATCCGGTCGATGGTGGGACTGTTGCCGCTGTGCGCCTCGACGGTGCTGGACGCCGGCGTCGGACAGCGGCACCCGAAGCTGATGGAGATGGTCGCCCAGTTCCGCGACCGCCATCCCGAGCTGCTGGAGCAGGTCGCTCCGACCGACGAGGGGTTCGTCGGCTACAAGGGACGGCGGCTGCTCTCGATTCTCAACAAGCGCAAATTGGAGCGGGTGCTCGCCTACCTGCTCGACGAGAACGAGTTCCTCGGGCCGCACGGCATCCGCGCGCTGTCGCGCCACCATCTCGACCATCCGTTCGTGTTTCACGTCGGTGGTCAGGAGCTCAAGGTCCAGTACCTGCCCGGCGAGTCGGATACCGGCATGTTCGGCGGCAACTCCAACTGGCGGGGTCCGGTGTGGATGCCGGTCAACGTGCTCCTGATCCGCGCGCTCTTGAACCTCTACATGTTCTACGGGACCGAATTCACGGTGGAATGTCCGACCGGGTCCGGGCAGCACATGACCCTGTTCGAGGTGGCCAAGGAGATCTCACGCCGGCTGGCGAGCACGTTCCTGCGTGACGCGAACGGCCGGCGGCCGGTCTACGGAGGCACGGCGAAGTTCCAGGAGGATCCGCACTGGCGCGATCTGATCCTCTTCTACGAATACTTTCACGGCGACAACGGCGCCGGGCTCGGCGCCAGCCATCAGACGGGGTGGAGCGGGACGGTGGCGACCCTCCTCGACCTGTTCGGGCGCGTCGAGGCCAAGGATGTGGAGCTCGAAGGCGATCGAGATCGCCGCGGCCCTGCTGACGCGGAAGTAGGTCACGGCTTCCGCGCGCTCACCCCTTCGCCAGCTGCGGGGCTTCCATGGGAACGAAGGAAGGGGCGACGAAGGAAGGGGCGACGGACGCGCCGGCAGCTTCGAGGATGTCCATGACGCCGAGCAGGAGGTGCTTCCTGAATGGCCAGAAACGCCGGCTGCTGGTGCTCGAGCACGTAGGCGAAGATCTCCAGGTCCAGCGACGCCGTGCTGAATCGGATCAACCGGGCACGGGATGACGTGGGGTCCACCCGCGGATGCCCGTCGAGCAGGGCGCGGATCTGCTCCAGCACGAGGCGCATCTGTTCCGCCGTCGTCTGTCGTCCCAGTGCGATGGTGTGGTGAAACAGGAACCGGTCGCGCGGGGCAAAGTTCTCCAGGCTCATCGCCGACAGGAGACCGTTGGGCACCGACACCACCGTTCGATTGAGCGTCCGGATCCGGGTCGAACGAATGCCGATGTCTTCGACCGTGCCCATGAACTCGCCCGCCCTGCAGAAGTCGCCGACGTTGACCGGCTTGTCCGAGATCACCATGATGCCGCCGAACAGGTTCTCGATGGTTTTCTGGGCGCCGAAGCCGATGGCGATGCCGCCGACGCCCAGACCGGTGAGCGCGGCCGTCAGGTCGACATCCGCGAGATAGAGGAACATCAGCGCCGCCATGATCAGCGCCGTCGCCTTCAGGAGGCGGCTGATCAAGCGCACCAGCGCCGTGTCGGCCGAGCGATCCGCGCGTTCCAGACGACGCAGGCTCAGCCCCGCCACCAGATCCAGCAGGCGCACGGTGAGCCAGCACAGCGCCACGATCATCAGGGTGCCGGCCACCCGTTGCCAGAAGTTCCGCGTCGCCAGGCTGAGACCCCAGAACGACATGCTGTAGAAGAAGACGGCGAGGACGAGCAAGCGCAGAGGCGCCACCCCCACCGGCTTGGGGTCGGTTTCGCGCGTGAAGCGGCGCAAGGCCGGACGGGCGACGCGGCTCAGCGCACGAGTCGACAGCGTGGCGCCCGCGAACATCAAGGGGAGGAGGACCAGCAGGACGATCCACCGGTACAGAGGCAGGGACCACAACTGAATGGTCAGCAGCCGCTCCGGCACGTATCGTTCGATCCACGGCGGCTGGACTTCGTCGAAGAGCCGCGGGACCTCCCGCAGCGTGCTGGCAGAGATCAACCAGATCGGATCGCCCCGACCTCGTTGCACCCGGTCCAGGAACACGTCGACGCCGCCGGACTCGCCCTCGACGGTGCCCATGCGGTCGCGGTTGGTGAGCCCGTCGTCGAGATCTCCGTCCGGCCGGCTACTGAGGCGACTGGCGCCGACGAGCCTCCGGTCGAGCACGACCCACAGCTTGCGGGCCAGCTCGCTGCGCTCTGAGAGCGCGAGCCTGGAGTCGAGGTATTCGGCGGCGCGATCGAAGTTGCCCTGTTCAGCCGCGCGAATCAGGCCGGCGGCGGCTCCGTCCGGCGTACTGCGTCCCAAGGGATCCTCGGCCGGCGGTTTCTCGCCCGGCGACGGCGTTTGCGGCCGTCCGAGCCCCGGCAACTGAGCTTCGACCCGGTGCGCCAGCAACAGCACGCTGAGCAGAAGGAGAGACGTCTGGATCGTCTTCTTCATGGTTCGACCAGCCTGAGAGCCAGCGATGGCTTCCCTTCCGACCGGACGCATGGCGACGGCCACTCACGATGAGCGGAGTCGTCATTTGCCTGCCGTCAGCTCGACCCTGGCGGCCTCGAGACGCTTCCGGTCCTTGTCGGACACCTTCGGGAACGTCAGGCCGAGCCGTTCGATCGAGCGGGTGATGATGCCGGCCACGAGCGTCCGTGTCACCCATTTGTTGTCCGCGGGAATGACCCACCACGGCGCCTGCTTCGTGCTCGTGTGCTGGATCATCTGCTCGAACGCGATCTGGTACTCCGACCAGTACTTCCGCTCTTCGAGATCGCTGACCGAGAACTTCCAGTGTTTCTCGGGGCGATCGAGCCGCTCCAGGAAACGCTCGCGCTGCACCTTTTTCGAGACGTTCAGCAGGAACTTCAGCACCAGCGTGCCGTTGCGCGCGAGGTGCCGCTCGAACGCGTTGATGTCGTCGTAGCGGCCCTGCCAGAACTTCTCGCCCCGATCCGCGCCTGGCAGCCGGCCGAGCAACTCCGGATGGACCCGGACGACGAGCACGTCTTCGTAGTAGGAACGGTTGAAGATGCCGATGCGACCGCGCTCCGGCAGCGCCTTCATGTAGCGCCAGAGGAAATTGTGATCGAGCTCTTCGCTCGACGGCTTCTTGAACGCGTAGATCTGGCAGCCCTGGGGATTGACCCCGGACATGACGTGCTTGATCGTGCCGTCCTTCCCGGCGGCATCGGACGCCTGCAGCACGATGAGGACCGAATGCGTGTCGGACGCATAGAGCCGCTCCTGCGCCTTGGCGCAGATCGGCGACGTTCTGCTCGAGGAAAGCGGCCGCACGCGCCTTGAGCTCGTCCTTGGTCAGCTCCTGGAACTCGTCGTCGGCGGCCCAGCCCGGATCGTAATCGCGCAAGCGCACCCGGCCTTGACTCGGCACTTGGAACAGCTTTCGGACTTCCTTGAACGTCAGCGACACACGGACTCCTGGACAGAGGGACAGCTACGCCACGATCCTCTCCGCAAAACCAGCGCCACCTCACGGCCCAGCGGCCTCGGCCCGGAGGCATGCCTTTGGCGAGGTTTCGACACACCGCTTGATCGGCGGGGCCGGCGGTCACCACATGTTGTGAGGGCGTCTCGACAGGCCAGAAGCAGCGTGCGGATCGCGAACCAGGCCCAAGGATCCGGACGGCGCGTCAGGTTCTGGCCGGGTCCGGGTCTTGCACTTTGCCCGGTCCGACGACACCCATGATGGCCATGATCATGCTGCGCGCATGCTGGCTCATCCAGCGGAGACAGCGAGCCCCGATCTGCGAATCGTGCTCTTCAACTCTGCCCCGGCGGGGCCATGGACGGGGCAATCACAATCAAAAGGAGAACGCATGAAGACGCTTCTAACGACACTGGTGGTGGGGACTCTGGCTGGCTCCGCGCTGCTGGGAACTGCCGGCGCCGCAGGCGCCCAGTCGAAGACGCTCCAGGGAGAGTCGACGGCGGTGACGGTGACGATCGAGGCCATCGATCAGGCCACCCGAACGATGACCGTCAAGGATGCCCAGGGGGTCTACGAGACGCTGGAGGTTCCCGCCGCGTTCACGCGGTTCAAGGAACTCAAGGTCGGGGACAAGATCACCGCGCGCTACTACGAAAACGTCGTGATTCGCGTGAAGAAGCCCAACGAGGCCGCCGTGGACCTCGATACGAGCGCGTTCACGACGGGTCAGGGGCAGCCGGCCGGAACGCTCGCCGCGCAGCGCACCGTGACGGTGACGATCACGGCGAAGGACGAGAAGGCGAAATCGCTCACCGTCACCGGCCCGAACGGCTACAAGTACAGCCGGAGGGTGGCCGACAATAAAGCGTTCGAGCAACTGAAGGTCGGTGACCGGCTCGACATGACCTGGACGAATGCGCTGCTGATTTCGGCCGAGACGCCGAAGTAGCCCTCGTGGCGATGCGCCTGGCGGGCGTGTGTCTGATCGGCGTCGTGTGCGGCACCGTGCCGCACCCGGCGCTGGCTCAGGCCACGGACCCGATGGAAGGGCGTGTCGTCGGACAGATCCGTGTGAGCGGACTGCGCAACGTGCCGTCCGATCTCGTGGAGCGGCACCTGGTCACGCGAGTGGGAGCGCCGTTCCGGAGGGCCGACCTCGCGGTGGATCAACGCCGGCTCGATGAGCTCCGGCTGTTCACCACGGTCCTCATCGAGCCACGACTCGAGGCGGACGCGGTGGTGCTCGATGTGGCGGTCACGGAAACCCTGCGGCTGCTGCCGATTATCTACATCCGCGTCACGGACGAGAACGGCGTCAGCGCCGGTCCCGGCCTGCGCGGCATCAACCTCCTCGGGCGCGGTTCGCAGGTGGGTGTGGCCGCCCGGTTCGGCGGCGAGACCGGCGTGAGCACCACGATCGACACCACCACGATCACGCCGGGCACCTGGTCACGGCATCTGGGATTCAGCTACTCCAGCCGGCGGAACACGCTCTACGACTTCGACGAGCGCGCCACCTCGGTCGACGCGCGCTTTGCCCGCAACTGGCGCCACGGCCTGCGGACAGGCGTGGCGGCCGAGCTCCTGTCGATCGACACCGGCGATTCCGGGGCATCGCTCTCCCCGGATGGCACGGACGTCATTCCAACGATCGGTGCGTTCCTCACGTTCGACGACACGGATTCGTCCACGAATCCGCGCGACGGCTGGTGGGCCGAAGCCGAGATCGACCGGCTGTTCGGGGACGCCGGGTCGTGGACGATCATCCTGGATGGCCGGCGATTTCAGCGGCTGGCGGATCGTCATGGTCTGGGGATGTTCGCGTTGGCCACGCTGCAGACCGGCGAGGTCGGCACGAGCCTGCCCGAGTACCTGCAGTTCGCGCTGGGCGGCGCCAATACGGTGCGCGGCTGGAGTCTGGGTGCGCGGACGGCTCGAAACCAGTTCATTGGCACCCTCGAATACACCTACGTGCTCCAACCGGTTCGATCGTTCTCGGTGGCGGGCCTCAACCTGTACTGGGGACTCCAACTCGCGGGGTTCGGAGACCTCGGGCTGGCGTGGAACGACCGGGACGATCTCACGGGATCGCCGGCGCTCGACGGCTATGGCGCCGGACTGCGGGTGCAGGTGCCGTTCGTGGATCTCATTCGGATCGACGTGGCGTGGGGCGAACCGGCACAGGGCGCCACCGCCTATTTCGGCGTGTCGCTCAAGGCCACCCGGCAGCGCCAGCGGGTGCGCTGACGGTCACGCCGTCCCCTGGCCGCCGGCCTCCCATGGCCGTGCGGCATCCTACCGCCGTCCCCCGGGTCTGCACGCAACGTGTTGAGACTCACTAACGGCAGATGGTGACCTGTCGCGGCGCCGGCGGGCTGCCAGGCGGTTTCACGGCAAATGGCCTTGAGAATCGCCGGTTTCCCAACGCCTGACGTGGCTTGCGTATTGCGTTTCGTACAAGCCGTGGACTGCTGGATTGGCGTCATGGACGAGACCGATCGACGCTTGGTGCGTCTGGCCGGCCGGTTGAGCGTGGCCCAGGTGCCCGAACTGCTCGGAGTCTGCGCGAACGTCACTTCGATTCAACTGGATCTCACGGACCTGGTGTCCGTGGACGCGGCGGGCATCGAGGCGCTGCAACGACTTCGGGACAACGGTGCCGAACTGACTGGCGCGCCGGGGTACCTGCAGTTGAAGCTCGACTCGCATCAGGGAGCGAGCGCTGGAGTACCGCCTCCAAAGCGCCAGGCCAAGGGGATCGATCGCTGATCAGTGGGATCGGCCGGGCGCGTCGCCGGCGACTTTCCTACCCTATCGCCGCTGAAGCCGGCGGGCTGCTGACTGCTGTCCGCTGGGCGCGACCGCCCGGAGGCCGCCGCAGCGGCTCCCGGGCGCAGGGACGATGCCGTGACGCGTCGCGCTCAGGCGCTCGGCGGCGGCGACTGCTGGCGCCGGCCTCGGCCGTCCGGACACATCACGCCCAGCTTCTTCATCCGGAATCGCAGGGTATTCGGATGGATGCCCAGACGCTCAGCGGTATTTCCGCTGCCGTTGATGCGCCAGCCGCACCGCTCGAGGACGGTCTCGATGTGGGCGCGCTGCACGGCATCGAGATTCTCCGACACTTCTTCGACCTTCTCACGGGTCGGGGCGGTGAACACCAGGGGCGCGTCGAGCTGCAGGGTGCTGCCAGCCGAGGCGATCATGGCGCGCTCCACCACGTTCTCGAGCTCGCGAACGTTGCCGGGCCATGAGTAGCGCTGCAGCGCGTCCATCAGCGACTGCGGCACTTTGGTGATCTGCCGTCCCAGGTCGCGCTGGTGGCGGTGGATGAAGAACCAGACGAGCCGTGGAATGTCGTCGATGCGGTCCTTCAGCGAGGGCAGGTGAATCGGGTAGACGCTCAGCCGGTAATACAGATCGGCTCGAAAGCGTCCCTCGGCGACGGCAGCCTCGAGGTTGTGGTGCGTCGCGGCGATGACCCGCACGTCCACCTTCTTCGAGCGTGAGGAGCCCACGCGCTCGAATTCCCCCTCCTGCAGCACGCGCAGGAACTTCACCTGGATCTCCTGCGGCAGGTCTCCGATCTCGTCGAGGAAGATGGTGCCGCCGTCCGCCAGCTCGAACCGGCCCTGTCGCATCCCGACCGCGCCGGTGAAGGAGCCCTTCTCGTGGCCGAACAGCTCGCTCTCCACCAGCGTCGGCGGCAGCGCCGCGCAGTTCACCCGCACCAGCGGGCGCGCATGCCGCCGGCTCCGTTCGTGCAGCGCCCGGGCGAACAGCTCCTTGCCCGTCCCGGTCGGCCCGAGCAGCAACACGCTCGAATTGGTGGGGGCGACCTGGCTCAGACGCGCCAACGCGAGCCGAAGCGGCGTGCTGTCGCCGACGATCTCGTCGAAGTCGTGATAGCTCTTGATTTCCTCTTTCAGATACACGTTGTCAGCCTCGAGCCGCGCGTTGAGACGCTCGATCTCGGCGACACTCGAACGAAGCGCGTTCTCGTGCTGCCAACGCTGCAACGCGGCGCCGAAGATCTCCGAAATGAGCTGCAGCCGTTCGACCAGCGCCGGCGGCCAGCGCCGCGTCACGCGGGTACTGTGGATCACGAGCGCGCACATCACCCGCCCGGCGACCGACGCCGGCACGCCCAGGATCGATCCCCGCCATGGCTGGTCCATCTGCTGCCGCAGAATCCTCGCCTCGGGGGGAAGATCGTCCGGCTGCGAGACGGCCACCACCTCGCCGCGCGCGAGGCGCACGGCGAGCCAGTCCTCGAGCGGCGGCGGCTCTTCGGCCGCCGTGCTGACGATGCGCGTGGGATTCTGCGTCCCCACGACCGCTCCCGACTCGTTGAACTGGGTGAGCCGGCAGGCATCGGCGCAGGTCACCGCCATGAGGTGCTGCAGGCCCCCCGCAATAGCGGCGTCGAGCTCATCGAAATGCACGCGCGTCAATTGTCCCGACAAGGAGACCGCGAGCTCGGTAATCCGCTCGAGTTCGGCGTCGGGAAGGGAACGCGATGAAGACATGGCGACCACAGACATATAACCTAACCTCTCAGGTAACCTAACCTGTCAGGATGACGACCGCGTCACCGCGTCAGGCCCGACCGGGCTGACGTGACGTTCGCCGCGCACCGCCGAACGAACCGCCGGTATCAGTTCCTCGCCCGCCGTCCGCTTCACGACGTATCCCAGCGCGCCGGCAGCCAGGCCTCGCTGCACCATCGCCGGATCCTGACTGACCGTCACCAGGACGATCCGGGCGATGGGGTTCCGGTGCAGGATCTCGGTGGTGGCGGCGATCCCGTCGAGGCCGGGCATCGAAATGTCGGTGACGATCACGTCTGGCGACAGCCGCTCGGCGGCGCTGACGAGCGCGATACCGTCCTCCACCACCGCGAGGACGTCGAACTCGTCCTGCAGCAGACCGCGCAGCAGATTGCCGGTATCCCGGTGATCGTCGGCGAGCAGGAGCGTTGGGTGTGACATCGGCTTTGGGTTGGAATGGTCCCGAGTCTATGAATCCGACGTCCAGCGCAGAAACGGAAACGTACGGAGGCCGACCCGGGAAAACCACTGGTTTTCGGCGAGGAAGATTACGAGGTGTACGTTGTGACGTGACGTTAGGGAATCTGCGCGAGCGGCTACTTCATTCCGCGATCAGGCGATGCTCGATCGCGTACTTCACCAGCTCGGCCGTAGATTCGACGCCAAGTATCTCCATCATCTGATACTTGTGCGTTTCGACCGTTCGTACGGACAGCTGCGAGGAGGGCCGCGATCTCCTTCATGCGCCGCCCTTCGAGAATCAGGCGCAGCACATCGAGCTGTCGCGCCGTGAGCTGCGGCTCGGACTGCTCCGGCGAAGCGGCCATCCGCTCGATCACTTCCTTCGTGAGCGCCGGCGTGAGGTACATCCGGCCCTCCAGCGCCTGGTGCATCGCCGTCAACAGCTCCTCGCCGGCCGACTGTTTCAACAGGAACCCGCTGGCGCCCGACCGCATGGCCCGCGTGGCCAGCTCCCCATCGTGGTGCATCGTCAGCACGATCACCTTGCTATCGACGCGTTCGCTCTTCAGCCGGTTCAGGACGTCGAGGCCGCTCAAGCCAGGCATCGACACGTCGGTGACAATCACGTCCGGCCGAAGCCGCTTCGCCGCCTCCATGAGCTCGAGCCCGTCGCCCACGGCACCGACGACGTCGAAATCATGCTCCGTGAGCAGGCGGACAAGGCCCTCCTTCACGATGGCATGGTCGTCGGCGATGAGGACAGTGTATCGGCGCATTGGCTCCCCGGAGCTGTACCGTGGAAGGTAGCACGAGCCTGCACCAGAAGGGACATCAATTGCCAGGTGAGCCCCTCGCTCACAGCCGGCCGTCACTGGTCGGCGGCGGCCAATGGAGTTCCGCCAGGTTTCACCCAATTCTCGCGGTCGATTCGCCGCCGGACTGGCAGAGTACTTGCCGTGGAGACGTGGCATGTCGATCCCTCGCGCGCTGTTCGTCTGCCTCCTCACCGGTGTGCTGCTCGGCCCCGGCGCCCTCGTCGCCGCCCAGACCAAGTACGGCGTCACAGTCAGAACGGTCAAAGCCGCTGAGCTCGCCAAAGCCAAGACCTACGTGTGGACGGTGGGCCGGCCGTCGTTCAACAAAGATGTCGACGCCCTCATCATCGCGGCCGTGGACCGCCAGCTGAGCTCGCGCGGCTTCACGAAGCTCGCATCC
Source organism: uncultured Acidobacteriota bacterium (assembly GCA_963731785.1). Classification (GTDB taxonomy): domain Bacteria; phylum Acidobacteriota; class Vicinamibacteria; order Vicinamibacterales; family UBA2999; genus DASYRM01. The sequence continues at coordinate 86,708 of CAVSWX010000009.1, forward strand.
GGGCAAGGCGACGTCGTGGTGACCTACGGGACGCTCACCCGCACGGATGTCGACCTGGAGGCGCCGAAAGGCGGGAGCGGGACCGCTCCCGAGCTCGCGGTGGGAACGCTCGTCATCAACCTGACCGACCCGGCGAGTCGGCAACAGCTCTTCAGCGTGCGAATGGATAGGCCGATCGACTGGAATCCGGCGACCTACCAGGCCACGGTCGACGCAGCGGTCGCGGCGATATTCGAGAAATATCCCGTTCCGTCAAAGCGCTGACGCTCCCACCGCGGCGGTGATTTACGCCCAGGTGTGGGAAGGCTTGGCGATATAGCTGAGCCATCCCCTCGCTCCTGCGCCTGTTCCAGTCGCCCCACCAGGGGGTAGACAACTCCAACTCGCAATCGCGGTAGAGTCTTGGCACGCGAGCCGCGGGAAAACAGCAGGGAACGGGATCACGTGTCGATGCGTCTCCCGCGGCGGCCGATCAGACCGACCCATGGCATTGCAGAACCATCCGAAACGGCGCGAGGACGAAGAAGGATGGAACAGCGCCATCCTGCGCGCGGTTCCGGATCTCATGTTCCTTCAGACCATGGATGGGGTCTTTCTCGATTATCACGCGCCCGATCCCAGCGGGCTGTTCGTTACGGCCGAGCGCTTCCTCGGCAGGAACGTGCGCGACGTGTTGCCGCCCGCGGTGCTCCGCGCACTCGAACCGGCGTTCACACAAGTGGCGCACGCGGTGGACCCTGTCGTCGTCGAGTACGAACTGGACATGCCCGACGGGAATCGGCAGTACGAGGCCCGGCTGGTGCGCAGCGGCCACGACCAGATCCTCACGCTCGTGCGCGACATCACCGACCGCAAGCGCGCCGAGGCGGCGCTTCGCGAGAGCGCGCAACGATACGCGCTGGCATCGGCGGCCGGCGCCGTCGGGGTCTGGGACTGGAACTTCGAGACCAACGAGTTGTATGTCGATCCAGGCCTGAAATCGCTTCTGGGGTTCGAAGACCACGAGATCTCACGCCGCCCTGAGGACTGGGGATCGCGAGTGCATCCCGGCGACCTGCCGTTCACCACGGCCCGGGTGAAGGCCTGTATCGACGGCGACACCGACGTCTACGAAGTCGAGCATCGGATGCTGCACAAGGACGGCAGCACGAGGTGGTTCCTCTCCCGCGGATCGGCGATGAGAGCCGAGAACGGCACCATGCGCCGCCTGGTGGGAACCAAGGTGGACATCACCGAACGCAAGCGATCGGCCGACCAGTTCCGTCGCGCACTCGAGGCGACGACGACCGGCATGCTGATGGTCAGCCGCACCGGCCGCATCGTGATGGTCAACACCCACGTGGAGACGCTGTTCGGGCATCCCCGCGAAGCGCTGGTCAACGCCGCGGCCGAGACGCTGCTGCCGCGGGGCTCACTGCGCACCCGATCCGGCGAGCCACGCGAATACCCGTGGGAAGGCGACGCGTCGCCCCTGCGTGGCAGCCACATGCTCGAGGGCGCAGCGCAAGGACGGTTCGGAGATCCCGCTGGAGATCGAGTTCAGTCCGATTCGCACGGCGGACGGTGAGTTCGTCCTCTGTTCCATCGCCGACGTCACCGAGCGACGCGAGGCGGAGCGTGAACGCAACGACTTGATGCGGCACCTTCGGGACATGGCCGGGCGGCTGATCGCCGCCCAGGAACTGGAACGGTCGCGACTCGCCCGCGAGCTCCACGACGACGTGAGCCAACAGCTCGCGGCGCTGTCCATTGCCCTCAGCAGCCTCAAGCGACACGTGACGACGGTGCGTCGCGCCACGGAACTGGAGGCCGAAGTGGCGCAGCTGCAGGGACGGACCGACGCGCTGGCCGACAGCGTGCGTCGCCTCTCGCACGACCTGCATCCCGACGTCCTCCGCCACTCGGGCCTGGCCGCGTCCCTGTCCGCCTACTGCAAGGGCTCGACCTCGCCCTCGCCGGGGCTGAAGGTCACCTTTCGCGCGCAGGGAGACTTCGAGACGATTGGCCACGAAGCGTCTCTCTGCTTGTACCGGATCGCGCAGGAAGCGCTGCACAACGTCGTCAAGCATGCGGAGGCCCACCACGCCGAGGTCGTGCTGCTGCGAACCCCCGATGGCGCCGAGCTCACGGTCTCCGACGACGGCAAGGGCTTCGACATCCAGGTCCGCACCAGCGAAACGGGCCTCGGCCTGGTGAGCATCACGGAACGGGCGCGGCTGGCGGGGGGAACCGTCAGCATCGTGACCGCGCTGACAAAAGGAACCAAGATCCGGGTCCACGTGCCGATCACCCTCCCGACGGCTGCCGATGGCGCTGCCGCGGCGGGACGATTCGCCGGCCTGGCCTGACCCGCGGCGGCGGTCGCCGGACCTGCTCACAGCATCCCGTGACCCTCCGGGATGGCCGGGCGGCCGGCGGTGGAGCCTCGGCGATTCCTTCGCGTTTTCAGCCATACTGGCGACCCGCGTGGCAGACCAACTGGCCCGCTCCTTGCCAAGGGTTATGTGCAGGACCTGGCGACGAAAGGATCATCATGATGACGTGGAAACCGGCGGTCGCGGCGCTGATGCTGCTGGCGGCAGCGGCTGCGGCCTACGCGGGCGAACCGCGCCAACGAGGCAAGGTCGACACGGGCCCTGGGTCGCTCACCGCGGCGCGTAAGTATCTCGAGGGCCGCTGGGGCCTGGAGTCGTTCGAGGTGCGTCCACCCGGAAAACCGCCAATCATGCTCAAGGGCTCCGGAGTGCTGAACTACGACGACTTCGGCAACCTCACCATGGAAATCCGCGCCGACCAGGCCACATCGGATCTGCTTCGGGCCGCAGGCATCGAGATCCGTGATGGCGTCATCTCGACGAAGGGGCGCACGGCCATCGATCTGCAAAACCGCACGCTCACCTACTTTCTCGAGGGCCAGCGTTCCGGATACGTCACTGGCGGCGGACCGCTCGCCCCGAACCGGCCGCGCCACTGGGAAGTGACCGAGGACGTGCTCACGCTGACGACGAAGGACGACGCTGGTGCTCCGCTGTCGATCAGCCGCTGGAAGAAGGTCAAGTGACAGGAGATGCCGTGCGCTCTGTGATCGTCCTGACGACCGTTCTGTTCCTCGGCGCATCCACCGGGGTCGGCGCCCAGGCGGCCCGCGCCGCGACCACGCCCGAGGTGTTCAGCGGCACGGCGCAGGCCAAGAGCGCCTCCAGCGCCGTCTCGGGCAAGCTCGAAGCGCGCGTCAGCCGCTACACGCCGGACTTCGATCGCAAGACCGTCGAGGACGCGCTGCGCTTCGGCGGCTACCCGAAGTTCCTCACGACCCTTCGCAACGCGCCCGAGGTCGGGCAGCTCACGCTCGCCGACGGCCAGCCGTACGCGATCCGCTACGCGCGTGAGAAGGTGGAGGGAGCCGGACGGACGATTGTGCTGGTGACCGACCGGCCCGTCTTCTTCGTCGGTTCGTCGCGCGCCGACGCCAAGCCGCGAGCTGGATTCGAAGTCGCCGTGGTCCAGATTCAGGTCGACCAGGCAGGACGGGGCAAAGGCACGATGGCGGCTGCGGCGCGCGTGCGCCCCGACGGTGAAGGCGGCGTGCTGCTCGACGACTACGCCGAGGCGCTCATCACGGTAACCGACGTCACCCGGCGCCCGGGTGGTCAGTAAATCGACTACCGCGCCAGCGGGCGATGCCCTGAGTTCTCGACGACGACGCGGATGCTCTTGGCCTTGGCCTCGAGCGCGGTCTGCGCACTGTAGCTTGTGCCATCGGCGAGGGTCGCGAAACGGACGTTCAGCGTCACCGTGTCCTCCGGCTTCTCCAGATAGGTCGCGACGCTGAGCCCCGACAGAAGAGCCGCCTTCGCGTCGACGTCGATCGCCAGCTGGTCGTTGGGCTGAACATAGTTCCGAAACTCGACGCGTACCCTACCTTCCGGCTGTGGCTGCACCTGCATCTGGCCCGCGTCCTTGGCCTTCTGGATCTGCGCGGGATTGGGCGGCACATACTGCTGAATCAAGGCAGCGGCCTTCTCCATGTACTCCTGCATGTCGTTCTTCTTGTTCTCGATGACCTGCTCCTTGACCCGTCCGCCGCGGCGGCCTCCGCTCTGCGCAGCCTGCGCTGGCGGCTCGCCGAGCGGCTGCTTCGTCAGCTTTCCGTCGGCACCGTAATAGACACGCTGCTGCTTGCGTGACTTCTCTTCCCCTTTGAGGCTGATGGCCGTCGTCTCGGTCCACTCGGTACTGACGAAGACGTTTCTGGCTCTCGGCCAGGTTCTGTTTCAACGCCGCAACCATCTGGTCTGGTGTCGGCGGGGCCTGGGCAACGGTCCGTGCCACCGGCAGCGACATGAGAATCGAGATACCGATCACTGCGAGCACCGTCTGATTCATGTTCATGATGTGTCCGTAAGGGCAAGGAGCACGCCAACGAAAGCTCGCAGGATCCCTCAACAGATGGTCCTGACAGACATCGACTTCACGAGGGGCGGTCAAAACAGTGACCGAGCGTGGGAAGACGAAGAGAGGGCCTCGCCTCCAACCTGGTGCCGCCAGACTCTGGCGAGCAGGGCGGCGGGATCGTCCACGCTCACGGCGGGCTGTCAGTCGCGTTTGCCGAGGGTGTTGAAAGACCGGGATCATGACGCAAGAGCGCTCCGTGGCAACGTGGCGAACGGCTTGCAGCCGCCGATGTTGATGCTGAGACAGCAAGGGAAGGTGGGGTGCCCATGAGGCGACTCCTCGTGTCCGGAACGGTGTTGCTCGCTGCCGCCTGCGGAGGGCCACAGTCCCCCCAGGGCACGCCTGCCACGGAAGCTTCGGCGGCCGTACAACTGGGCGGTCCACCGTCTGGCGCCGGTTCGGCGAGCGCCGACGCCGGCGAGATCAAGCCGGTCGACCCAGCCACGTTCAACAAGGCGCCCGGGTACTCGCCGTACGCAGGGAGGAATTACCCCGAGCGGCCGTACTTCGGTGACGAGCACGTCCACACCTCGTGGTCGGTTGACGCCGGAGGTACAGGTACGTCGCTCGGCCCGGAGGAGGCGACCCGGTTTGCGCGGGGCGAGGAAGTCACCGCGACCAGCGGCCAGCCGGTGAAGCTCGGACAGCCGCTCGACTGGATCGCCATCACGGATCACTCCGACATGATGGGCATGATCACCGAGATCAAGGGCGGCAATCCCGAGATGATGGCCGATCCGACGCTCAAGCGGTGGCGCGACATGTTCAACGGCGGCCCGGTGGAGGCGAAGAAGGCGGTGATGGAACTGGTTGCCGCGCAGTCGAACAAGAAGCTGCCGCCGATCGCAACGGATCCGCGGTTTGCCAAGAGCGTCTGGGCGAAGAACACCACGATCGCGGAGAAGTACAACGAACCCGGGCGCTTCACGGCGTTCATCGGCTACGAGTGGACGTCGAACGCCGGCGGCGGCGACAACCTGCACCGGAACATCATCTACCGCGACAACAAGGACAAGGCCGACGGGGTGTTGCCGTACACCACGTTCCAGAGCGAGAACCCCGAAGACCTCTATAAGTGGATGACCGAGTGGGAGAAAACCACCGGCGGCAAGCTCCTCGCGATCGCGCACAACGGCAATCTCTCGAACGGCCGGATGTTCGCGATGACCACCTTCAGCGGCGACCCGATGACGAAGGCGTGGGCCGAGGCGCGGCAGCGGTGGGAGCCGCTGTTCGAGGCGGTTCAGATGAAGGGGCAGAGCGAGTCACATCCGTCGCTGTCGCCGACCGACGACTTCGCCGCGTGGGAGCTCTGGGACCGCGGCAACCTGACCCAGACGCCAAAGACACCCGGGATGATTCAGCACGAATACGTCCGCGAAGCCCTCAAGAACGGCCTGAAGGTGGAACAGGACCTCGGCGCCAACCCGTTCAAGTTCGGGATGGCTGGCGGAACCGACACGCACAACGGCCTCGTGGCGGCCGAAGAGGACAACTTCTTCGCCAAATTTCCAAGTGCCGAGCCCAGGGCCGATCGGTGGGAGGAGGACGCGATGAACTTCGGCCCCAACCGCATCGTGAAGGGCTGGGAGATGACGGCGGCGGGATACACCGCCGTGTGGGCGACCGGTAACACGCGGGCGGAGCTGTGGGACGCGATGATGCGCCGCGAGACCTACGCGACGAGCGGTCCCCGCATGACCGTTCGGTTTTTCGGGGGCTACGACTTCACGCAGGCTGATGCGACGCGCTCGCCGGCGGTGGCCGGCTACGCGAAGGGTGTCCCCATGGGCGGCGATCTTCCCGCTGCGCCAGCCGGCAAGGCGCCAACGTTCCTCGTCGCGGCGCTGAAAGACAGGTTCAGCGGCAACCTCGATCGCATCCAGATCATCAAGGGATGGCTGGGCAAGGACGGCAGGCCACAGGAAAAGCTCTACGACGTGGTCTGGGGCGACAAGGACCGGCGCAAGATCGTCAACGGCAAGCTGACCCCGGTCGGGAACACCGTGGACGTCGCCACGGCGACGTGGACCAACACCATCGGTGATCCGGAGCTCGTCGCCGTGTGGACGGACCCGGACTTCGATCCATCGGTCCGCGCGGTCTACTACGCGCGCGTCCTCGAAATCCCGACGCCGCGCTGGACGGCGTATGACGCGGCGTACTTCCGAATCAAGATCACCGACCCGAAGGTGCCGATGACGACGCAGGAACGGGCGTTCACATCGCCCATCTGGTATTCACCGAAGTAAGAGGCCATGCGTATGCGACGGCTTCTCGGCGAGCCGATGCTGCACTTCGTGCTGATCGGCATCGCGCTGTTCGCCGCCTATCAATGGAGGGCGCCCGTCGATTCCGACGGGCGCCGCATCGTCGTCACCCAGGGGGTGGTGGACGACCTCGTCACACAGCACGCGGCGGCGAAAGGGCGCGAACCCTCGGCTACCGAGCTGAACCACTTGATCGAGTTGTACGTACGCGATGAGATCCTGTACCGGGAAGGTGTGAAGCTCGGACTCGATCGTGACGACCTCGTCGTCAAGCGCCGAGTCCGCCAGAAGATCGAGCTGATCGCGGAGGAAGAGGCCTCGACACAGGCGCCGACCGACGCGGATCTGTCTGCGTACCTGGCGGCGAACCAGGGGCGCTTCGTGCAGCCGGCCATCCTCACCTTCGAGCAGGTGTTCCTCGGACAATCGACATCCGGCCCTGGAGTGGTGCGTGCGGTCGCGGTCACGCATCAGGCCCTGCGGAACGGTCGCGACCCCGCGACACTCGGCACGCCAACGCTGCTGCCGTCTCGGATGACCCACACCGCTGCCGACCTGATCGCACGCGATTTTGGCGACTCCTTTGCCGCCGCTCTCGAGACGATGCCGATCGGCGAATGGGCCGGGCCGATCGATTCGAGCTTCGGGGCCCACTACGTGCGCGTCTCGGATCGCACTTCGGCCGTGGTGCCGCAGCTCGACGCGGTACGCGAGCAGGTCGCGCGCGAATGGGAGAGCGAGCGCCGCCAGCGCGCGCGTACCGACTCCTACGCCAGGATGCGCGAAGATTACGAGGTCAGCAGTGAAGCCACGATGCCGAAGGAGCAGAGGTGAGAACGCTGTCGTGCCTGCTGGTGACTGTGGCGCTGCTCCTTGCCGCGGTCGCACCTGCTCGCGCGGACGAGTTCAAGCCGGGCTACCTGCAGCTGACACAGGTAGACCGTGAGACCTACGACGTCCTGTGGAAGATTCCGGCGATTGACGAATCGACCGCACTGAAAGTGCAGCCGCAGTTCCCCGACGGGACCCAGGTGCTGACGCCGATGCGCAGCACCTTCTCACGCGGCATCACGGTGCAGCGGTGGCGCATCCGCGTGCCGGAGGGGCTCGACGGAAAGGCCATCTTCTTCTCGCAGCTCTCGGAAACACGGATCGACGTGCTCGCGCGTCTCGTGCGCCTGGACGGCACGGTGCAGCTCGAGCGCATCCTGCCGGTGAGCCCCAGCTTCGTCGGCAGACCCAGCCCTGGTCCACTGGAAGTCGTCAGGACGTACACGACCCTGGGGGTCGAACACATCCTGTTCGGATTCGATCACCTGCTGTTCGTGCTCGCCCTGGTGCTCCTGGTGCAAGGGACCGGACGGTTGCTCCTCACCATCACGGCGTTCACGGCGGCACACAGTCTGACCCTTGCCGGGGCGACGCTCGGCTGGGTGCAGGTGCCGGGACCGCCAGTTGAAGCCTCGATTGCCCTGAGCATTGTCTTCGTCGCGGCGGAGATCGTCCACACCCGTCAAGGCCGCTACAGCGTGACGCGACAGTATCCGTGGGTCGTGGCGTTCACGTTCGGCCTGCTGCACGGATTCGGCTTTGCCGGCGCGCTGGCGGAAGTCGGCCTGCCGCAGGCATCGATCCCGATCGCCCTGCTGTTCTTCAATGTCGGCGTGGAGATTGGGCAGCTGCTGTTTGTCGGAGGGGTGCTGGCGGTGATCGCAGTCGGGCTGGCGCGCGGGACAACAGCTGCGAGTGTCGCACCCCGCCTGGCTCTGGCGCATCGCGCCGTATGCCATTGGCGGCCTTGCGAGCCTGTGGCTGGTGGAACGAGTCGCCGCCTTCTGACCGGCGTGCGGAGGCGCGGACCCGTGTCCGCCGCTGATTCGCTGATACCCCGCGCGTGAGTTCGCCGCGCCCGTGTTCCCGTCACGGAAACGCCACGACGAGCCCGGCGCTGAACTCGGCCTGCCAGACGATATCGGCGCGGATGCCGGCGAGACAGACACCGGGCCCGCAGCCGAGCACCTGCGCGTCGACATACGCGAAGGTCGCGAAGACGCGCCCGTCGAGGCGAACGCCCAACCGTCGTCCGGGCATCAGTTTCACTCCGCCCCCGCCGCCCACTGAAAACCGGATTTCGTCGTCGCCCTCGGCTCCATAGCGCGTCAGTCCGAGCAGGCCGGTCATGAAGGGACGGACGCGCCGGCTGCGTCCGAACTCCTGTAATCCTCCGCCCTGCCAGTGATCGACCGTGATCCGCCACCGCACTGGCGGGGCGAACGGTCCGGCAGGAACCGTCACGTCCGCCGTCTGATGGGTGACGAGCGCCTCGACGAACAGGCCGTCACCGACCTGGACGTTCACGACGGCGCCGGCCGCCCGCGCGCCATCGAGATCGACCGCCTCTCCCGTGACGCGTTCGAAGAAGCCCCCGCCGAAGCGGTAGCCGATGAACGGCGTCACCTCGAGCGCCTGTCCGTGGCTCGACGCCGGCCAGCACACCAGCCAGACGGCCACGCCGATGCCAGCGGCACGCCACATCGGCGCACCCGCGGTCGTCAGGGCTGGCGCCGGGCGAGTCCCTGCTTCTGCATCTCTTCGACCGACGCCGTCGCCAACTCCTCGACGAACGCGCGGATGTCGCGCGGGTTCGTCGTCTCGGTGACCGCCGCCCACAGCAGCTGGTTCCGCGGCACGCTGTAGACGGTGCTCTCGACGACGACGGTCCTCTGTGTCCGCTGCCCGCCGCTGCCCGGCACCCACACGGCGGTCCACCCGTAGCCGTAGTAGCCCCAGAGCGTGCCGTAGTTCGGACTGACCCACACGCTCGGCGAGTACTGCTGCTCCGTCTCGGCGCTGACCGGCCGCACCACGACCACGCCTTCCACGTTCGCCTTTTCGAACCACGGCCTGGCGGTCTCGGCGCTGCGCAGCTCTTCTTTCGGCGCCATCCGGTAGGTCGCCACGGCCTGCATGCCCCTCGCGCCGAGCGCGCGGGCGAGCGCCTCTTCGCCCGCCATCCGCAGCGAGTCGTCGTTGGAAATGACCAGAGCGGCCACCTTCTTCCCAAAAAAGTTCGCCGCCCCTGCATCCAGCGACTTGAAGGTCGAAGTGAACCTGATCGCGGCCGGCAGTCCCGCGACCAGGGTTACGATGATTGCGGCGGTCGTGCACGCCGTGCCCACAGTGCGGTGCATGTATCCCCTTCCCTTCTTCATTCGTGCCGGCCGCCGAATCGCGGCCCGCGCGGGTTACGCGGCCGCCGACGGCGCCGCCGTCGAGGCCGTCAGGGCCTTGTAGTGACGCCCGATGCGCCACGCCAGGATCAGTGTGACGAGCGCGAGCGCCGCGTTGACTGCCGCGAAGCCTCGCGTCGGCAGCGCGAGGAATGTCGTGCCGGTGAAGACGAGGGCGGCCGAGAGCACGTCACCCATGCGGACGAAGAACGAGTCGATCGCCTGCTTGGCCGCGAACTTCTGTTCGTAGCTGCACGGCAGGAACAACATGTTGCGCACCGTGTTGTTCAGCGAGTAGTCCGCCGAATTCTCCATCACTTTGGCCACCAGCGCCGCATTCAGCAGCGGCACGAAGATGAGGACGTTGTAGACGCCGAACGACAGGGCCGGGAGGATCAGCAGCGCCACCGCCACGCCGCGGTGCTTGATGATGCGTGACACCACGAACAGCTGCAGGAGGAGGCCGAGGGCGTTGGCCAGGGAGAAATACTTGGCGTAGAAGTCGCCGATGATCTGGGCCTCGCTCAGTCCCGGCGCGGTTTGCGGCCGCAACCGCCGCCTCCGCGTGTTCCTTGACGATGCCACCGAGGATGTACTCGCCGGTGGTGTTGATCCAGTTGATCATCAGGAGCATCAAGGCCATCAGCAGCAGGTACCGGGTCCCGAGCACCATCGTGAACGGGTTCACGCGCGGCGCGGCGCTTGCCTGCTTCACGTGCACGGCGCCCGGCCGCCGGCCGCGCTCGACGCGGTCGATGTAGTTGGTCAGCAGCAACTGGAGGCCGAGCACCGCGGCGCCGAGCAGCATCAGCTGATTCACGCCGAACGGCTCGATCAGGCGATCGGCCACGCGCGCGCCCGCCACCGCGCCCAGCGACGCGCCGAGGCCGACCAGGACGAGCAGCCGTTCACCCTCCTCCTTCGAATACACGTCGTTGGCGAACGACCAGAACTGCGCGACGATCATCAGGTTGAAGATGCCGATCCACACGAAGAAGATCACCCCGAGCGGCACGCCGACCCGGGCCAGGAGATAGAACACGACCGGGCAGACGACGAAGAAGGCCGTGACGACATTGATCAACGTCATCCGCGGGAGCCTGGACACGAGGCGTCCGTAGGCGGGAACCGCGAAGGCCAGCAGCACGACCTGGCCCGCGGACAGGTAGCTCTTGAGCTCCGCGGTCCCCTCCGCGAGGATCAGCGCCTCGCGCACGGTCTTCAGGATGTAGTACGACATCAGGATCAGGAAGACGTTCGTGCCGAGCAGCAGCGCGGTGCGGGCCTCACCGGGGCGGACGACGGTGAACAGGTTGAGGAACCGTTCGAGTCCGGAGGCGCGAGTTGCGTCGCTCATGCGTCACTCCACCCAGTGCAGGACGTTGCGCAGGATCGACCAGCGCGGCCGGCGCGGCGCCGCGTCCTGTCCGAGAATCCAATGCGCGTAGGCGGCGTCGATCGTGCCGTCCTTGCGCTTCAACGCGATCCAGGTGTTGACGAACGCCGCCAGGGCCGGATCGTGTTTGGCGATCGGATACGCAAGCGGTACCCGGATCGGCGCCGGGGCGGGCACGACGACCGAGTACGCCGGGTGCATCAGCGTCCAGGCGGATCCACGCTCGGCGGGCAGCGCCAGCGCGTCGGCGTGAGGGGCGGCGCGGTCGAACAGTTGCTCGATGCCGCCCTCGTGCACCTGGATCGTGGCCCGCGGCAACAGCTCGCGGAGCCTGCGCACGTAGTAGGGCACGTCGGACACGGCGATCGTCGAGTGCGCCCTGCTCGCGGATCGCGTCCCAGCTCGCAAACCGTTCGCGCTGGTCGTCCGGCACGACGAACGCCATGGTTTCGTCCAGATACGACTCCGAGAACAGGACCTCGCGGCGCGCGATCCGTGGTGATCACCACGCCCGACATCACGAGGTCGCAGTACCCCTCCGCGAGCTGGGCTGCCATGCGCTCGCGGTCCACCGGCACGAAGTCGAGGGCGACGTCCATCTCGCGCGCCAGGCGATGTGCGAGCTCGACGTCGAAGCCCACCAGATCGCCGCTCTGGTTGAAGAACGCGAACGGCAGCGCGTCGGGCAGGTAGCCGACCCGCAGCACCCGGCGCGCCGCAATGGTCTCGAGCGGCGGGAGGTTCGTCACCGGGGCCGGAGACGGGCTGCGCGCGACGGTGGCGTCGACCGGTTCGTTGAGCAGGTGCATCGACGCGAGGACGCGATCCTTCGAATATTCCGGCGACAGGCCCGACCCGAAGAGCACTCGTGTGGAGCCGATGACCAGCACGGCCAGGGCCATGGTGACGCCGGCATAGCGGAGCACCGATGCACGGCGCCAGCGCAGATGTCCGGTGACCGCGCAGGAGACGAGCAGCGCCACCGTGAGCGTATGGACCGCCGCGACCAGCGAGCCGACGCGCGAGTTGATCACGCCGGTGGCGAGAAACAGCTGAAACGTATCGGCGGGAATCCGGAACTCGTCGAGGAGAAACGGCACCGCCGCGGTGAGACTGCCGAAGAAGGTCACCAACCCGGTGAGCGCCAGTTCCGGATAGCTCGACGGCGCGACCGGCACATCGGCAAACCATCCCGCAAAGAGCACGAAGCTGAGAGAGAGCAGCTTTCCCGTGTGCGGAAAGTTGAAGGACGCGGGCACGATGACCTCGGTCAGCCGGCCCGGCTCCGCGTCGCCGGGGCGAAGCCGGCCCAGGATCGTCTGGCTCGCCTGCATCAGGCTCGGGAGCACGATGAAGAGGTCGCCGGCGATGCACGCGGTGATGAGCGGGTCGCGCGACGCGCCGAGCATGTCCCTGGCTCGAATCGGGGTGAGGGCGCCGACCAGCCCGGGAAGCACCCAGAGACTCACCAGCAGGGCCACCGCGACATAGGCCACCAGGTAAATCTGCAGTCGGCTCAACTGCTCCAGGCTCAGGGTTCCGGCCGCGTTGGCGGCGATCGCAAACAGTCCATACGGCGTCAGGCGGGTGACGGCGCGGGTCGCCGCCGCGATCGCGTCCTTCGCGACCTTCAGGACGTCGAGCAACCGCTCCCGCCGTTCGACGCCGACCAGCGCGATGCCCAGGAACAGCGAGAAGAGCACCACCGCCGGCACCACGTTGTTCGCCAGCGAATAGAACGGATTCGCCGGAATGTAGAGGCCGATGAAGTCGAACGCGGGCCGTTGCTCCAGGAGGCTCGAACTGAAGAACGAGGCGTTCTGGACCGACGGGAAGGTCAGGGGGATCAGGAACGCGAAGGCCAGCGCCAGGATCCACAGGCCGCCAATCACGGCCGCCGCCGTCGCGCCGAGCCCCCGGAGTTCGGACCGGCGCAGGGATCCGAGGCTGGCGACGATCGAGACGGTGATGTAGGGCAGCACCATCATCTGGAGCAGCTTCACGAACCCGTCGGCCGCCCATTCCAGCGCCGCCGCCTTCTCGCCGAGGAACAGCCCGGTGAGGGTGCCAAGCGCGAGCCCGGCGATGATCTGCGTGGTGAAGGCCATGCCGCTGCCTCACGGCATGACGTCACGCCGACCGCGGAACGCGATTATTTCTCGAGCCGCACGTCGGTCAGCCGCACCGGCTCGATCCCGTAGTTCTCGAGCTCGATCGACTGCTTGTCGCTGCTGAGCGCGATCCTGGCATGGAGCGACATCTTCCCCACGCCAACGCCCTGCGGGTCGAAGCGGATCTCGATCAGCGTGAACGGGTATTCGAGCCTCCGGGATCCGCTGGCTTCTTCCTCGAAGCCGATCGGACGGTCGGTCGCCAGCAGCACGCGGCGTCCGCCGTCCGGCAGTGACGACGCGAAGGCGTAGCGCAGATCCAACGCCAGCGTGTTCGGCAGGCGGATGAACCCGACCTTCGGGCTGTTCTCCAGCGCCTGCAGCAGCTGCGCCTGGCCCCTGGTTCTGAATGCGGTGACGAGTTTCTCCCGCTCTCTCGCGCTCGACCATCGCTCGATGTTGACGAACACGTGTCCGGCGACAGAAGGGCCACTGCCCATGTTGACGGCAGTGGCACTGTAGCGCTCCGGCGCGCCCGTGGCCTGCGCGCCGGCCCGCGACGACATCCCGTCGGCCACGATCACGGCGCACACCAAAATCATCGCGGTTCGACAGAACCATCGGGCGCGCACCGCCGGCCTCGTCTCACGCCTTCGGCTTGGGTGGGAAGTCCTTGAGAATCTTCTTCACCGCCGAGGCGATGTTCTTGTCGCGTTTCTCGGCCTTGGCCTGGACGTCCACTTCCTTGACGCCCATGCCGCGCCACACGATCGCCTTCTTGGACGCTTCGGCGATGTCGACGACCAGTGTGCCGACGAGGATTTCGTTGACGCGCACATCGGTCGTGCCCCAGCCGCCTCCCCACCCGTAGCCGTACGGGCCGTAGCCGCCGTAGCCGGAGCTGAACGTGGTGATGTCCTGCTTCTTGTCGAACGCAATGTGATAGACCACGACCACGTCGGGCATGGCGTCGTTTTTCGACAAGCCCTTGGCCACCATCTCGGCTTCGATCGCGGCGACGATCCGGTTGTGCACCAGCGGATCGTTGACCTTCGTGCCGTCCTTGAGGGTGTAGGTCTTGAACTTCGAGAAGTCCGTCGTCTTGTCGAAGTCGAAGCTGGTTTTCTGCGCCAGCGCAAGCGTCGGCGCCAGGAGCACGATTGCTGCGGCGGTCAGGAGAGCTTTCATGATGGCCTCATTCAGAAACGGAACCCGAACGTGAGTGGATAGTAGGTGCCGTTGGCACTCCCGGAGCGCTCTTCGGCGCCGTCGGGCAGCAGTCGAGCTGTCGAACTCCGGTCCCCACACGTGGTGGAACCGCGACTCGACGAAGAACTCCGCCGTCTCGCCGATGCCAAACCCGACGCCGGCGCCGATATTGAAGCCAAAGTCCCAGCCACCGCGCGAGCCGACGACGCCCTCGATCGGGTAGGTGCCGCACACATACCAGTACGGGTCACAGATGACACCGTTGCCGAGGTACTCCGTGATCTCCACGCTCCGGTAGTACATGCCCGGTCCGGCCAGCACATACGGACGGATCGTGGCGCCGGTGGGTGCGAAGCTCCCGATCCAGTTGAAGTCCAGCTGGTGCGTAGTGTGATTCGCCGAGAAGCGCGTCGCGCCAAAAAACGGCGCGTCGTCCTTGATGTCGAACCAGCGGTAGGCGTACTCGAACTGAAACGCTGCAAAGCGGCTCATGTCGAAGGTGACGCCGATGGCCGGACCCCAGCCGTTCCCGAAATGATCGCCGAGATCGCCCGCGTTGAACGTCGGGCCGCCGCCGATGTTCACATGCACCGTCTTCTGGGCGCTGCTGGGCGACGCCGTCAGCACCAGCAGCAGAGCCCCAAGAGCCACGTAACTCCCGATTCGCATGATTTCAGATCCTCCTGGCATCCAGGGGAGCAAGAGGCAGGCCACGGTGCCGGCAGCAGGCCTGGCGGGCCGTTTGTCGCGTCATTCGCGCCGGGCACCGCCTCAGAGGGTGGCCGTCTGGCGATGGAGGGTGGCCCCGTCTGGCGATCCCTTGGTAGCGCGATGACAACATACCGTGACCGGGCGGCGCCCGGTGACGAACCGCGTCCCCGATCAGGGGCGTAGGGCGGTCCCCGTCTTGCACCCGCAACGCTGATGACCCTGCGGTGGTGCCTCGCAGTCATCCTCGGCTTGATGCCCGCCATCGCGGTCGCGCAGGAGACGCGCTCCGAGTCCATCGCCGCGGAACAGGCCGAGAAGGCCATGAATCTCGCCCCCCGCACCCCCCATTGGGGCGAGGCGCTTCTCTTGCGCTTTCAGCAGCACCTTGTCGAGCAACCATCCGGCTTTTTTCCCTATTTCGCCAGCGTCTACAGCGGCGGCGGGTTCACGCTCGGCGGGGGGTACCGCCACTTCACCGGCGACCGCACCCAGGTGAGCCTCGCGGGGTTGTATTCGGCCAAGGGCTACAAGCTGGTGGAGGCCACCGGCACGTCGCCCGGGCACCTCTCGGGTCACCTCGACCTGGGCGGCACGGCGTCCTGGCGGGATGCCACGCAGGTGGCGTATCACGGGCTCGGGATCGGCAGCCCCGCCGACATCGACACCGCCTTTCGAATGCAGCAGGTGGTCGTGGGCGGCGACGCGACGGTGCGGTTGCACCGGTGGGTGCGGCTCACGGCCGCGACGGCGTACGAGGACTACACGCTGAAGGATCCGACCGGGGATCTCGTCCCCGTCGAGGATGTCTTCACGCCCGCCACGGCTCCCGGCGTCGGCGTCGATCCCGCATATCTGCATGTCACGGCCTCGGCCGCCTTCGACTGGAGGCCGGCCGAGGATTACGCGCGGAGCGGCGGGCTGTACCGCCTCACTCGCCATCATTACGCCGATCGGGACAACACCTACAGCTTCGATCGGCTCGACGCCGAGGTCGTGCAGCACATTCCGATCGTGCGGGAGAACTGGGTGATCTCGCTGCGCGGCCGGCTCGAGACGACGCTGGACGACGAGGATCAGGTGCCGTACTTCCTGCTGCCCTCGCTCGGCAGCGGCGGCACGCTGCGCGCGTACAGCAGCTGGCGCTTCCGCGATCGCCACGCGATGCTCATGTCGGGCGAGTGGCGATGGATCCCCAATCGCAGGGCGCTCGACATGGCGTTCTTCTACGATACCGGCATGGTCGCGCCCC
Organism: uncultured Acidobacteriota bacterium; assembly: GCA_963731785.1. Classification (GTDB taxonomy): domain Bacteria; phylum Acidobacteriota; class Vicinamibacteria; order Vicinamibacterales; family UBA2999; genus DASYRM01. The sequence goes on from CAVSWX010000009.1 coordinate 103,339, forward strand.
GCCTCGACGCGATCGCGCTGGACCGGTTCGTCCACGACTTCGGCGTCGGCATCCGCTTTCACGGGCCTTTGAGCACGCCGCTCCGGGTCGAAATCGCGCGAGGCTCCGAAGGCCTGCATCTGGTGTTCGCCGCGAGCGCGGCATTCTAATGATGTCCACACCCAGACGACTCCTGGCGCGACTGGCTCTCTGCGGGCTCCTGGCCGCGAGCCCGGCGCTGCTCGCCGGCGCCGAACGGCGTTTCTTCGACGACGATCCCTTGTCCCGGGAGCCCGACAGCCAGGATGCCTCGAACGTGCAAGCGGAGGAGATCGATCTGATCGTCGATTTCGCGATCCACGCGTTTGGCCACCCCGGCGATCCGGCGCCAGACGTGCGCGCGCGCAACGTCAACACGATTGACGAGGTGCCGGACTCGAACTGGTTCACCAATCGTCTCCTGACCAGATCGATCAGCGCCGAGGATGTGTCGCGAGGTCCTGTCACCGGCATCGGGCCGGCACCGGGGCCGTGGGCCGTGGTGTCGCGGAAACTCGCCGGGGCCGCGCCCGGGTTCACGATCCGCGATGCGGGCGGTGACGTCTGGTTCGTCTCCTTCGACGCGGCGGGCCATCCCGAAGCCGCGACCGGCGCGATCATGGTCGCGAACAAGATCTTCTGGGCGCTCGGGTACTGGCAAGTGGAGAACCATCTCGTGACCCTGGCGCCGGCCAACCTCACCATCTCCGAGGAGGCGAAGTTCACTCCCCCATCGGGGCGGGAGCGCCGGATGGAACGGCGCGACCTCGACGACGTCTTCGCGCGGGCGCATCGAAGCGCGGACGGCACCTATCGCGCCGTGGCCGCGCGCGCGGTGCCCGGCCGTCCGCTCGGTGGGTTCCGCTACCACGGCACCCGCCCGGACGACCCCAACGACGTCGTCCCCCACGAGCACCGGCGCGAGCTGCGGGCCCTGAAGGTGTTCGGCGCCTGGACCAATCTGTCGGACATGAAGGCAGGGAACACGCTCGACACCGTGGTGACCGAGAACGGTCGCAGCGTGGTGCGGCACTACCTGCAGGACGTCGGGTCCACGTTCGGAACCGGCGCCAACGGCCCTCACGATTACGACGAGGGGTGGGAGACGCTGTTCGACCGCGGGCTGACGGGGAAGCGCCTGGTGAGGCTTGGATTCGTCTTCGAGCCCTGGCTCACGGCGCCGTATGTGGAGCATCCTGCCATCGGGCGGTTCGAAGGCGACCGATTCGATCCGGAGGGTTGGCAGCCCCGTGTCGCCCCGGCCGCGTTCCTGCGGGCTCGCGCCGACGACAACTTCTGGGCGGCCCGGCGCGTGGCGGCGTTCACCGACGAGATGATTCGAGCCGCCGTCCGGGCGGGCGGCTACTCCGATCCGGCCGCCGCGGCGCTGCTCGCCGATGTGCTGATGAAGCGCCGGCACAAGATCGCGGCGGCGTATCTCCCTGCGGTCAACCCGCTGATCGACTTCACCCTGTCAGGCGATGGCCGTCTGCGCTTCCGCAACGCGGCCGTCGACGCGGGTGTCGCCCCCGCGCCGGCCGGCGGGTACACGGCGAACTGGGCCGTCTTCGACAACCTCACGGGCGAGACCCGGCCGCTGGGGCCGGCCACCACGTCCCTCTCGAGCGACGTCGCGGCGCCGCCGCAGCTGCCGACGGCCGTCGGCGCATTCGTGCGGGTCCAGGTCGCGGCGGTCGTGCCCGCTCGAGACGAATGGACGCGGCCGGTCGATGCCTATTTCCGGCGGGCCGCCGATGGCTGGCGTCTCGTCGGGCTCGTCAGACTTCCCTAACTTTGGAGCCGAAGCGCATGCAACCACAGTCGAAATACATCACACCGGCCATCGCGGCGGCACTGGCGCTCGGGCTCTTCGTCGGGCTCGAGGCCATGGACGTGAAGGTCGAGCACAACAAGGCGTTCGATTTCAAGGCGGTTCGCACCTGGGCCTGGAATCCCAAGGGCGCCGGCGACGTCATCATGGCCCGCACGCAGGAGGACGACGCGGCGGCGATGAAAGCGTACGTCGACCCGCTGATCCGGGATGCCGTGGCGACCGGCCTGATGGGGCGGCTGCAGCCAGCGGCAGCGCAGCCCGACGTGACGGTCACCTACTATCTGCTGCTCAACACCAATATCTCCTCGCAGACGGTGGGCCAGTTTCTCCCGGCGACGACCGCGTGGGGAATCCCGCCGTTTCCTCAGGCGACCCAGTCGCTCAAGGTCATGAACCAGGGCTCCCTGGTGCTCGATCTGACCGCGCAGGATGTCGTCGTGTGGCGCGGCGTGGCCCAGGCGCAGATCAAGCCGGATGCGCCGACCGACAAGCGGGAGTCGCTGCTGCGCGAGGCCGTACGCGATCTGCTCAAGCGCTACCCGCCGAAGCCGTAGGTGCAGCGATGGCGATGGGCGACAAGGCGCGCAACCCGCCGCGCTGGCGGCCGATATCGCGGTTCCCGGGCAATGTCGATTCGCCCGCTCCGTCTGCCTGGGTGGACGTCGACTTCGGTGCCTGCTCCCGCAGGGGCCCGTCGCGCGCGGTCAACGACGACCACTACCTGGTCCTGCGGCTTGGACGGCACCAGGAAACGCTCCTGACGAGCCTCCCCTTCGGCGAAGTCCCGTCGCGCTTCGACGAGTTCGGGTACGGGATGGTCGTGGCCGACGGGATGGGCCAGCGGGCCGAGACGGCCAGCCGCCTCGCCATCGCCACACTCGCCCACCAGATGGTCCACTTCGGCAAGTGGAACCTGCGGGTCGACGAGCCGGTGGCGAACGAGATCATCGACCGGGCCCACCGCTTCTTCAAGAACGTCGATGCCGCGCTGCTCGACGCGGCCAACGGCAACCCCGCCGGGTTGCAGACGACGCTGACGGCGGTCTTCAGCGCCGGCAACGACCTGGTCTTCGCCTACGTCGGGAATTCGTCGGTGTTCATGTTCCGTGACGGAACCCTGATGCCGCTGACGCGGGACCCATCGGCCGCCTACGCGCAGCCCAGCCCGGGAACCAGCGGCGACGTGGCCGCCGGCGCGCCCGATCCGACTTACGTCGAAAGCGAGACGCTCGGAGGGGCCGGTCTACGTCGCCCGAGGGCGGGCGTCGAGCGCTGCGGCCTCCTGGATGGCGACCTCATCCTCCTGTGCACGAACGGCCTGACCGATGTCGTGGAGGAATCTCGTATCGCCGAGACGCTCCGGCTGCACAGCACGCCGGACGATCAATGTCGCGCGCTGGTGGATCTTGCCGCCGCGTTCGGGCAGCCACGATGACGTGACGACGGTCGTCGCCCACTATCACATCGCCGCGCCCCCCGACACCGACGACCCCGCCCACCAGCCCTAGCCGCGTATTCTCGCAGCTAGCGTGTGAGCACGACGATGACCGGTCCCCACGCCGTGAGGATGATGTTCCCGATGGCATACGGCACGGTGTAGCCGAGCACCGGAAGCTTGCTTTGCGACTCGTCCTGGATCGCTCGCAGCGCCGCCGTCATGGTGCCGGCGCCGGCGCACGCGCCGAACAGGATCAGGGGGTTCATCTTCAGGACGTGCAGCCCGAAGAGCAGCGTCACGAGATGCGGTATGAGCGCCACCACCATCCCGACGAACAGCAGGCTCAGCCCGGTCTCGCGAAGCCCGGACACGAACGTCGGGCCGGCGGTCAATCCGACGACGCCGATGAAGACCGCAAGGCCGACGGTGTCGAAGATCCAGAGGGCCGGTTCGGGGATTCTGCCGAACGTCGGATACACCGAGCGGAGCCAGCCGAAGATCAGGCCCATGATGAGCGCGCCGCCGCTGCTGGTCAGCGTCAGCGGAAGCCCACCGATCGTGACCGTCGCCAGCCCGATGAGTCCGCCGATCACGATACCCACGCCGAGGAACACGACGTCCGACTCGCTGGACGGACGTTCGATGTAGCCCAGCGCCGCGCCGGCGCGCTCCACATCCCGCTGGGCGCCGCCGAGCCGGAGAATGTCGCCCCGGTTGATGATCGTGTCGGGGATGAAGGGAATCTCCTCGCCACCGCGGATCAGCTTGGCAAGGACGACGCCTCGCCCGTGTTGCTGCGCCAGGACGTTGAGCGGCTGCTCCACCGCACTCTCGTTTCGTCACCACCACGTCGAGCGTGGCCATCGGAAAGCCGAGAAGCTCGGGGTCCTCGAGCTCCTCTCCGAGCGGCAGCTTCCCACCGAGCAGCACCCGCCGCCGTGCCCCGATCGCCACAACGTCGCCCGACTGCAGAACGGTGTCCGGAGCGCCGTCGATCAGCTCCGTCCCCCGCCGGATGCGTTCCACGAAGACCCGATCGGGGCTGCCGTAGCGTTCGAGATCCGCGACGGTCCGGCCCGCCGCGGCTCCGGCGATGCGAAACGCGCGAATGCTCCATTCCTTGTAGGCCAACCGAACGGCGTCGTCCGCGGCTCCGCCTGCCGCCAGCGCCTCAGCCGCGAGTTTCCGGGCTTCTTCCTTCAGGTTGATTCGAAGCAGACGCGGAGCCCCGGACGACAGAAACCAGATGACCAGTCCCGTGCCAACCAGATAGGTGACCGCATACGCCACCGGGATGTTGTTCTTCAGCCGCGTCTTCTCGGCCTCCGGGATATCGAGCCGATCGATCGTGTCGCTGGCCGTGCCGATGACGGTCGATTCCGTGAACGCCCCGGCCATCAGCCCCGCCGCCGTTCCGCTGTCGTAGCTAAACAGGCGCGCCGCCACGAGCGTCGTCACCAGGCTCGCCACGCAGAGCACGAGGGTGAGCGCGACCTGGGGCAGCGCGTTCTTCTTCAGGCCGCGGAAGAATTGCGGCCCCACCTTGTAGCCGGTGGCAAACAGGAACAGCGAGAAGAAGACCGACTTGACCGTGGGATCGACCTTGATGTTCAACTGGCCGATGATCACGCCCGCGATGAGCGTGCCCACCACGTTGCCCAGCTTGAACGTCCCGATGCGAATCCGGCCGATGACGAAGCCCAGGGCCAGCACCAGAAAGATCGCCAGCTCCGGGTGTTCTCGAAGCGAGGTCAGCACGTAGCTCATCACGACACCTCACACGTTGACTGCACCTGGGGGTCCGGCCGGCCTGCACGCTGTGGATGGCGTCTTGATTGAAATGGCCCAGGATCCTGCGCGAAGGGCCCTATGGAGAGCGCTGGAACCGGTTGCGGCGTGCGGCCACAACCGGTTCCAGCGCGTACGTCCCGCGTCACTTCGACATCACGATCGACCGACCGCCGAAAGCCGTTCGTCCGAGACTCCCGCCGCCAGCTCCATCTAGCGTTTCGCCGCCGGTGTGTTCCCGGCCCCGGCCGTCGCGACGCCCTTGCCCGTGGCGGCCTCATAGGCCTGCCGGTAGCCGCGCGCAATCGCGCGCAACGCCCGGCCGATGTCGTCGTAGACGTGATCGTTCAGGTTCGCGAACGAGATGCGCACTGACCAGTCCGGGGCGGCAAAGCCGCTGCCGTTGAGCAGGACGATGCCGTGGTCCTCGGCGAGCCGGAACACGATGTCGAGGGGATGCACGTTCGCCTTCATCCAGGCGACCGCATCCTCGCCGATGTTCTTGCGGGCAAAGAACTCGAAATCGATCAGGCCGTAGTAGTAGTCGAAATGCTCGTTCGGGCCGACTTCGATGCCCAACCCCTCGAGCGTCGCCTCGACCCGCTTCTTGACGATGCCGATGCAGGCTTTCTGATAGTCCTTCTTTTCGTCCATCAGCTCGCTCAGCGAGAACATCGTCATCATGACCTGCTGTGGCAACGACAGGCCCGCCGTGTGATTCAGGCCGACGTCGCGGCTGTCGGCCACGATGCGGTCGATGAAGGCCAGCTTGCGCGGCTCGAGCGTGAGCCCGCCGTAGCGCTTGTCCAGCAGCTTCTTGATCGGCTCCGGATGCTTGGCGATCATCTCGTCGAAGATGTTGTCCTCGTGGACCGCGATCGTGCCGAGGCGCCAGCCGGTACAGCCGAAATACTTGCTGTACGAGTAGACGCCGATGGTGTTCTTCGGGAACGCCCCCATCAGCGAACGGAAGCCCGGTACGAAGGTGCCGTAGACGTCGTCGGTCAGCAGGATGAGGTCGGGCCGCTTCTCGAGGATGGCCCCGATCTTCTTGATCGTCTCGGGGGACACCGCTACGGCGTAGGGGTTGCCCGGGTTGACGATGAAGAACGCCTTGATCTTCGGGTCGAGGAGCTTTTCGAGCTCTTCATCCGGGTACTGAAACCGGTTCTCCTGCTTCGCGTGCACCTCGACGAAATGGAGGTCGTAATCCTCCAGGTGCGCCATCTCGATGTAGGGCGTGAAGATCGGCACCCCGAGCGCGATCGTGTCGCCCTGGTTGAGGATGCGGTTGCTCTTCAACGATTTGAAGATGTAGCACATGGCGGCGGTGCCGCCCTCGACCGCGTAGATCTTGAACTTCCCTTTGGGCTTCGGGGTCCCGCACATCGCCCACTCCAGGTACTCGTGGACGATCTGTTCGTTGTGCACCAGCATCCGGTCCGGCACCGGGTAGTGGTCGCCGATGATGGAATCCACCAGCTCGTGGACGAACTTGTCGGGGTCGAAGCCGAACTTCTTCACCGCCCAGGGCACCATCTTCTGCAGGAAGGGCGCGCCCGGCATGTCGGCGTGCTTGGTGAGCCAGCCCTCGAGCCGGGCCGCGATGCCTGCGGCATTGGGCATGCCGCCGACGCCGGGCGGCAGGTCGAGCACACGCTTGCTCTCGGTGATCGCGAACTGCCCGAGCAGGAAGTAGCCCTCGCGCGGCTCGGTCGCGACCCAGTTCGGGTTGCCGCGACCAGCGTTGAGGTAGGTGAGGGAGGCTTCCTGCGCCGCCTTCGATGCCACTTTGGCAAGGAAGTCTTTGATCTCGAACGGGCCCAGCTTCTCGTACTGTTCGTACTTTCTGACCGCCACATCTTCCATTGTGTTCTCCTTGCCTACCGAGACATTCGAGCCAGGCTTCACGACAGCAGGATGATCAGGACCATGCCCCAGATCGTCAGCAGCGTGTTGCCGACGGCGTAGGTCACGGTGTAGCCGAGCGCCGGGATCTGGCTCTTGGCCTGATCGCACACCAGGCCGAGCGACGCCGTCGTCGTGCGTGCGCCGGAGATGATGCCGAGCGTCAGCGCATCATGGAAGCGGAACAGATACTTGGCGATGAACATCCCGAGCACCAGCGGGATCGTCGTCGCGGCGGCGCCCCACAGGAACAGGCCCACGCCCTGCGTCTTCAGGCCGTTCACGAAACCCGGGCCGGCGGAGATGCCGACGATGGCGATGAAGATGTTGAGGCCGACCGAGTTCATGAACCAGATGGTCGGCGTCGGGACGCGTCCGAACGTGGGGCGGACGGACCGGTACCAGCCGCCGATGATCCCCGCGACGAGCGCGCCGCCGGCCGTGGACAGCGTCAGCGGCACCCCGCTGATGTTGAGGACCAGCGAACCGAACAGGGCGCCGATCACGATCGCCGCGCCGACGAACGCCATGTCGGTCACGTCGGTCGCGCGATCGGGGACACCCAGCAGCTTGATGGCCACGTTGGTGTCCTGCGTGCGGCCGACGATCGTGAACAGGTCGCCGCGCTCGACCGTGGTGTTCGCCAGGATGGGGATCGAGGTCGCGGTGGCGCCGCGCGTGATCTTCCGCAGGAAGACCCCGCGCATCTCCGGCATGCTGGGCCAGTTCGGCGAGGGTCTTGCCGTCGACCGCCTTGTTGGTGATAAGGACATCGACGCCCTCCACCGGCACGGCCAGCAGCTCCCGATCCTCGACCTCGGCCGCGCCCTCACCGAGCAGCCTGACCAGCACCTCGCGAGCGCCGGCGACGGCCAGAACGTCGCCTTCCTGCAGGACGGTATCGGCGCCCGCCTCTTCGATCTTCCCGTTGCGGCGCAGGCGCAGCACGAAGACGCGCGAGTCAGGTACCAGCGCCTCGGCCTCGCTCGCACGCAGGCCCACGGCCCTTCCACCCTTCGCCACGCGGAACGCCCGCACTTCCCAGCGGCGCCACGCCGTGCCTGGTCCGCCGATTTCCTTGCTGCCGCCGCCGAACTTCTCCTCGTAGTCCTTGCAGGCGGCGACGAGATTGATGCCGAGGAGCTTGGGACCGAGCACGGCGATCACGACCGCCGAGCCCATCGTGCCGAACATGTAGGTCACCGCGTAGGCGACCGGCATCGAGTCGATCAGCGCCTTGGCCTGATCGGCGGCCAGGCCCAACCGGTTGATGGCGTCGGTCGAGAGGCCCATCGCGGCGGAGATCGTCTGCGACCCGGAATAGAGTCCGGCCGCATACCCGAGGTCGTAGCCGACGAACTTCGCGATCCCGACGGGAACCAGCAGGCTGAACAGGCATTGGACCACCGTGAAGAGCGCCTGCGGCACGCCGGTCGTGGCGACGCCGCGGACGAACTGCGGCCCGACGCCGTAGCCGACCGCGAACAGGAACATGAGGAACACCGTCGCCTTGAGGGGCTGCGCGATGGTGATCCCGATCTGCCCGATCAAGACGCCGGCCAGCAGCGTCGCCGTGACCGACCCGAGGCCGATGCCCTTGAAGGTGAACTTGCCGAAGTAGTAGCCAATCCCCAGCGTGAGAAAGATCGCGATCTCCGGGTACTGCTTCAGTGTCGCAAAGAACCAATCAATCATGATTTGCTCCGTTTGCCCTCTCTCAGATGCAGTGGCCGTGGGTCGCTGCCAGCGCTATATGGCGGCCGCAACCGCCGACTTTGACTTCTTCGCCCGTGCCTCCAGCGCCGCCGGGCTGATCAGCTTGAGCCCCAGAGTGGCGTCGTAGCCGTGGATCTCCTTCACGTCCAGCTTGCGCATGAACTCGATGGTGTCGGCCTTGATCACCTGCCCGGGCACCATGATCGGGAAGCCGGGCGGGTAGGGAATCACGAAGTGGGCCGAGACGAGCGGCGGTCCGGAGGCGATCCGCTTGTCGATCTCCGGGCTCATCAGCTTGATGTGCTCGCAGCCGTCGTCGTCGTAGGCCATGTAGAAGGCGCGCGCATGTCGCCTTCGAGCGTCGTGCCCTGCGGGTCGTCGCGGAACAGGTCGTGGAAGTGGCTGAAGTTCGGCAGGTCCGGGACGTCCTCGACCAGCGACTTCACGCGTGCCGCGAAGGCGCTGCGAGCGGCCTCACCGCCGCTCTTGAGACGACCGTCGATCTCCTGCGAGATCTCGACGAGCACCTTCAGGAGGTTGGCCACGTCGCTGCGCGTGTTGTTGATGTTGGTCTGCAGCAGGATCGAGTTGCGCGAGGTCTTGTTGAGCTGAATCTCGTACTCGGAAGCGAGCAGGCCCTTGAACTGGGTGCCGTCGTAGCCGGCGGTCCCGCACATCAACGTGAGCCTGGTCGGATCGAGGATGAACTCGTCTTCGCGGAAGGCGCGGTCCGCATCCGCCCAGGTGGCGCCGCCCTCGGTGTAGCTCTTGAGGCCGGACTGCCGGAACTCGGCCGGCACCATCTGCTCGACGTCGAGCACCCGGAAGTACTTGGACACCAGCGGATGCGTGTTCACCGCGACGCGGATCTCGATGGCGAGCTGGATGGCCTGCATGACCATCTCGTAGCCTTCGAGCTCCATCTGCCGGCGGGCCACGTCGAGCGAGGCGATGATCTGCTGGTTGGGAGAGGTCGAGGCGTGCGTGAAGACCGCCTCCTTGAAGGCCTGTTCGTGCCGGTGGTAATCCTCGTCGGCCACCACCACCATCGAACCCTGCCGCAGGGCCGACATCGACTTGTGCGTCGAGTTCGTCTGGTAGACGCGCAGCTTGGCCTTGCGCGGATCGGGGATGAGCCGGGTGTCGAGCACGCGTGGGTCCTTGGGATCGAGGTCGGCGCCGAGCAGCTTCTCCTGCGCGAGGTACCGCTCCAGATACGCGGCGTCGGCGAAGGCCTCCTTGAGGGCCGCGCGCGCGCCCATCGCCGTGCGCGGTCGATAGAGCGGTGACCAGCGGGCGAAACCGAACCAGGCCTCGTCCCACAGGAAGATGAGATTTGGCTTGATCGCCAGGCACTCTTCCATCACGCGCCGCACGTCGTAGACGTGACCGTCGAAGGTGCAGTTGGTCAGCGTGACCGTCTTCACTTTGTCGAGCCGTCCCGCCGCCTTGAGGTCGAGCAACGCCTTCTTGACGTTCCGCAGCGGCACGGCGCCGTACATCGAGTACGCCACCATCGGGAAGGCTTCGACGTAGTAGGGCTGCGCTCCCGCCAGCACCATCCCGTAGTGGTGCGACTTGTGGCAGTTGCGATCGGCGATGACGATGTCGCCAGGCTCGAGCAGCGCCTGGTGGACCATCTTGTTGGAGGTCGACGTGCCGTTGGTCACGAAGAACACGCGGTCGCCGCCGAAGGCGCGCGCCGCCGCGTCCTGCGCTTTCTTGATGTTGCCCGTCGGCTCGAGCAGGCTGTCCAGCCCGCCCGACGTCGCCGACGATTCCGCGAGGAACAGGTTGGCGCCGTAGAACTCGCCCATATCGCGGATCCAGTTCGACTTGAAAATCGACTTGCCGCGCGCCACCGGCAGCGCGTGGAAGGTTCCGACCGGCTTCGCCGCGTACTTCTTCAGGTTGTTGAAGAATGGCGTGTCATTGCGCTCGGCGACGCCGGAGAGGATCGAGAAGTGGATCTCGAGCGGCTCCTCGACCTCGTAGAAGACGCGGCGCAGCCCGGCGGCCGCCGGATCGGCAAGGATCGCGTCTGGCTTCTTGTCGGCGAGCAGGATGATGTCGAGCTCGGGGCGGAAGCGCTTGATCAGCTTCGCCAGCATCAGGCCGTCAGCACCCGACGCGCGGTCCTTCAGCTCGTGGGACAGCCGGGAAGACAGCAGGTTCTTGAGCAGCGGCACGTCGCGCGAGGATTCGTAGGGGAAGCCGTCGTAGATCACCACCGACTCGAGGCTGGTGTTGAGGATCACGGCGAGCGCCGCGTCCTCGAACGAGCCGACGAACACCGGCTCGTAGACGAACTCATCTTCGGGACGCCGCAGCTTCCTGATCTGCTGGGCATGGGCCGCCCAGCGAGAGGCCGGCGTGGGTACCACGAACAGCACCTCGAAATACGGCCGGGCCGCGCTCGCTCCCTTGACGGCCGGCATGGCGCGCTCCGGCGTGGCCGCATCGTCTTCCGCCTCGAACTCACCGGCATCGCTGCGATAGCTGCGCGACATCAGCGCCGACGAGACGCGCTGCACCAGCCGCGCCGCACCCATCGCGTCGCCGCCGGCCACGCGTTCCTTGATGGCGTTCAGCACGCGGGCGCCCGGGTAGGCCTGAAAGTCCTCCAGCGGCAGAACCGCGGTGAGCGCCTCGTTGCACGCGGCCTGCTTGCCGGCGTCGCCGCGGCTGGCGGGATTGACCCCCAGGCCTGCGCCGCCCGGCTCAGGTCACGCCAGAGATCGAGGCGTGCGGCAACCGCCGAGAAGAAATGGTCGATCCGGGGTGCAGGGGTTGAGATCTTGGCCATCGGAAACTCCTGTTCACTCGACGAAACACGACGAAAGGCACCACCGGCGCGCTCGGCTGCTTGCGACGGGGCGTGGACACTCATCGCGTGAGGCGCCGTCACCGGTGGGACTACGGAAGGTTGAAGCGGACGCGAACTGAAGCCGATTTGCCGATGCGTCATCACCGCTGACGATTTCGCGGCGGCCGTACAGATACTCGACGCCGGCCCAGGCGCGGTTCGGCAAAAACCAGTAGATGAAGTTGATCGCCGAGTAGTCGAGTTGCTTGTTGAAGTCGTCCGGGTAGTAGTCGTGGTCCTCGCTCTGCGCCACGCTCCACACGAAGTTGGACGTGGCTCTCGACGACCAGAAGTGCTCGTAGCCGCCCATGAACGCGGTGAGCCCGACGGCCTTCAGCTCGCCGGAGAAGTCGGGCACGGCGGTCACGCCGCCGCGGTAGCGGCCGACACCATCGCCGAAGGTGAACTGTCCGTAGACGTAATCACTCTTGTAGGTCTTCAGCCTCGCCGAGAGAAGGGATCCCCACAGCGTCACGTTGTCCGGATCGCCATCCGTCGGGCGATAGCGCGCCTTGCCGAGAAAGACCGAGGCATAGCCGTGTCCGCGCGACCCCCCGAAGCGGATGCTGGTGGTCAGATCAGGGTTCGGGTACTCGGCCTTGCCGGGCACGTCGGGGTTCTCGATTTGCGAATTGTTGTCCTCGACCGACACCGCCCATGACGTCTGGTCGTTCAGCTTCGCGGTGTAGCGCACCTGCGCCTGCCGGAACGAGGGAAACGCCATCGGCGACTCGAAGTCGATCGTGTTGGGGAAGTTGTCGGGGTCCAGGAAGTTGGTCCAGGTCTGTCCCGCCAGCAGCCCGCCATACCTCCCGTACGCGTGGCGCAGGCGGAACGCATTGCCGCTGCCGTAGAAATCGCCCTCGACGTACATCTGCAGTTCCTTGCCCTCGGCCCCGACGTCGCCGCGGATGTCGAGGAACAGCCGTGTCTCACGCGCATGGAGTCTCGAGTTGCCGCCGTCGTCTCGAGGGATGACGATCGTGCGGGGGTCGAATGAGTCCTCGGAGGTGATGGCGTCGTAGTCCTTGATCATGTCCAGCTTGATCCGCCCTCCCGGCTTGAAGGTGAACAGGCCGACCCTGAATCCGTCGGGCGCCGGCTCGGCCTGCACCTGGACTTGCGGCGGGTTCTGCTCGCCGTCCGGCGCCGCGGGCGCGCCTCCGGCCTCGGCTTTCGGGGCCGCGGGCCCGCCCTCGGCCGGCGCGCTGGTCTGCGCGCTGACCGTGCCGATCGCGCACAGAAGCACCGCGGCGCACAGGAGCCCTCTCGTCACCTCGTCCACTGACTTTCTCACTGCCATACGTCCCTCCGGGTCCCGAACCAGACGTCGGCGTTCCGGTATCGAGCCCTGGCCACGCCCTGATGTTCCGGTCTCGCACGCAGACCGACTCCGGGCCCATTGGATGCTGGGCGGCGAAGACAACTCGCCGCCGCCGGCGCCGTGTCGCAATCCGCGTTCCAGACGATCGGCAAGCGCACCGTCCTCGCGAAATCATGGGGTTGCGGGGCATGTGGCTGGTTTGAGAGGCTCAGGCAGGATTCCGGTAGCCGGACCTCGTGGGTACATCACTGTCCGTCGCCAGCCCGGTCACCGCAGGCCGTCACGGCGCACCGTTACGACGGGATGTCGTAGCGACGGCCGCTTGTCTGCGCGCGTGGCTGGTCCTATGTGACCGACGCCACGGCGTGCGCGAACTGCCGCGTGAGAACGATCGACATGACGGATGTAAAAAGCAGCCCTCGCCCGCACGAATCCGCACGTTTCCGGCGTGGCCTATCGTGTCGGCTGAGTGGCGAGGTGCCTGGCCACCGCCTGGTCGAGGTTGAAGAACATTCGCTCCTCGCCGACGGCCTGGCCGAACGGCGAGCGCCGCACGGCCGCCAGCACCTCCGGGGTCGAGGCCCACGAGCCACACCGAGATGCCCCGCGCTCTTCATGCGCTGCCTCGGCCTCTGCGAACATCTTGAGGGCGGTGTACTCCACGTCGAACACGGCGCTCAAATCCAGCGCGACGACGCGTGGCTGCGCCTCATCGATCAGCAGCCGCATCTTCTCCCCACCCGCTGCCCGTTGGCGAAGAACAGCCGGCCCACCGGGCGCAGCATCAGGAGGCCGTCAAAGGTCTCGTCGTCGGGATTCTCGGCCGAGACTCGGACGGAACACGTTCGTACCCCGCTTGCGGCCAAGCCGATACACCGGCGGGTCGGCGATCTGGTGCGCGAGCGCCACCAGAGAAACGATGATGGCCACGAGGATGCCCTCGAGGGTACCGAGCAGCAGGACCCCTGCGAAGGCGGCGATCGCCCAGATGAACTCCGTGCGCCGCACGGCCAGAATCGCCCGGAACTCCGGCAGCTGAATCAGGCCGACGGAGTAGACGATCACCACCGCCGCCAGCGTCGCCTGCGGCATCAGGCTGATCAGGGGCGCAAGGAACAGCACGGTCAGCAGCGTCACTCCGCCCGTGACCAGGCCGGCCAGGTGGCTGCGCGCGCCGGCCATGCGGTTCACGGCGGTCTGGGACGCGCCGCCGCCGGCCGGCATGGCGCCGAGCAGCGCCCCGCCGGCTGTCGCCATGCCCGTGGCCAACAACTCCTGGTTGGGGCGCAACGCGGGTTCCCCACTTTGCGCAAAGGCTCGCGCCACGGCCGCGGTCTCGGTGAAGCTCATGAGCGCAATGCCCAGGGCGCCCGGGCCACAGCTGTGCGGCGAACGCAAAGTCTGGGCAGCGTGAGGGTGGGCAGACCGCGCGGAATCGCCCCGACCGTCTCGACACCATAGGCCTGGAGCCCCAGCAGCGCCATGGCGGCAATGCCCGCACCCACGGTCACGAGCGACGAGGGCACGCGCGGCACGAATCGCTTCATGCCGAGTAGCACCGCGAACGTCACGAGACCCACTGTGAGAGTCGCGGCGGACGTCTCGGGCACGCTCCCCAGCAGCGACAGGAGATTCTGCAGGAACGTGCCCTTGGGGAAATGCACACCGAGCAGCTTCGGCACCTGATCGAGCACGATCACGACGCCGATACCGGCCTTGAAGCCGGACAGCACAGACTCGGAGATGAACGCGGCCAAAAAACCGAGGCGGAGGACGGAGGCCAGCGCGAGCAGGACGCCGACCATCAAGGCCAGCGTGGCCGCCGCGCGCAGCAGCATGGCCGGGTCGCCATCGGGGACCACCAAGGCGAGGTCGGCGCCTGTGAGGATCGCGATCGTCGTCGTGGTGGTCACGCTCAGCACGCGCGAGCTGCCGAGCACCGCGTAAATCACCGGCGGCACCAACGCCGTATAGAGCCCGGCCTGCACGGGCAGGCCCGCGACCGTGGCGTAGGCCATGGCTTTCGGAATGACCACCGCCGCCGTGACGAGGCCGGCGATGACGTCCGGCCGCAGCCACTCTTTCCGGTAGGCAAAGAGCCAGTCGAGCATCTTCATGCGGTTCCGTACCTCACCGCGCGCGTCAGGCGCGCGCCTGCGCCCGGCGCCCGGCGGTCACCGGTCGAGGCGCGAGGGCGGCGCTGGTGGTGGCGGCGAACAGCAACACCACGGAGCGGGGCTGCACGACGCAGGTCGTGCCCTCGAGCACCGGCGCCTCCGGCCCAGGCACGCACGTCGTTGGGTGAGTCGAGGAAAGTATCGATGATGCGCCGCCACGCCACATGCCCGTCGCCGGCGGGCGGGACCTCGAATTCGAGCGCCTGCCAGTAGGCGTTGACGATGATGTGAAGCTGGCCCTGCCCCCCGAGCAGACGGGCGGTCGCGGCCAGCGTGTGCGAATCGTGCCCCCAGTCCGGCGCGTTGAGCTTGACGCCGTGCCAGGTCACGTCGTGCTGCTGCAGCTGTTCGCGCAGCGTCATGCCGGACCGCTCGATCGGCAGATGCCGGCCGACTCGAATGGCGATGAGCGCCTTGGCGAACCGATGGACGTCCGCGTGCCGGCGGACCAGGCTCCAGTCGAACCAGGTGGTGTCGTCGTTGATGCAGTAGGCGTTGTTGTTGCCGCGCTGCGTGCGCCGGACCTCGTCGCCCATCAGCAGCATCGGCGTGCCGACGGAAAGCATGGTCAGCGTGAGAAAGTTCTTCACCTGGCGGTTGCGCAGCCGTTCCACGGCGGGGTCGTCGGTCGGCCCTTCGACGCCGCAGTTCCAGCTCAGATTCTCGAACGCGCCGTCGAGATTACCGTGCCCGTTCGCCTCGTTGTGCTTGGTGTCGTACGAGACCAGGTCGTTCAACGTGAAGCCATCGTGGCAGGTGACGAAGTTGATGCTCTGTTCCGCCTCCCGGTCCTCGTGCCCGAACATGTCGGGGCTGCCGGTCAGCCGGTGCGCGAGTCCGTGCGCCGTCCCGGGATCGCCTTTCAGGAACGCCCGCACGTCGTCGCGAAATTTGCCGTTCCATTCCGTCCAGCTGTCGCCGACGAAGCGTCCGACCTGGTAGAGGCCGGCCGCGTCCCAGGCTTCGGCGATCAGCTTGACGTTGGCAAACACCGGGTCCGATTCGATGTCCCACAGCAGAGGCGGCGTCGCCATCGGCCTGCCCCGCTCGTCCCGCGACAGGATCGAGGCGAGATCGAAGCGGAAGCCGTCCACGTGCATCTCGGTCACCCAGTAGTGGAGGCTGTCGAGAATCAGCCGCCGCACGACCGACTGGTTGGCGTTCAGGGTGTTGCCGCACCCGCTGTAGTCGGCAAACGACGGCGCGTTCTCGTCGAGGATGTAATAGGTGTCGTTGCCGAATCCGCGGAAGCAGATCGTCGGTCCGGCCGCGCCGGCTTCGGTGGTGTGGTTGTAGACCACATCGAGGATGACCTCGATGCCGGCGCGGTGCAGGGCCTTCACCATGTCGCGGAAGTCGTCGAGCGCGCCGAGCGGGTCCGGCCTCGTGCTGTAGCCGGGATGGGGTGCGAAGAACGACACCGGCTGGTAGCCCCAGTCGTTGAGGCCGCCGGGCGCGTCCTGATCGTCGAAGGCGAAGACCGGCAGCAGTTCGACGGCGGTGACGCCCAGGTCCTGCAGGTACGGAATCTTGTCGATCACGCCCTGGTAGGTGCCGCGACGCGGCGCCGGCACGTCGGAGTTGGGGTTGCGAGTGAAGGCCCCGACGTGCATCTCGTACACCACCGTTCGCGTAAACGGCGTCTGCAGCGGCCGGTCGCCCTCCCACTGGTAGAGACTGGAATCGGTGACGACGCTCTTCAAGGCCGAGGCGCAGTTGTCTCCTGGCCGCTGCGCCGCCGCTCGACTCCACCCCTCCGGCCGCGCGACGCACTTTCCGTACGGATCGAGGAGGACCTTCTCGCGGTCGAACCGGTGTCCGTGGTACGGGTCGAACGGCCCGTCGACACGGTAGCCGTACAACTGGCCCGGGAGGAGCCCCGGGACGAAGGCGTGCCAGTAGTGGTACGAACGCTGGGTCCGCGGGTCGAGATCGATGACCAGGGCGGGCGCGGCGGCGTCCACGTGATCGAAGAGGACCAACTGCACGGCCGTGGCGTGTTTCGAGAACACGCTGAAGTTCACGCCATCGAGCTGAACGGTGGCGCCCAACGGAAAGCTGCAGCCCTGCGTCATGGACGAAATCGCGGTGTCGAGGATTGAAGGCCCGGCGAGCATGGCTACTCTCCTTCCACGGCGTCGGCGGCGACACGTTTCTGCCTGCGCGGCCAGACGGCCGCCCCGTCGGCAAGGGTCAGCACGTGGTCCTGCCGCACCCGTCCCGCGGGAATGGCTGGATCGGCGGCGAGCAGGCGGACCAGCATGGCCTTCTTGGCCTCGCCGGTGACGAGCCAGAGCACGCGGCGCGCCCGGTTGAGCGCCGGATAGGTCAGCGTCATCCGCCGGCGTCGCCGGTACACCCCGGTGACCGCGACGTCGGCGTCCACGACGTCGAGGACGGGATCACCAGGGACGAGCGACGCCGTGTGTCCGTCGGTGCCCAGGCCGAGGTGGACGAGATCGAGCACGGGCGGCGATCCCGCGACGTCGGCGAGCGTCTGCGCGTAGCGAGCGACCGCCTCGTCGAGGTTCGCCGACTCCACGGGCATCGCATGGATCTGCGCCGGACAGGGGTGCGTACCTCCGAGCAGGTTCGCGCGCAGGTGCGTGAGATTCCGGTCCTGGTGGTCCGCGGGGGCGATCCGCTCGTCCACCTGCATCACGTGGACATCAGCCCACGGCAGGTCCAGCGCGCTGAGCGCGCGCAGCATCGGCCACGCGGTGCGGCCGCCGCTGATCGCGACGGCGAAACGGCCGCGAGCCTTCACTGCGGATCGCGCCTCGGCCGCGATCACCTCGGCCGCGTAGCGCGCCACCGATGCGACGTCGGCCAGGACCTCGACGCGCATCACCGACTCCTGTCGACTCTGCCGGGCGGCGTCGGTCATGCGACGACCTCTTCGCCGACTGCCGGGTCGACCCACCCTCCGGGCGGCGCCAGGTCGTGCGCACCGGCCGGTCCCCAGGTCCCCGGCTCGTATTCGCGCCACCGGTGTGTTCATCGCCAGCACCGGATCGACGATGCGCCAGGCCTCCTCGACGTAGTCCATCCGCGCGAACAGGGTGGCGTCGCCCTCGAGGGCGTCGGTCAGCACCCGTTCGTACGCGGCACGCTCGTCGGGGGCGGGCTGCCGGCTGGCCACCACCTCGACCTGCTGGCCGATCATCTGATCGGCGTCGTCCGGCGCCGTGAGGCCGAACGCGATCGTCTGGCGCGGGAGGAGACAGAAGCGGAAGTAGTTCGACAACGGGAGCGCGGTCGGATAGACGCTTGGCGGCCGGCGCAGGCGAACCACGACTTCCGTCGCCGTCACGGGGAGGCACTTGCCCGTACGGATGTAGAACGGGACGTCCTGCCACCGCCACGAGTCGATGCGCAGCCGGACGGCGGCGTAGGTCTCGACCTGCGAACCGGCGGCGACACCAGGCTCGTTGCGGTAGCCGCGAAACTGCCCGAACACGACGTCGCGGGACTCCAGTGGCGGAATCGACTTCAGGACCTTGACCTTTTCGTCGCGCAGCGACTCGGCGTCCATCCGTGCGGGCGGCTCCATCGCCAGGTTGCTCAGCACCTGGAAAAGATGGTTCTGCACCACGTCGCGGATCGCGCCCGTCGCGTCGTAGAAGCTGCCGCGTCCTTGAATGCCGAAATCCTCGGACATGGTGAGCTGCACGCTCTCGACGTGAGTCCGGTCCCAGATGGCCTCGAGCATCGGATTCGAGAAGCGGAAGAACAGCAGGTTGTGCACCGGCCGTTCGCCGAGGTAGTGGTCGATCCGGAAGATGTCCCGCTCGGCGAAGCTGCCAAGCAGGATGCGATTCAGCGCGCGCGCCGAGGCGAGGTCGTGGCCGAAGGGCTTCTCGACCACCACGCGGGCCCCCTGCGTGGACCCGGAGCCAGCCAGTTGTCCAACGACGCGGCCGAAGAGCGGAGGCGGGATCGCGAGGTAATGGGCCGGGTGTGCGGCGCTGCCAAGCTCGCGGCGTAACGCCGCGAACGTGGACGGGTCGTTGTAGTCCCCGTCGACGTAGCGCAGCCGGCTGCACAGGTGTGCGAAGGCCGTGGGGTCCAGCCCACCGTTCTGCTCGACACTCGCCTGCGCGCGCGCGCGCAGCTGGTCCAGGGTCCAGCCGGCCTTGGCCACCCCGATGACCGGGACGTCGAGGTGGCCGCGCTTGGCCATCGCCTGCAGCGCGGGGAAGATCATCTTGTAGGCCAGATCCCCGGTGGCCCCGAAGAAGACCAGCGCGTCCGAATGTGTGTCGTTCATCGCCATTCCCCGCGGACCCGCAGTCCCGGGCAGCGGTGAGCTCCGTGGATCCAGGCGTCCAGGCTGGGAGGCGAATCGGTGAGACAGGTCGCGTCAGCGAGCGTCGCCGCGGGCGTCACGCGCAGTAGCATGGGGATTGACCCAGCTCTGGAGCACAGGGCGTGCCGACCCCGGGCGCGGACCGGACGTCGGTCAGTGGATGAAATCGACCGATTGACGGGCCCTTCGGAACCGGGACCGACCGGCGGAAACACAGCCGTTACCGCCGGTCGTCACCTGCCCCGGCATCCCGTATTCGGAGGGGTGTTCGAGGCTACTTGGCTTTCGTGACGGACGTCAGACGGACGGCTTCGGCGCCGTAGTCCTCCACCACGAACGCGTTCTCGTTCATCTTGAGCTTTGCCGCTGGAGCGAGATTGCCAGAGCCGACGCCTTTGGCATCGACCTCGAGGTCCACGACGGCAAAATCAAAGCCCGCCTGGGGTCTTGGCGCCCGGAAGGCCGGCGCCGATGAAGAACAGCGCCTGATCCGTGAGGATGGTCAGAAGCCGGCCCTTGTCGGTGACGCGCTCGATCGTGACGCGGGTGGGTGTGGGGTTGCTGGCGCCAAGCCGAATCGTGCCCGTCGGAGGAACACCGACGAGCGCCTTGCGGAGCGCGGCCGCGCCGCCGGCCTTGAACGCCGCGCCCAGCTTGTCCGCCTCGGCCTGCGACATCTTGCGGTCGATCGTGATGGTCACCGGGGCCGTCGCCGCCGCGCCGGCTGCGGTCTTCACCGCGGCGGTCGCGGTGAACACCTCGACGGTTCCCTGCCCATTCACGGGCACCGTGGCCAGCAGGAGGGCGCCCGAGAGAACGGCCCCACCAATCGTCTTGTATATCGCGGTCATCGATCACCTCTGGGTACGCGGTTGCGGGGAGTATTGGCCGAGTCTCGACAATATAGCAACTCACATTCCATGGCCGCCAGCGCCGGCCTTCACGCGACAGCAGGTCTCGATTCATCGGGTGCCTGCCGTCGCCGCGTCTCGATGCCGACGGCAGTTGCATCGGAATCAGGCGCGGACGTCCGGGACCGCCCCCTGAGACACCATCCCGGCAAGGTGAGGCGGAGGTCGATTACAACACGCGGGCACGGCCCTGGAGTGCTGACGGAATCCGGTGAGCCCCCTGACGACCTGCGGTGATGATCGGAACGGGGCCGGACGGAGCATATCGCGATGCTCCGCAATGCGGTGCCCGGTATATCGGAGGGCACCCCGGACGGCCGGAGACGAGCGCTCGATCCTGTCTCGGTCCTTCGGCTGGCGTCGCGGCAACCTGCGTCGCCCTGCATCGTTCGCCTCGTTCCGTTTGCAGGTGCGGTGGCACGAGGCGTGCTCAAGTCGAAGCATAGGTCCTTATGCCGCATTCTCCTTCTCTCGATACCGTGACGCGCCGACGCATCGCGCCTCGCGGGCCGCTTTCGTCGGCCTGCTCGCTGCCGCAGGGGCGCCCTGGCCTGTTCCGGCGCCCGCCGCAAGCGTCGTTGATGTCCCCCGAAGTCGAAGACGCGGTGGCGGGCTATATCGCCATCTTCGTCCTGTTCTTCGTGCCGGTCCTGCTCATCGTCCTGTTCTGGATGGTGCACGTGCTGCCCGAGAAGATCGCCCACAAGCGGCACCACCCGCAGTTCGAGGCGATCAGGACGCTCTGCCTGCTGTCGCTCGCCTTCGGCGGGCTGCTCTGGCCGATCGCCTGGCTGTGGGCGTACACGAAGCCGGTCGGATACAAGATCGCCTACGGCACCGACAAGCATCCCGACTACTTCAAGGAGCACGGCCTCCCGGAGCCCGAGAGCCCCGCGGCGGACATCCGGGAGCGCGTGGCGGTGCTGGAAGCGGGCGGCGCTCCCACGAGTGAGCTCGACAGGATTCGCACCGACCTGGCCGCGCTGGAAAGCAAACTGGCGGCTGTGGACTCCGGAGCGAAGCGAGCTAATGGAAGCCATCCTCCTCGCCATCTACGCACTGCTGGTCTGGCTGATCTTCATCAAGTTCAAGCTGCTGCCGTGGACGACGCCGTGGAAGATCGGCGTCGCGATCTTTCCGGTCGTCGCCATGGCGGTGGTGATCCTGTTGCTGAACATCTTTGCGCCGACGACCACCGACGTCCGGGTCGTCAAGTACGTCGTCCCCATCGTGTCCGGAGTCCGGGGACGCGTGCTGGAAGTGCCGGTCGAGAACAACCGGCCGGTCAAGAAGGGCGACGTGCTCTTCAAGATCGACCCGGTGCCGTACGAGGCCGCCCTGCACTCGCTCGAGGCCGACTTGCAGTCGGACCTGGCGAGGGTCGGGGCGGAGCAGGCCAAACTCACCGAGATGCTGGCGCGCCTGCCCGACGCGGAGTCCGGTGAGCGTCAGCTGAACGAACAGCTGCTTCAGGCGACAGGACAGATTGCTTCACTTCAGGCGTCGCTCGACCTGGCGCATGAAGCGAGTGGAGCAGAACACGGAGCTCGCCGCCGCCGGTGCCGGCGTCTCGCTTCGATCTGGAGCAGGCGCAGACCAACGTCAAGGAGCTCACCGCGCAGATCGCCACGGCGCGCGCGGCCGAGCAGCAGGTCCGGGAAAAGCTGTCCGGCCGCGTCAACGGCGAACTCGCCACCGTGGCGGAAGTCAGGTCACAGATCGCGACGGCGCAGGCGCAGGTGAAGGTGGCGGAGGCGCAGGTGGAGACGACGCGGGCCAAGATCGTGAATGCCCAATACGACCTGACCCAGACCACGGTGATTGCGCCCGGCAACGGCACGATGGTGAACGTGATGCTCCGGCCGGGCTATTTCGTCGGCGGTGTCGCCTTTTCCGAGGTGATGACCTTCGTCGACACGGAGTACCAGGTCTTTGCGCTCTTCAACCAGAACGAGCTGCACCAGGTCGCACCCGGGAACGAAGCGGAAATCACGCTCGACACCTACCCGGGGCACGTCATCAAAGCGCATGTCGACTCGGTGATCTGGGCGCAGTCGCAGGGGCAGATAGACGCCAACGGCAATCTGCCTCAGACGACCTTCAACCCGCCGCCGGGACAGTTCCCCGTCAAGCTGGTCGTCTCCGAAAAGGACAACCCGCTCTTCCTCGCTGCCGGCGCCCGCGGCGCCGCCGCGATCTACACCGAGCACCTGTCG
The DNA here is from genome assembly GCA_963731785.1 of uncultured Acidobacteriota bacterium. GTDB lineage: Bacteria > Acidobacteriota > Vicinamibacteria > Vicinamibacterales > UBA2999 > DASYRM01. Next base: position 125,844 of record CAVSWX010000009.1, read on the forward strand.
ATCATTCACATCATTCGCAAGGTGCTGCTCAGGACGTCGGCGTATTTCGACTACATCATCATCAAGCACCACATCAGCCTCCACTGAGGAACGGGATCATGGCTCGTCCTCGTCTGACCGCACGCCGCCCGCTTCGCGCTTGTGTGACGTCGCTCGCCAGCGTGCTGGCAGCGGCCGTCCTGACCGGTTGCGTCCTGAACAAGCCGCCCAACGCGGCCGAGGTCAAGGACCTGGCCCTGTACGGGCTGCAGCCGCCCGCGCAGTGGGCGACCGGGAGCGCCCGTGCTGGCGCCGCCTTGGACGACTGGCTCGCCGGGTTCAACGACGATGAGCTGACGAAGGCCGTCTACGAGGCCCTCAATCACAACGCCGACCTGCGCGTCGCGGCCACGCGTGTCGAGCAGGCGCAGCTGCATGCGAGGCTTGCCGGCGCGAAGCTGTATCCGACGGTCGAGGTGCTGGCGCGCGGCGGCGGCAAGCTCTCCGGCGATGGCTCCGGTATTCAGGGAGGCGTCCTGTCCGCCAACTGGGAGCTCGACCTCTGGGGCCGCGTCCGCTACGGCCGCGCGGCGAGCGCCGCGCAAGCCATGTCGGCGGAGGCCGACTACGAGTACGCCCGGCAGTCGCTTGCGGCACAAGTGGCGAAGAGCTGGTTCATGGCCACGGAGGCTGGTCTGCAGATCCAAGCGGCGCGCGAGACCATCCGCGCCAGCGAGCAGCTGGTGCGCCTGGCGGACGATCGGACGCGGATCGGGGTGGCCAACCAGGAGGATCTGTACGTCGCGCGCGCCACCATCGGCACCTATCAGGACGCCATGCGTCAACTCGAGCTGGGCCGCGAACAGGCCATTCGATCGCTCGAGATCCTGCTCGGCCGCTATCCCGCCGCCGCCGCGCAGGTCACACCCCGGTTACCCGGGTTCCCCGGTGAAGTGCCGGTGGGGCTGCCCTCCGAACTGCTGGAGCGGCGGCCCGACGTCGTGGCCGCCGAGCGGCGCGTCGCGGTGGCGTTCAATCGGATTGGGGAAGCCAAGGCGGCGCGCCTGCCGAAGATCGCCCTGACCACCAGTGTGAGCTCGATCTCGAGCGACCTGTTCGTGTTGGAGGATCACGACAACCCGGTCTGGAGCATCGGCGCCAACCTGCTCGCCCCGCTCTTCACCGGTGGCGCGCTCCAGCGGCAGGTCGAAATCCGGACGGCCGAACAGAAGCAGGCCCTCGCCGAGTACGCTGCCGTGGGCTTGCGGGCCTTCGGAGAGGTCGAGAACGCGCTCTCCGTCGAATTCGCTTCGCGCCAGCGGGAGCAGATCCTGACGCAGGTGCTCGGCGACAGCCAACAGGCGCTCGGTGTCGTGCAAACCCAGTTCAAGGTGGGGAGCACGGATCTCAGGTTCGTCGAGCAGCGCCAGCTGGCGCTGAACGCGACCTTGTCCTCGCTGATTCGCATGCAGACCGAGCAGCGCGTCCAACGCGTCAACCTGCACCTGGCGCTCGGGGGCAGCTTCGAGCCGCGCCCGCAGGCCCCGGCGCCAAGCGACGCCCTGCCGCCGCGCCCGCAATGACGACCGCGGTCCCGGCCGCCGGGAGCGGGTTGCTCCCGCCGGCCCCCCGGACTTTTCGCTGGTCCTCGGCGGCCCGTTATATCAGCTCATGCGCGGGGCGCGTCTGGCCGGGGACACGCTGCAGCTGCTCCGCCGGCGCATCATGGTGCTGGCGACGCTGGCCTGGGCGCCGCTGCTGCTGTTGTCGGCGGTGGAAGGACACGTCTGGGGCGACAGCGTCGCATTGTCGTTCGTTCGCGACGTGGAACTGCACGTCCGGCTGTTGATCGCCATGCCGCTGTTGATCGCGGCCGAACTGGTCGTGCACAAGCGCATGAGCAAGGTCCTGGGACAGTTTCTCGATCGCGGCCTGATCCCGCAAGGAGAACGCGCGCGCTTCGACGCCAGCGTCGACGCGGCGCTGCGCCTGCGCAATTCGGTGGCGGCGGAAATCCTGCTGATTGCCTTCGTGTATTTCATCGGGGTTGGATTCATCTGGCGGACCCAGAGCGCCCTTGAAGGCACGAACTGGTACGGTGTGTCCACGGGCGGGGCCTGGCAACCGTCGCTCGCCGGATGGTGGCTCGGGGCGGTGAGCCTGCCGCTGTTTCAGTTCCTGCTCCTGCGCTGGTACTTCCGCCTGTTCATCTGGGCGCGCTTCCTGTGGCAGGTGTCGCGCCTCGACCTGAACTTCCAGCCGATGCATCCGGATCGCGCAGGCGGCATCGGCTTCCTGGCCAGCGGTCAGCCAGGCCTTCGCGCCGGTGCTGGTCGCCCAGGGGGCGCTGCTTGCCGGGAACTTCGCCAACCAGATCTTCTACGCCGGCGCCAAGCTTCCGGAGTTCAAGGTCGAGCTCGTCGGATTGGTGGCCGTGATGGTGTTCGCCGTCCTCGGCCCGCTCCTGGTGTTCAGTCTGCCGCTGGCCGACGCCAAGCGTCGAGGCATGCGCGAATACGGCATCGCTCGCCCAGCGCTACGTGCGCGAGTTCGACGACAAATGGCTGCGCGGCGGCGCCCCGGCCGATGAGCCATTCGTCGGCAGCGGCGACATCCAGTCGCTGGCCGATCTCGGCAACAGCTACGAAGTGGTCAAGGGCATGCGATGGGTGCCGTTCACGTCGCAGACCGTGCTGCAACTGGCCGCCACCACGCTCGCGCCCGTCGTGCCGCTGGCGCTGACGATGATCTCCCTGGAGGAATTGCTCGGGCGGGTGTTCAAGATCGTCTTCTGACGAACGGCATCCCAGGTGACGCACCTCCTCGTGGCATCGTTTCGCTGGGCGGCCGGCGCACTCGCGCTCCTGTTGATGCCGCTGCCCGCGCCGGCACAGGAGCTCGAGCCCGGCGCCTATTGGCCGATCGCCAAAAGCATCAACATCATCACCGCCGTCAACAGTTTCAACTGGGGTGACCTGGCGTTCGATCCGGCGCTGCCCATCGAAGAAGCCAGCGCCAGAATCAACACGACCGTGGTCGCGTTCACGCGGGCGTTCAGCCTCGCCGGACGATCGGCCAACGCGGGGCTGGTGCTGCCGGTCGTCGGGGGACACCTCGAAGGGATATATCTCGGGGCGCCCGCGGAAACCGGCCGGTTCGGCCTGGGCGATCCGCGGGTGCGGCTGGCGATGAACCTGTACGGGGCGCCGGCGATGACGCCACGCGAGTTCGCCTCGTACATCCAGGAGACCATTGTCGGGGTCAGCGTCACGGTGGCTCCCCCACTCGGGCAGTACGACTCGACGAAGGTGATCAATCTCGGCACGCATCGCTGGTCGTTCAAACCCGAGGTCGGCTTTTCGCAGACCGTCGGGCGGTGGGTCGTGGAGATGATGGCGGGGGTCTGGGTGTTCACGGACAACACGGACTTCCTGGGGGACCGTACGCGGACGCAGGCGCCGATTGTCGCCACCCAGGCTCACCTGACCTACAAGTTCAACCGCGACCAGGTGGCTCGCGGCCGATGCCAACTTCTACACCGGCGGACGGACGTCGATCGACGGCAAGGCGAACCTCGACCTCCAGCGCAACTCACGCGTCGGCGCCACGTTTTCGTCGGCGATCGGCGGCGGTCAGGCCATCCGCATGTCGGTGAGCCGGGGCGCGTACACGACGATCGGCGCCGACTTCAACTCCGTCGCGGTCAGTTACAGCTACGCCTGGGTACGCTGACGTCGACGTACCGCGGAACCCAGCGGGCAGTTCAACCGGAGGTTGCGATGTCCGACACTCCTCAGCACGAGAGCCATAGACGACCGCACACGCCGCCGATGGCTGGCCCATTCATGGAGTTCGATCTCCCGGCCGAAATCGATCACCTGCACGAGGAGATCGCCTGGGCCTCGGGGCAGAACGCCAAAACACTGGTCAAGTACCGACGACTTCCGCGTGGTCCTGATCGCACTCACGGCGAAGGCACGCATCCCGGACCACAAGGCGGAGGGGCGGATCTCCGTTCACGTGCTGTCCGGCCACCTTCGGGTGAAAGCGGCGGAGCGGACCTTCAGCCTGCGTCCCGGCGGATTGCTCGCCCTCGATCACGGCGTCCGCCACGACGTCGAGGCGCTCGAGGACAGCGCCTTTCTGCTCACGATCGCCTGGCCGCGCAAGTAAGGGCAAAGACGGGGCGCTCGTGCCCGCCTCCCCGCCTTCCCACTCCGGCTGAGTCTGCTCCAGGCCTGGATGCACGCCGCCTCGGAATATCCGGCGAGGTTCGCCGGTTAGGCAGGTGTGTGGCGGTGCACGTGCCCGCCCCGCGACAGCAGACTGCGCCCGCACCGGCCGCCCGTTCGGGCGCGCGAGCCGTGCCACCCGCTTCCGGAGGAATTCATCGTGACCATCGCACGTTCCATGCTCGTTGCCGCCTCGCTGGCAATGTTCCCCTGGGCACTCTTCACGTCATCGTCAGACGCCGCGCAACACGAATCGCATAGCGCCGGCTCACCTGCCGCGCTGGTCCAGACCGTTCGCCAGGCGACCGAGCCGTTCCGTGACGCTCGAAACGTCCCGGAGGGGTACGGCGCCGTCCTGGGCTGCGTCAGCGGTCCGGAAGCGGGCGCAATGGGAGTGCACTTCGTCAATGCCGAACTGCTCCTGAACAACGAGCTGAAACCAAACCAGCCGGAAGCGCTGATCTACGAGTTCAGGAACGGTGCGGCTCGCCTCGTCGGTGTGGAGTTCATCGTCCTCGCCAGCGTGTGGCACGAGGATCACGCACCCAACGATCCGCCGGTTCTCGAAGGCCATCTGCTGCAGTTCGTGGACAGCCCGAACCGCTTTGGCCTCCCGGCCCACTACGAACTCCACGTGTGGGCGTGGCGCAACAATCCGAACGGCGCATTCGTCGATTGGAACCCCCGCGTCTCCTGTGAAGGGCAATGACGGGCATGTCGACCCTTGCTCAGGCCAGCAATCGGATCTGTCAGGGAATTGATCTGCGCTAGGTGGCCCCGTTCACCACCCTGCTCGTGCGGACCCTGAACTCGTTGTACCGCGTGGTGATTGCCGACGGGCCGGAGGTCTACGTCCAGGGTGGCACTTACTTTCCCGATCCCACGTTGGCCTCCCTCGACGGCGTCAGCATGAGCGGGCACGGGGTGACGGGCGGCTGGATTAGCGTCGGACTGGCCCTCGAGATTCGCTCGGGAGAACACTGGGTCGTCACCTCGACAGTCCTCGGCATTGCCGCCAGGTCGTCATTCGGACCTGGTCGTGCACTAGCAACTAGCCCGCGCCGACATCGACACGTCATCTCGTCTCTTCGTGTGAGGACATTGTGCGACCTGGCTTGGCCCTCATCGTCGCGGGTGTTGCCGCCTGGATGCCGCCCGCCGCGCTGACGGCGGCCGGCCCGGCCACCATCACGGTCCGCGTCTACCAGACCGCAGGCCTGACGCCCACGCTCGAGCAACGCGCGCTGGAGGGAGCCGGGGCGGCGCTGCGGCCCGCCCTCGTGGAGGTTCGTTGGCGCATCTGCACCGGCCCCAATCGCTCCACGGCCTGCGATCTGCGCCCGGGCCCCTCGGAACTGTCGCTGCGGATCGTGCCCCAGCGTTCCCCGGACTGGAACGCGTCGATCACGCTCGGTACCGCCTTCGTCGCTCCCCGGACGGGCGGCGTGCTGGCCACCGTGTACCTCGATCACGTCGAGCGGCTGGCACGGGCCACGCGCACGGATGTCGCGGTGCTGCTCGGCCGCGCGGCCGCGCACGAATTGGGACACTTGCTCATGCGCACGTCGGCCCATCCGAGCTGTGGCCTGATGCGCGCGAACTGGACGCAGGAGGAGTTGCGGCGCAATCGCCCGCCCGACTGGGCGTTCACTGGAGGGGACGTAGTGGCGATGCGTCATCTCTGGCCGGGACGCTGAGAACATCCCGACTGGGCGTCATCGCAAACGCCGCGACGAACAGCAGGCCCAGGAGCGCGTCGGGAACCGCCGCCGTCGCGTCTGCCACCGGGAGCCGGCCCTGCCCGTACAGCACCGCCACTCCCGCCACGTGACCGAATTTCTCGAGCATGGCCGGAATCATCAGCGGCCGGAAGCGCGCCGGGTTCGACCCGATCACGAGAAACGCGAATTGCCAGGCCAGGGCCACCGACAAGAACCCATAGAAGAAGTGCGGATAGTCCACCGGCGCCGCGTAATGCCGCCCCGTCACATCGACGAGGAAGTACAGCGGGGGCAGCACCGCGAGGCCCCACACGCCGGCGGCGAGAAACACGACTCTCGGGAATGTCATGGCTCAATCTCTCCTTGGGCGCGGGCGTGCAGAAGCGCCGGCCCTCGCTGAGAGAGAACCGTCAACCGCGCGGCGCTATTCCAAGACCAGGCCCGGGCAACACCGAAGGCCGGCGGGACGCCCGCCGACCCGTGCTCACGCCCGAGGCCCCCCTTGCCGCAGGGCGGCATCGACGTCCGTCAGCAACGCGTCGACGGAGCCGCGGCGCCCTGCCGCGTACGCACGCGCCCACCGGTCCGGGCCAAGACGCTCGCGCGCCTCGCGTTCCGCGTGGTGGCGGAGATCGTGGGTCGACTGGTCCACCACCATCGCGCCGGTCGACTCGGTGATCGCGTCCCGCATCCCGACGATGCGCGCCACCCACGCGTCGTCACCTTTGAGCGCCGCCGCTGCGGCCAGTGGGACCAGTGCGTAGACGAACACGAACTTGTCACCGAGTTCGCCAAGCTGGGTGAGATTGTGGCGCGCCCAGGCGATCGCTTCATCGGCCTTCCCGCGCCGGACCGCTACGAGGGCCCGCAGGTTCCGGGGCAGCGACTGGAACGATGGACCGACGTCTCGCAATTCCGACGCGGCCTCGTCGAGCAGCTGTTCCACACGGCCGATATCACCGCCCCCGAGCGCGGCGCGAGCCAGGCCGGTCAGCGCGTTCCCGGTACCCCACGGGATCCCCAGCGGTCGGAAGCTCTCGAGGCTGCGCGCGAACCAGTCGCGGGACGTATCGACGTTGCCCGCCGCATGCTCGACGTGCCCGAGCAGGCACTCGACCTGCGCGACGATCTCCGGAGCGCCGGCGCCCACGGCACTCGCGCGAGCGCGCGCGAGCCCGGCGCGTGCAGGTTCGAGCTCGCCTTGCGCGTACCGCATGAGGGCCGCCCCGAGGAGCGCTCTCGATTCGGACGCCGCCGGCAGCGTCCGCTGCCCCAACGCCTGTTCGTACCACCGGAGCCCCTCCGCGGCGTGACCGCGAATCACCCAGAAGAACATCAGCCCCGACGCGATGTCCGCCGCTTCCGCTGGACGCTCACGATCGAGCAGCCACGCCAGCGCGCCGCGATAGCTCTGGAGATCCTCGCGGACGCGATCCAGCCACTCAATCTGCGCCGGTCCGATCAGGCCTGACGCGGCAAGCGCCGCTTCACCGGAGCAGTACCGCACCAGCCCCTCCATGGCGTCGTCGCGCTCACCCGAGGCCGCCAGCTCGAGTGCGGCATATGCCCGTACGGTTTCGAGCATCTCGTACAGCGGGCACGTCGCCACCACCGACGCTTTGGCCCGCACCAGCAGGCTCTTGTCGATCAGGCTGGCCGCGGCACGAAGAGCCTCGCTCTCGCTCCCGGCCTCTTTACGGCCGGCAAGGACCGCCGCGGCCGCGTCGATCGGGAAGAGACCGGGCAGCGCACCGAAGCGCCGAAAGGCGCGTTGCCCGTCCGGATCGAGGAGCTGATAGCTCCATGCGACCGTCGCATTCATCGTCTGCTGTCGAGCCGGAAGATCGCGCGGGACGGCAGCCGGAGAACAGCGCATCGCGCTCGAGTCGGCGGAGCAACTCGTCGGCCGTCAGCACTTTCATCCAGGGCGCGGCGAGCTCGAGCGCGAGCGGCAACGTATCGAGACGACGGCAGATCGCCGCCACCGTCGGACCATTGGCCACCGTGAGCTGGAAGTCCGGCTGTACATCGCGTGCCCGATCCACGAACAGGCGAACGGCGGGAGCCCGGACCAGATCCGCGGGCGAGGTCGCATCGGAGTCGATGGCCAGCCGGAGCGGTTCGACGACGTACTCGCGCTCGCCGCGCACGCGGAGCGCCGCGCGGCTCGTGGCCAGCAGGCGGAGCGGGGCGACCGACGACAGAAGCTCGGCGAGCAGCGGCGCCGCCGCCAGCACCTGCTCGAAATTATCGAGCACCAGCAACATCGGCTGTTCGGCGCACGCGACGCGCAGGCGCTTCGGGAGATCCAGCGCTGTGGTGTCGGCCAGGCCCACCGCCTCAGCAACTGCCGACGCAACGAAGGCCGGCTCTCGAATCGCGGCGAGCGGCACGAACTTCACGCGAACGGCCCCGTCGGTGGCGACTCGCCGTGCGATTTCGAGCGCGACCCTGGTCTTCCCGACGCCGCCGGGCCCCGTAAGCGTGATCAGGCGTACGGCGGGATCGGCAAGCCAGTCGCTCAACGTTTGCAACTCCGGCTCGCGGCCAATCAATGCCGTAAGTGCCAGCGGGAGCCATGCGCCTCTGAGCTCATCGGCCGCTGTGAGTTCAGCAGCTGGCCGCGATCCCCCGACGAATGCCTCTTTGAGAGCCCCGGTCAGGTCCAGTGCGGCCGACAGCGCCCGCACCGTCTCGACATGGGGCCGGCGCCGCTGCCCGCGCTCCAGCGCGCTCACGGCGTGGACCGACAGTCCGGCAATCGTCGCGAGCTCTTCCTGTGTGTACCCGGCCGCTTCTCTGAGCGCTTTGAGCTGCGCCCCAAAAGACTGCGGAGCGCCACGTGTCATGACGCGCCCATTGTAGCGCCGCGATGTACGGGCGCCGTACGAGCCGTGTGCGGGCACTGTGGGTGGCCGGCCCTTCGCCCACGCTTCAGACTCGCTGCATGACAACGGCATGGGTGACCACGCTCGTCGCAACCGCCGCAGCGCTCGCAGGCCACGGGCTGCTCCTGATCCTGACACTCGTCGCCCAGACACTCGAGACGCAACCGGTCCGAAGCATCGACGTCACGCTGTCGCGATACGCCTTCTCGCCTGAACGCATCGAGGTCCGTCTCGGCGAGCGGATCGTGCTCAACGTTCGCTCGCTCGACGGCGCGCACGGACTGCAGGTGAAGGAGCTCGGCCTGAACGCGCGTGTCGCCGGGCGCGGGCGGCCGGTATCGGTCGCACTGACGCCACAGAAGGCCGGCACCTTTCAGATCGCGTGCTCCGAGTATTGCGGCATCGGCCACAGCCGCATGAAGGCCTCGTTCATCGTCACGCCTGAACCGTAAACGCAGATTCAAGGAGAGCTCATGTCTGTAACACCCCGTCGCCCGCGGACTCACGCCGGCGATCGCGCTGTTCCTCGCGATCGACGACGGCGGCGGCCGCCCAGGAGGCGCCGGCGCCTTCGAACACATCGCCCGCCGTCACGGCCGGCGCGGCGGACTCGGCGGACCCGGCGGACCTGAGCGAACGACGACGATTCCGCGCCGGTACTCGCGGAGCCCGACTTTCGGGTCCTCAATCTCCCGTCCACGTTGCGGCTTCCCCGCCATGCGTCGAACTTCCAGCTCACGCACCGGTTCAACGGCAATCTGCGGCGCGGCAGCCTCGGCGGCAACGCCGGCAACCTGTTCGGGCTGGATCAGGGAGCGGCGGTCGGCTTCGAGTACCGGTTCGGCGTCGCGCGACATCTGCAGGCCGCCGTCTATCGGACCGCGATCGACAAAGCCTTCCAGTTCTACGGCAAGTACGACGGCGTGCGCCAGGGCGGCCGCGATCCCGGTGTCGCTCTCGGCGCTCGTGTCGGTCGAAGGTGCGGACAACTTTCAGGAACGGTACTCGCCGGCGTTGGGCGCTGGTCGTGTCACGCATGGCCGGCGACAGGCTCGCGGTGTACGCCACGCCGGTCTGGGTCCACAACACGGCGGCGCTGCTGAACGTCGATCGCGACACGGTCTTCGTGGGCGTGGGTGGCCGCGTGCGGATCGGCGGCTCGGTCTACGTCGTCGCCGAAGTGGCCCCGCGCATCGGCGGCTACCAGCCCGACGAGCCGGCCTACGGGTTCGGCATCGAGAAGCGCGCGGGTGGACACCTGTTTCAACTCAACTTCAACAACGGCCAGGGAACGACCTTCGGACAGCTCGCGCGCGGCGGCTCCCCGAACAGTCTCTATCTCGGCTTCAACCTCGCCCGGAAATTCTTCTGAGCGAATCCAGGAGGAAGAATCGCATGTTTCGAATGTCAGTACTCATTGTCGGTCTCGGCATCCTCGCCGTCGGGTGCTCGGACTCCCCGTCGTCACCGTCGTCACCGTCGTCCCCGTCGTCACCGTCGACATCAGGGACCAACACGACCACCACCTTCACGGTGCCGCTGTCGCCCGCCAACGAGGTGCCCGCGATCACCAATGCCGATGCGAGCGGGTCCGGCACGGCGATCATTGCCCTGACGGCGACGAAGGACAGCGGCGGCACCGTCACATCGGCGACGGCGAACATCCAGATCACCGTTTCGGGATTTCCGGCGGGAACGACCTTCACCGACGCGCATATCCACAACGGGGCGGCGGGCAGCAACGCGGGGATCTTCGTGAGTGCCACTCTCGCTGCCGGTGACCTGACGCTCACCAACGGCAGCGGATCAGTGACGAAGAACGGGATCAGCGTGCCGGCAGACCGGGCCGCGGCGATCCTCGCCAACCCGGCGGGGCATTACTTCAACGTCCACACCGGGCTCAACCCGGCGGGGGCGATTCGAGGCCAGCTCGCAGGGGGCGGCGCGAGCCTCGATCCGGGCGTGTCGGTTCCCTACTAACGGGGCCGTGCGTCGCATGACGAGGGCAGCCGAACTCTTGTCGCCGGAGGCGCGGACGAACCGTCCGCGCCCTCTTGCCGCTCACCGTCGCGGCGGCAGGCGCGCCTGATCAGGATTCGACCGGACGGCTTCGCCGGCTCCCGATCGGCTGGGGCGCTTTTCGGCTGATGGCGTCGATGTCCTTCAGCAACGTGTCGATGGAGCTCGCGCGCCCGGCGGCGTACGCCAGGGCCCACCGATCCGGGCCCGAGGCGCGCGCGCGCCGTCTCCGCCTGACTCCGCAAGTCCTGCACCGACTTGTCGGATACCGTGACGCCGGTGCGTTCGGTGACCGCGTCGCGGGCGCCGAGGATTCGCGCCACACACGTGTCGTTGCCCTTGAGGACGACGGCGGCGGCCAGCGGAACCAGCGCGTACACGAATGCGAACTTATCGTGGAGTTCGCGCACCCGAGTCAGGCTCTCACGCGTCAATGCGATGGCCCGATCGGGATCCCCGCGCCGTACCGCCAGGATCGCCCGTACATACAGCGCCCAGGTCATGAACCACGAGCCCGCGTCGCGGAGCGCCGTCGTGGCCTGATCGAGCAGGCGTTCCGCCTCGTTGGCGTCGCCGGTCGCAAGGGCCAGCACCGCCATTCCGCTCAGCGCGTTGCCAGTGCCAGACGGGATCGCCAATGCCCGGAACCGGTCGATGCTGTGCATAAACCGGGTGCGCGCCACCTCCTCGTTGCCAAGCGCGTGCTCGACGTGCCCGGACACATGCTCGGCATGTGCGACCGTCTCCATGTCGCCAACGCTGTGGGCGAGAGTCATGGCGCGGTCGAGGGCGGTCCGTGCCCGCGCGAGCCCTCCCTGCGTCCACCACATGCCGGCGGCGCCAAGCAGCGCTTTCGACTCGGCGGCGGCCGGAAGCGAGGGCAGCTTCAAGATCTGCTCGTACCACCGCAGGCCTTCGGCCGCATGCCCCCGGATCAACCAGAAGTACTTCAGCCCCCAGGCAATGTCGGTGGCGTCGGCCGCCCGGCCGCGTTCGATGAGCCACACCAGCGTCGCGCGGTAGCTGTCGATGTCGTCGCGCACGCGATCGAGCCATTCGACCTGCGCCGGTCCGGTCAGCCCCTTCGCGGCACGTGACGCCTCGCCGATGCAATAGGACGCGAGCCCTTCCAACGCATCGTCGCGCTCACCCGACGCCGTGAGCTCGAGCGCTGCGTAGGCACGCACGGTTTCGAGCATCTGGTACATCGGCCGTGCCGGCACCGAGGTCTTGGCGCGCAGCAGCAAGCTCTTGTCGATCAGGCTGGCGGCCGCCGCCAGCGCACCGTCGCCGCCTGCCGAGGGAGCCGCGCCACCCGTCAGGACGGCCGCGGCCGCGTCGATGGGAAAGCGGCCCGGCAGCGCGCCGAACCGGCGGAAGGCGTGTTGCTCAGTCGAGCCGAGGAGTTGATAACTCCAGGCCACTGTGGCGTTGATGGTCTGTTGGCGTTCGGGGAGATCGCGCGGGCCGACGGTCGAGAGCAGGACGTCGCGCTCGAGTTGCCGGAGCAGGCCGTCTACCGTCAGCACCTTCATCCATGGCGCCGCGAGCTCGAGGGCCAGGGGCAATCCATCCAGTCGCCGGCAGATCGCGGCCACGGTGGCGCCATTCCCGGACGTGAGGCGGAACTCGGGCTGCACGTCTCGAACCCGCTCCAGCAAGAGGCGCACAGCCGGAACCCGAGCCAGGTCGGCGGGCGACATCGCCTCGGAACCAGCCTGCAACTCGAGCGGTCCGACCGCGTACTCCCGCTCGCCCCGCACGCGGAGCGGCGCGCGGCTGGTGACCAGCACGCGCAGCGGTGCGACGGCCCCCAGGAGCTCGCCAACCAATGGCGCCGCGTCGAGCACCTGTTCGAAATTGTCGAGCACCAGTAACGTCGGGCGCTCACCGCAGGCGCCGCGTACGCGCATCGGGAGATCGGCCGCGATGACGTCCGACAGCCCCAGCGCCTCGGCGATGACCGACGCGACGAAGCCCGGATCCCGGGTGGCCGCCAACGGCACGAACGCGACGCGGATGGCCGAGTCCGCCGCGATGGTGTGCGCGATTTCGAGCGCCAGACGGGTCTTCCCCGCTCCTCCGGGTCCGGTCAGCGTAATCAGCCGGACGGCGGGATCAGCCAGCCATTGCCGCAATGTCTGAAGCTCGGCATCGCGACCGAGGAGAGCCGTCGGCGGCAAAGGAAGCGACAGGCCGATGAGCTCATCGCCCGCGGCGGCGTCAGCAGGCGCCCGCGAGCTCCGCAGCAGCGCGTCACGCGTTGCGCCCGTCAGGTCGAGCGCACCGCACAGCGCGCGGACGGTCTCGACATGAGGCCGCCGTCGTTCTCCGCGCTCGAGCGCGCTCACGCCATGAACCGAAAGGCCGGCAATCGTTGCGAGCTCTTCCTGTGTAAAGCCCGCAGCCTCGCGAAGTGCTTTCAGCTGTGTGCCAAATGACCCCGGAGGGCCAGGTTTCATGACAGCCGTCATCTTACTTCGGCGGACGTACGGCTTCGCGACCCGTCGAATCGTGGCGTGGCCACCCTCAGCCCGGCCCGTACGGTTCGCGTACGAGTCCTGTGGGGGTGTTGTCGGTGGGCGCCACGTCGCTCGCGCCACACACTGGCGGCATGCCAACGAGCACGCGGGCGACCTCGTTTGTCACTGGCGCCGGCGGATTCATCGGTTCCGAACTGGTCAAGGTGCTCGTCGCCCGTCGCCATCGGGTCTTCGGCCTGATCGACTCGGCGGAGGCGGCTGCGCGCGTGCGCCGCGCCGGTGGAGTGCCCGTCATGGGCGACCTGCTGGAGCCGGGGGCGTGGCAGGACGAGGCGGCCACCGACTGGGTCTTTCATGTCCCGCCTCACGCTGCGTATGGGCCACGGCTGACTCGACGACGCGCCGCATCCATCGCACGGCGCGCGGGTCCGGATGGATGCGCACCTGCTCGACGCCGTGGCCGCAGGCGTGACGCGCCGGGTCGTGTATGTGGCGGATGCGAGCTGGTATGGCGCGACGGACGGACCGCGTCCAATCACGGAGGACGCGCCGCCGCAGCCCTCGGCCTGGGGGCGCTCTCTTTCATCGGCGCTCGAGCGCCTCGAGGGACACGTCCTCGCCGGGCAGCCGATCGTCGCCGCGTTTCCCGGGTGGGTGTATGGCAACGGCGGCTGGTTTCGCAACTGCGTCATCGAGCCGGTCATGACCGGCCGCCGCGTGTGGCTGTTTGGGAACACCGGACCGTGGCTCTCGCCCATCCACGTCCAGGACTGCGCCCGTGCGTTGGTTCACCTCGCCGAGCACGGAGCCCACGGCGGCCGGTACTTCCTCGTCAACCGCGATCCCATCCGCCTGTCGGAGTTTGCCGGCACGTTCGCCCGCCTGGCGCACCGTCCGCTGCGCGTGCTTCGAGTGCCCGCCGCGGCAACGCGGCTCGTGGTGGGCCCGGTGCTGGCCGACCACCTCCAGACCGATGCCGTGTTCTCGAACATCCGGCTGCGGGGGCTGGGCTTCCGTTTCCTCTATCCCACGCTGGACCAGGGACTCCGGCAAGTCCTCAGAGCGCTCGGTGAGTAGCGGACTCGATCGGCGGGCAGCGGCGCCTGGAATCGGTGCCAGCTTCGACGAGGTCGTGCTGCCCCACCTCGGCGCCGCTCAGCGGCTGGCGCGCTGGTTGATTCGCGACGAACACGACGCGGAAGACGCGGTACAGGAAGCGTCGCTCCGGGCGTTTCGACACTTTCGGACGTTTACCGGCGGTGATGCGCGAGCCTGGTTCCTCAGAATCGTGCGCAACACCTGTTACGGCCGCCACCGTCGTGGCCATCAGGCCGCGCCCGCCCCGTTCGACGAAGAGCATCACAGCAGCGCCTGGCCGCAATCGGATCCCGAGTCGATCCTCCTTCGCATCGATCACGCGGAGTCGGTCGCGCGGGCGCTGAGCCGACTCCCGGAGCGTCTTCGTCGCGTGCTCGTGCTGCGTGAGATCGAGGGCCTCTCCTACCGGGAGCTGGCCGAGGTGATCGGGGTCCCCATCGGGACCGTGATGTCGCGCCTGTCCCGGGCCCGCGAGGCGCTCCGCCGCCAGGTGGAGCCGGCGCGAAGCGAAGGCAGACGCCGAGCCGGCGCACACCTCGCGGGCCCGTCGCCGCGCGCCCGGGAATATTCGGGAATGTCCTGAGATTAGACCCTGTGAAGAGGCATTCGCGGCTCCCCGCGTGCGGTCTCAGGTCGAATACAGAAAGGTCAGCAGAAGATGGTCAAAGCAACGGCAGCGATTCTATGCACTCTCGTGACGGCGGTTTCCGTCGGTGCCCAGGCGAGCGACTTCATTGCGAGGTTCGAGGGTGGCATTGGCGTGATTCCAGCGTCGAACGGCGCCGGGGCCGCGAATCCGGACGGCACGCTCCCGAACGTACGGCTGAACATCGTGAGAGGCGTCAGCCCGGGTGCCGGGCCCTGGCGGATCGCCGACCTCCGGGCCGACGTCGACGCCACCGGCCGGATCACGGTGCGAGGGCGCGGGCTGCTCCTGGCGAGCGGCAACAGCATCGGGCGGAATGCCAATCAGCGAGTCTTCGCGACCTTGATTTGTGAAGCCGCGGCGCCGTTCTTCGAACACAGCACCGCCACCACCGTGCCGATCGAGCCGAACGGGAATTTTCGCATCGACGACACGCTGACGTCGGTGCCGGCGGAGTGCCCCAGCCCGGTGCTGCTCATTCGCAATGCCGGAGGCCTGTGGTTCGCGGCAGGCGTACCGAAGGGAGAGGACGAGTAGGCGGGCTCGGCCGGGAGGGCGGTCTCGAGACCGCCCTCTACATTTGCTGGCAGGCGGCGAGCTACCGCGTCGCGGTGCGCCAGCCCTTGTCTGCGTATTCGGTGCGGGCCACTTCCGCGTACGGCACCGGGCTGACGGTCGCGCGCATCTCCACCTGCTCGTGCCGCTCGACCGTCGGCTTCGCCGTGCCGCCGTTCTCCTCGCCCCAGACGAAGGTGACTTCGCTGCCGATCGTTGCCTGCCGGTATCGAGGATCGCCAGGGTCAGCATCTGCCCTTCGTTCGCGCTGTATCCGACCCAGGTCGAGACGCCGATGGTCTTGCCGTTCTTCGTCACCTTGTCGTACGGGTGCATCGAGTAGACGGCCGACGGAAACTCGATGAACTTGGCGCGGTGGTCGCGCTGGAACTGGCTGCCGACGGCACGCATGACGTCGTCGGTGTTGAGCGCCAGCGTCACCTTCGTGCGATGCGGCCCCTTGGCCTTCTGCTCGAGCGCGTCGCGGCCGATGAAGTCGTGATCGAACTTGACGTGCGGGCCGTAGCCGAGGTCCCACGGCGTGAGGTAGTAGTCCTCGATGTTCGACGAATTGAAGCTGCCGCCAATCGACGCCTTCGCTTCGTAGCAGTCGGCCGGGAGCCACTGCCGGTACGATTTCATCTGTTCACCGGTGTAGACGGCCGGCAGCGGTGACGGAATCCAGCCCGACTCCAGCGTGTTGGCCGAGTAGGCGCGGCCGCCCACGAGCCGCAGGCCGAACTCCTCACCCGCCTTGGCGATGGTGTCGCGCACGGCGTCGTGGTCGGCGTAGGGCCCGAACATCTCGTAGCCGGGCTGCCCCGCCATTCCGTGCCGGAGGGTGCGCACCGACTTGCCGGCGATGGTGACGTGGCCCATGTTGAAGAACTTGAGCTCTGGCACCCGTGCGCCCAGCAGCTTTTCCATCACCTTCAGGGCGTTGGGGCCCTGGAGCTGGAACCGGTACGACTTGCGATTGAAGGGATCGGGGCGCACGGCCGAGCGATCGTCGAGCTCCACCTTCACGTCGTAGCCGCCGGTGGCGGCGTGAAACCGGATCCAGTTGAGCACCGGAACCCGTCCGACGAGGTTGAACTGATTCGGGGCGAGGTAGAACAGGATCACGTCGCCGATGACGTAGCCGTCGTAGTTGCAGGGAACGAACTGCTTGGCCTTGTCCACGGCGAAGCCGTTGAAGCTGTTGACGCCGAGGCGGGTGAGCAGCTTCAGGGCGTCCGGTCCCTCCACGGCCAGATCGGCCATGTGGTAGGACTGGTTGAAGAGCACGCACGTCTTCTGCCATGCCTGCACTTCGTCCCGCCAGTTGGTGTATTCGGGCGGCACGCCGGGATAGACGTTGGGCCCAGTCTGTTGATTGCGCAGCAGCGTCACCGGGCTACCGGCCGCTTGGATGACGTCCTCGAGGCTTTTGATGCTCATAACCCCTTAGTTTACCGCGGCGGAGCACGGCCCGATTTCGCAACGCGAACGATTCGGTGCCTGTGTCCGGCCGATCGGGCTGCGCTACCGCTTGTCGACGACGATGCGGCCTTCCTTCAGCACGACCTTGGTTTTGAGCATCTCGTAGATGTTCAGCGTCGGGTTGCCGTCGATCAGGATGATGTCCGCGAGTTTGCCCGGCTCGAGCGTCCCGATGCGGTCGCTCATGCCGACATAGCGCGCCGAGTTCGGCCCCATGATGCGATGGATGTCGGCCATCGAGAAGACGATGCTGTAGGACTTCAGCTCGTGCTCCAGCACGGCGACATCCGCGAAGTTCTGATCCGTCGAGTAGGAGATCGTCTGGTGATTCGGGTCCGCGTCCCAGATGCGGCGCGCGTTGACGATCGTGTAGCCGCCCTCGGTGCCGGTGGCCCGGCCCTTCGGATCGCGGTTGGCACCGGCGATCGCTTCCGGCCACGGCTTGCCGTCACGGAAGCGCGTGGTGTTGTCGCGCGGGAACTGCACCGGCGCCGGCGCCCGCGACTCGCGATCGATGGTGGGCGCGCCGAACGCGATCAGGCCGGCGACGATGGATCCGGTCTTCGCCACCGCGTCGGCCGCCTCGTAGCCGGTCCAGTCCTTGTTCGGGAGGTGGACCAGGCGGGTGACACCCGCCTCCACCGCGGCCGACCATCGCCGGCGTGCTCACGGCGTGCACGTTCACCTGCACGCCCGCCTTCTTCGCCTCGTCGACGATGGCTTTCAGCACTTCGATCTCGGCCTGCGGCGGCGCCGGCTCCGGGGTCAGTCCGATCTCGGCGGTGTGCCGGATGCCCTTCGCGGCCATCGCCTGGACGGCCGCGCGCGCCTCGGCCGGGGTCTGCCGCAGGTTGATCCGCTCGGAGGGGATGATCCGCGGGCCGTTGTACTCGCCCTTCTCGATCTTGTCGCGCAGCGCAAGGTCGGCGCCGGCGTTGCTGCCGCCAGACAGCACGGTGGTGTAGCCCGCTTCGAGGAGCGACTGCATCTGGCCCTTCGCGTCCGGGCCGTCGTTGACGTGCTTGTGGCTGTCGATGAACCCGGGCATCGCCGACAGGCCCTTGGCGTCGATGATCTTCAGCCCCTGCGTCGGCGCCGTGCCCGGCGCCACCGAGACGATCGAGCCGCCGCGCACGATGATCGTGCCCGACTCGATCACCTGTCCCGACCCGACGACGATCCGCGCGTTGGTGATGGCCACATCCTGTGCGGCCGCGCCGATCGGCATCCCGAGAACGACCGTCGCGAACGCCATCGCGGCGCCGGCCATGCCTCTGCTCATGCGGGTAGTCCTTTCGAAAACGGACGCGAGCCTATCATGGCAACGCAGTCCGCGAGCGTGCGGTGGTGGAGAGCGCGGAAGGCCGCGCGGCGGGGTTCAGCGGCGCCGCAGGAGCAGGAGTGCCCCGGCGGCGACCAGGGTCAGTGCGATGAGCTGGGCCAGCGTCAGCGGCCCGGCGATCGGCCGATTCACCCTGACGAATTCGATCGCGAACCGGATCGTCCCGGCACACGCCAGGTAGCGCCCGAGGACGTTCGCATCGGGCACGCCCTGCCGCCGCCAGCGAATCAGCAGCCAGACCAGCACGCCCAGCGCGGCCGCCTCGTAGAGTTGCGTGGGATGCACCGGCACCAGCGTCGGCGGCCGGCCATCCGGGAACGCCACTGCCCACGGCAGGGTGCTGGGCCGCCCATAGTCGTCGCCCACGAGGAAACAGCCGATGCGGCCGATGGCGTGCCCGGCGGCGAGCGCAGGCGTCGCGGCCGCCAACGCCGGCACGAGTGGAATCCGGCGGCGATGGAGCATCCAGAGGCCGGTGGCGAGGCCGCCGATCAACCCGCCGAACCAGCTCAGACCGCCACGGCTGAAGAGCAGGTCGGTGAGTGGCGCGTCGCCTGCGAACTCGAGCGTCCAGAGCAGCTTCGCTCCCACGAGCCCGCCCACGAGGCCGCCCACCGCGGCGTCGACACCGTTGCCCGGCAGACGACTCCGCGACAGCTCGCGGCCAAAGAGCCAGAAGCCGACCAGCCCTCCCATCGCGACCATCAGGCCGAAGCTGGTGATCTCGAGGCCACCGACGCGGAACAGGACGGGATACACGCGGCCTCAGAACATGGTGTAGGACATCATCCGCCCCGCCAGGATGACGGACGTCCACACGAGGATCGACACCAGGCCGGCCGCGCGCGCGGCGAGTGGAGGCGTCGCCTGCGCATCCCAGGCGGCGCGCCGGCGATCGATGGCGAGGTGATAGACCAGCGCGTTGAGCCCGGCGAGCGCCCAGCGCCGCCACCTTGATGCGGAAATAGAGGTTGCCGTGGGCGGCGGTGGCAAAGGCGGCGAGCAGCAGGCCCCCGCTGACGAACATGACGGCGAAGCCGGTGCCGGCCCAGGGGATGACGCCGCGGTACACCGCCGACACCGGGCTCCCGCGCAGCACCACGCCCAGGAGGCGAAGGTCGAACCACATGATCATGCCGGCCGAGAGCGTGATGCCGAGGATGTGCGTCGCGACGACGATCGGAAACCCCCACGTGCTTTCGCGGACCAGCGTGGCCGGTGTCGTGCTCTCGAGCCAGATCGCGATGTCGGGAATGGACATCGCTACTCGAGCAGGATGAAGGCGCAGCCGGCGACGATCACCGCGCCGTAGAGCGCCGAGCGCAGCAGCCCGCCGGCGACCGCCGCGCGGCCGTCGAACGCCGGGCCGCGCCGCCGGATCAGCACGTCGGTGGCGGCCGCCGCGATCAGGAACGTCATCTTCCACTGGAAGAAGCCGTTGGCGGCAGACGCGGACGCCCGCGGGCTCACGAGCAGGAGGCCAGTGACGAGACTGATGACCAGACCGAGCCCGATAGCGCGTCCGGCGGGCCGCATCACCGCGGCCGCCGGCTGATTGGCGAACAGCAGTCCGCCGCACCACAGTCCCGCGGCCAGCGCTCCCCCGCCGACAAGGGTCACCCCGACGAGGTGCACGGCACTCAGCGACGCGGTCAGCCACAACGATTCCCTGACGGCGCTCGCCACGCCGGTCGCTTCCACCCACGCCAGGGCCGTGTCCAACAGCCGTCCATCTTTACACACCGGCGCGGCTGCGCAGGCGGCCGTGCGGATCGAGCGGACGGTCGGTGCGGCGCGAGGCTGGTTAGGAGACCGTGGTGGCGCCGAAGTACGCGAGCGCGAGAATCATGGCCGACGTGAGGAGCCAGCCGAGGGCGCATACGGCCACAGCCCGCCACGTGCTGGTGTAATCGAGCGCCTGCCGCACCGCAACGACCATGGCCAGCAGCATCCAGGTGCGCGAGAAAATCAGGATCGGCATTGCCAGACCCGGCACGAGCGAAAAGAACGCGATGCTGCCCGGCGCGGCCGCGAACCCCAGCGTCCGCAGCAGTTCGCCAACGTCGCTGTGGGTCCTGGCGCCGGGAAGAATACGCGCTCCGACCTCGAACGTGAGCAGCGACCATGCGGCCCACCCCAGAAGGGCCACAACCGACATCACGGCGATGCTGCCAGGACCCAGGACGGCCCGCAGCGCCACCCCCTCGGCGACAGCGGCCAGAAGCACCGTGGCACACGCCTGAATCGTGGCGCCTCGATCAGCCTCGACGTCTTCGTAGGCGGCGGGGTCGAGCAACATCGCACCGGCGAACCGGCGCAGATAGAGCGGCCGAGACCTGGCGTTGGACATACTGGAGATTGAGCACGATTCGTGCCGGACCGAACGCGACCGCGCTTCATCTGTTCTCGGTTGGGCCACGGCCGCCAGGCGAGAAAACCAGCTCATCGACGAGGGCCCGGTGCCCGCTTGGGGCGCCTCGCGACGGCGACGTCAATCTGACGACAAACCCACGAGCGATCGGGCAGCCCGCATCGTGTGCTCGGGCGGGCCCGCGGCATTCAACCGCCGCCACTGCACCACACCGCTGTCGCGCACAACCTGCGCACGGACGACCTCGGCGCCGGCGTCGGACGCATCGCCGTGACGGCTCTCGACGCGCTCGATGCAGACCGCTGCGGGGCGCATCGAGCCAGATGCCGATGAACGGAACGCCCGCTCGGCGGGCGACCGCTTCGATGGCGTCGCGCTCGGCCGCGCGCGCAAAGACAGCGTCCACGATCACCGAGTGGCCTGCGGCCACGCCCTGCCGCGCGCTGTCTCCGGCGGCCGTGTACACCCGCGCGGAGGCGTCGGCCGTGTAGGACTCGGGCGCGAGCGGCGAGAGCATCGGAACACCGGCCTGCCGTTTGCGAACCTCGTCGCTGCGCACGAGCAGCGCGCCCGGCACCGCCCCCACTGCCGGCGCCAGGCTGCGCGCCAACGTCGACTTGCCCGTCCCTGACAGGCCGCCGATGGCGACCAGACGCGGCGGCGGCGGATCCAGCAACTGCCGCGCGAGCGTCAGATAGCCTGCGGCAGCCTGCTCGAGCGCGCGCCGCTTGCCGGCGTCGGTTTCGAGCGCCGCCGTGGTGGCGCCGGTTTTGGCCCGCACCGCGCCGCGGCACGCCAGGAACAACGGCAGCAGGCGTAATCCGTCGACGTCTCCGGTGTCGCCAACGTACGCATTGAACACGGCGTTGGCATGCGCTGGCAGCGACCGGCGCCAGAGATCCATGAGGAGGAACGAGAGGTCGTAGAGGACGTCGATACAGGAAATGTCGTCGTTGAACTCGACCGCGTCGAACGGCGTCGGCACGCCGTCGAGCAGCACGATGTTCCGCAGGTGAAGGTCGCCGTGACAGCGCCGGACGAGACCGCTTGCCTGCCGCTCGTCCAACCGGCCGCCGTGCGCGGCCAGCAGCGCCCGCGCCCGCGCCGTGACTTCCCCGGCCACTCCGGCGTCGAGCGCCGGGCGGGTGGCGAAGTCCCGCGCGTTGCCGTCCACCACCCACGCCATGCTGGCGGCGCCGCCCCGCGCGGCGCACCGCTCGGCGCCCCGGTGCATGCGGGCGATCGCCTGTCCCAGCGGCGCCATCAGATGCCACGGCAGCGCGCCGGCCGTCGCGAGCCGGTCGAGCAACTGGCTCTGATCGAAGCGCCGCATCACCAGCAGCCAGTCCACCGCGGTCCCCCGACCGTCGATCGCGAGCGCGCCCGACGCGTCGCGCGTGACGGGTACGACCCGGTCGTATATCTGGGGCGCGATACGCCGGTTCAACGCCAGCTCGGCGTTGCACATGGCCTGGCGGCGCTCGGGCGTCGAGAAGTCCAGATAGTCGTAGCGGACCGCGCGCTTCAGCTTGTAGGCAGCGTCGCCTGCGAGAAACACGATCGACGCGTGCGTCTCGACACGTTCGACAGCGCGGCCGGCGTGGGCGTGTGGCGTCGAGAGGAACTCGATCGTCTCGCGTTGCGAATCCATACCGTGGCCGTTTTGCAGCACGGCCGCTCGCAGCCATGCGATCGGCTTTGGTACTCCGGCCGGCCGTCGTCGTCAAGGCGCGGGACCGCGCCGGCCCGGTCAGAAAGCCCCGACGGCGGAACAGCCCGCGCGCCGGGCTGGACTTCCGTAGAATTCGCATCATTCCATCGCTTTCCAGGGAGCCCAGGCATGAACATGGACGTGCGGCTGGCCTTCGCGCCAGACGCCACCTATGCGCGCCTCGCGCAGGAACGCACGAGCGGGGACGCGGGAACACTGCTCGGCCGCATCGCGCTCGCCGTTGCGATCATCGGCACGAGCGTGGCGGTTGCCGCGACCGGGCGCGTGTCGCTCGAGCTGGTCGCGTCTGTCGGCGTGTCGTGGAGCTTCGCGCTCCTGGTGCAAGCCCTTGCGGCCGCCGCGATCATCGTGCCCGCCCGCTCGCGCCGTGTGACGACATTGCGCGCGTTCGAGTTGTGGTTTCGGGCGCATCTACCCTGGACGCTCTGGCTGCTTCTCCCGCCGGTGATCGCACTGGCGATTGGCCGGCAGCCATCGGATACGGTGCTCCTCGTCACCGCCCTTGTGCCATTCGTCTGGACCGTTTTCATGCTGCGCGCGTTCGGCCGGCAGGTCCTCGGCATCAGGCGCATCGGCGCCATCGCGACCGTGCACCAGGTGATCGTGTGGGGGTTGGCGCTCACCTATATCGCGTTCGCGATCGGCGGATGGGATCGGGTGCTCGAGGAGATCGGCCTGTGACACGCGCGCGATGGATCGCGCTCGCGGTCTTTGCCGCAGGGCTGATCGGCGGCACCTTGGCGCCGGCGGCAGCAGTGGCGGGGCGCGAGCCGACTCGCTTTGGCGAATACTGGATTCTGGCCGTGGACTTTCACGTACACGCGTTTCCCGGCGACGGCGCACTGGCGCCGTGGCTCGTGCGGGACGAGGCGGCGAGAGCTGGACTCGATGCCTTCGTCGTGACCAATCACAACCGGGTGTCGACGGCGCGAGCGGCGCGCTGGCTGGCGGGCGATTCGCCGGGGCCGCTCGTCATCGTGGGTGAGGAAGTCACGGCCCGCGGGTTCCACATCACGGCCGCGGGCATCGAGGAGCGCGTGGACTGGACACGCGGACCTGCCGCCGCCATTCGCGAGATCCGGGCTCAGGGCGGCGCCGCCATCGCCAACCACCCGGGGCGCGATTACTGGGCAGGCTGGACCGACGAGGCCGTGTCGATGCTCGACGGCTACGAGCGCGCGCACCCCAGCATGCGGAGGCCCACCTACGCGGCCGACTTCGCCGCGTTCAGCGCCCGCGCCTCGCGGTTGAACCCCGGGATTGCCGCCGTCGGCTCGTCGGACTTCCATGCCGGGGGCACGCCCGGCTGGTGCCGGACCTGGGTGCTGGCGCGGGAGCACAGCGCCGCCGGCGTGATCGCCGCCGTGCGCGACGGGCGGACCGTGGCCGTCGACATGAACGGACGGCTCTATGGAAGCCCGGAGGCCATCGGTATCGTCACCGCGTCCGGCGTGCAGCCGGCGACGCGGCCGCGAGCCGGCATCTGGCAGCACCTGTCGGTGGCCGCGGCGTGCCTCGGATTACTGGGACTGGCGCTGTTGTAGAGTGCCTGAATGACGCGCGACGAAACCGAACGCTGCACGATCCTCCGAGGCCTGGTCGGATCCACGGCCCACGGCCTCAACGTCAATGACGGCATCGAGGATCGCGACGAGATGGGCGTGTGCATCGAGCCGCTCGATACCGCGATGTCGCTGTCCAACGACCCTGCTCCTGTTGTTTTCTCCGGAGTCGCAGCTCGTGCACTGCGACACGACGGGACACGAGCTGCGCGCGCTCGCCCCCGCCATCGTCTCGCGGCGCGCGCAAGGATCGTTTCTCGGCTATCTGCGTGCCCAGAAGCAGCGGCTCAACGGAGAGCGCGGGCAGAAGCGAGTGCATCGCCCGGAACTCGAAGAAATGTACGGGTTCGACACGAAGTATGCGATGCACATGCTGCGGCTCGGCTATCAGGGCGTCGAGTTGCTGACCACTGGACAGTTGAGCCTGCCGATGCGCGAGCCCGAGCGCTCGTACCTGCTCGATGTGCGCCGGGGCAAAGTGAGCGAGCAGGAGTGTTTCACACGAGCTGGCGAGCTGGAACAGCAGCTGACGGACCTGGCGACCACGAGCCCGCTCCGCGATGAACCTGATGAACAGAAGGTCGAAAAGTGGGTATTGGGCGCCTACCGTCGCAGCTGGGCAGCCTAGCGGTTCAGGCTGCGCCAGTGGCGGCGCTGGTCATCACCTTGCAACGTCCTCCATCCGGAGGGAACGATCATGACCGTCGCCTCGTGCCGGCGCGCCGCGCGCCCGCTGGTCGTGCTAGCCGTTGTCATCGGTGTCGTGAGCGCGGCCGTTCACGGACTCGCCGCGCAAGCGGCCCCGGCGCCCCCACCCGAAGTCACGGCGATCGGGTGCATCGCTCAACAGCTCGACACGGTCGCTGCCCCGCCCACCGGTCACGAACAGGGTGCCGCGACAGGGCTCGCGCTGACGCGGGCACAGGTCAAGCCTCGTGATGGCCGCGGCGCGGGCGCGCCGCCGCGATCGGCCGTGCCTGGTTCACTTCCCGGCGGCTCGGGATCGGGGACGACTCCCGACAGCATCGCCACGAAGGGCGCGGCCGCGACGGCCGAGCAATCGCTCTGGGTGGTCGGTGCCAAGTCGGCGGAACTGACGCGCTTCGTCGGGAAGCGCGTGGAGGTGGTGGGCGTCATCGACGCCCGGCTCGAGTCCAATCCTGGCACGCCGCGTGTGACCGATACCGGCGCGGCCGCCGGCGCGCCGATCGGTCACGGCTCCGCCAGAGCCACCAGCCACGGCGCATCCGTCCGCCCCCACGCGGGCGATCTCGGTCACGTCGTTCCGCCTGATCGGCGAGACCTGTTCATAGCACGCAGGCACGCGCACGACGCCGCGGAGCGCCATGCTACCGTGACCTCGATGGCCGATGCGCACCCCACAACCCGCGCCGGCCGGCGGCGCCGGCCCAAGAGCCGTCCTCGCCTGCGCGCCGCGCTGCGGCGACGCCGCGGCTGGCGCTTCTCGAGAATCGATCCGCGCAGCCGGCCGCCCAAGGGCATGCTCACCTTCTGGACCCGGGCGCGGCGGCTGCTGTGGTCGTGGTGGCCCTGGGCGCTGGTGTTCGTGTGGTTGATCGCGCAGCAGGAGTGGGGGTGGGCCATCGGCAGCGCGGCGATGGGGCTGTTCAGTTACCTCATCGCTCCCGCTGCGGCGCCGCCCCGCTACGGGCTCGATCACGAGTTTCCGGTCGAGTCCGAGGAGTTCGTGCAGACGGTCGCGGGCGCGAGCGGCGCGCCGTTCCTCCCGGGCAACGCCATCACGCTGCTCAACAACGGCGACGCGTTCTACCCGGCCATGCTCGAGGCCATCGACGCGGCCGAGGCCTCGATCACCATCGAGGCGTACATCTACTGGGCCGGCGACATGGGCCGCACCTTCGCCGCGGCCCTGGCACGGCAGGCACGGGCCGGCCGCAGCGTGAAGATCCTGCTCGATGCGATCGGGTCGGCCACGATCGGCGCCGAGATCCTCAAGACCCTCGAAGGCGGCGGCTGCCACGTGGCCTGGTACAACCCGATCCGCTGGTACAGCCTGGGGCGCTTCAACAACCGGACACACCGCAAGTCGCTGATCGTCGACGGCCGCGTCGCGTTCACGGGCGGCGCGGGCATTGCCGATCAGTGGCGCGGCAACGCCCGCGGTCCCGACGAATGGCGCGACATGCAGATCCGCATCGAGGGGCCGGCGGTGGTGCCGCTCCAGACCGGGTTCGCCCACAACTGGCAGCAGACGACCGGCGAGCTGATCTCGGGCGAGGCGTACTATCCGGTGATCGACCAGGCCGGATCGCTCAGCGTCCAGACCTTGCTCAGCTCTCCCGAAACCGGCGCCTCGAGCGTACGCACGATGTACTACCTGTCGATCGTGTGCGCCCGCGAGTCGATCTTCATCGCCAACCCGTACTTCCTGCCCGACCCGGTGGCCATCGACACGCTGATCGCCGCCAAACGGCGCGGCGTGGACGTGCGCATCATGGTGTCGGGCATCCGCAACGACAACTGGCTGGCGCGGCACAACAGCGTGCGTCTCTTCGGCCGTCTGCTCGAAGCCGGTATCGAGATCCTCGAGTACAACCACACCATGCTGCACCACAAGACGATGGTGGTGGACCGCCTCTGGGGGACGATCGGCACCGCGAACTTCGACAACCGGTCGTTCGCCCACAACGAAGAGAGCAACATCGGAATCTTCGACCGCGGCGTGGCCGGGCAGTTGCGCGCGATCTTCGTGGCCGATCTCGCCGGATGCCGTCGCGTGGACTGGGAGACGTGGCGTCACCGGGGCGCGTGGGCCAGAGCCCAGGAATTCCTGGCATCCTTCCTTCAAGAACAAGCCTGACTGAGTAATCCGGGCGAAACTGGCCCGCGCCCCCAGCATCTGACTGTCGGGACGGCGCAGAGAGGTTGCACGTTCGGCACGCGAGTTGCTTTCCCAAGGCCGCAGATAACTGGGAGGACACGCCGATGACACCGACCCGGGCAGAGGTAGAAGGACTGGTCGTACGAATTCAGGGCGAGTTTCTCAACACGCCGGCACTTCGGCTCACCCTCGGCCAAGTGGCGCGGCGCGTGGGCGTCAGCGCCAGCACGTGCGAAGCCATTCTGCAGGCGCTCGTAGAGGCGGGGGTGCTCAGCATCTCCGCCGAGAGCTACGAGCGCCTGGTCCCGCGTCCGTCGGTGCGGACGCGCGGCCCCCACTCGCGCGCGGCGTAGCGCCGGCTGGCCCGGTGTCGGCGTGCCGACACCCGGGCGCGCGGCGACGGTTCTCTGGCGCCCGCGCGACCGGTCGATCCACGATGGCTTCGGGAGGCCGATCCTGGAGCCGAGCGATCACTGGAACGGCAGGCAGTTTTTCAATCCGTCAGCACTGGCCCCTCAGCCGTTCACGGCGGTTCCGCGAATGCTGCTCGAGCGTCGCACGCCGTGGCCGCGTGCGATCGAGACGCCGACGCATCGGCCGCCCGCGCTCGACGGCGCCGCGGCCGCCGTCACCTTCATCGGGCATGCGACGTTCCTGATCCAGACCGCCGCCGGCAACGTTCTGACCGACCCGATTTACTCGCGGCGCGCCGGGCCCCTCAATCTCGTCGGTCCCGCGCCGCGTGCGACGGCCGGCCGTGGCGTTCGACGATCTGCCGTCGATCGACGTCGTCCTCCTCAGCCACAACCACTACGACCACTGCGACGTCCGCACTCTGCGGCGGCTGGCACGCCGCTTCGACCCGCTTGTGATCGCGCCGCTCGGGAACGGCCGGCTCGCGCGCGCGGCCGGCGTCCGCAAGATCGAGGAGCTCGACTGGTGGCAGCCGGCCCGGTCGTCCCCGGTGCCGCGTGACGGCGACGCCGGCGCGGCACTTCTCGGCCCGGAGTCCCTTCGATCGCAACCGCGCCCTCTGGTCGGGATTCGTGCTGGAAGCGGGCGGCCGGCGCATCTACTTTGCCGGCGACACGGCGCACGCCACGTTCTTTCCCGAGATTCCGGCGCGTCTGGGGCCGCTCGACCTGGCGCTGCTGCCGATTGGCGCCTACGAGCCGCGTTGGTTCATGCAGTCGGTCCACATGAACCCGGCCGAGGCCGTGGCCGCGCACCTCGCGCTCGGCGCGCCCGAGACGATCGGGATGCACTTCGGCACGTTCCAGTTGACGACGGAAGGCATCGACGAGCCGCTGCGCGCGCTGGAGGACGCCTGCGGCGCGCGCGGCGTCGAGCCGGGCCGCTTCCGCACACTCGGGTTCGGCGAGTCGATGTACGTGCAGAGGGCGGTCTGAAGACCGCCCTCTACGTTCGTTGTTGTAGCGGTCGGTCTTCGGACCGACCGGCGTCACCGCAACCTTACGGCTTCGGGACGATCTTCAGGATCCGTCCCTTCGCGCTGTCGGTGAGGAGATAGAGCGCGCCGTCGGGACCCTGCCGGACGTCGCGGATGCGCTCGCGGCTCGGCTGCAGATCCTGGAGCAGACGTTCCTCGCCGGTCACGACGTCGCCCTTGAGCGAGAGCCGCACCAGGTTCTGGCTGCCCATCCCGCCGATGAACAGGCTGTTCTGCCACGCCGGGAACAGCCGGCCGGTATAGAACACCATGCCGCTCGGCGCGATCACCGGATCCCAGTAGTACCGCGGCTGCTCCATGCCGTCCTTCTGCTGGATGCCGCCGGTGATCGGCCCGCCCTGGTACTCGATGCCGTAGGCAATCGTCGGCCAGCCGTAGTCCTTGCCCTTGCGCGACACGTTCAGCTCGTCGCCGCCGCGCGTGCCGTGCTCCACTTCCCACAGCTCGCCGGTGCCCGGATGCAGCGTCGCGGCCTGGATGTTGCGGTGGCCGATCGACCAGATCTCCGGCCGCACGCCCGGCTTGCCGACGAACGGATTGTCCTTCGGCACCGAGCCGTCGGCGTTGATCCGTGCCAGCTTGCCGATCAGGCTGTCCATGTTCTGCGCCTGCATGCGGCCCGGCGTGATCGACCGGTCGCCCATCGTGACGAAGAGCGTGCCGTCGCGCCCGAACACCAGCCGGCCGCCGAAGTGCAGCGGCGAGGCCAGCGACGGCGCCTGGTGGAAGATCACCTGCACGTTCTCGACCTTCGGTGCGGCACCGTCCACGAACCGGCCACGCGCCACCGCCGTGTTGTTCATGCCCTCGGCGCCCGGCTCGGCGTAGCTCCAGTAGATCAGCTGATTGGTGGCAAACGCCGGATCGATCGCCACGTCGAGCAGACCGCCCTGGCCGCGCGCGTCCACGGCCGGCAGGCCGGCCACCGGCTCGGAGAGCTGCTTGCCGTCGGCGCTCACGACGCGCAGCCGGCCGGGCTTCTCGGTGACGAGCATCTTGCCGTTCGGCAGGAACGTCAGGCCCCACGGGTTGACGAGCCCCTCGGTGACGGTCTCGACGTTGAACGCGACGTTGAGCTTCTGCTCGGCCACGCGCGTCTGGCCGGCAAACGCCGGCTTCTGCCCCTCGCCGTTCGGCGGCCGGGTGTTCATGCCGTTCTCCGGTCCCCCTCCCGGAGGTCCGCCGCCACGGCGGCCGCCCGGCCGGAGCTCCGGGCGGAGGCGCGGGTGGAGGTTGCTGCGCGGCAGCGGAAAGCGTGGACGCGAGTGCGAAGCCGACAGCCGCGGCGAGCACCGTTCTGTTCATCGTGCGATCTCCAGTCTCAAAAGGGGGTGGCCGCGTGATGCGCCAGTGGTCCCGATTTTAGCCCACGGCGAGCGCCGTCGGGGGCGTCGGCCCCTGCCGCCGCGCTGCTCGAACAGCCGTGCCGCGCGAGGGCCAATCACGCGGCGGCCCGAGGCCGTGTCGGTCATCGGGGTCTGTCCGTGGGCGGCTGCGTGCTCGATTTCGGAGTTCAGCTCGGCCCCCACCAGGATGCCGAGCCCCGAGATGTAGAGCCAGAGCAGGAGCAGGATGATGCCGCCGACCGCTCCGTAGGTCGCCTCGTAGTCGGTGAAGCGGCGCAACGTAGAACTTGAACGCCAGCGACGACACCAGCCACAACGCGGTGGCGAGCAGCGCGCCAGGCGTCACCCAGATCCAATCCTGATCCGCGTCCGGGGCGTAGTGATAGATGACTGCGATCCCGCACGCCACGAGCGCGAAGCCAGCGGTCCACCGCAGCACGTTCCATCCCCACTCCCACAGCGGGCTGTCGAGCGGAACGCCGAGACTGCGGGCCACCTGCGGGCCGGCCAGAATCGCCGACAGCGCGGCGATCACCAGCAGCGCCAGTCCCAGGGTGAGCGCAATGGCCGTCAACCGCACACGCCACCACGGCCGCGTCTCCGGGAGATCGTAGGCACGGTTGATGGCTGTCACGATGGCGACCAGCGCCGACGAACTGCCCCAGACCGCACCGAGGACGCCGAGGGTCAGCAGGCCGCCGTCGTTCTGCTGCGACAGCCGCTGCATCTGGTCCTGGATCAGCCGCAGGATTTCCGGCGACAGCAGCGACCCCAGCGCCCCCGCGACTTCATCGGTGAGCAGGTCCAGCGAGAAGAAGCTCGCGAGCGCCAACACAAACAACAGTCCCGGAAAGAGCGCGAGGCAGAGGTAGTAGGACAGCTGCGCAGCGAGGCCGAGGCAGTCGTCGTCGATCGATTCACGCAGCGTGCGACGCACGAGTTCGGTCCACGGAATCGTCAACCAGGCACGAGCCATACACGTGCGTGGTGCAAGAGAACGTCCACCCTGGTACGGCGTGTGCGAAGAACGGGCTATGGAATGGTTTCGCGATCGTGCGCTGACGCTGGTACTGATGATCTTTTTCGCGCTCTTTCTCGCAGGCCAGCTCGGCACCGGCCTCGCCGAGTCGAACAACGCACGGCGGGAGCACGGCGAAGCCCCCATCACCATGCGCGCATACCTCTCGACCGGGCACCCCTGGGAAGCCCTCTTCGAAAACTGGGAGAGCGAGTTCCTGCAGATGGCCGTCTTCGTCCTGCTCACCACCGTGCTCGTCCAGAAGGGGTCGCCGGAATCGCGCCGTCCCAAAGTGAAAGAGCTCGTGGACGTCGACCCCCGCGATTTCGCGACCGACCCTCACACGCCTTGGCCCGTTCGCCGCGGCGGCTGGGTCCTCCGGCTCTACGAGCATTCACTGGGGCTGGCGTTCGTGCTGCTCTTCGTGCTCTCTTGGATCGGGCACGCGGTGGGCGGTTTCCTCGAGTTCGCCGAGGACCGCGCCGCGCATGGCGCGCCGTCGCCGGCGTTCGTCGAATACCTGTCGTCCTCGCGCTTCTGGTTCGAGTCGCTCCAGAACTGGCAGAGCGAATTTCTTGCGATCGCCGCGATGGTGTGGCTTGCCGTCTACCTCAGGCAGCGATGGTCCCCGGAGTCCAAGCCCGTGCATACGCCGCACGATGAGACCGGCCGATGAGATGACCCGTGGCGCATTTGTTGCTAATCTCTGGCAGTCGTGACCGCCATCTGCTGGATGACGGTCGATTCGACACCGCGTTTGTAGAAAGGTCCGAACGCGTCGCGGAGGCAAGACCTTGGACACGCCCGACCCCGCGGACATCCCAGAGATCGGCGGCCTCGACGACTTCGCGCCGGAAACACCCGCTTCGGCGGGCGCAGACAGCGCAGACAGCGCCTCGCTGATGTCGGTGGTGCGGGCCGAGGTGTCCGACGAGACCGGTGCGCCGCGACCGCTCTCGCGCGTGGAGGCCGCGCACGCGCGTCGCGCCGCCTCGTCGGTCGCTACGCCCAGGCGGTGGACCTTTTCGTCGGTGGCAACCCGCTGTCATCGGACCATCTCGTGGGTGGCCGCCCGCAGCCGCCACGCCATCTCGTCGGTTGCAAGTCGACCGCGCGCGGGCCGTCTCGTCCGTCGCAACCGGCAGTGGCCGCGCCGTCTGGTCGGGTCGCACACTCGGAGCGGTCGCGCCGTTGCATCGATGGCAACCGGGAGCGCCGGCGCCGCGTCGTCGGTTGCGAGCGGGAGCCGGGAGGCGATCTCGTCAACGGCGGAACAGGCGCGCCACGCCATTGCGTCGGTCGCGGCGCACAGCCGCCGCAGGATCTCGGCGGCGGTCGCGCTGTTGGCCCTCGGTTACGATTCGTGGTCCCGTGCCGCGGAGCGGGCCGTGCGCGGCGCGCGTGGGCGATTCGCGCGGCGGCCGGACAGGACCCCGAGCCCGGCGGGCGAACTGCGCGACCTCGAGTCCGAAGGATTCGTTCGTCGCCGCCGCGCTCGCAGTCGTCGTGGTGTCATACGGCGCGCTGCTGTTGCTGTCGTGGCGCGACCCGGTGCCGCGAGCGATCGGCGGTGGCGCCGGCCGCGGTCCGGGCAGTCGCGATCGCCGGCTCCGGCGCCCGCGTCGAGCGGTGACGACCAACGTCGCGCTGGCTCCCGTCGTGGATCCGGCACCAGCCATTGTGCGTCCCGCCAGGCTCGGCTCAGCACCGCGTCGCTCAGGGCCGTGTGGAATCGCAGCGACACGCGATCGCTGCAACGCGCCCTCAACAACCTCCGCAGCCAGACGCTGGCGCTTCACCGGTGCGGCATGCAGGTCACAGCCGCGGACAGGGCGATCGCACGGTGCGACGGGTCGAGCCACGCGACCTACACGATCGACTTTCAGCGATTCGCGGACCGTTGGGTGATTCAGCGCGTCTCGAGTCGCTGAAGCGGGGCCGGGATCAGCGCGGTCCGAAGACCGCCCTTTACGTCACCGCGCCGGAGACTTGATCGGCAGTGGGGCCGGCGTCGTGCACGGCGTTGGCGAGAACTTCGCGTCGTTCGGCTCCAACCGGAACGACGTGCTGGTGTAGAACGGCTGCGTGAGGTAGCGCGGATCTTCGACCACGGTGACGACATGCAGCCACTCGTCGCCGTTGGGATGCGTCGGCAGGCGGTGCACGTACTCGGTGATGGTGGCCTGCGCGCTGTATGGCACGCCGTTCTTGCGCAGGTAGCCTTCGCTGACGTTCGTGGTGACGACCCGGAGGTGGCCCCCGCGATTCAGCCGCGCCTGCTGCCGCGGCGGCGGACCGCCGCGCAGCCCGCTGCCGCCGCCGCCCGGGAGATCGCGCGAGAGCAGCCCCCCGCCGGTCACGCGCGGATCGGCGCGGCCATCGCCCACCGGACCCGCACCCACGCCGGGGCCTTCCCATCGTGCCGCCGAAAATCCCTGCAAGGTGCGCTCGGCCGACGGGCGCTGCGCCGGGTCGAAGTGCAGCAGACGCGTCTGCGTGCCGGCGTCGAACTCGAGTTTGAGCGTCTGGTCGTCCTGCCACGAAATGCGGAGCCGTCCGGGCTGCCGCATGAGGCCACCCACGCCGAACGCCTTGCACTGGTTGCCGCTGGCGAGATCGGCCTCGCGGTTCCAGGCGGCGGCCGCCTTGCGCCCTTCGGGACTGACTGGAATGCTCGCGACGTCGCCCACCGGGGGCGTGACCATCCGCCAGCGCCAGTCTTCGGTGACGATCGACACCCACGTGCCGGTCAGGTCCACGGGTGCGGCCTGCCGCGCGGTCTGACGCGGCGCCTGCGGAGCGGCACCTCGTCCCTGCCCTGAGATGACCGACGGTCCGGCCATGCCCACGAAGGCGGCCAGCACGACGGCGAGCGTGGAGAGGACGGCCGGGCGCGAGCGGCGCGCGTGTAGCAGGTCTGACGACCCGCGGCCAGGTGTGGGATCGGAGTTCCTCGTCATCAGGCACTGGCGGTCTGAAGACCGCTCGCCCGTGATGTGAGGAGCCTACACCAGGATTCGTGAGGGCGTACCTCGCTCAGGCGGCCGGGCGGTTGGCCGGCGGAAGCACGTGCTGCGCGAGGATCTGCTTGAGGCGATCGGCGTCCACCGACTCGACGTCGAGCAGTTCCTGCGCCAGCGCGCGCACCGCCTCGCGGTCGCGCTCGACGATCCGGCGCGCCGTCTCGCAGCCCCGCATCACGAGCGCGCGGATTTCGTCGTCGACGCGGCGGGCGGTTTCCTCGCTGAACCCGGCGGCCCGGCCATCGGGCTCCGCCGAGCCCGACGGCCGGCGGAAGTGGATCGGGCCGAGCGACGACATGCCGAGCTCGCACACCATCTTGGCCGCCAGTTCGGTGGCGCGCTCGATGTCGTTCGACGCGCCGCTCGTCATCTGGCCGAGGCACAGCTCTTCGGCGACGCGGCCGGCCATGAGAATCGCAATCTGCGCTTCGATGAACGGCTTGGAGTGGTTGTGCCGATCGGCCTCGGGGAGCTGCATCGTGACGCCGAGGGCGCGGCCGCGCGGGATGATCGTGACCTTGTGCAGCGGGTCGGCATCGGGCAGCAGCGCCGCCACCACGGCGTGGCCGGCCTCGTGGTAGGCGCAGGTGACGCGCTCGTGCTCGCTCATCACCACCGACTTGCGCTCCACGCCCATCAGCACCTTGTCGCGCGCCGCGTCGAGATCGCGCGTTCGCCACGGTGGACGCGCCCGGCGCGCGCGGCCAGCAGCGCCGCTTCGTTCACGAGGTTGGCGAGGTCGGCGCCCGAGAACCCGGGTGTGCCGCGGGCGATCGAGCGCATCTCGACGTCGGGCTCGAGCGCGACGGTGCGCGCATGGACACGCAGGATCTGCTCGCGACCCTTCAAGTCCGGGATTGCCGACGGTCACCTGCCGGTCGAACCGTCCGGGCCGGAGCAGCGCCGAGTCGAGGATGTCGGCGCGGTTCGTCGCCGCGACCACCACGATGCTGTCGGTGCGCGAGAACCCGTCCATCTCCACGAGAAGCTGGTTGAGCGTCTGCTCGCGCTCTTCGTGGCCGAGCGAATGGCCGCCGCGGTTGCGGCCCACGGCATCGAGCTCGTCGATGAAGATGATGCACGACGGGTGGCGGCGCGCTTCGCGAAACAGCTTGCGCACGCGCGCGGCGCCCACGCCGGCATACATCTCGACGAAGTCGGAGCCGCTGGCCGAGATGAACGGGCACGCCCGCCTCTCCCGCCATCGAACGCGCGAGGAGCGTCTTGCCGGTACCGGGCGGCCCGACGAGCAGGATGCCTCGCGGGATGCGGCCGCCAATCGAGGCGAAGCGGCCCGGCTGCTTCAGGAAGTCCACGATCTCCCGCACTTCGTCCTTCGCCTCGTCCACGCCGGCCACGTCGCTGAAGGTGACGGCGACGCCTTCGGGATCGATGGCCTGCAGCTTCTCGAAGCGTCGGCACGCGGCCCGAGAGCTGCTGGCGGAAGACGAAGAACACGAGCGAGGCCCGAGGCCAGCAGCGTGAACGCCAGCGCGGCGGAGCTGCCGGAAGGCGCTGCCGACCGGCCGACGTCGAAGCGCACGCCGCGCGCCACGAGCCCGGGCACGAACGAGGGCGTGGAGGCGATGTAGGCCTCCGGCGCCAGCGTCTCGAACCGTGTGCCGTCGCGGCGCTCGAACGCGAAGGTGTCGCCCTCCACACGCACGGCCCGCACGCGGTTCGCCTCGACGTCCTGCAGGAAGGTCGAGAACGGCACGGTGTCGATCGAGGATCGGAGCGCGACGAACGCGCCGCCGGACACGGCGAGCACGGCCACGATGGTGGCGGCGATCCAGATCAGCCGGGTGCGAGGCAGCTTGCGTCCGAACACAGTACTCCCCTAAACGCGACGAGAGGCCCACTGGAACACCGGCGCCCGGCGATCCTTCGGCTCGAATTGTGGAGGAATGCGCCGGCCGCTCGAGCGGTTCGAAGTGCCGGCGCGTTCAACGATCTTATCGGATTGCGCGGGCGCTGCAAACAGATGACGGCGATGGATTTGGCGCTGTTCGGCTGGCCAGGCTCAACCGCGCCTGCCGGCTGCTGCCGGTCGCCCGGTCCGACGATAAGAAAACACATGCGCGCTCGAGCGGCGGCGCCCGCATGGGTCGCGTGGATGGTGCTCTGCATCGCGGCCGCGCCCCAGGCAGGCCCCGGGTTGGCGCCATTCGCGCGGCCGGCGGGCTATGTCAACGACCTCGCGTCGGTGTTCTCCGACGAGGACAGGCGCTACCTCGAGAACTTCCTTCGCGGCCTCGAACGCGACACGTCGGCCGAGGTCGTCGTGGTCACCATCCCCTCGCTCGACGGCAGGACGGTCGAGGAGTATGCCAACGGGCTCTTCGCCGCGTGGGGCATCGGCAAGGAACGGGACGACAACGGGGTGCTGCTGCTCGTCGCGCCGTCCGACCGGCGTGTGCGCATCGAGGTCGGCTACGGTCTCGAGCCAATCCTGCCGGACGGGCTCGCCGGCGAGATCATCCGGGACGATATCCTGCCGGAGTTCCGCGCCGGCAACGTCCCCCGCGGCATCGGCCGCGGACTCGACCGCATCAGTCGCCTCATAAGGAGGGACGCCCCGGCGGCCACTCGCCGCGAGCCCTCGCCTGGCCGCGGCAATCCGGGCCTCCCGTTCCTCTTCTTCTTCATCGTGCCGGGCGTCGTAGGCCTGGCCGCGCTGACGCTGACGTTCGGGCGGCGGCGCCGGGCCGGTGATAACTCGCGTGATGAAGCCAGGAACATTGGCGGTGGCACGTCGAGCTCGTCGAGTGGATCATCGGACAGCGGCGGATCCGACTCGTCCTCGGACAGCTTCGGCGGCGGCTCCTCGGGCGGCGGCGGTGCCAGCGGATCCTGGTGATACCGTTCACGCAGCCGCTGCGCTGCACACGATGCCCGGGCTGGAACGATTCAGGACCGCACAGGACGCGCCCGGCTCGGGGTTCGACGAGGCGCTCCAGGAGATCCGCGCCGGCGCCAAGACCGGGCACTGGATCTGGTACGTCTTTCCGCAGCTCTCCGGGCTCGGCGCCTCCGCGATGTCAGAGGCGTACGCAATTGCCGATGCCGCGGAAGCCGAGGCCTACCTTCGCGATCCCACGCTGCGCGCGCGCCTGCTGACGATCACCGCCGCCGTGGCGGAGCAGTCGACGACGCGAGACCGGCCGCTGCGGGCTCTGATGGGATCGGAGATCGACGCGCGCAAGCTGGTCTCGTCGCTGACGTTGTTCGAGCACGTCGCCCTCATGCTGCAACGCACCGACGGGCTCGACGACTACGCCGCGCTGGCCGAAGCGGCCGGCGCGGTGCTCACCGCCGCGGCCGCGGCAGGGATACGCGCGCTGTCGCGTACACCCTCGGACGCCTCGCCGGCGCGCGATCATGACCGCGCCAGGAGCCCCACGACGATCAGCGCCACGGCGCGCGTCTTGGTGAGCAGCTCGAACGCCCGCTGCCGCCGCTCGGTGAACAGCGCGAACAGCGCGTCGATGAAGGAGAACCCGCCGAAGAACGGGAGCTGGCGGAGGAACGACTGCCCCAGCCCGATTCTCGCGCCCGACTCGCGGACGACGCGAATGCCCATCAGCCGCTTCCCGAGCGTGTGCCCGGCCAGGTACTCCGCGGTCACCGTGTAGACGGCGAACGCGACGAGGCCGGCGAAGAGCGCGAACGGCGGCGCGAAGTACCTGGCGGGGTCGGGCAGCAGGTTCATCGCCGCGGCCATGATGGCCGCCGTCAGGCCGAAGACGAGCAGCGACGTCGATGGCCTTCGCGGCGAGGCGGCGGCCGACGGTGGCGGCTTGGAGCGGCACGGCCGCCAGGTACGATTCGGCCAGCGTCAGCGGGTCGCCGAGCTGCGCCAGGACTTCGTCGAGGTGGCGGCCCTCGTTGACGCGTTCGGCGATGTGGGCTCGGAGGTCGAGCGCGATCTGGTCCCTCAAGGGCAGGCCGGGCGGCACGAAGTCGACGACGGATTGGATGTAACGCTCGCCGGTCATGGGCGCTCCTTCTGCGCGAGCAGCTGGGCCATCGCGCTCGCAAACGCATTCCACTCCTGCGTGAGGCGCGCGAGCTCGTCGCGGCCGGCGTCGGTGAGCCGGTAGTACTTGCGCGGTACGCCTCGGTCGGGGGTTTCCCACCGCACGGTGACGAACCCGCCGCGCTCCAGGCGGTAGAGCACCGGATACAAGGTGCCGTCGGTCACGCCCAGCGAGCCGTTGGTACGGCTGGTGAGCTTGGAGACGATCTCGTATCCGTAGGCCTCGCCCGGCTCGAGCAGGTGCAGCACGATGAGCTCGAGGGAGCCGCGTTTCAGTTCGCGCTCGATACTGGAGCGGTCGTCGGCCCGGCTGGTGTCCTTGGCCACGAAAGAGATGGTATCGCAATATATCTTGTTACGCAAGGTATATTGCCGTGCTGATGCTCAACGCTTCATGCGGTCGTTTCGAGTGCTCGAGCTGGGGTTAATGCACCTCAGGCTGGAGCCGCAGCCGATTGGCTACGGGTTTCGAGATTCGCCTTGAGCGCCTTCGTTCCTGCCTCGATCACGGGACGGATGGCGGGAGCGGCCTCGGCCGGCAGGAAGTCGGTGGTCCACACGAAGCGGCAGCGCTGCGGCCCGTCGTCGACAATCTGCATCGAGGCATGGTGGTAGGTCAGCCCGGGGCTGTCGAGCACGCTGTAGGCGACGCGCCGGGTGGATTCGTCCACGTCGATGATCCGCTCGTGCAGAAGCGGGCCGTTCGCAAAGTGCACCGTCCGCATCTCGCCGTGGATGTCCGCGGCGTCGAGCACCGGCGCGAACAGCTTGTCC
The DNA here is from genome assembly GCA_963731785.1 of uncultured Acidobacteriota bacterium. Lineage (GTDB taxonomy): Bacteria > Acidobacteriota > Vicinamibacteria > Vicinamibacterales > UBA2999 > DASYRM01. Next base: position 164,488 of record CAVSWX010000009.1, read on the forward strand.
GCACGGCCAACCTGGCGCAGCGCCTTCCAGGCTGTGTCGGCGCTCACGGCAACCGGAGACTCGATCTGAATGGAAGCCATACGCTCGCTCCAACGGCGCGGAGCACCGCGACGGGCCTAGCCGCGGCGCTCCGGACCGGAAGGCCGGGCGGCCAGCGGGCGCAGTTCGGGCAGCGTGTGCACCTCTGCGTGCGTGGCCATCGGCATTTCCTCACCAGTCGGGCCGACGATGTCCGATGCGTGCGTGTCGCCCTGGAACTCGTCGTCGGGGTCGTCGTGAATCTCGTATGGAGGAGGCGGATTCATGGGCCGTCAGCATTCAATCCGCGTACCGGTACGGGCTCGACCGTGAAACTCTTCCACTTCGGCGTTAGGATCGCCCGCGGATGCGCCGTGATCATCCGCACGTTACACGTCGAGGGCCGGCAGCCGTGAGCGCGTGGCGCACCGCCGCATGCGTGCTGGTCGCGCTGCTGTTCGCGGCCGCTGCCAGCGCCGAGGTCGTGCGCATCGACGTCTTCCGCCGCGACGATTACGGCACGCACCAGCGCATCATCGGCCGCGTCCACTTTGCCGTCGATCCGGCGCTGCGCGCCAACCGCGGCATCGCCGACGTCGCGCCGCGCTCCCACCAACGCTGGCGGCAAAGTGGCGTTCGCGTCCGACCTGCTGTTCTTCCTGCCGAAATCGGACGACGGCGCCCGCGGCACGGTGTTCCTCGAGGTCGTGAACCGCGGGCGCGATCAGTCCCTCGCATTGATGAGCGGCGCCCGCCAGCGCGATCTGTCGCCGGAACAGTGGGATCTGGGCGACCGCTTCGTGCTCACGCAGGGATTCGCGGCCGCGTTCCTCGGCTGGCAGTTCGACGTGCAGCCAGGCCAGGGCCTGACCTTCGACGCGCCGACCGCGCCGGTGCGGGGGGTGGTCCGTGCCAGCTACGTCGAAGACGGCAGCGGGCCGCGGTATGGCGGCTTCGCCGTGCAGTACTGCGCGCGCGACCCGGCGCAACCCGACGCGACGCTGTCGTTCCGGCGCGCGTTCGACGCGCCCGCGGCGCTGGTCCCGCGCGATCGATGGCAGTTCGGCCCGGGCGGCTGCTCGGTGCGTCTCCCGGAGGGATTCGACGCCGGGCTCTACGAAGCCGTGTACGAAGCCGAAGGGTCGCCGGTGGCCGGCCTGGGCCTTGCCGCCATTCGCGACTTCGCCTCGTACCTGAAGTTCGGCGCCAGCGGCAGCGAGCGCACGCTGCGCGAACAGCCGGCGCTCGTCCAGCGCGTAATCGGGTTCGGCTACTCGCAGAGCGGCCGCCTGCTGCGCGAGTTCGTCCGCGACGGCTTCAACCAGGACGAGCGCGGACGGACGGCGTTCGACGGGCTGATGGTGGCGTCGGCCGGCGCGGGCGGCGGCAGCTTCAACCACCGCTTTGCCATGCCGGGACAGGCGGGCAACTCGGTGCTGTCGGTGCTGCGGCCCGTCGACCTGCCGCCGTTCACCGACGCCGGCTTGCTCGCGCGCGCACGGATCGACGGCGTGGTGCCCAAGATCGTCTACACGTTGTCCTCCACCGAATACTGGGCCCGCGCCGCTTCGCTGACCCACACCACCGACGACGGCCTGGCCGATCTTCCGCCCGATCCCTCGTCGCGGCTGTACCTGCTCGCGGGCACGCCGCACGCCTCGGGCCCGTTACCCCCGCTGCGCGGACACCGGCGGTCAGCGCTACCGCCACGACCTGAACTTCGCCGAGCAACGCTGGGTGCTGAGGGCGCTGCTGCTGGCGCTCGACGACTGGGTACGGCTCGGCACGGCGCCACCGCCGTCCCGCTACCCCACGATCGCGCGGCGCGAGCTGGTGGCACGTGAGGACGTCGCGTTCCCTCGCGTGCGGTCGCTGCCGTTTGCCGAGTATCTGCCGCCGGTCTGGCGCATGGACTTCGGCGCGGCGTACGCCGAGACGCGCGTGATTACGCGTGAGCCGCCGGCGCTCGGCGCGCCTTACCGGTACTCGTGCCGCAAGTGGATGCCGACGGCAACGACCTCGGCGGCATCGCGCTGCCTGAAGTCGCGGTGCCGCTCGGCACGCATACGGGGTGGAACGTCACCGAGCCGCAGCTCGCCAGCCTGCGAGTACCTCGCCGGCCTCGTCGGCTCGTTCGTGCCGTTTGCCCGGACGCGGCCGGCGCCGCTCGACGCCGGCGACGTGCGCCCGCCGATCGCCGAGCGCTACGCGAATCGCCAGGACTACCTGTCGCGCGTCGATCGCGCCGCGCAGGCGCTGGTGCGCGATCGCCTGATGCTCGCCGCCGACCTGCCCCGCGTGCAGGAACGCGCCGCCGCGATGTGGGCCTCGATCGTCGGCCGCTGATCCCGCTCCGCGCCCTGCGGCCCGGCCGGCATCCCAGCCCGCTTCCGCTCGCGCTTGACACCGCCCGGCGCTTCGGTGTAATTAACCTATTAGTTAAATAACCGACTGGTTCAACACAACACATGGCGACCGATCAGCTGAGTCTCACATTTGGCGCCCTCGCGGACCCGACGCGTCGCGCCATCCTGGCCCGGCTGGCGTCGGGCGAGTGTTCCGTCACCGAGCTGGCGGCGCCCTTCGACATGAGCATGCCGGCCGTGTCGAAGCACCTGCGCGTGCTCGAGCGGGCCGGGCTCGTGGCTCGCGGCCGCGAGGCGCAGTGGCGCCCGTGCCGCCTCGACCCTGCCCCGCTCAAAGCGGTGGCGGCGTTCGCCGAGGGATATCGCGCGATGTGGGAGCAGCGCTTCGATCGCCTGGAAACGCTATCTGCAAACGCTGAAAACCAAGGAGAACCGCCATGCCCGTAAGCCGCGCCGTAAATAGCGACACGTTCACCGTCACGACGCCCTCGGAGCGCGAAATCCGCATCACGCGCCTCTTCGACGCGCCGCGCCACCTCGTGTGGGAGGCGATGAGCCGGCCCGAACACATCCGCGAGTGGTGGGGCCGCCTCGGAGACGGCTATTCGGTTCCCGTTTGCGAGGTGGACCTGCGCCCGGGCGGGCGCTGGCGCTTCGTGAACCGCCATCCCAACGGTGAGGCGGCGTTCCACGGCGTGTATCGCGAGCTCGATCCGCCGGACCGCGCCGTGTACACCGAGATCTTCGAGGACTTTCCCGACGTCGAGTCGGTGGTGACGACGGTGCTCACCGAGGAACGGGGCAAGACGCGCATCACCGTCACATCGAGCTACCCCTCGCACGAGGTTCGCGACATGGTGCTGAAGACCGGGATGGAGCGCGGCGCCGCCATCAGCTACGACCGCCTCGAGGACGTGGTGGCATCGCTGGCCTCCCGAGCGAGCTGACCCCCATTTCTGGTCCCGAGCCGTCGCCTCCCGCCCGCTCCATGAGTTGGCGGGAGGCTTGCAGACGAGCCTGTCTGGCCACCCTTCTGCGTGGAACTCTTTACAAACAGGGACTCTTCTGCCCATCCGGATATGACCATCCACTCGAGAAAGGGTGAGGTGCCGCGTAGCAGCTCGTGCGGGCGCGGCCGAGCGGTCTACGATGGTGCCGGAGGGCAGGGTGCAACAGGAAACCCGCAACGACGCGTGGCGTGGAACGTCAGGTACGGAAGGGCTGGACGTCCTGATGGCGCGACGCGTCGCGGCACCGGAGCGTCGCGGCCGTGTCCCGCGACCTCGGCCACGAGATCAAGAGCGTGCTTGAACGTCTTGACGCTCAATCTGGCGCTGCTCTCGCGCGTCGCGTCCACCGGCCAGCCGTCGCGAGCCGACCTCGAGCTCGCCGCGCGCAGCAGCGACGTCATGCGGCGGGAGATCAAGCGGCTCGACAGCTACATCGACGGCATCCTGCGGGCACACGCCCGCGACGACGAAGGCTGGCAGCGGCTCGACCTCTGCGCCACCTGCCAGCGCATCGCGCTGCTCATCGGCGCGCGCGCCGCCCGCCAGCGCGTCGCCGTCCGGGTCACCGTGCCGGACTCGGAAGTGTTCATCGACGCCTGCCCGGCGCAGCTGCAGAACGCCATCCTGAACCTGGCGATCAACGCGCTCGACGCCATGCCCAACGGCGGCACGCTCGACCTGCAGGTGTCGATCGACGGCCCCGCGGCGCGCGTTCCGCATCAGCGACACCGGCCCGGGATTGTCCGACGCCGTCCGGTCCGACCCCTGGCAGCCTCGCCAGACCGTGGACGGCCTGGGCGTCGGCCTGGCCGTGACCAAGGCGGTCATGGACGCACACGACGGCCGGATCGCATACCATCGGGCCAGCGGCGGCCAGGGCGCGTCCTTCACGCCTCGAGTTCACCCGGCTCACCGTCCGCTGAAGCGGGACCCGTCATGCCTCACGCACTGCTGGTCGACGACAACCGGGATACTCTCGACGCGCTGACTGAGGTGCTGAAGGCCGAAGGCTTCACCGCCTCGACCGCGCCGAACCTCGACGAAGCCAAGGCCGCGCTTGCGCGGCAGAACCCCGACGTCGTGCTGCTCGATCTGAACCTGCCGGACGGCAGCGGCATGAGCCTGCTCGACGGCATCGAAGGCATCCGCGCGCCGGCCGTCGTGCTCATCACCGGGCACGCATCGGTTTCAACCGTCGTCGAAGCGCTGCGGCGCGGCGTCACCGACTACCTGACCAAGCCGGTGGACGTCGATCGGCTGCGCCAGATCCTCGGCAACATCGCGCACACGCGCCAGCTGCCCGACGAGATCAAGTCGCTGCAGACCGAGCGCGACCAGTCCGGCCGCTTCGGGCTGCTGGTCGGACGGTCGGCGAACATGCGGCGGACGTTCGAGCTGATCGCGCGCATCGCGCCCGTCGAGCGCCAGCGTGCTGATCAGCGGCGAGAGCGGTACCGGCAAGGACGTGGTGGCGCGGACCATTCACGCGCTGAGCCGCCGCCGGCACGGGCCGTTCGTGCCGGTCAACTGCGGCGCGATCTCGGCGGCCCTGCTCGAAAGCGAGCTCTTCGGCCACGAGCGCGGCAGCTTCACGGGCGCGGATCGCCGCCATCGCGGCTACTTCGAGCGCGCGCACCGCGGCACGCTGTTCCTCGACGAAGTCACCGAGATGCCGCTCGAGCTGCAGGTGAAGCTGCTGCGCGTGATCGAGTCGGGCAGCTTTTTCCGGGTCGGCGCCGAGCAGCCGATCTCGGTGGACGTCCGCATTCTCGCCGCCAGCAACCGCGACGTGCTGCGCGTCGATCGCCAACGGCCAGATGCGGGAGGACCTCTACTACCGCCTCCGGGTCTTCGAGCTGAACGTGTCCCCGCTGCGCGAGCGTCCCGACGACGTCGAGCTGCTGGTGCGGCACTTCCTCGACGATCTCGCGCAGAAAGAAGGCGTGCGCAAGGAGATCACGACCGGCGGCCGTGGAGGCGCTGTCGCGCTACTCCTGGCCCGGCAACGTCCGCGACCTCCGCAACGTGGTGCAGTCGGCCTACATCCTCGCCGACGAGATCATCGACGTGGATTCCCTGCCCGAAGCGGTGACGCAGACGCGGGCCACGCCGCAGCGCGTCGACGAACCGGCAGGCAGCGTGCTGCGCATCGATCTGGGCGCATCGCTCGCCGACATCGAGCGTCGCGCGATTCTGGCGACGCTGCGCTACTGCGCCGGCAACAAGAACCGCGCCGCGGAAGTGCTCGGCATCAGCCTGAAGACGCTCTACAACCGGCTCAGCGAATACCGCACCGCCGGCCACGTGACGGCGTCGGATCTCGCGGCCCCGCAGGCGCCCGCCCCGGCCGGTCAGGAAGCCGCCACGTCCGAGGTCTGAGCCTCGGGCGGGCCGGACAGGGCCAGCCGCGCGGCCTCGAGCAGCGAGATCAGCGCTCTCAGATCCACGGGCTTCAGGAAATGCTCGTCGAAGCCCGACGGCGCGCGCCTCTCGCGCGCACGGCATCGCTGCCGTGACCGGTCACCGCCACCAGGCGCAGCGCGCTCCAGGCCCGGCACCGCCCGCAGCCGCATCGCGAGCTCGAAACCGCTCATGCCCGGCAGGCCGAGGTCGAGCAGTCCGACGTGCGGCTGGAAGGCTTCGGCGAGGGTGAGGGCTGACGGGCCGTCGACGGCCACGCAGGTTACATGGCCGCGGTCTTCCAGGAGCATCGACAGCATCTCGGCGCTGTCTTGCTGGTCATCGACCACGAGGACGCGCAGCGGATCCCCAGTCACAGCGTGACCCTCGGGGGAGAGAGCTGGCGATCTTAGCGCGTCTCCGTGCGTTCTGATGAGCTGAGCAATGGACGAGCTTAAAGACCAGCAGTTCACGCTACCGTCTTCGACTACGCCCGACGACTGCAGAGCTTCACGACCGCTTCGGTCACGGACGCGCCGTGCACCATCTCGTCGAGCGTGATCGGGAACGCGGCGCCGCCCTGCGCGGCGACGGCAAACGCTTCGAGCGACGCACGAGTCACGTCGAGGCGTTCGGCCTCCCACACCTGCGCGGCGCCTTTCGCCGGCTGGAACCTGCAGGCGCCGAACAGCCGCGTGCGACGCTCCTCCGACGAGGCGCCCGCCACGTGGGTCATGCCCTCGAGCCGCACCCAGCCGTTCGAGCCGAACACCTGGAAACTGAAGCCGGGGCCGGTTGCCGTCATGGTGCCGAGATAGCCCGAGGCGCCGCTCTTCATGCGGAACAGCATCGACGTGGTGTCGTCGCTGTCCACGGCCACGGCGCGCCGCGTGCTCTGGCAATACACCGACTGCAATCGGCCCGCACAGGTCGATCATGCCGTCGATCGCGTGCACGCCCATCGGCGTCAGCCCGCCGCACGGCGTCTCGTCGCGGTGGGCCCGCCACGCCTCCGGCGACAGGGTGAGCGCGTTCGGGAACGTCATCGTCGCCTCGACGTGCAGCACCGTGCCGAGGTCGCCCGAGCGGATGCGCTGCCGCAGCTTCGTCATCTCGGGATGGAAGCGCCGGTTGTAGCCGAGCCCCAGCGTCACGCGCGCCTGTGCGCACGGCGTCCACCGCCGACTCGGCCTCGAACCGCGTCAGCGCGAAGCGGCTTCTCGCAGAACACGTGCTTGCCGGCGCGCGCGGCCGCCATCACCTGATGGGCGTGCATCGAGTGCGGCGTCGCCAGCACGATCGCCTTCACGCACGGATCCGAGAGCACCGCCTGGTAGCTCTCGGACAGCTTCATCTGGTGCGTGTGGACGAACCGCGAGGTGTCGTCCGACGACGTGCGCGTGGCGCCGGCGACGAAGCGGATGTGATCGCTCGAGCCCTGGACCGACTCGACGAGCGTCCGGCCCCACCAGCCGAGGCCGACGATGGCTGCGTCGATCACCGCAACGCCCGACCGAAGGGAGGGCAATTAGATACTGCCGGAGCGAGGTGGAGCCTCATGTTCGTCACAAGTGGCGGAGCCTCGCTACGTGGTCCGGATGAGCGAGAACTTCGGGTCGGCGCCGAGCGACTCGGCCTGCGGCAGCCCCAGCTCCTTCTTCACGATGTTCGTGCCCTGCACCAGCGACACCATCTTGTAGAACGCGTGCCGCCGGCTCATCCCCTCGCGCCCCATCCCGCAGTCCGACGACAGCACCAGCCGCTCCGGCGGAATCACCTTCAGCGCCTTCCGCACCAGCGTCCGCGACTTCCGTCGGCGACTCCACCTGCAGCGTGTGGTGGTCGATCGCCCCGATCGCCACCTTCATCTCCGTGATCTCGCGCCCCACGTCCTCCAGGTCCTGCGCCCCCGAGCTGATCATCTCGAACGTGATCACGTCCGCGTCCACCTGGTTCAGCAGCTTCAGCGCCGGCTTGTAGGTCTGCACCGACCCGAACATCCGCTGCTGCGACGGGTTCCCCCAGCACGTGTGGCACCACACTTCCGTCTTCGCCCGCAGCCCCTTCACCGTGTTGTTGAACACCTTCAGCATGAACTCCGGGTTGATCACCTTGTCCACGTAGTTGCGCGCCGCCAGCAGGTGGATCTGCGGCTCTTCCATCTGGATCACCGGGCAGCCCGCGTCCGCCAGGTCGTGCAGCTCCTCGTTGAACGCCTCCGACATCGCCCAGATCCGTTCCGGGATGTCCTTGTAGTGCCCGTCCTGCACCGCGAACGCCACCAGCTCCGGCGTCACCGTCCCGAACTTCACCGGCTTCGGCGTCAGCCGCTGCGCCGCCTTCCAGATCTCCGCATACTGCATCTCGCCGCGCCCGATCGGCCCGGTGATCTTCGGCATCACCCGCGCTTCCAGGTAGTCGTGCAGGATGTGCCCGCGCGGAAAGCCGATGCCGCCCGCGTTCATCTTCGCCAGCTTCGGGTGCTGCGTGTCGAACCCGCGTCATGTGGTGCGGCGGGTAGCTGGTCCAGCTCTGGCCGCCGATGTCCGCGTCGAACCGGCAGTCGCCGTCGGTCACGATGTCGAGCCCGGCCACCTCCTGCTCCTGCAGATACACCGACAGGGCATCGACATACTGCTCGCGGAACCGCGACAGCACCATCGCGTCCAGGAACGAGCGCGTGCCCAGGTTTTCCGTATACCAGCTCGGGCGCGGCAGCGAGCCCGTGATGGTCGTCGGCATGATCTTTCCAGCGGTGGCCTTCAGCATGAGATGAGGTTCCTCTCCTTCACCAAGTGACGGCGGGGCTGAAGCCCCGCCCCTGCGTTGCTGTCGTCGTGACAGCAGGGTGAAGCCCCGCCCTGCGGGCCCGTCTGAAAACCGGGACTGATTGTGCAGGTGTAACTTCGCTATGCGAAGTTTAGTTCGAATATCGGACGATTCTAGTCACAGCGAACAGATTTGCACAACGCCTGAACGGGTCGGGTACTCAGTAGGCGGCCACCAGCACCGCCCCGACTTCGTCGAGCGACACCTCGACGCCGACCCGCGGATGGTGCGTCATCACCTCGTGCACCACGCCGGCAACGTCGCCGAGCTCCTCGCGCGGCACCCCGACGTCCCGCAGCCGCGACGGGAGACCGAGCCGCGACACGAACGCCGCGACGGCGTCCGCGCACGCGCGAGCGCCCGGGGCCGGATCCCTCGCGTCGAACGCCACGCCGAGGGCAGCCGCAATCGACTGGAAGCGATCCGGCACGCGGCCGGCCACTGCGCGCATGGCGTGCGGCAGGATGATGCACGAGGTGACGCCATGCGCGACGTTCCAGCGCGGGCCGATCTGGTGACCGAGCGCATGCGACAGGCCAAGGCCGGCATAGGCGAGACCCCGCACGCTCATCCACGCCGCGGTCTGGCAGTGCAGCCGGTCGGTCAGGGCGTCGGCGTCGAGCGACGGGACCAGGTGCGTGACCAGCGCGGCGAGCGCGTGCGCGGCCTGCGCGTCGGACATCGGATGCCGGTGATTCGCATAAAGCGTTTCGACCGCGTGATCGACCGCGCGCATGCCGGACGCGGCCCACAGCCACGGCGGCGTGGCGACGCTCAACGCCGGGTCGAGCACCACGACCCTCGGGGCGAGCCGCGGATCCACGATGGCGTGTTTCACCCGCGTGCCCTCGTCGGTAATGCCCGCGACCGCGGTGAACTCACCGGCCGAGAGCGTCGTCGGCACCGCGACGTGCGGGAGCCCCCGTCCGGCCTGCGGCGCGGAGGTCTCCAGCAGGCGGTGCACGGCGGCCTTGGCCGCGTCGATGGGGCTGCCGCCGCCGAAGCTCACGACGCAATCGGCGCGATACGTCTCGAGCGCATCCGCCAGGCCCGCCACCGCCGCCGCCGGCACGTGCTGGCGGGTGCCGGTGAACACGTGGACGCAGCGCGCGCCGAGCGCGCCCGTGACATGCGCCAGGAGCGGTGAGGCGCCGAGCGTGCGGCCGGTGACGACCACCGCCCGCGACGCGCCGAGCCGCTCGACCTCGTCCCCGAGGTGTGCGACGCTGCCGGCGCCGAACACCACACGTTCGAGCTGCGTGAGCGGATACTCGCCGCTCAGGGGATCCATCGGCGGGATCGTATTCAGGCTTCAGCCTTCGGGCTTCGGGCTTCAGGCGAGGGCGGCTTCAGCCGGCCCTGGGCCGCCTAAGGCGGCCCCTGACGCCCGCTAGCGGGCGACGCAGGGCGTCGGCGCCCACCCGGCGGCGTCGGGTTGCTTCTTGTACTGATAGGTCTTGATGTACGGCAGCGCGAGGTACTGCGGATCGTCCACCATGGTCGTCACCGCCAGGTACTCCTGGCCCTCGTCCACGAGCCGGACGAAGTATTCGGTGATCACGGCGTTGGCGCCGTACGGAATGCCGTTCTTGCGCAGATAGCCCGGCCGCAAGCGCGTCGTCGTCACGACGAGCTGACCGGTCGTCGCCGGGCCACGGCCGCGCCCCCCGGGCAGCATCCAGCGCGCGGAGGACGTGCCCTGCCACGTCGGCTCACCCGAGGCGGCCGGCGCCTGTCCGAACTGGAAGCGGCGCGTCTGCGTCCCCGCGTCGAGATCCAGCTTCAGCAGGTTGTCGTTCTCCCAGGTGATGTGCAGCCGCCCGGGCAGCCGCATCACGCCGCCGGCGCCGTAGCCGCGGCAGGCCTCGCCCGCGGCCTCGTCCTTGGCCGGATCCCACTCGCCCATCACGCGCCGCGCCTCGTTGTTCACCGGCAGGTAGTCGGCGTTGCCCTTCGGCGGCGTCAGCATCCGGTAGCGCCAGTCGTCGGTGACGAGCGACACCCAGTAGCCGCTGAGATCGAACGGCGCCTGCGCGCGGCCGCTCGGCGGCGGGCCGGCCTGGCCACGCCCGCCGGGTCCGGGCGCGCCCTGCCGGCCCTGTTGCGCCGCGAGCGGAATCGAACCCAGCGCGGCGGCGGCCGCGCACACGATCAAGAACCGGCGCATGGATGTCCTAGGGAGTCTTGGGAGTGAGGGAGCGATGGATCGACTCGACGAACATCGCCGGCGTCCACTGCGCGTTCTTGCCGTAGCGGCCATCGTAGTCGCGCGTCGGCCGGGCCGCCTGAATCTGGGCGAGCGTCATGCCGCGGCGCGTCATCTCGCGGATGCGGTCGCGCATGATCGTGATCATGTCGCGGTAGTAGGCGACGTCGGCGGCGTCCATCAGCCGGCCCTGCGCCGGCACCACGATCGTCCCGCCCTCCATCATGTGCTCCACGACGCACACGTCGAGAATCCAGTTCAAGGTCTCGATCAGGCCGTTGACCGTGCCACCGCGCGCGATGTCGATCACCGGATAGCTCGACATGTTGATCACCTCGCCGACCGCGAGCACGTCGGAGCCGCGGAAGTAGACGACGCTGTCGCCGTCGGTGTGCGCCGAATCGGGGTGGGTGACCACCACCCCCTCGCCGTTGAAGAAGTTCAGCTTCTTGTCGCGGCCGGCATAGCTCTCGCTGGCGAGCAGCTTGTCCTGGCCGGCGCGGCTCAGGCGCAGGGTGGCGTTCTCGTGGGCGACGATCGACGCGCCGGGGCTGGTGCTGTCGATGTTGCGCACGCCGAAGGTGCGGCCGGCGGCGGCGATCACGGCGTTGCCGCCGACGGCGGCCGGGTCGTCGCTGGTGTTGACGATGAAGCCGATCGGACGCGGCGCGCGCGGGCTGGCGGTGGTCGGCAGCAGCTCCGAGCTGCTCCACCACTGGCACCCCTGCGCCACCCCGACACACGACTTGGCGGGCATCGGCGACGACGTCACGCGGCGCGTCAGGTCGCGCACCACCGCCAGCGTCTTCTCCGCCAGCGCCGCCGAGCCCGAATCCACGAGCAGCACCCCGTCCTTGCCGACCGACGCGGTGATGTTCCGGCCCGCTCCGCTGATCAGATAGACATTGCCGCGCACCGGCAGCACGCGGAACTCACCCGCTCCGGCCGCCTGCTGCGCGCCGAGCGGCGCCACCGTGGCCGACGAGGCCAGTGCCGAGCGCCGCGGCGGCGACGACGATCGCGTAGCGCGGTGTCATCAGAACGCCGTCCCCCCCACCGCGCGCTTGTCGCCGCGCGACCACTCGCCGGGCTCGACCGTTTTCTGGAACTCGGGATACATCGTCGCCGGCCCGCCGGTGGGGCCGTTCGCCGGCAGCCCGTAGCGCTGGCGAACGTCCTTCAGGAACTTGTTCTCGCCCGGCAGGTAGTGCGGCACCTGCCCCTTTTCGAGCCCCTCGAAGGCCGACGTGCACGGATGCGCCGGCACCTGCGAGTTGAGCGTCAGCCGGTACTCGGAGCTGCGGATGAGCGGTTCGGCCAGGTAGATCGGGTCGTGAATGATGTTGATCCACGTCAGGATGTCGCCGCGGCGAAGCCAGAAGCGTGGTGACCTTGGCCTGATCGCTGGCCATCGCGCCGTTGCGGCGGATGTAGTCCTCTTTCAGGTGCGTCGTGGTGATCCGCAGCATGTCGCCTTCCCACGTGGCGGTGGAAAACCCGCCCCACGTGTGGTTGGCTTCCGCCGGCGGCGCGTCGCGGCCGTCGAGATACACCGGCATGTTGGTGGACTGGTGCCACTCGGGCTGGTAGGCGACGACCTCGCGGGTGAACGGATCGACTTCCTTCGTGATGCGGAGCTGCGTCGGGCCGCGGTAGATGTAGGACCAGCCGTGCGGCCGGCACTGGTATTCCGGAAGGCTCAGAATCGAGGCGTCCCACCCTTCGGCGCGGGCCAGGCCGTCCGGATTGAGCGGCAGCCCGACCCAGTCGCCGACCCACGGGTTTTCGGTGTTGTCCATCGAGCGGACCACCGTCCACTCGCCGGAGAAAGTCGATCTGCGCGGCCGCGGTGCCCGCGGACACGACGAGCCCCAGGACCGCGATGGCCGTGGTTCGTCCGAAGCTGACGTTCACTGTTGCCCTCCCGCCCGGACCACAACACATCAAAGGTTGGCCCGGGTCTGGCGACCCGGGCATTCGCAGGGCGAAATATGATTCTGTAGCCGCAGCAGGTATACGTCCCCGGCTGCGAGAGTGTCAAGCGACGTCAGGGCCTTGATCGCCGCGAGAAATCGCGAACGGGCGTTGAGTCCCGGTTGCCCGACTCAGTGTCTCTTGGAGAACTCCGCGTGGGTCCGCGACAGGGCGATGTGGGCCGGGGGCTCCGGCACCGCCAGCGGCTTGATGCCACGCGGCACCCCCGCCTTCGGCCGGTTGGCCTCGGGCACGGTGACCGGCTCGAGCTGGCTCAGGATCACGTCCCGCTGATCCTCGTACCAGGGGGGCAGGTTCAGGTGCGTGCCGAGTTCCTCCGGCAGCTCGTCGACATAGAAACCGCCGGGCACGTTGGCCGTGCACTCCACCAGGACGCCGCCAGGCGACCGGACGTACATCGAATGGAAATAGAAGCGGTCCTTCACCTCGGACGTGTCGGTGTAGCCGAGCTCCTCGTACATCGCCTTCTGCTCGACCAGCGCACGTCGGTTTCGACGTTGAAGGCGATGTGGTGCGCGGTGCCGGCACCAAAGGTCCAGCTCCCCTGCGGCCGGCCGGGCTCGTGCAGCAGCTCGATGGTGCGGTCGGGCCCGCCGTCGGGAATCTCGAACCGGTGCCAGGCCCCTTCCACGCCCACCTTCCGGAAGCCGAGGGCGTGCACCAGGAAGCGCTCCTGTTCCTCCACGTCCTGCACCGACATGACGGCGCCGAAGAAACCTCGAATCGCCACATCGGCCGAAATCTCCGGCGTGGTCCAGGGCCGCCGGGGGTCGCCGGGGTTTTCCACGACTTCCAGCAGCAGTCCTGCCGGGTGCGTGACGCGAATCGAGCGCGCGCCGAACCGCTCCTGGATGCCGGTGTGTTCGACGCCGTGTCGATCGAAGTGCGCGGCCCAGAACGGGGTCGAGCCCGGCGGGACCGAGAAGCTGGTGATGCCGATCTGCCCGGTTCCACGGCGCCCGGGCCTGCGGCCGTACGGGAAGCACGTGAGAATCGAGCCGGGATCGGCGTCGGCGTTGCCGTAATAGAAGTGATAGATGGGAATGCTGCCGTCCATGAGGACGGTCTGCTTCACGAGGCGCAGTCCGAGGACCGTGGTGAAGAAATCCACGTCCTCCTGTGCCCCGGCGGGACAGAGCGTGATGTGATGGATGCCTTTCAGCCGCGTGTCCATTCCATCCTCCCGGGCACGGGGTCTCGCACGTGCCAGGAGTCCCAAGCCGCCGGACAGACGGGGCCCGGCGCACCCCTAATCATAAGCCGCGGCGGGCGCGAGGTCGAGGTTGGCTGAAGATTGAGTGAATTAGCAGGAATCCGGAGTCCCACCGCGGGACTCCGGATTCCGTGTCGAACCTCGATCACATGGCGGGGCTGAAGCCCCGCCCTACAACCGTCACTACCACGCGTATTCCGCGTTCAGGCGGAACACGCGCGGGTTCATGTACGACGTCACGTTCTGCCAGCCGGCGACACTCGGCACGAACGTCTGGTTGAAGCCAGCGTCACGTTGTCGTTGGTCACGTTGTAGATGTCGGCACCCACCGTCAACCGCTGCCCTCCCAAGCGAATGAGCTTCTTCGCCGAGATGTCCAACTGCCGGATGCGCGATCCCCGTAGACCTCGCCCTGCGGGGCCAGGTTGACGGTGAACAGGCCGGCCGCCGTCAACGGACGACCGATCTGCGCCGCCGCCGCGGCCTGATCCGCCGCCGTCATCGTGTAGTTGGCGAGCAATCGACCCGATCTGGTCCGTGCCCACGTTCGGCTTGTCCTGAATCACCGAGCTGAGCTGCACGTCGATGCGCGGGATGGTGTAGGTCACGAGGCCGCGGACCGAGGTCAGCCACGGCGACGAGACGTTGCAGTACGGGTTGAGCAGGTAGTTGGACTCGGGGACGGCGGCGCGGATGTCGCACCAGTCGTTCTCGACCTTGCCCGTGCTGGTGCCGCCCGAGAACGTGATGCCCTTCGCGTTGCGGAGGTTGAACGTCACGTCCACGCCGTTGAACATGCGCGTGTCGTCACCGATCTTGTCCGTGGGAACGATCCGTTCGTTGACCTGCCCGAACACGTTCGGGTTGATGTTGTAGAGCGGACCGATCGTCTGGCCGCCGCCGCCAGGCAGCCGCGGATCGATCGGCTCCGTCAGCGTGAAAGCTGCTGACGTCGTTCGGCCCGATGGCCAGGTTGTCGGTCACCGACCCGCCGGTGGTGTACATCGTGAACCAGCGGCGGTGGTAGGCGACTTCGACCGACGCGCGCGGGAAGAGCTCCTGCTGCACGGAGATGCCGAGCGACCAGTCCGACGGACGCTTGCCCCAGCCGCTGAGCAGGTCCGGATCGTAGGTGGCGCCGATCTGCTGCGTGCTGGCGAAGTTCGTGGTTGCTGATCGGCCCGCAGAAGTCGATGCCGTCTGCGACGCCACCGGGCTGCCGTCTGGGTTCCCTGCGCTCCCGGGGTCGTCAGATCGCAGTCCGGAACGTAGTCCCGATCATCGTCCTGCCACGTGCGGGTCATCGACGGCGCGAAGGTGCCGCCAAAGGTCCGGGTTCCGGCCGGTGTGCGGAGCACCGGGTTCGGCCCGTAGGCAAGGTTGCTGACGCTGGCGCCCTGCAGGTACTTGCCGAGGTTCACCTTCAGCGCGGTCTTGCCGTTGCCGAACACGTCATAGGCGGCGCCGAAGCGCGGCGTGATGTCGTGGTAGCCGGTCACGCCGTCGGCTTCCTCGAACGACGCGCCGGGGAAGAAACGGCTGGCCGGGATGGTCGTCGCCGGGAAATAGCTCCACGGATGATCGTAGCGGAGGGCGCCCTGCAGGGTGAGGCGATCGACGGTCCACTGATCCTGCACGAAGAGCGAGTCCTGCCGCGCGCGCGCCTTCACCTGGTAGCCGTTCGCGTACATCGTGATCGTGCTCGGAACCCCGGCGAGGAACGTGTACTGCGTGCTCGTGGTGTTGACGAACATCTCGCGGTCATCCCGCCAGTAGTTCCCCTGGTACCCGATCTTCATGCTGTGCGAACCGGTGACGTAATTGGCGGCCGCGGCCCAGTTGCTGCCGCGGGTGAGGTTCTCGTACCAGTTCTGCGAGCGATAGGTGACGGTGACGGGCGCCGAGCCGGGAAGGACCGGCGTGTTCTGACCGACGACGCGCACGAGATCGCGCGTCGGGTTCGGATCGTTCTCCTTGCCCGCCCACTGGTAGAACGTGGTGCCGAACCCGGCCTCGAGCAGCAGCTTGTTGGTGAGCGGCGACGTCCACCGGCCCGACTGCACGCGCTGCGGGCTGAACTCGCCCTTGCCGTCCGCCTCCGGCGAGGTATTCGGCGGCCGGCGAGCCGCTGAAGGAGGCCGTGCCCGTGCACTTGCGGCAGACAGACTGCTCGTCCCACGAGAACGAGATCTTGTTGCGGCTGTTCGCCTGCCACGTGATGCGAGGCGTGTAGTTCTCCCACGTCCGATCGTAGTACGCCGGCTGGTTGAGATCCGGCACGTAGCTCCACGCGTTCGCGTTGCCCGCGTTCTGGTTGTAGAAGGTGTTGAGGATGTTCTGCCGCGATCCCTGCACGCGACCGCTCATGTAGAACCAGAGCTGGTCGCGCACGATCGGACCGCCCATGGCGAGGTTCACGTCGTAGACGCGCGTGAGCGGCGTCGGCTGAATGGCACCGCGCGCCTGCAGTTCGGGCGTGTAATTGCTCGACTGCATCCCCTCGGAGAACCCGGACACGAAGGCCAGGCCCGACAGGTTGTTGCCGCCCGATCGCGGGACGATGTTCATCGTGAGGCCCGCGGTCTCCGACTCGCCGAGGCCGCCCGATGTGGTCATCGTGACTTCCTGGGCGTTGCCGATGTCGGCAACGTAGTTCGGCGGCTGGTTGCCGCCAGGCGGGTTGCTGATGTTCATCCCCTCGACGGTGAGGCGCGACTCGACGCCGCGGCCGCCGTGGATCGGGAAGATCGCGAACACCGGACCGCTGTTGACGTTGTTGACGTTCGTCTGGAGGCCGGGAACCGTGGTCAGCAGGTAGCTGTAGCTGCGAACGCTCGGCAGCGCGCGCATCGTCTCGTTGTCGAGCGTGACTTCGCGCTTCGTGCTCTGCGTGTCCACGACCGGCGTTTCGCCGGTGACGGTGATCGTCTCCTGCACGCCGCCGACGCGCAGTCTCGCCGTCGATCGCGATGACCGCCGGTGCCCGCTAACGACGACGTTCTCGCGCTTGAGCGTGACGAAGCCCGGCAGCGTGAACGTGAGCGTGTAGTCGCCGGGGCGGAGATCGTCGATGCGGTAGCGGCCCGTGCTGTCGGTGACCGCGGCACGAACCTTCTCGATGAGCGCCGGGCTGGCCGCCTCGACGGTCACGCCGGGCAGGATGCCCCCGGAAGTGTCCCTGACGATGCCCGCCAGAGTCGCCTGCGCAAAGGCTGCCGACTGACCGGCGACCAGGCAGGCCACGACGAGCCCTAATCTGACCAATTGACGCATTCTCTAAACCTCGTTGCTCTCAACCCGGAGAGCGGGTCTGCGCGAGCCGGGCGCGCACCACTGCGGCCAGACCCAGTCCGAGGCCCCGGATGTGCAAGGCGTGAACCAGACGTAACGTCATCGATATCCCCCTATTCGAGCTACATCCAGGGGATTAGAGAGGCGTCGAAATTCTGATTCCTTGGATTCCGAACCGAAGAATTGAATTCGCTTTCGCTGTCGAGAAATATCGAGCGTGAACGAAACACAGCAACCAGGGCGATCCCCGGGCAGCGAAAGCGTGAGCTCGGTTGGGAAGACCGGTCCGGAGGCGAACGCTCCGGACCGGGTCGAGGATGACGGGTGAGCCCACCCGGCCGCGGGGCGGCTACCAGCTGTACTCGGCGTTCAGACGGGTGACGCGCGGGTTCATGTACGAGGTCGGGAAGCCCCACCCCGGAGTGTTCGGGACGAACGTGTTGTTGAACGCGAGCGTCACGTTGCTGTTCATCAGGTTGTAGAAGTCCACGCCGACCGTCAGCCGCTGGCTGTTGAAGCGGATGATCTTCTTCACCGCGAAATCCCACTGCCGAATCCGCTCTCCGTACAACTCACCCGGCGCCAGGAGGTTGACCTGCTGCGCGGTCCCCGTGAGCGGACGGCCGATCTGCGCCGCGGCAAGTGCCGTATCCGAGACGGTTCCCGCCGGAGCCGTGGCCGGCGTCGTCAGCGTGTAGGTGGCCTGCAGCGACACGATCTGGTCGGTGCCGATGTTCGGCTTGTCCTGGAACACCGTGCTCAGGTTCACGTCGATTTTCGGGATGGTGTAGGTGGCCAGCGCGCGGAACGAGGTGAGGAACGGCGACTCGTTGCGGCAGTACGGGTTGAGCAGGTACGACTCCGGCACCGCCGCGCGGATCTCGCACCAGTCGTCGGTCACCTTGCCGGTGCTGGTGCCGCCCTGGAACGTGAAGCCGTGCGACCCGCGGACGTTGATGTTCACGTCCACGCCGTTGAACACGCGCGTATCGTCGCCGACGTCCTTCGTGGATTTGATCAGGTTGTTGACCTGACCGAACACGTTCGGGTTCACGTCGTAGAGGCCGCTGACGGTGTCGCCGCCGTTCGGCAGGCGCGGGTCGTTCGGCACCCTGATCGAGTACGCCGCGACGTCGTTCGGTGAAATCGCCAGGTTGTCGGTGACCGTGCCGCCGGTGAAGTACTGGGTGAACCATCGTCTGTGGTAGCCCACTTCGACCGACGCCCGCGGGAAGATCTCCTGCTGAATCGAGGCGCCGAACGACCAGTCGGACGGGCGCACGCCCCAGCCGCTGAAGAGCCCCGGATCGAAGTTGGCGCCCACCAGCTGGTTGCTGCCGAACTGCAGGTTGTCGATCTGGCCGCACTCGGCGTTCGCCTGCGGGTTGTCCAGGTTGCAGTCCGGCGTCATGTCGAAGTCGGCGTCGAACCAGCTCCGCGACACGCACGGATTCGAGAAGCCGAGCTGACCGAAGAAACACAGCCCGGTCGTCGAGGGTCCGCCACCCATCGGGATGCGCAGCGTCGGGTTCGCGCCGTAGGCCAGGTTGCTGACGCTGGCGCCCTGCAGGTACTTGCCGAGGTTGACCTTCAGCGCCGTCTTGCCGTTGCCGAACACGTCATAGGAGGCGCCCATGCGCGGCGTGATGTCGTTGTAGCCGGTCACGCCGTCGGTCTTGGCGAAGGTCGCGCCCGGGAAGAACCGCTGCTTCGGGATCGATCTGTTCCGGGAACCAGCTCCAGGGGTGGTCGTAGCGCAGCGCGCCCTGCAGCGTGAGGCGGTTCATCGTCCAGCTGTCCTGGGCGAAGAACGACGCCTGCATGGCCGCGGGCGTTGACCACGAACGGGTTGATGTACTCGTTGATCTGAGATCGGGAAGAACGGCACGCCCGGGAGCGAGATCCCGATGTAGCCGAGGCTCTGGCTGTTGACGTGCTGCTCGCGGTCGTCGCGCCAGTAGGCGCCCTGGTAGCCGAACTTCATGCTGTGCGAGCCGGTGATGTAGGCGGCCGACGCGTTGAACTGCGAGCCGCGCGTCTTGTTGTTCAGCCAGAACTGCGAGCGGTAGCGCATGGCCGTGCTGAAGGTGGGCGTGATCGCCTGGGTGAGGTTCAACATCTGCACCAGGTCCTCGGTGGAGGTGTCCTCGAGCTGCTTGCCGCCCCACTCGTAGTAGGTGGTGCCGAAGCCGGCTTCGAGGAGCAGCTTGCTCGTGACCGGCGACGTCCACTTCACCTGCTGGATGCGCTGCGGGCTGAACTCGCCGTGGCCGTCCGACTCGGGCGATGCGAACCAGACGAAGTTCGGCGAGCCGGTGAGCGACGTCGTGCCGGTGCAGTTGCGGCAGACCGGCTGCTCGTCCCACGAACCCGTGAGCTTGTTGCGCCGCGAGATCTGCCACGTGATGCGCGGCGTGTAGTTTTCCCAGGTGCGATCGGAGTACGCCGGCTTGGTCAGGTCCGGCTCGTACAGGAACGAGTTCGGGTTGCCCGCGTTCTTGTTGTAGAAGGTGTTCAGCGTGTTCTGACGGCTGCCCTGCTGGCGGACGCTCATGTAGTACCAGAGCCTGTCCTTCACGATCGGACCGCCCGCCGCGACGTTGAAGTCGTAGACGCGGTAGACGGGCGCCGGCTGCGAGACGCCGCGCGCCTTCAGGTCGTCGTCGTAGTTGTCCGCCAGCATCCCCTCCGAGTAGCCGGACACGAACGCCAGCCCCGAGAAGCTGTTGCCGCCCTGCTTCGGGACGATGTTCATCGTCAGGCCCGCGGTCTCCATCTCGCCGAGGCCGCCCGACGTGAGCATCGTCACTTCCTGCGCGTTGCCGACGTCGGCCGTGAAGTTCGGCGGCTGGTTGCCGCCGGGCGGGTTGCTGATGTTCAGCCCGTCCACCGTCAGGCGCGACTCGACGCCGCGGCCGCCGTGGATCGGGAAGATGGCGAACACCGGGCCGGTGTTGACGTTGTTCACGTTGGTCTGCAGCCCCGGCACGGTGGTCAGCAGGTAGCTGTAGCTGCGCACGCTCGGCAGGCTCCGCAGCGTCTCGTTGTCGAGGGTGATCTCGCGGCGGGTGCTCTGCGTGTCCACCACCGGCGTCTCGCCGGTGACGGTGATGGTCTCCTGCACGCCGCCGACGCGCATCTCGGCGTCGATCGCGATGACCGCCGAACCGCTCACCACGACACCCTCGCGCCTCACCGTGGCAAAACCCGACAGCGAGAAGGTCACGCGTGTAATCGCCCGGCCGCAGGTCCTCGATGCGGTAGCGGCCCGTCCCGTCGGTCACGGCGGTGCGAACCTTTTCGATGAGCGCCGGGCTGGCCGCTTCGACGGTGACGCCGGGCAGCACGGCTCCCGAGGCGTCCCTGACGACGCCGGCGATGGCCGCCTGCGCGAACGCGGCCGTGTGGCCGGCCGCCAGGCAGGCGATGACGAGACCTATCCGAACAAGTACACGCATGCTGATGACCTCTCTTGACCCATACCGGCGCCCATACCGGCGCGGAATAACAGACCCCAGAAACACGAAAACGGAACGCGGCCGGATGACCGCGTTCCGTTCGGACGAACCCGATGTGCCTACTTCGCAACGCCTACCGCCCGCCCGGAGGGCGGGCAATTAGACACTGTTCTAACGAGGCGGAGCCTCAATGCTCGGTGGCGAAGCCTCGTTAGAAATCCCAGCGTGCCGCGAACTTCACGAACCGCGGCTGAATGATCGTCGTCGGCAGGCGCCACACCGGACCGAAGGTGCCGAGCTCGCCGATGACCGCGTCCGAATTGAACGCGTTGTAGAGGTCCACGTTGAAGTCGATGCGGCCGTGGCCGACGTTGACGATCTTGGTGAACCGCAGATCGATCTGATTGAGCCGGTCGCCGTACTCCGACGCCGGGCTCGATCAGGTTGACGTTGGCCTGCGCGTTGCGTGAACGGCCGGCCCAGCGTCGTCGTCGTCAGAGCCGCGGTTGGCGTTGTTGTAGATGTTGGTCGCGATGATCTGCGGACCCGGCAGGCTCTGCAGCGTGCCGCTGACGCGGATGCCGCACCACGGCAGGTTGTAGGACGACCAGCCCCTTGTACTGCGTGAGGAACGGCGTCTCCTGGTGGCAGAACGACGCCGGCGATCATGCCCGCCGCGGCCGCTGTCACCGGCGGCTGAATACCCGCCGGCGCGCGCCGAGCGTCAGCGCCTCCGGCACGTCGTCGATGATGTCGCAGTTGTCGGTCATCGTCTTGCCGGTGCTGAAGCCGCCCTGCAGGAACAGGCCGTTCCGCAGCCGCGCGTCGACCGACAGGTCGACGCCGTTCCAGTGCTGCTGCTGCTTGCCGAAGTCGCGACGCGGCCTTGATGACGTTCTGCGGCGCCACGATCGATGTTCTGGTCGAAGAGGCCGGTCACCGTCTGCCCGGAGTTCGGCAGGCGCGGGTCGGTCGGCACGATCACGCTGTACTGGGTGAAGTCGGTCTTCGCCAGGTTCTCGTTGTCCTGCACGAAGAAGTTGCCGTAGACGCGGCGGAAGTAGCCGAACGACGCCGACAGGCGCGGCGCGAGCTCCTGCTGGACGCCGGCCGAGAACTCCCAGTTGTACGGCCGCACGCCCCAGCCGTCCATGATCGCGCGGCGAGTAGACCGTCGCCGACGTTCGCGCTGCCGAAGTTCGGCGTCGAGCCAGGGCCCGCACATCGCCGTTCACGGCGCCGGTTGTCAGGTCGCAGTCGGGCACGAAGTTGCCAGTCGCGGGTCGCCCGTGCCGACGTGCTGTCGTTCCAGGCGCGGTTGGTCTGCGTGACCAGCGTGCTCGCCGGGTTGTTGGCGCCGGCGTAGCGGATCGAGTCCTGCTCCACGCCGCGGCTGGCGCTCGCCTTGAGCGCCGTCTTGCCGTTGCCGAACACGTCGTAGGCGGCCGAGACGCGCGGGTTGAAGTCCTTCCAGTTCGGCACGTTCTTCACCGCCGCGTAGCGTCTGGTTGCGGTTCGGCAGCCACCGGTGCGGCTGCGCCGTGAAGGCCTCGGTCGACTCGTTCTGCATGTCGAGCCGGACGCCGCCGCTCAGCGTCAGCGCGGTCCATCGTCCAGCGGTCCTGCGCGTAGATGCCGAGGTTGTATTGAGGTTGTTCTGCCATCCGGAGACCGGCGCCTGAATGGTCACGAACGACGGCACGCCGGCCGTGGTGCGTGTACCAGATGCCGCCGGTCGAGTCGTTGTTGTCACCGCGCCAGAAGTGGCCGCGCTGCATCTCGAAGCCGACCTTGGCGTTGTGCGAGCCGGTCACGTAGCTCATCGACCCGTTGAACGTCTGGCTGGGCAGCCGGTCGTCGAAGTCGAAGCCGGTGGGCGCGCGGTAGAAGAAGTTGCCGGCCGTCTGCTCGACGATCGAGATGCAGCGCGGCGCCAGGCGAGCCCTGGCTCGGGCAGGTGCCGACCTGATCGGGATCGAGCAGGATCGTGTCGGGGCTCTCGCCGGCCATCGACGCCGGCCTCGAACAGCAGCTTGTTCGTGGCGGTGTAGGTCCACTTCGTCGTCGAGAGCTGCGTGTGCCAGGTCGTGATGCGCACGGCCTCCGGCGACGCGTTGAAGATCTGGATCAGCCAGTGCGGGTCCACTTTGTACTGGTAGGCGTACCAGCTCGGAGAGCTTCTGCTTGTCGTTGATCGCCCACGTGACGCGGCCGTTGTTGTCGTAGGTGTAGGTGCCGCCGTAGGCCTGCTTCGACGTGTCGTTCTGCCGGACGACCGCCGTCGGATCCACCGCGTAGAAGCGTCGACGCCAGGTAGTACTCGTTGGTGAAGTAGCGCGACGTGACGTAGAACCACAGCTTGTCGCGCTTGATCGGACCGCCGACCGCGCCGTTGATGTCGTAGAGCGTCTTCAGCTTCGACGACGGCACCGGACACGCCGCGGGCCTTGAGGTCGTCCGTGACGTTGCTGCCCTGCAGGCTCGGGCCCGATCCGTTGACGAGCGCCGAGCCGCTGAAGCGGTTGCCGCCCGACTTCGGGATGGCGTTCATGATCACGCCGTTGGTGCCGGTCTCGCCCGCCTGCCCCGACAGCTGGATGTCCACCTGGTCGAACAGCAGCGGCGACAGGCTCATGTTCGTCAGGTTCGAGCTGATGTACATGTTGCCGATGCGCAGGCCGTCGATCATCGACACGCCGTCGCCGTTGCGGCTGCCGTGCGCGCGACGACCTCGGCGCCGGTCTGGTCGCCGAGCACGCCGCCGACGTCGGTGTTCGACGCGCGGATGGCCGGCACGAGCGCCGCCATCTGAATCCACGAACCGCCCGACGGCAGTTCCTTGAAGGTCTCGGACGTCACCGACCGCGTCAGCGCCGCCGACTGGATGTCGACGATCGGGCTCTCGCCGGTGACCGTGATGGTCTCCTCGACGCTGCCGACCTTCATCTCCGCGTCGACGGTGGACGTGAAGTTCACCGACACCTCGAGCGCGTCGCGCTTGACGGTGGCTGAAGCCCGGGAGCGTGAAGGTCACCGAATAGACGCCCGGCGGCAGGTTGACGACCCGGTACTGGCCCGTTGCCGTCGCTGACGGCGGTTCGCACCTTTTCGATGAGAGCCGGGCTGGACACTTCGACGGTCACACCGGGCAGCACCGCGCCCGACGCGTCCTTGACGTTGCCGGCCACGGTGCCCAGCACCTGGGCGCCGGCGGCCGATGGAAGGGACAGTGCCAGGAAGGTCGCACACACCGCGAACCAGGCTCGTGCTCTCTCGTGCATCGCTCAGTCCTCCGACTGCGTCGCCATAGTGGATCCGCGCGCTAAATTTCGCTGTGCGAATCCGTTTTCTATATGCGGATGCAGACTTTACGCCCCATGTTGGGGGCTGTCAAGAACTCGGCTGTTGAAGTAGGCAAGAACGTGCCGCGGAGGCGGCCGGGATTCCTGGCCTCGGCTCCTGACAGGACCGCCGCGGCGGCCCTGCAGAGATGGGCACGCCGCGGCGTGTGAGCTCGTGCAGCCCCAGCTCGCCTCCAGACGCTCAGAAATCGAACTGCGCGCTGATCTTCGCGAAGCGCGCCGACAGCACCGACGTGGGCGTCATCCAGGCGCCGTTCGGGATGAACGCCTGGTTGTAGCTCAGCGCCGGCGCGGCATTGAGCACGTTGAAGATGTCCACGCCGAAGTTGGCGCGGGTCTTCCCGAACCGCAGGATCTTCTGGAAGCGCAGGTCGAGCTCGTTGATCCGCTCTCCCACCTGCTGCGTACGGCTCGATGATGTTCACCGTGATGTTCGGCGCGTTGCCGGCCAGCGGACGCCCGAGGATCGGCGCGATGATGGCGTTCGACGCCACGTAGTTGGCCTGGAAGGCGCCGCCCTGCTGCGGCGTGCCGAAGCCGCTCAGGTTGACGCCCGGCTTGCTCGTGAACGTCGAGCTCACCTGCACGTCCACCTTCGGAATGATGTAGCTGGCCAGCGCCTTGTACTGCGGCAGCATCGTCGTCTCGACGTGGCAGAACGGGTTCCAGATACCGCCGATCTGCGAGATCTCCGGCACCTTGTCCCGGATCTCGCAGTTGTCGCCCACCGCCTTGCCGGCGCTGAAGCCGCCCTGGGCGGTGAGGCCGCTGCGCGGCCGCGCGCTGATGTTGACGTCGATGCCGTTGAATTTCTGGTACTGGTCGCCGTAGGTGTCCGAGTAGGTGATGTAGTTGCGCGTCACGCCGGCCAGCGACGGCGTGTTGAGATCGAAGATCGGACCGACCGCGTAGCCGCCACCGTCCGGCAGCCGCGAATCCGACGGCGCCGTGATGGAGAACTTGTCGTAGTTTTCCGGCGCCACCGCGAGGTTGTCGGTGACCGTGAACCCGAAGAACTCACGGTGGAAGAAGCCGACCTCCACCGAGACCCGCGGCAGGATCTCCTGCTGCACCGACACGCCCCAGCTCCAGTCGGACGGGCGGACACCCCAGCCGTGCAGGATCTCCGGGTCGATGGTGTTGTTGTAGTTCGACGTGCCGAAGTTGCGGTTGCCGGCCACGCCGCAGAAGTCGCCGCCGGCCGCGATGTTGTCCTGAATCTCCGGGTTGCGGTAGTCGCAGTCCGGCACCCAGTTGCGGTTGCCATCGGTCCAGGTGCGGGCCGAGTTGGTGGCGATGCGCGACGTCGGGTTGCCCAGCGAGTAGTTCGACGCGGTGACGGTGGACTCGAGGTACTTGCCCAGCGTCGCCTTGATCGCCGTCTTGCCGTTCCCGAACAGATCGTAGGCGGCCGAGAACCGCGGCGTGATGTCGTTGTACGCGTCCACCACCGGCGTCCGCTCCCACGACAGCGGCGCGGCGAAGAACCGGCTCTCCAGCGTCTGCTCCGGTGCCCAGCTCGCCGCGTGGTCGTAGCGGAGCGACGCCGAGAGCGTGAGCTTGCCCAGCGTCCACTGGTCCTGCACGTAGAGCGCGTGGTTGCGCATCCACAGGTCGTTCTGCTGGTTGTGGATGTAGGTGGTGAACTGGTTCGGGACGCCGTTGTTCACGCGGTAGCGGAGGTCGTTCTCCCCGCGGTTGGCGGACCGGATGTCACCGAGCTGGTTGGCGGTGTAGCCGACCTTCAGGCTCTGGCGGCCGGTCACGTACGACGCGGCGGCGCGCCACGTGGTGGTGATGTTCTTGTTGCGGCCGTCGCTGAACAGGTCGGTCGTCTGCGAGCGGTACATCAGGTTGGGAATGCCGCCGTTGGCCGCGCATCCCGCCGCGCACTGTTCGATGATGCGCTGGAGCGCCGCGGTGTTCGGGTTCTCCTTGTGGCGGCCGCCCCAGCGCGAGAAGAAGTAGCCGAAGCCGCCTTCGAGCAGCAGCTTGTTGTTGACCGGCGAGTTCCACGTCGCCTGCTGGAAGCGCATCGGATGCAGGTCGCCGTAGCCGTTCGCCTCGGGTGAGGTGGTGGCGTTGGCGTAGTTGCCGCCGTTCTCGCAGCCCTTGCACACCTGCTGCTCGTCCCAGAAGACGTTGAGCTTGTTGCGCGGGGTGATCTGCGCGGTGATGCGGCCGCTGGTGTTCTGCCAGGTCTTGTCGTTGAACGCCTGCCGGGTTTCGTCCTTCACGTACAACCACGCGTTCGGGTCGCCGGCGTTCTTGTTGTAGTACATGTTCGTGATGTAGTTCGAGTTGCCCTGCGCGCGCATGGTGCCGAAGAACCACAGGCGGTCCTTCACGATCGGGAAGCCCGCCGACCCGCTCATGTCGTAGCTCTTGATGAGCGGGCTCGGGGTGATGCGCTGCGCCTTCAGCTCGTCGCTCAGGTTGTCGCCCTGCAGGTCGCCGTTGGCCCACGAGAAGAACGTGCTGGCGGAGAACACGTTGCCACCCGACTTCGGCACGATGTTCATGACCGGCCCGCCCGACTCCACCTCGCCGAGGCTGCCCGAGGTCGTGAAGTTGACCTCCTGCGAGTTGCGCGGGTCGGTCAGGTAGTTGGTGCCGCCGGCCTGGGGCACGGCGATGCTGATGCCGTCCACCAGCAGCCGCGCTTCGGTGTTGGCGCGGCCGCCCGAGAGGAGCGTGCCGTGCGCGCTGAAGGTGCACGAGTTGCAGGGACCGGACGCCACGTCCTGCTGGCCGCCGAATACGCCTGGCACGAGCACGAGCAGCGAGTTGTAGCTGCCGGCCGACGGAATGGCGTTGATGATCTCGTTGGTCAAGACCGTCTGGCGCCGCGCGGTCTGCACGTCGACGACCGGCGACTCGCCCGTCACCGTGATCGTCTCTTCGACCGCGCCGACGCGCATGTCGGCGCTGATCGTCGCGGTTGCCGAACCCGTGAGCTCGACGGCCTCGCGGGACACGGTGGCTGAAGCCCGCGAGCGTGAAGCGCACGGTGTAGGTGCCGGGCCGCAGGTCCTCGATGCGGTACTGACCGCTGCCGTCGCTGACGGCGGTGCGGACTTTCTCGATCAGCGCCGGGCTGGAGGCCTCGACGGTGACTCCGGGCAACACTCCGCCCGAGGCGTCGCGAACGACGCCGGTTATTGCCGCCTGCGCATAGGCGCTCGACGGCAGAAGGACGAGCACGAACAACCCGAATAGCAGACGTACTCCACGGACCATCTTCACGCTCCCGATTTTTGGACCTAAACTTCGTTGTGCGAAACTTGATTCGTTATGACGGAAGTCACGTATACGATTGGGGGCGTGCCGCCGTCAAGGCGCTAGTGATGGTAATCGCGATCCGCTGGCGTTTCCTCGCGATTGCTGACCGGCGGGCTATAATCCTGGGACTTCGCATGGCGAAAACACCGAAGGTTGCCGAGTTCGTCGCCTCGCTCGAGCGCGGTCTGCGCGTCCTCCAGACCTTCTCGCGCGAGCACCCGCAGCTGACGCTGAGCGAGGTCGCCGTGCTGACCGGACTCACGCCCGCCACGGCCCGACGCTCGCTGCATACGCTGGAAATGCTGGGATATGTCGGCCGCACCGGCCGGCGTTTCCTGCTCCGGCCGAAGGTGCTCGCCATCGGGACGGGCTACCTGAGCGCCATCAACGCCGAAGTGGTGCTCCAGCCCTTCCTTCAGGAAGTCGTGAACGAACTGGGCGGCAGCGCCTCGGTCACGGTCCTGGACGAGCTCGACATCGTCTATATCGCGCACGCATCGATGAACCGGGCCATCCGGCTCACGGCCGGCGCCGGCTCGCGCTATCCCGTCTACCCCACCTCCATGGGCCGCGTGCTGCTCGCGTTCCAGCCGCAGGTCGCCATCGACAACTACTTCGAGCGCGCGACGATCCGGCGTCTGACCGAGCACACCGAAACCGACGCCAACGCGCTTCGCAAGATCCTCAAGGACGTCCGGACCAAGGGCTACGCCGCGATCCAGGACGAGCTCGACTACGGCATCGTGTCGGTGGCGCTGCCGATCTTCGGCCCGCACGGACGCATCGTGGCGGCCGCGAACTGCTCCGACGTCACCAACCGGCTCGACCGCGACACGATGATCAAGAAGCGCCTGCCGGTGCTGCGGCAGGCCGTGCGCCGCATCGAGGGGATGCTGACGCAGCACCCCGAGCTCACGCACTCGGTGGAATCGATCGCGTCCGACTTCGTGCGCACCGACGCGATGGCCCGCGTCGCGCCGCCGCTGCCCGACGCGCTGCGCGCGCGCCGGGTGGTGTCGCGCGCGCCCAGCCGCTGACGCGGCCGCGGCTCTCAGCGGCGCGGATCGAGCGCGCCGGTCCGGCGCCGCAGCGCCGCCGCCTCGGCATCACGCCCCAAGTCAGCGAGGATCTGGCCGCACGAGGCACGTGTGTCGGCGTTCGCGGGGTCGAGCAGCGCGGCCGCCAGACACTCGATGAGCGCCGCGTCGAGTAAGCCCTCGGCCCGGTAGGCGCCTGCCGAGGTCGAGCCGTGCGCGGCTGTCGTGCGGGATGGCGGCCACGCGATCCCGGTACGCCTGGCGCACGCGCGCCGGATCCTGCTGTTGCGCGAACACGCGGGCCCGTGCCTCGTGCAGCGCGGCGGCCCCCGCCAGCGGACCGAGTCGCGCGGCAGCGTCGAACGCGGCCACGGCCGCGGGCCAGTCGCCCGCGCGCACCGCGAGTTGCCCCAGTTGCCACTGCGCCCGGCCCGATGCCGGCAGCCGCCGGATCGTGTCGGCGAGCGCGACACGGGCCTCGCCGCTCCGCCCTGCCGCGACGAGGGCGCTCGCCAGAGCCAGGCGGGCGCGCTCGTCCTCGGGATCGAGCCGCACCGCCTGGCGCAGGTGCTCGATCGCGCGCGCCACGTCGCCGCTCGCCTGGTAGGCGCGCCCGAGAACCCGATGCGCCTGTCCCGAGTCGGCACGACCGGCGAGCCGCGCGCTCCGCCGCTCGATCGCCCCGGCCGCGTCCCCCGCGCGCAAGGCCCCCGCGGCGCCCACGAGATCGGGCGAGCTCGCCATCAGCAACGGATCGGATGCCGCCGCCGCGCGAAGCGCCGCGAGCGCTCGCCGTACTTCGCCTGCCGGAGAAGCGCGAACGCGGGGGCGTATCGTGCCAACGGCAGGAGCGGCGCCCGCCGATGACGCGTCGTCGAGGAAGGCGTCGGTCGGGAACACCAGCCGCGCAGCGCCGCCGGTCACCACGGCCGCGAGCAGCTCGCCGGCCGCAGCCGCGGCGGCGGCGCGATCCGCGCCGGATTGAAGCGGCGCAGCGGCCACGATGTACGCCCCGGCGAGATTCTCGCCACCCTGCGACGACGCGGCGCGGTACGCCGCAGCCGATGCCTCGGCGCGGCCAAGGCGCTCGAGGACCAGCCCCGTCAGCAGGTAGGCATCGGTGAGCGCCGGCGCGAGATGCGTCGCGCGCTCCAACTGCTCGAGGGCATCGGTGAATCGGCCGCGTTCGAGGTACGCCGCGGCGAGCGCCGTGTGCATCGAGCGCGGCGGCTGCCGGCGGCGCCGCCCCGGCCTCGGAGGTGAGCGCCGCGGCCGTCCGCGCCAGCGCGGCGTCCCAGTCGGCGAGGGCGCGGCCCATCTCGTCAAGGGCCGCCGTGACGTAGCGGCCTTCGTCGCCGAACTCGCCTTCTGCGGCCTGGATGAAGTGGACGGTGGCCGCGACGAATGCGTCGCGGTCTTGGGCTCTCGAGGCCGCGGGAAGCAGCAGGAGGGAGGCGAGCGCGATCAGAGCCAGCGCGCGGAAGCTCGACACGTAGGCAGCCCGCTAACGCAACGAGGCCGGGCTGCCCGCCCGGCCTCGTGTGGCGTTCCTACCATCGTAGGGGGTCCGGGCCGGCCAAGACCAGCCCTCGGGGTGCGGACGTTGCCTCGTCCGGCGCGCCCGCTTGCGCAGGTCGCGCACGCGTCAGACTCTACGCCCGTTCGCGTCCAGGTTCAATGGCGAACGGGCCCGCTACCGCGGCGGACCTGCGCGCGAACGGGGTGGACGCGGTCGACGCCCCGGCCTTCCTGCACTGTCAGGATCTGATTCACGGCCGCCGTCTCCACCCGTTCGGAACGGCCGCCCGGCCACCGGATGTCCAGGCGGTCGACGCGTGCGCGCGTCGCCGAGGCCCACGTGGACCCGCAGATCGCCCTGCCCCAGGTAGCTGCTGCCCGACTTCACCTCGCGGACCTGCGTGCGTCCGCCGGCGGAGACGGTCACCCGAGCGCCCAGGGCATCCCGGTTGCTGGTGGTGCCCACCAGGCGCACCAGGAGGGCGTTGCCGCCGGCGTTCCCGTTCCGCAGCAGCTCGGGCGGCGCGCCGTTGTTGGTCACCAGCAGGTCGAGGTCGCCGTCGTTGTCCACGTCGCCCGTGACGAGCGTGCGCCCGACGCCGGCCGCCGCAAACCCGGAGCCGGCCTGGCGGCCGATCTCCTGCACGCGCCGGCCGTTCAGGTTGCGGAACAGCAGCTTTCGCTGCGCGTGCGTCGAGCCGGGCCGGAACAGCGCCGTGTTGTCGATGACGTGGCCGTTGACGATCGCCAGATCCTGGGCACCGTTGTTGTCGAAGTCGAAGAAGGCGACGCCGAACCCGACGAACGGCAGCGTCGCCGGCCCCAGGCCGCTCTCCACCGTGACATCGGTGAAGATGCCGCCGCCGTCGTTGCGAAACAGGCTGTGCGTCTCGAACTCGTGGTTGGTCACGACCAGGTCGAGCCGCCCGTCGCCGTTGTAGTCGGCGAACTCGGTGCCCATGCCGGCGCGAGGCTTGCCGTCGCGCGCCACCGCGACGCCGGCCGCAAGGCCGACCTCCGTGAACCGGCCCCCGCCTTCGTTGTGGAAGAGGAAGTTGGGTACCGCGTCGTTGGCGACGAACACGTCGGGCAGCCCGTCGTCGTCGTAGTCGCCCACGGCCACGCCGAGACCGTTGCCGACGTGGGGGGCGATGCCGGCCGCCGCGCTGACGTCGGTGAAGACGCCTTTGCCGTTGTTGCGGTAGAGCACGCTCGCCAGCCCTTTGTAGTTCAGGGGATGGCAGTAGACGCGAATGCCGGCGCTGCGGGTTGCCGCAGAAGCGGTTGTCCGTCTGCGGCGCGTCCAGGTAGTTGGCGACGAACAGATCCAGATCGCCGTCGCGGTCCATGTCGAGGAACGCGCAGCTGGTGCTCCAGCGCGCGAGTCCCACGCCCGCCTCGCGCGTGACGTCGGCGAACACGCCGTCGCCGTCGTTGCGATACAGCGCGTTGGCGCCGTAGCTCGTGACGTAGAGATCGACGCGGCCGTCGTTGTCCACGTCGCCGGCGCACGCGCCCATGCCGTAGTCGCCGGGTCGCGGATGCGCGACCGCGCCGTGACGTCGGCGAAGCGTGCCGTCGCGCTGGTTGCGGAACAGCCGATGCCTGGCCTTGGCGGCCACCGCCGCGTCGGCGACCGAGCCGCCGTCCACCAGAAAGAGGTCGAGCCAGCCGTCGGCGTCGAAGTCGAAGAAGACGGCGCCGGAGCCCATGGTCTCGGCCAGATACTTCTCCGCGCTCGCGCCGCTGGTGTGCCGGACCGCGATGCCCGCCGCCTTGGCCACGTCCTGAAACATGGCCGCGCACGGGCGTCGGAGCCGGTCCCCGCCGCCGACTGCGCGCGCGTCGCGGGCATCGCCACGGCGGCCGCGCACACGCCGGCGAGAGCGACGGCGGCGAGCCGGCTCACCGGCCGTCCTTTGGCGGCGCCGGCGGGGCGGGTGACGCGCCGGCCCCCTCACGCAGCGCCGACTCCAGCGCGCGCGAATTCTCCTCGAAGCTGTCGCCGCTGCGCCTCCATCGCGGCCTTCTGGATGCGCTCGAACGCGGCCAGCTCCTGCCGCGACTCGTCGGCGCGGCCGACGCGCAGCAGCGCCCGGCCGAGCGCGTAGCGCGCCTCGCCGTTGTTGGCGTCGAGCTGCACGGCGCGGCGCAGCAAGCGCAATGGCGCCCTGGTCGTCGCCCAGGTCGGCGCGCAACTGGCCGGCCGACGCCCGCGCACGCGCGCTGGCGGGGTCGACCAGCGCCGCCGCCAGGTACTCGGCGAGCGCGTCCTCGAGCCGGTCCTGCGCCTGATACACGGCGCCGAGGTCGAGATGTGCCGGCGCGGACCGCGGCGCCAGCGTCGACGCGGCGCTCGTAGGCGCGCGCGGCGGCGTCGAGGTCGAGCGCGGTGTGCTGCAATCGCCCGATCGCCGCGTAGCACGATCGACGCGCCCGCCACGGGCGCACAGCGCGACGCCGCCTCGTACGACCGCAGCGCCGCCGCCTGATCGGCGTCATCCTCGGCCAGCCGTCCCAGGCGCCAGTGTGCCTGGCCCGAGTCCGGGAACCGGCGCACCGTGTCGAGCAGGCTGGCGCGCGCCGCCGCCCGATCGCCGGATGCCACCAGCGCGTCGGCTTTCGCGATGCGGGCGCGCTCGTCGGCCGGATTGAGCGCCGTCGGGCGCGCGGCGGAGGTGACCAGCGGATCTGCGGCCGCCGCCGCGCGCAGGCTCGCCAGCGCCTCGGGATATCTGGCCTGCGCGAGCAGACGAAAGCCCGCGACGTAGGCCGCCGGCACGAAGAGCGGCGCGTCGACCGACGCATCGTCGAGCAGATCGATCGGCAAGCCGGCGAAGTCGTCGGCGCCGGTGACGCCCGCTGTGACGGCCGTGAGCAACGCCTCCAGTGCCGCTGCCCGCTCCCCGCTCCGCGCCGCCTCTCGAGTGGCGCTGAGATACAGATACGCAGCGCGGGCCGACGCAGGCTCCAGCTTTCGCGCGCGCCGCATACGCCGCCGCGGCCGCCGCGGTCCGATTCAGCCGCGCGTGGGCGAGGCCGCGCAGCAGGTGGGCCGCCACGAAGGACGGGTCGAGCGCGACTGCCTGATCGAGATGCGGCACCGCGTCGGCCACCCGTCCGCGATCGAGATAGGTGGCGGCCAGCGTCGCGCGCATGCGGGCCGCCTCGGCGGGCGACGCGCTCGTGATCGCACCGGCGAACCCGGCCTCGACGCGCGACACGGCCGCGTCCCACTCGGCGAGGCCCTTGCGCCATGGCGTCGAGCGACGCGCTGCAGCGCCGGCCCCTCAGCGTCCGGTCGCGCCGCCGACCGCCTGCGAGAGATCGATGAACGCACGGACGAAGTCGTCCTTGGCCTGGGCCTGGCGACGAGCCGGCGCGCAGACCAGACAGGCCAAGACCGAGCGCGAGGACGAGGCGGCGTGCGCGAACCGGGCGCGACATCTCCGCCATCCTAGCAGCGCAGCCCGAAGCGTGAGGGCCCGCAAAACGCCGAGGGCCGCGCAAGGCGGCCCTCGGTTTGATGCGAAGCCGGCGGTGCTGAAGCCCGCAGCCCTGACTCGCTACCTACCAGTCGATGCCGAAGTTGACGCGGTAAGATCCGCGGCAGGAGCACCTGCGTCGGCGCCGGCCACGTCGGGTTCGTGGCGCCAGGAGTCGTGCGTAGGCCAGGTTGTCGTTCGAGTTGAACAGGTTGACGACGTCCAGGCTGAGATTCGATCGGGTCCTGCCGAAGCGCAGGATCTTGCCGATGCGCATGTCCACCTGGTCGATACGGTCGCCGTACGCCTCATACGGAGCGATGAGCGGCACGGTCACGTTCGGCGTGGCCGCCAGCGGACGGCCCAGCGTGGCGAGGATGGTCGGGTCGTTCGCCTGGTAGATGGCGTCGGCCCGCAGCACCGCGCCCGGACGGCTGCTGAACGTGCCGCTCACCTGCACGTCGATCTTCGGCACGCAGGTAGCTGGCGTTCGCCTTGTAGGTGGTCGAGAACGGCTCGACCTGCTGGCAGTAGGGATTGAGCAGGCTCGGATAGGGCCACCAAGGCCGCCGAACGGGGCCGCGGCCATGCCCTCTGGCGCTTCGGACGCACGTCGCAGACGTCCTCCACGAGACGTCCAGTGCTGGTGCCGCCCTGGAGGTTGAACCAGCTCGCCAGCCGCGCCTGGAAGGTCACGTCGAAGCCGTCCCAGTGGCGGTCATAGTCGCCGTACGAGTTCGGCGGCCTTGCGCACGTTCTCCGAGGCGCGCGCCGCGCCGGCAGGCGTGATGTTGTAGAGCCCGTCTGACCGTGTAACCCCCGCCATTGGGGAGACGCGGATCGCTCGGCGCCACCACGCTGAACTGCCCGAATTCGGACGGGGCCACCGCGATGTTGTCGGTCACGTCCGCGCCGTCGTAGATCGGCCACCACCGGCGGTAGTAGCCGACTTCGGCCGAGACGCGAGGCATGAGTTCCTGCTGCACCGACAGGCCGAACTGCCAGTCGTAGGGCCGGGCCTTCCACCCCTGAGGACCGACGGGTCGAGCGTGGTGGTCGCCCGGTTCCGGCCGTAGTTCGGGTCGCCCTGGCCGCACAGGTCGCCACCGGCCGCGCGATTGTCCTGAATGGTCGCGTTGAGCACGTCGCAATCGACGACGTAGTTGCCGTTGGCGTCGGTCCAGGGCCGGTTGGCCAGCGTCACCGCGCGCGCCGCCGGGTTGGCCGCATCGAAGCGCCCGGCGTTGGACGCGGGATGCAGGTAGCGTCCCGACGTTGGCCTTGAACGACGTCTTGCCGTTGCCGAACAGGTCGTAGGCAAGGCCGACGCGCGGGCTGATGTCGTGATACGCGTCCACGCCCTTCGGCCTCCGGAATCACGAACTC
Source organism: uncultured Acidobacteriota bacterium (assembly GCA_963731785.1). Taxonomy (GTDB): domain Bacteria; phylum Acidobacteriota; class Vicinamibacteria; order Vicinamibacterales; family UBA2999; genus DASYRM01. The sequence goes on from CAVSWX010000009.1 coordinate 199,344, forward strand.
CGTCGGCCACCAGACATCCTGAGGGATCGTCTGTTCCGGGAACCGGCTGTAGGCGCGGTCGAATCGCAGCGCGCCCTGGAGCGTCATGCGGCCCCTCGTGCCACTGGTCCTGCGCGAAGAACGCCGCGTAGCCGGTGCGGACATAGCGCGTCCACGGCCCGGCCTGGATGGTCACCTGGTTGGGCACGCCGTAACCGACCGACTGACCGGCGGCGGTTCACGCCCGCCCCGAAGCGGTAGGTCATGCGCTGGTCGTTCGTGATGATGTCGAACAGGTTGTCGTCGTCCTTGTGCAGCGCCCCCTGGTATCCGAACTTCATGTTGTGCGAGCCGGTCACGTAGCTGGCCGAGGCGTTCCACGTGTTCGCGGAGATGTAGCCGGTGGGCCAGTTCGACGAGCGGTACTTGAGGCCGCCGGCCACGGTGAGGCCGCCCGGCGTGGCGCCGCTCACGCGGTTGCCGTTGGCGTCGAAGAACTGCGTCGTCTGTTCCTGCACGCGAATGAGGCTCGCGGTCGGGATTGCCCGGCCGCTCGGTGTAGCCCCACTGCGAGATGTAGGTGCCGAAGCCGGCCTCGAGCAGCAGCTTGCTGGTGGCGGTCCCGGTGTACTTGATCTGTCGCACGCTCTGGTGCGTGCTGGCATAGTCGCCGGTCTCCGGCGAGTTCGGGCCCGGGCCGAAGAACCCGTTCGTCTGGCTGCCGCCGTAGATCCAGCCGTCCTTCTGCGAGTTGCAGTGGTCGTCGTCATCCCAGCCGGCGCCGTTGCACTGCGGCTGCTCGTCCCAGAACACCATCAGCTTGTTCTTGGGCGTGATCTGCGTGGTGAGGCGCAGCGACGCGATCTTGCGGTGCGGATCGGCGCGGCCCTGCAGCGTCAGGTCCGGTTCGTAGGTCCACTTGGTGGGGTCGCCGGCGTTCTTGTTGGCGAAGATGCCGGGCTGCGCGTCGGCGGCGTCCACCGCGCGGTAGTTGAAGAAGAACCATATCCGGTCCTTCATGACCGGGCCGCCGAGCGACACCTGGTAATCGCGCACCAGCAGCGCGGGCGCGTACTTGCCGAGCACGCTCAGCTGCTTCTCGTCGTAGTTGTTCCCCTGCATGCTTGTCGTTGAAGCCGGAGTAGAGCGCCGTGCCGCTGAAGGTGTTGCCGCCCGACTTCGGGATCACCGTCATCTGCGGGCCGCCCGTCTCGGCCTCGCCGAGGTTGCCGGAGATGCTGAACGTCACTTCCTGCGCGTTCTGCATGTCGGGGATGTAGCCGGACACGCCGGCGCCGCCGCGCGACGCGCCGGTGTTGATGCCGTCGAGCGTCAGCCGGCCGTCCTGCGTGTTGCCGCCGTGCGCCGTGAAGAGCAGCATGCCGGGGCGAAGCTGGGCCTGGCCGTTGCCAGCCACCACGCCGGGCGCGAGCTGCAGCACGTCGTTGTACGAGCGTGACGTGGGCAGCGTCTGGAGAATGTCGCCGTCGATCACCTGCTGGCGCCGCGCGCTGCGGGTGTCGACGATCGGCGACTCGCCGGTCACCGTCACCGTTTCCTGCAGGTCGCCGACGCGGAGCTCGGTGTTGATGCTGGCGGTGACCGCCGCGGTCAGCTGGATGTTCTCCTGCCGCACGGTGCTGAAGCCCGGCAAGCGTGAACGTCAGCGAGTAGGTGCCCGGAGGCAAGGGCGACGATGCTGTACTGGCCACTGCCATCGGTCGGCGACCGAGCGAACCTTCTCGATCAGCGCCGAGCTTGCTGCCTCGACCGTGACGCCCGGGAGCACGCGCTCCCGACGCGTCTCTCACGGTCCCGGCAATTGTCGCCGCGTCCTGGGCCAAGCCCCGACCGGCGCGAAGAGCACGGCCAGAACGACCAGAGTCCTCGCGAACCTGTGCATGCCACCTCCTGCGATCCCCGCAGAGCGATTATTTCGAATGCGAAATTGACTTCTCTGAACGCACAGGGATATACGCCTATAGGGGGTAGACTGTCAAGCGATTCGACGCATCAATCACATCCGCGGGGGAGTCGCGTCGAATGAGGTCGTTTTCAGGTGCCGTAGTGAGTTGTGCCGTCGCGCTGTTGCTGGCCGCGGGCGGACTCGATGCCCAGCAGGGCGGCGGGGGCGGACAGGGTGCACAGGGTGCTCAGGGTGGGCGGGGGCGGCAGGGGGCGGGGGCACGCAGGACGTGATCGGCGGCGTGGGCACGCGGACGGGCGAACACGGCGCCGCCGAAGCCGGCACCGCGCAACGCCGCCGGCCGGGCGATGCTCGGCGGCGAGATCGATCGGCCGACAAGGGCGTGTGGCTGCCGGTCTTCGGCATCCTCGATCCGATTCTCCAGCGGCGACGTACCGTTCCAGCCGTGGGCCAAGGCGGTGTACGACGATCGCCAGAAGCACGAGCTCGAGCCGCACACGCGGTGCAAGCCGTCGGGGACCGCACGCCAGTTTCTGACGCCGTACGGCGTGGAGTTCGTCGAGCTGCCCGAGGCCCAGCGCGTCTACATCTTCGACATCGGCGGGCCGCACACCTTCCGCACCATCTACATGGACGGACGGTCGCACCCGGCCGACTTCACGCCCACCTACTACGGCCACTCCATCGGCTGGTGGGACGGCGACACGCTGGTCGTGGACACCGTCGGCTACAACGAGCGGTTCTGGCTCGACCGGCGCGGCCTGCCGCACACCACCAGTCTCCACACGATCGAGCGCTTCACCCGGACCAATCAGGCGCAGGTCCGCTATCAGATCACCGTGGACGATCCCGGCGCGTACACGGCGCCCTGGAACGCACAGTTCAACCTGCGCTGGGAAGCCGGCACCGAGCTCTTCGAGTACATGTGCCAGCAGGCCAACTACGCGACCGAACTGATGGTGGGCGATCGCGAGGCGGTCGGCAAGACGACCACGGTAGTGCCGTAGGAGGCTTTGGCCTCTAGGCCTTGCCGGCCTTCAGGAAAGCGTCCCGGCAAACAGACGTCAGAGGCTAGAGGCTCAAGACTAGAGGCCAAGGCCCTCACGGCGCGCCGCCACTCGGCTCGAAGCGCTTCGACCGCCTGTGGCATCCCGGGTGCGAGGCGAAGCGCTTCCTCCAGATAGCGGCGCGCCTCCGCGGCCCTCCCCTGCTCGATCAGCGCCACGCCGAGGTTGGTCAGCGCGACGACGTTCTCGGGATCGTCGGCCACCAGCTGCCGCAGCTCGCGCACGGCCTCGGCGTGCCGCCCCGTCCGCACCAGCAGCGTCGCGAGATTGCCGCGCGCGTCGGCCTGCGCCGGATCGATCGCCATCGCGCGCCGGTATTCCCGCTCGGCCTCGTCCAGATCGTCCCGTCGATGGCCATGCAGCAGGCCGACGTTGTAGTGCGTGGTCGCGTCGTCGAGGCCGGCCAGCGAGCGGCGGAAGTAGCGCTCGGCTTCGTCGTAGCGGCCGAGCGCGCTGAGGCAGCTGCCGATGTGCGCCAGCGCGAGGTAGTCGCCCGGCACCATCTCCGCATACTTCACGAACCAGCCGAGCGCCTCCTCGTTGCGGTCCGGCCGTCCGGAGCACGCGCGCCAGCTTCAGCACCGCATCGGGGTTGTCCGGCTCGAACTCCACGGCGCGCCGCGTCAGGTGCTCGCTCCACGCCGCGTTCACCATCAACGACGCCTCCGACGCCACCCGCAGCAGCAGCGTGCTGTTGCGCGACTGGCGGGTGAGGTCGTCCACGACCGGATCCACGAACGGCGCGAACGCGGGCAGCCGGCCGGCGCGGTAGACGGCCCGCGCCGCCTCGGCCTCGAGGCCGAGCGCCCGGTAGCTCTCCCCCAGCAGGCGCAGCGCCGGCCCGAAGGACGGCGAGTCGCGCACCAGCCGTTCGAGGATGTCGCGCGCGCCGGCCGCGTCGTTGCGCACGAGCGCCACGCGCGCGCGGCCGAAGGCCGCATACGAGGCGATCGACGCCTCCGGCACGTGCGGCGGCGACGCCGCGGAATCGGCGTCGGGTTCCGGCAGTTGCGCCGCGCGGGTCCACGCGGCCGCGGCCTCGTCGTAGCGCCCGGCCTTGAACTCGGCGTCGCCCAGGCGCAGCCACACCGGCGCGAACGACGGCGCGCGGCCGGCGATGGCGCGCAGGCGGTCGGCCAGTCCCGGGGCGCCGCCGAGCTCGATGTCGATGAGCGCGCGACGCGTAGTCCCAGCGCCAGCCGTCGTCGAGCGCGCGCACGTGGTCGTAGCAGCGGACGCGCCTCGTCGAACAGCAGGTCGGCGTGGCAGGACGGTGCACAGCGCGCCCACCGCTCGGCCGACGCCGGGGCCCGCCGCGCAGCCTCGTAGCGCGCTCCGCACGTGCGCGGCGAGGGCCGGCGGCCGGCCCGTCAGATCGGGCGGCGGCGGAAGGCTGGCAGCCGCGCGCGCCTCGGTCCAGGCGCGGACGCCGAATGCGGCCGCGATCGCGGCCGCGATGCCCACGACCGCCACCAGCCATGTCCGGCCGGCGCGACGCGGTCCCGTCACGGGAGCCGGTTCAGCGCGTTGTAGCGTCATCGGCTCGGCAGAGACAGCGCGCCTCGGTGCCTGTCAGGCCCAAGCCATCGCGTTCGACCGCCAGCGTGAACCGCCGGACGGGTGCGTGCGTAATCCCGTCCATGGACCGCCCGCCAACGCGGCGCCGCTTCACATCGTCTGACGGAGTGCCGGCGCGCTGGAACACCACGACCTGAATAGGGGGACGCGGTAACCGCCCGGCACGACTCCGGTATTCCCGATGCCGGTGTGCGAATCCGGCGCAGCAGCCGTTGAGGTGAATGAAGGCATGACGCTCATGTCAGCCGAAAGACGGTCTTATGACGACACCGCGTCACCGCCCGCCTCCTGCTTGCCGCCGCGCTTCCACCTGCTCGCGGGAGGCCTGTGCGCCGACGCCCAGACCGTCGATCGCCCGGGCGATCCGGGTCCGGCTCGAGCCGGTGGTGCGGGACGACATGAGCGGCGTGGCCTGGAACGCCATGACGCAGGAGTTCCGCGGACATCTGGAGCCGCGAAGGCGTCGACGTCGATTGGACGCGACAACGACGACGGGCACGCCGCCGACGTGATCGCTGCCGGTCGTCTTCGACGATCGCGAACTGCGCAAGCACGACCCGAAGCACGAGGACGCGTTCGGGGTCACCCTGTTCGCCGGGCGCTCGCAGCGCATCCTCGTGTCGGTGCCGCGCGCGCGCTTCGTGGTGTCGGCGCCATCGCGGGCTCGCCGACTCCGGCGACGCGATGACGCTCGACATCGCGCACGGCCGTCTGCTCGGCCGCGTCGTGGCGCACGAAGTCGGCCACGCGCTGCTGCTCACGCTCGCGGCATGCCGCGCAGGGGCTGATGAGCCCGCAGCTCGAGCAGCGTGACGTGGCGCCGCTCGGCGCGGCGCAGTTCGCGCTCTCGGCGTCCGACCGCGAACGCCTCGGCGACGCGGTTCTCGAACCCGGAGACCGCAGCGCAGCGTGCCGATGCCTCGCCGGCGCCAGCCGGTCTCCGGCCCGACGGCCTCCGCCGCGGCCGGAGCGGCCGTGACGCCGATCACCTGGACGGACGCGCCGCCTGCTCCTTCTCGGCCGACGCGCGCGGCGCTGAGGATACCGCGCAGGCCTTCGTTGCCCTCGTGGCAGGCGTACTCGAAGATCGGCTGCTCGTCGTCGCGCGTGAGCCGCATGCCGAACGTCCACGGCCGCACCCAGGTGGCTGCATCCTCGAACGTAATCGACCATTCGATGGTGTCGCGCGACGTCGGACGGAACCGCTCGATCGTCTTGAGCGCGCTCGAGGCGCCGCCGAACGCCGACTGCTCGAGATAGCGGCTGCCCTCGACCACCAGCGTGTCGCCTTCCCAATGGCCGCGCGAGTCGCCCATGTAGGACTGCATGCCGGCAGGGAGCGTCTTGCGCCCGTCGAGCGGGATGACGCGCGTGTCGTGCACCATCTCGTAGCGGATGGCGACGACGCCGGGGCCCTGCACGATCTCGTAGGAGTTGCCGTAGATCGCCGGCATCATCGACCCCGGCACGCCGCGCGTGATGCAGCGCACGTAGAGCGTGAGGTCCTCCGGGCCGTCGAAGGGGCCGACGTAGTAGCCGTCGCCGCCGCGGCGCGCCGCGCGCACCGCCGCCGCGCGCCGCTTGGCGTCTTCGGTGGTCGCCGGCATCTTGTAGTCCGGCGCATCGGAGATCATCCAGGCGCGGCTGTTCTTCGCCTGGTAGTTCTCGTACCAGTGCTTGGCGGCCCGGCGCCGGTGTTCTCGTCCTGCGTGCCGCCGATGGTCTCGGCGGTCTGCTCGGCGCGCGCCGCGCGCTGCTGGACCAGCTTGGCGAGCTCCTCCGGCTTGACGTCCTCGAGACGGCGGCCGGCGAATTCGGCCGGGCGCTCCATCGGGATGCCGCTCTCGTTGCTGTTCGTGTAGGTGCCCTGGAGGTCCGGGTCGCCCCACGGCGTGCGCGGAATCGCGGTCGATTGCGCGCCCACGGCCGTCATCGCGCACGCGACGGCTCCGGCGCTGACCAGCGCGGCGATTCGAATTCGATTCATTCCGTTCATGGTCCCTGCTCCTGCGGGCAGGTCTGACGACCTGCCGCTACGATCAGCAGGCCGGTGCAGGTCTGAAGAGCCGCCCCCCGCTACGACCACCATACCCACCTGGCCCACCTGACCTACCTGCCCACCTGCCCTGCCCACCGTCAGGGCCGCGTCCACATCGTCACGCGCCCGAGCCGATCGTACGGCCGGCTGATGTGCATGCCGCCGGTCACCGCGTCGGGGCGGCCGTCGCCGTCGAGGTCGCCCACCGCCACCGTCCCGAGATGGGTGGGCGCGGTCGCGATGTCGCGCAGCGAGAACCGCATCATGCCGTCGTTCTCGAGCCACAGCAGGCTGGCGGCCCGCGGGTTGTCCCAATCGTTGTTCGACGTCACCAGCAGCACGTCGAGGTCGCCGTCGCCGTCCGAGATCGGCTGCTTCGGGGCTGGTCGCGCCCTGCAGGCTCACCAGCCGGCGCAGCTCGAAGCGGAACTGGCCGCGGTTCTCGAGCCACTGAATGCCCTGCCACGGCCGGCTGTTCGGCGGCGCGTACTCGAAGGCGTCGCCGTTGGCGTACAGGAGATCGGGGTCGCCGTCGCGATCCAGATCGACCACCGAAAGCCAGCTGGAGCCGAAGTCGGGGTTGGTGGCGCCCCACAGGAGCCGCGGCGTGAAGCGGCCGCCGCCGGCGTTGACGAACGCCCAGATCTCCTCCCACTCCTGGCTGATGAGCGACACGAGGTCGGGACGGCCGTCGCCGTCGAAGTCGGCGGGCACGCGTGTTGATGCCGCCCGAGAGCCGCTGCAGCACGTGCGGCACGAAGCGCCAGCCGCCGGTGTTCTCGAGCCAGCTGGTCTCGCCGTCGTCGTAGCCGAAGCCGGCGACGCCGACGTCGAGATCGCCGTCGGCGTCGAGATCCGCCGCGCGCGCGTCGGCGACGCGCGCCACGCGGTCCACCAGCGTGCGGGTGGTGAAGCGCTGGCGGCCGTCGTTCTCCAGCACGACGACGGCGCCGATGCGGGCGTTGTTGGGATGCAGGAAGCCGAGGGCGGCCACCAGCAGATCGAGATCGCCGTCGCGATCGACGTCCACCGCTTCGACGTGCGCCGGGGCGGCCACGCGGGCGATCGTCTGCTCGGTGAAGGTGCCGCGCGGCGCCTGCCGCACCCACGCGACCAGGTTGCGGAACCCGTCGCAGACGAGGACGTCGGCCAGGCCGTCGCGGTCGAGATCGGCGACGGCGACGTGGGTGATCATCGGGCGCTCTTCGCCCTGCGGCGGCAGGCCGATCGCGCGCCCGGTGAAGAGCGCGGCGGCGGGAGCGGAGCGCCGGGGCCGCGCGCCGGCGGCGCGCGTGGCGCCTCACTCGACCGCTCACCGCCGCACGCCGCCACGCTCGCCGCGGCCCACACGACCGCGGCCGCGGCCAGGCGCCGCCTGGTACCTCGATGCCGTTGACGGCCATCGGTCGATCGTGCGGCGCTACGGCGCGGGCGGAGGGGCCTTCGGCCCGCCGTCCGGCGCGAGCTTGCGCAGGATGGCCGCGGCGCCTTCCCGCACCACGCCTCCGCGTCCGCCACGGCCGCCCTGCCCCAGCGCGATGTCGAGCGGCGTGAACCCCGCCTTGTTCTTGAAGAGCGTCGCGCCGCGCGAGACGAGCAGCTGCACCACCGGCTCGCCCCGGCCCACGGCGCCGTGCAGCGCGGTCTGTCCGGCGGCGTTGAAGGCGTTCACGTCCACGCCGCGCTCGAGCAGCAGCGTCGCCGCCTCGACGGCGCCTTCCGGCGTCGGCACCACGATGCGAATGGCCTCGCCGCGCAGCCCGTTGTAGCCAAGGCCGGACGCAATCATCAGCGTGGTGGTGCGATCGGGCAGCGTGGCGAACGGATCGGCGCCGCCGTCGAGCAGCACCTTCATCGAGGCCACGTCGTTGGTGCGCGCGGCGCGCATCAGCGGCGTCGCGCCCTCGCCGAAATTGAGCGTGGTGCCGGCGTCGTGGTGGCGCTTGAGCGGCGGGCGCTTCAGCCGCGCGTTCGGGTTGGCGCCCTTTTCGAGCAGCTTCTTCACCAGGTCGACCGCGTCGAGGCGGTCGGTGAAGATCGGCGCCGGCCGCCCCTGCGTCCACTGCATGCTGTTCATGTCCACGGCCGCGTAGAGCGCGGCCATGCCCGAGAGGTCGGCCACGTTCGGATCGGCGCCCTTGTCGAGCAGCGCCGCCGCCAGGTCGAAGTGCGAGTTGATGATCGCGAAGACCAGCGCGGAGGTGCCGATGCCGCGATCGGCGCTCGTCAGCTCGTCGCCCTTGAGCGGGATGTCGGTCTCGGGGAGCGCCACCGCGTTGAGGTCGGCGCCGAGCTCGGCGAGCGCGTCCGCGGCCTCGGTCGCCGCCGTCGCGCGCCGCGAACATCAGCGCCGTCCAGCCGCCGCGCGGGAACGGCGAGTTCGGGCCGCCGCTGCGCGGGAACTCCAGCACCGGCGCCTCGAGCACGGTCGATCGCGCGTTCACCTCGGCGCCGGCCGCGACCAGGGTCTTCACGACCGCGGCGTGATTCTGCGACGCCGCCCACATGAGCGCGGTCTCGCCGAACCACTGCTCGCGCGCCTTGACGTCGGCGCCGCGGCTGAGGAGCGCCTGCACGGCCTCGGCGCTGCCGGTGCGCGCCGCGGTCATGAGCACCGGCTCCCCCGCCGCGCGTGCGCGTGTTCGGATCGGCGCCGGCCTCGATCAACGCGCCCAGCACCTTGGCGCTGCCGTTGGTCGCCGCCAGCGTGATCGGCTGGATGCCGTAGCGGTTGGCGGCCTTGACGTTGGCGCCGGCGCGCACGAGCAGCGTCACCAGGTCGAGCGCGTCGGCCTGGACCGCGTAGTGCAGCGCGGTGGTGCCGTCGGGCTCGGGCTTGTTGACGTCGGCCTTGGCGCGCAGCAGCGCGCGCACCGCCTCGCGGTCGCCGCTCTTGACGGCCTCGACGAGCGACGGCGCCGGGCCGGCCGCCGACAGGCCGGCCATCGCCAGCAGCACCAGGATCCCGACGCGAGCGCAACCGGACCACGAGCAGCGGCCTCCTACATCGCGAACGCGCCGGTGCTGACACCGAACTTGTCGATCTCGGCGCCGTACTTCTGCGCCACGGTCAGCATCACGTTGGCGAGCTGCGCGCCCTTCGGCGCGACCAGGTGCCGGTTGCCGGCGAAGGCGCCGGCGCCCTTGCCCACCATCAGGTACGGGCACGTCGAGCGGCGAGTGGGTGTTGCTGTCGCTCATGCCGCTGCCCCACAGCGATCACCGAGTGATCGAGCAGCGAGCCGTCGCCGTCCGGCGTGTCCTTCAGGCGGTCGAGGAACTTGCCGAACAGGCTGATCTGGAAGGTGTTCAGCTTCACGAGCAGCGCCAGCTTCTCGGGCTCGTTGCCGTGGTGCGACACGTGGTGCCACGGCTCGTTGAAGCCGAGGTCGGGGAACACGAGCTGGCTGGCCTCGCGGTTCAGCATGAACGAGAAGACGCGCGTCAGGTCGGCCTCGTAGGCCAGCGCCATCAGATCGAACATGATCGTGGCGTGCTCTTCCCACGTGTCGGGAATGCCGACCGGCGCCAGCGGAATCTCGAGGTCCGTCGTCGCCTTCTTCTCGGCGCGCTGGATGCGGCCTTCCACCTCGCGGACGTGCTCGAGATACTGGTCGAGCCGCACGCGATCGCGCGCGCCCAGCCCCTTCTCGAGCGACGCGACGTCGCCGCGCACCGAATCGAGGATGCTGCGGTTCTGCCGCATGCGCAGCAGCCGGTCCTCGGGCGAGCCCGGCCGGCCGAACATGCGCTCGAACACCACGCGCGGGTTGGTCTCCATCGGCATCGGCGCCGTGGGCGACTTCCAGGAGATCGTGCTCATGTAGGCGCAGCTGTAGCCGACGTCACAGGCGCCCACGTAGCCGCTCTGATCCTCGGTGGCGATCTCGAGCGACGGGAACACGGTGTCCTTCGCGATCTGCCTCGCGATGATCTGATCGAGCGAGGTGCCGGCGATGAAGTCTTCGGCCTCGGTGCGCTTGGGCGCCGCGCCCGTGAGCCAGGTGCCGGTGCTGACCGCGTGCGTGCCCTGCAGCGGCCGGTCGATGTTCGAGACCACGTTGACGTAATCGCGGAACTTCTCGAGCGGCTTCAGGATGGGGCTGAATTCGAAGCCGTTGCCGGTGGTGGGCGGCGTCCAATGGCTGGGCCGCTCGCCCATCGGCACGAAGATCGCGCCGAAGCGCTTCGTCGGCGTCGCGGCGGTGAGGGCCGTTCGCGTCAGGGCCGGCACCATGGCGTCGAGCAGAGGGCAGCGACAGGGTGGCACCAATGCCACGCAGCACCGTTCGACGGGACACAGACGACTTGGTGATGAACATGACGCGCTCCTCTATCTACTCGGATTGAGGGAAGACGCCGCCACCTGCGGCTCTGAACTGGGGGCCTTCAGTCGCTTCTGGAACGGGACGCTGCGCACCACGCCCAGGACGACCGCCGAGAACCGGTACTGGTCCTTCTCGGCGTCGCGGACGATGGACCGGACCGTGGGCATGTCGGCGGCCGTCAACCCGCGCCCGAGCGCATAGGTGAGCAGCCGTTCGGTCATCGTCGCGACGAAGATATTCGGCTCGCGCAGCAGCGCCTGCCGCAACTCGACCACGCCGTTGATGCGCGTGCCGTCCACGAGCTGGCCCGACGCGTCCACCGGCGTCCCGCGGGTGCCGCCATCGCGGCTGCGCCACGCGCCGGTGGCGTCGAAGTTCTCGAGCGCCAGTCCGGCCGGGTCGATCATCCGGTGGCAGCTCGCGCAGGCCGGATTACGGCGGTGCTGCTCCATGCGCTCGCGCACCGACTTGGGCTTGGCGGCTCCGGCCTCTTCCTCGAACGGCGGCACCACGTCGGGCGGCGGCGGCGGCGGCGTGCCCAGCACGTTCTCGAGCACCCACTTGCCGCGCAGCACCGGCGAGGTGCGGTGTGCGTGCGAGGTCACCAGCAGGATCGCGCCCTTGCCGAGCAGGCCCTTGCGGCTGTCGTCGGCGAGCGGGACGCGGCGGAAGTGACTGCCGTAAATGTTCGGGATGCCGTAATGCCTCGCCAGCCGCTCGTTGACGAACGTGTAGTCGGCCGTCATCAGGTCGAGCACGCTGCGGTCTTCGCGCACGATCGAGGCGAAGAACATCTCGAGCTCGGTGTCGAGCGCGCGGCGGAGGTTGTCGTCGAAATCGGGGAACTCGTGCGAGTTCGGCTGCTTGTTGCGCAGGTTGCGCAGCTGCAGCCACTGGCCGACGAAGTTGTCCACGAGCGCCTGCGCCTTCGGGTCGGCGAGCATCCGGCGCACCTGCCGCTCCAGCGTCGCCGGCTCGCGCAGGGTCTTGCGCCCCGCGAGCGTGAGCAGCTCGTCGTCGGGGATCGAGCTCCAGAGGAAGAACGAGAGACGCGAGGCGAGCTCCAGATCGCTCAGCGCGTAGCTGCCGCCCGGCGCCACGCCAGCCGGGTCGCGCTCGACGCGGAACGCGAACTTCGGGCTGGACAGCAGACGGCGCAGCGCGAGATCGATGCCCGACTCGAACGTCTTGCCGTCGGCGCGGCCGCGGCGGAAGAACTCGAGCAGCACGCGCTGATCGTCGGCGGTGAACTCGCCGCGGTAGGCGCGCCGCCCGAGCGTGCTCAGGATGCGCGTCGCGCACGGTTCCTCGTCGGCGGCGTCCTTGGGCTGGCACACGAAGATCCGGCGGCGGCTCGGCGTATCGCCGGGCCCGGTGGGATTGAACGGACCGGTGAAGATGATCTGGTCGATGTGGGGATACCCCGAGAAGTCGATGGTGTCGGCGGAGCTGCGCACGTAGTTCTGCAGCCGCCGCGTATTGAGGGCGTGCGTCTTCTCGAGGAACGCAATCGTGATGCGCCGGGGACCGGCCTTGAGCGGCACCCGGGCGCTGAAACGGCCGTCCACGTCGTTGCCGGTCGTGGTCGGGTTCTCGCTCGACGCGGCAATCTCCTTGTCGCCGCCGAACGGGGCCAGGTGGACGCGCTCGCCGTCCACGGCAATCTCGAGCTGGTGCGGGTACTCGAGCCCGCGCATCGTGCCGAGGTTGGTCCGGAACAGCCTGACCTCGAACTGGTAGTCACCGTCGAGCGGCAGCGTCAGATCGAGCGCCTGCCCGCCGACGGTCCCGATCGGCATGCCCTCGACGTGCTTGTCCTGCGAGGCGTCCTGCCGCACCCTGAAGACCTGGCCGGCCGGCGGGAGCTTGGGATCGCCAAGCGCCAGCGCAGCCACGCGCTCGGCGGCCGTCAGGTAGCTCTCGAGCAGCACCGGCGACACGCCGAGGACGTCGGCGTTGTTGTCGAAGCCGCCGGCCGAGTCGTCGGACGGCAGCATCGTGCTGGCGTCGATCCGCAGGTCGAGCAGGTCACGGATCGCGTTGGCGTACTCGGCGCGGTTGAGACGATGCGCCAGCGGCCGCCCGGGATTCGGCGCGAGGCGCGCGGCGCGATCGAGCGACGTCTCGAGGTGCGACACGAGCGCCGTGCGGGCCTCGGCGGGCGGACGCGGCACGCCGGCCGGCGGCATCACGCCGCCGCGCACCTTGCGGATCACCTTCTCCCACACGTCGGCGTGCGTCGCAGGGTCGGCCACGTTCACGTCGTCGAGCGTCAGCCCGCCGGTCTTCAGGCGCTGGTTGTGGCAGGTGACGCAGTAGGTGTCGACGGTGGCCTTCAGATCGGGCCGGGCGGTGGCCGCGGCCGGCGCTGGCACCGGCCTGCGGCGCGGCTTCAGGCGCGCGGGCGCCCGACAGCTGGGCCGTCCAGGCGAGCGCGGCGGCCACGGCGGCAACGTGGAAACGGCGCAACGGGGCCACGCTCTATTGTCCCCCCATCCGCGGCCTACTGGGGCAGCCCCTGACACAGGGCCACGACACAGATCGAGTTCAGCGTGCGGCCGGGCGCAGGCACGGGCAACCCACGCGCTTCCATCAGTTTGCGCAGCAGCGCCGACGCCTCGGGCCGCTCGATCGCCGACTGCACGCCGACGCGCACCAGCCCGTCGGCGTAGTCGATCGCCTGGAACGTGACCCCGGCGACGGGCGCACCCGGAATGTGGGTATCGCGGCTGCCACGGTCGCGCAGCTCGAGCTTCGCGCCGCGATCGACCAGCAGCTGGATCACGTCGGACCGGCCCTTCAGCGCCGCGCCCATCAACGCGGTGCGCCCCTCGTTGTTCGCGTGGTTGGGGTCGAGACCAAGGTCGAGCAGCATCTTGACCGCCGCCAGATTGTGGGCGGGCGAGCGCTCGTAGGTGACGCCATCCACCCAGCCGATGCCGCCCGACACGGTCAGCGCCGAGTCGCCGTTGGCGGTGACGGCCTTGGGATCGGCGCCGTGCTTCAGCAGCAGGGCCATCAGGTCGGTGTCGCTCGACTGCGCGGCGCGGATGAACGGCGTCGCCCCGTCTTCGAAGAACCACTGCATCGTGAAGATCGTGCGCGTGAGCGTGTTGTCCTTCACCCGCAGGTTCGGATCGGCGCCCTTGACGAGCAGAGCTTCGATCAGCTCGAGGTGATCGAGATCCGCCTTCGGCACCGGATAGTCGCCGCCTTCGATGTTGCGGTTGTCCACCGCCAGGTACAACGGCGTCCACCCGCCCTTGTTGGCGAGGCTGGGGTTGGCGCCGCGATCGAGCAGCATCTTCGCCAGCTGGTAGTTGCGGTTGTTGACCGCCGTGAGCAGCGGCGTCCAGCCGTACTCGGTCGTCTGGTTGATGTCGGCGCCGGCGTCGAGCAGCTTGCGGGCCGAGGCGATGTCGCCCTCGCGCGCGGCAAACGTCAGCGCCGTGAGGCCACCCCCGCCGCTGCCGACGAGGCCGGCCACGACGACTTCACTGTCGTCGTCGGGTGCGGCGGCAGCAGCAGCCGCGCCCGGTTGGCCCGCTCCCCCGCCTCTTGTACGCGGCGCCGGCACCAGCGGCAGGCGCCGCGCCACGACCGGGAGCCGCGCCGGCGCCAGCACCTGCAGCGGCGGCGCTGGCACCCCGCCGGGAGCGCCGCGCCTGCGGCGCACCTGGGGCACCTGCTGCCGGAGGAGCGCCCGCGGCCGCGGCACCTGCGCCGCCACCGCGCGCGCGGTTCGGGGTGAACGCGTTACGCGACGCGCCGAGGTCGATCCCGTTCTCGTACTCCCATTCGAGCTGCTCTTCGTAGGTGCGGCCGGCGGCCTTGGCGCGCACGTGACGCCGCTGCGCTTCTTCCACCGCGCGGGTGTTGACGCGCTGCGCCATGTAGTTGCGCGGCAGACCGGCACCGCCCGACTTGGCGGAGTGGTCGGCGCCGGCGGCGAGGAGCACCTCCACCGCTTCGGAGTGCCGCTGCTCCACCGCCCACATCAGCGCGGTGGTGCCTCGCAACCGTTCCTTCGCATTCACGTCGGCGCCCGCCTCGATGAGCAGCTTCACCGCCTGCGGCCGGCCGTTGCGCGCCGCATACATCAGCATCGTCTCGCCGTTGGGGCCCACCGCCTTGGCGTCGGCGCCGGCCTTCAGCAGCCGATCGACGATCGGTGCGCTGCCGTAGAGCGCGGCCATCGCCAGCGGCGACATGCCCGCGCGGTTGACGGCAGCGGGCTTGGCCCCCGCCCGCAGCAGCACGTCTACGGCCTCGGCGTCGTCGTGGTACACCGCCCAGTGCAGGGCGGTCGCGCCGTCACGCTGCGGCGCGTTGACGTCGGCCTTCTTCTTCAGCAGCGCCTGGAGGGCGGCGGTGTCGCGGTTCATGACCGCGTCGGCCACGTCGCTGCCCGCGCCGCGCAGCCCAGCGGCACAGACGGTGAGGATGAGAAAACAGGCGCCCAGCGCCCTGGTCAGGTTTCGCATATCGAAGGTTCGTTCGGCCCTGTCGCCGATCATAACCCTGTCAGCCACCTGACGCCCCGCCGCAGGCGGGGCATTCAGACACTATCTCTGGCGAGGCGGAGCCCGCAGATCTGGAAGCGCAGCCTCGCCAGATTCAGTCGGGCGCAAAGGCCAGGACCACGTTGCCCGGGGCGCCGCCGTCCACCGTGTAGCCGGAGTTCACGAAGACCATGCCGCCGCCGATGACCGGGCCCGGACCGTCGAGCGACCCGCCCCGGGCAGGCACGCCATTGACCGTCTCGTAGGTTGCGCACCGTGTCGTAGTCCCAGACCACCGCCCCGGTCGAGGCGGCGTAGGCGCGCAGGTGCCCGTCGAGCGACCCCGCGAAGGCCACGCCGGGCAGGCGCTCACGGCGCCCGACTGGGCAGGGCTGCAGCGCGGCCGGGCGTCGCACGGCACGCGGCGGCGTGTGCCACACGCGCGCGCCGTCGGTAAGACGCAGCGCGAACATGCCGCCGCCGCGCGTGCGATCGGCGTCGGTGAACTGCGTGTAGCTGAGCATGATCCGGCCCAGGTCCGACAGCGCCACGTAGACGTGATCCGGCATCGGCCGCCGATCCCCACTGCACGCCGCCCATCGAACCGCCTTCGCCGACCCGCGTTTCCCACAGCCGCGCGCCCTCGCGATCCGGATCGACGGCGTAGACGTTGCCCGATTTGTGGCCCGCCACCAGGGCGCGGCGGCCGTTGCCGAGCGACACCAGGATGGGCGATGCGGCGAAGTCGAAGTCCGGGCCCCTTGGCCTCGGGGCAGTTGGTCTTGTCGGTCGAGGCGGCACGCCGACACGTAGGCGTCGCGCGCCGTCACCTGGTGCGTCCACAGGATGCGGCCGGTCTCGAGGTCCATCGCCATGAACGCGTCGCTCGTCGCCGTCGTCGGGTCGCTGTAGTTGTTGCCGGTGGTGACGTACAGCGCGCGGCGCACGGGATCCACCACCGGACTGGACCAGATCGGCGCGCCCGACGGCCCCCACAACTGCACGCCCTTGGCGTTCTTCCGCACCGGCCGCGGCTCCTCGGGAATGGTGTAGGTCTTCCAGATTTGGCGGCCGGTGGCCGCGTCGAGCGCGACGACGCTGCCGCGGAACCGGCAGCACTCGTAGTCGGTGAGCGACCCCACGCCTTCCTCGCTCGACGACACCGGCACGTAGAGCCGGCCCTCGTGCAGGATGGGCGAGCCGGTGAGCCGCGCCGACGGAAACGTCTCGGCGGCGACCTTCCAGACGAGCGCGCCGGTGGCGGCGTCGACCGCGTAGGCGTTGCCGCGCGCGTCGCCGAAGAACGCCCCGAAGCGGCCGGTGGTGCCAAGGGGCCCGACGCTGACGGCGGTCCGAACGATGGCGCCGGCGTCGAACGCCCAATGCACGCAGCCGGTCCTGGCGTCGAGCGAGTAGACGTTGCCGGCAATGCTGCCGAAGAACAGGCGGCCGCCCGCGAGCGTGATGCCGGCCCACGACTGGACGTCACCGGGCAGACCGAACGCCCACTTCAATTTCAGGCGCGGCACGTCGGCGGCGGAGAGGCCGGCCGCGGGCGCCGCCTGGAAGCGCGTATTGGACGAGGTTCTGGCCGAAGCCGTTCCATACCGGCGCGCCGGCGGTCATCGTGAAGGTGCCGCGGCCCGTCGTGCACATCGCCTTCGGCGCCGGCGCGATCGAGAACGGGGTGCCGAAGCTCCGGCCGCTGGCGTACTCGGCGATGGCGCGGCGCTCCGCGGCGGTGCGCAGCTGGGTCATCGTGACCATCGGGCCGGCCTCGAGCGATTCGAGAATGCGCTGCGGGCTCATCGCGCGCAGCGCCTCACGCGACGGTGCGCGATCGACCGCCGTGTCGTGGCACGACGAGCACAGTTCCTTGTAGAGGGCGGCGCCGTCTTGCGCGGCGGCGGCGCGCGGCGCGACCAGCCCAACCAGGAGCATGAACAGAGGCAGTGAATGCTTCACGGGGTTCCTTGACAGTGGCCATAGCTTAAGCGCGTAATGCGGCTTCGAACAGCGCATTCCGATGCGGTATCCGCAAGAATCGGCGATCGCAGGAGCACGAGCCATGACGAACAGGATCCGGATCGGGCTGCTGATGGCACTGGCCGCCCTCGGTCTCGCGGCGGGCAGCGCCGGCGTGCTGGCGCAATCGAGATCGAACGGCGCCGCGTCCGGCTCCTACATCGTGCCGCGAACGCCCTGGGGCGACCCGGACCTGCAGGGCATCTGGCCGAGCAACCAGATGCAGGGCACGCCGCTCGAGCGGCCGGCCACGTTCGGCCCGCGCAACACGCTCACCGACGAAGAGTTCGCCGCGCGTCAGAACGCGAGCCGCACGCAAGCCGAAGCCGATGCCGAAACCGTGGTCACCGGCCGCCCGCCGCGCCGCGGCGTGGGCACGGGCCCGCCGTCGCATTGGGGTGAGCGCGGGCTGCCGCAGCGCCAGGCGTCGCTCGTCATCGATCCCCCCGACGGCCGGCTGCCGGCGATGACCCCGGAGGGCGAGAAGCGCAAGAACATCATGCGCAGCACCTACTGGCACGACTTCCCCGACGTCGTGCCGCAGCATCCGTTCGAGACCTTCACCGACCTCGGGCCCTACGACCGGTGCATCTCGCGCGGCCTGCTCGCCTCGATGCTGCCCACCGGCTACAACATGGGCACGCAGATCTTCCAGTTCCCCGGCTACGTCGTCATTCAGAACGAGATGATCCACGAGACGCGGGTGATCCCGCTCGACGGGCGGCCGCGGCTGGATCCGAAGATCACGCAGTGGATGGGCGACTCGCGCGGGCGCTTCGAGGGCGACACGCTGGTGATCGAGTCCGCCAACTTCAACGCCAAGGTGGGGCTGACGTTGAACGGCAACAACACGCCCACCACCGGCCGGCTGAAAATCACCGAGCGGCTGACGCGCCTCGACGCCGACACCATCCGCTACGAGGCGACGATCGACGACCCGGGCACGTGGACGCGGCCGTGGACGGTGGCGCTGCCGTTCAAGCAGCAGCCCGATTACGGCATGTACGAGTACGCGTGCCATGAAGGCAACTACGGGATGCGGAACATCCTGGCCGGCGCGCGCGCGGAGGAGAAGCAGAAGTCAGAGGGCGGTCTTCACCTGAAGGCCGACCGCTACGTCGAGGCTACGGCGCGGTCGACGCGGCGGGTGCCGGCGACCGCTCGCGGAGGAACGCGGCGATCTCCGCGCTGTGCTCCTTGGCGCGCAGCACCGACTCGAGAGCGGTCCGGCCCTGCTTGTTGCGGATGTCCAGCCGCGCGCCGCGTTCGGCCAGGAACTTCACAATCGCCAGCGAGCCCATGGCCGTCCCCGACTCGGCGAAGTTGGTCGTGGCCGCGACGTGCACGGCGCTGTCGCCTGCGGCATTCACCGCGTTGATGTCGGCGCCCTGCTCGAGGCTGAACGCAATCGCGTCGAGCGCCATCGCCTCGGTGCCGCCGATCGGCCCGCGGTAGCCCAGGCCCGCGGACAACAGCAGCGGCGAGTTGCCATTCTCCTGCGCCAGGCGCGGATCGGCGCCCGCGGCCTGCAGGATCTTCATCAGCGTCACGTCGCCGGCCCGCGCCGCGCGCATGTACGGCGTGGCGCCTTTGGCGAGCTTGCCGTCGCCAGCCGTATACACCCGCTTCAGCACCCGGCCGGTGAGCCGGGCGTTGGGATCGGCACCGTGCGCGAGCAGCGCCTTCACCATCTCCACGCTGCCGGCAATCGTCGCCGGCGGCGGGTCGGGGCGGCCGAACCCGAGCTGCATGGTGTGCAGATCGACGGCGGCGTAGAGCGGGGTCATCCCCGTGCGATCCGCGATGTTCGGATCGGCGCCGCGTGCCAGGAGCAGCACCGCCACGCGCGCGTGGCCGTTGATCACCGCCAGGGCGAGCGGGGTGGCGCCGTCGGGATCGGTGGCGTTCAGATCCGCGCCGGCGTCGGCAAGCGCGGCCACGGCCTGCCGCCGCGCCCTGACGTGCCGCGTACATCACGGCCGTCCAGCCACCCTTCGGCAGCACGGTCTGTCCCACGTACGACACGCCGTCTTCGAGCGGGTCGCCGATGACACCCGGCGGCGTGTGCGGAAACGCGGTGAGCGCCGCGCGCGCGTTCACGGCGGCGCCGCCACGGACCAGCGCGCGAATCGCCTCGGCACGATTGGCGAGCGCCGCCCACATCGAGCGCGGTCGTTCCGGTCCGCGCTTCCGCGGCGTCGGCCGTGGCGCCCGTGGCGCAGCAGTGTCTCGACCGCGTCGGCGCGTCCGGCGCCGCGCCGCGAGCATGAGCGTGGTCTGACCGCCGCGCAGCGCCGCGTCGGCGGTCCCGAGCGTCGCCCCGCCTTCGAAGAGCAGGTCGAGCAGCGCCGCGTGGCCGCTCCGCGCGGCAAGGGCCAGCGGCGTCATGCCGTAGCGGTTGGCCGCGTCGGGCCGGGCGCCCGCCTGCAGCAGGCGCACGCGCGGCCGGTACATCGCCGGCGTGCACGGCCCAGTGGAGCGCCGTGGTGCCGTCGGCTTCCGGCGTGTTCACGTCGGCGCGATGCCGCGCCACCGCCGCCACGGCCCCGGCACCGCCGGCCTTGACGGCCGCGACCAGGGCCGCGAGGTCGCCGGCCGCGGCCGGACTCGCCGGAAGCAGCGACGCCGGCGAGCACGAGGACGAGTGCGCCCCGCACGATCAGAACAGCTCCACCGTCCCGTCGCTGTCGCCGAAGCGGTCGAGCGACGCGCCGAAGCGGTTGGCCACCGTCAGCCAGAGGTTGCCAATCTCGGTCTTCTCGCGCAGCACCACGTGGCGCGCGCCGGCGCCCGCACCGCCGCCGAACGCCAGCATCGGCAGCGGGTCGGTGGCGTGCACGTTGGAGTTGCCCATGCCGCTGCCGTAGAAGAGCAGCGACGAATCGAGGAGCGACCCGTCGCCGTCCTTCGCCTCGCGCAGGGTGTCGAGGAACTTCCCCACCATCTCGAGGCACAGCACGTTGATCTTGGCGTTGCGCGCAATCTTCTCGGGCTGCTCGCCGTGATGCGAGGTCACGTGCCACGGATCGGGGAGGCCGATGTCGGCAAACGTCCGCTGGCTGCCCTCGCGCGACATCATGAACGTGAACACGCGGGTCAGATCGGCGCGGAACGCCATCGCGGCCAGGTCGAACATCAGGGCCGTGTGGTCGACGAAGGAATCCGGGATGCCGAGCGGCTTGTCGCCGAGCTCGACCTCGACGCGCTGCTGCCCTTCGGTGCGCTGGATCCGCTGCTCGATCTCGCGCACGTTGTCGAGATAGTCCGTCACGCGTGCCCGGTCGGCGGCGCCGAGCCGCGCGCGCAACGCCCGCGCCTCGGCGGTAATGGCGTCGAGCAGGCTCTTGTCCTCGGCCAGGATGCGGCGCCGCTCCGCCTCCGACGCGCCGTCGCCGAACAGCCGCTCGAAGGCGATGCGCGGGTTGATCTCCATCGGCAGCGGCGTCGTCGGCGACGACCACGAGATGGTGTTCATGTAGGCGCAGCTGTAGCCGGGAGTGCAGCCGCCGACGTAGCCGGTGAAGTCTTCGGTGGCGAACTCGAGCGACGGGAACGGCGACTCCCGGCCGATCTGCCGTGCCAGCACCTGATCGATGGTGGTGCCGATCCGGTAGTCCTGCCCTTCGGTGCGCTTGGGCACCGCGCCGCTCAGCCAGCCTGACGCCGCCGCCGCGTGCATCTCGGCCACGCCGCCGGCGCGCATCAGGTTGGTGACCACGACCATCGAGTCCGTGAAGCGGTCGAGCACCGAGAGCGTGGGCGACAACTGGTCGAGGCGTCCGCCGGCGGGCGGCGTCCACGACGCCATGTCGGCGCCATGCGGGATGTACATGAACCCGAAGCGCTTGGGCGTCACCGCCGGCGTGGCGGCGAGCGCGGTGGCCGCGGGCACCATCGCGTCGAGCAGCGGCAGGCCGATGGCCGCGCCCAGACCGCGAAGAATCGTCCGGCGTGGCAGAGCGGTGCGGGTGATGAACATGATTCAGCTCCGTCCGTGTGGGCCGGGTGTCGCACCGGTCCGCGTTTCGAGCGTCGCATCGGCCCGCGTCGTGGTCCGCATCCGGAACGGCACGCTGCGGGCGATCCCCTGGGTAATGGCGGAGAACCGGTAGCCGCCCGGCCGCGCGTCGCGGACGATCGCGCGCACCGCGGGCATGTCGGCCGCCGTACAGCCCGCGGCCGAGAGCGTAGGTCATGAGCTTCTCGACGAACGTGTGCACGAAGACGTCCGGGCGCGCGGCCAGGGCCGCACGCAGTCCGTCCACGCCGTCGACCGGGGTGCCATCGGCCAGCACGTCGCGCGTGTCGAGCCGGGCGCCCGATTCGCTGGCGGCGCGCCAGGCGCCGACGGCGTCGAAATTCTCCAGCGCGAAGCCGATCGGATCCATCAGCTTGTGGCAGGCGGCGCACGTCGGGCTCGCGCGGTGCCGCTCGAGCTGTTCGCGCATCGTGCGGGGCGCCACCGGGTCGTTCTCGGCCAGCGCCGGCACGTCGGGCGGCGGCGCCGGCGGTGGCGAGCCCGAGGATGTTGTCGAGGATCCACTTGCCGCGCAGGACCGGCGAGGTGGTGGTGGCGTGCGAGGTGGCGAGCAGGATCGCGCCCTTGCCCAGGAGGCCGCGGCGGGCGTCGGCGACGCGGACCCGCTGGAAGCGCGCCCCGGTGACGCCGGCCACGCCGTAGTGTTTCGCGAGCCGTTCGTTGACGAAGGTGTCGTCGGCCGTCAGCAGATCCAGCACGCTGCGGTCTTCGGCGACCACGCTCGCGAAGAACAGCTCGGCCTCGGTGCGCATGGCCTCGCGCAGGTTGTCGTCGAAGTCGGGAAAGAGGTCGGAGTTCGGCTGGATGCCGCGCAGGTTGCGCAGGTAGAGCCACTGGCTGGCGAAGTTGTCGGTGAGGGCCCGCGCCTTCGGGTCGGCCAGCATGCGCTGCACCTGACGGGCGACCGCCGCCGGCCGCTTCAGCTCGCCCGCGCCCGCCGCGCGCAGCAGCTCGTCGTCGGGAATGGAGCTCCAGAGAAAGAACGACAACCGCGACGCGAGCTCGTAGCCGCTCACCGCATGCGCGGACCCCGGCGACGCCCCCGCCGGCTCGGCCTCGGGGCGGAACACGAACGAGGGGCTGGCCAGGATGCGGCGCAGCACGGCCTCGACTCCGGTATCGAAGCTGCCGGTGGCCCGTTCGCGGCGGTAGGTGTCGAGCAGGGCCGCGGTCTCGGTGGCGGAGAGCGGCCGGCGGAAGGCGCGGCGGCCGAGCGAGGCGGCAATGCGGCGCACGCACGGTTCCTCGCCGGCGGCCGCGGCCGGACGGCACACGAACAGGCGGGGGCTCGCCGGACTGGCGGCCCCAGTGGCGTTGAAGGGGCCCGTCACCGTAATCGACTGCACGTGCGGCGCACGCTCGGCGCCGAACGGATTGTCGAAGTCGCGGATGAACGGCTGCAGCCGCGCCGCCTGCAGGTTCGCCGGCGCCTCGTCGAGCAGCGTGGCCACGAGCGCGCGCTGCCCCGCCGGGACGCGCGCGCGCACCCGCAGCCGCTGCGTCTCGATCGCGTCGGAGGTGGCCGTCGGATTGCGCTGCAGGGCGACGAGATCGTCGCGGCCGCCGATCGTCGCGAGCAGGAGCCGCGCGCCGTCGAGCGACAGCTCCACCTCGTGGGGATACTCGAGGCCGCGGATGGCGCTGAGATTGGTGCGCCACATCCGCACCTGGAACTCGTACTCACCGTCGAGCGGGAACGTGTGCGTGGCGCGGAGGCCACCCACGGTGCCGAGCGGCATGCCGTCGAGCTCGTGCCCCTGCGACCGGTCCTGACGCACGGTATAGGTCTGGCTGCCGGCACTCAGGCGCCGGTCGGCCGCGGCGACGGCGCTGATCTTTCGCGCCGCCGAAAGGTAGGCCTGCAGCAGCGCCGGCGAGGATCCCTGCGCGTCGGCCACATTGTCGAAACCGAACGCCGCCGTGTCGGGGGGCAACAGCGCCGTGACGTCCACGTCGAGACCGAGCAGGTCGCGGATGGCGTTGGCGTACTCGGCCCGGTTCAGGCGATGGAGCGCGGGCCGGCCGGGATCGGGACGGGCGACGGCAGCGGCGTCGAGCGTCCGCTCGAGCGACGCGGCCAGGGCGTCGAGCACGGCGCGATCGGGGCGGCGCGCGCCCTGCGGCGGCATGACCCCCAGCCGCAGCTTGCGCACCACGGCTTCCCAGAGCTCGGCGCGCTGCGGCACCGCCGCGAAGTCGGCGCCTTCCAGGCTCATCCCGCCGGTCCGCGCGCGATCGTTATGACAGCCGACGCAATAATCGCGGAGTGTCTGCTCGTGGGCCACGGCCGGCGCGGCAGACACCGGCTGGCGCGGGCGACTGCGCGCGCACACCTGAAGCCGCGGCAGTTACAGCGACGGCGAGGAGAAGGCCGGCGAACGTCGCGCGCATGTCGGTTCGAGTGCGCACATTGTCCACTAATTCGCGAACCGGCGTTCACCCGGTTGACCAGATGCTGCCGCGCACGCTTTCGCTCTGCGCAGCGCGGCTGGGACGGGTGGAAAGGGGACTGTGGACAGGTAGGACAGGTGGGACTGGTAGGGCTGGTGTGCGCTTTCGTGGCGCGGGCTGCTAGACCCGGCCGTAGTAGGCGATCTTGCAGACCGCCCCGCGCATCAGTCCGCCGTGACGAGGCCGTGGCGCACGGCGTAGAGCACGAGCGCAGCGGTCTTGCGCACGGCGAGCGTCTTCATCAGGTTGGCGCGGTGGACGGCAATCGTGTTCGCGCTCAGCCCGAGCATGACCGCGATTTCGCGGTTCGAGCGCCCCCGTGCGACGAGCGTCAGCACCTGCCGCTCGCGCTCGGTCAGCCGCTGATGGGCAACCTCCGGCGTCGGTCGCACCGTCGGCGCCGATGGCACCGCGAGCCCGGGGCTGAGATACATCTCGCCGGCGGCGAGGCTGCGCACGGCGGCGATGAGATCGCCGTCTTCGGCGTCGTCGAGCGCGAGATACCCGCGCGCCCCGGCCGCGAGGGCCGCGCGCACACCGACCAGGTCGCCCGAACGGCCGAGCACGAGCACCGGCGTCGCCGGATGACAGCTCCGCACCTCACGCGCCTCGGCGGCGCCACCATGCCGCGTGACCGCGCCGACCACCACGACGTCGGCGGGCGTGGTGCGGAGTTGGGCGACGGCGTCCACAGCCGTGGCCACGCTGGCCACCACGGCAAGGCCCGCGGACTCGAGCACCTGGCGAAAGCCGCTCCGCACGAGCGGGCAGTCTCCCACCAGCATCACTCGGACTGGGTCGGTGTCGCTCGCGCTCATGAAGTCTCCCTCGCGCCCTAGCAGCCCGTACAGCCCTCAGACGATTCATCTGACGCTGTCACGGTCACGCGCGTTGGGTGGTATAGAGAATCGTGGTCCAGGTGCGGCGCGGAGTTGAGCGCATGGCGTCGGCGAGCGCTACACGTACGCATTCGTCTGTCGCAAACCGTTTCTCACTGCGAAAAGACGCCAATCAGGTAGGATGCGCGGACAAAAAAAGGGCGGGCCTCAAGACCGCCCTCTCACGCTGCGTGACGAACTGTCGCCTGACGACCGCCTCGAGAGTCGGACTATTTCGCGCGGTTCCTGTATCCCTGTGCCTGCATCTGGATCGACCACACCTGCGCGGCGTTCGGCACTTCGGTACCGTTCGCATCGGTGGCGCCGCGCGCGAGGATATAGAACGTCTTCTTGTCCTGGCCGCCGAACGCCCCGGTGATCACGCCGCGCGGCGTCGGGATCACGCCGAGGTTCTTGCCATCGGGGCCCAGCACCTCGACGCCCGCCTGGGTCGTGACGTACACCCGCCCGGCCGCGTCGATGGTGCTGCCGTCGCCGCCGCCGGCCGTCAGCTTCGCGAACTCGCGCTGGTTGGTGAGCGAGCCGTCGGCCTGCACGTCGAAGGCCGCCATCGTGCTGCCGTTGGTCACATACAGCGTCTTCTCGTCGGCGCTCAGCACGATGCCATTGGGCGTGATGCCCTCGCCGTACTTCGTGACGACTCCCGCCGGGCTCGCATGGTAGACGCCGCCCATCGTGAAGTAGACGCCGCCCTTGCTGTCGGCGGTGAGGTCGTTGATGACGCCGCCGATGCAGTCGAGCGGCTCGCCGTTGTAGGTGTTGGCGAGCACTTCCGCTGCGGCTTGAGCTGGCTGACGTTGGCCCGCAGCCCGCGCTGGACCATGAAGAGCGCGCCCTTCGGGCTCATCGACAGCGCCCCGCCGGTGTGGGTGTCCGAGTAGGCCACCGTCGCCTTGCCTTTGTCGTCGAGCTTCAGCACCTGGCTGTTGTCGTTCTGCGCCAGCAGCAGGCCGCCGTCGTCGTACAGGATGCCGTCGCCGTTGTTGCCGACCTCCTGCCACAGGAACGTCCACTGCTGCCCGGCGGCGATCACGCCCGGGATCTCCGTCACCTTGTACTCACGCATGCCTGGCGCCGGGGCCGGCGGCCCTCCGGCGCGGCCCGGACCGCCGGGGCCGCCGCGGCCCGCGCCACCGCCGCCGGCCGGCGGCGGCGTCTTGCAGGTCTTGATCAGCTCGGCGTAGCCGGGATCGGCAGGCGCCTGCACCGACTTGGGGGTGTAGGGTGAGGCCGGCACGCGCGGCGGCACGCTCTGGGCGAACGCGACGGCGGATCCAATCGCGCACGCGGCAATCGTCAACGGGGCTTTCGACGTCATCACGGGACCTCCGCGGCTCCGCGCGGCCGTCGGGAGAAACGGCGGGCGAAGCGTCGAGCCGGAAGCATATACCGGCCGTCGGCGCGTCGATCACCCCGGACCGAGCTGGCGCGTGAGCTTGGACAGGCAGTCGGGACAGCAGCCGTGCGACACCTTCACGTCCACGTGATCCCAGAGATAGTCCTCGACCGACTGCCAGGTCTCGGAGCTGTTGATGCGCCGGCAGTACATGCACAGAGCGGCAGCAGGCTTTCCAGGCTGCTCACGCGCTTCATCGCCGCCTCGAGCTGGGCCAGCCGCTCGGCGAGCTGCCGCTGGGCGTCGACGGCGCGCAACCCGCTGCGGATGCGGGCACGCACTTCGACCGGGCTCACCGGCTTCACGAGATAGTCGTCGGCGCCGGCGTCGAGACCGGATTCGATGTCTTCCGGCGCGCCGCGCACGGTGACGAGGATGACGTAGAGCGAGGCGCCGGACGTGGCCTTGAGCTCGCGGCACAAGTCCACGCCCGAGCCGTCGGGCAGCATCCAGTCGAGCAGCACCACCGGGATGTCGGGACTGGAGGCCAGCACTTCGCGCGCCGCCGTGGCGCTCAGCGCCGATTCCGGGCCGCCAGCCCGCGCTTCGATGATGCCGCCGAGGACCAGCTGGGTGCGCCGGGTCGTCTTCCACGCACAGAACGCGATTGTTCATCGGCCGGAAGGGTCTCCCTGCCCTGTCGCGGGCGCGCCCGGTCCGGCGCCGACGCGATCGAGCCACGACGGTCATCGCGGCACAGAGCGCGTCGTAGTGGACGCGCGCCTCCCGGACGTCGCCGGCCGGCACCCCGCCCGCGCCGGCCAGGTCCTCGATTCTACGCGCCGTCGCCACGAGCGCGTGCGCGCCGAAATTGGCGGACGAGCCGGCGAGCGAGTGCGCGTGTCGCGCCGCGCCCGGCCAGTCGCCGCTGGCCGACCGCCGCTTCCAGGCCGTCCATGCACAGGGGCAGCGTCGTCCGGCTGATGCGCCACACGTGCAGCATCCGGTCGGTGCGGCCTTCGAACAGCGTCCACACGGCGTCGGCGTCGAACGCCCCGTCGGGCGCCGGAACCGGCGATCGCCTAAGCATGCTCTCCTCGCAGGCGCAATCGCGCGCGAGTCTTCACCTTAGCCGTTCGCGCCGTGCGCGCGCGACTGGGGAGTCCCCGGGGTGCGGTCGTGCTAGAGTGCTTTCCTCGGTCGAGCATGTCTCCCTCGCTTCCCGTGGGCGGTGCCAGGATTCCCCTCGACGACCCCCTGGACGGGCTCCGGCGGCGCGTCCTCCGCTTTTCCCTTGGCGTCCTCGCCGGCGCGATGCCCCTCATCAGCACGGTCATGATCGTCGGGGCGCTGCGCGACGGCACGCTCGACCTGCGCACGTTCCTGCTGGCGGCCGAGCGTGCTCACCTATCCCGTGTTGTGGGCGCTCAGCGGACGGCTCGGCTTCAGACGGACGGCGATGGCCCTGCTCGCGCTGCTGGGCTTCAGCGCGTTCCTCCTTGCCTCACGCGGCGGCCTCACCGCGGGCTACGCGGCGGTCCACATGATCACGGTGCTCTCCGCGGCGCTGTTCTTCGGCCGGCGCGGCGCGGCCGCCGCACTCGCGACGGTCGCTCGGGCTGCACCTGCTGGCGTGGGCGATGGTGTCCTTCGAGCTGGTGCCGCCGATCCAGATCGACATGTGGGATCCGCGGCTGCCGGCGCATCTGGTTTCGCCACACCTTCATCCTCGTCTTCCTCGGGCTGGTCGTCGCGGCGCTGGAGCTCTACGTCGTCGAGCAGCTGGCACACCAGGTCCAGCTACACCGCGAGCTCGCCGAGCGTGAACTGAAGCAGCGCCTGGCGCTGGAGCGCGCGGAACAGGAGCGCGCACACGAACGCGAGCAGCGCGAACGGACCCAGCACGCGCTCGATCAGGCGCGGCGGCTCGAGGCGCTGGCGCGCATGTCCGGCGGCATCGCCCACGACTTCAACAACGCGTTGACCGTGATCATCGGCACCGCCGACGTGGCGCGCCTCAGCCTGTCGTCGCCCGACGACGTGGCCGGCTACCTCGACGAGATCGTGCAGGCGGCCAAGCGTGCCGGGCTCCTCACCACCCAGTTGCTCACCCTCGGCCGCGCCCAGTTCCCCTCACGCGATGCGGTCGACATGGCGGACTTCCTCGCGCGGCTGCAGGGGGCGCTCCGCCGCGTGCTGCCCGACGACGTGGTGCTCGTCGTCGATCCGCCTACCGAGCCGATCGCGCACCGTCGTGGACGGGGCCGGCCTCGAACGCACGCTGTACAACCTGGTGCTGAACGCGCGCGACGCGATGCCGGGTGGCGGCACGATCACCGTGAGCTGCCAGCGTGGGATGGTGACGGGAAACCCGCGCGGCCTCGCCGACGGCAGCTACGTCGTGGTCCGCGTCGCCGACACCGGCCACGGGATGGACGCGGAGACGCTGGAGCGGATCTTCGATCCCTTCTTCACCACCAAGGGCGATCGCGGCGGGCACCGGGCTGGGCCTGGCGACCGTCTACGCGTTTGCCAAAGACGCAGGCGGCCACGTGGAGGCGGAGTCCGCGCCCGGGCACGGCACCACGTTCACGCTGCTGCTGCCCGAGCGTGCCGTCGAAACGGCGGTGGACGTGCCGGCGGCGGCCGACCCGCCCCGGGCCGCGCCGCTGGGCCGGGGACGTCTGCTGGTCGTCGAGGACCGCGAGGATGTACGTGCCAACGTCGTGCGTACGCTGGTCACCCACGGCTTCGACGTGGACGAAGCCTCCGACGGCGACACCGCGCTGGCGCTGATCGCACGCGGCCGCAGCTATGCGGCGATGTGCATCGACGGCGTGATGCCGGGTCTGCGCACCGCCGACGTCATCGAGCGCGCAGCGGAGCTGGCACCGAGCATGGGCGTGCTGGTCTGCTCGGGATACGTCCGCGAGGATCTGCTGCGCCGCGGCATCCACGCCGGACGCTATGCGTTCCTCGCCAAGCCGTTCACCGCCGATCAGTTGATTGCCAGCGTGGACGGCGTGCTGCGTTCGGTCGCCGCGGCACGGACCGTGCGCTGATACGAGCTGAGGATCTCCCGGGCCGTTCGTCAACTGAAGCCGCGATCTGCAGTTGCCAATACCTGCGGCGCAGCCTTGCTGAGTTTGCAAACCCCCTCGCGGCGCGCGCACACTCGCTTCAGTTTCCCCTCTGGCGCGATGCCACCCGCGAACGGTGAGCCTGCGAGGATGGGTCATGGATACGAACAAGTGCGCGCATCCGGCGTGTAACTGCACCGTTCCCAAGAACGGGCCGTTCGGGAAGTACTGCAGCGAGCACTGCAAGGAAGCCCGCGACATCATCGAGCTGCGCTGCGACTGCAAGCACCCCGGCTGCGGTTAGCGAGCCGTGGACACTGCCGTGCTGTTTCAGCGGGGGGTGGATCGCACGGGCGCCAGCTCGGCGCGCGCCGCACAGACCCGTTCGGCGACCAGCAGTGCGACGGCTTCCGCCATGCGCTGGTGCGTCGGCGTGAACGCCGCCTGACGATCGGAGTAGAAGGCGAGCACGCCGCCGAAGCTGCTCGCCATTGGCGATGGGCACCGCCAGCGCGCTCTGGAGCGCACTCACCTCGCGGACGTCGGGGTCGGCGTCGAGACGCGCGTCGGAGTTGACGATCGGTGTTCGCGTCGCGGCCACCCAGCCGCTCAATCGATCGCCGAGCGCCACGCGGGCGTCGGCCGCCACGGTGGCGGCGCCGCCGCGGAAAGCCGGCGCGAGCGCGTCGACGCTCTCGTCGTAGACGAACAGCACACAGGCCGCGGCCCCGAGCTCGGTGCGCAACGAGCCCCAGATCGCCTGGCCAATCTCGGACGCGCCGCCCGGCATCGCCAGTTCGCGCCCGAGGCTGTAGAACGCGACCAGGTCGCGCGGGCCAGCGTCGGCCTCGACCGGCGTCTCGACCACCGGCGTGGCGTGCGGATCGGCCACCGGCGCCCGGGTGGCGGGCGGCTCCTCGTTGAGACCCGCTGCGTGGAGCGCCAGGAAGCCGTCGACCACCTTCGGGTCGTACATCGTGCCGCGCCGATCGGTGAGCATCTGCAGCGCCGCGGCGGTTTCGAACCGCGGCCGGTACGGCCGGTCCGACGTGAGCGCGTCGAAGCAGTCCACCACCATCAGGATGCGCGCGCCGATGGGAATCGCCTCGCCCGCCAGGCCGTCGGGATAGCCGGTGCCGTCCCAGTTCTCGTGGTGATGGCGGACGATCGGCACGACCGGATAGGGAAAGCCGATGACCGAGAGGATGTCGGCCCCGACCGGGGCATGGCGCCGCATGATCTCGAGTTCAGACGGCGTCAGGCGGCCCGGCTTGTTGAGGATGTGTTCCGGGACGCTGATCTTGCCGACGTCGTGCAGCAGCGACGCCGCCTTGAGCGCCTGGATCTCGCCGTCGTCGGTCACGCCGAGCTCGCGCGCCAGCCGCACCGAGTTCTCCTGGACGCGGCGGATGTGGTCGTGCGTCACCTGGTCCTTGGCGTCGATCGTCTGGGCCAGCGCCTCGATGGTGGCCACGTAGACGCGGTTCATGCCGCCGAGGTGCTCGATCTGGTCCTGCGCGCGCCCCACCGCGTGCCTGAAGGTGACGTAGAGGATCACCGGGAGCGGCGCGATGAGCAGCAGCACCTCGAGCGGCTGCATCGGCTGGCCGCGCCAGTCGTGCGACAGCACGAGCATCAGCATCGAGGCGAACGTGGCGCCCAGATACGTGAGCCACAGGCCGAGGAAGTGCTCCTTCCAGACCGTGACCGGCGACTTGCGCGACTCGAGACCCACCACCGCCGCGACGAGGCCGGTGCTGATGCCGAAGTTGAGCACGGCAAACAGCGTGAGCAGGACGAAGAGACGTGGAACGCGGAACGGGCCGTCGATGACGATCTGCGGGCCGGCCGCCGCGAAGAAGGCCTGCGACGCCAGCCAGACGCCGACCGCGGGCGCCGCCAGGTTGAACAGGACGCGCTGCAGTGTCCGCGTGGATTTCTGCATGCCGGAACGACAGCATCAGGCCATCGATCGCGGCGGTGACGGCGCCGGCCGCCGGGCCGATGACCAGCGCCGCGGCGGTGCTGAAGGTGTCGGAGATCGAAAAGCTGATCTCCATCGCCGGCACCTCGATCGCGAGCCAGCCAGCGATGACGGTCAGCGCCAGGAGCACGATCAGGGCGAGCGACACCGGTCCGGTGAGGATCTGCCAGCCGGAATAGCCGGCAATGAGCACGCCGGCACAGATGACGGCGTTCACGAAATGGGCGGCGCGCTTCGCGCCGGGGTTTGTCTCGGCCATATCGGACCCGGACCGGCCGTCTGGGCACCCCAACCACATGGGCGGCGAGACACCCGGCCACGTTGCTTATCGGCACGCGCCGTAACCCGGATGCGGGGGGCGAACCGTTTTGCACATTTCGGCGTCCAATGGATTGTCCACAGCGTACCGCACGGCGGGCCGCGCCCAACACACGGGCTGCCGAGCGCGGGGCGGGTCCGGAGGAGTGCCTCCCCTCCGGGCCTGTCCCTTCTTTGCGATCGTGGCCCTCGACCCGATGGCCGCTCGACACGGGCCCGCCCCTGCGAGAGCCGGCACGCGGCGCGGTGTTTCCTCAGATCGAACAGGGCAAGCAGGTGGTCGTGGTCGGAAAGGCGACGAGGCGGCGCGGATCGATCGAGCGGCCGCATCTCGAGCATTCGGTGTAGGTGCCGTTGTCGAGACGATCGAGCGCCGAAGCGGATCGCGTTCATCTCCAGGCGGCCGCCGCGCGGCAACAGCCGATCGAGCTGCGCTTCGAGTTGATGTCGGACTTGGGTGTGGGTCGTTTCCATTTCTGCTCCGTGCCGCGCCCTCGCGGCACCACCCACAGGTGCAAAGGACCGGCCGAACGACGCTCAGCGGCCCGCGGCTTCGTCGGCCCGCGCGCCGCGCAGGATGTGCTCGAGGCCGCGGTTCCCTTCGTGGCACGCGTATTCGAAGATTGGCTGGCTCTCGTCGCGCGTCAGCGGCATGGTAAACGTCCAGGGCTTCGTCCAGACGTCCGGATCGTTGAACGTGACTTCCCACTGCACGTGTTGGGCGCGATCGGCGTGAAACGCTCGATCAGCCGTGAACTTCGCTGTTGTAGCGGTTGTTGTAGCCGAAGTGCGTGCGGTCGGTGAAATTCGTGGTTTCGACCACGAGCGGTGTCACCCTCCCAGCGGCCCCGTGCATCACCTAAATAGGTGCGGACTGGCCGGCGCCGACGTGCGGGACGGCCGTCGAGCGGGATGATCACGGGTCTCGTGGATCATCTCGTAGCGAATGGCCACGGAGTCCGGCGTCTGGACGATCTCGTAGGCGTTGCCATAGATCGCCGGCATCATCGAGCCGGGTAGGCCGCGCGTGATGCAGCGGTCGTACAGGCTGCGATCGAGCCACGAGTCGGCGCGGCCTTCGCCGCTACGCGCGTCGTTGAGCGCCGCGGCGGCGGCTTCGCGGCGCAGCGCCTGCGGCGTCATGGCCGGGAGCTTTCCGTCGGGCGGGTCGACGATGAACCACGGCCGGCTGCCCGCTGCCGAGCAGGTGCTCGTACCAGTGAGTCGGACCGGCACCGGTTTCTGCGCCGCCGAAGTCGTCGCCGAGCCGCGCGGTGGTCCCAGCGCCGGTGCCGCTGCAGCTCCGCATGATGCGATCGTGTCGCACGAAGCCGTCCGCGCAAGACTGATTCTCAGAATCGCTTGCAAGCTCACGTGATGGGGCATCGCTGCGGTAGCCTCGCGAGGCATGGACGATCTCCTCGCGGTGTTCGGTTTGGGCCGCGCCATCACGCTTACGGTGGCGATGGGCGCGTCGATCGCGGCACTCTTCACGGCGCCCATCGACGCGCAGAGTCCGGCCGCGGGTCGGACAGCGGCGGCGCGGCGCAGCAGGCCGCGCTCCCGCCCGACGCCTCGGGCGAGCAGATCTATCGCGCCGCGTGCGCCGTCTGCCACGGTCTCGACGGCACGGGAGCCACGCGCAGCGTCGTCGGCTTCGAGCTGCCGCTGCCCAATGGCCACGACTTCCCGGACTTCACCGACTGCGCCACCAATACCGTCGAACCGCTGAGCGACTGGATCGCCGTGGCCGCGCGCGGCGGCCCGGTTCGCGCGCTCGACCGGCACATGCCGGCCTTCGGCGAGGCGCTGTCGGCCGAGCAGCTCGATCGCGTCGTGCGCCATCTCTGGACCTTCTGCACCGACGCGTCGTGGCCGCGCGGCGACCTCAACCTGCCGCGCGCCTTCTTCACCGAGAAGGCGTTTCCCGAAAACGAGACGGTGTGGACGACGGGCGTCACAGGCTCGGGACAGAAGGCCGTGGCGAACGAGCTCGTCTACGAGCACCGCATCGGCGCCCGCGGCCAGTACGAAGTGAAGGTGCCGTTCACCGTGCAGCAGGGTGACGCCGGCGGCTGGAACCGCGGCATCGGCGACGTCGAGGTCGCGGTGCGCCGGACGCTGTACGCCAGCCACGAGCGCGGCAGCATCTTCGCGGCGGGCGGCGCCGTGACGTTTCCGACCGGCAAGGAGAGCGTGGGGCTCGGCAACGGCTACACCGTCGTCGAACCCTTCGCGATGTGGGGGCAGATCACTCGGCGGCAGCGGTTTCCTCCAGCTGCACTCGGGGCTCGAGATTCCCGACCGATCAGGACGAGGGGCGGAACGAAGGCTTCCTCCGCACGGCGCTCGGCTACACGTTCGCCCAGGATGGCGGTTTCGGACGCGCCTGGTCGCCGATGACGGAAGTGATCGTCGCCAAGCCGAAGGGCGGCGCGGCCGAATGGGACGTCGTCCCGCAGGTGCAGGTGTCGCTCAGCAAGCTGCAGCACGTGCTGCTCAGCGTCGGCGTCCGCGTGCCGGTCAACGAACGCGAGGATCGGAAGCCCGAGTTCCTGACCTACGTGCTCTGGGACTGGTTCGACGGCGGCCTGTTCCAGTTCTGGAAGTGAGGTCGCTCGTGCGACCCTCCCGCCTTGCCAGGCGCGCTCGTCGTCACCTGCGCCGTGTGGCTGCTCTCGATGTTCCTGGCCGCGCCGAGCGCGAGAGAGGCGGCACAGCCCGACCGGCGCGAACGCCGCGCCTCCACCCTCGCACGCCGCGATGGCGCTGTTCACGCACTCCGACGACTGCGTCGCCTGCCACAACGGGCTGACGCACGCCGTCGGGCGAAGACGTGTCGATCGGGGCTCGACCTGGCGCGCGTCGATGATGGCCAACTCGGCTCGCGATCCCGTACTGGCAGGCGGGCGTGCGCCGCGAGACGATCGATCACCCGCGCCACGCGGCGGCGATTCAGGACGAATGCGCGGCCTGCCACATGCCGATGTCCACCCGTATCGAGCGCGCCGACGGCGGCAGCGGGCAGGTCTTCGCCCACCTGCCGATCTCGGCCAGCCGCGCCTCCACGCTGCGTCGGCTGGCATCGGACGGTATCTCGTGCACCGTGTGTCACCAGATCGCACCGGACCGGCTCGGGACCCGCGACAGCTTCAACTCGAATTTCGTCATCGCACCGACGCCGAAGGACGGAATCCGGCAGATCTTCGGGCCGTACGCGATCGATCCCGGGCGCCGGACGATCATGCGGTCGGTCACCGGTTTCGTCCAGGCCGAGGCGCCGCACGTGAAGGAGTCGGAGCTCTGCGCCTCGTGCCATACGCTCATCACCGATGCGTATGGCCCGGACGGCGAAGTCATCGGCTCGCTGCCCGAGCAGATGAACTACCAGGAATGGCTGCACAGCGATTTCCCGCGCGAGCAGCGCAGCTGCCAGTCGTGCCACATGCCCAGGGCCGCGGGGCCGATTCGCGCGTCCTCGGTGCTCGGCGACGCGCGCGACAGCCTCGCACGCCACGTGTTCGTCGGCGGCAACGCGTTCATGGTGCGGATGCTGAACCGGTATCGCACCGAGCTCGGCGGTCGAAGCCTCGCCGTCCGAGCTCGAGGCCACCGCCAATGCCACCATCCGCCAGCTCCAGGAGGACACCGCGCGGCTGGTCGGTGTCGCGCCCGCACGTGAGCGGCGGCGCGCTGGGGTTCGAGGTGCGAGGTCCAGAACCTGACCGGGCACAAGTTCCCGACCGGCTACCCGTCCCGCCGGACCTGGCTGCACGTCACCGTGCGCGATGCCCGCGGTGGAGTCGTCTTCGAGTCGGGGGCCATCGACGACACCGGCGCCATCCGCGGCAACGACAGCGACGCCGACGCCGCTCGCCTTCGAGCCGCACTACGAGGAGATCACGGGCCCCGGCCAGGTGCAGATCTACGAGCCGGTGCTCGGGGACCGCCACGGCGCGCCCACGACCGGCCTGCTCACCGCGGTGCGGTACTTGAAGGACAATCGCCTCCTGCCCCGCGGCTTCGACAAGACGACGGCGGATGCGGAAATCGGCGTCTATGGCGGCGCCGCGGCCGACCCGGACTTCGGCGCCGGCGGCGACCGGACGCGCTTCCGCGTGCCCGTATCGGGCGCCGGCCCCTATCAAGTGGAGGTCGAGCTGCGGTACCAGTCGATCGGCTATCGCTGGGCGCATAATCTGGAACGCTATCAAGCGCCCGAACCGGCCCGGTTCGTCCGGTACTACAAGGCCGGCGCCGCCGGGTCGTCCGTGGTCGTCGCAACGGCGGTCGGAACCTCGAATTGAAGGCCTGGGGCCAAAGCCCAGAGCGGCCGAGCCCTAGCTAAGCCCAGCAAGCCAACGAAGGATCGCCTCCATGGCTGCACTGCACCCGCAGATCGTCCATTTCACCATCGTGTTCATCCTGCTGGGCGTTGCCTTCCGGCTGGTCTCGCTCTTCGGCCGGCCAGCATGGGTCGGTCCCGCGGCGGCCACGCTGCTGATTCTTGCGGCGCCGATCGCCTTCGTGTCGGAACGCTCGGGGATCGAGGCGCACGGGCCGGTCGAGCGCGCGCCGGGCGCACGGGCGGCGGTGGTGGAGCACGAATGGTGGGGCACGCACGTGCCGATTGCCGCTGGCGTGGTCGGCCTGCTGGAGCTGGCCGGCCTGCTGTGGCGGAAGTCGCCGAAAGCGAAGGCCATCCGAATCGCGTCAGCCGTGGCCGGCGTGGCGTCGGTCGTGTTCGTGTATCAGACGGCGAAGTACGGAGGCGAGCTGGTTTACTCCGTACGCGGGAGGCGTCGGCATCCGGAGCGGCGATCCCAAGGACGTCGAGCGGCTGCTGCTCGCCGGCTACTACCACCAGGCGCTGGCCGACCGCGAGGCCGGGCGGCACGAGCAGGCCGCAGCGCTCATCGCGCAGGCCGCCGAGCGTTTCCGCGGCGACCTCGAGGTGCAGCTGCTCGCGGCGGAGTCGCTGCTGCTGGATCGGAAGGATCCAAAGGGCGCGATCGACGCGCTCATGGCAATCGCGGTCCCGGACGACAGCCGGCCGCTGGTATCGCGCAAGGCGACCCTGCTGGCCGACGCGCACGAAGCCACCGGGGGCAAGGCCGAGGCGATTGCCACGCTCGACGCGTTGCTGAAGGTCTACCCGAACGCCCGGCTGCAACAGCGGCTGGACGCGCTCAGGCGGTAGTCAGTCAGGTCCGCGCCGCCGCGCGCTGCAGCGACGCGCGGCTGGATGCGCGCTTGCGGTAGGCCCACCACGCGCGGAGCCCGAGCAGCACGGCGAGGCCCATCGCCCAGCGCCGCGGCTCGGTGATGTCGGCCTTCACCAGCCACCAGAAGTGGATCACGCCGCCGATCGCCGCCACGTAGGCGAGCCGGTGCAGCGACTGCCAGCGGCGTCCGAGCTTCCGGATGGCAAAGCGGTTCGATGTGAGCGCCAGCGAGAACAGGATCACGAACACCGTCATGCCGACGGTGATGAAGGGCCGCTTCACCACGTCTTCCACCATGAAGCTCACGTCGAAGTAGTGGATGAAGACGACCCACGTGAGCATGTGCAGCACCGCGTAGAAGAACGCGAACAGCCCGAGCATCCGCCGCAGCTTGATCGAGATCGTTCCAGCCGGTGAAGCCGGCGCAGCGGCGTGATCGAGAGCGACGCGAAGAGCATCCCGAGCGTCCAGGTGCCGGTCTGGTCGGTGATGTAGTCGCCGGGGTTGGCGGTGAGGTCGTTGGTGTAGAAGCCCCACACCAGCCGGGCGGCGGGAACGAGGGCCGCGAGGAACACCGCGACCCTCACCAGCGTGATGGGCTTCAGCATCCGGACGCGAGGCGCCGCGTCGGGACGCGCAGGCGCCGCCGGCTCAGAAGTTGCGCCGGAGGTCCATTCCGGCGTAGAGGCTCTGAACCTGGTCGGCATAGCCGTTGAACATCTCGGTACGGCGGTTGGCGATGAAGCTCGGGCAGCCGCTTCTCGCGCGCCTGGCTCCAGCGCGGATGATCCACGGTCGGGTTCACGTTGGCGTAGAACCCGTACTCGCTTGGCGCCATCGCCTGCCAGGTGTTGCGCGGCTGCTTCTCGACGAACCGCATCCTGACGATCGACTTGATGTTCTTGAAGCCGTACTTCCACGGCACCATGAGCCGGATCGGGGCGCCGTTCTGCGCCGGCAGCACCTCGCCGTAGATGTCCGACCGCCATGATCGACAGCGGGTGGTTCGCCTCGTCGAGCCGCAGCCCCTCGCGGTACGGCCACTCCAGCACATCGGTCCGCTGCATCGGGAAGCGCGCGACGTCGTGGAGCGTCGTGAACTCGACGTACTGCGCCTTGCCCTGCGGCTCGGCCCGCTTGATGAACTCCGAGAGCGGAATGCCGACCCACGGGATGACGAAGGACCACGCCTCGACGCACCGGAAGCGGTAGATTCGCTCCTCGAGCGCGTAGGGCTTGATGAAGTCCTCGAGGTTGTACTTCGCCGGCTTGTTGCAGAGCCCGTCCACCTCGATGGTCCACGGCGTGGCCTTGAACTTGGTGGAGTTCTTCTTGGGGCCGTCGCCGGCGCCGGGGGCGAACTCGTAGAAGTTGTTGTAGCTGGTGACGTGCTCGTACGCGCTCGGCGGTTCGGTGGTGCTGAGCGGGCTCTTCTTCACGTTGGGCAGCTTGGGCAAACCGCCCTGGGCGAGCGCGTCGTCGGCAAGGGAGCCGAATCCGGCGGCCACGAGGGCTGCAGCCGATCCCTGGATGAACTCCCGGCGCCTCAGGTACACGCTCTTCGGGGTGATCTCGGAAGAACGGATGTCCGGTGCCTTCTTGATCAGCATGAGTGGATTATAGGCCCCTTCGAAGCCCCACAGGGTTAAATGCCGGCGGGGGCTGGAGGTTACGACGCTGGGCTGGAACGAACGGCCGGGCCGGGGCGGCGCGTCCGCAAAACGGGCCAGTCCTGGGGCGGTCTACCGGATCGCGCGCCAGTCGGCCGCGCGGCGGAACGCCTGCGCGAAGCAGGCTTCGGCACGCGCTTCGGCCTCGCGCTGCGCGGCGGCGGACACGGCGCCGGTGAGTTCGGCGTCGGCGGGGCATCGGATTCGCCCCTCGACGCCGGGGTGGCCGTCGCTCGGTGAAGAACCGCGCGGCCCCCACGCGGACCCAGGCATGGCGGTCGTCGAAGGCGGGTGCCACGAGCGCCTCGGCCACCGCGCGCGCGACCGCGCGCTCGAGACCGTCGCGCTGGTCGAGCAGCGCCGCCGGCGCCAGGTCGATCTCGCGGCCCCGCACCTGCGGCGCTCACCCACCACGGCTGCCCGGTGGCGCGGCGGAAACCGTCGAGCGACGCGTGCAGGCGGATGGTCAGCGGCGCGCGCGCGACACGCCGAGCCGACGCGGCCATCCGCGTCTGCGCCTCGTCCGGCCAGCCGCTCCAGATCTCCGCGCGGCGACGCGGGAGCCGGCGGCGACGAGCGCGCGGATCAGGCCGTCGGCGCCTTCGGCGACCGGTGGGACAGGTAGGACGGGTGGGACGGGTGGGCCGGCGCCTTCGGCGGCGGTGGGGCGGATCGAGGCACTGCCCTCGGAGCCGCAGTGCGGCTGGCACGACGCGCGAGACGTCTTCGAGCGCGAGGCCCGGGTAGTAGCGCGCCGAGGATCTGCGCGGCGGTTTCGCCGCGCGCGGCGCGGCGGCCGGCGCCGATCACGCACATCCCGACGCCGTGGCCGTAGCCGCGTCCGGTGAACGTGATGCGATCGCCGGAGCGGGTCAGCGTGAACGCGGTGCTGCGCAGCTCGGTCGAGCCGAGCGCGAGCCGGAAGTCGTTGCTGTTCATCGACGCGGGCTCGAGGCCCGGCAGCCCGACGCGCCCGACGCGGCCCGACGCCGTGCGGCGTCTCGACGATCACGTCGTCGAGGCGGCGCCCGCGCACGCCGGCGCGCGCCATCGCGTCGCGGATCTCGTCGAGCGACCGCTCGATCGTCCAGGCCGCGTCGTCGCGCGTGGACGTCGTCTTCGACCGCGTCGAGATACGGCAGCGACACCCGCGGCCAGACGTCGGCCGCGCGTTCGGTGTGGCCGCCGCACGACGCGGAGTAATAGAGGTCGGCCGGTGCGCCTTGATACGTGAGCACGAGACCGAGCGGTGGCGAGCGCCGCACGCCGCGACGCCGCCGAGCTGCGCGCGCAGCACCTGGCAGTGCGTCGTGTCGCAGAGGTCGTAGCCGTCGCGCTGATGGCGGCCGGCGTTGAAGAGCGCGTAGGTGCGGATGGCCACGGCGAGCGCCTGCGCCGCCGCCTCCGGCGGCGTTCGGCTCGCCCTTCCGCCGACAGCACCTGCGCCACGTAGACCTCGAGCGGCAGACGCGATCGCGCGTCGCGGCCGCGCGCGGCGAACCCGACGCGATCACCGGACCACGGCTCACGGCGAGCCAGGTCGCGCCTCGCGAGACCTCCGTGGCCTGCCGCGCGGCGCCCGCGGCCGGCCGCCGGGTGCGAAGCGCGGGCGATCGCCAGCGTCGCCGCCAGGAGCGAGCGAGCCACGCGCTAGAGTTTGCGCGTGCATCCGGGACGGCACCGGCACTGGATCACCTTTTCTCCGTCCGTGTAGTAGTCGTAGGTCAGTTCGTCGCCGGCCTCGATGTTCTTCGCGGCGCGAATCCAGATGTCCTTGCCGACGATCTGGCTGTAACAGTTCGGCTTGCACGCGTGGTTGATGAACCGCGCCACCGATCCGCCGACGTTGCCGTCGCGCACCCAGCGGCGGTTGACGGTGAAGCACCAGATTTCGCCGCGTTTGAGGTACTTCGGTCTCGCGTTTGAAGCTCTCCTTGTGATCGATGAGCTCCCCGTCGTAGGTGACGATGCGCGTGTTCTTGGTGATGGGGACCTTGGTGAACACGCCCCATCCATGGACTTTCGAGCGGCGGCGCGCGATGGCCGGCAGGGTACGGCGTTCTGGCATCGACAGACAGGATAGCGCGCGGGCCGCGGATTATCATCGCATAATAGGCGACACATGAGCACGAACCAACGTTGGCGCGAGCGAGATCGTCCAGGCATGGGGCCGCATCCTGGGCGGGTATCGCCCGAACCTGTCGATCGAGATCACGCGCGAGTGCCCGCTGCGCTGTCCCGGCTGCTACGCCTACGGCGACGAGCACCTCGGCGGCAACGGCGTGACGCTGCGCGGCCTCACCGACTACAAGGGCGACGAGCTCGTGTCGCGCTTCATGGCGCTCATCGACGAGCACCGGCCGCTGCACGTCTCGATCGTCGGCGGCGAACCGCTCGTGCGCTACCGCGAGCTCACGAAGATCCTGCCGCAGCTCGCCGAGCGCGGCGTGCACACGCAGGTGGTGACGAGCGCCGTGCGGCAGATTCCGCAGGAGTGGATCGGGTTGCGGCGCTGCAGATCGTCGTGTCGATCGACGGCCTGCAGCCCGAGCACGACGAGCGCCGCAAGCCGGCCACCTACGACCGCATCCTCAAGCACATCGAGGGTCATCAGATCACCGTGCACTGCACGGTGACGCGGCAGCAGATCCGCCGCGACGGCTACATCGAGGAGTTCCTGACCTTCTGGCAGGGCAACCCGAACACGCGGCTGATGTGGGTCAGCCTCTACACGCCGCAGGTCGGCGAGATCTCGATGGAGCGGCTGTCGAAGGACGACCGGCAGCGCGTGGTGGCCGAGCTGCGCCGCCTGCGGCCGATGTTCTCGAAGTTCCAGATGCTCGACGGCATGCTCAACGTCTACGCCAACCCGCCGCAGTCGCCCGACGAGTGCGTGTTCGCCAAGACCACCGAGTGCCTGTCGTCGGATCTCGAGCGGCGCATCACGCCGTGTCAGCTCGGCGGCAACCCCGACTGCTCCAACTGCGGGTGCGTCGCCAGCGGCCGGCCTCGAGGCCATCAGCCGCCACAAGCTGAAGGGCGTCCTGCCCGTCGGCAAGATCTTCACCGCGTCGCTGCAGGTGGGCAACGCCGTGCGCTGGATGCGCGAAGGCGCGGCCGGCGGCGGCAAGCCCGGCGCCCCGCCGGTGCAGCCCACCGCACAGCTGATAACGAAGGTTCAGGGCTCAGGCTCAGCAGGCTGGTCATCAACTCGATCACGCCGGCGTCCGGACGCGCCGCGCGTCGTGGATCGCGCGCGCCCGGACCAGCGCCGCGTCCACGCTCGGCAGGATGTTCTCCTCGCCGACGTGGCGATGGAACTCGGCCCGGTCCATCAGCGCCGACGGCTGCGGCAGCGCGCCGCACAGCAGCAGCGTCCGGCCCGACGCGTGCAGCGCGTCGGCGAAATCCTGGATCGCGCGCAGGCCGGTGGCGTCGAGCGCCGTCATGTTCCGCAGCCGCAGCGCCACGATCTCGCCGAAGTCCGGGATCTCGGCGGTGAGGTCGGCCAGCTTGTCGGTGGCGCCGAACAGGAACGGGCCGTGGATGCGCAGCACCGTCACGTAGTCGGGAATCGCCTTGTCCTGCAGGACGTGCGGCCGGCCGCGCTCGACGTAGTCGCGCGTCACGCGGGTCACGGTGGTCGTCGACGCGACGCGGCTGATGAACAGCAGCGCCGCGAGGATCATCCCGACCTCGACCGCCACCGTGAGGTCGGCCAGGATCGTCAGCGCGAACGTCGCCAGCCAGACCAGCGGATCGGCCCAGCGCTGCTTCCACAGCTCCGGGATCTCGTGCCACTCCCCCATGTTGAAGGCACGACCAGCAGGATGCCCGCGAGCACCGCCATCGGCACCGCGGCGGCCAGCGGCGCGCCGAGCCAGCAGGATGACGAGCAGCATGAGCGCGTGCACGATGCCCGCGACCGGCGTCCTGGCCCCCGAGCGCACGTTGGTGGCGGTGCGGGCGATGGCGCCGGTGGCCGGCAGGCCGCCGACGAGCGGCGACGCGATGTTGGCGAGGCCCTGCGCGAAGAGCTCCACGTTCGAGTTGTGCCGCGTGCCGGCCATGCGATCGGCCACCACCGCCGACATCAGCGACTCGATGGCGCCGAGCATCGCCACCGTGAACGTCGG
The DNA here is from genome assembly GCA_963731785.1 of uncultured Acidobacteriota bacterium. Classification (GTDB taxonomy): domain Bacteria; phylum Acidobacteriota; class Vicinamibacteria; order Vicinamibacterales; family UBA2999; genus DASYRM01. The sequence goes on from CAVSWX010000009.1 coordinate 241,926, forward strand.
CGCCATCAGCGTCAGGATCAGGTCGGGGCGGAACGCCGGCACGTGGACCTGCGGCAGGCCGGCCGGGATGCCGCCGAACCGCGAGCCGATCGTCGCGACCGGCAGCTGCAGGACGCTGGCGGCGACGGTGCCGCCCAGGAGCGCCACGATGTAGCCGGGCACGCGCGGCACCAGGCGGTTCCACACCAGGATCAGCGACGACGACGCCGGTCGCCGAGCGCCATGGTCGGCACCGACGCGGTGTCGGCGTGCTCGACGCAGCGCGCGGATGCGCCCGATGAACTCGCCGGGCGCGGCGCCGGGCAGCGTGATGCCGAAGAAGTCCTGCAGCTGCGTGCTGGCGATCGTCACGGCGATGCCGCCGGTGAAGCCGGTGACGACCGGGCGCGGGATGAACCGCACCGCGGTGCCGGTGCCGGTGAGCCCCATCACCACCAGGATGACGCCGGCCATCATCGTGCACATGAACAGGCCGTCCACGCCGTAGGTGGCGACGATGCCCGAGACCACGACGACGAACGCGCCGGTCGGCCCGCCGATCTGGACGGTGGAACCGCCGAACGCCGAGATGATGAACCCGGTGACGATGGCGCAGTAGATGCCGGCCTGCGGCGTCATGCCGGAGGAGATGGCGAACGCCATCGCCAGCGGCAGCGCCACCAGGCCGACGGTGACGCCGGCGAGGAGGTCGGCGCTCAGAGTCCGGCGAGTAGCCGCGGAGGGCGAGAACGGATGCGGGAAGGAACCGGCTGTTGAGCGGAAGCGGAACGGGGCGGTCGGCTGACATCTCCCTCGAGACGATCCGATCGGCCGGATCGGCGCGATTCAATGCCGATGACTTCGCGGCAGTGCGAAATTTCCAGCGTCAGGCGGCGATCGCCACCGGCGCGGCCAGTCGTGGCGCGCTATGCCGCGTGCCCGGACTGCAGCACGCTCGACTGCAGGTGCTCGTACACCGTCCGCAACGGGGGCACGGCGAACAGGCGCAGCGGGGCCGCCATGTCGACGACGTCGCCGCGGGCGTAGTAGAGCATCAGCGCCGCGAAGGACTTCTCCATCGGGTCGGTGGCGGCATCGGTACTGCGCGCGCAGGGCGGTTTCGGGCACGTGCTCCACGGTGAAGGTGCGGCCGGTGAGACGTTCGGCCAGCTGCACGACGTCGAGCGGGTTGAGCGCTTCGGGCCCGCCCAGCCTGAGGACGGCGTTGTCGGCCCGCGGGCCTTCGAGCGCGGCCACCGCGAAGAGCGCCACGTCGTGCAGCGAGATCCAGCTGACGCGATGGTGGCCGTCGCCGTAGATGCGCGCGGTGGCGCCGGCGACGTCGAAGCCGAGCGCGGGGCTCAGCCAGACCTCGTTGAAACAGGTCGGCTGCAGGATGGTATAGATGAGACCGCTCTGCGTGAGCCGGGTCTCCACGTCGCGCTTGGCCGCTTGCAGCGGGAAGTCGAGGTCGATGCCTGCGAATGAAATCAGCACGAAGCGCTTGACGCCCGCGGCCTCGGCGGCGTCGATCAGGTCGAGCTGTCCCTGCCGATCGACGGTCGCGATCGAATCGCCGGGCTGACGCGACAGCGTGGTCGAGGCGGTCGGTGATCACGGTGTCCACGCCGTGGCAGGCCGCGTCGAGCGACGCCCGGTCCTTCAAGTCGCCGACGCACGATTTCGGCGCCGCCGTCGCGCAGGCGCGCGACGGTGGCCGGATTGGAGGATGTCCGCGTCAGCGCCCGGACGCGGCGGCCGCGGCCCCGCAGCAGATGGCAGATTTCACGGCCGAGCATCCCGGTCGCGCCGACAACCAGCTCCATACGGCACCTCCTGAACCCGCTGCCCGATGGTGACGCATGGTAACCCCGGCACGACCTTGCCTCAATGGAGCCTTCTCAGAGCTCCCACGGGATCAGCCGGCCGACGTAAATCACGCCCAGCCACAGCGCGAGGGACGATGCCGCCGAGACAGCGGGCCAGCACGGGCGTGTCGTCCGTGGGCCCTAACGTCTCCACGACCCGCGCCATCCCGCTGAGATGGAACGTGAGGAGATTCAGTCCTGCAAGCGCGATGAAGGCCAGCTTGAGCTGCAGCCACAGGTTCGTCGTCAGGACGACGTACGGGTGGGTGCCGACGTTGGTCACGATTCCGGTGACGAACACGAATCCCGTGACCGCGCACAGGATGAAGCCGGTGACGCCCCACGGCAGCAGCCGCCCGAGGAGCTTGGGCGACAGGCCCTTCCCGAAGCCGATCAACCGCAAATCGAACGTGCCGACGGCGCCGATCAGCAGAATCAGCCCGACGAAATGGAAGATCTCGCAGAGCGGCCAGAGCCAGGTAAAGGTCTCGATCAGGTACTCAACCGATGGCCACCGCAGCCAGTAAGCGACGAAGGAAGCCACGCTACTCCCCTTCCTTGACGGCCGTGTGAATCCCGAAGGCGGCGCGCCGGCTGGCCGTTCTGTTCACCTGGGCGCGACGGGCATACGCGACGATGCCGAGCACGACGGCCAATCCCGCGACCGCCAGGAGGGTCTGGAACACGGTTCTGGCCGAATACGCCGTCAGGCGGCCGGCGATGACGGCCGCCGTCCAGAGGACCACGGTCGCGGACGTCAGCCGGCGCGCGCGCCTGCTGACCGGCTTGGCGTCCGGGTCGGCCGCAGTGCCGTACAGCTCGCGCAACAGCAGCCTCAGCGCGACGACTGCGAGGACGACGAACAGAATCTTGAAGAGGAACACTTCGTTCTTCACGAATCCGTCAGGGAGCAGTGGCAAACAGCACCGAGCCGGTGATGAACGTGATGACGAGGCCGACGTTCATGATCGGCACGTACGATCGCATCGGCGACAGCGGCAGCCCGGGAGCCACGCCGAGGATGCGCGCGGCGATCAGCAGGTTCGGCCCGACGAGGAAGACCAGCCCGATGGTGTGCAGCGCCAGGTACAGGGTGTATCCCAAGAGCGACGTCGACTCGCGGACCCAGGTCACGTAGCCCGTGTCTCTGAGCCAGAGGAGGAATTCCACGCTACCCGTCCTTTGAAAGGCGCGTCGCAGAGGAGCCGCGCGTTGGCGTGGCGGGCGTGTGCAAGCGCGATACCGCCGGCCGTGATGCCATTTCGCGCCGGCTGCGCCCAGCCGCCTGCGAATGCACTCGGGAAAGTTCCTCATGCCGCGCGCAGAAATCCGCAGTGGCCGCTGCCGTGTGGTGACCTGACCTGCCCGACTGGAGGCTTCGCGCTCAATCGGTGGTGGCAATCGCCTTGCTTTTGCAACCGCCAATGGCCACCATCGTCGGCGCCGTCGCCAGCTCGCACACGCCCACCATCGGGTTCGCCTTCGACAAGCGCAAACAGGATGATCCGGCCTGGGCACCGATCTTCGAGGCCTACAAGCCGGTCCAAGCCTGGCTGGCCGAGAAGACACCCGACGTGCTGCTGGTGATCTTCAACGATCACGTCACCTCCTTCTTCTTCGACCACTACTCGCAGTTCGCGCTCGGCATCGGCGAGTCGTACGCGGTGGCCGACGAGGGCGGCGGGCCGCGGGCGCTGCCGCCGGTGCGCGGGCACGCCGCGCTCTCGCACCACATCGCCGCCGGTCTCGTCGCCGACGAGTTCGACCTCGCGTACTTCCAGGACAAGGCGCTCGACCACGGCCTGTTCTCGCCCCTGTCGATGTTGTGGCCGCACGAACCGGCGTGGCCTGGCGCGGTGGTGCCACTGCAGATTGGCGTCCTCGAGTTTCCGATCCCGTCGGCGAGGCGCTGTTACAAGCTCGGACAGAGCCTGCGCAAGGCGATCGAGAGTTATCCCGAGAACCTCAAGGTGGCGCTCGTGGCCACGGGCGGCCTGTCGCACCAGGTGCACGGGGAGCGCTGCGGGTTCAACAACACGCCGTGGGACCTCGAGTTTCTCGAGCTGATCGAGAAGGATCCCGAGCGGCTCGCGAACATGACGCTGGCCGAATACGCCACGCTCGGCGGCGTCGAAGGGGCCGAGGTCATCATGTGGCTGGTGATGCGCGGCGCCCTCGCACCACGGATCCGCACGCTGCATCAGAGCTACTACCTGCCGAGCATGACCGGCATTGCCACGGCCATTTACGAGAACGAGCCGGAGGCCCCGGCGCCACCGGACCCCGCGTATCTCGCACACGTCAACCATCAGCTCGCCGGCATCGAGGCGTTGAGCGGCACCTATCCCTTCACGCTGGCGCGCAGCGTCAAGGCGTACCGGCTGAACAAGTTCCTGCACGGGCTCATCGATCCGCAGTGGCGGGCGAAGTTCCGCAATGCGCCCGAGGCACTGTTCGAGGAAGCGGGCCTCACCGCCGAGGAGCGCGATCTGGTGCGCACGCTCGACTGGCGCGGGCTGATTCACTACGGGGCCAGCTTCTTCATGCTCGAAAAGCTCGGCGCCGTGGTCGGGGTCTCGAACCTGCACATCTACGCGGCGATGCGGGGCCAGACGCTCGAGGAGTTCCAACAGACGCGCAACGCACCCGGCGCACTCTATTCGGTGGCGGGCACCGACGCCGGAGCGCAGCAGCACACCTGGGAGCGCACCGGCGCCGCGCGCTGACGTGGCAGGGATGGCAGGCATGTTTCCGAAAGAACATGGCGCATACGGCCAGCTGCTCTTCCCGCTGGCCACCTCGCTGCTCGTCGCCGGCGTGTCGGGTGCGGCGCTGCTCACGGCGTTGGCCGCCTGCGCGGCCTTCCTCTCGCACGAGCCGTTGCTCGTGCTGCTGGGCCGCCGGGGCCCGCGCGCGGCGCGCGAAACCGGACACCAGGCGATGGTCTGGTGGTCGATCTCGGCCGCAACCGCCGTCGTCGCGGGTTGTCTGGCACTGTGGCTCACGCCCGCCGGACTGCGGTGGGCGTTTGCCTACCCGCTGGTCCCGGCCGCCATCTTTGGCACCGCGCTCGCGATCAGGCGGGAGAAAACGGCGATCGGCGAGTTGTCCGCGGCGGCGGCATTCTCCTCCCTCGCGATCCCGATGTGCCGCGTCTCCGGCGCGCCGGCCTCCACGGCGTTCGCCGTGGCTCTGGTGTTCCTCGGCGTGTTCCTCGCCAGCACCCTGGCGGTCCGCGTGGTCATCCTCGGGGTCCGGGGTGGTGGGGATGCCGCGGCGGTGTCCATGACGCGCCGCGCGTTCTTTCTGGTCGTCGGCTCGGCTCTGACCGGCCTGGTCCTCGCCGGCGCCCGTGGCGAACTGGCCTGGGCCCCGCTCCTCGCCGTTGTACCGAGCTGGTTGGTGGCGACGACAGTCGCCGTGAAACCTCCGCCCCCCAAACGGCTCAAGACCATCGGCTGGACACTCATGTCGGCGTCGCTGGCGGCCGCGCTGATCCTGGTGGTGGTGCTCTCGAGCCCGCTCTAGAACAGAGCCGGCGGCCGGGCCGGTGTCACTGCACCGCCGGCGGATCGCGAAAGGCACACCCGCGCGAGCACCGCCGTCATCAGCGCGACCACGACCAGGCTGCTCCACAGAGTCACGCCGCCGTAGCGGGCGAGGATCCAGGTGCCGCCAATCGGTCCGACGATCGACGAGAAACTCCACACCGCGAACTGAACTCCGGTATAGGCCGAGCGCTGGCCGGGCGGGGCGATCGCCGAGATGTAGGCCGACGACGGCGGGAGGAACACCATCTCGCCCACCGTCAGCACCAGGATGCCGAGAGCGAGCGAGACCGGCACGCCCAGGGCAATGAGACCCAGGCCTCCCGAGAAACACACGCCGCCGAGAATCGCCGTCCTGCGCAGCGGCGTATTCGTCATCGCGATGGTGAGGGGCACCTCCACCAGCGTCACGACGACCGCGTTGATCGCATAGAGGAAGCCGTAGAAGCGCTCGCTGTGGCCCAGCTCGCCGACGACGTACAGCGGAAAGCTCGAGTCGAGCTGCGAGTAGCACAGGATGATCGGCAGCAGCACCAGATTGATGGCCACCAGGCGACGGTCGGACAGCGCCCGCAGCGCTGCGGTGAGTACGGTTCCCATCGGCACCTCCGGTGCGGGCGCCACGCTGGCGTCGCGCGGCAGGAACCGGTAAAGCAGGAACGCGGCCCCGAACGACGTCGCCGCGTCGATGTAGAACAGCCAGGTGAAATGGTTGCGCGCGAGGAAGCCGCCGACGAGGGGACCGATGCTGGCGCCGAGGTTGATGGCCAGCCGCTGCAGCGCGAACGCGCTCTTGAGCAGTGCCGGATCCGAGTACCTGCCCCACGGCCGCGAAGCTGAGGGTGCGCACCGACTCGGAGCAGAAGGACCACAGCACGATGACGGCGAGCAGCGGCACGTAGCCGGTGACGTGCGGCATGACGGTCAGCAGGACGCCCGCGCCGATGAGCGCCGCAATGGTCACCCGGACGATGCCGAGCCGATCGCCGAGCGAACTGCCGGCGAGGTTGATGACGAGCCCGCCGACGCCGTAGACGCCGACGACCACCCCGGCCTGGGCGGTCGAATAGCGCAGCTCCTGCGTGAGGTAGAGCGCGAGAAACGGCAGCACCATCAGCCCGAGCCGGTTGACGAGGGTGGCGAAGAAGAGCGCCCACAGCGGCCGCGGATGGCGCCGGAGCTCGGCGATCAGGTGCACCCACGTATACTCCTCGACCTGGAGCCGTGCTTGCCATGAACACCCGATTCCTGTTGTTCACCGGCCTCGTGTTGTGCTCGACGATCCTGCAGGCGCAGACGCCCGACGCGGTGCGCGCGCAGGCGCAGCGCGAGAAGCAGCCGCTGCTCGACACGCTGCGCGACCTGGTCGCGATCGAATCCGGCAGCGGCGACATCGAGGGCATCCGCCGCATCGGCGCGCTCATCGCCGACCGCCTGCGCGCGCTCGGCGGCGAGGTGGAGCTGGTGCCGCCCGCGGCCAACATGCCGCGGTTCAGACCACGCCGCCGGTGGTCGGCGACACGGTCGTGGCTCGGTTCCGCGGGCGCGGCACCAAGCGCATCCTGCTGCTCGCGCACATGGACACGGTCTACCAGCGCGGCATGCTGGCGCAGCAGCCGTTTCGCGTGGACGGCGACCGCGCCTACGGGCTCGGCATCGCCGACGACAAGCACGGCGTGGCGCTGATCCTGCACACGCTCGCCGCGCTCAAGGCGCTGAACTTCGATCGCTACGGCCTGGTCACCGTGCTCATCAGCCCGGACGAGGAGATCGGTTCGGTGGCCGAGCGCGATCTCATCGCGACGCTCGGTGCGGAGCACGACATCGTGCTGTCGTGCGAGGGCAGCCCGCAGGACGAGAGCGTGCGGCTGGCGACGTCGGGCGTGCAGCTCGCGGTGCTCACGGTGAAGGGGCGCGCCTCGCACGCCGGCAGCGCGCCCGAACAGGGCCGCAACGCCGTCTACGAGCTGGCGCACCAGCTGCTGCAGATGCGCGACCTGTCGGATCCGGCCAAGGCCGTGAAGGTGAACTGGACGGTGGTGAGCGGCGGCAGCGTGCCCAACGCCATCCCGGCCGAGGCGCGCGCGATCGGCGACATGCGTGCCGACGACGAGAGGCAACTTCGCCGCCGTCGAAGCCACCATCCGCGAGCGGATCCGCAAACAGCTGATTCCCGACACCACCGTGGACGTGCGGTTCGAGCGGCTGTATCCCCCGCTGCCGTTCCGCGAGCAGTCGCTGAAGGCGGCGCAGCACGCGCAGCGCTGTATGCAGAAGCCGGCGGCACGCTCAAGGTCGCCACGGTCTCGACCGGCGGCGGCACCGACGCGGCGTTCGCCGCCTTGCGGACCAGCGCGCCGGTCATCGAGGGGCTCGGCCTGCGGGGCTTCGGCTCGCACTCCAACAACGCCGAGTACATCAACATCTCGTCGATCGAGCCGCGCCTCTATCTGCTCACCCGCATGGTCATGGACGCGTCCGACGGCGCGGTTGCCGGGGTCCGCTAGCGACTTCGAAGATCGGCGTCGATCAGTCCGCGTAGGCCTTGATCAAGTCGAACATGTAGTCGCGTCCGACATAGACCGAGCGCACCTCGATCCGCTCGTTGAGTCCATGCGCGCCGTTGCCGTCGGGGTCGTACCACATACCGGGGATGCCATACGTCGGGATCCCCACCGCGCCCAGGAACGTCGCGTCGGTGTAGCCGTTGGCCATGGCCGGAATCACCGGGATGCCCGGCCAATACTTCGCTGCCAGCTTCTGCATCGGGCCGATGATGGCTCGGATCGAGCGGCGGTGCCGGCGGCGACGGACGCACGGGCGGCAGCGCGGTGACCGTGACGCCGGGATCTTCAATCACCGCGGCCAGCTCGCGCCGGATGTCCTCGATCGAATGGCCGGGGAAGATGCGGCAGTTGACGTTGGCGCCGCGCACGCTGCGGCAGCGCGTTGGCCGCATGGCCGCCATCGAGCAGCGTCGCCACACAGGTCGTGCGCAGATTGGAATGGAGGAAGCGGTCCTTGTTGACGATCGCCTCGGCCTTCTGCGTCGCGCGGGTTCGCGGCCAGCGCGACCATGGCCTTGCCGATATCGTCGGCCGCGCGGCGCCCGCGTCCCGAAGTAGCGCCGCGTCGTGTCGTTCATTTCCAGCGGGAACTCGTGCTCGTCGATCTTCAGGAGCGCCCGCGACAGCTGGTAGATGGCGTTGTCGCGCACGGCGTCGAACTGTGGCCGCCAGGGTTGCGCGTTTCCACCCGGAAGTTGGCGAACGTCTTCTCGCCGACCTGGACCGACTGGCCGATCACCTTCCCCTTGCCGTCGCTGTCGCCGCCGCCGCCTTCGTTGAGCGCGAACTCGGCGTCGATCAGCTCGCGGCGGTTCGCCGCCAGCCATTCGACGCCGTTGAACGCGCCGTTGGTCTCCTCGCCGCAGGTCAGCGCCACCTTGATCGTGCGCTTGGGCGCGTAGCCCTGCTGCTTGAAGCGGATCAGCGCGTCGACCCAGACGGCGGCCAGCGCCTTGGTGTCGGCGACTCCGCGCGCGTAGAAGTAGCCGTTCTCCTCGACCAGCGTGAACGGGTCGCGTTCCCAGTCCTCGCGCCTGGCCTCGACGACGTCGATGTGCGCGATGAGGAGGAGCGGCTTGACGGTGTTCGAGGTGCCCGGATAGACCGCGACGAGCCCGCCTTCCTTGGGATGTTCGGGCGTCGCGAAGAGCGTCAGCTGGCTGTCGGCGAAGCCGGCGGCCTTGAGCCGTGCCGCCATGCGTTCGGCCGCGAGCGTGCAACTGCCCGAGGAGAGCGTCGTATTGGTTTCGACCAGCTCTTCGAAGAGCTCGCGGAACGCCGCCTGGTCGGGACGGATCTGTGCCTGTGCCTGTGCGGCTCCGGCGGCAAGCAGCAGCCATGTCGCGGCAATCTTCATCGGAATCCCGTCATGTGCCCGATGATAATTGAATGCCGGCCAGACACGGGCCTGTGCCGCTGCAAATGTGCGGGCACCCCACAGGTCGCCAGACCGAATGCCGACCTTCAGCAGCTTTGCAAGGCGTCCAATCGTCAAGGTATGCGCACGTAGACGGCATCCTCGAAGTCGGAAAGTTGCATGAACTGGTTGTACTGGACTGTCAGCGCATCGCCTTTGAGGGTGCCGGACGCACCCCATGGGCCGGCCACGTTCCAGCCTTCCCACTCGAAAGTTATGACGCCGTTTGCGTCCGTGTACCCTCCGCGATACCCTCCCTCGCCAAGGCTCGGGAACTGCAGCACGGACGCGCCGTTGTCGTAGAGGACGAAGCGCGACATCTTCGTGTAGTCGCTGACGCGATACGACAGTTCACGATCGAAGGCGAAGGTGCGCGATGGCCCAGACAAAGGAGGAAACGTTGTTGCTGTCGGCGGAGTCGGCAAGGGAACAGCTGGAGCCTGACTTGTTCCCGTTGGCGAAGTAGGCCCCGAACTTCCGCATGCTGCGCCAAGCACGAGGAGCACGACGATTGCGCTACGGCGAAGAGTGGTGTTCATTTTGCTACCCCACCGTTGTCAGGCTCCGCCCGGTCTCAAGCCTCCGCGTGAACCGCGGCGGCTGTCCGCCCGGATTCTGCCATAGCTGTTGATCGACGTCGGCTCCACGCGGTGGTTAGACGGCTGGCGCGCCGGCGCTTCGAAACGAGAACACGTGCCAGCTACCGAGCCGACCCGGACGCTCACTTACCGAGAACGTGCCGCCCGTGTATGACCGAACGGTATTGCGCCAGAACGGAAGCGCCGCGGCGTTCGCCTGGGAGACGCGAACGACCCATTGCCCGGGAAGTCGATCCCAGAGAAGAGATGCGGCCTGGCGACCAACGCCCCTGCCTCGGTGAGCGGGGAGGACGAAGAACTCGGCGACGTCGAGGTGCTCGGGCGCGTCGTTGGTTGCTGATTCACGGGTGGCGAGTGCGACGCCGACGCGGTCGTTGCCCGAGCGGATGAAGAAGGCGAACCGCCGGTCTGGCTGGGTCCAGTAGAGCGGCAGCTTGTCGTACCGAAACCGGCCATCAACGTCGGCCTCGATCGCGAAGAGAGTGCTCAGCTCGCCAACGTAGTGCTCGAGGAGCTCAGACAGCCCCTCGGCGTCAACCGGGCTGGCAACTTCCAAGCTGACGACATTCGAATCAATCACGAGCTCTCGGTGCCGGCACAGCGCCCGCGCCAGAGGCTGCGAACCCCGTCGTCGGAAAGCTGGTATAGCTGGACGAAATCAAAACTGTAAACACCTGCGGGGGCATCAGAGGTGGAAAGAGCAAGACGCACACACTCGTCGGCCTCTGGCTCGAAGAATGCCCACACCGAAAATGGTGAATTGACTCCGAACGGATTGTCATGCGTTAACATCCGGCGGCGGCCGAGTCGCGCCGCGAATGCAGCGAGCGAGCTCTCTCTTGCTGCAGCTTTGCAAGGCGTCCAACGTCATGGTATCCGCACGTAGACGGCATCCTCGAAGTCGGTAAGGAGCATGATCTCGGTTGTACTGGGACGGGTCAGCGCATCACCTTTGAGGGTGCCGGACGCACCCCATGGGCCAGCCACGCTCTCAGCCTTCCCACTCGAAAGTCATACGCCGTTGGGCAGCGGTCACTGCGGCGTGTCTACCCAGTACCGGCGAATGGACTTGCCTGTCTTCCCGGAGACTGCCTCGCCCGAAAGGATGCCGCCATTTCGCTCGATGATCTTGATTGACGGCAGATTGTCGGAATCCACTGTGATGCGGACGCGTTCAAGACCCCGGCGTCGCGCTTCGGGCAGCACGAGGCTGAGGGCTGCGGTTCCGAACCCGCGACCCCTTGACGAGGGCCGCACGTCAAAACCAATGTGGCCGCCTTCGATCTCGAGTGACGGCGTCAGCCAAAATCGCAGTCGCGTGCAGGCCACGATCTCCCCAGAGTCGTCGAGCCAGAATTCAGTTCCAGGAACCCAGCCGTGTGGAACCTGAGCGGCGTCACGGAATCGATCAACCCTCGCCAGGTACGCGTCGAAGTTTTCCAAGGCGAGACGGTAGCGATCGTTGCCGTGGTCTCGCCAGTCCTGGGCCATCCGCAAGAATGCCTCCCTCTTGCCCTCGGATGGATCCACTAGTTTCACCACGGGTCTTGCCCTCCGCCAGCCCAAATACTATTAAGCTGCAGACCTGCTCGGACCCCTCGCAGCATAACTGGATATGCAGACGGAAGACTTCAGTAGAAGTCGTGCGCGTCCACGGCGGCGCCGCCGCTGAAGCCTTCGACGCGCTCGGCGCGCACCGACAGCACGCCGTCCTGATGCTGCAGCACGCCGTCCACGAGCAGGAACGGCTGCCGCACCACCTCGCTGCGCTGCCGATCGAAGAGGTCGGGCCGGATGATGACGTTGGAGATGCCGGTCTCGTCTTCGAGCGTCAGGAACACGAACCCCTTGGCCGTGCCGGGCCGCTGCCGCGTGATCACCATGCCGGCCACGCGCACGCGCCGGCCGTCCTTGGCGCCCGGCAGATCGACCGCGCGCAGCACGCCGCGCAGCGCCAGCTCGTCGCGCCGCAGCGCCATGGGATGCGGACCGATGGTCAGTCCCATGCCGGCGTAGTCGGCTTGGCAGGCGCTCGCCCGCATCCATTGGCTTGAGCGGACTCGCATTGGGGCCGGCGCCTTCGGCGCGGTAGGGCGGGTGGGCGGTAGGGCGGCCGCTCGCTTCGCTTGCCGGTGCTCCTCGCCCTCGACCGGCTGGAACAGCTCGCCGGCCGGGCGCACGGCGCGCTCGACCTGCCACAGCGCGCTGCGGCGTTCGTTCGTGAACGCGTTGAGCGCGCCGATGTCGGCGAGCGTGGTCAGCTCGTCGCGGCGCAGGCCGGTGCGCTGCACCAGCTGCTCGATCGACGCGAAGCGGCCGGCGGGTTCGAGCACGACGCTCCACTCGTGCGAGCAGATGTTGCAGAAATACGTCCGCCGCGCCGGCGCCGACACGCCGGCGGCGCGTGTCGGCGACCACCTCGATCATCGAGTCGTCGTCGGATCCGCACTTCGCGCACAGCGGCGGCGGCACCGGACGGTCGGGTGCGATCGAATGCGGCCATGGCCTGCCCTGCGTCTTTCCGCAGCCCGCTCACGTAGAGGAGCCCGAGGCGGATGGCGCCGTCGGGCTCGACCCGGCACAGCCAGTCGGACTGCTGCACGTCGATGGGATGGAACCGCACGCCGCGCCGCTGCGCGTCCTTGACGAGCGTGGCCGGGTGGTAGAACCCCATCGGCTGGTTGTTGAGGAGCGACGTGTAGAACGCCGCCGGGTAGTGCACCTTGAGATAGGCGCTCGCATAGGCGAGCAGCGCGAAGCTGGCGGCGTGCGACTCGGGAAACCCGTAGAGCGCAAACGACGTGATCGACAGGATGATGCGCTCGGCGGTCTCGCCGGTGATGCCGTTGCCTCGCCATCCCCTCGCGCAGCTGCACCTCGATCTGCTTCATCCGCTTCTCGCTGCGCTTGAAGCCCATGGCGCGCCGCAGCTCCTCGGCCTGGCCGCCGGTGAAGCTGGCGGCCACCATCGCCATGCGCAGCAGCTGCTCCTGGAAGAGCGGCACGCCGAGCGTGCGCGCGAGCACGGGCTCGAGCGAGGGGTGCAGCGGCACCACCGCCTCGCGTCCGGCGCGGCGATTGAGATAGGGATGCACCATCTGTCCGACGATCGGGCCGGGGCGGATGATGGCGACCTCCACGACGAGGTCGTAGAACTTCTCCGGCTTCATCCGCGGCAGCGTGGCCATCTGCGCCCGCGACTCCACCTGGAAGACGCCGACCGTGTCGGCCTTCTGCAGCAGCTCGTAGACGGCGGGATCGTCGGGCGGAATGTGCGCCAGCTCGAACCGCCGCGGCTCGTCGTCGTCGCCGGCCGCCATCACGCTTCCCGACGACGTGTTGACGAGCGCGATGGCGTCCTGCAGCACCGCCATCATGCCGAGGCCGAGCAGATCGACCTTCACGATGCCCATGTCGGCGCAGTCGTCCTTGTCCCACTGGATGACGACGCGGCCGGGCATGCTGGCCGGCTCGAGCGGCACCACGGAATCGAGCTCGCCCTGGCACACCACCATCCCGCCCGAGTGCTGCCCGAGGTGGCGCGGCAGGTCCTGGATCTGCCGCCACAGATCCGGCGAACGTCCGCACCCGCGGCGCGTCGGGCGCGATGCCGGCCGCCGCCATGTTGCGGTCGAGCGTCTCGCTGGGGTCGGTGAACTCGAAGTTGTGCATCACCTTGGCGAGGCGATCGATCTGCGCCTCGTCGAGCGCGAGCGCCTTCCCCACCTCGCGCGCGGCGCTCTTGCCGCGGTAGGTGATGACGTTGGCGGTCATGGCCGCGCCGAGCCGGCCGTACTTCTCGTAGACGTGCTGGATGACCTGCTCGCGCCGGTCGCCGCTCGGCAGGTCGAGGTCGATGTCGGGCCACTCGCCGCGCTCTTCCGACAGGAACCGCTCGAAGAGCAGCTCCATCTTGATCGGGTCGATGGCGGTGATGCCGAGGCTGTAGCAGACGGCGCTGTTGGCGGCCGAGCCGCGGCCCTGCACCAGGATGTCGTGCTGGCGGCAGTAGCTGACGATGTCCCACACGATCAGGAAGTAGCCGGCGAGATCGAGCTGCTCGATCAGATCGAGCTCGTGGGCGATCTGGCGGCGCGCCTTCTCGTGATAGGGCCGGAAGCGATCGCGGGCGCCGGCCTCGGCGATGCGGCGCAGGAACGACATCTCGCTGTCGCCGCCCGGCACCGGATAGGCCGGGAAGCGGTAGCCGAGATCGGCCATCGTGTACTCGAGACGCTCGGCGAGCGCCTCGGTCCCCTGGAGCGCGTCGGGACGATCCGAGAAGAGCTGCGCCATCACCTCGGGCGGCTTGAGATAGCGCTCGGCGTTGCGCGCCAGCCGGCGGCCGGCGGCGTCCACGGTGGTGTGATGGCGCACGCAGGTGAGCACGTCGAAGAGCGGGCGCTCGCCGGGCGTGGCGAAGCGGACGCCGTTGGTGGCCACGACCGGCACGCGGAAGGCCTGCGCGAGGTGCGTGAGCGCGACCGTGTCGGACTCCTCGTCGCGCAGGAAGTGGCGCTGCAGATCGACGCAGACGTTGGCGCGGCCGAAGAGGCCGATCAGCCGATCGAGCAGGCCGCCCACGCCGAAGTGCTGCGCGTCGAGGAGCGGCCGCCCCGCGAGGGCGACGAGGCCGGTGGTGAAGCCGTCGAACTCCTCGATGGCGAGCGCGCCGGCGCCCTTCTCGGCGCGCATCTTCATGCGCGTGACCAGGCGGCAGAGGTTCTTGTAGCCCTCGGCCGAGGCCACGAGCACCGGCAGCCGCCACGTGTCGTCTCCGCGGGGCTGAAGCCCCGCCCTACGTCCTACCTGCCCGTCCTACCTGCCCCACCCGCCTTACCGGCCTCGGCGGCGCGCGCGCTCCGATCGTCAGCTCCGCGCCGACGATCGCGCGGAGCCCCGCCTTGCTGCGCCGCTTTATGAAAGCGCGGCGCGCCGTACACGCCGTCGGCATCGAGGAGCGCGAGCGCGGGATAGCCCAGCGCCGCGGCACGCTCCACCAGCGCCTCGGGCAGCGAGGCGCCCTGCAGAAAGCTGAAGGCCGAAGCGGCGTGGAGCTCGATGTACATGCGAGGTCGGGTAGGGCGGGTGAGGCAGGTGGGCCGGGTAGGTAAAAACGCTTGTATGACCAGCTCACGTCTCAGAAGAACGTCAGTCCAGAACACCGTCGATGAACCACGCATTGGCATCGCGCTCGCGAAAGAGCCGATAGGTCGCACCGTCGCTGACGGTCACGTCCCATTCATCTCGATCCCATGGAGTGTTTTCCGACCTACCTGACTCACCTGACCCACCTGACCCACCTGACCCAGTGCTCGGCTTCCACCATTGGCCAGAGGTGCGCCACGGTCCAGCGCACTTCTCGATACGGCCACCACCCAGGCCGCGCCGATCGGTGGTGACGCGCACCGGCCGCCCGTGCTCCACCTGCACGCGCGCCGGCACGGCGTGCCGGAACCGCCGCAGCGCCACGACGACCGTCGCCTGCGGCGCCGCCGAGGCGGGTAAGGCGGGTGGGGCCGCGCGCTCCCCCCGCGGCAAGCCGGGTAACGACTCTGCCTGGGGCGCGAACGGGGCCATCCCGAACGCGCCCGGCTTCCATGAATCGACCGCGGCCGGCGAGCCGCAGCGGCCTTCACCCATGAGCGCCGTCAGCCGCGCCATCAGCGTGGACACCTGCTCGGGCGACGGCAGCGGGCGGGTGATCAGCGAGGTACTGCAGGACCCGCGCAGGCGTCGGATCCACCGCCACCACCACGCGATCGATCGCGGCTGCCGGCGGGTGCGACTCGAGATCGAGCAGCGCGAGCGTGCGCAGCGTTCTCGCGTCGCGCAGCGGTGCCGGCAACTGCAGCGACCGCTCGTGGGTCGCCTTCGACACGAGGTGGAGCCGCACGTGCAGCACCGCGGCGCCGCGGTCGCGGCGCTCCAGGTGCGCCGACAACGGCTCCAGGAGGCGTCCGAGCACGAACGAGAGCGGCTCGAGCCCTTCGATAGGCCACTCGAGATCGAGCGCCTGCTCGAAGCGTTCTTCGGGCACCGCGGGCACGAGCGGCGCGGGGTCTTCGCCGCGCGCCAGCCGCTGCCACTGCACGCCGGCCTGGCCGAGGCGCGCGGCCACGTCGGCGGGCGGCAGCGCCGTGAGATCGCCGAGCGTGCGCAGGCCCCAGCGGCGCAGGGTGGCGGCGAGTTCGTTCGCTTCGCTGTCGGCCGGGTCTGAAGACCCGGCCCCACGGGCAGGTGCAGTTCCATCGAGGCGGCGTCTAACAGACCCGCGGCTACACAGGTCGGTCAGCAGCGCGAGCGGCAGCGGGGCGAGCGCTTCGGCCTCGCCGCCCGGTTCGACGACGGTGACGCCGGCGCGATGGCGGACGAGAAGCCGGGCCGGGGTGCGCGAGCCCGCGATGGCGATGCGCACCTGCAGGCCACGGTCGGCCGCGGTGCGCCGCAGTTCGGCGGCAATGGCGCGCGCATCGCCGAAGAGGCGCGCCAGCCCGCTCAGATCGAGCGTGATCTCCCGCGGTCCGCACACTTCGATGCGCGGCGAGAACTCGCGCGCCACTTCCACGAGCAGAGCCGGATCGCTGCCCGCCGCCGCATAGAGCGCGCCAGTCATGTCGGTTCCCGAGGCGGGTCTAAAGACCCGCGGCCACGGGTCGACCGCGGCCACGGTCGACCGCCCGCACGCGCCATCACCCTCACCTCGCCGCCCACCCGGCGGCGCGGCGACACGACGCGCAGATGCACGTCGGCGCCCCCCACCCGCGGCCGCTCGCGCGAGCCGGTCCAGACCGTCTGGCCGGCCAGCGTCAGCGTGAGACCGCCGGCGCTGCGCGCAAGCGGTTCCGGCGTGACGAGCACGCAGGCGGTGTCACGGCCTTCCACGGCACGCTGCACCCGGAGCCACGTCGTGAAGGGCAGACGCCGCAGCGCGGTGCCGGGCGCGTCGGCCAGATCGATGGCCACGAAGCCGAAGCCGCCCGCCTGCAGCACGAGGGTGAGCGCCTTGAGCGCGCGATCGACGGCCCATTCGACGGGCCCACCGCCGCGGCCGACCTTCAACAGCCCGTCGCGGCGGTAGACCGTGTCGCCGCTGGCGGCGCTCAGCGACTGTCCGCGAATCCACAACACCCGGCTGAAGTCGGCACCGGCCGCCTCGGCCGAGGCCACGTCGAGCCGGTCGAAGGTGTCCACGAGCGCCACCAGCTCGCCCCGGCGCGTGGCGGCGGCCATCATCTGCAGCAGCAGCGTCGTGCGGCCCGACGAACGCGGTCCGGCGAGTTCCGACAGCTGGCCGCGCGGCACGCCAGTGCGCAGGCACCCGTCGAGGACGGTTACCCCCGTCGGCGCGCAGGCATCCTCGCCTTGCTCGAGCGGCGGCAGCGCCGTGGTCAACGTGCGATCGAGCTTGCGGTCGCGGAGCGCGGATTCAAGGACGGCCAGCGCAGAATTCGCCATATTTTCGCCTCACCGAAAGGCGAATATATAGCGAAAATCTGCGACAAAGATCAAGCGGTGAAATCGTGTCGGCGGGACCGAAGTCCCATCCTACGCGCTAAAATCTGAACGTTTTCGTGATCCCCGCGCCCGCGTCCTCGACGCCGCCCGCCGGTTCGCCCGCTCCACCCCAGCCGGCGCCCGTCGAACCTCCGCCCGCCACCGGCTTTCGCCGCATCGGCGCAGCGCTCACCTACCGCGACTTCCGCGTGCTGTGGATCGGCGCGTTCATCTCGACCATCGGCACCTGGATGCAGAAGGTGTCGCAGAACTGGCTCGTGCTCACGCTGGCCGGCTCGTCGTCCGCCTTCTACCTGGGCCTCGATTCGTTTCTCGGCGAACTGCCGATCCTGCTCTTCACGCTCATCGGCGGCGTCGTGGCCGATCGGCGCGACCGCCGGCAGCTGCTGCTGATGTCCCAGTACATCCAGATGGCCACGGCCTTCGCGCTGGCGGCGCTGGTCTACTGGGGCCAGGTGCGCATCTGGCACGTGCTCGTGCTCTCCACCATCACCGGCCTGGCACAGGCCTTCGGCGGCCCGGCCTACCAGTCGCTGCTGCCGTCGCTCGTCGACCGGCAGCACGTGCCGAACGCCATCGCCTTCAACTCGATCCAGTTCAATCTCGCGCGCGTGATCGGGCCGCTCATGGCCGGCGGCGCGCTCGCGACCTTCGGCATGGTGGCGTGCTTCGGCCTGAACGGGCTGTCGTTTCTCGCCGTGATCGCCGCGATTCTCATGATGCGGGTGCGGCACACGCCGCCGGCCACGGCCACGCGCATGGGGCAGGAACTGGCGGGCGGCTTCGCCTACGTCCGCGCGCATCCCGAGTTCATCGCCATGGCGACGCTGGGGTTTGCCGCCACGTTCCTCGGCAACCCGCTGCTCACTTTCCTGCCGCTCTTCGCGCAGGACGTGCTCCGCGGCGACGTCCGGGTGTACACGCAGCTCATGGCCTGCGCCGGCATCGGCGCCGTGACCGGCGCGCTCGTCGTCGCCTGGCTCGGCCGCTTCGCTCACATGGGGCGGACGCTGCTGATGCTGCAGGTGGCCTTCGGCGCGGTGGTCGTCCTCTTCGCCTCCACCCGCCTGTTCTGGCTGAACGGCGTGCTGCTCTTTGCCGCCGGCGCGTGCATGGTGATGGTGTTCTCGATGCTGTCGTCGCTCGTGCAGCTCAATGCCCCGAACGAGATGCGCGGCCGGGTGATGAGCATCTACATGGTCGCCTTTCGCGGCGGCATGCCGCTCGGGAGCCTGGTGGGCGGCTGGATTGCCAACCAGACGTCGGCGCCGACGGTGCTCACCGTCAACGGCATCCTCCTCAGCCTCCTCGCCATGTTCCTGCTCACGCGAACTCGCGGCGTACGAGCGCTTTAGCCGCCGCGAAGCCTCGACCAGACACCGACAAAACTGTCGGTTAGACAGAGCCATTAGACATTTTTGACACACCTCACGCGGGCGCAGCGCCCATGGCGGGACCGCGGCGCCGGTCGTGCACGTGTCGTCGCGATTCGACGATCCAGACAATTTGGTTCCAAACCGCGCATCTGACCTACAACATTGTCGATCTGAGAGCTCTACCGAGGACGACGGTCGGCGCCGATCGGCGGTTTTCATTCGGCAATCCGCGGGCATGCGTGGCGCCGATCTTGAATAGTGTGCCCGCAGCGTCGATCGCACCGTATCGCCGCTATTCGATGAGCGCCGTGACCGTTCGAACCAGCGTCCTCAGCCGCCTGTCGGCCCTCGTGCTGCTGTTGTTGATGGCGTCGCTGCTCGCGGCGACCGGCTCCACGACACCCGGCCCGTTCGAGGCGGCGATGCACGTCGCCGAGAGCGCCCGGAACGATGCGGGACTGCAGGATGCGCTGGTCGAACCGCTCGCGAGCCCGGTCGTCGAGACGCGGCTCGCGGTGGCGTTCCTGGAGACGCCGCGGATCGTCACGAAGGCACGAACCCAGACGTACGAGGAGCTCAGGCTGTAGACGCAGCGCGCCTGTCACGGGCGCGCCGGTCGACCCGACAGTGCGCGGCCGGACAGCGATGCCCGGTCCCGCGTGAGCTGTGTCCGGACGGGGCCGGAACGTATCACCCAGGCGCCGAGGCGCCGCTTGGAAGGACGACGAGGAGAGTGGCAATGAATCAAGCAGACACCGCATGGATGTTGATTTCCACGGCGCTGGTCCTTCTGATGACCCCGGCGCTGGCGTTCTTCTACGGCGGGCTCGTGCGGTCGAAGAACGCGCTGAACACGATGATGATGAGCTTCATCTCGCTCGGGTTCGTCGCCGTCCTCTGGGCGCTCATCGGCTATTCGCTGGCGCTCAGTCCCGGATCGAACTGGATTGGCGACCTCTCGTTCGCGTTCCTGAACAACGTCGGCCTGTCGGAGAAGGGCGCGATCGTGGCGCTGACGTTCCCGCACATGCTCTACATGGCGTTCCAGGCGACGTTCTGCATCATCACGGCCGCGCTCATCTCGGGCGCCGTCGTCGAGCGGATGAATTTCAAGGCCTACTTGCTCTTCATCTGCGCCTGGTCGGTGGTCGTCTACGCGCCGCTCGCGCACTGGGTGTGGGGCGGCGGCTTCCTCGCTGACATGGGCGCGTGGGACTTCGCCGGCGGCACCGTGGTGCACGTCAACGCCGGCGTGGCGGCGCTCGTCGCGGCGCTGGTCGTCGGCAAGCGGTCCGACTACGGCAGCTCGGCGCTGCTGCCGCACAACGTGCCGACGGTCCTCCTCGGCGCCGGCCTGCTCTGGTTCGGCTGGTTCGGGTTCAACGCCGGCAGCGCCGTGGCCGCCAGCCCCATCGCCGGCCTCGCGTTCGTCACCACGATGTTTGCCCCCGCCGCGACGCTCGTGGTCTGGACCCTGCTCGACCTGATGCGCACCGGCAAGCCCAGCGCGGTCGGCTGCGCCACGGCCATCGTGGTCGGCCTGGTCGCGGTCACGCCGGCGGCCGGCTTCATCAGCCCGGTCAACGCCATCCTGCTCGGGGCCATTGCCGCGGTGCCGAGCTACTTCGGCCTGCTGATCCGTTCCCGGACGTCGGTCGACGACTCGCTCGACGTGGTGGCGGCGCACGGCGTCGGCGGCACGGTGGGCGCGCTGCTCACCGGCGTCTTCGCCGAGAAGGCGCTCAACGGGGTCTTCGACGGCGCGCTCTACGGCAACCCGGCGCAGCTCGGCATCCAGGCGATGGCCGTCGGCACGGCGATCGTCTACAGCGGCGTCGCCAGCTTCGCGCTGTTGAAGCTGATCGGCCTGTTCATGCCGCTGCGTGCCACGGTGTCCGATGAAGTCAGCGGCCTCGACCTCACGATGCACGGAGAAGAGGCCTACATGCACGTCGGCGGCATGGAAGCCATTACGCCCGAGTCCGCGTCTCGCCCGGCGGGCTCGCCGTCGCCGGTCCCGGTGCGCTAGCCCGGGGTCACCGGTTCTGTTTCTCACCACGCCCCGCGTCCTCGGCTGAGGGCGCGGGGCTGCCGACGCGCGGCGCTGGCCGCGCGGCCGCGAAAGGATCGATACCGCACATGGGATCTGCAGCACTGGCCGAAGCGGCCAAGAGCATTCGCGAGTGGTCGCTGGCCAATCGCATTTCCACTTCACCGGCCGTCCGCGCCGCCGACGTGTTCGGCAGCCTCGTGTTCCACGACAAGCTGCAGCGCGAGCGGCTTCCGAAGAGCGTCTATCGCGCGCTGCGCGCCACGGTCACACGCGGCGAGCCGCTCGACGCGTCCACGGCCGACGCCGTGGCCGTCGCGCTCAAGGACTGGGCCATCGAACAGGGGGCGACGCACTACGCGCACTGGTTCCAGCCGATGACCGGCATCACCGCCGAAAAACACGACTCGTTCCTCAATCCGGCGGCCGACGGCACGGCAATCGCCGAGTTCAGCGGCAAGGAACTGGTGCGCGGCGAGCCCGACGCCTCGAGCTTCCCGTCCGGCGGCATGCGCTCCACCTTCGAGGCCCGCGGCTACACCGCGTGGGACCCCACCAGCAACCCGTGGCTGCTCGTCAACGGCAACAGCGTCACGCTGGTGATTCCCACCGCGTTCGTCAGCTGGACCGGTGAAGCGCTCGACAAGAAGACGCCGCTCCTGCGCTCGATGGAAGCGGTCTCGAAGCAGGCGGTCCGGGTGCTGAAGCTGTTCGGCTCCACCGCCGAGCACGTCTTCGCGACCTGCGGTCCCGAGCAGGAGTACTTCCTCATCGACCGCAACTTCTATTTCGCGCGGCCCGATCTCATCAACGCCGGCCGCACCCTCTTCGGCGCCAAGCCGCCCGAAGGGCCAGGAGCTCGAGGATCAGTACTTCGGTGCGATTCCCGAACGCGTGCAGGCCTGCATGGCGGAGGTGGAGCTCGAGCTCTACAAGGTGGGCGTGCCGGTGAAGACGCGTCACAACGAAGTGGCGCCGAGCCAGTACGAGATTGCCCCGGTCTTCGAGAACGCCAACGTCGCCGTCGATCACCAGATGATGACGATGGAAACGCTGCGGCGGGTCGCGCCGAAATACGGGCTCGCGTGCCTGATGCACGAGAAGCCGTTTGCCGGCGTCAACGGCTCGGGCAAGCACAACAACTGGTCGCTCTCCGACGAGTTCGGCAACAACCTGCTCGGCCCCGGCGACACCCCGCACGACAACATGCAGTTCCTGGTCTTCTGCGCCGCAGTGTTGCGGGCCGTCGACAAGTGGCAGGGACTGTTGCGCGCCACCATCGCCAGCGCCGGCAACGATCACCGGCTCGGCGCCAACGAGGCGCCGCCGGCGATCCTGTCGGTGTTCCTCGGCGAGCAGCTCTCGGACATCTTCGAGCAGCTCGAGAAGGGCGCCGCGAAGTCGACGAAGCAGGGCGGCATCATGGACGTCGGCGTCAGCGTGCTGCCGAAGCTGCCGCGCGACGCCGGCGACCGCAACCGCACCAGCCCGTTCGCGTTCACCGGCAACAAGTTCGAGTTCCGCGCGGTGTCGTCGGGACAGAACATCGCCTTTCCGAACACGGCGCTCAACGCGGCGATGGCCGACGCGCTCGACTCGGTCGCAGTCGAGCTCGAGGCGGCACTGGCCAAGGGCACGCTCGCTCGAGGCCGCGGTGAAGGCGCTGCTGACGAAGATGGCCGCGCAGCACAAGCGGATCGTCTTCAACGGCAACGGCTACTCCGCCGAGTGGCAGACCGAGGCCGCCACGCGCGGACTGCTCAACCTGCGCAACACGGTGGACGCGCTGCCGCAACTCGTCACGCCCGCCTGCGTGGCGCTGTTCGAGAAGTACAAGATCCTGAACGAGCGCGAGCTGCACGCGCGCTACGAGATCTTCGTCGAGAACTACAACAAGACGATCAACATCGAAGGCCAGCTGATGGTGCTGATGGCCAACCGCTATATCCTGCCGGCGGCGATTGAGTACCAGAAGCAGATCGCGCTCAGCGTCGGGGCGTTGCGAGCCGTGGGAGCGACTGGCGCGCAGACCGAAAAGCTGCTCACCACGTACGCCGCGCTGGTCGATCGGTTCAAGGGCGAGGCGGATAGGCTCGCCGGGCTGCTCGAGCACGAAGGCAGCGGCGCCGAGGCGCACGCCGCGTACATGCGCGACAGCGTGGTGCCGGCCATGGCGGCGTTGCGGGAGGTGGGCGACGCCATCGAAGTGCTGACGCCGCACGAACTGTGGCCGCTCCCGACCTACCGCGAGATGCTGTTCGTCAAATAGTCGGCTCGATCGGGCACGAATATGGAACGGCGGAGGCTCCCCCTCCGCCGTTCGTGCGTACGGCGCGGTTACACCAACGTAATGTCACAGTTAAATCTGCTAGGATCGACAGGTTCGACGAGGTGACATGGCGCGATTCAGTTTCATTCCCCGCGAAGAGAAGTTCTTCGCCGACTTCGTGAGCCTGGCCGAGGAGCTCCGCAAGGGCGCGCGCCTGCTCAAGCAGATGCTCGCCTCGAGCCCGCCCGACATCGCCAAGGTCGAAGAGATCAAGGCGATCGAGCATGCCTGCGACAAGATCACGCGCAGCATCATCGATCGGCTGAATCGCACCTTCGTCACGCCGCTCGACCGCGAGGACATCCACGCGCTGGCCGGCTCGCTCGACGACGTGATGGACGCCATCGACGCGGCGTCCGCCGTCGTGCGGCTCTACAAGATTCAGAACGTGCGCGCCGGCGCCCGGCGCCTGGCGGACATCATCGTCGAATCCGGCGGACCTGATCTGCGAGGGGATGACGGCGCTCGGGAACGACAGCAAGGCAGTGCTCGAATACGCCGCGCGCGTCAATCAGCTCGAGCACGAGGCCGACCGCGTGCACCAGGACTCGATCGTCGAGCTCTTCGACCAGGAAAAGGATCCGATTGCGGTGATCAAGTGGAAGGAGATCTTCGACTTCCTCGAGGCGGCCACCGACCGCTGCGAGGACGTCGGCAACCTGCTCGAAGGCGTCGTCGTCAAGCACGGCTGACCGCATGGATCACAGTCTGCTGGCGATCCTGATCCTGATCGCCGTCGCCCTCATCTTCGACTTCATCAACGGCTTTCACGACGCGGCGAACTCCATCGCCACCGTCGTGTCCACGCGCGTGCTCTCGCCGGGAAAAGCCGTGATCTGGGCCGCGTTCTTCAATTTCGTCGCGGCATTCGGCTTCGGCACCGCGGTGGCCCAGACCGTCGGCGCCGGCATGGTGGACCTGAAGGTGGTGACGTTCGCGGTGATCTTCGCCGGCCTGCTCGGGCGCCATCATCTGGGACCTCATCACCTGGTACTGGGGCCTGCCGACCAGCTCGTCGCACGCGCTCTTCGGCGGTTACGCCGGCGCGGCGGTCGCCAAGGCCGGATTCTCGGCGGTGATCGTCTCGGGCTGGACCAAAACGATCGTGTTCATCGTCGTCGCGCCGCTGATCGGTCTGAGCGTCGGATGGCTGCTCATGGTCGGCAGCCTGTGGGTGTTCCGGAACGCCAGCCCGCGCCGCGTGGACGGCTTCTTCCGTCGCATGCAGCTGGTGTCGGCCGCCGGCTTCAGCCTGATGCACGGCGCCAACGACGCGCAGAAGACGATGGGCATCATCGCCGGCGCGCTCGTCACCGGGCGGTTACCTGCAGCTGCAGGACGGCAAGCTGCCGGTGCCGCTGTGGGTGATTCTCATCGCCCACACCGCGATCGGGCTCGGCACGCTCTCGGGCGGCTGGCGCATCATCAAGACGATGGGCACGAAGATCACCAAGCTGCAGCCGATCGGCGGGTTCTCCGCCGAGACCGGCGCGGCGCTGGCCATCTACATCGCCACGCTCCTCGGCGTCGGCATCAGCACCACCCACACCATCACCGGCGCCATCGTCGGCGTCGGCTCCACGCGGCGCCTCTCGGCCGTGCGCTGGGGCGTGGCCGGCCAAATCGTGTGGGCGTGGCTGCTGACCATTCCGGCGTCGGCAGTCATTGGGGCGATGACCTACGGCGTCGTCAGTGCCCTCTTCGGCGCAACATAGTTTTTACGTGCCCCGGCGCCCCAACCTGCCCCACCGCGTTCCATCCGGCGGGTCTGAAGACCCGCGGCCACGATAGCAGTAAGGGGCAGTGCACGTTCTCGTTGCCGAAGACGATCGAGATATCGGCGAGCTGATCTCGCGGTACATCCAGAAGAACGGCTGGACCGCGCATCTCACGCCGTCGGGCACCGACGCGCTGGCGTACGCCCGCCAGCAGCCGGTGGACCTGGCCATTCTCGATCTGATGCTGCCCGGCATGACGGGCCTCGAAATCTGCCGCGCGCTGCGCTCGGACGCGCGGACCGCCGCCATCCCGATCATCATGGTCACGGCCAAGGCCGAGGAGAGCGACCGCATCGTTGGCCTCGAGCTGGGCGCCGACGACTACGTGTCGAAGCCGTTCAGCCCCAACGAGCTCATCGCCCGCGCGCGGGCGCTGCTGCGGCGCACCAGGCGCACCGAACCCGAGGGCACGCAGCTGCGGTACCGCTCGCTCGTCATGGACGTGGCCACCCACGTGGTGTCGTCCGACGGGCGCGAGGTGAAGCTCACGGCCAAGGAATTCATGCTGCTCCAATACATGCTGCAGCGGCAGGGCCGCGTGCTGTCGCGCGATCTGCTGCTCAGCGACGTCTGGGGATACCAGTACACCGGGGGCACGCGCACCGTGGACGTGCACGTCCGCCGCCTGCGCGAGAAGCTGCCCGTGCTGGTGGATGCGCTGATCACAGTCAAGCAGTTCGGCTACAAGCTGGCCGACAGCGCCTGAGCCCCGCTCGCGCGGCGATGACCCTCAGCGTCCGCCTCAAGCTCTTCATCGGCTCGATGGCCGCAGCGGCCCTCGCGGTGCTCACCATGGCCGCGCTGGTGCCGTGGCAGTTGCGGGTGCAGGAGCGCGACCGCCATCCAGCGCCGCCTGGCCGACGAGTCCAAGCTCATCGCCGATCTGCTGACCTCTGCGCGCGACCTCGGCGAGGCCGACATGGACCGCGAGGCCGACCGGCTCGGGGCGCTCGTGTCGGGCCGCGTCACGCTCATCGCCGGCGATGGCCGGGTGGTCGGCGATTCGACGCAAGCGCCGGCCGAACTGCCCGGGCTCGAGAACCACGCGACGCGGCCCGAAGTGGTGGCGGCACAAGGCGGCACCGTCGGTACCAGCCAGCGCTACAGCACCACCGTGAACACGGACATGGTCTATGTGGCCATGCGCACGGATCATCCGGTGGTGAAGTACGTGCGGCTGGCGCTGCCGCTCAGCGACATCAACGCGCAGCTCGCCACCATCGGCAGCGCCACGGCGCTGGCGCTCGGCGCCGCGCTCGTGGCCGCGCTCGTCCTCTCGGCGCTCTTCTCGGCGCCGCTGGCGCGGCGCGTGGAAGCCGTGGCCGCGGTGGCGAAGCGGTATTCCTCCGGCGACTTCAGCCGTCCCGCGCACGACTACGGCGAGGACGAACTGGGCGCCGTGGCGCGGGCGCTCGACGGCGCGGCGCAGGAACTCGGGCGGCGCATCGACGACCTGTCGCGCGATCGCGCCCGCACCGAAGCCATCCTGGCCGGCATGGTCGAGGGCGTGCTGATCGTCGATCGGCAGGGCAAGGTGCAGCTCGTGAACCGCGCCGCCCAGGACATGCTGCGGGTCTCCGAGCAGGCGACGGGACGGCCCTACATGGAGGTGATCCGCCATCCCGACATCGCCGCGCTGCTCGGGTCGTCGCTCCGCCGGGAACCCACGGCCAGTCGCGAACTCACGCTCTCGCGCGACGCGTCGCGGACCTTCGTGGCCCGCGCCGCGGCAGTGGCGTCGGGCAGCGACGGCGGCGCCGTGCTGGTGCTCCACGACATCACCGACCTGCGCAAGGCTGGCCAGATCCGCCAGGACTTCGTCGCCAACGTCTCGCACGAGCTGCGCACGCCGCTGACGGCCATCCGCGGCTACGTCGAGGCGCTGCTCGATGACCCGCGCGCTCGACCAGCGAATCGCAAGGGTTCCTCGAGATCATCGGCCGCCACACGGCACGGATGGAACGCCTCGTGAAGGATCTGCTGCGGCTGGCGCGGCTCGACGCGCGGCAGGAGCCGCTCGAGCGGACCCGCTGCAACCTGCGCGATGCCTTCGACGCGGTGCTCGCCGACCTGTCGCCGCAGATCGAGGCCCGCGAGCACCGGGTGACGATCGACGTTCCGGCCGAGGCCGCGTACGCCGACGCCGATGCCGGCAAGCTCCACGACATCCTGCGCAACCTGGTCGAGAACGCCGTGAACTACTCGCCGTCGCAGTCCGACATCCGGCTCGCCGCCGAGCGCCATGGCGGCATGGTGCACGTCGTGGTCTCGGATTCAGGGCCCGGCATCCCGCCCAACGACCTCGCGCGGGTCTTCGAGCGCTTCTACCGGGTGGACAAGTCGCGCTCCGGGCCCGGGCGGCACCGGGCTTGGCCTGTCGATCGTGAAGCACCTGGTCGAGCTGCACGACGGGCCAGGTATCGGTGGCCAACCGGCCCGAGGGCGGCGCCGTTTTCACGGTCGTCCTGCCGGACGCCGCACGCGGGCGTCAGGCCGCCGTACGGGCGCTGAGGCCCGCCTGCCCTAGGATGCCCGCTGGAACGTGTTGCGGGTGCGCGTGAGGAAGCGCCGGTCGACGAGCGTGGACAGCACCGCGCTGCACAGCGCCGAATCGAACGACAACAGCCGCGCGGCCTGTGCCTCGGTCAGCTTCAGACCGGGCATCTCGCGAAACTCGGCCTGCGTCCGGCGGAGCGCCTCGGCAAAGAGCTCGGCAGACAGGCCCGGAAGAGGGGGCTGGTGGTCCATGATGACGTTCCCCGCGTTCAACTGACGGGCCGGGCCGCCTTTACGCCGCCCACGATCCGTTGCGATACAGCGTCAGCGCGATGTCTACGTTCTGGCGCAGCGCATCCTTCACGGCCGGCCACGTCTTCTCCGAGCGGACCAAGGTCTTCCACGAATACAAGTGCTTGGGCTTGTGGAAGTCGCTGCTGGCCACGTACGGAAAGTGTTTGAGACTTGTGACGGAAAAGAGGTCGTCACGGTTTGCCGCCTCCCAGACGTCGACCAGCTCAGCGAGCTCGTCCCTGTGGTCCCACAGAAAGCAGGTACTGATTTCAATCCGCCGCGTCGTGCGGTGATGCGGATGGCAGGCAATGCTCAGCGCATTCTGCCGGCGGATCTCCCGCAGGATCTCGTCGGCCGGCTGGTCCGCGCTGACGTAGCGTTTGATGTCGAGCGCGATGATGTGGGAGTTCTTGCGCCCGCTCAACCGGTTCTGCGTGATCTCGGCACCCGGCACCAGCAGCATGCCGTAGGTTTCCCAGGCGCGCCGCGCCTGAAAGGCGATGTCCTCGAGATAGGCGGGAAAGTCATCCTCGCGGACGCCAAACGCGCGGCGTCCGAGCGTGGCCAGCCGGCCGGCGCGCGCCAGCATGTCCTTCTTCATCAGGATGTGGTCGGTGATGGCGATGACGTCGAACTTGCCGGTGGAGCCGTAGAGGTCCACGACCTCCCCCACCGACAGCTTGCCATCACTCCACTGCGTGTGCACGTGGAAGTCGCAGAGCAGGAACGGTTCATAGCCCGGCATCAGATCCTCACGTCGAGATGGGTGGTGTCCTTGGGACGGTGGTACAGCACTTCCGAGACGAAGTTGCGGACGTACAACCGGACGACCGCCCACGTGCCCATCGCCACGTAGCGCCGGGCCGACGTGAACAGGTAACACTCCCCGACCAGATCGACGCGCCCGATGGCGTGCAGCCGGCGGCCGAGATTGGCGTCTTCGCCATGGAACTCGATCGACAGGTCGAACCCTCCGATGCGCTCGAGCGCGGTGCGGCGCACGGCGAAGTTCCCGCCGTAGAACACGGAGCCGATGCCAAGCAGGTGCTTCACCAACAACTGCGTGAGCGGCGCCAGCGTGAAGTCGTAGGCGCGGATCAAGGCGCGCCCGCGGACGTGCCAGTCGTAGAAACGATAGGGGCCGGACAGCGCGATGAGGTCCGCCCGCCGCTCGAATCGGCGCTCGATGCGTTCGAGCCACTGGAGAGGGGCGCGGCAATCGGCGTCGACGTAGATCAGGATGTCGCCGGTCGCTGCGCGCCGGCCGGCGTCGCGCGCGACCACCAGGCCGCGCCGCGGTTCGTCGATCACCCGCACGCCGGGCACGCGCGCGGCGACATCGCCGGTGGCGTCGGTGCTGGCGTTGTTGACGACGATGATCTCGTCGGGCGGCCTCGACTGCGCGAGCAGCGAATACAGGCATGCCGCGAGATATCCGGCTTCGTTGTGCGCGCAGACGATGACGCTCCGCGTCAACTCCACATCCGTCTGTCCCCTCTCGGCGAGTGCCCCGGCCGCGCCATACGCGCGGCCGGGTCACCGAGTTGCCGTGTCATGCGCACGTGCAACGGCTCCAATCTAGATGGCCGACGTTACGGGCCGATCTCGATCGGGGAACAACCGTGTGAAATCAGGCGGAAAATCTGCGTCGGCGCACGGATCGCGTCGATCAGGCTGGAAAAACGAGAAAACCGTGAAGATGAGCGGGCTAGGCGGCCGTCTCGCGCCAGCCGGCCTGCCGGAGGTTCTGGACCTCGCGCGCAAAGGCCATGCGGGCCCGCTCGACGCGGTGCCAGTCGGTGTAGTGAGCGCTCCAAATGATCTGGCTGTCCCGTTCCTCTTTCGCATCCCACCCGCCGGCTGTGACCGCCGAGGAGATCGTGAACCGCCGTGTTTCACCCGCGTGCTCGAGCGCTCGTGCGTACATACACCACGATCTATACCCCACCAACCGGCGAGGCCACTGTAAACTCGGTGTAACAATTCGGCCGCTACCGCCCTGCTTTCCTAAGGATTTTTGGGGGAAGAAACCAAATCAGGACGCCGGCACGCGACGAGTCCAGCCCGTCCACATCGATGCGGCACACGCCCCCTTTACGAAACGGCAATGCGCGCGGTGCTCCGAGCAGAGCTGCGGCCAGCTCGCCGAGCTCAGGCTCGTGGCCCACGATCCCCACCCGCCGTCGTTTCACGCGCTTGACCAGCGAGGCGATGACGCTCTTTGGCTTCGTTTCCTGGCGCCAGCTCATCGAGGGTCTTCACTGGCGGGTGCTCTGCCAGCCCGGCCGCGAGCAGGTCCGCGGTTTGACGCGCTCGCACGAGTGGGCTGGTGAAGATCTCATCCATACCCACACCAAACCACACGAGGCCGTCGACGGCGTCGCGGAACCGGCTGGTGCCGTCGGCGGTCAACGGACGCTTGGTGTCGTCAGGCCAGTCGTCGCCACGCTCGGCGGCCACGGCGTGGCGGACGAGATAGAGTTCGCAGGGTCGCATTCGTCGAGCTGACTGAACCATACGACAGGGATGTAAACAGAGTGCGACGCGTCCACGTCGTCCGAGGTCAAACGTCCGGCGATGCAAACCTGGGACTCGGTTACTTGGCCCGGCACTCGAAGCTCGAGGGGTCTTCGGGGTTGAGGCCGCCGCCTTTGTAGAAGGCGATCCGCGGGTACTGGCAGACCAGCCGCGCGCCGACGCGCTTGCCGTCCTTGTAGTGGGCCACGGTGAGCTCGTTGGGCGCGACGCCCCCCTCCCTCCACTGCTCGATCAGCGAGAGCGCGTCGAAATCGAAGTTCTCGGCGCCTCCCGTGCCCGGCCCGTGACCCATGCCAGGCACCATGAAGAAGCGCAGCGACTGCCGCGTCTGCCGCTCGCCCACCGTGGCGACGACCCGGTTGTAGTAGTTGATCGCGACCTTCGGCGGCACGGCCGCGTCGTTCCAGCCGCCGACGAGCAGCAGCCTGCCGCCGCGCGCGAAGAACCGCCGCAGGTCAGGGTCGACGGCGTTGACCGGTTGAATCTCGGGACGATCCGACGCGGTGACGTCGCGGTCGAAATCGATCGGCCGCGTGCGGTAGTCCCACGCCGGATCGCGCAGCACGTAGAACTTGAAGAACTCGACCGGAATGCCCAGCGGCTGATCGCCGCCGGCGAGCTGGCCCCATCCAAGCTCGCTGCCGGGATAGAGCGGGGAATACAGTTCGGCGCCGGTACGCGCGTGTTTCGGTCCCTGGTAGATCTTCCGCGCCGCCTCGACCTGCGGCGCCGTCAGGCACGTGGCCGCCGCCGCACCCTCCTTGCACTGCACCGTTCCCGGATCGAAGCGGCAGCCGATCGGATCGCCCACCACACCGTCTTTCAGGCCATCGCAGCGCGTCGCATGCCGCGAGCACCGCATCGTGCAGCACCGCATACTTGTCGGGCGTGAGGAAGCTGGCGGCGTCCTGGTGCGTGGCCATCCAGACCCACATCTGCGCGAACGTGTGGCGCGTGAGGTACGACGACATGCCCGTTACCGCGATGGTGTCGTAGTCGTCGGGATAGCGCTGCGCCGAACTGAGCGCCGCAATCGTGCCGCCACCGCCCTCGGCCATGTAGGACGCCGACGGCGGCTTGCCGTAATACGCGCGGATGAGCGCCTTCGACGTCACCGTCATCTCGTGCGTGGCGCGGTAGCCGAAGTCCTTGATGCGCTCGGGGTGCTCGAGGGCGTAGCTCGAGTCGCCCTCGTGGCCGGTGTTGTGGCCGGCCGTCGCGTAGCCGCGCCGGACGCCCGCCGCGAGCGCGTTGACGTTGGCGCCGGTGCCGCCGCCGAGCCCGCCGTTGCCGGTCCCCTTGAACTTGCCGTTCCACGTGGCCGGCAGCCACAGCTCCATCCTGATGTCGGAGTCGGCGCTCGGACGCAGGGTCGCGGCGACGCGGCACACCGCCGGCAGGTCGGCGAAGGGGTTGGCCGCGCCGGCCGGGCCGGGCCCGCCGCCGCGCGCCGGCGGAGGCGGCATCGCTCCGGCGGCGACGACCGTCGCGGACGTGACGGTCACCTGCGGCAGCGACACCTTCGTGAGCGCGGCGCATGCGGCCGCGGATGGCGCCACCGACTGAGCCTCGGGCGCCGAGTGCACGAGCCAGACGAGCCCGATCGTCGCCATGACTCGCGAGGCGCGACGCTCTCCCACCCGACCCACCTGCCCACCTGGCCTACCTGACCGCCCGTCAGCATGGCGGTATTGTATGCGTGATGATCAGCGACACTCTTGCCATCGTGCTCGGCGGCGGGCAGGGCGCACGCCTCTTTCCGCTCACCGCCACACGCTCGAAACCGGCGGTTCCGATCGGCGGAAAGTATCGCCTCATCGACCTGCCCGTGAGCGGCTGCCTCCACGCCGACATCCGCCGCATCTTCGTGCTCACGCAGTTCAACTCGGCGTCGCTCAACCGCCACATCTCGAACACCTACCAGCTCGATCTCTTCTCGGGCGGCTTCGTCGAGATCCTCGCCGCCGAGCAGACGCCCGACAACCAGAACTGGTTCCAGGGCACCGCCGACGCCGTGCGCCAGGCGGCGCGGCACTTCTCGCAGCACCTGGCCGACTACTACCTGGTGCTCGCCGGCGATCACATCTGCCGCGTGGACTACCGCGCGTTCATCGAGATGCACAAACAGCGCGGCGCCGACATCACGATCGCGGCGCAGCCGATCGACCCCGCGGCCGCGACCCAGATGGGCATCTTCGTGTTCGACCGCGACGGCCACATCGTCGCCTTCGAGGAAAAGCCCAAGCCCGATCGCCTGGCCGCGATCGGCCGCAGCGTGCCCGAGGGCGCCACGTTCGCGGCCCACAACGACGCGCGGCCGTTCATGGCGTCGATGGGCATCTACGTCTTCTCGCGCCAGGTGCTGCTCGACCTGCTCGAGCAGGAGCCGGGCCACGACTTCGGGCGTGAGCTGATTCCAAAGGCGATGAGCCGCTACGTCGTCAAGCCGTACCTGTTCGACGGCTACTGGGCCGACGTCGGCACCATCGGCTCGTTCTACGAGGCCAACGTCGCGCTCGGGCCGGCCGGACGCGCCGTTCCGCTACTGGGACCCGGCGCAGCCGATCTACACCCACCTGCGGCATCTGCCGGGGTCGCGGCTGCTCGACTGCCAGGTGCGCGACGTCGATCCTCGCCGAGGGCTGCTATCTCGATCGGGTGCGGGTGGATCAGTCGGTGGTGGGCCTGCGGACCCAGGTGCGATCGGGCACGCACATCGACCAGTCGGTGATCCTCGGCGCCGACTCGTACGAGGACCATCCGCCGCCGGGCGTGCCACGCGCTCGGTATCGGCCGCGACGTCGTGCTGCGCCGGGTGATCGTCGACAAGAACGCGCGCATCGGCGACGGCGCGCGGCTGACCAACGAGCGCGGCGTCGAGGAGGCCGACGGCGATGGCTATTTCATCCGCAGCGGCATCGTGGTCGTGCCCGAAGGGTGGCGTCATCGCGCCAGGCACGGTGGTGTAGGGGGATTCTTGTGGGCCTTTGGCCGTTAGCCTTTGGCCTCTGGGCCAAGAGGCTAGAGGCTAAAGGCCAGAGGCTACAGGCGTTCAGAACGAGGCGCCGCCGAGCGACGCGGTGATCCTCGCCTTCAGCGCGTCCAGCGTCTCGGGCTTGCCGGCGAAGAGCTCCTCGGGATATTTCGCCTCGCGGCTCATCGCCTTGTAGATCGGGTCGCTCTGATACAGGTTGAGGCCGAGGCCGGCGAGATACTGCAGCTTCAGGTTCGCGTCGGTGTTGATCTGCGCGTCCTTCAGCCAGTTGGCCATGTCGCTGCGCCGCCCGGCGTAGGTGCCGAACAGGTCGACCGCGGAATTGATGCCGATCTCGCGCAGCGACTGCGTGATCGGCGGCGTTGGCCGGGTCTTCGAGGCGCGCCTGCACGGCATCCACGTCGATCCGTTCGTTCTCGAGCTGCCCGAAGAGCACCAGGTCGTAGCCTTGCCCGTTCACCGTGTTCGCGAAGACGGCGCCGTTGGGGAAGGCTTCGAGGAACGTCGCCACCTCGCTCTTGGCCGCGGCCTCGGTGCTCTCGTAGAGCTGCACGAACAGCGTGACGACGCCGCCCGGCTTCAGGTGCGCCTTGACCACGTCGAAGAACTCACGGGTGTAGAGCGTGGCGGCGCCCTTCACCCAGGGGTCGAGCGGGTCCGAGGTGATGGCGTCGAACTTCTCGTCGGTCGTGAGCAGGTAGTGGCGGGCGTCGTCGAGGTGCACCTTCACCTTCGGATTGGCGACGACGTTGAAGTTGTGCTCCGCGAAGTAGGTGGACACCACGCGCGGCACGAGCGGCTCGATCTCGGCGATGGTCTGGTCCTTGACCATCGGGTCGACCGACACCGCGCCGGCCGTGACGCCGGCACCGCAGCCGATCACCAGCACCTTGGCCGGATTCTTCGGCACCAGCGTGGTGATGTGCCCGAGCATGCGCTGCAGCTTCATGTCCTGCGGCTCGCTCGACGCCTGCACCTTGCCCGCGTTGTGATAGTTGAGGGTGCCGCTCGGCGTGCGCGACACCGCCACCGACGCCGTGACGCCTTCGCCGACGTAGATGATCTCGTTCTGCCCGATCCAGGTGGCGGCGTAGCGGCCGTAGGCGACGAGCAGCCCTGGGAGCGGCGGCACCACGCGCGCCAGCAGCCCCGCGGCCGCGGCCACGACGATCACCCGCGCGAGCGCCGGCAACGACGCCCGGAAGCCTCCGCCCTCGCCGGCGCGCGCCGAGCAGCAGCAGCCCCGACAGCGCCGATATGCCGATGAGCACCTGCTGCGTGATCTGGCTGCCGACCACGCCCACCATCGCCAGCGCCGTCACCAGCGCGCCGACGATGGCGCCTACGGTGTTGGCGGCATAGACGCCGCCGACGAGCTTCGCCGAGTCCTGTCCCGGAACCGCCACGGCGGCGAGCGCCAGCGGAAAGCTCGCGCCCCACAGGATCGCGCCCGGCAGCATCACGAAGATGGCGCGCATCAGATCGAGCTGGAAGTTGAAAACAAGGCTGGTGGAGATCGACGGATTGATCGGCCAGTACGGCAGCGACGACCCGGTGGCATAGGCGGCCCAGCCGAGCGCGACGCACAGGGCCACCTGGCACCAGCCGAGCACGGTGCGCGGGTTGGTCGAGTTCTTCGCCATCGCAGCGCCGACGCTGCTGCCGATGCCGAGGCCGACGAGGAACACCGCGAGGATGAGCGAGAAGGTGTAGGCCGTGGCGCCGA
The DNA here is from genome assembly GCA_963731785.1 of uncultured Acidobacteriota bacterium. Lineage (GTDB taxonomy): Bacteria > Acidobacteriota > Vicinamibacteria > Vicinamibacterales > UBA2999 > DASYRM01. The sequence goes on from CAVSWX010000009.1 coordinate 277,004, forward strand.
AGATGAGCGACAGGAGGCGCGTCCACACCACCTCCGATCCGAGTGCCGTGAGCCCCGAGAGGCCGATGGCGACATAGACCAGGCGCGTGTCCAGGGACGGGGCCGCCGCCGGCAGCGGCTCGGCCGCATTTCGCGTGATGATCGTGCGCGGCGTGAACCTGGCCACGACCAGCGCCAGCACGCCGACGACGACGTTGATGGCGACGGCCACGAAGGTCGCGCGTCGGCATGTCGTAGACGCGCAGCAGGTAGAAGCCGGCGAGCAGGCTGCCGGTGACGGCGCCCGCGAGATTGCCGCCGTAGAAGAACCCGAGCCACGACACGCCGCGCGGCGTCGTCTCCACCCAGCGCGCAATCGCCGGCAGCGTCGCGCCCATGAGCAGCGTGGGCGGGATGAGACACACGCTGGCGACGAGCGCCCGCAGCATGAGACTCACCGGACCCGATCCGGCGATCGACGTATAGAGCCCGCCGAGAAACGGCACCGCGTAGAGCACGATGAGCCCGCAGAGCCCGATGCCGAACTCGAGCATCGCGTACACCCGCAGCGGGTGGTGCGACGGGTTCAGATATCGTGGCAGGAGCAGGCTGCCCAGGCACATGCCGCCCATGTAGATCCCGAGCAGCACGCCGAGCGAGACCGCGGACGACCCGATGGACAACTGCAGCAGCTGGAACCAGACGACTTCGTAGACGAGGGCGGCGCAGCCGGACCCGACGAACAGCACCAGGAGCGCCGGGAGCCAGCGCTCGGCGGCCCCGAGGCTGGCCGCGGGCCTCGAGGCTTCTTCGAGGTTGGTCATTGTTCCCCGGATACTACCAGACGGGGTGCCGCATTTACCCCGGGGCGCCCCGGCAGCGTGGTTCAGATCGCGGCGCTCGCCACGGGCACAGACCACGAGCGCCGACGGCCGCGCGAGCGCGGTGATCGAGCCGCTCGATTCGCACGGCTCGCCGTCCACGTGATAGCGGATCGGACCCGGCGCGGTCACCTGCGCGACGACCGCCGTCTGCATCGCGACACCGGGCACGCTGGCGAGATCGCCACGAAAGAGCGCCGGCACGCGCCGGATGATGCCGAACACGGAACGGTCGTCGATCACCACGATATCGAGCTTGCCGTCGTCGATGCGCGCCTGCGGCGCGATGAGCGCGCCGTTGCCGTACTGCCGCGCGTTGGCAAACGCGATGAGCAGCGGCCGCACCTGGCGCGTGACCCCGTCGACGGTCAGCGTGATCGGCGCCGCTCGATATGCCAACACCGCCTGCGTCGTGCGGACGATGTACATCGCCATGCCCCGGCGCACCAGTCCGCCGGCCGCGAAGCGATGCGCGACGTCGGCGTCGAGCCCCACGCCGGCGACATTGAAGAACAGGTGCCCGCCCAGCTCGCCGGCGTCGATGCGCCGCCGCCGGGTGCCGAGCGCGACCTCGAACGCGGCACGCGGCTCGAACGGCAGGGCCAGTTCGCGGGCGAGCCCGTTGCCCGACCCGCTCGGCACCACGCCCAGCGCGGCATCGCCGAAGGCGAGGGCCGACGCGACCTCGTTCACGGTGCCGTCGCCGCCCCAGGCGATCACGGTGCGGGCGCCGTTGGCCACGGCGGCGTGCGTCAGCTCGCGCGCGTGGTGGCGCCGCTCGGTGACGAAGATGTCGGCGTCGACGCGATGCGCCTCGACGCATGCCGCCGCCAACTCGGCGCGCTGGCGTGCGGCGTCCGGCCGGACGCCCAGGCCCGAGATGGGGTTGATGATGACGGCGACGCGCCCGCCGGCCACAGTGGACATCACTCGACGGGACGAGGGGCGGGCATCACCAGGCGCCCACTGTACTTCCTGGCGGCGCGACGACTCAACGAGGCCGTGCTTTAATGTGACGTCGTGCGTCTGGCCGCCATCGACATCGGCACCAACTCGATTCACATGATCGTCGTGCGCGTGCGCGAGGATCTCTCCTTCGAAGTCGTCGATCAGCGAGAAGGCCATGGTCCGGCTCGGAGCCGGCGGGCTCGACGGCAAGTCGCTCACCGCCGAAGCCACGGCCGGCGCGCTGCGCGCGCTCACCACCTTCAAGCGCATCGCCGACTCGCACGGAGTCGACACCATTCTCGCCGCCGCGACCAGCGCCACCCGCGAGGCGCCCAACGGCGGCGAATTCCTGGCCCGCATCGAGAGTCAAACCGGCATCCGGCCGCGGGTGATTGGCGGCCAGGAGGAGGCACGGCTCATCCACATGGCGGCGACCTACGGCGTGGACGTGGGCGCGTCGCGGGCCGTCGTCATCGATATCGGCGGCGGCAGCGTCGAGCTCACGCTCGGGGACGCGACGAGCCTGCGGCTGGCACGCAGCGTGAAACTGGGCGTGATCCGCCTGACGCAGGCATACGTCAAGAGCGACCCGCTGAGCGGGCGCGACGAGCGCCGCCTCGCCAAGCACGTTCGCAACGGCGTGGACGGCATCTGCAAACAGATCGTCAGCGCCGGGTTCGACCGCGTGATCGGCACCTCGGGCACCATCCTCAGCCTCGGAGCCGTGGCGATGGCCGTCGGTCCGCGGCGCGGTCCCCACCGAACTACGCAACCTGCGCCTGCCGACGAAGTGGATTCGCCGCCTCCGTCGCGGCGTCGTGGAGATGACCGTCAAGCAGCGCCTGGCGCTGCCCGGGCTCGATCCGCGCCGCGCCGACCTCACGGTGGCAGGCGCCGTGCTGCTCGACACTATCCTGCAGCGCCTGGGCGCCGAGGAGTTGACGCTGTGCGATCTCGCGCTGCGGGAAGGGCTGGTGCTCGACTACATCCGGCGGCACCAGAAGGAAATCGTCCACATCGAGCGGATTCCCGACGTGCGCCGCCGCAGCGTCCTGGAACTGGCCGAGCGCTGCCATTACTACGCGGATCACGCGCGCCACATCGTCAATCTGTCGCTGGCGCTCTTCGACCAGACTCGCGCAATTCACGGGCTGGGCGACCGCGAGCGCGAGTGGCTGGAGTACGCCGCGCTGATGCACGACATCGGCTCGCACATCAGCTTCGGCCGCCACCACCGCCACTCCTATTACCTCATCACCAACGGCGACCTGCGCGGCTTCCAGCCCGAGGAAATCGAGATCATCGCCCTCGTGGCCCGCTACCACCGCCGCAGCACGCCGAAGACGTCGCACGAGGAGTACGCGCGGCTCCCATCGGGCCACCGGCGCACGGTCCGGGCTCTGGCCGCCATGCTGCGGGTGGCCGAAAACCTCGACCGCAGCCACTCCCAGGTGATTTCGGGCCTGACGGTGCGCGCGCGGAAGGACCGGCGCGCGCCTCGAGCTCGTGGCCAACGGCGACGCCGAGCTCGAGATGTGGGCGACCGGGCGCCACATCGCCCCGTTCGAACAGGTCGTCGGGCAGCCGGTGAAGCTGGTCATGACGCCGGCACCCGCCGCGCACGCCGCCAAAGCGCGCCGCAGTCCGACCGCCCGCCGCAGCCCGACCGCCCGCCGCCGCTGACCTACGAGCGAGCCTGGGCTGGTTTACATGGAATTTACACGACAGAAACCAGTGTGAAATTCATGGCCGATACCGTGACGGCATGGACCGGACCCCGTGACAACGGCCGACCGCACACTCCCCTCCCTGGCCGGGCTGGCGGCCCGTCCGCAAGCACCCACGGATGATTCGGGCGCTCCCAAGATCGAGTCGATTGGCCTGAATTTCTACTACGGCCAGACCCAGGCCCTGCGCGACATCTCGGTGAAGCTCACCCGAACGTCGTCACGGCGTTCATCGGGCCGTCCGGGCTGCGGCAAGAGCACCTTCCTCCGCACGCTCAACCGGATGAACGACATCATTCCGAGCGCGCGCGTCGAGGGCCGCGTGCTCATCGACGGCGTGGACATCTACGACGGGCGTGGACGTGGTGGCGCTGCGGCGCCGCGTCGGGATGGTGTTCCAGAAGTCCAACCCGTTCCCCAAGTCGATCTTCGAGAACGTCGCCTACGGCTTGCGCATCAACCGGATGGCGGGCTCATCGTCGGAACTGGCCGGGCGGGTGGAAGAGAGCCTCAAGCAGGCGGCGCTCTGGACCGAAGTGAAGGATCGCCTGCACACGTCGGCCCTGGCGCTCTCGGGCGGCCAGCAGCAGCGCCTGTGCATCGCCCGCGCGCTGGCGGTGCGGCCCGACATCCTGCTGATGGACGAGCCCGCGTCGGCGCTCGACCCGATCGCGACGCAGCGCATCGAGGAGCTGGTGTACGACCTGAAAAAGGACTACACCATCGTGATCGTCACGCACAACATGCAGCAGGCGGCGCGCGTGTCCGACTACACCGCCTTCTTCTGGCTGGGAAAGCTCGTGGAATTCGACCGGACGGAGAAGCTGTTCACCGCCCCGGCCGAGCAGCTCACCGAGGACTACGTGACAGGGAGATTCGGTTAGTGCCCATGGACCGTGTCGTTCCGCACTTCCAGGAAGAGCTCGAGATGCTCCAGACCCGGCTGCTCGAAATGGGCGGGCTGGCCGAGGAGCGCGTGCGCACGTGCATCGAGGCGCTCGAGTCGCGCGATCTCGCCCTGGTGGCGCAGGTGATGGCCGGCGACGAGCCGATCAACCAGCTGCACATCGAGATCGACAACCGCTGCTTCCGCCTGCTGGCGCTTGTACCAGCCGATGGCCACGGACCTGCGCGCCATCGTGTCGGCCGTGAAGATCAACACCGACCTCGAACGCGTCGGCGACCTGGCCGTGAACATCGCCGAGGCCGCGCAGCGCTACACCACCCATCCGCCGGTCAAGAAGCTGATCGACATCCCGACCATGGGCGCCATCGCCCAGACCATGCTGCGCGATGCCCTCGACGCCTACGTGCGGCGCGACACGGCGCTGGCCCACGCCGTGCTCAACGCCGACGACGAGCTCGACGCGCTCAAGACGCAGGTGTTCCGCGACCTCCTCACCTACATGCTCAAGGATCCGGCCACGGTGGAGCCGGCGCTCGACCTGATTCTGATTTCCCGGCATCTGGAGCGGATCGGCGACCACGCCACGAACATCGCCGAAGACGTGATCTTCATGGTGTCGGCGCAGGACGTCCGCCACCATCCGCCGGCGCACGAGCGCGCCTGATACCCCGATCGGGTAACGTCAGCGAACCGGCGCCAAGCCGGTTCGCCTGCTACAGAAACGTCGGTTGCGCCGGGCCGGGCGCCACAAAGGGGCGGAGTCCGGTTGTAGAATGGATCGGATGGGCGAGGCTCGCCTGTGCGTCCTGTGCCGCACGCGTCCCGTGGACCCGCGGTGGAGGCCGTTCTGCAGCGAGCGATGCCGGAACGAGGATCTGGCGCGATGGGCCGATGGCCGGTATCGCGCTGCCGGTGACTCCGAGCCGCCGCCTGACGACGCCAGCAACGACCTCGATCCGGACTGAGTCCCTTTTCGCTATGGCCGACACGCTCACCGTCACCGACAACCGCACCGGCAAGCAGTACCAGATCCCAATCAAGGACGGGGTGATCAACGCCACGGCCCTCCGTCAGATCAAGACGGGGCCCGACGACATCGCCGGGCTGGCCACCTACGACCCCGCCTACATGAACACGGCGTCGTGTCGCAGCAAGATCACCTACATCGACGGCGACCAGGGCATCCTCGAATACCGGGGCTACCCGATCGAGCAGCTGGCCGAGCAGTCCACCTACCTCGAGACCGCGTATCTCATCATCTTCGGCGAGCTGCCAACCGCGGCGCAGCTGAAGGAGTGGACGACGCAGATCACGTTCCACACGATGCTGCACGAGAACATCAAGAAGCTGATGGACGGCTTCCAGTACGACGCCCACCCGATGGGCGTCTTCCTGAGCACCGTCGGCGCGTTCTCGACCTTCTACCCGGACGCCAAGAAGATCTTCGACGAGGCCTCGCGCAAGAAGCAGATCCACCGCCTGATTGCGAAAGTGCCCTCCGTCGCCGCCTACGCCTTCCGCCACAGCATCGGCCGCCCCTACATCTACCCCGACAACGACCTGAGCTTCACCGGCAACTTCCTCAACATGCTGTTCCGGATGACCGAGCTGAAATACAAGGTCGACCCGGCGCTCGAGCGCGCGCTCGACGTGCTGTTCATCCTCCACGCCGACCACGAGCAGAACTGCAGCACCAGCGCCATGCGCGGCATCGGCAGCTCGCACGTCGATCCGTACTCGGCGATGGCCGGCGCGGCGGCGGCACTCTACGGCCCGCTGCACGGCGGCGCCAACGAAGCGGTGCTGCGGATGCTGAACGAGATCGGCAGCGTGCAGCACATCCCGGACTTCATCAAGCGCGTCAAGGCCGGCGAAGGCCGCCTCATGGGCTTCGGCCACCGCGTCTACAAGTCGTACGACCCGCGCGCCAAGATCATCAAGAAGACGGCCGACGAAGTGTTCGAGGTGACGGGCAAGAACCCGCTGCTCGAAATCGCGCTCGAGCTCGAACGCATCGCGCTGCAGGACGAGTACTTCGTCACGCGCAAGCTCTATCCCAACGTGGACTTCTACTCCGGCCTCATCTACCAGGCGATGGGCTTCCCGGTGGAGATGTTCCCGGTGCTGTTCGCGATCCCGCGCACCTCGGGCTGGATTGCGCAGTGGGAAGAGATGATCCTCGACCCGGAGCAGAAGATCGCGCGGCCAAAACAGGTGTACATCGGTGCGGCGCGGCGCGACTACGTGCCGCTCACGAGCCGGAGCTAGTATTCATGGCGCGCCGCCTCGGCGGCTGGAGGGCGGCGATCACGCGCAGCGCCGCCCTGACCGTCTTTGCGGTAGCCTTGTCGGCGCCGCACGGCGCCTGCGCCGGGCCGGCGACACAGACACCCGCTCCGCCACGACCCGCCCCACAGGGGGTCGCGCCGGCGGCGCCTCAACGGCCGACGGCCATGACCTTCGACGCCGCGCGCGCGTGGACCGACCTGCAGCGCCAGGTCGCGATCGGGCCCCGGCCGGCGGGCACGCCCGCGCTGGCCAAGACCCGCCAGTACATCCTCGCTCAGCTCAAGGCCGCCGGCATTCGCGCGCAGGAGCAGCCGTTCACGGCTGCCACGCCCGCCGGCGCGGTGGCCATGGTCAACGTCATCGGCACCATCGCCGGCCGCCGGCCGGAGCGCATCGTGCTGGCCAGCCACTACGACACCAAGCGCGCGCCGTTCCGCTTCGTCGGCGCCAACGACGGCGCGTCGTCCACCGCGGCGCTGCTCGAGCTCGGACGCGCGCTGGCCAAGAGCCAGCCGGCCTTCACCATCGAGCTGCTGTTCCTCGACGGTGAAGAGGCCGTGAACTGGGACTGGGCCGGCACCGACAACACCTACGGCAGCCGCCACTACGTCCAGGCGGCGCAGAAGGCCGGCACGCTGGCGGGAGTGAAGGCGCTGGTGCTGCTCGACATGATCGGCGACCGCGACCTGATCATCCGGCGCGAGGGCTATTCGACGCCGTGGCTGGTGGACGCGATCTGGTCCGCCGCCGCCCGTCTCGGCCATGCCGGCACCTTCGTCAACGAGCTGCTCGCTGTGGAAGACGACCACGTGAACTTCGTCCGCGCGGGCGTCCCCGCAGTCGACGTGATCGACATGGACAACCCCACCTGGCACACCGCACAGGACGATCTGGACCACGTCAGCCAGAAGAGCCTGCAGATCGTGGGCGACGTGATCCTGGCCGCACTGCCCGCCATCGAGCAGCGCCTCGCACGCTGACGTACGTGGGGCCGGCTTTAGCCGGCCCTCGCGGGCCGCCTGAAGGCGGCCCCTGCATGTCTAAGCCGTCTCGATCTCGTATCTCGAGACGTAGTACGGGCCCACCTGGCGGTAGCTGTGGAGCCGGAAGCCGCACGACTCGTAGAGGCGCGCGCAGCTTGGGCCGGTTGGCGTCGCAGTCGAGCCGCAGCAGCCCGCGGCCCTGCGCGCGGGCATGGCCCTTGGCCCATTCGAGGAGCGCGCGCGACACGCCGTGGCCCTTGAACGCCCGCCGGACGACGAGGCGATGCACGAAGGCCGCCTCGCCTGCCGGGCGATCCGGCCAGAACAGCGCGTCTTCGAGCTGGAAGCGGATCGCGCCGGCCGGTGCGCCGTCGATTTCGGCGAGGTAGAACTGGCCGCGCGGTCACTTCGGCGGCAATGCGCTCCGGCGTCGAGCTCGCCGTCCTCCCACATCACGACGCCAAGCGCGTCCACCCACGCCGCGGCCTCGCGAATCATCTGGTCGACGACGGCGGCGTCGCCGCGAGCGCCTGTCGGATCGAGACCGGCGCCCATGACGGATTATGGCACCACGCTCCGTGGCTCGGCCGATGAGGTCAGGCATAATCGCCGGAGGAACGCAGCACACATGGCCACCGGCCTGACCTTCGTGAGCTACTCGCGGACCGATTCCGACTTCGCGGTGAAGCTCGCCAGCGATCTGCGCGCGAAAGGCGCCGACGTGTGGCTCGACCAGCTCGACATCGAAGCGGGCGCGCGCTGGGACACGCGGTGGAAGACGCCCTGCGACGCTCGGCGCGGCTGCTGGTGCTGCTCACCCCGAAGTCGGTCGCCTCGCAGAACGTCCTCGACGAGGTGTCGTTCGCGCTCGACGAGGGCAAGGCGGTGCGTGCCGGTCCTCGTCGAACCGTGCACGATTCCGATGCGCATGCGCCGCCTGCAGTACGTGGATTTCACGCGCGGCTACGAGGCAGGCTTGGCACGGCTGCTCGCAACGCTCGGCGTGGCGCAGCCGTCCACGCGCACCGCGGCACCGCCCACGCCGCCCTCGTCAGCAGCTCAGACATCGCCCGCGACGACGCGCCCGAAACAGCCGCCGCGGCCATGCCGAGCCGTCGGAAACGGAGCGCACCGAGCCGCGGTGACCGCCGACGCTCGCGGATCCAACTGCGCCTCGGGGGCACGCGGCCGCGCTCGTGCTCCTCGTGGCGATGGTTATCGCCTGGTCGATCCAGCGCTCCGGCGAGGCTCTCTGCGCCGGTCCACGGTCGACGACGCTCGAACGCGCCCATCGAGGCGCAGCCGACCGTGTCGCAGAGACACCGGTCGCGGAGCGCTCGGCCGGACCCGCCGGCCGAAAGCGCCGCCTATTCAGCAACGGCGCGCCCCAGAGAAAGCCTCGCCCGACAGTGACGCCCAACCAGGTCGCGCCCCCGAATCCACATCGGTCGGTCGGCAACTCGGTCAGCCTGTTGGAACCGGGATGTTGCCTCGCGGCGACGCGTCGGCAGCGCCGGACTGCAGGCGCTTCTGGCGTTGACCCGGGCGCTTTCGGCGCACGCGACTCGCTCAGCGACCGCCGAGATTCGAGGCAGTTGGCGGACGCGCAAGGAGCCGCGTGCCCGAACCAGCCGCTCCCGTCCCCTGCGCGACGAGCTGCCTCGAACGCCGTCCAGTCCACATTCGATGCCGTCTGCGGCGGCAAGCCGGAGCCAGCCCCGCCCGCTCGGACGAAGGACCCGCGCTCCTCTACGAGAGCAAAGTACGACAGCTGCCGGCAGGCCTATTTGAGCCTGCTGCTCAGCACCTGGACCTGAAAGCCAAGGAGGCCATTCGCAGAGTCAAGGAAGGCGGCTAGCGGCATAGACGCCACTCCCGGAGCGGGCTCGCGCTCGCGTCGCAGGACGGCTCCGGCCCACGCCGTGCGCACCTGGTCGATCGCAAACACCACCAGCGCCAGCCACACCGCCACGAACCCGGCGACGCGGGAGCGGCCGAACGGCTCGCGATAGATCGCCAGCGCCAGGACCAGTTGGATGGTGGGCGAGATGAACTGCAGCAGCCCCATCGTCGAGAGCGGCACCACCCGCACCGCCGACGCAAAGAGCAGCAGCGGCACGATGGTCACCAGCCCGCCGCCGATCAGGAACACGCTGGTGGCGGTCGCCGTGTGCAGGAACACGCCGGTCCCGCCGCGCTCGGCAGCCACGAGATAGGCCGCGGCCGGCAGGCCCAGCAACACCGTTTCGAGCGCCAGGCCTTCGAGCGGCGGCAGCGGCGCGGTCTTCTTCAGCAGGCCGTAGGTGCCAAAGCTCGCCGCGAGCATCAGGGCGATCGCGCGGCGGCGCGCCGTACGCCCAGGTGAGGATGGCGACACCACAGGCGGCGAGGCTCACCGCCACCCAGGTCGTGGGCCGCAGCCGCTCCCCCAGGACCACCACGCCGAGCAGCACGTTCACGAGCGGCGTGATGTAGTAGCCGAGGCTGGTTTCCACGACGAGGTCGTGCCCGACGGCCCAGACGTAGAGGTACCAGTTGAGACCGATGAGGATTGCCGCCGCGAGGTACAGCAGCACGACACGCGCGCGTGAGCGCGCCCCGGTCCAGACGCGGCCGAGACGGCCATGCCAGGATGGCGATGAGCGCCACGCACGACCACACGATCCGGTGCGCCAGCACCTGCCCGGCCGGCACGTCGGCGACGAGCTTCCAGTAAATCGGAAACAGTCCCCAGATGCTGTACGCGGTAACGGCGAGCCAGAATCCGCGGCTCACGCGGTTACCCGCCGAGGAGCCACCACGCCACGGCCGCGGCGGCCGCGCCGCCGACGGCGAGCAGCCATGGCAGCGGCGAACGGCGCCGCTTGGCGAAGATCGAACCTTCGACCGGCGGTTTCACCCGCGGCTCGGCGGTAGCCTGGCCGCAGCGGTAGCAGATCAGCGCCTTGTCGGCGATTTCGGTCCCACAGTGTTTGCAGATCATCGAGGCGGAATTGGTAATGTACCAGAAGGCTCCCGGCTCCCGGCTCACGCCTCTCATGATTCCGCTTCGCGACGTCATTCCCTCACGCTCGACGCCGGTCGTCACGATGGCGCTCCTGGCCGTCAACGTCGTGGTCTTCCTCTACCAGTGGTCGCTCGGCGAGCACGCGGGAACGGCGTTCGTCTTCGAATGGGGCGTCATTCCCGCCGACTTCACCATCCTGACCATGTTCACGTCGATGTTCCTGCACGGCGGGTTCCTGCACGCCGGCGGCAACATGCTCTACCTGTGGATCTTCGGCGACAACGTCGAAGACCGCTTCGGCAGGGGACGCTTCCTCTTCTTCTACCTGCTGTGCGGCGCGGCGGCGGCCATCGGCCAGACGCTGGTCAATCCGGATTCCCGCATCCCGATGGTCGGCGCCAGCGGCGCGGTGGCCGGCGTGATGGGGGCCTACTTCGTGATGTATCCGCACTCGCGGATCGTGACGCTGATGCCGTTCTTCTTCCTGCAGATCATCGAGGTGCCGGCGGTGTTCTTCCTCGGCATCTGGTTCCTGATGCAGTTCCTGAGCGGCGTCGGCTCGATTGCGCAGGTCGAGGCGGGCACGGGCGGCGTCGCCTTCTGGGCGCACGTGGCCGGGTTTGCCGTGGGCGTGATGGGCGGGCTGATGCTCCGGCGCCCGGAACGCGAGCGCGTCGAGTACTGGCACGACCGGTAGAGCGGGTCAGGCGGGGCTTCAGCCCCGCCTCTATCGCTCGCCGCCGCCCTGGCCCTCGGTGATCTTCAGCAGCAGGTCCTGCGCCCGCTCGTACGACGGCGCGATCTCGAGCGCCTCGAGGGTGGACCGCTTGGCCTCGGCCGGCTGCCCCGCCATGAGGAGCGCCTCGGCGAGATCGGTGTGCGCGCCGCGCCATGTCCTGCGGCTTGGTCGCCAGCGCGCTGCGGAACGCCCGCAGCGCCGACGTGCTGTCCTTGCGGCGCAGCGCCAGGCGGCCCAGGGCGGTCTGCGCGGCGCTGTCGAACGGATCGGCGGCGACGAGGCGCCGATACGCGTCCTCGGCCCGCGCCGCGTCCTTCTTGGCTTCGAGCAACGTGGCCAGCTTGCGCGCCGATTCCACGTCCGCGTTGTCGATCTTCAGCACGGCCTCGTAGGCCTGAATGGCGCGGTCGTTATCGCCCTGCTCCGTGGCGATGCGCGCGATATAGGCGTGGGGGTTGCCACGGCCGTTGGCCGTGGGCAGCAGCGCCGCGGCGCGCTCGAACGTCTTGATCGCCCCGGCCTTGTCGCCCGACGTATTGAGCGCATCGGCGAGCATCATGTGCACGCGGAAGCTCTCGGGGTTGTCGGCCGCCAGCTTCTTCAGGTCGTCGAGCGACGGCTTCTCCTTGAGCTCCGGCGCCTTGAGCGCGCGCACGATCGCGCCGTAGTGCTTGTCGGTGTAAGCGTCGAACGACGTCTGCAGCTGCGCGATCGAGATGCCGTAGGCGTCCTTGAGCGCCGCCTCGGTCTCGAGCCCGCGGCCGTACGCGCGCAGCATCTTCCACAGCGCCGGCTCGCCGTAGGTCTCCACCAGGTGATCGACCACCAGCGACGCCTGGTAGTAGGCCAGCGAGATCGTCTTCGGATCGCTGAAAGCGTCGTTCAGCACGTCGAGCTTGATCGCCTTGCCGTCGGCGAGCGCCTGCGCGAACGGGACGTCGCGACTCCTTGCCCCACTCGGGCCGCGCGCGGCGCTCCTCGAACACGGAGATGCCCTCGGTCAGCCACCGCGGCACGCGGTTGCCCGACATCTGCAGCGTGATCACGTGCGCCAGCTCGTGCCACAGCGTCTCGCCCCAGTTGAACTCGCCGGGCGTGCGCGCGCGCGGCGAGTCGAGCGTGACGACGCGGCCGAAGCAGGCGCCGAGCGCGCCGATCATGCCGGGCAGCCCGATGGTGCGCACGGCGAAGTCGTCGTGCTTGGGGAACATCTCGATGAGGAGCGGCCCCTTGGGCGTGAACTGATAGCGCTTCGACAGCGCCGCCAGCGCTTCTTTGGCCAGCGGAATCGCCTGCTCGCGCATCACCGCCACTTCCTCGGGATGGAAGCTGGAACGACGAGGTCGCCGTCGGTGATCGTCTCGAACTTGTCGAGCGTGTCGAGCAGGTCGAGCGAGTTGAAGGTGGAGACGTTGAAGGGGTCGTCCTTGAACGCGCGCTCGAGCGCCACGCGCGCCTCGCCCTCGTCGCCGGTGCGCAGCAGGTACATCCCCAGGTCGGCGTAGGCCTGCGCGTTGTTCGGGTCGATGATGAGCGCCTTGCGCACGCAGCGCCGCGGCCTCGTCGAAGAGGTACCCGCGCGCCGCGTGGTCGGCCACCACGCGGTAGACCTCGCCGTAGGTCGGGTTGATCTTGAGCGCCTGCCTGCGCGTGACGTCTCGACCTCGGCCGGCTTGTTGGCGGCAAACGCCGCGCCGGCCTGCAGCGCAATGCGCCTCGAGGCTGTTCGGGTTCACCTCGAGCGCCTTCTTGATCGACGCCTCGGCGCTCGTCGCGGCGGCGGTCGTCGAGCGCCAGTTCGGCGGAGAGCAGGTGCGCCGGCACGGAATTGGGATTGGTCTTGAGCGCCGCTTCCAGCGCCTCTCTGGCCGCGGGCGGGTTGCCCTCGGCAGCCACGCGCGCGAGGCCGATGCGGGCGGCGACATGGGTCTCGTCGGCCTTGAGCGCGTCCTGGATACGACTTGAGCGCGTTCGGACGATCGAACTTCTCGAGGAACAGATCGCCCCACGCGGTATTGAGCGCCACGTCGCCGGCGGCCAGCCGGTTGCCGCGCGCGGAAGTACTCGTCGTTGGCGACCTTGAACTGGCCCAGCGCCCGCGCGGCGCGGCCGGCGCGGGTGAAGTCGGCGGCGGTGCGCGGCTGCGGCGCCGTCGAGCACGCGCTGCAGCGTGCGGCGCGCGTCCTGCCGGCGGCCGAGATACATGCTGCAGCAGCCCGAGCTCGAGCGCGGCATCGCCGGACGGTGACGCCGCCGCGGCGGGCGCCAGGAGCTTCTCGGCGTCGGCGTAGCGGCCGCGCGCGATCGCCGCGCGGGCGCGCAGCGTCGTGGCCCGGGCGTCGGTCGCGCCCTTGAGCAGCGCATCGACCTCGTCGTAGCGGCCGGTATTGAGGGCCTGCGCCGCCTGGTCGGCCGGCGTGAGCGGCGGCCGAGGACTGCGCGGTCTGCGCCGATGGCAGCGTGGCGCTCACGACCAGCACGGCGGCGACGCCGACCCGAGCAGCAGCGCGCCCGCCAGCCGCGGCAGGGTGACGATCCGGGTGGCCTTCGGTTCCATCGCGCCAGTATAGCCTCCGGCCTTCACCTCGGGACCGCACCCATCCGGGTCCCTATAATCGGGACCGATGGTTTCGGAGGGACGAGTCGCGGCGCCCACCGGCTCGGCCTTTGCCTGGCTCGGCGCGGCGCTCTTCGCGGGCTCGCTGGGCTGGTTCGTGTTCAGCTATTTCGTCCGCTTTCCCGCGCTGCCGCCCGGCAGCACCGCGGGGGCGGCGCTGGCCTGGGACATCGGCCTCTTCACCGCCTTTGCCGCGCACCATTCGTTGTTCGCCCGCGATGCCATCCGCGTCCGCGTGGAGCGGACCTTCCCCGGCTGCGAACGATCCGTCTACGTGTGGGTGGCGAGCGTCTTGTTCGTCGGCGTCTGTGCCGCGTGGCGCGCGGTGCCGGGAACCGTGTGGATGGTCGAGGGTGCCGCGGCGTGGGCCCTGTATGTGGTGCGAGTCGCCGGCATCGCGCTGACGCTGCGCGCCGCCGCCATCCTCGACATCTGGGAACTCGCCGGCACGCGGCCACCGCGACATGCGCCGGGTGCCACCAGCGGCGCCGCCACGTTCACGCGGCGCGGGCCCTACGGCTGGGTCCGCCATCCGATCTATTCGGGCTGGTTCCTGGTGGTGTTCGCCGTGCCGTCGATGACCGCCACGCAGCTGGTCTTTGCCGTCGTCAGCAGCGTGTACCTGTTGATCGGCATGGTGTTCGAGGAGCGGTCGCTCGTCCGCGCCGCCCCGGGCGCGTACGCGGAGTATCGCCGGCAGGTCCGATGGAAGGTGATTCCCGGGATTTATTGAGTCGGGTGGGTCAGGTAGGTCGGGTGAGTCGGGTGGGGAAAGCTCTTGTCACAAGGGCTCTGCCCTACCAGACCCACCTGACCTACCCGACCCACCTGACCTATTCGTCGTAGTCGTCCTTCGGCAGGCCTTCGAGTTCTTCCAGGAACACGATGTTGCGGTGCGAGGGAATCTCGAAGCGCTTGCGGCAGGTCTTGCACGTGACGTGCTCGTCCACGCGCACGAGGTAGTCCTTGACCTTGTTGAACATCGCCCGCGCCCGCTCGTCGGCGCCGGGCGGCGGCTGGTTCTTCTTGGTCCGCCGGATCCACCTGACGGAGTACTCGTTGGTGCGCCGGCACTGCGGGCACTGGTAGCTCGCCGGACGCTCTTCCGGCTTTTCGGTAAAGAACTGACGCTCGTCCACGCTCGTAGCGTACATCGAACGGACCGGCCGGACGACCCGGCCGATCCACCCCAGCCGACCGGTGACGACGCCGACCGCTGATACACTGAGTCCGTCCGCCAGCTGTCTTGACGGCCTTCGGCTTTCGTAGATGACTCCGACCTTCGACCGTCAAGACGGCTCGCCCCGCGGGGCGGGGCAAGAGGACCTGGATTCTAGCGAGGCGGAGCCACGGCTCTACGTTCGCGGCCGGGCGGCGGAGCCTCGCTAGAATGGCCGACCCGACGCCCCCACCGCTTCCATCCGAACTCCCCGTCCTGCCGCTCCGGAGCACCGTCGCGATGCCGCTGACGCTGCAGCCGCTGGCGGTGACGCGGGGGGTGTCGATTGAAACCGTCAACCGCGCGCTCGGCAGCGATCGGCTGATCCTGCTGGTGCTCCAGGACAACGAGAGCGAGGACCCGGGTCCCGAGGATCTCCGGAAGATCGGCACCGTCGGCGTGATCCGGCAGATGGCGAAAGCCGGCCTGGGCATCAACATCATCCTCGAGGGGATCGCCCGCGTCCGGCTCGACTCGGTGACGCGCGCGGGGACCTCGATGCGGGCTCAGCATCACCCCCATGCCCGAAACCTTCGAGCGCACGCTCGAAGTGGACGCGCACGTGCGGCGCATCCAGGAGCTGATCGACAAGACGCTGTCGCTGGCGTCGGGCCTCTCGGAGGAGCTGCGCGGCGCTCGTCATGAACATCGACGACCCGCTGCGCCTGGTCTACGTGCTGGCCACGCTCCTCGACCTGCGCCCGCCCGACAAGCAGGCGACTTCTCGAAGAGAACGACCTGGTGAAGAAGCTGCAGGCGGTGGCCACGGCGCTCGACGCGCGAGGTGTCGCTGCTCGAGCTGAAGGGCAAGATCGAATCGCAGGCGCAGCAGGAGATGACCGACGCGCAGCGTCAGTACTTCCTGCGGCAGCAGATGAAGGCCATCCAGCAGGAGCTCGGCGAGGGCGAGGGCGCCGAGCTGGTGGAGCTGCGCGCGCGCATCGACGCCGCCAATCTGCCCGAAGGGATCTACACGGTCGCGACGCGCGAACTGGAACGCCTCGCGCGCATGACCGGCCAGTCGCCGGAATACCAGATGATCCGGACGTATCTCGACTGGATCCTGGAGCTTCCCTGGTCGGTGACCACCGAAGACCGTCTCGACCCGATCGAAGCGCGGCGTGTGCTCGACGACGACCACTACGACCTCGACAAGGTCAAGGAACGCATCGTCGAGTATCTCGCGGTCCGGAAGCTGAAGGGCGACATGAAAGGCCCGATTCTCTGCTTCGTCGGACCGCCCGGCGTGGGCAAGACGTCGCTGGGCCAGTCGATCGCCCGCGCCATGAACCGCAAGTTCGTGCGCATCTCGCTCGGCGGCGTGCGCGACGAGGCCGAGATCCGCGGCCATCGCCGCACCTACATCGGCTCGATTCCGGGCCGCATCGTCCAGGCGCTCAAGCAGGCCGGCTCGATGAACCCGGTGTTCATGCTCGACGAGATCGACAAGATGGCCGCCGGCTTCCAAGGGCGACCCGGCGGCGGCGCTGCTCGAGGTGCTCGACCCGGCGCAGAACCACTCGTTCCGCGACCACTACCTCGAGACGCCGGTCGACCTCTCGACGCGTGCTCTTCATCGCCACGTCGAACCAGCTCGGGACGGTTCATCCGGCGCTGCTCGATCGCATGGAGATCATCCAGCTGGCCGGCTACACCGAGGAGGAGAAGGTGCACATCGCGCGGCGATACCTGCTGCCGCGCCAGATGAGCGAGCACGGCCTGGCCCCGGAAACGATGGCCGTCACCGACGCCGCGCTGCGGACCATCATCAGCGAGTACACCCGCGAGGCCGGCGTCCGGAGCCTCGAGCGGCAGCTCGGGACCATTGCCCGGAAGCTGGCGGCCCGCATCGCCACCCGCCCGGCCGACGCCCCTCCCCCCGAACTGGTCACCGTCGACAGCGCCGACGTGGACGATTACCTGGGCCCGGCCCGGTTCAAGAAGGAGGTGGCCTTCCGGACCTCGATGCCGGGGGTGGTGACCGGCGTGGCCTGGACCGAAGTGGGCGGCGACGTGCTGTTCGTGGAAGTGACCTTGCTTCCGGGCGGAAACCAGAACATCATTCTTACGGGCCAGCTGGGTAACGTGATGCAGGAGTCGGCTCGGGCGGCCTTGAGCCACATCCGGTCGCGCGCCGAGGCGCTCGGGATTTCCCCCGAATTCCTCGCCAAACACGACCTGCACATCCACGTTCCCGCGGGCGCCATCCCGAAGGACGGTCCGTCCGCCGGCATCACCATAGCGACGGCGATTTTGTCTGCGGCGCGCCATCAGCCCGTGAAGCAGGGGGTGGCGATGACAGGCGAAATCACGCTCAGCGGGCTGGTGCTGCCGGTTGGCGGCATTCGGGAGAAGGCGTTGGCAGCCCGTCGGTTCGGGGTGCGGACGTTCGTGCTGCCGGCGCTCAATGAACCGGATTTGTTGGAACTGCCCGAGGAACTCCGGCGCGACATGACCTTCGTGCCGGTCGAGACCCTCGAGCAGGTGGTGAAGGTCGCATTCGACGAGAAGGCCTCTTAAGTTGGCACAAGCGATCGTCTTTTATATCTCCGGCCACGGATTCGGGCACGCGTCACGCTCGATCGAGGTCATCAACGCCGTCCTGGCCAAACGTCCCGAAGTGCGGATTGGCGTCCGCACGTCGGCCCCGCGCTGGCTCTTCGACCTCTCGGTCAAGGGCAAGGTGGCCTACAGCACCCTCGAGTGCGACACCGGCGTCGTCCAGGTGGACGGGCTGACGCTCGACGAGGCCGACAGCATCCGCCGCGCCTCGGCGTTCCACAGCGACCTGGTGACACGCGCAGCCAGCGAAACCCGCGCCCTGCGCGAGCTCGGCGCCGGCCTCATCGTCGGCGACATTCCCCCGCTCGCCTTTGCCGTGGGGGCCTCCGCCGGCATCCCCACGGTGGCGTTGGGCAACTTCACCTGGGACTGGATCTACGGCGACTATCCGCGCGTGCGGCTGGCGCCCTCGCTGCTGCCCGCCATCCGCGGCGCCTACGCCAAGGCGTCGATGGCGCTGAAGCTGCCGATGGCGCGCGGGTTCGAAAGCTTCTCGAACGTCAAGGACATCCCGTTCATCGCCCGGCACGCCACGCGCACGCGGGCGGAAGTCTGCAAGATCCTGAAGATCCCGACCGACAAGCCGATCGTGCTCGCCTCGTTCGGCGGCTACGGGCTGCCGAGCCTCGACACCAGCAACCTCTCGAAGTTCAAGAAGTACACGGTGGTGACCACCGCCAACGTGCCGCTCAGCCGCGCGGCCCGCAAGGACGTGCAGGCCGCCGAGCGCAAGGGCTCGTTCATCAACATCAACGAAGAGGCGATGTACAACGTCGGCGTGCGCTACGAGGACCTCGTCGGCGCCGCCGAGGCGCTGGTCACCAAGCCGGGCTACGGCGTGATCTCCGAGTGCATCGCCAACGACGCCGCCGTGCTCTACACGTCACGCGGCCACTTCCCCGAGTACAGACGTGCTCGTGGAGGAGATGCCGAAGTACGTGCGCTCGGCCTTCATCTCCCACGACGACCTGTTCGAGGGCAAGTGGGAGTCGCACCTCGACAAGCTGCTCAATCAGGCCAAGCCGAAGAAGAAGCCGGAGACCAACGGCGCCGACGTCGCCGCCGAGATCCTGCTGAAGGCGCTCGACAAGCCGCCGAAGAAGCCGCGCGGCCGCCCCAAGGCCAAGTTCTAAGGCCTCTAGCTCTGCTGGCCTCTAGCCTTTGGTCAAGAGGCTAAAGGCCAAGGGCTAAAGGCTCTCAGAACTTCCAGGCCAGGCCGGCGCTCGGCCGGATCATCCAGCCGTCCACGACCCCCTGACCGACCGTGTGCATGCGCAGGCCGGCGACGAGCTGCGCGTGGTCGGTCATGCCGGCCCGCACCTCGACGCCAACGACCGGCCCCGCCGCGTATTGGGTGGTGCGGCTCGAATACGACGGGGGAAGGATCGACAGCTCGAGCGGCGGGATCCGGCCTCCAAAGCCGTACTCGATCTCGCGCACCACGCGTGAGAAGCCGACGCCGCCGAGATACACGAGCTCGACCCGCGTGCCAAGCGACTGCCGCGCGAAGACCAGCGCGCTCGTCGTGGCAGCGCGCACCCGCGAGGTCTCCGAGAGGATGGATGGGAAGCTGAGGTCGGGAGGGAGGCCGTTCGCGACAGGACCTCCGGGATACAGGTCGACGATGGCCGCAGGCAGGTAGATTGGCCCGCCAGTGTCGGTCTCGATTTCACCCGGGCGGTAGAATTCGAGCTCCACCCCGAACCGCTCCGAGATGGCCGTGCCGAGGCGGATGGCGCCCGCGAACGCTTCCCCGCTGCCCGCGTCGTAGGTGGACCCGCCAGATCGCGTCGAGGACGTGCGGACGATCTCCGCGCCGATCGCGCCGGCCACGTACACCGACTGCGCCCCCGCCGGCCCCGTCCAGAACATACCCGCCATTACCACCGCCACACCCACCACACGCATTCGCATCGGTTCTCCCTCGATCGTCTCCCTCAGCTTACCGGGAGGGGCCCGACGACAAAAGGGACCGTCACGTCGGTTACGTCGGCGACAGCGCGCCCACGTCGGGCGCACCGTGGCCGGCGGCCCGCTTCTGCTGGTAGCGCTTCAGGAGCTCCGCGGCGAGCGCCGGCTCGATGGTGCCGCTGGCGAAGAACGAGGCGTACTGGGCCTCCGGCAAGGCGTTGCGCATCCGCTGGCTCACCCGGTAGGCGAGGAAACGCGCCGCCGTGTACTCGGTGGCCGGGAGGTCCGGCGCAGCGCCGTCGCGATCGTCTTCGATCCAGTTGCCCTGATTGGCCCCCATCTCCGTGGCCAGCAGCGCCACGAGCTTCGTTTCCAACGCCGCCGGATCGGCGGCCGGGAACTTCACCGTGCCCACGCGGATGCGGTGGTCTTCCGCCCATCCGCGCGTCAGGTCCTTCAGCGGCGTGCGGGCTTCGTCCAGGAACCGGATCCAGTACAGCCGGAACTCGAGCGGCCCGGCCGCGTGCCGGCGCGTCCAGTCCTCGGTCAGGTAGCGATCGCCGGCCTGTGACGGCCGGGGCTCGTTGACGTCGTGCAGCGGCACGAAGGTGAACTTGCCGAGCACGTCGCGCGCGCGGACCACCCCGGTCCAGGTACCTGCTGATAGGCGGTGCTGGACTTCGTGGTGCGCGCGGTCTGGCGAATCACCTGCGTCGCGATCGCCGGCGCGCGGTGGCCGGCATGGCGGGCCAGCCCCGCGAGCAGCCGTGTCTGCGAGGCCAGCATGTTCACGAGCCCGGCGCCGTCGTTGCCCACCGCCGCGTCGGCCGTGGCCTTGAGCAGCGCGACGAACTCCTTGGGCGTGTCCGTCGGCGCACCAGGATCGTTGATGGTGATGAAGTCGACGCGGCGCCCGTCCGCCGCGCGGAACGCCAGCATCAGCCCGAGGAAATCGGCCTCGGTCTCCGCGTGCGGACAGCCAAGGCCGTTCGACATGCGTCCAATGCCGATGAGCGGCGTGCCGGCCGTCGGCTTGAAGATGCCGAGGCCGTCGAGTTCAGGCGGCAGGTTTTCGCCCACGTTCAGGAGGACCTTGCCGGCGCCGAGCTGCGGCTGGTGCGCCCCCCGATCGGGCTGTGTCAGCTTGGGATGATTGGCGACGAGGGTCCGCTGCACGCCAGCGACTTCTTCGGCGAGCTGTTCGAGGGCGCGACGTTCGTCCGGCGTCGGGGTGTAGCGCTGAGCCATGGGCTTCCCTCCTGCTGTGCAGGCGGGTCTGACGACCCGCCTCTACGTCGAGCGGGACGCGCAAGTGTTTGCCCGCTTCAACGTGAAAGCAAGGAAAGTCGAACAACGGTGCGGGAAGCCGTCAGCCCTGTAGCTGGGCTGGGCTACTCATGGAGTCCAGTCAGAGGACAGCGATGGCCTCTATTTCCACCAGCCAGTCTGGAAAGGCCAGTGCCGACACCTGCACCAGCGTCGACGCTGGCCCTTTCTTGCCGAAGAACTCCTCGCGCACCGGGGCGAGCTCGGCCCGATAGCGCATGTCGGTGAGGTAGGTGGTGATCTTGATCACGTTGGCCATGGTGCCGCCCTGCGACTCGACGAGCGCCTTGATGGCTTGGTAGGCGCCACGGGCCTGCGCCTTGAAGTCGCCGGGGAAGGCCACGCCGCCCTCGGGCGTGTAGGCCACCTGGCCTGACAGGAACAGGATCGTCTGCGCCTGATTCACTCTGATGCCCTGCGTATAGGTAGGCGGGTCGAAGACCCCGGGCGCACAGAACTTATCGATGGTCGGCATGTCGCTCCTTTTAGGGACCAGTCACGCGCAGATCGAGGGTGCTACCGACGACGCAGCAACGCCATCCTGTAGCAGCCCAGGATCGCGTCGGCGGAACGGTCGATGTCCTCTTCGGTCGTCGACCAGTTCGAGATCGAGATCCGCATCACCTGTTCCCCGAACCACGTCGCGCCGCCGACCCAGCACGTGCCGTCGGCCTGCACGCGGGTGATGACGTCGACGGTAGCTTCATCGGTGGTTCGTGCCGAATCGCCGTCGAACCGCACCAGCACCTGATTCAAGACGATGTCGTTCAGGACGTGCACGCCCGGCTCGCTGGTGAGTCGTGTCGCCATGCGTCGGGCCAGTGTGATGGTCTGGCGAATCATCGCCTGAATCCCAGCGCGGCCCAGCGTTCGGAACAAGGCGTAGAGCGGGAGGACGCGCCCGCGGCGTGACGACTCGGGCGCCCAGTCCATACCGACGCGTTCTTCTTCCGCACCGCGGATCAGGTAAGACGCCTGCAGCCCCATCGATGCCCGATGTGGCGCGGGATGCGCGACCATCGCCAGGCCGGAGTCGTAGGGGACGTTCAGCCACTTGTGCGCGTCCGTCGTCCACGAGTCGGCGGTGTCGATACCAGCGACCTGCCCGGCCAGCTCCGGCACGGCCGCCGCCCACAATCCGAACGCACCGTCGACGTGCACCCACGCACCACGCGGGCGCGCGGCGACGACCATCCCTGCGATCGGATCGCTGCCGCCGGAGCCCACGTTCCCGGCTTGCGCGCAGACGATGAGCGGACCATCGATGCCGGCGATCGTGCGCTCGAACGCGTCGAGCTGCACGCGCCCCTGATCGTCCACTGGCACGCGCACCACCTCGTTCGCGCCGAAGCCGAGCATGCGCAGCGCGCCGATGACCGAGACGTGGGCGTGATCGCCCGACACGATGGTGACGCGCGGCGCCCGCTGGAGGCCGTGCGCTTCGACGTTCCAGCCGACGCGACGCAGCACCTCATGTCGCGCGGCGGCGAGGCAGGTGAAGTTGGCCATGTGCGCGCCGGTCACGAAGCCGACGCTGGCGCCGGCGGGCAGGTGGAGCATCTCCAGCAACCAGCCGGCGACGATGTCTTCCATGACCGCGAGCGCCGGTGACATCACGTACATCCCGCCGTTCTGGTCCCAGGCGCTGGCGAGCCAATCCGCCGCGACCGTCACGGGCACGGCGCCGCCGGTCACGAAGCCGAAGTACCGCGGGCCGACTCGAGGCGACGATGCCGGGGTCGGCATCACGCACCAGATTCGCGAGCACGACATGCGGATTGGACGAGGCTTCCGGCAACGGCCCGCCCAGCCGCTCGATCAGCGTCTGCCGATCGACCGTGCCCCCGACGTGCCGGTTGACGACGTCCTCGAGATACGCCGCCGCATAGCCCTGCGCCTCGGCGAGCAGATCGCGGGTCGACATGGTGCGATCGTAGTCCTGGAGGCGCGAAGCCTGACTATCAGTCTCCGAACCCGCCGATCACTCCGGGGCAGGCGCAAAGGCATCGGGATCAGAACTCGATGACGAGGCCGCCCGAGGGCACGATCGGCAGCAGCGATTCCGTCGCTATCGAAGACCCGGCCGGCGCGGTCGATCCGAGTACGACGTGTTACGCAGGTTCTCATGATTCAGGACATTGGCGACGTCGACGAACACGACCAGCCGGCGGCTCGACCAGGTGAACGCGCGGTCGGCGCGGACGTCCAGACGTGAGTAGGCCGGCAGGCGCAGGGCATTGCGTTCGGTTGCGAGCCCGCAGGAACAAGGGCTGGCCATCGACGACCGGCGGCTGGCCCAGGGCGGCCGACGGTACTCCAATGTACCCGGCGACCGGATAGTTCGACCCGTATCGGTAGCGGACGCTGACGCTGGAACGGCTCGAGAGGCGATAGTTGCCGTACAGCGAGACCGTGTGCCGCTGGTCCGCATCTCCCCAGAAGCTTTCGCCGGTCCCGGTGTGCGTATATTCAGGCGGCTGAAGGCGTAGCCCGCCAGGCCGGAGAATCCGTCCGTCGCGTCGCGACGCAGCAACGACCTCGGCGCCACGCGCCTCGCCGCTCAGCGCGTTCACCCACGGCGCGTCGAACGCGCCCGGGAGGATCGTGCCCGCCGAGGAGACGCCGCGGCTCCGCGCCCGGCGTCCACAACACGTCCCGTTCATGACGCGAGTAGACATTGAACAGCACCCGCGTCTGACCGGGCAGCGCCTGCTCGATGCCGGCATCGAGGTGCAGGGCGCGTTCCGGCCGCAGGTCGCGTCCACCGCCGCGAATGCCGAACACCTGGTCGAGATCCGGAAATTGACGATAGATGCCGCTGCCTCCACGCAGACGCGTGCTCTCGGACACACGCCACTCGGCGTTGACCCACGGGGAGGCGCTCGTCGATCCGGTCAGGCTCCAATGGTCGATACGGCCGCCGGGAGTCACGGTCACTCGCGAGTGAACCCCGAGCCGCACCTGTGCGTACGCGGAACCGGCCGTTGCCTGCTCGTCATAGGTCGTTGAGCGCGACCGGGGCGCTCGTCGCCGAGATCTGCCTGGCGATGCGGCTGCGGCCGTCGAGATGCTCGACGTCGCCGCCGAACTCGACCACCGCGCGCGTCGCCGCCGTCAACGAGCCGTCGGCGCGCCATCCGAGCCTGCTGAACCGCGCGGCGTCGAGCGTCGCAGCCGGCGCGGTTGTCGTAGTCGAAGTGCAGACCGGTCGAGGTACAGCCGTTGCGTGATGGCCCACCGCGGGCTCGGCAGGTAGCGCCACGACAGCGACGACAGCCAGGCGCGGCTGATGCCGGTCCGAATCTCGTTGACGCCGAGGTCCGGATCGCCTTCCTCGAACACCGCGCGACCGAGGAGCGCCGTGATCGATACCTGATGGCGAGGACTGAAGTCGTAGACCACCTTGCCCTGCGCATCGAGGAAGCCGAAGGCGAATCCCGTGTCGGGATCGATCCGATTGATCAGATAGTTGAGATAACTGCGGCGGACCGAGGCGAGCCACGATCCCTTCCCGTTGGCGATCGGACCTTCGCCGAGGCCAGTCGCGCTCGTCCCGCTCAAGCCGGCCCGCCCGCGGAACTCGTCGCGACTGCCCTCCCGGGTGGCGAGATCGACTTCGGCGCCGAGTTGGCGGCCGGTGCGCTGGGGATAGCTTCCCGGGAGCAGCGACACGCTGCCCAGCGTCTCGCTGTTGATCATGGCGATCGACCCGCCGTCGCTCGTGATGTTGGCGGCGTGCATCAGATACCGCGTGGGCACGCCGTCCACGACCAGGCCGACGTAGCGGAACGGGTTGCCGCGCACGGCGAACTCGCTGTAGAAGTCGTCGGTCGCCGTGGCCGACGGCAGCGACTGGATCGCCCGCAGCGGATCGTCGAGCACGGCGCCGCGCAAGGTCTCGAGCTCGCGGCCATAGAGGGACGTCCCGCCAGGGACCGAATCGGACTCACGGCGGAGCGAACCCGACACCGTCACGCGCTCGGTATAGGCGCCGGCGCCTTCCGAGAGCCGGATCGTCATCTCGAGCGGTGCCGTCCGCCACCTCGACTTCGGTGCGCAGCAGCGCGTAGCCGATGACCGACGCGGCGATCGTCTGCCGGCCGCGCGGCGCGCTCAGGCTGAATCGTCCGTTGCTGTCTGTTTCGGCGACGATCGACTGGCTCTCGACCAAGACCGCCACGCCCTTGATGGGCTGGTCGGTGCGGTCGTCGATCACGACGCCGGCGATGGTGCCGGTCTGCACCTGCGCGGTGTCTGGCTGCGGCGGCGCCGTGATCACCTGCGCATGAGCGGGGACGGGGAGGCAGAGGGCGACGGCCACGAGACTGCGCGCGATCGTCATCGATGTCGGCGCACAGCAGGATGGATGCCAGCGCGCCTGTCCTGCGGGCGCTAGGAATACAGGCCGAACCCCTCGGGCCGTGACCGATGCTGTCATCGCGCCGGGACAGTCGTTGTCCGCGTCGCGTTCCTGAAGCCCGAAGCCCGAAGCCTGAAGCCTTCTAGTCTTTCGTGCAGGTGACGAGCGACCAGATCGGCGGGAAGCTGACCTTCTCGATCGAGAGCGGCCGGAGCTCGGCTTGCGCCAGCACGCCGTGGAGATCGAGGTCCGCGGTGAACCCGATGTGCACGGTGAGCGGCGAGATCATGCGCTCGAGGGTGGCGAGCACCGGGTTGGGGCTGCGGAAGTGGTTGAGGATGATGATCTTGCCGCCGGGTCGGCAGACGCGGCTCATTTCGCGCACCACCTTCACCGGCTCGGGCACGACGCTGATCACGTAGGGCGCGTAGACCACGTCGAACGAGTTGTCCTCGAACGCCAGGTTCGTGGCGTCCATCTCGAGGAGATCGACGTTGGTGAGCCCTTCCTTGGCCACGCGCTCGTGCGCCTTCTCGAGCATCTTGGCCGAGAGATCGATGCCGGTGACGTGGCTGGTGCGGGGATACAGCGAGACGTTGATGCCGGTGCCGATGCCCACTTCCAGCACCCGGTCGCCGGGCCGGATCTTCATCCGCTCCTTGGCGACGATCCGTCCGGGGTGGAGCGCCGGTCCGAAGGTCAGGTCGTAGACGGTGGCGAGCTTCTCGTAGACGCGCCAGACGAAATCGGTTTCGACAGCCGTCACGGACAGCGCCCGGGTCGTGCCGTCTGCCCCGTAATCCTGGTCCTCACGCTCGAACAGCGCCATGCTGACTCCTCAGGCGGCTAGTGTCCCGGATCGGGACACCGGGGGGTGCTCGGGCCGCGGGGCACTATACCCCTGCCGCCACGGCGCAACAACAAAACTCGGCACCAGTTCAGCGGGATCCGGCTGCCGCCGGCGTCTGCGCCGGAGCTTGGGAAGCGACCAGGAGGTCGGTCTTGTCCCAGACGAAGTCGTCTTTGCTATAGACGGCCAGCTCGTAGTCCTTGCCCATGAAGATGGCGGACACCGGGCAGGCCTCTTCGCACATGCCGCAGAAGATGCACCGGGTTTTGTGGATTTGGTAGACCTTGGCGTAGCGGGGACCCGCCATCACCGAACCGTCGTTTTCGGCCGCTTCGAGGTAGATGGCGTCGGCCGGGCACGCCACCGAGCACAGACCGCACGCCACGCACTTCTCGAGACCGTTCTCGTCCCGCATCAGCACCTGTTTTCCCCGGTATTTCGGGAAGACCGGCACCTTTTCGTACGGGTAGTTGACGGTGACCTTCTTCTTGAACAGGTGCTTGAACGTGAGGGAGAAGCCCTTCAGCAGGGGTCCAATCATCGACAAATCATACCATCGAGGGGTAAGCCCTTGTGCTATCAGCCGTTTGGGGCGTTTTTCGCGACAAGCCCCCAAGCCCTGAGCCGTGAGCCTTCAGCCGTTAAGATACTTCCGTGTTCCAGGAGCCGCGTTTCCTCTCCGCGGACCAGTTCCTCCTCACGACGCTCATCGTCAAGCTGGCCGTGATGGCAGTGCTGGCCACCATGCTCGCCCGCTACCGGCGGTTCCGGCACATCCTCATCTTCGAGCGGCGCGGCTGGCTCGACCGGTTGGTGTTCACGCTCGCGATCGCCGTGCCGCTGATGGCGGGCGTCGCGTTCCGCACTGCTGCTCAACTACAACGCCGCCGACCTGACGCTGGAGGGCGCGTTTCTGGCCGGGCCTGATCGCCGGCCCCTACACCGGCGCGCTGGTCGGCTTCCTCGTCGGCGTGCCCGCGCTGATTGCCGGCGAGTTCGCCGCCATCCCGTTTGCCGTCGGCTGCGGGTTTGCCGGGGGCGGCCTGCGCGAGGCGTGTCCCAAAGAAGTGATCTGGCAGTTCAGCCCGTTCGTGTTCGTGGACCTGCCGAAACACGTGTGGAAGATGGTGCGGCGTCTCGAGACCAACTGGCCGCTGGTGCTGCTGCTCGCCGCCGTCGCGCTCGAGCTCTTGCGCCAGGCGCTCGGCGCCCGCTTCGGGGCGCACCGCCTGTTCTATCTCGGCTCGCCCTCGATTGGCATGACCGTGCTGGTCGTGCTGGCCACGGTGCTGGCCGTGGCGACGCCGATCAAGATCTGGAACAGCGCGCGCATCGAGCACCGCCTGCAGGAACAGGAAACGCTGCTCATGGCGGCCAAGATCGAGGCGCTCAAGAGCCAGATCAACCCCCACTTCCTCTTCAACACGCTGACCTCGATCTCGTCCCTCATCCGGACGCAGCCCGACACCGCGCGGATGCTGATCCAGAAGCTGTCGGTGCTGCTGCGGCGGCTGATGAAGAGCCACGAGCACTTCGTGACCCTGCGCGAGGAGATCGAGTCGATCGACGAGTACCTCGCGATCGAGGTGGTGCGCTTCGGGCCGTCGCTGCGCGTGCGCAAGGACATCAGCCCCGACACGCTCGACATCGTGGTGCCGAGCATGATCCTGCAGCCGCTGGTCGAGAACGCGATCAAGCACGGGCTGGCGCGCAAGGTGGGCCCGGGATCGCTCACCATTCGCAGCCACGGCGAGCACGGCCGCGCGGTCATCGAGGTGGAGGACGATGGCATGGGGTTCGTGCTCGACCGCCTCGATCAGCCGATGTCGAGCGGCATCGGCCTGGCCAACGTCCGCGAACGCCTGCACGTGATCTACGGCGCCGCGTACCAGCTGTCGCTCTTCAGCGAGCCGGGCAAGGGGACGCGGGCCCGGATCGAGGTGCCGGAGCTGCAGACCGAGGCGCGAATCACGGCATGAGCGGCGCCACCCCCTTCGGCGGCAGCCTGCGGGTGCTGGTCGTGGACGACGAACAGCTCGCGCGTGAAGAGCTGTGCTTCCAGCTCAACCAGACGGAGGACATCGAGATCGTCGGCCAGGCGAGCAATGGGCCGGAGGCGCTGGTGGCCTCGGACGAGCTGGACCCCGACGTCGTGTTCCTGGACATCCAGATGCCCGGCCTGACCGGGTTCGAGGTGGCCCGCCGGCTCCTGGAACGGGCCGATGACGCCCCCGCGGTCGTCTTCGTGACCGCCTACGACCAGCACGCCCTGGAGGCCTTCGACGTCAACGCCGTGGACTACCTGCTGAAACCCGTGGACGCCGCCCGCCTGCAGCAGGCGGTGGCCCGGGTGCGCCGGCGGCTGGGCGCCGCCCGCCAGGAAGGCGAACCCCGCCTCCTGAACGAGCAGGTGGAGCAGATCGTCAAAATCATGGCCAGCCGTCAGAGCCGTCGTGAGCAGGTGGCGGTAAAGACGGGCGAGCGGTTTTGGCTGGTCCAGGCCGACGAGATCATCTTCGCCTCCCTGGCCGACGAGTCGATTACCATAGTGACAGGGCAGGTGGCGGGCACGTCCAACTACCGGACGCTGGACGACCTGCAGGCGCGCCTTGACCCGGAGACGTTCTGGCGGGTCCATCGCTCGCACCTGGTCAACATCAACAAGATCAAGGAGATCGTCCCTTGGTTCAGCAGGAACTATATCCTCCGGATGAAGGACGCGAAGAGCACGGAGATCCCGGTCAGCCGGTCGCAGACCAAGCGGTTGAGGGAGTATCTGAAGCTCTGACCTTCCCCGGCCCGCGGCCGGTGCTCGCCGAGCCCGAGGGGCGGACCATCGTCGTCGTCCAGCACCGGCTGTCCGTGTGGCGGGACGAGCTGGTGGCGTGGTTCAAGACGCTGGCGTCGGCGGCCGTCTACGCGACGCTCATCGTCACGTTCGGATTCCAGGTGGCGCGGGTGGAGGGCCTGAGCATGGCTCCGACGCTCGAAGACCAGGACCGGCTGATCGTCAACAAGCTGATCTACCGCCTGAGCTCGCCGCGGCGCGGCGACATCGTGATGCTCTACTACCCCGTCAACCCGGACAAGTCGTTCGTGAAGCGCGTCATCGCCGAAGAGGGCGACCAGGTGCGGATCATGGACGGCCGGGTGTACGTGAACGACGTGCCGATGGCCGACGACTTCGTGCCGCCGGAGTATCGCAGCCACGACGACTTCGGGCCCACCGTCATTCCCGACGGCTACTACTTCGTGATGGGCGACCACCGCAACAACAGCTCCGACAGCCGCCATTGGGGCATGGTGCCGAAGAAGTACATCATCGGCCGCGTGCAGCTGCGATGGTGGCCGATTCCGACCGCGCGGGTGTTCTGACCCCGGCGTCGGCCGACGCCGGCGACACCCGCTACGCGCAGGTCGTCCGGGTTCTCTACCAGGTCCTCGCCCTCAATCTCGCCGTCGCGTTCGCCAAGATCGCTCCTGGGCTCGTACACCGGGGCGGTGTCGATCCTCTCCGACGGCTTCCACTCGCTCACCGATTCGGCCTCGAACGTCGTGGCGCTGGTTGGCGTGTCGGTGGCCCGCCGCCCGCCCGATGCCAACCACCCGTACGGCCATCGCAAGTACGAAACGATGGCGTCGGTCGGGATTCTCGTCTTCCTCATCCTCGTGCTGGTGGAAGTGCTGTCGGCGGCTTGGGATCGCTTCCTGAACGGCGGCATGCCAAAGGTGTTCCCTGAAGGCATCGGCGTGATGGTGGTGACGCTGGTCGTCAACCTCTTCGTGGTCACCTACGAGCGCCGTGCCGGCGTGCGGCTCAAGAGCGAGCTGCTGCTGGCCGACGCCAAGCACACGCGCAGCGACGTGCTGACCACGGGCGCGGTCATCGGCGCGCTGCTCGGGGTGTGGTGGGGCTTCCCGCTGCTGGACCCGCTGGCCGCGCTGCTGGTGGCGGCGTTCATCGGCCATGCCTGCTGGGAGATCGCGAAGGAGGCGTCGCGGATTCTGGGCGATGAGATCGTCATCGCCGAGTCGGAGGTGCGGGCCGTCGTGGCCACCGTGCCCGACGTGCTCGGGTGCGAGAAGATCCGTACGCGCGGGTCGGCCGACTACGCGTTTCTCGATCTGCACCTGTGGCTCGACGGCGACATGGCACTGCGCCGCGCCCATGCCGACGTCCCACGTCGTGAAGGACCTGCTGATGGCGCGCTTCCCCCAGCTCGCCGACGTCGTCATCCACATCGAGCCGCCACCATGCGAATCGACGGCAGGTAGGCAGGTAAGTCAGGTAGGTCTGGTGGGTCAGGTAGGGAAAGGCTCTTGTGACAAGTGCTCTACCCACCCGGGCCCACCTGGCCTACCCGCCCACCTGCCTGAGCCGGCCCGAGTTACTTCGGCCGGTAGGTGGTGCGGGCGACCTCGGCGTACGGCACCGGCGACACGGTGACGCGGATCTCGGTCTGCTTGTGGCGCTCGACGGTGGGCTTCCGGGTGCCGCCGTTCTCTTCGCCCCACACCAGCGTCAGCTCCTCGCCGATGTTGATGTCGGGATCGACCACGCCGAGCGACAGCATCGACCGCTCGTTGTAGCTGATGCCGCTGAACATCGACAGGCCCACCGTCTTGCCGCCCTTCACGATCGCGTCGAAGGACGACGATCCGTAGTTGGAGAGCGGCAGCTCGATGTACTTGTAGTGGTCGCCCTTGTCGAGCACCGACGTCATCACCTTGGCCACGTCCTCGGCGTTCCACGCGAAGGTGACCTTCTTGCGCTGCGGCTCCTTGGCTCTTCTTCTCGAGCGCCTCGCGGCCGATGAAGTCGTGGTCGAACTTCACCATGATGCCGTAGCCGAGCTCGTAGGGCGTGGAGTAGTAGTCCTCGATGTTCTTCGACACGAAGCTGCCGGCAATCGAGCAGGTCGCCTCGTAGCCGCTCGCCGGCAGCCACTCGCGGTACTTCTTCATCTTCTCGCCGGTGTAGACGGCCGGCAGCGGCGACGGAATCCAGCCCGACTCGAGCGTGTTGGTGGCGTAGGCGCGCGCACCCACCTGCACCAGCCCGAACTCCTCGCCCGCCGCGAGGATGACGTCCTTCACCTTCTCGCGCTCGGCATACGGGCCCCAGATCTCGAGCCCGGGCGCGCCGGCCATGCCGTGCCGGAGCGCACGGACCTTCTGGCCCCCGATGGTGATGTAGTCCATGTTGAAGAACTTGATGTCCGGAATCGGCCCGCCGTTCAGCTTTTCGAGCAGCTTCCACGCGTTCGGCCCCTGCACCTGGTAGCGGTAGTGCTGGCGCACGACGGCCGCGCCCTTCGGGTTGCGACGGCGAGCGGTCGTCGCGGCGCACCTGCACGTTGAACCCGCCGGTCTCGGCGTGGAACTGCACCCAGTTCACGGTCGGCGCGCGGCCCACGAGGTTGAACTCGTTTTCGGCGTGGTAGAACATGATCACGTCGCCGATCACGTAGCCGTCGTAGCTGCACGGCGCGAACTGCTTGGCCTTGTTCGGCGTGTAGCCCTTGAAGGTGTTCGACGCCAGGTACGACAGCATCTTCATCGCGTCGGGACCGGTGACGAGGAGCTCCGCCATGTGGTGCGACTGGTCGAAGAGCACGGCGGAATCGCGCCACGCTTTCTGCTCGTCGCGCCAGTTGCCGTACTCGGTCGGCACCACGGGATACACGTAGGCGCCAATCTGCGAGTTCCGCAGCATCTCGACGGCGTTGCCGGCCTTCTGTAGTACCTGCTCCAAATTCTGCTGACTCATCGACTCGTTACTCCTCTACTTGTCGGCGGGTCTGAAGACCCGCCCCTACGAAAGATCGCTGGCGGCCAATCACTGCTCAGTGCGACGCCGGTGCCGCGACGGACGCGCCCGCGCCGGCACTCGAGGTGCGCGGCACGTGGCGCTTCACGATCGCGAGCGAGATGAACACCAGGCCCATCAGGATCGCCCAGCACGTGAAGTAGCCGGGCGGCCCGCCCTGATCGAGCGCGTAGCCGCCGACGTACACGGCCAGCACGTTGCCGATGCGTCCGAACGCGACCGCCGTGCCGACGCCGGTGCTGCGAATCTCGGTCGGATAGACGTGCGCGGCCAGCGCGTACATCGTGGTCTGCACCGCGTTGAGCAGCCCGCCGGTCACGAGGAACATCAGCATCAGCCCCATCGCATCCGTGGGATCGAGCCGCATGCCCGCCATGATCATCGAGCAGACGATCGCCGCCGCCGACATGCCGAGCATGGTCAGCCGCGAGCCGAACCGCTGGATGACCAGCGCGCCGAGCACGGCACCGATGACGCCGCCCACGTTCACCCACTGCAGGCCGCCCGCCGCCGCCGCGGGCGTGAACTTGCCGGCATCGCGCAGCATCGAGGGCACGAGCTGGATGGCGACGTAGTTGACCATCAGGCAGAAGAAGAACGAGCCGAAGAGGCCGGTGGTGTCGCGCAGCGAAGCGCGGCGTGAACAGTTCGCCGATCGACGGCTTGGCCTGCGGCGCGTCGCCGGCTGCACGCGCCTCGACGAACGTCGCGTCGGGCGACACGTCATGGCCCATGCGCCGCAGCATGCGCACCAGCTCGGGCCAGCGCTCACGACGGCTGGCCAGGTACCGCGGCGATTCGGGCAGCACCTTCCAGAGCAGCGCGGCCAGCGCGATCGGCACCACGCCGCCGACGATGAAGAGCGCACGCCATCCATACGCCGGCGCCACGAGGCTGGCCATCGAGCTCGCGAGAAACCCGCCGAGCGGAATGCAGACGATGGTGAGCGTCACCGCGAACGGGCGCTGCCGCCGCGGCACGTATTCGGACGCGAGCGTCGCGGCGTTGGGCATGGCGCCGCCGAGACCGATACCGGCGATGAACCGCAGCACGCCGAGCGCCCAGAGCGAGTTGACGAACGCGATCGCGATCGTGAGGACGGCAAACGCGATCACGCTGCCGAGCAGCGCCGTGCGACGGCCGTAGCGGTCGCCGAGCACGCCGCCGACCAGCCCGCCAATCATCATCCCGAACGGCCCGGTGGCCAGCGCGTTTCGGAACGGTGCGCCGCTTTCGTAGCCCCATTCGGGGGCGATGAAGGGCACCGCATTCGGCAGCAGCTGGTTGTCGACGCCGTCGAGCACGATGGTGAGGGCGGTGCCGACGATCAGCAGCTTCTGGTAGCCGGTCCAGCGGCCTTCGTCCAGCACCGCCCCGACGTCCACGGTCTTCATCAAGAGTCCCCTCTGTCTCCCCCAGGCCAGCGAAAAAGTATATCAGTCACGACATATGATCCTTGGGTCCGTGCCCGAGACCGCGCAGCTCCTGCTGGGGATTTTCGCCTCCGACATCCTGCCCATTTTCGTCATCGCCGGCGTCGGCTACCTGCTGGCGCGTCACGCGTCGGTGCAGGTCCACACGCTCTCTCGCGTCACGTTCCACGCCCTGGCGCCGGCCCTGGTGTTCAATACCCTCGCCACATCCACGCTTTCGGGCTTCGAATTCGGCCGGATGGCCGCCTTTTACCTGCTGGTCGCCGCCTCGGCCGCGCTGATGGCCCGGGTGGCCGCCATCCCGCTGCGTCTCGACCGGGCTTCGCTCTCCGCATTTCTCCTCGTGGTCGTCTGCTCCAACAGCGGCAACTACGGGCTGCCGGTGGCCCTGCTGGCGTTCGGCCGCGAGGCCCTGGCGTTTGCCAGCGTCTACTTCGTGTCGAGCGCCATCTTCAGCTACACGGGCGGCGTCCTCCTCGCGGCCAGCGGCCGCCGGTCGATCCGGCAGGCGCTCGCCGGCGTGCTGCGCGTGCCCGCCGTCTACGGCGCGGTGGCCGCTGCGGTCACCATGGCCTTCGGGTTCCACGTGCCCGACGCGATCGCCCGCCCGATGGCGATGCTGAGCGATGCCGCGCTGCCGATGATGGTGCTCGTCCTCGGCATGCAGCTCGAACGGGTCACCTGGCCGGATCGGCCCGACATGGTGATCGTGGCGTCGCTGCTCTCGCTCGTGGCCACACCGCTGGCGGCGTTCGGCATCGCGCGCCTGCTCGGACTGCAGGGCGCCGCGTTCCAGGCTGGTGTGCTGCAGGCGTCGATGCCCACGGCCGTCGTCACCACCATCCTCGCGCTCGAGTTCGATGTCGCGCCGAGCTTCGTCACCAGCGTGGTGTGCGTGACGACGCTCCTCAGCCCGATCACGCTGACGGTGCTGATCGCGTACCTGCAGCGCATCGCCTAGCTGCTAGGGCACGAGGCTGGTCCAGTTGGCGACCACCGTGATGGCAGGTGGCGTGGCGTCGGCGATCAGCACGTTGACGAGAAACCGGGTCCCGTCTGGCGACACGTGGTACGAATACGCATCGAGCCGGATGAACGGCCGGATCCGTACCTCGAACAGCGGCCGCGGCTCGCCGACCCGCAACTCCTGACTGACGTCGGCCACCATCAGCTGATTCGTGGCGGACAGAAAATAGATCGCGCGTCCGTTGCGTGCCCAGCGCGGCCATCCGCCTCCGGCTCTCGACACCAGACGCCGGGCGCCCCGGCCGGGAAATCGATCCACGTAGACCTCGAAACGACCGGTCTCGTTCGACGAATAGGCGAACGACTGACCGTCGGGAGAGAACCGGGCCTGCGTCTCGACGAACGCCGACTCGACGAGTGGCCTCGCCACCCCCTCGCCTTCGACCGGCATGGTCCACAGGTCGCTCCGGCTGATGGCGCGGCCGCCGCCGATATACATCACCAGCCTGCCGTCGCGAGACCAGTCGGTCGCGAACCGTCCCAGTCCGAGCGGGTCTGCACCCAGCGGCCGCGCGCCAGCGACGCCGTCGGCGTTCTTGACGAACAGCCGGACCGAACCGTTCGCCAACACACTGAACAGAATGCGAGTGGCATCCGGAGACCACACCGGCGCGAACTTGTCGCCGGAGTCGAAGGTAAAGCGCTGCCCGCTGCCGCCGGATGGGCCGTCGTAAATCCAGAGATCGCGGATGGAGGACTCCGGCGCCATCAGGCTCACCGCCAGCCGCGTGCCGTCGGGAGAGAGTGCAACGTCGTCATAGTCTCCAGGCGCGCCAAGGGCGGCGATGCGGCGGCCGGTCCGATCGAACCAGGTGAGCTGCGACATCGTGGGCGACGCCGTTTGATACGCGAGGACGCCGCCATCTGACGCGCTGAACGAGCCGGTGACGCCAGTAGCCCCCGCCGTAAACAGACCGACTTGTTCGGCAAGGGACACCGGGACACCGCGAAGCTCGCGTCGATCGGGATCGAAGGGCTGGGCCCAGAGCCGGCCACCCTGAAGGAAGATCACGCGTCCGTTGGCATAACGGGCAAGCGTGGCTCGAGGCAGCAGAAGCTTCGCGGGCTCGCCGGCCATGAGAGATGCGATGTACACGCCGCGCGAGTCGAGCGCGCCGCCGGCCTTGGTGCCCAGCCCAAGGTAGAAGAAGTGTTGCCCGTCCGGCAGGAACGACGGATAGGCGTGCTGAACCTCGCCGTCGGCGGCGTTGAGCTGGGTCACCCGGATCGGTTCGCCACCGGAGTCCGGCACGCGATAGAGCGGCGACGAAGCCCCTGGCGCGAACAGGATGACACCGCTGCCGTTCCACGCGCTGCTTCGAAATCCTCCCTTCGCCACCGTGACCGGGGTGCCGCCGGCCACGCTGATCTTCTTGATCTGATCGCCCGCGATGAAGCCAACGAACTCGGAGTCGGCGGACCAGAAGGGATACGAGGCGTTCTGTGTGTCTGGGAGGGGCTGGAACCCTTGCGAGGCCAGACTTCTTATCCACAGTCGCGACGCGCCGGATCCCTCCGCGGCGAGGATCACCAGCCGCCGTCCATCGGGCGATACGGCAAACCGCGATTCGGCGTTGCGTGCTTCCATGCCGCCGGCGAGCTGCATGCCGGCGGGCAACACGACCGAGGAGATGATCGCCGGAGCCTCGGCAACCGGCGGCACCCTGGTCACGACCCAGACCACGAGGACGGCGGCGACCACGATCGCGGCGGCCGCCAGCCCCACCAGACCGCGTGACTGGTGCCAGAGGGGCGCCGACGGGGCCGCCGCGTCTCCGGCCGCGCGCGGCGCATCGGCGGGCGCGCGCAAGACGTCATCGAGCACCAGACGGACGTCGCCGATGTCGCGCTGGCGGCGCCTGGGATCTTTTTCGAGACAGTGCTCCAGCAACGACCGCACCGCCGTCGGCGTGCTCGCAGGCAGGAGACTGAAGTCCGGAGGCTGTTCGAGCACGGCCGCGAGGCTCTCGGAGGCCGTCGTGCCGGCGAACGGCCGGCGCCCGGTCAGGAGCTCGTAGAGCACGCAGCCGAAGGCCCAGATGTCCGTCCGCTTGTCCGTCGGCAACCCGCGCGCCTGCTCGGGACTCATATACGCCGGCGTGCCGATCGCCGCGCCCGCCTCAGTTGCACTGCGACCGGTCGCGCCAGCGAATCGACCCCGTCGAACCGTTTCGCAATCCCGAAGTCGAGAATCTTCACCTCGCCTTCCGCCGTCAGCGCGATGTTGGCGGGCTTCAGGTCGCGATGAACGATGCCCTTTTCATGGGCCGCGTCCAGCGCCGTCGGCGATCTGACGCGCGAGGGTGAGCACGCGCGACAGCGGACCGGAGCCTCGGGCTGCCTGGCGATCACGTTGGCCAGCGTCGGGCCCTCGACCAGTTCCATGATCAGCGCCGGTGCGCCAGCCGGACTCGTCGAGGCCAAATACCTGCGCGATGTGCGGGTGGTTGAGCGAGGCCAACACCCGCGCTTCCCGCTCGAACGCGCATCAGCCGCTCGCGATCGCCGGCCACGGCAACGAGGGAGGATCTTGATCGCGACGTCGCGCTGGAGCCGCGAGTCGTGCGCGCGATAGACCTCGCCCATCCCGCCCGATCCCGAGGACGCCGACGATGTCGTGCCGACCGATGCGCGTGGGCCTCCGATCGGCATCGAGGGGCTCGGCCTGGAACAGTCGCCGAGAACGGGTCGCCCTGGGTATCGGCGGCCAGCAACTCGGTAAGCCGCCCGTGAAGATCGGGATGATTGGAGGTTTTCAGCGCGGCGAGACGGCTGGACTGTTCCGCGGGGTCGAGGTCGCTAGAGAGCCCAGAACGCGTCCTTCAGCTCGGACCAGTCCGTCACGAAGTGGTCCTCGCCTGCGGCACCGTGCGGCTCAACTCCGCCGCGAGCCACGCGTGCGCGAAGCGCAGCTCGCGCTTCACGGTGGCGAGCGACACGCCGAGCGCCGCGGCGGTCTCTTCGAGCGACAGGCCGCCGAAATAGCGCTGCTCGACGATCTGGCCCTGGCGCGGGATCGAGCGCCTCGAGCCGCTCCAGCGCTTGATTCAGATCCTCAAAGGCATCGGCCTGGACGTCAGAGACCCAGAGCGCTTCGCCGACCTCGACCGGTGGCACATCGCCACCGCGCTTCGCCGCACGCCGCGCTCGTGCCTGATCGACGAGGAGGCGCCGCATCACCCGCGAGGCCATCGCCAGAAAATGCGTGCGGTCTTCGAACCGCGACCCGGCGTACGTCCACGAGCTTCAGGTACGCGTCGTGGACCAGCGCCGTGGTGTTCAGCGACGGACGGGCGGCCTCGCGGCGGAGCCGTCCATGGGCCACGCGGCGCAGCTCGTCGTACATGAGCGGCACCAGGCGATCCAGCGCTTCTCGATCGCCGTCACTCCATTGACGCAGCAGCCCGGTGACGTCGGACGGCGCCGGTGAGCCGTTTTGGCGACCGATTGCGCCGAGAGGAGTGGCCGCTAATCGGCCCAGGAGGTCACTCATGAAAAGGTTCTATCTCGCCGCCGGAGTCGTCATTTGCGCACTGTGCGCCGGTTGCAGTCAATCGGTTTCGCCGACCAGTCCGACGTCGGCCCCCGGTCGTTCGCTCACCGGGTCGTCCACCCAGCTTGTCGCGGACGTGCCATTGAAGGGTCAGTTCGACGGAACCGTACCGTCACCCCGCTGGATCCCGCCGTTTGCCCAGGTGAACGTCTCGGCGACGGGCCAGGCCACTCATCTCGGGCGATTCACGATCGAAATCCCGCACGTCGTCAATTTCGCGACCTCCAGCGCCACGGGCACGATGACCCTCACGGCGGCAAACGGCGACACGCTGACCGCCAGTTTCCTGGGGCAGGCGCAGGTGGCCGGGTCGCTGGTGACCATCGTCGAGACCGCGACCGTGACGGGCGGAACGGGCCGCTTTGCCGACGCCAGCGGCAGTTTCACGGTCAACCGGCTGTTCGACCGCGCCGCGGGCACGACCCAGGGCACACTCGAAGGAACGATTTCAACCCACTGACGTCGGATGACGACGGCGAATGGCGTGACGAACCGGCTGCCGCGCCCTACGGCGGCCGGCCGGCCGGCGTCAGCGCGGCCGCGCGCACGGGCAGCGTCCGGTGCACGGCGAACGCCGTGATGCCGCAGCCGGCAACGACGGCGGCAAACGGCACCGCCGTGCCGTTGCCGAACGCACTGACCAGGCCGCCGGCGGCGGCGCCGAGCACGAACTGCAGCGTGCCCATGAGCGCCGACGCGGAGCCCGCCACCGCGCCGTACGGGCTCATGGCCAGCGCCGTCGTGTTCGGGGCCACGAAGCCGTGGCACGCGATGAAGCAGAAGAGCGGCACCAGGATGCCCGGGAAGCCGCCGAAGCCCGTGTAGGCGTCCACGAGCAGCGTCACCCCGGCGATCACCGCGATCGGCAGCACCGTGCGAACGATCACCTCGGGTTGCACGCGTGAGGCGAGATACCGGTTGACCTGCGACGCGATCATCAGGCCGATGGCGTTGGCGCCGAAGTAGAGCCCGAAGCGCTCCGGCGACACGTGGAACAGCTCGATGAACACGAACGACGAGCCCGAGATGTAGGCCAGCAGCCCCGAGAACACGAGCCCGCCCGAGAGCACCCAGCCGAGATATTCGCGGTCCCGCAGAATGCGCAGGTACGTCGTCGGCGATCGCCGTCACCGACTGGCGCCGCCGCAGTTCGGGCCGCAGGCTTTCGGGCAGCAGCCACGCCACCAGCCCGAACAAGGTGAGCCCATAGCCGGCCAGCACGAGGAAGACGGATCGCCATCCGAAATGCACCAGGAGCTGGCCGCCGACGAACGGCGCCACGATCGGAGCGATCCCCATCACGAGGATCAGCATCGACAACATCCGCACCGACTCGCGCCCGTCGAAGTAGTCGCGCACGACGGCCCGCGGCACCACCAGCGGCGCACAGCCGCCGAGCGCCTGGAGGAAGCGGAAGACGACGAGCTGCGTGACGTTGGTTGTGAAGGCGCAGCCAAGCGACGCGCCGACGAAGATCGCGAGCCCGACATAGAGCGCCGGCTTGCGTCCCAGTCGGTCGGACAGCGGACCGTAGAGGGCCTGACCGAGCGCGATGCCGATGAAGTAGCTGGCCAGGCTCACCTGCACCGCGGCAATGGGCACGCCAAGCTCGCGCGCGATCTCCGGGAGCGCCGGCAGATACATGTCGATGGCCAGCGGCCCGATCGCGGTGAGGGCGCCCAGGATCACCGCGAGGCGATGGCGGTAGTGGTGTCCGTCGGGCCCGGCGCCGGTCATGCCTTGCGCTGGTAGTGCCCGCTGCGGCCGCCGGATTTCTCGAGCACGCAGATGCCGCGAGATGACCATCGCCTTGTCCACGGCCTTCACCATGTCGTAGATCGTCAGCGCCGCCACCGACACCGCGGTAAGCGCTTCCATTTCCACGCCGGTCGGCCCGGTGGTCCGCACGCGCGACTCGATCCGGTAGCCGCGCCGCGTCGGCGTCAGGTCCACGCTCACGTGAGTGAGCGCGAGCGGATGGCACAGCGGGATGAGCGCGGCCGTCTGCTTCGCGGCCATGATGCCCGCGAGCCGCGCGGTCTGCAACGGGTCGCCCTTGGCGACGGTGCCGCTGCGGATGAGGCGGAGCGCCGCCGCCGACATCGTGATTTCGCCGGTCGCGCGGGCCTCGCGCCGCGTGGCCGGCTTTTCGCCCACGTCCACCATCCGCGCCTTGCCGCGCGCGTCGAGGTGCGACAGCGCGGGACCCGCCGCCCGGCGGCGCGGTGTCTTAGCCACCGCTGGATTCGCCTTGCGCCAGATAGAACGACAGGCTCTCGAGCGACACCGTGAGGTCAACGCTCTTGAGCTTCACGTTCGGCGGCACGGTCAGCGTCCCCGGCGAGAAGTTGAGGATGGCCTTGATCCCCGCCGCCACGACCTGATCGACCACCGGCTGCGCGCGCGGCGCCGGCACGGCGATGACGGCAATGTCGAGGCGATCCTTGCGCGCCACGCGCCGCAGTTCCTTGATGTCGTGGATGGGCACGCCGCTCCGCGATTCGTGGCCGATCTTCTCGTCGGCGGCGTCGAAGAGCGCCGCGATCTCGAAGCCTTCCTGGCGGAAGCCGGGATAGTCGGCGAGCGCGAGACCGAGATTGCCGGCGCCCATGATGGCCACGCGCAGCTGGCGATCGAGGCCGAGGATCTTGCGCAGGTGCCGGCGCAGTTCCTTGACGTAGTAGCCCACGCCGCGCACGCCGAACTCGCCGAAGTACGCCGAGGTCCTTCCGGATCTGCGCGGCGTTGAGGTGGAAGCGCTCGGCGAGCGACTGTGACGAGATGGTCTGCACGCCCAACTCGTCGAGCGTGTTCAGGCACCGAAGGTAGACAGACAGCCGATTGGTGGTCAGCTCCGAAACCTGTTCGGGCACCTGCCTGCGCTTGTTCGCCTGATTCACAAGGTTCAATGCTACCATCTCGCGCCTATGGCGAAACCCCCGGTAGAACGGCCCGCCACGGCCCCCGCGACTGCGTTTCGGCCCTACATTCCAGCCTCACAATCGCCCCGGGAATTCACCATCAAGGCCATCCTGCTCGGGTCGGCCTTCGGCCTGCTGTTCGGCGCCTCCACGGTCTACCTCGGACTGCGCGCGGGCCTGACCGTGAGCGCCTCGATTCCCATCGCCGTCCTCGCC
The DNA here is from genome assembly GCA_963731785.1 of uncultured Acidobacteriota bacterium. GTDB lineage: Bacteria > Acidobacteriota > Vicinamibacteria > Vicinamibacterales > UBA2999 > DASYRM01. The sequence continues at coordinate 318,288 of CAVSWX010000009.1, forward strand.
ATCTCCGTGCTGAAAAAGCTCGGCGGCTCGACGATCCTCGAGAACAACATCGTCCAGACCATCGGGTCAGCCGGTGAGTCGGTGGCCGGTGGCGTGGTCTTCACCATCCCGGCCCTGATCTTCCTCCTCCCCTACGGCCCGAACTACTTCAATTACCTCCAGATCACGCTGCTCACCCTCGCGGGCGGCATTCTCGGCGTGCTGATGATGGTGCCGCTGCGGCGCGCGCTCATCGTGAAGGAACACGGCGTGCTGCCTTATCCCGAGGGCACGGCGTGTGCGGAGGTGCTGGTCGCCGGCGAGCGCGGCGGCAAGCTCGCCGCGCTGGTCTTTGCCGGCCTCGGCGTGGGCATGCTGTGGAAGTCGCTGTCGTGGATCTTCAACCTGTTCCGCACCGAAATCGGCTACTCGATGCCGCGCACGAGCCAGTTCCCGAACGCCACGATCAACGTGGACGTGTCGCCGGAGTACCTGGGCGTCGGCTACGTGATCGGGCCGCGCATCGCCGGCACGATGGTCGCGGGCGGCGTGCTGTCGTGGCTGGTGTTCCTGCCGCTGCTCTCGATTCTCGGCAGCTTCCTCACCGAGCCCTTCCCGCCGATCCACCCCAACTTCGCCAACAACCCTGCCACCGGCCGGCCGTTCCTGATCTCGGAGATGTCGCCCGGCCAGCTCTGGAGCGCCTACATCCGCTACATCGGCGCCGGCGCCGTGCTCGCCTCCGGCCTCATCACCCTGGCGCGCACGATTCCCACGATCATCGCGTCGGCACGCGGGAGCTTCAAGGACCTGTCGGCGCGGACCGGCGGCACGGCCGCCCGTACGGAACGAGACATTCCGATGGCGGTGGTGCTCGGCGGTTCGCTGCTTCTCGCCGTGTTCCTCGCCGTCACGCCGGGGCTGCCGACCCAGGGCAACGTCGTCGCCGCGGTGCTCATCCTCGTCTTCGGGTTCTTCTTCGCCACGGTCTCGTCGCGCATCACCGGGCTCATCGGCTCGTCATCGAACCCGATCTCGGGGATGACCATCGCCACCCTCATCCTCACCTGTCTGCTCTTCGTCGGCCTCGGCTGGACGGGCGACATCTACGCGCCGATTGCGCTCTGCGTCGGCGCCATCGTCTGCATCGCGGCCGCCAACGCCGGCACGACATCGCAGGACCTCAAGACCGGCTACATCGTCGGCGCCACTCCCTACTATCAGCAGCTGGCGATGATCGTCGGCGTGCTCGCGTCGGCCTTCGTGATCGGCATGACGACGATCTACATGCACCAGGTGTTCGGCATCGGATCCGAGGCCGTGGCGGCGCCGCAGGCGACGCTGATGGCCACGATCATTCAAGGGCTGCTCAACCAGAACCTGCCCTGGGGCCTCGGTGCTGGTGGGCGTGTTCGTCGCGGTTACGCTCGAGCTGTGCGGCATCCACTCGCTGTCGTTCGCCGTCGGCTCGTACCTGCCGATCGCCACCACCGCGCCGATCTTCGCCGGCGGCCTGGTGCGCTGGTGGGTGGAGCGCTCCACCGGCGAATCCCAGGCGTCGGATCTGAGCGCCGGCACGCTGTTCAGCTCGGGGCTCATCGCCGGCGGGTCGATCGCCGGCATCCTGTTCGCCGTCCTCGTCGGCACCGGCAGCATCGCGCCGTTACAGACGCTTGGGGAGATCCTGCCCGCGCTGCACGAGGAAGGGCTCGTCGGGCAGCTCGCCACGGCGGGGCTCTTCCTGGCGCTGGCCGTGGTCGTGGTCCGGGCAGGGATGCGCAAGGTGGAATAACCGTAGAATAGATGCTGTGAAACACACCAGGAGGCTTGCACTCGTTGCCACCCTGGTCGCGATCTGCGGCGCCGTCCCCGGCGCCCAAAGCAACGTCCGCCGGCTCACCACGGTCGGCGCCCTGCGGCAGTTTCCCGGCTACTTCCATCTGCAGAACGTGCTCGTGCGCGGCGAGCTCGCCGAGGCCGGCCAGCGCATCGCCTTGCGTGCCAACGACACCGAAATTCGCCTGCGGCTCGACGGCAACGTCACGCCGTCGAGCGGCCCCGTCGAGGTTCGCGGGCAGCTGATCGACATCGGCCGGCTCGAATCCGGCGACCCGCGCGCCGGCAACTTCGCCGAGGGACGCGAGTCCACGAGCTGGCCACGCCCTGGTGAGGAGCTCGTGCTGCAGGTGTCGGGGGTCACGGCCTCGGAGCCGATGGTCACGCCCACGCTGCGGGCGCTGGCGCTCGAGCCGTGGAAGTTCGCGGGGCAGACCGTCACGGTCACTGGCAACTTCCGCGGGCGCAACCTCTTTGGCGACCTGCCGGACGCGCCGGGCAAGGGGCGCTACGACTTCATCGTCCGCGGCGGCGAAGGTGCGGTGTGGGTCACCGGAATGCGGCCGCGGGGCTCCGGCTTCGACTTCGACGTCGATCGGCGAATCGACAGCAACCGCTGGCTGCAGATCACCGGGCCGCTCCTGCTCGACCGCGGTCTGGTACGCATCGAGGCCACGCGCATCACGCTGGCCCGGGCCCCGGATCGGACGGATCCGGATCGCGACGAAGGCGCGCCGGTGTCGGCGGCGCCGCCCACGCCGGCCGACGTGGTCTTCAACTCGCCCACCGACGGCGAGACCGACGTGAGCCCGACGGCGCCGATCCGCGTGCAGTTCTCCAAGGGGCTCGCCGAGGCGACGCTCGCGGGCCGCGTGCGCGCCAGTTACGTCGGCGCGGCGCCCGATGCCGTCGGCCCGGCGCTCAAGACCACCTACGACGCCGCCAACCGCGCCGTCGAGATCCGCTTTGCGCAGGCGCTCGAGGCGTTCCGCACGGTGAAGGTGGAGATCGTCGAGGGCGTCACCGCCTTCGACGGCGCTGCGGTCACGCCGTGGTGCGCTCACCTTCACAGTCGGAAACTGATCGTGAGGCGGGGCTGAAGCCCCGCCGTTACGGAACGAGCGCCAGCTCGAACGTCTGGCGCTGTGCACCCAGCGTGACTTCGATCGTGTACTGGCCCGGCGCGAGCGGCGCGAGCGTGGCATCCGCCACGATCCACCGGAACTGGCCCGAGTCGTCCGGGCGCGCGCTCACCTGCACCGGCACCTGAAGAGGCTGGCCCGCGCGATCGAGCAGACGCGCCGCGGCGTTCCCCGGCATCGTCGTCGGCAATTCGAGGCGGATACGCTCGCTGCGCGAGAACCGGGCGTCGGCGGTCTGCAGGTGCCGCGGACCCGTGGACGGGCCGCGCCGCCACACGACGGGCGCGCCGAGCTCCTCGCTTCGCGATGCCTTCACGGCCACCCGCGCCGTGTCCGTGAGCACGAGTGTGTCGTTGGCGTCGGGCCGGAGCTGGACCTGCACCGCGTATTCACCGGCCTTCACCGCGCCGCGCTCGGGCACCCGCAGCGCGAACGCCCCGTCGGCCGGCTGCACGGCGAGGGTCTGCGACACGAGCTCGCTGCCGTCGGCGCCGAGCACCACGATGTCGGCCTTGGCTCCAGCGGTCCAATCCAGCTCCTGCCGCGTCCGGTAATCGAGCTCGCCCACGATCCAGAAGGTGCCGCCGTCCGGGGCGGCCCACGACGACGTGCGGATGCGAAACGGCCGCCGGGCGTCTCTCGGCGCCACCGGTACGGCCAGCGGATTGACGGCCGCGCGCATCGTCCCGGGAGCCCGCCGCACGCTCAGCAGCTCGTCGGAGGTGAGCCCGCGGTAGCCGCGCCGCAGCCGCACTTTCACCCCGGACCGCGTCACGCGGGCACTGAGCGTGCGGAACCGTCCATCGAGCTTGGTGTTGGTCGAGCGGTAGGTCACCAGGTAGTACGACGACGCGTCGGCGACGATCCGCGGGAGCGCCTCCTCGATCGCCGTGCGCTTGAGCACCGGCGAGGCCGTCGGTGCTCTCGGCCAGGAGCCGCAGACTGTCCATCCGCGCCGCGGCGTGGTCCACCTCGGGCACGGCGCGCGACGCGCCCTGCACCGGCACGGTCACTTCGGGCGCGTAGAGCGAGTAGAACGACACGGTGGCGCGGTTGGCGTTCTCGGTGAGCTCACGCAGGTGCGGGCTGTTGTCGAGCATCGCCAGCCGGCGGCGATCCGCTTCGCACTCCACGCGCATCACCGGCGTGGCCGGTGAACCCTGCGACGGAACCACGATCGCCCGACCGGCGCAGCCGGTCGGATTGCGAGCTCCGCTCGTCGTCGGGCTCGCCGAGCGTACGGTTTGGAGTAAAGAGCTGCCAGCCGTCGCTCACGGTGAGAATGGCCTTGCGTTCCTCGCGCAGCGTGGCCAGGTGCTCGACGAGATCGTCGAGCGCGTTGAGCGTGGTCTCTTCCCGCCACCGCGCTTTCATCTCGGCGCCCCGGGCGCGGTCGGCGGCGCGGGTGGAATCGAAGCACTGGTCGTACAGCGCCTCTTTGGAGCCTGGCGCGCGGCGGCTTCCGCGGCGCGCCCAGCTCCAGTCTGCCTGCATCAAATCCGACAGCACTTCACCTTTGCGGCGGAACGTCACGTCGGCGGCCGCCAGCTCGGGCGTGGTCAGCGCCACGAGGTCGTCGCGATCGAGCAGGCGATCGAGCAGCCGGACCAGCGGCACGCGCGACGAGGTCTCGTCCTCGATGGTGGTGTGGTAGGTGTCGAGAAAGACGACGAAGATCCGCGAGCGCGGACCGCCCGGCGCCACGACCACGTGCTCGAACGAGTCGATGGTCTGAGGGACACCGTCCTCGAGCAGTTGCAGCTCGTCCTGGCGCAGATCATCCACCGACACGCCGTCGCGCGCGGCGAACAAGTCGACGCGAAGCGCGTTGACCGGCGGCGCCTGTGCGGCGCTGGCGGCCGCGAGCACCATTACCGCGGCGGCGACGAGGACGCCAAACCTTACTGGGGCGGGCATGCACCCTCGAACGTGCAGAACGTTGGCCCGTCGAGTGTAGCTGGCGAGGCTACGCCACATGTCAAGAACAACGGGCTTCGCCCCGCCAGTGGCACAGGGCGGCCATCGCCGTCTCACGAAGGCTGCGCGGTTGGGACTGCGCGAGCGAACCGGCGGCGAATGGCCCGGGCGAGCGCCGCCGCACACGCGACGATCGCCACCACGAGCACCAGAACGACGGCCAGTGCCGCCACCGGATAGTTCAGGGCCAGCAGTCCCAGGCCGACGACGAAGCCGTCCTCCGCCAGGCTCACCAGCCAGTTCGACAACGGCTCGGGACTGGTGTTCACCGCGGCGCGCGTGCCGGCCTTCGTAAAGTGGCTGCTGGCGGCCAGGGTGCCGCCAAGGAGCGCCGCCAGCCCCTGCACGCCGGGCGACGCGTCACCCAGGCTCGCCACGGCAATCAGGGCGCCCCCGAGCGGCCGGATGGCCGTGTGCAGGACGTCCCACAGCGTGTCGACGTAGGGAATCTTGTCGGCGAAGAACTCGACCAGGTACAGCGCGAGAGCCGCGCCGATGACCCAGCCGTTGTCGAAGAGCGCGAACTGCGGCCGGCAGGTCCACCCAGTCGAAGCGCGCCGCCAGGCCGATCATCGCCACCGTGGCGTAGAGGTTGACCCCGGCCGCGAACGAGAACGCGGCGGTGCGGCCGAGCACGGCCATCAATTCCATGCGGAGCCCTGGTCGAGCAGTCCCTGCACGGCGGTCCGTACCCGCTCGATGAGCGACGTCGCGGTCGTCGACGGTGAGGCCCGCGGTGGGAATCGGCTGCGCCGATGCCGCACGGTCACTCGTCACCGGCCGGACGATCGCGCTGCCCTTGCGCATCGAGGCGCGCCCGCCGCTGACCGCGACCGGCACAATCGGCACCTGCGCCTGCAGCGCCATGATGAAGCCGCCCTTCTTGAACGGCAGCAGCTCGCCGGTGCGGCTGCGGGTGCCCTCGGGAAAGATCAGGAACGAATTGCCCTGGCCGAGCGACACCACCGCCTGCGTCCACGGACGCGAACGACTTGCGCCGGTCGGCCCGGTCGACCGCCACGAACCCGCCGAGGTCGAACGCCGTGCCCATGAGCGGCACCTTGTGGAGCTCGGCCTTGTAGAGGACGTGCAGCATCGGGTCCAGCTCCTTGAACAGCACGGCCGGGTCCACGTTGCTTTCGTGGTTGGAACAATAGACGACGGCCCGCGTTGGGAACGTTCTCCCGCCCGACGATCCGGTAGCGGATGCCAGCCAGCCCCAGAGCCAGCCCCACGCCGCCGTGGCCGGCCTGGTAGAGCATGCCGCTTCGACCGGAACAGGCGGGCCAGCACCAGCGCCAGCGGGCCGACGAGGGCGATGTAGACGACGATGGCGACGTAGGTGACGAGCGAGCGGATCGCCGCGACGGCTGTGCGCATGTGCGTACGAGGGCGCGAACGAGAGGCGGTCTTCAGACCGCTCGTCGGTCGTAAGGCCGTCGCTACGGCCCTCGGGTACAAACGAAAGGCCCGGACATCGCTGTCCGGGCCCTGAGCATAACAAACGCGGCGCACCCCATCCGGAGGGCGCGGGCGCGGTGCCTATCCGAGGGACTACGACGCGCGGGCGGCCGTGCGGCGGCCAGCCACGAGCGGCGGCACCATGGCGGCCTTCACCGGCTTGGTGACCTTGGCCTTGGCCTGCGTCGCGGTTGATGTTGCGCACCTTCGTGGTGAAGCACTTCTCGAGCGCCCGATCGACCTGCTCCTCGACCTCGAGCGCCTTCTGCCGCATCACTTCCGAAACCTCGGAGATGATGAGCGCCTTGGCGCGGTCGAGCATCCGCTTCTCGCGGAACGACAGGCTCTTCGACTTGCTGAGGAACGTGAGGCTCTTGAGGACGTCGGCCATGTCGTAGATCGAGCCGGTCCGCATCTTGTCGGAGTTGTCCTTGAAGCGGCCCTTCCAGTTCTGGTGGTTGTCGATCTTGCCGTCGCCGAGCAGCGAGAAGAGACGATCGACTTCCGCGTCCTCGATGGCCTTGCGCAGGCCGACGCCGTCAACGTTGGCGACCGGCACGAGCACGGTCGTGTCGTTCGCGACGATCCGCAGGTGGAAGAACCCGCAGGTCGTTCCCAGAATGGTTTTTTCTTCGATGCGTTCTACGATGCCGAGCCCATGGTTCGGGTAAATGACCTTGTCTCCGACCTGGAATGTCACGTGTCCCTCGTTCAGGTAGGTTGTAGTGGACTCGTTCTTGACTGGGAAAGCCTTATGAGTATAGCGCATCGCGCGCGGCTCGACAACGGCAAAATCCCGAAAAATGGGCGTGTTTCTGCCGTTTTTTGTCAACTCTTCCGGATGACCCGAATGGCCCGGATCGGCTGGTCCGGCCCCGATCGTGGGCTACCCATAAGTACCACTGCGGCCACGACTTGAAAGTCTGGCTGCCGGGAGACTAGTGGGCGGGCGCTGGAGGCGTTTGCGCGTCGGCCGGCGGGGTCAGGCCCGGGCCATCGCGAGCTCGACGATCTCCTCGACCAGCTGCGGGTAGGTGCGGCCGGTCTTCCGGGCCGCCATCGCAAACTCAGCCTTGGAGCTGAGCCAGGGATTGGGGTTGACCTCGATGACGTGCACCCGGCCGTCCGGCTGCAGCCGCATGTCCACGCGGCCGTAGTCGCGCAGTTCGAGCGCCTGGTAGGCGGCCACCGCGGTCTGCTGCAGCGCCTGGATGGTTTCGTCGGTCAGGTCGGTGGCGATGGCCGACTTGGTGTCGCGGTAGGCCTTGGTGCCTTTGCCCCACTTCACCTCCGCCGCCGCGATGCGCGGCGTGCCGTCGGGCAGCTTCGACAGGTCCAGCTCCACGACCGGCAGCGCCTCGGGCTTGTCGTTGCCGATCACGCCGACATACATCTCGCGCCCTTCGATGTACTCCTCGATGAGCACCGGCGAATCGAAGTTGGCGTGCAGCCAGTCCATCCGCTCCATCAGCTCGCGGATGGAGCTGACCACGGCGCTGAACTCGATGCCGATCGAGCCGTCCTCGCGCGCCGGCTTCACGATGACCGGAAACTGCAGGTCGTGCGAGAAATCGAGGCGGCCGCGGAACGACTTGGCGAACACGGGCGTGTGGATGCCGTGGAAGGCGAAGATCTTCTTGGCGATCGCCTTGTCCTGCGCCAGCATCAGCCCGTGCGTGCCGGAGCCCGGTGTAGCGCTTGCCGATCAGCTCGAGGAAGCCGGCAATCTTGAAGTCGGCGGTGTCGTCGTCGGCGAACGACTCGGTGAGGTTGAACACCAGATCGCATTCGATGCGGGCGAGCGCCAGCAGGCTCTTCGGCGTGCCGTCGAGCTCGTGCTTCACGGCCTCGTGCCCCAGCTTGACGAGCGCCTCGGCCACTTCGTCCTCGACTTCTTTCTTGTCGAGGGTGCGCGTGACCGGCGCCTTGTCGGTGGAGGGGCCCTGCTCGGCCTCCTCGTCCACCAGCACGCGGTCGTAGAGAACGACGATGTTCAGTTTGCTCATCTAGTCGAATTGCCCTCGCGTGAGAAAGTTCATGGCAAGCGTCGTGGCCAGCGCCGTCACTTCCACCAGGTAGCGCGGCTCCTCTCCCACTTCGCCCCACAGCCGCATGCGCTCGCAGGTGCGGCAGACTGAATCGATCAGCCCCTTCACCACCGGCCGCCTCACGCCGGTCCAGTAGGTGATCTTCTCCACCAGTTCGTGGGTGTACCTGCTCACGATATCGGCCGCAGGTTTGGATTCCTTTCGCCTCCGGGCCAGGAAAATCTGCGCCAGGTGCGCGTCGAGCGCGATGTCGATGCGCGCCTGGCGCTCCTGGGCGGCCTGTTCGTAGAACTGCTCCACCGTCACGCTGATGTCGTCGGGCGTGATGTCCACCTCGCCGGTCTTGACGATCGGCTCGACGGTCGGCCAGCGTCTTGGCCATGCGGTCGACGTAGCGGAGCTTCTTCATGGCCGGCCAGCCCTTGTACTGCCGCCGCCACGGGCTGCGCGGCGTGAGCCAGACGGCGAAGGTCTCGGCAAAGTCCTCGTCGGGGTGCTTCTGCGCGTACCAGCCCTCGATGTGCCGCACGTACTTCTTGCTGAACGGCACCGGCCGGTACTCGTCGCGATAGGGGCGGAAGAACGACCCGAACAGCTCGCGCCACTGCGGCGTGGTGTAGAGGCGATAGGCGTAGTTGAACACGTGCCCGGCCTCGTGCCGCATGTACATCATGATCTGCCGCTCGCTCTCGAGCGCGTCCACCGCCTTCTCGATCGTCCGCAGCTTGGGGTCGGCCAGGTAGAACGGAATGCCGAGCACCGGCTGCTGATCGGGACAGCCCCACTCGTCGGTGAGGTAGCAGACCGGCCGGAACTTCTTCAGGCCGCGGCGATCGAGCTCGTGGTACAGCTGGTCGACGTACTTCTGAACCGGCGAGCCTTCGACGCGCAGGCCGAGCTCGCTGACCTTCTTGCCGAGCACGCCGCGGATCTCGGGATCGAGCGCCTCGAACCTGGCCACTCCGCGATTATCGCCGCTTTTCCCGCCGTGACGTGAACCACGCCGCATGTGGCCGCGCATATGATTGGCGCATGGCGGTGACGGACTACGAGAAGCTGGGCGTCTTCTATCTGGGCAAGGAGTACGACCTGGCCGCCGGCACGCGGCGCCCCGGGCTCGTGCTCTACGACTCGAAGGACCTCGTCACGCACGCGGTCTGCGTGGGCATGACCGGCAGCGGCAAGACCGGCCTCGGCATCGGACTGATCGAGGAAGCGGCCATCGACGGCGTGCCGGTGCTCGCCATCGATCCGAAGGGCGACCTCGCGAACCTGCTGCTGACGTTTCCCGATCTCGCGCCGGGTGACTTCGCGCCGTGGGTCGACCCCTCCGACGCGACGCGCCACAGCCTCACCCCCGAGGCCTTCGCCGCGCAGCAGGCCGAGCTGTGGACGAACGGCCTGGCCGACTGGGACGAAGACGGCGCGCCGCATCGCGCGGCTGCGCGCCGCGGCGGACTTCCGCCTCTACACGCCCGGCAGCCGCGCCGGCGTGCCGCTGGCGCTGCTCGACTCGCTGAGCGCGCCGCCCGACGAGAACCCCGACGACGCGCGCACGCGGATCACCACCACGGCCTCGAGCCTGCTGGCGCTGGCCGGCTCGAGCGACGTCGCGCCGCACAGCCGCGAGCAGGCGCTCATCGCCGCCATCCTGGCCGCCGCGCCCACCCATGCGTGGCTCGGGTCTTCAGGCCGGCCTCTCCGCCGGCCGACCTGCCCTGGCTGGTCGGCGCGATTCAGAAGCCCCCATTCGACCGGATCGGCGTGCTCGACCTCGAGACCTTCTACCCGGCCAAGGACCGCCAGGAGCTGGCGCTGCGCTTCAACAGCGTGCTGGCCACGCCCGGCTTCGACGTGTGGCTCGACGGCGACCCGCTCGACGTCGGCTCCATGCTGCTACACGCCCGAGGGCAAGCCGCGCGTGGCGATCGTGTCGATTGCCCATCTCGGCGACACCGAGCGGATGCTCGTGGTGTCGCTGCTCCTCAGCGCCCTGCTCGACTGGACGCGCAGGCAGGGCGGCACGAGCTCGCTGCGGGCCATGCTCTACATGGACGAGGTATTCGGCTACCTGCCGCCGGTGGCCAACCCGCCGTCGAAAGCGCCGCTGCTCACGCTGCTGAAGCAGGCGCGCGCGTTCGGCGTCGGCGTGGTGCTGGCCACGCAGAATCCCGTCGATCTCGACTACAAGGCGCTGTCGAACACCGGCACGTGGTTCCTGGGCAAGCTCCAGACCGAACGCGACAAGGCGCGGGTGCTCGACGGCCTCGAAGGCGTGACGTCGGGGCTGGACCGCCGGGATCCTCGATGCGACGCTCTCGGGCCTGAAGAAGCGCGTGTTCCTCATGCACAACGTCCACGAGACGGCGCCCGTCGTGTTCGAAACGCGGTGGACCCTGTCGTACCTGCGCGGGCCGATGGGCCGCGAGGAGCTGCGCCGCGCCGCCGGCACGGCGCCGTGTCGGCGAAACCCTCGGCCGCGACAACCGACAGTGGGCCGACGCACGTGGACGGCGGTCTTCACGCACCGCCGTACGCAGGGGCGGGTCTTCCGGCTCCGCTGAAGCTTCGGCGGACAGGTTAGGCCCGCCCGACCAGGTTCGGCCGGCGGCAGCCAAACCCATCGTGCCCGCCAACGTGCCCGAGTACTTCCTGAGCGCCTCCCCCGCCCCGCAGGTGGCGCGGCGTGCTGTACGGCTCGGCGCGCATCCATTACACCGACAGCAAGCTCGGGATCGACACGGTGCAGGATCTCCATGTCACCGTGCCGTTCGGCGAGGGGGCCGTGCCCGTGGACTGGGACAACGCCGAACCGGCCGCCCGAACGGCCCGAAGACCTGGTCGAGCGAGGCCCCCGAACCCGGGCGCGCTCGTACGCGCACGTTGCCGCCCGCCGCGCTCGATCCCAGGAAGTACGCGGCCTGGACCAGGGACTTCGCGCAGTGGGTGATGCGCGCCGAGCGCCTCACGCTCTTCTCGGCGCCATCGGCGAAGCTCACGTCGCGCGCCGGCGAAACCGAACGCGACTTCCGCCTGCGGCTCGCCCAGGCGGCGCGCGAGACACGCGACGCCGCGGTGGAGAAGCTCCGCGCCAGCTACGCCGGCAAGGTCGCGCGGCTGACGCAGCGCGTCGCCACGGCCGAGGAAGCGGTCCGCGCGCGAGGAGGATCAGGCGTCGCAGCAGAAAACGCAGACCATGGTGTCGTTTGGCGCCACGGTGCTTGGCGCGCTGCTCGGACGAAAGGCGGTCAGCGCCTCCACGCTCGGCCGCGCCACGACCGCCGTCCGCGGCGTGGGCCGCTCGGTGAAGGAATCGCAGGACGTCGGGCGCGCCAAGGACAAGCTCACCGCCGCACAGGAAGAGCTGAAGGCGCTCGAGAACGAAGTGAACGAGGAGATTGCCGCGCTCACCGCCGTGGACGCGGGCATCGCGGACATCCAGACCATCGAGGTCAAGCCGAAGCGCGGCGGCGTGGACGTGCGGCTCGTGGCGCTCGCGTGGAAGCCGGCCGACTGACGTGGACTGCCCCCGCTGCGGCGCATCGATGCAGGAACAGACCTTCGACGGCCACGCCGGCCGGCCGGTGGCGATCGACGTGTGCCTGCCCTGCCAGTCGTTCTGGTTCGACGCGCACGAGAGCGTGCAGCTCTCGCCCGGCGGCACGCTGGCGCTCTTCCGCCTGATCGGCGAGCACGCGGGCCGGCGGTCATTTTCGAACGCCGACGTCGCGAAGTGCCCGCGCTGCAAGGCGCGGCTGCGGCTGACGCAGGACATGCAGCGCGCGACGCGGTTCTCGTACCTGAAGTGTCCGAACGACCACGGCCGCCTGACCACTTTCTTCGACTTCCTGCGCGAGAAGGACTTCATCCGCCCGCTCACTCCCGAGCAGCTTCAGGAGTTGCGGCAGAACGTGCAGACGGTGAACTGCTCGAACTGTGGCGCGCCGGTCGACGTCATGCGGGGCGCGGCGTGCGGGCACTGCCGCTCGCCGCTCTCGATGCTCGACCTGAAGCAGGCGGCGGCGCTGGTGGAGCAACTGCAGCGCGCCGACACGCGCGAGCGCCAGCCGATCGACCCGGCGCTTCCGCTCGGCCCTGCTTCGGGCGCGCCGGGAGGCGGAGGCGGCCTTTCCGAACGACCGCGGCGTGGACTGGTCGCCGACGGATCTCGTCGGCGCCGGGCTCCAGGCGGTGGCAAGCTGGCTCAAGCGGAACGCGTAAGGGATAGAGTTCGTCTTTGATAGGGCGGGGCTCTGCAGGGCATTCGCTGGGGCGGGCTGAAGACCCGCGTTCACAAAAGGAGAGCGCAGAACGATGGGCATCATGGACTTCATCAAGGGCGAGCTGCTCGAGGTCATCGAGTGGACCGACGACTCCCGCGACACGCTCTCGTGGCGGTTTCCCGACGAAGACAAGGCCATCAAGAACGGCGCGCAGCTCATCGTCCGCGAGTCGCAGGTGGCGCAGTTCGTCTACCTCGGCGAGTTCGGCGACACCTTCGGCCCGGGCAAGCACACGCTCGTCACCGACAACATCCCGGTCCTCACCAAGATCAAGTCGTGGCCCTACGGCTTCAACTCGCCGTTCAAGGCCGACGTCTACTACGTCACCACCCGCCTCTTCACCGGCAACAAGTGGGGCACCGCCAACCCGGTGATGCTGCGCGACGACGACTTCGGCATGGTGCGGGTGCGCGCCTTCGGCACCTACGACTTCAAGGTGGTCGACACCAAGACGTTCCTGCGCGAGGTCGCCGGCTCCGACCACAACTTCCGCCTCGACGAGTTCAGCGACACGATGCGCTCGCGCATCGTCAGCGTGTTCACCGACGCCATCGCCTCGGCCAAGGTGCCGGTGCTCGACGTCGCGTCGCGCTACGGCGAGCTCGGCGACGCGCTGCTGCCGCTGATCAACCCGGCGGTCAAGGCGAAGTACGGCATCGAGATCGCCAGCTTCATCGTCGAGAACGTCTCGGTGCCGCCGGAGGTCGAGGCCGCGATCGACAAGCGGTCGAGCATGGCGGCCATCGGCAACCTGAACGAGTTCGTGAAGTACCAGATGGGCAAGGGCTTCGAGAGCGGCGGCGGCGCCGGCGCGGCCGGCACCGCCGCGGAGCTGGCCGTCGGCTTCGGGCTGGCGCAGCAGATGATGAAGGACGGCTTTGCCGGCCACGCCGCGCCGACGATCGCCGTGCCGCCGATTCCCGGGCCGCTGCCAACGACCGCGACGCCTCCGGGCGCGGCCGCCGCCGCCACCGCGCTGCCCGACCTTCTCAGTCCGGCGGACGCCGCGCAGGCGCTCGGGGTGAGCGAGGCCGACGTGATGACGGTGCTCGAGTCGGGCGAGCTGAAGGGCAAGAAGATCGGCACCACCTGGCGCGTGACGCGGGCGGCACTCACCGCCTACATGTCGGCGTAATCCAGCCGGTCTTCGCCTCGCTGGCTTACGCCGATGACAGTGTCTGATTGCCCCGCCTCCGGCGGGGCGGATTAGCGTCGTTGGACCAGGTCCTCGCGGTCGAAAAGCACGAGTGCCCGGCCTGCGGCGCGCAGGCCGAGTGGAACCCGGCCAAGCAGAAGCTCGTGTGCCCGTTCTGCGGCACCGAGTCGCCGTACCAGATCGATCGCGACACCGGCAAGGTCGCCGAGCAGGACCTCGCCCGCGCGCTGCGCGAGCTGCCGGACGAGGCGCGGGGCTGGCAGACCGAGCGGCGCAGCGTGCAGTGTCAAAGCTGCAAGGCGGTGATGGTCTTCGACCCGGCGCGCGTGGGCCAGAACTGCGAGTTCTGCGGCTCGCCGGCGCTCGTGAGCTACGAGGAGATCAAGGCGCCCATCAGCCCCACCGGCGTCCTGCCGTTCCGCATCGACGCCGCCAGCGTGCGCGACAGCATCCGCCGCTGGTGGCGCAGCAAGTGGCTGGCGCCGGGGAAGCTGTGGCGCACGGCGCTCGTCGACACCGTCAAGAGCCTCTACATCCCCTACTGGACGTTCGACGCGCAGGTGCACTGCCCGTGGGACGCCGAGGCCGGGCACTACTACTACGTGCCGGTCACCGTGACCAACGGGAAGGGACAGCGGGTGACGCGCATGGAGCGGCGCGTGCGCTGGGAGCCGGCCTCCGGCGTCGTCGATCACTTCTTCGACGACGAACCGGTGCCGGGCACACAGGGGCTGCCGCTCGACCTGCTGAAGCAGGTCGAGCCGTTTCCGACGCCGGAGTTGCGTGCCCTACGACACCGCCTTCCTGTCGGGCCACGTGGTCGAGCACTACCGCGTCGTGCTCTTCGACGCCGCGCAGCGCTCCATCGATCAGATGACCGCGACGCTGCAGCAGCTCTGCGCCAGCAGATTCCCGGCGATACCTACCGGAACCTGCGCATCTTTCCGCAGTTCTCGGGCCGGACCTTCAAGCACGTGCTGGTGCCGATCTGGCTGCTCTCGTACACCTACGGCGCCAGCGCCTTTCAGGTGATCGTCAACGGCTACACGCGGCCGCATCGCCGGCCGCTACCCGAAGAGCATCTGGAAGATCGTGCTGCTCGTGCTGCTGGCGGTGCTCGTGGCGATCGTCGTGATCGCTGCTCGGCGCCCAGGCCGACTCTTGAACGTCGGCGGCGATGCGGTGTCCTGCGGGTGTGGCTGCGATCAGCGCCCGACGCTCAACGACCCCAGCAGGGTCATGAGCTCGTTGTAATCGACCGGCTTCACGAGATGGCCATCGAAACCCGCGGCGCGGGTTCGATCGCGATCCTCCTCCTGGCCCCACCCGGTGAGCGCCAGCAGCACCACTCCGCGCGCCCCATGGCTGCCGCCGGATCCGGCGGCACACCTCGTAGCCGTCGAGCACGCGGCAGTCCGATGTCGAGCAGCACCACCTCGGGCCGCTGGCGCCGCCGCGGCCTCGAGCGCGGCCGCGCCATCGTGCGCTGTGACGATGTGATGCCCGTCCAATTCGAGCAGCATGGCGAGCGAGGCCGCCGCATCCCGATTGTCGTCGACCACCAGGATCCGGCGTGACGCGACGTCCCGCGGGATCGCGGCGGGCGCCGCGGCCGCTGCGCGCACGCTCGTGCACGATCGGCAGGCGCACCACGAATTCACTGCCCTGCCCGACGCCGGCGCTCCGCGCCTCGACCGACCCCCCGTGCATCTGCACCAGCCGGCGCACGAGCGTCAGCCCGATCCCGAGGCCGCCCTGAGCCCGTTCCCGCGACTGTTCGATCTGCGTGAACATGTCGAAGATGCTGTCCACCCGATCGGGCGGAATGCCCGCGCCGGTGTCTTCGACCGTCACCACGGCCTCGCCGTGCTCGCCGCGCCACCCGCACCGTGATGGTGCCGCCGGGATCGGTGTACTTGCAGCTGTTGTTCAGCAGGTTGCCGAACACCTGACCCAGGCGCACCGCGTCGGCGCTCAGGTGAATGGCATCCACGTCGGACACCAGGCGCAAGTGATGGCCGGCGGCGTCGGCGAGCGGCCGCGCCGCCTCGATCGCCTGTTCGATCACCGCATGCAGGTCCACTGGACTCTTGCGCAACTCGAGGCGGTTGTGGGTGATCCGATTGAGGTCGAGCAGGTCGTCCACGAGACGCACCAGCTGCTGCAGCTGCCGCTCCATCGTCGACAGGGCCACCGCGCGAATGTGGGCGTCGCCCTCGGCGCGCTTGAGCACTTCGAGCATGTTGCCGAGCGGGGCCAGCGGATTGCGCAGTTCGTGCGCCAGCGTGGCCAGGAATTCGTTCTTCTGGCGGTCGGCGGCGGACAGGTTGGCGGCCAGCGTCCGCAGATTGTCCTCGAGCTGGCGCCGCTCGGTCACGTCCTGGCTCACGGTGGCAAACGCCACCGGGTCGCCAGCCGCGTCCGTCAGGGTGATCACCTTGTAGGACATCCAGCGCGTCTCGCCGGTCGTGAAATGGCGAAACCGCACATCCACCTCGCCATGCCCGTGGGCGACGACCGACGGGAAGAACTGGTCCATGATCATGGCCTGGTCTTCCG
This sequence comes from uncultured Acidobacteriota bacterium, assembly GCA_963731785.1. Lineage (GTDB taxonomy): Bacteria > Acidobacteriota > Vicinamibacteria > Vicinamibacterales > UBA2999 > DASYRM01. The sequence goes on from CAVSWX010000009.1 coordinate 334,729, forward strand.
GCAGGAAGAAGTCGCGCACGTGCACGCGCGACGCCGTCTCGATGCTGTCGAGGCCCACCATCGCCAGGCCCGCGCGATTGATGAACACCGGCACGCCCTGGATGTCGCAGATGCCGATGAAGTCGGTACTGTTCTCGATCAACGTCACGAAACGCTGGCGCTCGGCCTCCGCCTCGCGCTGCCGCGTGACGTCGCGCGCGATCTTCGACGCCGCCACCACCTTTCCGTCGGCGTCGGTAATCGGCGAGACGGTGAGCGACACCCAGATCAAATGGCCGCTTCGGTGACGGCGTTCGGTCTCGAAGTGATCGACACGATGTCCCGCTTTCAGGCTGGCGATGATCTGGTCCTCCTCGGCGATGCGTTCCAGAGGAATGATCAGCGAAATGTGCCGCCCGATCGCCTCTGACGCCGGGTACCCGAACAGACGCTCGGCACTGGCGTTCCAGCTCTGGATCATGCCGTCGAGCGACTTGCGGATGATGGCGTCGTCGGAGGATTCGACAATCGAGGCCAGCTGTCGCGCCGACAACAGGCGCGTGGCTTCGTCGCGCTCCCATTGCCGCCGCTGCGAGATGTCGCGAAAGATGAGGACGCTGCCGGAGACGCGTCCGTCCTCGGCGACGATCGGCGCCGCGCTGTCGTCGATCGATCGTTCGGCCCCGTCCCTGGCGATCAGGATCGTGTGATTGGCCAGGCCCACCACGGCGCCCTCGCGCAGGGCGCGCACGGCCGGATTCTCGACCGGCTGCCGGGTGTCCTCGCTGAATATCCGGAACACCGTGTCCAGCGGCTGTCCCGACGCCTCGCCATTGGTCCAGCCGGTCAGCGATTCGGCCACTGAATTGAGAGAGGTGACGCGCCCCTGCGGTGTCGGTGGTGATGACGGCGTCGCCGATGCTGCCGAGGGTGAAGCGCATCAACTCCTCGCGCTCGCCGGCACGATTCCGGGCGGCCCGCATCGCTTCTCCGATGCCGACGATCAAACCGCAGGTGAACAGGTAGGCGACCAGCCCGACAACTTCGGCGACGCTTCCGGAAAAGACGAAGCCCCGTGGTTCGATGAACAGGTAGGAACAGGCCATGTAGCCGAGCACGGCCACCATGAGCGCCGGCCGGTACCCGCCAACCCACACGGCGACCGCCACCGCCCCGAAGAGCGTGACCAGCGGCAACTGGACGCCCATGACGGGGTCGAGCAGCCACCGCAGCCCGACCGCCGCGACCAGCGCGGCAAGAGCGACCGAAAAAGCCAGCGCCTGGCGTCGCACGCTCAACAGGATACCTACCTTGGACGTGTTCGTGCCGACAAGCTGATCCACCCGCAGGACGCTAGAAGCGCACGCCGCCGCCGGCCGAAAATCGGAAGTCGTGGCCAACGAACGAGTCGCGAATGACGCCGCCGGCATCGAACGACGGGCCCGGATACCGCGTCATCCGGTCCCCGGCGTCCACGCGGACGAAGGTCCGGGGCGTCACCGAGGCCTCGATGCCACCACCAACATCGATCACACGCCAGCGTGTGGCCTGCCGCGAGCGTGCACGCGAGCGGCGGCGGGAAGATCAGGATGCACGCGAACGGCCGTGGCGCCTCGCCCACGCGAAGGAACCCGGCCCGCAGCTTGCCGAACAGCCGCACCCGGTCGAAGCGCGGCCCGGCCGTCACGCCGAACAGGCCTTCGACGCGACGCCGGCTGAAGGCGCGCCCCTCGGGGAACTCGCCAGGATAGAGGTCGAGTTCGGCCTCGACACCCAGCAGCGCAAGCGGGTGCCATGCGAACCGTCCGCCGAACCCGAAGTCGCTGCCGTCGAACTGTTCCAACGACGCGGCGACGATCTGCCCACCGGCATCGAACGGCGGGTGGCTGCCCTGAGCCGAGGCGGTGCGCCACCCCGCCAGCAGCACCGCCGCACCAATCACGAGCGCGCGAAATCCGGATAGCCGACCCATGCGAATGTCCCTACTCCTCGTCCAGAGCGGCGCGCAGACGCTCGCCCCACTCATCGAGGATCGCACGGCGGGGCCTCTTTGGAACGCGCGGGTAGACGCGCAGCAATCCATCACCGTGGCGCCGGGGGTGCACGTGGAAGTGCAGGTGGGGCACCTCCTGGTCGGCGGCCGGCCCTATCGAGTGCCAGATGCTCAGGCCTTCGTTATCGAACGCGCGGCCGACGGCGCGGGCCACCCTGGCGACACCGGCCATCAGGGCCGCCGCGGTCAGCCAATCGGCCTCGCGGATGTCGGCAATGTGTATACGCGGCACCACGAGCACGTGACCCGGGTTGGCCTGCCGTACGTCGAGAAAGGCAACCGTCCGGGCGTCGCGGTGTACGACCGTGGCCGGCAGACGACCGGCCACGATGGCACAGAACGCGCAGCGGATGGTCCGTTTGGGCGTAGCTCGTGTCACCGGCCCTTCCGAAGCTCCTCGATGCGAGCTCGGACCAGCTTCTTGACGAGCGTGACCGGGATGGGCCGGTCGAGCGGGAACTGCACGGTGCCGGTGGAGGTTTTGTAGCCCTTCAGATCGACGGCATGGGCACGGCGGATGGCCGCGGTGATTGGATAGAGGCTGACGTGCGCCTTGAACGCCGCGTACCAGACCAGCATCCGGCCATCGAGCCTGAATCCAGGCATCCGGTAGCTGAAGGCATCCTCGACGCCCGGCGCGACAGCACGGGCGGCGTCGCGGAGCGCGCGGAGCTGCTTGCGGGCGGCCGGCGGCAACCCCGCGACGTAGGCCTTGATGTCAGCGGCAACGGTGGTCGTGGGGGCGCGAGCAGCCGGCATCGTCAGCGGTTTCTGGCGTGCTACATCGGGCAGGTCCCGTCGTCGACGGGACGGGCACCGCGCCGGGCGACCCGTGCGTACGTCCATCGGGTGACGCCAGTGCCGACCGCCGTGACGACGATTGTGAGGAAGAGGCTCGACCCGACGAGGCGGGTGACGGCGAGCCCGGCGGGAATCGCCACGGCGAAACCAGCCACGACCGAGATGAGGCACGCCCGCCAGTCGTAGCCGGCCCGGGTCTGCACCGCGGTCTGCGTCATCGCGCGAATCCTAGCATGGCGGCCGGACCGGCAGCGCAGCGCGGGATTTGTATGCGCCAGAGCCAAGCGGCCGGCTTTGGCGTGACCTATTGGGGGGAGGGTCGGATAGAATGCCCGCGATTCGGGCGTCCGGCCTTTCGCGAGGAGCGCGACATGTTCTGTTCGAGCCATCGCATCCTGTGGGCAGGGGTTCTCTTCCTGGTGGTCCTGGCGCGCGGCATCCTCACCGCGCAGGCGCCGGCGAAAACCGTGTGGGACGGCGCGTATACCGACGCCCAGGCCGAGCGCGCCCAGGGCACGTTCAGCGCCACCTGCTCGCGGTGCCACACGCTCACGCCTGACGGCGCCCGCCCGCTGGTCGGCGATCAGTTCTGGCAGGCCAACACACAGAAGACCGTGGGCGACCTGCTGAAGTTCGTCAGCGCCAACATGCCCAACGGGCGCGACGCCGGGTCGCTCTCGCCTTCGAGCTACAACGACCTGGTGGCGCTGATCCTGAAGTCGAACGGCTTCCCGGCCGGCACCACCGAGGTCACGCCGGAGGCGGTGGCCAGCATCCAGATCATCCCGAAAGACGGGCCGGGCGAGTTGCCGGCGAACACGCTGGTGCGTGTCGTCGGCTGCCTGGCGCCCAAGAGTGGCGCCGACTGGACGATCACCAACGCCACCGCGCCGCTGCGCGTCGACAAGGCGGGCGTGGGTACCGACGACCCGACGCGCGACCTGGGCGACCGCACCATGGCGTTGAAGTTCGTGCTGTCGCGCCTCGACGCCCATGTCGGCAAGCGCGTGTCGGTCAGCGGAATTCTGCTGGGCGCCGGCGGCGCCGAGGGCATCAACGTCTCCACCGTGACCCGCGTCGCCGAGACCTGCCCGTAGAGTCGTGGGGCCGGACCCCTAAGCCTCCTAGACCGCGCACTCCCCGTCCATCACCTCGGGGTTGAACGTCGTCGTCTCGCCGAGATCGACGTAATCCTGCTCGGTGATCTCGTTGGGCAGCAGCAGCGCGAGGTCCTTCAGCACCTCGGTCGCCTGCGCCGGCGGCACGCGGCGGAAGAAGGCGCCGAGGTCCTCGTCGGGCACGTGCTGCTGGTCGTACAGCTTCACCAGCCGCTCCAGCGCGTCGTTCATCCGGTGCACCGGCACCTTCGACACCACCTTGCCGAAGTACGCGGTGCCGTCGTCGGCGCAGCCGCCGCCCACCAGCACGAAATACTGCGGGATGGCCTTGCCGGACACCTTGCGCACGCTGCCCTGGAATCCGATCGACGCGATGTGGTGCTGGCCGCACCCGTTGGGGCAGCCGCTGATCTTGATGCTGCCCTTCCCGCGCCGGCACCATCGCCACGAGATCCGGCCGCGTGCTCAGGTACTCGGTGAGCGCCCGGCCGAGCCCGCGCGACTGCGTCACCGCCAGGCGGCAGCTCTCCGCCCCCGGGCAGCTCACGACGTCGCCCAAGGTGTTGGCGTTGGCCTCGCCCAGGCCCGCCGCGGCGATGCGATCGTAAAAGGGCTGCAGGCTCTGCTTCTTCACCCACTTGAAGAGCACGTTCTGCTCCACCGTGAGCCGCATCGTCCCATCGCCATAGGCCTCGGAGAGGTCGGCGAGCACGCGCATCTGCCCCGCGGTCATGTCGCCGAGTGGCAGCCGCACCGTCACGTGGCAGTAGCCGTCCTGCTTCTGCGGCGCCACGTTGGTCTGCCCCCAGCGCACGAACGGGTCGTCGATGGTCTGCAGCTTCACCGACCCGGGCATGATGCCGGGGCCGATGACCGGCGTCACGGCGGCCGCGGCCACCGCGTTCACCGACGGCGCCTGCGCCGGCTCCCAGTCAGGGGCGCCCTGCGGCTTCAGCTGCTCGGCGGTGAGCCGGAGCGGTGCGCCGCCCGTGGCCACGAACGCCTCGAGCTCCTCCATCACCTTGGCCCGGAACGCCTCCCAGCCAAGCTGCTTCACCACGAACTTCATGCGGTTCCGCTGCCGGTGCTCGTAGTCGCCGTACTTGTGGAAGACGCGCAGCACGGCCTCGGCCACGTTCTGCATCTCCTCCACCGGCAGGAACTCGTAGAGCACGTAGCCGCTCACCGGCATGATCGACGTGCCGCCGGCAATCGTGACGCGGAAGCCGCGCCGGCCGTCCTGGATTTTCGCGCGCCAGCCGATGTCGTTGATCGAGGCGAGCGCGTGGTCTTCCGTGCAGCCCTCGAACGCGATCTTGAACTTGCGCGGCAGCACCGCGGCCAGCGGATGCCGCAGGAAGTAGCGCGTCAGCGCCTCGGCATACGGATAGACGTCGAAGATCTCGCTCGACGACGTGCCCATGTACGGGCAGCCGGTCACGTTGCGGACCGCGTTGCCGCACGCTTCGCGCGTGGTCAGGCCTTCGTCGGCCAGGATCCGCATCGCGTCTTCGCAGTCCTTCAGCAGCACGAAGTGGAGCTGGATGTTCTGCCGCGTCGTGACGTGGCCGAAGCCGCGCGAATACTTCGCCGCCACGGTCGCGAACGCGCGCATCTGCCCGCTGCTCACGATGCCCTGCGGTGCCTTGATCCGCAGCATCTGCACGCCGTCCTGGCGCTGGCCGTAGGTGCCGCGCGTCAGGCGATAGCGCCGCCAGTCGTCGGGCGCCATCTCGCCGCGTTCGAACTTGCCGAGCAGGTCGACGAACTCGTCGATGTCCTTCTCGCTGGCAAAGTTGACGCTTCCGCGCCCCACCACCTTGGTTTCGTCAATTGCGGCCATACGTCGCCTCCCGTGCCTCGGCTCCCTGCCGGTCCGTCCCGTCCGCCGTTCCCTCGTGCGTGCGCGCGTCGCCGTACAACGCCGCCCGCACCGTGACCACGTCGCCCACGATGAGCACGCCGGCCACGCCCGTCGGGAATCTCCACTCGCTCGAATTCGCTCAGCCGACCCGTCCAGCTCCACGCATCGGCCGTGGACGCGCCGCACACGATCGCCGCCGGCGTGTCGGCCGCGCCAGCCGTGCGCCATCAGCCGCTCGGCCACGGCCGCGCGGCCCGCCACCGCCATCATCACCACCACGGTCAGGCTGTTCGGAGCCATGGCGCCCAGCGCATCGTCGAGCGCCTCGGCCGTGTGCCCCGCAAGCACCACGAACCCCGACGCCACGCCACGATGTGTCACCGGGATGCCCGCCAGTTCGGCGGCCGCCACCGCCGTGGTGACGCCCGGCACGACCTCGAACGGAATCCCGGCCTCGGCCAGCGCCATCGCCTCCTCGGCGCCGCGTCCGAACACGAACGGGTCGCCGCCCTTCAGCCGCACCACGTGCTTGCCGTGCCGCGCCGCCCGGATCATCAGCTTGTGAATCGTCTCCTGCTTCACGCTGGTGCGGCCGGCGCGCTTGCCGACGTGGAAGCAGGGCGCATCGGTGAGGCCGCGCAGCGCCACGGAATCCACCAGCGCGTCGTAGAGCACCAGGTCGGCCTCGCGCACGAGCCGCGCCGCGCGCACGGTCCACAGCTCGGGGTCGCCGGGGCCGGCGCCGACGAGCGACACGCGGCCCAGGCCCTCGCGGCGCGGGTGTCAGGGGCGTCGGGCTGCGAGTCGGCGTTCTTCATACAACCGGTTCAAGGTTTCCAGCAGTTGCGGCCGGCGCTCGTCCATCGGCACGCCGTCCCGCTTCCACGTCTTGCGTATCTCGTCGGCCGCGGCCATCCATTCGCGCGAGGTCGGCGGGCAGCCACGCGTCGAGCGCCTCGCGCATCAACCCCGCCAGCGCCGGGCGCGCGGCCGCTGGTCGAGATCGCCACGGTCACGCCGTCGCGCCGCACCACGCCGCCGAGATAGGCCGTGGCGTTGGGCGGGTCGTCCACGGCGTTCACAAACAGCTGGCGGCGTTCGGCCGCCGCCACCACCTGCTGGTTCACCTCGGGCGGCGCCGCCGCCACCACCCACCACATGCCGTCCAGATCGTGCGGCTCGAACGCCCGGCGCCGTCTCGTCACGCCCACGCGCTCGAACTCGGGACGAATCTCGGGAGCCACCACGGTGACCTTGGCGCCCGCCGCCAGCAGTCCCTCCAATTTTCCCGCCGCCACCGGTCCGCCGCCCACGACCAGCACCGGCCGGCCGTCGAGCTTGAGGAAGACCGGATACATGATGCGACCTCAGGCTGTGGGCGTCGCCTGCGGCTGCGCGGCCAGCGTGCGGTGCCACCACGCGCTCGAAGTCCGCCAGGCTGCGCCCGATCGTCACCGGACGCTGCACGTGTCCCTGCATCACCTCGGCGGTCTTGAAGCCGTTGCCGGTGACGCAGATCACCACGCTCTCGTGCGGCTTGATGACCCCGCGCTTCACCAGCTGCCGCGTCGCGGCCACCGTCGTGCCGCCCGCGGGCTCGGTGAAGATGCCCTCGGTGCTCGCCAGCAGCTGGATGCCGTCGAGAATCTCCGTCGTCGGTCACCATCGCGCCGGCGCCGCCCGTCTCGTTGACGACCTTGATCACCTGGAAGCCGTCCGCCGGGTTGCCGATCGCGAGCGACTTGCAGATGGTGTCCGGCTTCACCGGGTCCGGGAACTCCTCGCCCGCCTCGAGCGCGCGCACGACCGGCGCGCTGCCGCTCGGCTGCGCCGCGTGAATCTTCGGCATCTGGCCGTCCACGAGCCCCACTTCCTTGAACTCGCGCAGCCCCTTGTAGATGCGCGGCAGGAGCGTGCCGCCGGCCACCGGCGACACGATGTGGTCGGGATACCGCCAGCCAAGCTGCTCGGCAATCTCGAAGCCCATGCTCTTGGCGCCTTCCGCGTAGTAGCTGCGGAGATTGATGTTGGCGAAGCCCCACCCGTAGCGATCCGCGATCTGCGTGCACAGGCGGTTCACGTCGTCGTAGTTGCCTTCGACGGCCACCACCGTGGGGTTGTAGATCGCCGCGCCCAGCACCTTGTTCGGCTCGAGGTCGTGCGGAATGAACACGTAGCACGGCAGGCCGAGGCGCGCGGCGTGCGCCGCGACGCAGCCCGCGAGGTTGCCCGTGGACGCGCAGCCGAACACCGGGAACCCGAGCTCCACGGCCTTGGTGGCCGCCACCGACACCACGCGGTCCTTGTACGAGAAGGTCGGATGGTTCACCGAGTCGTCCTTCACCCACACCTCGGCGACGCCCAGCTCCCGGGCCAGCCGCTCGGCTCTCACGAGCGGCGTGAAGCCCGAGTTGAAGCCGGTCTTCGGCGTCTCCACCGGCAACAGTTCGAGATAGCGCCACAGCGAGGGCGGCCGGCTCTCGATGAGCGCGCGGCTGATCACCTTCTTGATCGCGGCGTAGTCGTACGACACCTCGAGCGGGCCCAGGCACTCGCTGCACACCCACGACGCCGTGGGCGGGTACTGCTTCCCGCACAGATGACACGTCAGACCCGCAACGAATCTCATTGCCTCATCTCCCGGACACGGACGCGCCCGCGCGTTCGGCTGCCGGCGCGTGATGCACGGTCAGCGTCCGCACGGTGGCCTGCAGGCCGGCGCGCGAATACATCGTCGAGAGCAGCTGTTCGAGCCGCTCGAAATTGTGCTGCGCGATCACCGCAATCGACGGCCCCGCGCCCGACAGGAACGCCCCGAGCACGTCGGGATCCTCGAGCGACAGCACGTCGGCCAGCAGCGGCACCAGCGTCGAGCGCGCCGGCTGATGCCAGCGATCGCGGACACCCTCGCGCAGCCGCTCGTAGTCCTTGGTCTGCAGCGCGTGCACCAGCGAGAGCACCCGCTGCATGTTGAAGATGGCGTCGCGCCGGTGCAGGTGGTCCGGCAGCGCCGCGCGCGCCTTCGCCGTGGCCAGCCCCACCGACGGCGTGGCCACGACCAGACGCAGCTCATCGGGCCAGGTCCAGTGCAGCGCTTCGGGCGCGTGCCCTTCGTCGGCAATCACCGAAGTCAGGCCGCCGAAGAAGCGCCGGCGCCGCGTTGTCGGCGTGGCCCTCGAGCGAGGTGGCCGCCGCCAGCAGCTCCCGGTCCGAGAGCGGGTGCGCCACCTTCTCGAACATCCGCAACCCGGCCACGGTGGCCGCGGCGCTGCTGCCCAGCCCGGCCGCCATCGGAATGCCGCTCTCCACCTCGACGTACACGGTCGGCGTCTTGATCCCGGTGCGCTCGGCAATCAGGTGGAACGCCCGCTCGAGCGCGTTGTGGCCTTTCACCGGCGGGCGAGCTCTGCGCCACCACGAGCCGGGTGCCGCCGTCGTCGCGCACGTCGACGATGCGCGCGCGCAGGTACAGCTGCACGGCCACGCCCAGGGTGTCGAAGCCGCCGCCGAGGTTGGCGACCGAGCCCGGCACGGTGACGTCGCCGGCGAGCACGGCGCTGTCCGAAGCCCTGCTGGTGGTGGTCTTAAGTGACACGAAATAAAAACGATATCACGGAATCCCGCGCTCTCCCCTTACACTGGACGCGTGGCCGACGCCCCATTTTCCATCGGAATCATTCAGGATCGGGCCGATTCTGACGCCTCCGCCAACCTCGCCCGGGGCACCCGGCTCGATTCGCGAGGCCGCCGGCCGCGGGGCCCAGATCATCTGCCTGAAAGAGCTCTTCAACGCCCCGTATTTCTGCAAGGCGCAGCACGCGGACCGGTTCGACCTGGCCGAGCCCATCCCGGGGCCCACGACCGACGCCCTGCAGAAGCTGGCGAGGGAGCTGGCCGTGGTGCTCGTGGTCCCGCTCTTCGAGCGCCAGGGGCCGGGCGTCTACCGGAATTCGGCCGCCGTCATCGACGCCGACGGGAGCCTGCTCGGGGTGTATCGCAAGATGCACATCCCGGACGACCCGCTCTTCTACGAGAAGTACTACTTCACGCCCGGCGACGGCCCCTCGCCCGCGGGCGCGCCGTGGCGCCGAGGCCGAGCGGCTTCAAGGTGTGGAAGACGCGCTACGCCACCATCGGCGTCCTGATCTGCTGGGACCAGTGGTTCCCGGAAGCCGCGCGCATCACCGCCTGATGGGCGCGCAGGTGCTCTTCTACCCCACCGCCATCGGGTGGCATCCGGCCGAGAAGGCCGAGTGGGGCCAGCCGCAGGTGGACGCCTGGCGCACCGCGCAGCGCGCGCACGCCATCGCCAACGGCGTCTACGTGGCGTCGCCCAACCGCATCGGCCACGAAGACGAGCCCGGCACCGACGGCATCACCTTCTTCGGCCACTCGTTCATCGCCGATCCCGTTCGGCCGGCTGGTCGCCGACGCCGGCGAAGACGAGACCATCCTCGTCGCCAACTGCGACCCCGGCGCTCATCGAAACCGTGCGCCGCAACTGGCCGTTCCTCCGCGACCGGCGCGTGGACGCCTACGGCGCGATCCTGAACCGGTATCTGGGCGCGTGAGCGCGCAGGGCCTGCGGATGCCCGGTGAGTGGGAGCCTCACCGGGCCACGTGGATCAGCTGGCCCCACCACGAGCCCGATTGGCCCGGCAAGCTCGGGCCCATTCCCTGGGTCTACGCCGAGATCGCCCGCGTGATTGCGGCGCACGAGCCGCTCGAAATCCTCTGTCACGCCGAAGACGTGGAAAAGGCCGCGCATGATCGCCCTGCACGCGCACGGCGTTCGCATGGACCGCGTGCGCCTGCACCACGTTCCCACCGACCGCGTGTGGCTGCGCGACTCGGCGCCAACGGGCGTGCTCGACGAATCCGGGCGCGTCATGCTGCTCGACTGGGCGTTCAACGGCTGGGCGAAGTACCAGAACTACGCGCTCGACGCCCGGGTCGGCCGCGAGATCGCCACGCGCACCGGCCTGCGGCGCATCGAGCCGATGCGCGACGGCCGCCGAGCGCGTCGTGCTCGAAGGCGGCGGCATCGAGGTGAACGGCCGGGGCCTGGTTCTCGTGACCGAGGAGTGGCTGCTCAGCGACGTGCAGGTGCGCAACCCCGGATTCACGCGCGCCGACTACGAGCGCCTGTTCGCCGAGTGGCTCGGCACGCCGCAGACGATCTGGCTGGGCGAGGGCTGCGTCGGCGACGACACGCACGGCCACATCGACGACGTCGCGCGGTTCGTCTCACCCGAGACGGTGCGTGCTGGCGGTCGAGAAGGACCCGGCCGACGAGAACCACATGCGCTCCATCGACAACCTGCGGCGCCTGGAGCTTGCGGCGCGGTCCACGCGCGCTCCGCGTCGTCACGCTGCCCTTCCCGCGCCCGGTGGTGATGAACGGCGAGCGGCTGCCGGCGAGCTACGCGAACTTCTACATCGGCAACGGCTTCGTGGCCGTGCCCACGTTCAACGACCCGAACGATCGCGTGGCGCTCACCACGATCGCCGAGCTGATGCCGTCGCACGAGGTCGTCGGCATCCACGCGGTCGATCTGGTGTGGGGGCTCGGCACGCTGCACTGCCTGACGCAGCAGGAAGCCGGCGCCTTCGGCGCGTAAGGTCAGGTAGGACGGGTGGGTCAGGTGGGACGGTCAGGCTGGAAGCTAGGGGCGGTCTTGCAGACCGCCCTCTTTTCGTTCGTGGGGCCGGGTCTTCAGACCCGGCCATCCTTACAAGCTGAGACGTGCCGGTGCTGTGGCCGATCTTCTCGACCTCCGCGTTGGCCAGATCCGCCATCGACAGCAGCAGGTTGGCCGTCGGCGGCTTGTTCTCCGCCACGATGTGCCGGTTGCCCTTCAACTTGCCGTTGGCGCCGCCCATCAGCAGCACGGGCGGGTTGTTGCGGTCGTGGGCGTTGCCGTTGCCCATGCCGCTGCCGAAGTAGAGCAGCGAGCGGTCGAGCAGCGTGCCGTCGCCGTCCTTCGTCTCCTGCAGCTTGCCCACGAACTCGGCCAGCTTGCTGACGTGATACGTCGTCAGCTTGACGTACTTGGCGATGCCCTCCGGCGTGTCGCCGTGGTGCGACACGGGGTGGTGCGGCTCGGGGATGCCGATGTGCGCGTAGCTGCGGCCGCTGCCCTCGTGCGCCACCATGAACGTGAAGACGCGCGAGATGTCGGCCTGGAAGGCCAGCAGCATCAGGTCGTAGGTCACCGTCAGGTGATCGTCGATGTTGTCGGGCAGGCCGAGCGGCGCCACCGCGCCTTCGGGCGTCGCCGCGGCGCGCGACTCCATGCGCTCGATCTGCTTCTCGACGTCGCGGATGTTGGTCATGTACTCGTCGAGGATGGCGTTGTCGGCCGCGCCCAGGCTGCGGCGCATGCGGCTGGCTTCCTCGGCCACCGAGTCGAGCAGGCTCTGCTTGCGGCGCATGTTGGCCATGCGCTTCCGCGTCGAGCCGGTCTCGCCGAACATGCGCTCGAACGTCACGCGCGGGTTGACGGCCACGGGCAGCGGGCTGGTGTCGTCGCGCCACGAGATGGCGTTGAAGAACACGCACGGGTAGCCGTCGCACGCGCCGGCCGACGTGCCCATGTCCTCGGTGCCCACCTCGAGCGAGCGCAGCGGCGTGTCCTCGGCAATCGCGTCGGCGATGTGCTGGTCGATCGACTTCTTCGACTGCACGACGAACTTCGCCATCTCGGTGACCGGCCCGGTGCCGTTCAGCCACGCCGCGCTGGCGCCCATGTGCACGCCGCCCATGTCGGGGTTGCCGTCGGGCGCCTTCATGCCGCTGATGGTCACCAGGTGGCTGCGGAACGCCTCGAGCGGCTGCATGACCGGCTTGAACTCGAAGGCGCTGCCGGCCGCGTCCGGGATGCCACTGCTGCGGGAAGATGCCGTTCGGGATGTAGATGGCCCCGAAGCGCATCGGCCGCGCCGTGGCCTGCGCGGAGAGCGCCGGGATCATGGCGTCGAGGAAGGGCATCGCCATCACCGTGCCCAGGGCACCGCGGAGGAACGTCCGCCGCGGCAGGTGCTTCTTGGTGACAATCATCCGACTGCTCCTTGGGCAGGTCTGAAGGCCTGCCCCTACGACTGCACTCAACGCGCGGCGCTCGTCGTCACTGGCGCGGCGGCGTCCCTCAAGGTCGTCCGCATCTGAAATGGTACGCTACGCACGATGCCGAGCACGATTGACTGCATGGCATAGTTCTGCGCAGCCGCAGTTCTTCACGATGCTGCGCACGACGGGCATGTCCACCGGCTCGAGGCCGCGGCCCAGCGCGTAAATCAGCATCTTTTCGGTAATCGTCCCGGCGAACACGTCCGGCCGGGCCAGCAGCGCCTTGCGCAGCGCCGACGGGCTGTCCACCTTGCTGCCGTCCGACAGCACGCCGGCCGCGTCGATCGCCAGCCCCTCGCGGGTGGCCGTCCGCCACTGGCCGACGGCGTCGAAGTTCTCGAGCGCGAAGCCCACCGGATCGATGTTGCGGTGGCACGCGGCGCACACCGGGTTGGCGCGGTGGCGTTCGAGCTGTTCGCGCACGGTGGACGGCTTGTCCTTGTGCGCGCTCTCCGCCAGGTCCGGCACCACGGCGGGCGGCGGCAGCGGCGGCGTGTTCAGCAGGTTCGAGATGATGTACTTGCCGCGCAGCACCGGCGACGTGCGGTTGGCCACCGACGTCATCGACAGCAGGCTCGCCGTGCCCGAGCAGGCCGCGCCGGTTCGGGTCGGTCACCGGCACGCGGCGGAAGCGCGAGCCGTAGACGCCGGGAATGCCGTAGTGCTTCGCCAGCCGCTCGTTCACGAACGTGTAGTCGGCGTCGAGCAGCGTCGAGCGCGGAGCGGTTCTCGCGCACGATGCTGGCAAAGAGCAGCTCGGTTTCGCGGCGGAACGCCTGCCGGACGTTGTCGTCGAAGTCGGGGAAGAGCAGGACGTCCGGCGTCACCTTGTCCAGGTTGCGCAGCTGCAGCCACTGTCCGGTGAACGCCGACATCAACCCGTCGGCGCGCGGGTCGGCAATCATGCGCCGCACCTGCGCCTCGAGCACGCCCGGCGCACGCAGGCGGCCGGCGATCGCCAGGTTCAGCAGCTCGTCGTCCGGGATGCTGCTCCACAGGAAGAACGACAGCCGGCTCGCCAGGTCGAGCTCGGTGACCGGATGCGCCGCGCCGATCGGCGAGCCCGCCGGGTCGTGCTCCGAGCGGAAGAGGAACGACGGGCTGGTGAGGATGCGCGCGAGGCCGGCGCGGATGCCCGCGTCGAAGTCGCCGCCGGCGGTCCGCTCGTCGCGGTAGATCGCCGAGCGGCGCCTCCATGTCGGTCTTCGCCAGCGGACGGCGGAAGGCGCGCTTGGCCACGGTGGAGAGGATCCGTTCGGCGCACGGCGCTTCCTGCGCCGCCGTCTTCGGCGTGCACACGAAGAGCTTCTTCCGCGACTCCGACTCGCCGGCGCCGGTCACGTTGTACGGCCCCTCGATGATCGCGTTGCGCAGCCGCGGCATGCCCGACGGGTTGTGGGCCTCCTGCGTGGCGCGCAGGACCGGCTGCCACATGTTCTGTTCCTGCTGCGGCCGCTCGACGAAGGTGAAGCCCACGTCGTGCAGCCCCGCCGTCACCTTGATGCGCGGCGACGTCATCCGCTTGTTGAACTCTTCGCGCGGCACCGGCGTGTTCTCCTTCGCCGCCTCGTGATCCGCCTTGCCGCCGATCGGCGCCGAGAACACCTGCTTGCCGTCGATCGTGACGATGAAGTTGTGCGGCGTCTCGTGCCCTTCGACGCCCGACGAGCCCTTCGGCCACGGTCTTCAGCAGCCGTCCGGAGAACACGTATTCGCCGTCGGCCGTGAACGTGTGCGGCACCACGATGCCGCCGCGGGTGCCGAGCGGCAGCCCTTCCACGTGCTGGTTCTGGGTGACGACGGTGCTGATCGTGTAGGTGGCGGTGCCCGGCTCGGCGCCGGCGTCGCCGACGGCGAGCTCGGCCACCTGCAGGCCGGCCGCGACGTAGCGCTCGAGCATCAGCGGCGACGTCTTGAGCGCCGTCGCCACGTTGTCGAACCCGAAGTCGCCGCCGTCGCTCGGCAGCAGATCCTGCGCGTCGATGGTGACGCCCAGCAGATCGCGCACCGCGTTGGCGTACTCGGTGCGGTTCAGGCGGTGCAGGACGAACTTGCCCGGGTCCTTCTTCTTCCCGGCCGCGGCGTCGAGGTGCGCCACGAGCGCCGAGCGGAATCGCGCCAGCTCCGCGCGCGCCGGGCGTGGGCGATCCCTGCGGCGGCATCGCGCCGACGCCGAGCTTCTTCACCACGCGCTCCCAGGTGGCGGCGTCGGCGGCCGGATCGGCGAGGTTGGCCTTGTCGAGCGCGAGCGGCGCGCCGGCGGGCAGCGGGTTGCGCGTGTTGTGACAGCCGACGCAGTAGCGCGTCACCATCGGCTGGAATTCCGCCGTCGCCGGCAGCGCCGCGGCCGTGACCGGGCGGCTGCGGCCGGCTTCGGCGCGACTGTCGTTGCCGCCGGTGCGACGGGCGTGCGCCGCCGGCTTCGGCGCGACCGGCTTCGGCTGGCCGTTCCCTGGGCGCTGATCGAAACGAGTGCCGCCAGCGTCAACGCGGACGCGGCAAAGAGAACCTTCTTCACTGTGGTCGTCCCCGTGTCGGTCGCTGGAGCAGCGGCGGGCTCGGCGGACGGAGCGGCCGCGGCAGGCCCATCAGCTCGCGAAGCAACTTCGCCACGTCCTGCTGGCTGCGCCCCGCGTCCGCCGCGGCGTCCTGCCGAGCGGCGGTCCGCCCGCGCGGCCGCCGGCGCCCGTGCGCCGGCTGCTTGCCTTCGGCGACGTCGAGCGCGGTGAAGCCGTCGTTGTTCTTCTGCGCGAAATCCACCTTGGCCGCCGCCAGCGCGCGAATCATCTCGAGGTTGCCCGTCCGCGCGGCCTGGTGCAGCAGCGTGCTGCCGTCCGGCGCCTTCGCGTTCGGGTTCGCTCCCGCGCTCACCAGCAGCGCGAACGCGTCTTCCGGCTTGCGGCTGCCCGGCTCGCGGAACGGCGCGGCGCCGTCGCGGATGTAGGCGGGCCCGCCGGTCATCGCGGGGCCGCGGCCGCCCGTCATCGCCACCATCGCCGGCGTGCGGCCGGCGTTCGGATTGGCGCGGCGCCCCCCCACGTTGATATCGCCAGGCTTTCTCTCGGGTTCCGGTTCGACCGGCGGCGTCTGATCGAGCTTGGCGCCGTGCGCGATCATCACCTTCAGCGCCTCGACGTCGGCCGCGACGGCCGCGCGGAAGAACGGCGTGTTGTCGAAGCGGTCGGTGTTCGGCATGTGGGTGGAGTGGAACTGACCCTGGAAGCGCTGGTTCGGGTCGGCGCCGCGCTCGAGCAGCATCTTCATCAGATCGAGCGCCGTCTTCGTGTTGGGGTTGTCGGGCCGCCGCCGCGAGCCGTCGAACGCGAACTGGTCGGTGGTGGCGTCGCGCATCTCCACGGCGACGTAGAGCGAGCCGTCGTTGACGTCGGAGCCGAGCTCGATCAGCGTGGCCGCCACGTCGAAGCGGTCGTTGTAGATGGCGATCATCACCGCCGAGGCGTCGTCGCCGTTCTTCAGGTTGAGGTTGGCGCCGCGCGCCACGAGCCGGCGCGCCATCGCCTCGTTGCCGTTGCGCGCGGCAAACATCAGCGCCGTGAAGCCGCCGGTTGGATGGTCGGCGTTGTGGCGCTCGGTCAGCGGCGGTGACGTGCCCCTGCCGGTTCGGGTCGGCGCCGGCCTCCAGCAGCAGGTCGACCACCTCGATGTGGCCTTCGGCGGCGGCCCACATCAGCGCCGTCGTCTTCTGGAACCTCTCGGCCGTGTTCACGTCGACGCCGCGCGCCAGCAGCTGGCGCACCGCGGGAACGCTTCCCGCCCGCGCGGCCGCCAGCAGCGGCGTCTCGCCCTCGGGATGCGGCGCGCGTCGGACTGGCGCCCGACTGCAGCAGCAGGTCCACCATCGGGGCGTCGCCGCTGCGGCTCGCGTCGAGCAGCGGGGTGACGCCGAACTCGTTGGCGGCATCGACCGTGGCCCCGGCGGCGATGAGCGCGCGGGCGATGTCGAGGTTGGAGCCGTGGGCGGCCCAGAGCAGCGGCGTGGACCCGTCGCCGGCCGCGGCGTTGACGTCGGTGCCGGACTTGAGGAGAGCGCGGACGACCTGGAGGTCTCCGGCTTTCACCGCCTTGACGAGCGCGCTATCGCCGCTGGCGCCAGCCACGGTCACGAGTACCTGCGCCGGCCAGAAGCGAGGCCACGAATGCGTGCGCGCCGCGAACCATCAGAGTCACTCCTTCGTCGGGGTGCCGTTTCGCCTGAGTCGGGGCGCCTCGAGGCGCCCTTTTCCGCCGTGCGAAAGAATATACGATCAGGCGAAAAACGGTTCTTCAGATGGCGAAACCGGGCTCGGGTCAGGGGCGTTCGTGGCCGTGCGGTCTTCGTCCCACCGTCCCAGTCCCACCCGTTCTACCTGTCCCACCTGTCTTATCGGACCGCCAGCGACACGGCCCACTTGGCGCCGGGCATGGCGACGCCGGCAATCTCCTGATAGCTGACGTCGAAGAGATTGGTGCCCTCGACGGCCACCTCGTAGTGCGCGCCGAACCGCCGCGCCAGACGGAGGTCGACGAGCGCGTAGTCGCGGTCGTCCACCGCCACCCCGCCCGCCGGCTGCGGATACGGGCGGCGGCGCTCGCGGTACTCGAGGCGCGGCGCCAACTGGAACCGCGCAGGCAGCGGAATCGACGCCGCCGCGGTGAAGGAGTGCGGCGCGAAGTCGAGCACGTACTTCGACAACTGATCCACGGCGGAGGCATCGAGATCGAGCCCGGTGTAGCCCGCCTGCACGAACCCGCCGCCGCGCGAGCGAGCGGCTCACCGACAGCTCGACGCCCTTCGTGTTCACGTCGCGCACGTTGTAGGTCTGCCAGCGCACCGCCGGCGACGGGCGCAGCCAGTCGATCACGTCGGTGTCGGCGCGGGCGAAGACCGTGGCGTGCAGCGCCCAGTCGCGGGCGACGAACACGTCGGCGCCGCCCTCCCCGGCCCACGCGTGCTCGGGACCGACCTCGGCGCGCGCGAGGTTGGCCGGATCGGAGTAGTAGCGCTCGGTGAACGTCGGCACGCGGAAGGCGCGCCCCACCGACGCGCGCAGCCGGAGCCGCGGCGCCGGCCACCAGCCGGCGCCGAGCGACGGGCTCCACGAGGTGCCGAACTCGTTGTAGCGATCCACGCGCAACGTCGCGTCGATCTGCGCGGTCCGCGTCAATCGGCCGCCGCCACTCGCCAAAAGCGCTCACGCGCGCGGTCGAGTGATTGCCCAGGTTGGTCGAGCGGATCCAGTCGCCGCCGCCTTCGGCGCCGACGGTCGCGCTGCCGCCCCACGCCGGACGCGAGCCGGTCACGGTGGCGAGCACGGCGTGCGACCGGTGCTGGTTGTTCGAGAGCGCGGGGTTGGTCTGATTGAAGATGAAGTGATCGCCGTGCGTGCGGTACGACTCGCCGAGCCGCCAGTTCCAGCCGCCCGCCGCGCCGAGCCCGTGCTCGGCGGCCAGCAGCGTCTGGTTGGTCCACTCGCGCGACGGCGCGTTGCCGCCGTAGAAGTTGTTGGCGCCGAATCCCTTCCACAGGTAGGACAGCGACACCGTCGACGCGCCCGATCGCGGTGCGCGAGCGGACGATGGCGGTCTTGAAGTCGCGGTCGTACATGAACCCCGACGAGCGGTCGGCGGACGCGCGTGAGCAGCTGGCTCAGGCCGCCGCGCTCGACGCCCCACTGGCCGCTGCCGCCCGCGTACTCGTCGGCGCCGCCCCGCACCTGGAACGACGCCGGCGCGCGACGGCGCGTGATGACGTTGACGGTGCCGCCAAACGCGTCGGCGCCGAAGATGGCCGAGCCCGGGCCCTGCAGGATCTCGATGCGCTCCACGGCGTCGAGCGGCACCGGGATGTCGCCGTTGTGGTGGCCCGACTGCGCGTCGTTCAGCCGCACGCCGTCCACGAGCACGAGCATCTGGCCGAAGTTGGCGCCGCGCAGCGCGAAATCGGTCTGCACGCCGAGGACGCCGCGCGCACGCACGTCCACGGACGGCGACCAGCCGCAGCACGTCGGCGATGGTGTGCGCGGGCAGGGCCTCGATCTGCTGGCGGGTGATGATGGTCATCGTCCGCGTGATGCTGCCGAGCTCGACGGGGCTGGCGGCGGCGGTGACGACGACGGTCTGACGATAGGTATCCTGCGCGGCGGCGGGGGCGGCCGCGAGCAGCACGCCCAGCGCGCAGAGACGAGCACGACGAAGGGACATAGCCGCCTAGTTTATTCGGGCAGCTACGGCCGCCGGGTCTAAAGACCCGGCGCCTCGTACGACTGCACCGTGGCCCGCCAGCGTTTCCTGCTTGCGGCCCAGCCACAGGCCGTTCACGAGCCACACGAGCGACAGCGGCACGGCGGCCCACGCGATTCCCACCACGCCGAGGCCCGCGGCGCCCAAGAGGTACTTGTGACCAGGCCCCCACTTGATCGCCCAGCCGGTACACGACCGTGTCGATGAAGTTCTTCGCCTTGTAGCGATCCTCGCGTGGCAGCACGATGAACAGCACCTCGCGTGCCGGGCGCGCAATCGCGAACTCGCCGGCCCGCCTCACCGCCTGGAACACCACGACGACGGCCACAGCCGGAACCGTCCCGAGAATCGCGAAACCCGCCACCGAGATCGCGGGGAGCACCCCCAGCGTCACCGTCAGCCCAAGGACGCGCACGAGGTTGCCGAACGCGAACAGTTGCAGCACCAGGGCCAGGCCGTTCGTCAGCAGATCCACCCGCGCGAAAAACGCGGTCCGCGCGGCGCGATCGGCGAGCGACCGGTCCACGATGCCGGCCAGCTGGAAATACAGCACGGTCGACAGGGTCGTGAACAGCAGCATGTAGAGGCTGATGCCCAGGAGATACGG
The DNA here is from genome assembly GCA_963731785.1 of uncultured Acidobacteriota bacterium. Lineage (GTDB taxonomy): Bacteria > Acidobacteriota > Vicinamibacteria > Vicinamibacterales > UBA2999 > DASYRM01. Next base: position 354,520 of record CAVSWX010000009.1, read on the forward strand.
CGAGCTGGTCGCGTTCCGGATGCCCGCCAGCACGCTGCCGCCGATGATCTGTTCCTGCGTGGGCGCCGACTGCACCGCGCGCAGCCGCTCCGAGAGCTTCGACAGCCGCCGCACCGCCACCACGGACAGCTCGAGCAGCGCGACCGAAAAGAGGAGCAGGAACATCGGCTGGATGTGCTCGGCGAGCGTCGCCGTCAACAGCGACCCGGTGAGCGCCCCGAGCGTCCCGCCGGCGCTGATGATCCCGAACAGGCGCTTGGCCTGGTCGCGCGTGAAGATGTCGGTCATGAACGCCCAGAAGACCGACGGCACGAACAGGTTGAACACCGCCGTCCAGACGTAGAACACGCGCCCGGCCCAGATGTTCGCGTCGCCCTCCACGGCGCGCAGCACCAGGAAGAAGACGATCAAATTCAGCGCAAAAAAGCGATAGGACCACGACGACGAACTTCACCCGCGGAAGCCGGGCGACCAGCGCGGCGAACGCCGGATTGGAGATCGACACGCCGACGAGGGTGCCGATCCAGAGCCACGGCAGGTTGTCCACGCCGCCGGCCACGGCGGCTTCGTCACGGATCGGCCGGAGGACGTAATACGACGGCCAGACACCGCGTAGAAATAGAGCCAGGTCCAGCCGAGCGCCGGCAGCTCCTCGCGTCTGACGTCCACGACCCGTCTCAGAAGGCGCACCATGTCCCGGCCCTGCACGGCACGGCGAACCGCCCTGCCCCGGGAATCCCCGGAGCCCGCCGTGCCTCGGCAGTCTATACGAGCGGTCGAGCTCATCGCGGGTGGTTCCGGCCGCCCGGCGTCTACTGACGGGCTGTTGCAGAACCCCTTGCACAGGCGTAATATCCGCGCCGTCAGAGCCGGTTCGGACCCAACCCCTCAGGAGGCAGAATGAATCGCGCACTTGCCATGTTCGCGGGCGCATTCCTGTGTCTGGCCTTGTTGCCAGCCGCAGCGTTTGCCCAGCAAGCCACGATCGCCGGTGTCGCCAAGGACACCTCCGGCGCCGTGCTTCCGGGCGTCACCGTCGAAGTATCGAGCCCAGCGCTCATCGAAAAGACGCGGGCGGCCGTTACCGACGGTTCTGGCCAGTTCCAGATCATCCAGCTCGTGCCCGGCACCTACACGGTGACGTTCACGCTGCAGGGATTCAACACGTTCAAGCGTGATGGCGTCGAGGTGAGCGGCGCCGGCGTCGTCACGGTCAACGCCGACATGAAGGTCGGCGAGATCGCCGAAACCATCACCGTCACCGGCCAGACGTCGCTCGTCGACGTCCGCAGCGCCGGCGTGCAGAGAGTCGTCACCAAGGAAGTCGTCGACGCGGTCCCGACCGGCCGCCTCGGCATCAACCTCGCCGCGCTGCAGCCGGGCATCATCCTCGGCGCCGGCGGCGGCGTCGGCGTGGCCAACACCAACGCGCTCGACGTCGCAGGACGTCGGCGGCACCGCCGGCGACACCTTCACCGACCTGTCGATCCACGGCGGCAAGCCGGCCGAGCAGCGCCAGACCATCGGCGGCCTGTCGGCGGCCACCACCATCCGCTTCGGCGAATCGCTGAGCAGCTCGCCCAGCTTCACCGCCATGCAGGAGATGACGGTGAACACCTCCGGCGCCGACGCCTCGATGGCCGGCGGCGGCGTGCAGATCAACTACGTCCCGCGCGACGGCGGCAACACCTTCAAGGGGCTGCTGTTCTACTCGTTCGCGAACGGGTCGATGCAGGGCACCAACTACTCGAGCGGCACGCGCGACCCGGCCACCGGCGCCTGCACGCCGGCCGACAGCTTCTTCTGCCGCGGCCTGACCACGCAGCCCGGCGCGCTGAAGACCGTCTACGACTTCAACCCCGGCTTCGGCGGGCCGATCCTCAAGGACAAGCTGTGGTTCTTCGGCAGCGCCCGCTGGACGAAGGCCGAGAACTACGTCCCGAACAACTACCCGAACCGGAACTTCACGGTCGGCACGACCAGCCCGACGCTGCTCAACACCGGCACGATGGTCTACACGCCCGACACGACCAAGGACCTCTACACGACGCTCGGCGGCGGCGGCTACTTCTGGGAACAGACGATGCGCCTGTCGTGGCAGATGAACGAGAAGAACAAGATCGGCATCTACTACAACAACAAGAAGCGCGAGTACACCAACGCCGTCAACAACACCTCGCACGAGGCGCTGGACACGACCTACTTCTTCCCGTTCTCGGACAACCTGGTGCAGTGGTCGGCGCCGCAGACCAACCGGCTGCTGCTCGAAGCCGGCTTCTGGCGCCACCAGGAGACCTGGGGCAGCCGCCGCGCCGACATCGACATCGTCGACCCGCTGGCCGTCGGCGTCACCGACAACGCCCCGGTGACGCAGGTGCCCGGCTACGTGCAGCTGATCACGAACTACCACGGCCGCGTCGGCGCCACGGATACGCCGAGCCACAACCCGAACTACCGCGGCAACTTCGCGATGTCGTACGTGACCGGCGCGCACGCCTTCAAGACCGGCATGGACCTGAACGGCGCGTTCCGCTGGGCCAACAACAGCTCGGTCGTGCCCTACAGCTACGTCGTGAGCACGCTGGCGGCCGAACAGCGGCGTCCGGCACGCCGGCTACCTCCCGCGGTCGCGCGCGGCACCGTTCCCGACCACGCTGCGCTGCGTCGGACGGCTGCACCGACCCGCTGCTGCGGCAGGTCAACGGCGCGATCGTCGGCGGCATGACGTCGATTCAGCCCGACTGCCACACACCGGCGCTCGGCTCGCCCAACAAGGTGACGAGCGAGGGCGGCGTGTTCGTGCAGGACAAGTGGACGATGGACCGGCTGACCGTCAGCGGCGGCGTCCGCATCGACTGGTTCTTCTCCGAGAACCCGGCGTTCCATCTCGGGCCGTCGATGCTGACGCCGAACCGCAACTACGACGTGCCGAAGTTCAGCACCACGCGCTACAAGGACTGGACGCCGAAGTTCGCGGCGGCCTACGACCTGTTCGGCGACGGCCGCACGGCGCTCAAGGCCAACGTCGGCAAGTACGTGCTCGGGCAGGCGCTCGTCGTCGGCGGTCTGGCCAGCCAGGCCGGCTACAACGTGCAGCTCACGTCGTCGCGGTCGTGGGTCGACAACGACGGCGACTTCGTCCCCGACTGCGACCTGACCCGCAACACGCAACCAGGGTCCGACGGCGGCCGGCGTCGACAACCAGGTGGACACCTGCGGCGCCGCGGTCGGTCGCGAACCAGAACTTCTACAGCAACACGCTCATCCCCAACCTCGCGGTGCAGGACGACGCACGCTACGGCTGGGGCAAGCGGCCGTACAGCTGGGAGTACGCGGTGAGCGCGCAGCACGAGCTCACGCAGGGGCTGTCGATCAACGGCGGCATCTTCTGGCGCCGGTTCGGCAACTTCCTGGTGACGGACAACACGTCCGCCACCGTCGCCGACTTCGGCGTGTACTCGGTGACGCCCGGCCTCATCCCCGCCGCGCCGGCGTCGGCGGGCGGCGAGACGCTGCCGGACGACATCTACACCGAGCAGTTCTACAACCTGAACCCCGGCGTGGCGGTGAACAACCTGACCGGCCTCTCGAAGACGATGTTCCCGGGCAGCAACGTCTACGACAAGTGGTTCGGGTACGACATCGGCCTCAACGCCCGGCTGCCGCAGGGCATCATCTTCCAGGGCGGCCTCAGCACCGGGCACCAGACGACGGACTTCTGCGACGTCCAGGACCCGGCCAAGGCGGGCAACAACGCCCTGGTCGAAATGCTGATCACCGGCGCCTCCGAGCTCGCCGACGTCGTTGCAAGTCGTGCCACATGGAGCAGAACTGGCTGCCGCAGGTGAAGTTCCTCGGCTCCTACACCATCCCGAAGATCGACGTGCAGCTCGGCGCCTCGTACCAGAGCATTCCCGGCATCGAGTACGCGGCGGTCTACGCGGCGCCGAACAGCGACGTGTCGCGGCCGGTGGCGCAGGGCGGCCTGGGCCGTCTGCCGAGCGGCGGCGTGATCACGGGCACGACGGCGGTGAACCTGGTTCCGCCGGGCACGACCTACGGTCCGCGCTTCAACCAGATCGACCTGCGTCTGGGCAAGGTCGTGCGCTTCTCGAACCGCAAGGCGGTCGTGAGCCTCGACCTGTTCAACATCCTCAACGACGACACGATCAGCGCCGCCAGCGCCACCTACTCACTCAGTGGCTGGCGCCGACGGCCGTCGTCGCGCCGCGCTTGGCGAAGGTGTCGCTCACGTTCGACTTCTAGCCCGCTCGCTTCGCTCGCCCGAGGCAGGTAGGGCGGGTGGGGCGGGTAAGGCAGGTCAGGGATGCAGGGCCCGCTTCTTCGGAGGCGGGCCCTTTTCGTTTGCTAGGATCGCGGGGTGTCACTGCCGCGGGGCGCGCTCCACGCCGGAGCCGTCGCCCTCCTCGCGCTCACCGCCTGTCGGGGCAACACACCGGACCGGCCGCAGCCGTCATCCATGGGCACCGCGCCCGCCGCAACCGCGCTCCCGCCGGTCACGCTGCCCGACCTCGCGGACATGGACGCGGTGGTGCAGAAACAGATTACCGACCAGTTCGCCACTGTGACCTCGCTCGTGAACGAACGCGCCGGCGCCGGCGGTGCTGGCGTCCGCCTACGGACGGCTCGGCAGCCTGCTGTTTGCCGCCAACCGCGCCAACGCCGCCGAAACGTGCTACCTCCATGCCCAGGCGCTCGCGCCGGGCGAGGTGCGGTGGCCCTACTACCTCGGGCACGTCTACCTGAACCGGCCGGATCGGCCGAAGGCGATCGCCGCGTTCGAACGGGCGCTGCAACTGGCGCCCGGCGACGCCGCCGCGCTCGTGTGGCTGGGCAAGGTGCATCTCGACGACGGTCAGCCGGCGCAGGCCGAGACGCGCTTCACGCAGGCGCTCGCCGCGCAGCCGCGCATGGCGGCGGCGCTGTACGGGCTCGGGCAGGCCGCGCTCGCCAGGCGCGACTACACGCGTGCCGTCGAACACTTCGAGCAGGTGCTCGCGGTCGATCCGCGCGCGTCGATCGTCCACTACCCGCTCGCGCTCGCCTACCGCGGGCTCGGCGACACCGCCCGGGCGGAGGCGCACCTGCGGCAGCAGGGCAAGGTGGAGATCGGGCCGCCGGATCCGCTGATGGCGGAACTGCGCGGCCTGCTCGGCGGGTCGCGGCCGAGGAAGCGCGCGGGATGCGCGCGGCTCGAGGGCGGCGACTACAAGACGGCCGCCGAGCACTTCCGTCAGCGGCGTCGAGCTCGCGCCCGACAACGTCTCGCTGCGCTACAACCTGGCGAGGGCGCTGAGCCTGACCGGCGACAGGGCGGGAGCCCAGGCCGCCTTCGAAGAAACGATCCGGCCGTGCGCCGCAGAGACATCGACTGCCCGGGTCGAGACCTCGGCGAGCTGCTCGGACGGCGAGCGGGCAGTACGAAGACGGCGCTGGAACAGTACCGGCAGGCGCTGGCGATCGACCCGCGCGCCACCGACGCCCGGTTCGGGTACGCCGGCGCCCTCGTGGGGCTGCGGCGCTATCGCGAGGCCGTCGAGTCGCTCTCGGAGTCGGCGAAGCTGTATCCCGACGAGCCGCGCTTCAAGGAAGCGCTCGCGCGGGTTCAGAGCGCAGTGCGATAGGCCGGGTCTGAAGACCCGGCCCCACGAAGCACGGGCCCTACCTCACCGCGAACGCATCAGGAAGATCCCGAGCAACAGGCACGCCGCGCCCAGGACGCGCGGCAGCGACAGGCGGATCACGGGCGAGCCGAGCCAACCGTAATGATCGAGCACCAGCGCGGCAATCGTCTGCCCCACCGTGATCGTGGCGAGCGTGACCGCGGTGCCGAGCCGCGGGGTGAGCACGATGCTGACCACGATGAACAGCGCGCCCACGGCGCCGCCCAGCCAGCCCCAGAGCGGCATGCGGGCCAGGCCGCCCATCATGGGTGCCGGCTGACGGGTCACGACCGCCACCCCGAGGAGCAGCACCAGGCCGACGACGAACTGCGCGATGGCGGCCCACACCGGCGTGCCGAGGGCCACACGCAGCCGGGTGTTGGCGAGCGCCTGCACCGCAATCGCGGCGCCGGTCACGAGCGCAACGGAGAGAGTGAACGGGTTCACGCGAGTCTCGACGGAAGCGCGGCCATCACACGGTCCGCGTCTTGGCGACGTTGGGGTTGTCCTTGAGCTTTCCCGGCGGCGACGCCGTCCGGGTCAGGTGGGTGACGTCGCCGTACCGCACCAGCTGCGGGGCCGCGTACGGCTTTCTCGAGCCGCGCGGCCGCGCTCCGTCCGTTCGCTCGTTGTCTACGGTCTGACGCATCGTGGCGGTCTCCGTCGTCTCAGCGCGCGCATCCCGGCTGGGCGCCCGCCACCGGGCGCTGCAGCCACTCGGCGAGCCGCGCGCAATGCGCCTTCAGCTCCACGAGCGCGGTGCCGAGCCGCAGCTCGTAGACCGGAACCGCAGCTGGCCAGCCGGGCGAGCACGTCAAATTCTCTCGCCCGCATGTCTTTGTCAATCAGATACGAGCCGTAGGTGTGGCCCAACAGCGCCATGAGACCGTCCCTCGCACCAAGACCGCGGAACTCCGGGACCGGACCGGCGGGATCTGCGCCGCTCAGCACGAACACGTGCCCGATGGGCAACGGCGCCGGGTGGAAGGTGGCGTCGTTGAGGCTGAGATAGCGCTTCTCGTAGGTGGCGCTGAAGCGCGGCAACTGCGCGTCCGGGCCCAGCAAGGCCTCGGCGGCGTCGGCGCACAGGCTGAGGCGGGGATACCCGGGCGCGGCGCAGGGGCCGCCGGTTTCCTCGAGCACGGGCACGAGATCGTCGGACAGCACTGGAAACGCGAGCGTGGCAAACGCGCCCGCGGTGGTGGACTTCCCCGCACCGGCCTCGCCGGCAAAGAGCACCGCACGTCCGCCGATAGCCACCGCGCTGGCGTGCAGCGGCACGCGCCCACGAAGCCGCATCACGAAGGCCAGGACCGGGCCGAGCAGATAGGTTGCCGCATCGGCCTCGGTGAGGGGCGCCTGCCACCACACGTCCACGCGCGCGCCCGTCGGCTCGATCCGGAACCCGGCGCCCTCGCTGTAGCGCAGCCAGCGGCTGCCGTCGGCCGGTCTCGACGCCGCCACGAGCGCGGCGTGCCGGCTGCGTCGAGGTGCGGGCTCACGTACCACGCACAGTCGGACGCGTCGGCGGGCGGCACCGGATGCCCGGCGTGCAACGCGACGCTGACATCCACGGCCGCGCCGCGCGCGGCCGCGCCCAGCCCGGCGAATCGGCGCATCGGCCTCGAGCGTCAGGCCGCACGCCGAGTAGCGCAGGCCCGGCGCAACGGCCCCGGTTACGTGCACGGCAGGCATCGCATCGTGTCAGTTGGTGCGGGTCTTCGAGCCCGAGCCCTTGTCGTTCTTGCCGCCGATCGTCCCGCTGCGCGTCAGCGTCGCCACGTCGCCATAGCGGACGACCGTCGGGCGGCGATACGGCTTGCGCGGCGCCGCGCGTGCCGTCGTCCGGGCGCATCGGGACGGCTGGCTTCGTCGGACATCGAGGCTCCTCAGCCGGGGTCAGACCGTCGCCGCGGCAACGCCGACGGAGCGGGCGTGCGCGGCCGGCGCGTGGGTCAGCCACAACGCCAGGCTCAGCGCTGCAAGTGTGCCCGGTTCCGCATCCAGCAGCAAGCCGCCAGGCGCGACCGCAGCCGCAAACGACGCGGCGTCCACGAACCGCTCGAGCCCCGGCGCCGCCGAAAGCCGGCGCACCACGTCGTCGAGCGTCAGCTGCCGCCGGACGGCCACCGGATCGAAGCGCAGCGGCGCCTTCGGCCGCTGTCGCACCGCCTCCGGCAAGAACCCCGTCATGGCCTCACGCAGGATCGTCTTGTTCACGCACCAGGGATACGACGGCAGCGCGAGCGCCGCACTCGACGACACGGCGATCGAAAAAGGGATAGCGGACGTCCACGGGCCGCAGCGTCGCCGCCGGGTGCTGGCTCTCGAAGAGCGACGGCCACCACACCGAGCGCAACTGGAACAGCGACTCGCGGCGCAGCACGTCAGGCTCGACGCGGGCCGCCGCGTTCACGTCGCGCCGGCGGCCGGTCACGTCGTACACGGCGCGGAGCGGCGCGGCCAGCCACGGCAGCGAAGGCTCCTCGGGCGCGCGGAGGCGGCGGATGGTCGAGCGCAGGCCCATGAGCGGCGCGCGCCGGTAGCCGTGCACGAGGTGCCAGACGCCCGCGCGCGATGTCGCGCGCCGGCATCCGGCCCAGATGCCGCGGCACGGTGGCCGGCAGCAACAGCGGGTCGCCACCGTCCCCGGACAGCACGACGCTGCCGTGGGCCGACGCGCGGGACAGCAGATCGGACATCACGGCCGTCAGCGGCTCCGCGACGGGCAGCACGGGACAGGCGTCGCCGTCCCAGCGATCGAAGAGTCCGTACGCGTCGAGGACGTGTGCGTCGATCGACAGCCCGAGCGCAGCGGCAGCCAGCCCGGCGAACCTTTCTTCCTCGTCGTGGGCCAGCGTCCGGTGCACCGACGTGATCGCGCGGATGCCCAGCGGCGCGCCCCGTCCGCGGGCGTCCGCGCCCGGCGCGCGGACGGCCAGCGCGGCCACGCTCGTCGAGTCGAGTCCGCCGCTCATCATCACCGTGGCCGGCTCGCCCCGCAGCCAATCGTCGACGGCCTGCTGCAGGACCTCGCGGAAGTTCGCGACGACGGCGCGCGGGTCGCGCACGCGTGCGGGGCCGCGGCGCGGCGCACCGCCAGTAGGCCGACACACGCGTGCCCGCGGCCTCCGTCCACGTCAGCAGGTGGCCGGCCGGGACGCGCCGGACGTCGGCCAGCATCGTGTCGTGCGGATCCTGCGGATCGCCGAACACCAGGAGGTCGCCCACCGCGCGGTCGAGGAGCCGGTCGGAGACGTCCGGTATCCGCCGCAGGCTGGTGATCGCGTTCGACACGGCCAGCCAGCGCGGAGGTGTGCGCGTAGTAGAGCGGGCGGACGCCGAAATGATCGCGCGCACACACGAGCCGGCGCTCGCGGCCGTCCCAGAGGCACCACGCGAAGTCGCCGAGCAGGTGCGCCGGTGCGTCGAGGCCCCATGCCAGGTAGGCGGCCAGCGATCAGATCGGCGTCGGAGGCCGATGCCGGATCGACCGTGAGGTGCGGCCGCAGATCGCGCAGCGAGTTCGCCGCGGCCGTCGAGCCGGCCGTCGAACACGGCCGTGATCGCGGGCGCCGGTGCCCGGCAGCGGGGCGCTCGAAAGGCCGCTGGCGCGGCCCGGCAGCGGCGCCGCGCCGAGCCCGACGTTCCCCTCCACGACCGTTCGCACCGCAGCGGCGTCGAAGGGGGGCACCGTGGCGGCGTGCACCAGCAGCGCGCGCTCGGCGGGCGCGCCGGTCAGGCCGGCGAAGGCGACGACACACGACACGGCGGCGGATCCGCGGCGAGAAGTACCACGGCCTCCCGTCCGCCTGGCATTCGTGACAGGATCTCCCGCGCCACGTCATGACCAGCCTTCTCGAGTTTCACGCCTTTCTGCTCACCAACACCGGCACGCGTCTCGATCGCTTCGCCAAGGCGCTCGCGGCCGCGGTGCGGCCCGGCGACACCGTGCTGGATCTGGGCGCCGGGTCCGGCCATCCTCTCGATCCTCGCGTGCCGTTGCGGGGCCCGCCGGGCTTACGCCGTCGAGGACACGGATGCGGTGGCCGTTCGCGCGGGCGCTGGTTGCGGCGACGCCGTACCGCGATCGCATCGAGGTGATCCACGCGCGGTCGTTCGACGTCACGCTGGCCGAGCGCGCCGACGTGCTCGTCGCCGACGTGCACTCGACATTCGGCCTGCAGGAACAGGGGCTGTCGGCGATGATCGACGCGCGCGACCCGGCTGGTGAGGCCCGGCGGCCGGATCGTCCCGGCGCGCATGCAGCTCTGCGTGGCGCCCGCCGAGGCCGCGGACCTCTACGATGCCAAGGTGAACCGCTGGCAGCGTGTAGCGCAGGGCCTCGACCTCGCACCGATCCGCGATCTGGCCGTCAACACGCTACTCCGGCCACCTCGCGCCGTCGGATCTGCTGGCACCGCCGGCCCCGGTCTGCGCGATCGACTTCGAGACCGTGACCGATCTGCACGTCAGCGGGCAGGTCGCAGGTGCGGGCCAGCCAGAGCCGGCACGCTGCACGGCGTGTGCGGCGGCATCGTCACCACGCTCGTCGATCGCGTGGAGATCAGCAACCTGCCCGGCGATCCGGGCACCAGCAACTTCGCCCACGCCTTCCTGCCGATCGACACGCCCGTGGCGGTGGCCGAGGGCGACGGCCTCGAGATTCAGGTGGACAGCTACGACGGCGACGAGCTGCGATGGATCGTCACGATCACCGCGGCGAGTTCGGGTGCCACGCGCCGCTTCACCCACTCCACCTTCCTCTCGCGCACGCTGTCGCCCGAGACGCTGCGGAAGCGGGACCCGAACTACCGGCCGGTCGCTCGGCGGCGCGGGCCCGGATCGAGCGCGATCTCCTCAATCACATCGACGGCACGCGCACGGTGGCCGATCTCGAGCAGTGGCTGGCCGGCATGGCGGCGGCCGGCTCGCGCGCGAGCGGCTCGCCGAGGTGCTGACTACGACCATCGAGCGCTGCGGCTGATCGCGCGCCGCAGCGCACCGGCTCGAACGCGCGATAACCGTGCGGCGCCGGCGTGATCGTCCAGCGGGCCGTCGCAGTCCACCCAGGCGTGGAAGTCGAGGACATCGCCGGCGCGCCGGACGCCGAGCCGCAGCGTCGCCGGCACCTGGCGCCGGCGCAGCACCGCCACCTGCACGAGGCTGACGCGCAGGCACGTCGACGGCAGCGGCAGCACCCGGTACGGCCAGCGCGCCAGGCGTGCGAGGCGTTCGACGGCGGCGCGGTCGCGGGGCGATGCGCTTGCCAGCGGGGCGGCCTTCCAACGGCGCGGAGGATGCGCGCGAGCGGCACGCAGCGCAGGGCGACCTCGACGCCGACCGCCAGCGCCGTGCTCTCGCACAGCAGCCACCACTCGGCCGCGGTCACGCGGCGCGACACGCCGGGCGAACGCGGCGGCGTGGCTCATGTGGCGCGCAGGAGCCCGTTCTGCTGCAGTTCGCCGACCAGCCGCCGCACGTCGGCCGCCAGGACGTCGGGCGCGACGTCGAACTCCTCGAGCATGGCCTCGCACACCGCGGCCGGCGTGCCGCGCTCCAGCAGCAGCGTCCACACGCGCGTGCCCACTTCGTCGAGGCCGAAGTAGACGCCCGACTCGAGGTCGAGCAGCACGGCCCCGTCGTCCATCTGGCGGAAGACGACGGCGGGACTCGCCCCATAGGCGGGGGCGGTCGACGAGGGATTCCGGATGCTGCGTGATCTGACATCGTGCGGTGCCGCGTCCGGTGATGCGATTTTCGGCACCACCGAGGAGGGCGAAGCGCCGTGCACCACCGTGCAGGGCCCAGGCCCGTCAGTCTCTGTCCGCTACTCCATCGTGCGCCGATAGTTTACAGAGATATGCAGGGAAATCCCCAGGATGGGCTTAGCCGCGTCCCCGGATCAGCGGACCCGCGGCCACCCGTTCCGGGCCTGCCGACCACCACGTCCTCGATTACCTCGCGGCGAATCTATCGCCACCGCTACCTCGCGGCGCGCGCGTCTGGTCCTGACCGTCGTCGTGGCCGCGGCGCTGCGCGCTCTACACCGACCACGCCCGCTCTATCGCGCGCAGGCGCGCGTGATGATCGAGATCGAAGACGACCAGACCGGCCGCGCTCGCCAGCGCGTTCATGGCGCGCGAGATCGGCCGACCGATCAAGAGCAGCCGTCCTGGTCGGACGTCGGGTTCGTGTCGGCTCACGCCGGAGCTGGCCGCGCGCGCCGCGAACCAACTGGCCCGGACTACGTGGAGCGAGAACGCGGAGTCCGCCGGCGCCAACCTGACGAGCAGCATCGCCTGGCTCGATCAGGAGCTCGAGCGGCAGCGCGCCGCGTCGGGCGTCCGAGCGCGATGGCCACCTACCGCGAGCGGCAGAACGCGCTGTCGCTGCAGGACAGCCAGAACATCGTGGTGGCGCGGCTCAACTCGCTGAACGACGCGGTCACGGCGCGGACCACGCTGGCCCAGAAGGAGTCACTGTACGACCAGGCGAAGGGCTGCGGCGGGCGACGCCGCACCAACCCCGATCCAGCAGAAACACTTCATCCAGTCGCTCAAGTCGCCACGTGGCGGACCTGGAGCGCGAGCGCGCCAATCTCGGAGCGCTACGGCGAGCGCCATCCGCGAAATCATCAAGGTCAACGCCAGCATCCGCGACTCGCGGCGGCAGCTCGAGACCGAGATCACCAAGGCGGCGGCGCCATCCGCAACGACTACCAGACGGCGCTCGCCGAGGAGCGTCGCTCGAGCGCATCGCTCGAGGACCAGAAGGCGCCGCCGTGTCGACTGAGCCGCAAGAACGTCAGCTACACGGTCCTCGAGCGCGAAGCGCAGAGCAACCGCCAGGTCTACGAGACGCTGTCTGCAGCGGCAGAAGGAGCTGCAGGTGCTGGCCAGCAGCCGCGGCAACAACGTCCGGCTGGTCGGACGACGCCGAAATCCCGCGGGCGCCGTTCGTGCCCGACATGCGCCGAAGCCTGATGATGGCCACGCTGGCCGGGCCTGGCCCTGGCGCTGCGGCTCGGTGGGCGGGCTTCACCTACACGCGGTGAAGACGCCGAAGTCCGCAGAAGCTGCAGATGCCGTCTCGTTGCCCCAGGATGCCGACGGTGCGCTCGGCGACCGCTGCGAGCTCTCTGGCAACGGCGCCGCACACCGTCGCTGAAGCCTTCACGAACGCTCCGCTACCGCGCTCGCCTCGCACGGCTCGCAGGCGCGTGAGTGCAGACCGCCAGCTCAACGAGCCTCTCGCTGGCAAGCGGCAGTAGGATCTCGCCGTGGCCGCCCTGCGCCGCTCGCCGGCGACAAGGCTCTGCTCGTCGACGCCGACGCGGTGCCCACAACCTGCACCAAGACCTGCGCGCGACATACACCGCGGCCTGATCGCATCTGGCTCACCGCTGGTCGACGCCCCGCGACTGGCCCTCCGCCTGGTGGCGGGCCCACCTGATTGATGACGCGGTGCAGACGCCGGAAGCACCGTGGCTGCTGACCAGGAACGTTGAAGGCCGCCGGTCCTCGGCGATGGTACCGACGGGTGATCCTGGCGCGCCGCGCGCTGCGTCGGCCGTATCGTGCCGCACACCGCTGGCGAAGCCTTCGCGGTCGCTCACGTCGCCGCGCGCTCGAGACGCTCATGACGGGCGGGCCCAAGCTGCACGGCATCGTGCTGAACGGCGTGGACCTCGAGCGCAACAAGTACTACTACTCGCGCTACTACGGCTACGAGCATACGCAGTACTACAAGGCCTCGGCTGCATCCTGACGGACGGCCGGCTTCCGGCTTCGGGCTTCAGGCTTCGGGGCTTGTCAGGCGGGTCAGCCGTCGTAGCCGCGGGTCTTCAGACCCGCCTCCTGGTTCTGTCGCCCTGGCCCAAGGCCTGAGCCAGGCCCGCCTTCAGCGAACGAGCCGCCGGGGCACGGGCGGCACGGCCTGCAGAATCGGCTGGCCGACGCCGGGGATTTGCGCAGCGGCATCGAGGCCGGCCCGGGCCGCCTCGCGCGACGGATACGGCCCGACGAGCACCAGGTGCAGCGTCTCGCCGCTGCGCATGGTGCTGGCGGTCTTGAACGCGGTGAGCCCGCGGGCGGCGAGCTCGCCGACGAGCACGCTCGCGCGCCCGTCGTCGGTGAACGCGCCCACCTGCACCACCCACACTGACTGAGCGGCGGGCCGCGGCGCGGGCACGGCAGCCGGCGCGGTGGTGAGCGGGACGATCGGCTCGGTGTTCGTCGCCTCGTCCGCAGGCTCCGCCGGCACGAAGATGACGTCGTTGGGATCGATGGCCGGCGGCAGCACCGCCGGCAAGGGCGCGGCAATGCGCGCCGACGGGCGCTTCACCGCCGGCACGTGCGCCTGCCCGGTGAACAGCGCCCCCGCCCACATCCAGTACACGGCGAGCGTCATCCCGGACATCGCGCCAAGCACGATGAGCGCAGCCGCGGCGGTCGCGCGCACGCGGGCGGATTGAGGCGCCGCGATGCGGCGCGGACCTGCCGTGCCGCGCTTCGCGCGCCGATCCGCACGCGATCGGTCCGCGGCTGCGCCAGCCGGGACGGCGACGCCGGACGGCGCCGTCGGCGGCAGCGACAGCAGCGCGTGCAGATCGTCGAGGCCCGGGCCGGCTCCGCCGGACGGCGCACCTGCGCCGCGAGGGGTTCGGCGAGAGGTTCCGCGGGCCTGCGGGCACTGACGGCGTGCGGCGTCGACGGGCCGGACCGCCGCGATCGCAGGCGCCGGTTCGTCAGCCACCGCCGTATCAGCCCCCGCGACCGATGCCAGCACCGCCGCCAGCGGCAAGGGCGCGGGGACGAGCGGCGGGTGAACGTCCTCCGGCGCGGGCGGGACGAGCTGCAAATCGTCGCTGGCCGCTCGCACCAGGTCGGGCCCGATCGTGGCCGCCCGGGCCTGCTGCCCGCGCTGCAGCGCGCGATCGCACAGCCGGTTGATGACGCGCGGCACGCCGCCCGAGGCCTCGAACACCAGGTCGAGCGCCTCGCCGGTGAAGTGCAGGCGATCGGCCGGTCGCCCCGGCCACCGTGAGGCGGTGGCCGACGTAGCCGTACACGCCTTCGCGGCCGAGCGGCTGCAGCTCGCAGTGCGTGGTCACCCGCTGCTGCATCTGCCGCATGTGCGGCAACCGCAGCGCGGTCGAGAGCTCCGGCTGCCCGATGAGCACCACCTGCAGCAGCTTCCGCGTGTCTTCGAGGTCCGACAGGATGCGAATCTCTTCGAGCAGCGGCACCGGCAGGTTCTGCGCCTCGTCGAGCAGCAGCACGGCAAAGGCGTCGAGCGGCTCGAGCGATCGGAGGAACTCGTAGAGCGGGTAGCTCAACTCGGCGCGCGACGCGCCCTGCAGCCGGCCGCGCACCAGGTCGTCCACCGACACGACGCCGAACTCGACCAGCAGGATCTTCAGCAGGTCTTCGCGGGTGACGAACGGATCGGGCACGAACGCGGAGAACGTCTTGCGGTCGAGCGCGCCGAGCACCGATCGGCAGAGCGTGGTCTTGCCCATGCCGATTTCGCCGGTCAGCACCACCAGGCCTTCGCGGCGGCGGATGCCGGCGAGCACGTCCTGGAACACCGGCGTGTGCGACGCGCTCTTGTAGAGGAACCGCGGGTCGGTCGAGAGGCTGAACGGCTTCTCGCCAGGCCGTAGTAAGGCTCGTAGAGCAGCAGGCCGGAGTCGTCGTCCGGCGCCGACGCGTCGAGGAGCCGCGGGCCCGCCCAGGCGCTCATGACCGGTGCCCTGCCATCCTCCTATTTATCGGATCGGACGTAACGGCACAGGACGGGTGACCCGGGCATAATCCGGGTTCTTTCCTGCGACCGATACACCAACGACGGCCGCTCGGCTCGCCGAGACGGGGCGTCGTTGCAGCCGACATGCGCACGAGTGCACACAGGCCCCCGGTCCGAATCACCCCGCGCTCTCGCCGCGGGCGCCGCGCGGTCGGCCGACACGCATCTGCTCGACAAGCTGCGCGCCCTGCTTCCGCTACAAGTGGCCGGCGGCCGGCGCGTTCGTCGTCGTGGTGGGGCTGCCGCGGCGCTGCAGGCGTACTCGCGAACGCCGCTGTACCGCGCCACCGCGCGCCTGCTCATCGAGCTCGAAGACGAGCGGTCGCTCGCGATGGAAGGCGTGGGCAGCGCGCCCAAGACGACGGAATACACCTACGACCCCGAGCCGTACTTCCAGACGCAGTACCGCATCCTCACCGGCCGCGAGCTGGCCGAGCGCGTGCTGCAGACGCTCGACCTGCGCACGCTCCCCGATCTCAACGGCTCGGAGCCGCCGCGGCGGGGCGTCGCCGAGCTGATGGCGGCGTGCGGGCACGGCCGGCGGCTGGGCTGCGCCGACTCACCGGCGGCGCGGCCACCGGCCGCCGTCGGCGCCGCCGTCGCGCGAGGCCGCATCGCGCAGTTCTCGTCGCGCGTGTCGGTGGAGCCGGTGCGCGCCAGCCGCCTGGTGGACGTGTCGTTCGTCGTCGTCGGATGCCGAGCACCGCCGCGCGCGCCATCAATGCGCTGGTGGACGAGTACGTCGCGCAGAACCTCGACGTCCGGCAGCAGGACATGAGCAAGAGCCTGACGTGGCTCTCGGAGGAGCTCGAGCGCCAGGAGCGCACCGGGTCGAGGAGAGCGAGCGCGCCATGGCCGAGTATCGCGCCGGCAACAACGCCGGGCTCGCTGCGCGACCACGAGAACATCGTGATCGCCCGGCTGAATCAGCTGAACGAATCCGCGACGCGGGCGCGCACCGCGCGCGGCGCAGAAGGAATCGCTCTACAAGCAGATCGAGGCGCTCGGCGCCGGCCGCCGCCGCCGAAACCATCCCGGCGATCGCGTCGAATCCGTCCGTGCAGTCGATCAAGGCCACGCTGGCCGAGCTGCAGCGTCAGAAGACGCTGCTCGCCGAACGCTACGGCGACAAGCACCCCGAGATGGTCACGGTGCTGGCGTCGATCCAGGACGCCAGCAGGCAGCTGGACATCGAGCTGTCCAAGGCCATCGAGGCCATCCGTCACGACTTCGAGTCGGCGGTGCTCGAGGAGAACGACGCTCGCGCGGGCGCTGTCGGATCAGCAGACCGTCGCCGCCGATCTCGATCGCAAGGGCGTGGCCTACACCGTGCTCGAACGCGAGGCGCAGAGCAACCGGCAGCTCTACGAGACGCTGCTGCAGCGCGAGAAGGAGCTGCAGGTGCTCGCCAACAGCCGCGGCAACAACGTCCGGCTGATCGATCGCGCCGTCATGCCGTCGGCGCCGTTCGCGCCCGACATCCGGCGCTCGCTCATGCTCGGCAGCCTGGCCGGTCTGCTCGTGGCCTTCGGCCTGGTCTTCGCGCTCGACTCCTTCGACGACACCATCAAGTCGGCCGAGGACGTCACCCGCAAGCTCGGGCTGCCCTGCCTCGGCCTCGTGCCCGACGTGCGGCCGAGCAGCGATCGTCCGGTGGTGTCGCCCACGCGGTCAGGCGACTTCGGCGAAGTCGATCCGCTCGCTGCGCACCTCGGTGGCCTTCAGCAGCGAGACCGAGGGCAGCGCGGTGGTGCTGGTCACCAGCGCGCAGCCGCTCGAGGGCAAGACGACCACGGCGTGCAACCTGGCGATGGCCATGGCCTACGGCGGCGCCCGGGTGCTGCTCGTGGACGCCGACTTGCGCCGTCCGAGCGTGCACAACGGCTTCGGCCTCGAGAACCGCTCGGGCTGTCGGACGTGCTCATCGGGCGCCGCGCCGCTGGCCTCGGCCGCCTACCGGCTGGCGGCGCCCGACAACCTGTGGGTGATGCCGGCCGGCGCGCCGCCGCACAACCCGTCGGAGCTGCTGGGGTCGAAACGCATGGAGAGCCTGATCGAGCAGATGCGCAGCGGACCGTTCGAGTGGGTGATCATCGACACTCCGCCCGTGCTGGCGGTCACCGATGCGTCGATCCTGGCGCGGAGGCCACGGGCGTGGCGTTCGTGCTGGGAGCGGGCATGACGCGGCGCCGGGTCGCCGAGCGCGCGATCGAGACGCTGGCCATCGGCGGGCCCAGGATTCTCGGCGCCGTCCTGAACCGCGTCGTCGCGTCGCGCGAGACGTATTCCTACTCGGACTACCACCGCCTCGACGAACCCGCCGTTCAGAAGGTAGCGGTCGGTCTTTAGACCGACCGTCCCGGCGTACGCGGGGGCCGGGGCTTCAGACCCGGCCGCGCTGTTTCCGGAACCACCCGGTCGCGCCCCCGACGATTCGCCGCGCATAGGCGAGCGGCAGCAGGGCGTCGCTGCGCAGCCGGTACCTGCTGCCGCATGTAGGACGCCGGCGGGAACAGGTGCTCGGCCACCAGGCGCGCGCCGCGAGCGGCGCCCAGCGCGGCCACGTCGGCGCGGAGCCGGTCGAGCGGACGCAGGTCCTCGCGCAGGAACACCGCCGACGGTTCCGGGACCAGCGCGGCCTGACGCAGGTCCCGCCTCACGTCCGGCGGCACCGGAAGGCCGAACGCACCCTCGCTGAGCTCGAGGCCCCGCTGCACGAGCGCCGCCACCTGACCGGTGCGTGCCGCGTCGACGGCCATGCGCCACTCGTCCGCCGACAGCCGCCGCGCCAGCAGCGAGATGTCGAGCAGCCACAGGAGCTCGCCCGACCCGCCATGATGGGCCGCGCGGTGGACACAGGCGATGACCAGCGCGTCGGCGGATGAGGCGACGGCAACCGGTACGTCGTCGGCCAGGGCCCGCGTGGCGCGCGCGCGCAGCTCGCCGTGCGACGGGCAGTCCGGCGAGCAGATTCGGATTGGCGAGGCGCCAGTGCAGATCGACCACGTGCTCGCCGAGGGTCGCGTCGGACCGGACGTGCATCTCCTGATGCATGACCAGCCGGCCGGCGGTCATCGCCGGGCGCGTGTACCCGAGCGCTCCCAGCACCGAGGCGGCCCGGTCGCGGGCGCGCCGGGGCCACCAGGATGTCGGCGTCGAGTCGCGGGCGCAGCCACGAATCCGCGTAGTGGGTCAGCGCCAGCGCCGCACCCTTGAACACCACGGGATCGCAGCCGTCAGCCTCGAGCGCCGCGGCCACGCGCGCCAGTTCGCGGACGCGCAGCGTGTCGCGCAGCGCCTCAACCCGCATCTCGGCGCGCAGGTCGCCTGATACCGCCGTCGGCGTGCGCCGCGCCAACTGGTGCGCCGCGACGAGGTGCACGCGGTGGGTGCGGGCCAGGGCCACGAGCTGCGGCACCCTGGCAGCATCCGGGCACGGGGCAGCCGCGTCCGCGAGCAGCGCGCACAGCTCGCGCGTCATGGCCTGCGACAGTAACTTACGAGACGAACGAACGGAAGAAGATCTGCCGCGCCGGCTGGTGGCGCAGCAGGGCGAGGATCAGGCGGCGGTGGCGGTTGAAGCTGGCGGCCTTGCGCACGATCGGCAGCACGCCGTCGGTGCGCGCGAGCTCGAACAGGCCCTCGATGTCGTCGTCGGACATCTGCTGTGCCAGCTTGCGGAACGACAGCTGCGTGTCGAGCTCGCTCTTGAGGCGCGCCTTCCACTGGCGCTGGTAGGCCGAGAGCCGGCGCGCGCTCAGGTCGCCGTCGGCCAGGGCGGCCAGCAGCACGTCGGCGGCGAGGCCGGCGCTGAGCAGGCTGTAGTAGATGCCGCCGCCGGTCGTCGGCTTCACCAGACCGGCCGCATCACCCACCACCAGGAGCCGCTCGCGATAGGTCCGGGCGATGCTCGAGAGCGGCAGGATCTTCTGCCGCGGCGGCTCGCCGTCCCACTCGAGCCCCCAGCGCGCCGCCACCCGCTCGAGCATGCGCGCGAAGTGCGCCGGCGCGCAGCTGTTCGGCCATCACGCCCACCCGGGCGAACGAACGGTCGCCGCGCCACACCGGCACCACCCAGCCGAAGCCGCCCGGCGCCAGGCCGCGGCCGAAATGCACTTCCACCACGCCCGGGTGTGCCGCCGGGAGCTCGCGCTGGGCCGTGTGCAGGTAGTGGTCCGGCAGGCCCAGGCCGAGCGGCCGGTGCAAGGCGTAGCGTCCACCGGTGGCCAGCACGCACGCCCGCGCCTCCACCGTCGCGCCACCCGCCACGTCGACGGTGACGCGATCGGCGGCGATCGTCACCGCGCGCACGCGGGCGCCGAGGCGCACATGGGCGCCCGCGCACCCGGCTTCGGTGGCCAGCTGCTGATCGAAGCGCCCGCGATCGATCACCACGGCCTCGACGGCCCGGGTGCGATGGACCACGTCGGCACCTTGCGGCGAGACGAAGCGGGCGGTGGTGAGCTCGTTGAGGATCGACGCCCGCGACAGGCCGAACTCGTCGAAGGCGTCACGGGCCAGGATGCCCGTGCAGTGCACCGGGGTGCCGCAGGCGTCGTGCTCTTCGAGCACGGTTACGTTCGCGCCGCCGGCCGCGAGGCGCCGCGCGGCGTGGAGTCCGCCGGGGCCGCCCCCGACCACCACGACATCGTGCATCGAACAGGCAGTGTCGCCGTTCACAGCGCGCCTGTCAACGCGAACCGGCGTTCGAGCCGGTTCGCCAGACGCCGATCAGAACTTCTTGCCTCGTGCCTCCCACGACCCGCGCGCCGTGATCCAGAACGAGAGCGCGATGAGACGCACGTCGAGCCAGATCGACTGGCGGCGCACGTAGAGGAGGTCGTATTTGAACTTGTGGCGGCGCGGGATGTCGCGCGGCGCGTAGATCTGCGCGATGCCCGTGAGGCCCGGCAGCACCGAGGCGCGCGCCGCGAACCCCGGCACGTCCTCGAGCATCTCCATCTCGCCGGTGCCGAGCGCCTCGATCTCGCCCGGACGCAGCGCCCGGGGGCCGGTGAAGCTCATGTCGCCGCGGAAGATGCTCCAGAGCTGCGGCAGTTCGTCCATCGCCGTCATCCGCAGCAGGCGGCCCACCCGGGTCACGCGCGGATCGTGCGTGCCCGACTGGATCGCGCCGGTTGCGGCCTCGGCGTCGGGAATCATCGAGCGGAACTTCCACACCGGAAACGTCACGCCGCCGCGGCCGGATCGATCCTGCTGATAGAAGATCGGGCCGCCGTCTTCGAGCTTGATCGCGGCGGCAATCGCCGCCCAGAGCGGAGCCGACGCGATCAGTCCGGCGCCCGACAGGGCGACGTCGAGCAGCCGCTTGGCCAGCGCCGTGCCCCGGCGAGGAGCTGGACGCCGGCGCGGTCGCGGCCGCGGCCTCGCGATAGACCTCGAACGCCCCGCCGCACATCTGTTCCGCGGTGAACCGCGCCGCGGCACGCGCGCGGCCCTGCGCGCCCAGCCGGCGGCGCTCGGCCGGCGAACCGGCCAGGGCGTCAATCGCGGCGCGCAGCGCCGCGGGGTCGCCGGGCGGCACCACGAGACCCGTCTCGTCCGTGCTGATTCACCCAGGGCACACCGGTGGGGAGCGCCGTGCTCACCACGGGCAGCCCGCTCAGCATCGCTTCGATCTGGACCATGCCGAACGCTTCCTGCCGGCTCACCGATGGCAGCACGAACAGGTCGGCCTTGCGGTACCAGGCGAGACGCTCGTCGTCCGGGATCTGCCCGGCGAAGGTGACGCGATCGGCCACGCCAAGCTCGGTGGCCAGCGTTTCGAGCGAGGAGCGGCAGGGGCCATCGCCGACGATCACGGTGCGAACCGCGAGCCCTTTCACCGCCCGCAGCAACACGTCCACGCCCTTGTAGGCCACCAGCCGCCCCACGAAGAGGACCGTCGGCTCCGCGGATTCGGGCGGAGGCCGCAGGCGTCGCCGCGGCGGTATACGGCGCCGGATCGATGCCGAAGGGCACCACGGCGCACTTGTGCCGGAAAGGCGCCAGCGACGGCGCGTCGAGCATGGGCGGCGAGGCGACGACGATGCGCGCAGCCCGCCGGAGCGCCAGGTTCAGCAGCGGCTCGTAGAACAGTTTGTATTGCCAGCGAGGGCGGATCACCTCGCTGTGCAACCAGACCACCAGCGGCGTGCGCGGCCGCACCAGCGCGTACGCGAGCAGCGCCATCGGGTTCGGCTCGTGCAGGACGATCACGTCGGCGGTGGCGCGCGCCAGCCACCACGGGAGCGTGGGCGTGAGCGCGACCGCGCCCACGGTGCCGAAGCTGCGGACGCGCGTCACCGGCACCCCGTCCACGACCTCGTGCACGGTACGCGGGGACGTGCCGAGCACGAGCGCCTGCGAGTCCACGCAGGTGCGTGCCTGCCGGCAGAGCAGCTCGAGCACGGTCTCGATGCCTCCGCGGACGGGCGGGTAGTACTTGCCGAGATGGAGAACCTTCGGGCGAATCATCGCGCGCTCACCAGTTGCAGCGCGGACTCGAGCTCCGGCGCTCGGGAAGCGGCCGGGCAGCATGTCGCGGTACACCTCGAGCATGCCGCGCGCGTGCGACAGCGCGTCGAAGCGGCGGGCGGCATGGAGCGCGTCCGACCGCCGCCGGGTCCACATCTCGGGCCGGTTCTCCCGCTCGTCGAGCAGGCCGTCGGCTGCGTCGCGCCATGCGTGCACGTCGCCGACGCTGCAGTAGACGGCGGCCGGGCCACCGGCCTCGCAGAGCGCGGGCAACAGGCTGGCCACGACCGGCGTGCCACACGCCATAGCCTCGGCGACGGGGAGGCCGAAGCCCTCGCGATCCGACGGCTGGAGCACGAGCGCCGCCCGGCGATACACGGCGGCCAGCACGCGGCGGTCGATGAACGGCAGCGTCACGATGTGGTTGGCCACGCCCAGCCGCGCCGCCTGCCGGCGCTGCGCCTCGCTGAGCGGACCGCCCACACGAACGAGGCGCGCGCGCGCATGGCGCGTGCGCAACCCCGCGAACACGTCGAGCAGAACGTCGATCCGCTTGCGTGGGATCACGCTGCCGACGTGCAGGATCTCGGGTGACTTGGGATCGACCGGCCCGAGCAGCCGCGCCGCTTCCGCATCGGCCAGGGTGTCGGGGCGCGGCGTGCAGGTCGGGTGCACGCCGTACGGCACGACGACGATGCGCGACGCGGCGACGATCCCGGCCTCCACGAGCGCGTCGCGCGTGGCGCGCGAGCCGCACACCACACGGCCGGCGCGGCGGATGCCGTCGATCAGCCGTTGTGCGAGCGCGCGCGCCAGCAGCGACCGCGGTCCGCGCCCGGGCAGCGCCGCCTCGAAGGCATCGATGTCGTGGCACATCACCAGGGTCCGCTCGGACGGCAGATCGGCCGTGAGATGCGCGTAGCTGTGATCGACGATGTGGAACAGATCGAAGTCGCCCGTCTGCTGGCGCAGCCAGCGTGGATAGTCCCAGAACCGGTTCACCAGCCGATCCGCGGTGGCCACCCGCCGGATGTGTCCGGCCCATGGTAAACGAGTGGCACGCCGCACCAGCCGCGGACAGAGCTCGGTGGCGTCCACGGCGCGGAGATCCGGATGGCGAAACCCGAGCAACAGCAGCTCGGAGACGAGGTCCATGCTGTGCCACTGCTCTTCCCGGAGGTCCGAGACGAGCGCGACGCGCGGCAGGCGGGCGGATGCGGGCGTCATACGCGCTCGGCGTCCACCGACGGGACCGCGGACGGCAGCCTCCGCGGCGCGCGGCCCGCGGCCTCGGTCAGCACCTGGTGCAGCTCGTCGAAGGCGCGCGCCCGGCTCCAATCGCGCACCACGTACTCGCGGCCGCGACGCGCGCGGGCCCGCGCGGCGTCGGGGTCCGATGCGATCTGCAGGATGGCCGACGCCATCGCCATGGCGTCGCGGCGCGGGGTCAGCACCGCCACGTCGCCGAGGTGCGCGGCCAGACCGCCCACCGCGCTGGCGATCGTGGGGACTTCACACGCCAGCGATTCGAGCGGCGAGAAGCCCAGGCCTTCCTCGAGCGAACCTTGCACCAGCGCGTCGGCAGCGCGGTAGTAGTCGGCCAGCTCCTTCATCGGATGGCAGGCCGGCCTGGCCAGCACCCAGCTCGCGGCGTCGGGCACGCCGCTCGCGGCGCGCCAGCGCCAGAAACTCCCGATAGCCGCCACTGAGATTGAGCAGCACGACGTCGAGGCCCCGGGCGCGGGCCAACGCCGCCGCCTGGAGCACGGTTTCGGGATCCTTTTCGTGGCTGATGCGGCTCGAGAGCACGATCAGGAACGCGTCGCGCGGCAGGTCGAGCCGGTCGCGGAGCGCGGTTTTCTCGGCCGCCGTCGCCGGCCGGAAGAGATCCACGTCCACGCCGTAGTACCGGCCGATGGCCACCCGCCGGCTGAAGGGCGCCGCCACCGAGGCCAGGTACGGGCCCATGACCAGCGCCGTCGTGGCCAGCCGGCCGCTGATGGTCATGAGCGTGCGGATGGCCGCCTCGCCCAGCGCCGCAGCGACGCGGGCCGATCTGGCCACGCTCGCGACGGCAGCGGAAATACTCGAGCGGCGAGATGCCCATGTAGGTGACCACCGGCACGCCGCGCAGCACGCCGACGAGCGTGGCGTTGAGGGCGCCGCGCAGCATCTCCTGCGCGAGGATCACGTCGAACGACGGCGCCACGCGCCACAGATAGGCGAACGAGCGGGCCTGGAACCCAGCCGGCCACCCTCGATCGGCGTGCACCGTGACCCGCGCGCCGCTCTCGCGCAGCCGCTCGTCGAGGCCGCTCTCGCGATAGGCGCGGGCCGGAACCGCCAGCGTCAGGTCGCAGATCTCGCTCAAGCCCACCACGAAGCGGATGTCGGTGAAACCTTCGACGAAGAACAGCAGCACTGAT
Organism: uncultured Acidobacteriota bacterium; assembly: GCA_963731785.1. Lineage (GTDB taxonomy): Bacteria > Acidobacteriota > Vicinamibacteria > Vicinamibacterales > UBA2999 > DASYRM01. Next base: position 378,917 of record CAVSWX010000009.1, read on the forward strand.
CACCTCGCAGCGTCCCCTGTTCATCCGAGCACGCCCTGGCCTCTTCGACCGGCGCCACACGAACCTACCGCAGCCGGCGCTGCCCGCCCGGGCCACGGCCGCACCGGCTGAAACGGGCCAAGCGCCGCCAGGTGCGACGACACCCGGAACCGCGCGGCGCTCTCACGGACGCTGCCATCCGGGCGAGCCAGCCGCGTCGAGCAGGCACGCTGCGATCGCGGCGGCAGAACCGTCCAGACGCGGCGGGTCCGTACGCACCAGCCGCCCGGTGACGCCATCGATCAGCCACTCCGGGATGCCGCCCACGCCGAAGGCGACAGACGGCACGCCGCGCAGCGCCGCTTCCACACCGACCATGCCGAAGGGCTCGGGCCAGCGGCTCGGGAACGAGCAGCAGGTCGCTGCGGTCGAGGCGCCCAGGCGACGTCGGGCTCGTCGAGCCACCGGTGAACGTCACGCGCAGCGCGGATCGACACGCATCAGCTCGGCGCGCGCCCGGCGAGCGACTGGTGGAGCGTGCCGGCGCCGGAAATCTGCAGATGCACCGGCTGTCACAGCGCGCCGGCTACGCGCGCCGCGCTCTCGAGCGCCACGTCAGCACCCTTCGACACCTCGAGCCGCCCGAGGTAGAGCAGGCGCCGCTCGTGCGCGTCGGTTCCGCTGGTCGGCACGACCGGCATGCGGGACTCGATCGGCAGGCCGACGACGCTCATCTTCGACGCGAACCCGTGGCGCGCGTACTCCTCGGCCATGTGCCGGCTGGCGACGACGATCCTCGCGTAGGCGCCGAGCAGTTCGAGCCGCGCCCGCTGCACGTCGTAGCGCCGCACCATCGTCAGCGGGCTCCAGCCGCCGCAGCGGCGCGGGTAGTACCTGCAGCAGGCACGCGGGCCCGAACGTGCGCGTGCAGCAGCGGGTCGGCGGGCACTTGCAACCGTCTTGGTGCCGCTGATGCACGTGCCGTGATAGTCAGTGGGCGAAGAGCACCGCCGGCGCCACTCGAGCAGCGTGCGCTCGAGGGCGACGTCCGACATGCCGTGCGTGAAGATCACGTCGGGCCGCCATGCGCGCAGCGCGGCCAGCGCGGCGGCCAGGTCGTCCGAGGCCCGCCACGACTCCACGGCGTCGGCGTGATCGAGGATGAGGGGCTGATGGGTGCCCTCGGTCTCGAACCAGCAGGACACGTCGTGCCCGGACCGCGAGCAGCGCCGGGACCAGCGTCGCGAGGTACTGTTCCACACCGCCCATGCGGCGCGGCCGAGTGTGCGGCAATGGCAATGCGCATCAGCGTCGCCTCGTCATGCGGCCCGTCAGCGTCGTCACGACGCGGTCTACGGAAAAGGTGTCGTCGTAGAGCCGGCGGCCGCGGGCGCCGAGACGCGCGCGCGCGCCGTGCATCGGCCAGGAGGCGGACGGCTTCCTCGGCCAGCCCGCCGGGTCGCCGACGTCGGCGAGCGCCACCGCGCCGCTGGCCGACCACAGGGCTTCGGTGAGCCGGCCCGCGCGTCGTCACCACCGGCCGCGCCTGCGACAGGCAGGCCATCACGCTCGTCCGGCGCGACGTGACGCCGTCCGGGTAGGGCTGAATCAGCAGGTCGCACGCGCCAGGTGCGCCGCCAGCGCCTGGTCATCGAGAAAGCCTGCGGCATGGACGCGGTCGTGCCAGTCGGGATGTGCGGCGACGAGCGTTCCCTGATAGGCCGGACCGTCGGCTCCCAGCAGCAGCAGGAGCACCGGCGCCGCGGATCGGCCATGATTGCCGGAATGCAGCCGTCGAGCAGCGAGGCGACCGCGCTGCCATGCGAGCCGAAGTGGCCGATGACCGGCGGTCGCGGGCGGGCGAACCGCGCCCGCACCGGTGCCGCGTCCGCTGCCACGCCGGGCGACACGCAGCCCGGAATCGGCAGCCACGTCATTGGCAGGTCGCGCCCGAGCGCGTACGGCCGCAGGCAACCCTCCCACGCCGGAATGGCAATCCACGCACGGCGCGCGGAGGCGAGCACGACCATCGTCATGAGCCGGTGCACCGCCGGCCATCGCGCTGTGGGCCGGCGATCGCCAGCTGAAACTCGATGTACGGCTCGTGCACCATCAGCTCGACCTGATCGCCGCGCCGGGCCCGCCGCGCGAGCCACAGGCAGAACCGGAGGTTCATCGAGCGGTAGCCGAAGCCGTGCGGCACCCACTGGACGAGCAGCCGCCGGGGTGCCGGGTGGGCATCGAGCTGCGTGTCGACCCGGCGCAGGTCGGCGCGGCGACACGATGCCGAGCGCCGCGTGCACGGACACGCCGGCGTCGCGCGGTCGCGCGCGGCACCGGACACCACACGTGGACGTCGTCGCCGGCCGCGGCCAGTGCGCGGGCGAGCTGGCCGCGTGTAGCCGCTCACACCGCCGATGTCGGGCGGGTATCCGCACGATGAGCCAGATGCCAGCGCGCGTCACGCGGCCGCCCTCTGCCGCCGCTCCGGCGTGCGGCACCGTAGGCCGTCGAGGCACCGCGAGACGACGGCGCGCCAGGTGAAGTGGCGCAGCACACGCGCCCGGCCCGCCGCACCCATCGGCGCCGCGCGGTCGCGATGCGCGGCCAGCCACGCCAGCCGCTCGCCAAGCGCGCCGGGGTCGTTCGGCGGCACGACGAAGCCGGTGACCCCGTCTTCGACGACTTCGGGCATGCTGGCGACGCGCGTGCACACCGTGGCGGCGCCGCAGGCCATGCCTTCCAGCAGCGTCTGGCCGAGCAGCTCCGGCACCTTGGTTTCGCCGACCGAGCGTCCGGTAGACGCTCGGCAGCACGACGCACAGGGCGCGGCGATACTGGTGCACCAGCGCCTCGTCGCTGAGGTCGTAGCGGAACGTCACGCTGCTTGCCCGCGCGCCGACGCCGCGAGCTGCGCCCGGTCGTCGGATCGTCGGGCCGCGGCCCGACGATCGTCAAGCGGCAGCGCCGGCGGGCACGCCGGCGACCAGATCGCCGACGCCCTTGTGCGGCAGCAGGCGGCCGACGAAGAGCGCACCGCCGTCCCGCGGCACCGCCGGGTCGCGGCGCGAACCGCGCGGTGTCGACGCCGCCGCCCACGACGCGCGCGCGCGCGATGGCTCGCGTGGCCGAACACCTCGCGGCTGTATTCGCTCAGGTGCAGATGCCCGTGGAACCAGGCGTCGGTCGGCACGTAGGCCGACACGTCCCAGCCGCCGCCGCCGAGGTCGCTCACGAACACGCGCCGCCCCGCAGAGCCGGCACCAGGCCGCGGCGACGCTGCTCACGAGCACGTGGTGCTGATGGCAGTGGACGACGTCGGCCTGCTCCAGCTCGCGCAGGACGGCGAGGCTGAACGGGTTCGAGCGCTGTCCGCGGACGTGCCAGGCCGCGCAGCGTGCGCACCCGCAGCGGGCCGCGCCATTCCTCCGCGTCGGCGTCGCCGAAGCCGACCAGCGTCGTGGGCACGACCTCGCGCCATATGCCGCGCCAGCTCGAACGCATAGCGCTCGGCGCCGCCGACGACGCCGCCTGGTCCGAAGAGCGCCGGCACGACGTGCACGACGCGCATCGCTACTTCACCACCTCGAGCTCGTAGTAGAGAAACCAGGCCGGAAACATCCAGGCCCAGCGGCGCTCGTAGCGCTCGGGCCAGCGATTGGCGAGCCGGAACACGATGCGGTTGACAATGCCGGGATAGAAGCTGATCCGCGTGGACCGTCCGACGGAAACGCGCGCGGCTGTAGAAGTCGAGCACGTCGCCCGGCGAAATACGGGTCGAAGCTCCGCCACGAAAAGTAGTGGCGATGCGTGAGATCGGTGAAGGCGTTCGCGCTCGAGAAGTGCGGCACCGTCACGTGGAGCAGCGCGCCGGGACGGCTCACGCGGTGGATCTCCTCGAGCACGCGCGGAACGTCGTTGACGTGCTCGAGCACGTCGTAGGCGTAGATCTGCTCGAACTGGCCGTCGTGGAACGGCCACGGCAGGCAGTTGAGATCGTGGACGACGTCGGCGCCGACATCGGGGCTGATATCGAGATTGACGGCGCCCGCGCGGTGCACGCGCCCGCACCCAATGTTGAGATTCATGACATCGACTCCAGCGTTTCCACGGCAAGGCGGCGCGCCAGCCGCGGCATGCGCGGCAGCCACGGCTGCAGCCGTGCGCGCAGCATGGGACCGAGCGGGGGCCGTCCGGAGCTCCGGCATCATCACGGCTAGATACGCGGCCGCAATCGCGAGCACCAGCGGCAGCGCCACCAGAGGCCGCGCGGCTGGAACGTCAGCGTCAGGACAGCGGCTCCAGCGGCCACGGCGGCAAAGCGCGGCGAACCAGGGACCAATCGACGCGCCGAACGCCCACGGCGAGGCGCCCTCCTCGCGCGCCAGCGCGACGAGGTTGGCGGGCAGGCTCACGGCCAGCGTCGACATCAGCATCGCGGCCGCGGCACCCTGCAGCGCCCAGCCGCGGCACCAGCAGCCACATCAGCACCACGCCCGACGAGGCCCTCGGCGATGCTCGTGAGCGCCAGGCGGCGTTCGTAGCCGAAGCAGAAGAGCGTGTAGACGATCGTCACGTTGACGTGGCGGACGAGCATGCCGGCCAGCAGCAGCGCCGTCAGCGCCGTGCCGCCGAAGCGCGACTCGCCCACCCACCAGGCGACGAAGGCGCGTTGACGACCAGCACCACGGCGACGATGGCCCCGCTGGCGAGCAGCATCAGCTGCGTCATGCTGCGCGACACGTCGAAGAGGCGGTCGCGCGCCGCCGATCCGCGCAGCTCGCTGAGCGCCGGCAGCGCCATCTGCATGAAGAGCTGCGGCTGGTTGGCGAGCAGCGCCATCAGCTTGCCGGTGCACGCGTAGGGCACGATGGCCTCGGGCCCGAGCAGCTTCCCGACGACCACGAGATCGGTGCCGCTCAGAAGCACCTGCGCGATCTGGCCGACGCTGATCCAGGTGCCGCGGCCGAGCTGCTGCCGCGCCTCGCTGCCACGACAGCCGCGCGAGGCCGCGCGGCAGGCGCACCGGGAAAGCGCGTGGCGACGCGGCGCCAGGCCACGAACGCCGGCAGCAGCTGCGACACCACCCATCCGGCCGCGAGCGCGTAGAGCCCGACCCCGGCGAACGCCAGCGCGACGGTCGTGGCCGTGCCCGGCGATCCACGCCGCGAGCTGGACGGCCGCCGAGGAACGCCAGGTCCTGCAGCCCCTGCAGGAGCGCGGTGAACATGCGCAGCGGAAACGCCACGCACGAACCCGGCGGCCACGATCGCGAACGGGCGCCGCAGCGGCTCCCATTCGGCGGGCAACAGCCACACCGCCGCGGCCGCCGCGACCGCGACGACCGGCGTCTGCCACGCCACCAGGCCGATCGTGCGGCGGACGACGGCGGCCGACCGGATCGGCCGGACGCACTTCGGTGCCTCGCGCGGCCGCGCGCTGTCCCACCGCGAACGCCACCTCGCGCGGCACCAGGGCCACGACGCCGAAATCCATCAGCGCCAGATAGACGAGCACCTGCGACGCGAGCAGCCACAGCCCGTAGTCGTGCGAGCCGAGCTGCCGCAGCAGGAACGGCGTGAGCCACAGCCCGACGACCAGCACGGCGAGCGTGTGCAGGTAGCCCAGTCCGAGGCCGCCGGCGAAGCGGGCGAGGCGCCCCTCAGCCATGCGCGTCTCCTCGTCGGCTCGCGGTCCGGTGCGGCCAGCAGCGGTCCGAGCACGGCGCCCGTCACCGCCCAGAACTGGATGCCGAGCTGCGTGTTGAAGACCGGACCGGTGAGGCACAGGCAGAGCACGGTGAGCTGCAGGCAGACGATGGCCGTGGCGGCGTCCTGCAGCGTGCCGTCGCTGTGCAGCGCCACCAGGTAGGTCGTGCGCACGGCCATGCACGATGGCGCCGCCCATCGCCACCCACAGCGGGACGCCGCCGTCGAGCAGCCAGCCGGTGGGCTGGATCTCGACGTGAATCGGCGGCGCCTGCCACAGCGCGGCGTCGCCGAAGTAGACGTGCATCATTCCCCAGCGGCCGAGACCGGCGCCGAAGGGAAACTCGTAGAGCAGCTCCGACACCGTGTAGGTGAGAAACGCGCCGCGCTGCTCGCGGAAGGTGTGGATGACGCCGTTGCTGACCAGGCCGCTGAAGCGCGTCCACGAGCGCGTCGCCGCCGACCGCGATCGCCCAGACGAACGGCGCCGGCCACGAGCACGCCGCCGACGCCGAGGCTGACCAGCCCGTCGGCGGTGCGGCCCTGGCGGAAGCGCAGCAACGCGAACACGCCGAGGCTCGCCGCGGCGACCAGCGACAGCGATCGCACCTGCGTGAGCAGCAGCGCCGTCATGCCGATCGTCGCCGCCGCCGACGCAGCCGGCGCGCCACACGACCGGCAGGCCGCGGCGGAACGCCAGCGCCAGGCCGAGCGTGACCGTGACCATCGCCGACGCGGCGGCGCCGCCCGGCATGTCGCTGAACCCGGGCGGGCGGATGATCTCGCGGCCGTCGGCGCCGCGATAGGTCAGCGAGCTGACGATCTCGGGGTTGCGTCTCGAGTCCGAGCGCGCTGAACTCGGGCGGCAGGAACGTGTCGGGGTAGTACACCTGCAGGATGCCGAGCGCCGAGCTGAGGAAGCTGGCGGCGAAGAGCAGCCACACCATGCGCATCACGCGCGTGTCGGTGCGCACGGCGCGCGCCATCCAGAAGATGGGCGCGGCGATGCTGACCTGGAAGACGATCTGCGCCACGCCGGCCATCGAGTGCGTGGTGGCGTGCAGCAGGTTCAGCGTCAGCACGCCGAACGACGGCGAGGATCCATCTGGCGCTCGCGTGCAGCGGTTCGCCGGTGGGCGCGCGGAAGTAGTAGACGAGCGCCGCCGCGCTCGCCAGGTACGGCAGCGCCCGCACCGGCAGTGCGATAGGCCTGGGCGCCGGGCACGAAGAGCGCCGCGCCCCACAGCAGCTGGATCGCGAGGAAGATCTCGACCCAGCCCCAGCGATCGCCGTCGCGTCGCGCCGGCCTCGTCGGGCTCGGCCCACGGCCGCGTCGGCGAAGCGGGTCTCGAGACCGGCGCCACGGCCTCGTACGCGAGCGGTCAGATGCGGCTGCCGCACCGGCATCGACCTCGGTGAGCTCGAAGAGCAGCTCTTCGTAGTTGCCGAGCATGCGCGAGAGCGAGTACTCGCGCGCCCGGCTGAGACCGCAGGCAGACAGCTCGCGCCGCCGCGCCGTGTCTCCGAGCAGCGCCGCGAGCTTCGCGGTCGAAGGCGTCGTCGGCCGCGAGCACGCCGCATCGGCCGTCATCGAGCACCTCGCGCGCTGCCGGGATTCGGCGACGCCACGACCGGCGTGCCGCACGCCATCGCCTCGAGATACGGCAGGCCGAACCCCTCGTAGGTGCTCGGCGAGGCATACACCCACGCGCGGCGGTACAGGCCGGCCAGCGCCTCGTCGGTGATGCCCGTGTGATAGGTCACGCCGGGCGCCGCGGGCCCCGCGGGACCGACGAAGTCGAGCGTCGCGGTCGGGATGCGCGGCGCGCACCGTCCGCAGGAACGCCGTCGAGCAGGAAGCGCCCGCGCTTGCGCCCGTCGAGCGTGCCGACAAACAGCACCGAGGGCTCGCGCGCTCTGGACACTCCCCGCCGCCGAGAAGAAGCGGTCGTCCACGCCGTGGGGAATCACGCGGCGGACGAACGGGTTGTCGCGGCGGGTGTTCTCGCTCACGCCGACCACGCCGCGCCGAGCAGAGCGCGGTGGCGAGTTCCTGCACGTAGACGCCCAGCTGCAGCACGCGCCGGCCAATCGACGCCGCCGAGCGGGCTTCGCCGAGCGCGCTGCCGTGCATCACGCGCACGACGGGCTTGCCGGCGAGCGGCAGCAGCAGGCTGTCGCCGTGCGCGATGATCGCGTCGAACTCGCGGTAGTCGGGCACGAGCGCCAGCACGTTGCCGAGATACCCCATGGTGACGCGGCGGCCGAACCAGGTCTCGACGAAGCGCGCCACGGCAGCGGCGCCACGGCGTAGGCGGCATCGGCCGGCCGCGGATCGTGGGAGAAGACCACCACGTCGTGGCCGCGGCGCGCCAGCCCGTCGGCCAGCGTGTGCGCCGCCCGTTCGATGCCGCCGCGCTTGTGCGCGCGCTTCGGCAGGCCGTAGCTCAGGACCGCGAGACGAAGACGAGGCAGCGCGGACGGCATCGGGTCAGCCCGCCAGCGCCGCGAGCGGCAGCTCGACCGCCGGCCGGCTGCGCGGCCAGCAGCTGCTGCAGCCGCCGCATCTCGGTGCGCGGATCGCAGAACGACGGCCGGCCGGCGGCGCGCGGCCTGCCCGAGCCGCCCGCGCGCGTCGCCATCGCGATCGAGGGCGCGCAGCGCCTCGGCTGAGCGCATGCTGCGTCGCCCGGCGGCAGCAGACAGCCGCAGTCGCGGTCGACGATTTCGAGCGCGCCGCCGATGCCGCTGGTGACGACGGGCAGGCCCGCATAGCAGCGCCTCGACGAACGACGAGACCGAAGGCCTCGGGCGCGGTGTTCGGCTGGCAGTAGAGATCGGCGGCGGCCAGCAGGCCGCGCACGTCGGCGCGCTGACCGGTGAAACGGATCGCGGCGCTCGAGACCGAACACGCGCGCCGCACTTCGCAACTCGCGCTCGTAGGCCTCCTCGTCGGGGCTCTGCGCCCCGCCGACGATCCAGCACGTCCAGCCGGGCACGGCGCGCATCCGCTCGAGCGCGCCGAGCAGCACGCGGTGTCCCTTCCATCGCTTCGATCCGGCTGGCCATCACCACGACGACGTCGTCGGGCGGCGTGTCGAGCGCCTGCCGGACGCGCGTGCGCGATCGATCGGTGACGGCCGGGAATCGGCTGCACCGGGCCATAGACCACCTCGGTCTCGATGCCGGGCAGCCACTCGCGGACGCGCGATCTGCGTGAACTGGCTGTTGCAAATCGCCAGGTCTGGCCGCACGCGCCGGGCCAGCCGATCGAGCAGGGCGCCGCTCTCGACCGGCCATGTGCACCCAGAGCACCACCGGGAATCCGGCCGCGCGTACCACCGGCCCGAATGCCACGCAGGCCCAGGGCTGATGGCAGACGACGGCGTCGAACGCCTGCTCGCGCAGCAGCCGGCGCAGTGCGTGCCGGGTCCTGAGCAGTGTGTGCGGGCGGCTGAGGCGCATGGGAGGGAGCATGAACGGCGGACGCGAGGCCGCCTCGAGCTCGGCTTCCAGCCGTCCCGGAAAGCAGAGCGCCACATCGGAGGACATGCCTGGCGCCGCGCCGGCCTCGCGGACGAGCGTGGCGAGCAGCGTCTCGACCCCGCCGTACATGTTGCCGCTGTGGAGGTGCAGGACACGCATCACGACGACACTCCCGCCAGCTTTTCGTACACCGGGGTCATGCCGGCCACGAGCCGGCGCCGATCGAACACGCGCTCGGCCGTCGCGCGGCCGGCATCGCCGAGGCGGCGCCGCAGCGCCGCGTTCAGGGCCAGCGAGACCAGGCACTCGGCCAGCTCGCGCGCGTTGCCCGGAGCGTGCGCCAGGGCATCCTGTCCGGGCGTCGTGATCTCGGCCGCACCGCCGGCGCGGCTCACCACCACCGCCCGCGCGCAGGCCATCGCCTCGGCGATCACCAGTCCGAACGGTTCCGGCTCGGTGCTGGCGTGCACGACGACGTCGAGTGCCCGCATCGCTTGCGCCGCATCGTCCACGAAGCCGGTGAAGCCGACACGGCCCTCGAGGCCGAGGGCCGCGGCTGCGGCTCGCAGCTCCTCGAACGAGGCCTGGCTGCCGGCGGTCTCGTACACCGGCCCGCCGATGACGTAGCCGCGCACCGGCAGCGACTCGGGCACCTGCGCGAGCGCGTCGAGGAACGTGCGATGGCCCTTCCACCGCGCAAACGTCGCCACCAGCCCGATGCGGACCACGCCCGCGCCGGCCGGGGGAGCCCGGCCAGGCGGTCGAGATCGGCGGCCGGCCCGGTCGGGGCGAACCGCGCGAGGTCCACGGCGTTCCAGACCGCGTGCACGGTTGGGCCCCGCCCATCACCTGCGCCGGCATCGGCGGCCACGCTCTGCGAGTTGGCCACGATCGCGGCGCAGGCGCCCGCCCACCGTCGCAGCAGCCGCGCCGCCAGCGGCCGCCGGCTCAGGTAGTCGTGGACGTGCCACAGCAGCGCGGCACCGGGCGGACAGGTCCAGGCGCCGAGCACGTGCATCTTCAGACCGTTGGTGTGCACCACGTCGGGGCAGCCGTCGCGCAGGACGCCGCGCAGCCGCCAGGTGTAGCGGCCGCCGGCAGCGACGCGCGCAGCAGCGCCAGCGCCCAGACGGGCGCGCGCGGCCACGCCGGTGCCCATGCCCCAATCTCCGAGCCGCGCCAGCGACGCCGGAAACGGCACGACCGTCACCGGCAGGCCCAGCGCCTTCACCCGCTCGACCAGCGGCCCCTCGCCCGCCACCACCAGGCCCAGCGACCAGGCGGGGTGCGCGCCGCGGAGCGCGGCCAGCAGCTCGTAGAGCGCGGCTTCGGCGCCTCCCATTTGCGCGGAGGGGTTGAGGAACACCAGCTTCACAGCAGCCGCTGCTTGACCGTGATCGTGTCGCCGGGCTGCACCAGGTCGGTGGGCTTGGCGTCGAAGTCCTTGCGCTCGCCGCCCACCACGCGGCTCACCCGCAGGCGCCGGCCGGAGCCGCGCTCGGTGACGCCGCCGGCCATCGAGATCGCCTGCAGCACCGTCATGTCGGGCTCGAGGGTATACGAGCCCGGCGTGCGCACGAACCCGGTGACGAAGAAACGCTCGGCCTTGGGCACGAAGATCGTGTCGCCGTCGCGGATCGTCACGTTCTTCGACAACCGGCCGGTCTCGATCTCGCGCAGGTTGACGCGCTGCACGTCGGCGTCGCCGCGCTCGGGCATCGTGGCGCCGCCGGCCGCGCGCGCCGTCCTTCGGGTGCAGGATCAGCACCTCGCCGCCGGCCTGCGGCGTCGTGGAGCCGGCCTGCGCCAGCGCCTCGATGAGCGACACCGCGCCGGACAGCATGTATTTGCCCGGGCGTGCGCACCTCGCCGATCACGAACACGCTCTGGCTGCGGAACTGCTCCACTTCCACCGTCACCTGCGGGTTGCGGAGATAGCCGTCGGCCGAGCCGGTCCTTGATGACTGGCCGCCACCTCGGCCAGCGTGGCGCCGCCGGCTTTGACGCGACCGAGGAACGGGTAGCTGAAATGCCCGTCGTTCTCCACGCGGTAGCGGCCCGAGAGCTGCGCCTCGTTGAACACCGTCACCGACAGCATGTCTTCGGGTCCGACGACGTAGTTGGCCTGTCCGTTGGCCGCCGGGCGCGCGGCGCCTGGGCGGCCATGGCGCCGCGCACCGCGCAGCGGCCAGCGATCAGAAGCACAGCGGAAACATCGCATGCATCGCATGCCTCAGGGCGTGTAGCTGACGGACCCGAAGACGCGGCGCCGCGTCGTAGTCGCGCCGCACGCGAGCCGTCGCGATTCTCGCTGCTCGCGATCGACGGTGAACGTCAGGCGCAGGTGCTCGTTCACGCGGACGCCGATGCCGCCGCCCGCCGCTGTCACGTATTCGACGGCGGCCGTCGAAGGACGGCGCTCGCGAGCTCTGGTAGCGCAGGCGCTGACGGCCGCCGATCACGATCGCCTCGAACGGCCCGGCCACGCGCTGCGCCACGTGTGATGCGGCCGCCGGCGCCGAGATAGAGCGGCTGCGTGTCGTCGTAGGAGAACTGCACGTCGTGCGCGCCTGCGCCTCGACGCGCGTGACGTTCAACAGCGTGAAGCCAAGCTTGACCGAAGCCACGAAGCCGCGGTACGGTGCCAGCCGCGCGTCGAGCGGCCGGAAGTCGCGGAAGCCCGCCGACGCCTCGCCCTCGATGATGGCGCCCTTGGTGAACTGCACCACCGGCGCGAAGCGGAAGCTGTTGGCGTCGCGCAGCGGCACGTGCGCGAAGCGGATCTTCTCGATCTCGATGGCCGAGGTGATGGAGGTGAACGGCGTGAGATCGAAGCGCAGGCCGGTGGCCGTGCCCCGCGTCGCCCGGTCCAGCTGCTCGCCGAGCGGGACGCCGTCGACACTTCGCCGCGCGCGAAGCTGGTGGTCTCGCGCACCACCCAGCCGGTGAGCGACGTGACCGGCGTGAGCGCGACGCGCGCGCCGAGCCTTGGCCTGCGTGGCCACGCTGAGCGCGCGTGCGTCGATGTCGTAGCCGCCGCGCTCGTGGCTGCGCACGAGACCCGCGGTGCCGAACGGGCGCACGCGGCCGCTCCGATGTCGAGCTGGGCGTTGAGCGAGCCGCTCGTGGACTGCTGATCCTTCAGCGTCTGGAAGATAGCGGAAGTCGAGCCTGCCGCGGGTGGTCAGGCGCGACTCGCCGATCGGCAGCACCGCCCGTGAGCATCGGCGACACCGTGTAGGTGAAGTCTTCGCGCGGCACCTGGTCGTTGTAGACATTCGAGTCGATGCCGATGTCTCGAATCGTGAGAGTAGGGAACAACTGCAGCGGGCCGGCGTAGCAGCGGCGCGTCGGGCCGCGTGGCCTCCACGGCCTGCGCCGCCGCCGGAGCCGGCGCGGCAGACGCCGCGCAGCGGCAAGAGGTGAGATCAGTCCACGGATACGCCTCACGACTCGTGTCGGTCCTGCGATGTCCGGCGTGAAGCTCGCCCCATCGGTCACGACGCGCCAGGCGGACGCCACGCGGGGGAACCCGGAACACCCGGGTCGCTCTGAGCAGGTATCGTCGGCAGAGTCTGCGAGCCTTAGCCTGGAGTTGCACATCCTGGCTCGCGTCGCGTGGACCATGCGCACCACAATGGGCAGGTATGGATTCGGACTTTCTGGTCCAGTGCCCGTATTGCGGGGAGACCGTGGAGATCTATCTGGAGCCGGACGTGCGCGGCACGCTGGTGCAGGATTGCGAAGTGTGCTGCAACCCGTGGCAGCTTCGCGTACGCGGCCACGGCGAGGACCGGACGGTGGAGGTGGCGCGCACCGACGAATGAGGGCGCGTTACTGCTGGGTGACCGTGTAGCCCTTGGCGCGCATCATCGCCACGAGGCCGTCGGGCCCGACCAGATGCGCGGCGCCCACCACCACGAAGCAGCGCTTCTCCGCGAAGCACGCCTCGAGCTTCGGCATCCAGCGGCGATTGCGGCCCACGAGCAGCGTGTCGTACACCTTGGCGTCGACGCCCTTCATGTCGGTGAGCAGCAGGCGCTCGATCGGCGCCGGGTCGCCGCTCTTCCAGGCGGCCGCGATTTTCTGCACCTGGGCCAGCTCGGTTTCGGCGCCGTCGAGCGTGGCCGCCACCAGTCCTTCCTGCAGCTGCGGGCTGAGGCTCTCGAGGAAATCGATCTGCTCGAGCGCGGTCTCGAGGGTGCGCACGCTCTTGCCCGCCGCCGGGCGCGCGGTTCAGGAAGTGCTGGTCGAGGCCGAGCGACGGGTCGAACCCGCCGCGCTGCAGCTCGAGGCCGACGAGCGTCAGCGCCACCATCCAGGGCTTGAACGGCTGGAGCCTCTCGATCGGCAGGCCCGACCCGCTCGGCCCGCCGCGCGATCTTCTCGAAGGTGTCCTTCGACACCTGCGACTGCAGCGTGGTACCGGGCGGATACATCGCCTTGGCCAGCAGCTGCATCGCCGCCGCCGGTGACTTCAGCTCTTCGGGATTGGCCTCTTCGACCAGCACCTCGGCGCGCGCGAACGCCGCGTCGAGCGCGGGCGGCAAGCGGATAGGCGTCGGCGGTCAGCAGGTGCAGCGACCCGACCAGCCAGCTCGTGCGGCCGTCGCGTTCCACCGTCCAGATGAGGCCGCGCCCGTTGGCGGCCTGCGCAGGCGCCGTCTGCGCCTGCGCCAGCGGTGCCGGCGCGACAAGGCCGGCGAGGACGACAACAACGGCGGCGCGGAGAAGACGGGAGAGCACAGGCATGCAGGAGTTATCGGCGCAGCAGCACTGACCGCCTCACCGCCGGTGTGCGACCCTGCCCGCCTTGCCCGCCTCACGACGCCGCGCGGTGGCTGCGCGCGCGGGCGAACATCTGCTCGAAGACGTCGCTGGGCTGGGCTCCCGACACGCCGAACCGGCGATCGATGACGAAGAACGGCACGCCGTTCACGCCCAGCGTGCGCGCCTCGCGCATGTCCGCGGCGACGGCATCGGCGTAGGCCTCCCCCGCCAGCACCTCGCGCACTTCGGCCTCGTCAGCCCGGCGTCCACGGCCAGCGCCGTCAACGCCTCGGGCTCGAAGATCGACCGGCCCTCGGTGAAGTAGGCGCGGTAGAACCGCTCGACGGCGGCGTCCTGCCGGCCGCGCGCGCCCGCCAGCTGCAGCAGCCGGTGGGCGTCGAAGGTGTTGCCGGTGACGCCGTCCTCGCGCAGGTGGTACTCGAGGCCCTCGGCGGCGGCGGTCTGCTCCATCCGCGCGTCGAGCGCTTCCACCTGCGCAACCGAGAGCCCGTATTTCGCCATCAGCATCTCGCGCCGGTTCTGCGTGTGCCCCTTCGGGACGCGACGGGTCGAGCTGAAACGAGCGGTGCACCACCTCCACCGCCGCGCGGTCCTCGAACCCGGCCAGCGCGCGCTCGAAGCGGCGCTTGCCTACGTAGCACCAGGGACAGACGACATCGGACCAGACGTCGATTCGCACCTGCGTAGTTACCAGCCTGCCTGCCTACCTGCCCACCTGCACAAGTATGGTTCCGTTACTTGCCGAAGCCGATCTCGCGCACCGGCTGCACGCCCTCGACGGCCTGGCCGGAGTAGACCTCCATGCCCACCGTGCGCGGCGGAATCGGCTGGCCCTTGGCCTTGGCCTCCGCCACCAGCCGCTCGTAGGCGCGCTCGCCGCTGAGGGCGTTGCCCACCGCCGAGTTGCCCTCGTGGCACGAGTATTCGTACATCTGGTAGTTCGGCTGCTGCCGTGATGGTGAACCGCATCGTGAAGGGCGCGGTGTACATCGCCGGATCGTCCACGCGAATGCGGTAGTCGATCATCTGCGGATCGATGCGCGTGAACCGCTCGGTGAGCTTCAGCCCTTCGCTGTTCGGCCCCTGGAAGCCGATGCGATCCGTGAAGTTGGTCGTCTCGACCACGAGCGTGTCGCCCTCGAAGTGCCCGCGCGCGTTGCCCATGTACTGCTTGATCGCCGGCCCGACGTGTGGCGCGGCCGTCGAGCGGAATCACGCGCGTGTCGTGCACCATCTCGTAGCTGATCACGACCGCGTCGGGGGTCTGCACGATGCGGAGGCCGTTGCCGTAGAGCACGGGAAACACGCCGCCGACGCCGCGCGTGATGCAGCGGTCGTAGAGCGAGAAATCCTCGAAGCTGTTGAACGGCCGGGTGCCGAAGGTGCCGATGCCGAAGGAGGCCTTCTGCTTGGCGAGGCCGGCCTGCGTCAGCCCCGGGAGGCGGCCGTCGGCCGGTTCGACGACGAACGAGGTGTAGCCGAAGGTGCGGACCCCGAATTCGTTCCGCAGGAACGTTTCCTCGTTCACGGCGCGGTCGCGCGACGCCTCGTCGCCGCCGGCCCGACGGGCGAACTCCTCGGGCGTGAGCGATTCGCGGCTGCCCTGCGCCGGCGGGCGCGAGGTGGGAATGCCGCGCATGTCGTCGCTGGTCCAGATGCCTTCCAGGTCCGGGTGGCCCCAGGCCAGGCGCGGAGCTTTCCAGCTCGGATCCTTCACCTTGGCCGCGGTCGTCTCGGCGGGAATCGCGCGCAGTTCCGAGGGCGCCTTGGTGGGCGCCGCGAAGCCGCCGCCACCCAGGCGGCCGCCGCCACCGCGACCGCCCTGCGCCGCCGCGGGTGCGGCCCCGGCTGGGGCGGCCGGGGGCGCCTGCGCACCGACGAGCGCGACCGAAGCGCCCACACTCACGGCCGACACGAGGACCGAAGCCAGAACGCTGTGCCGCATCGCTCTTTCCATCAGGGAATTCTCCCATAACATGTCGCAGATGACCTCCAGCGCGCGGCGCGTCCTGCTCGTCACCGGCGGCAGCCGCGGGATTGGCGCCGCGACGGTCCGGCTGGCGGCGGCCCGCGGCTACGACGTGTGCGTCAACTACCGCAGCGATGCCGCCGCCGCGGCCCAGGTGGTCGAGGCGGCCACGCGCGCCGGGGCGCGCGCCGTGGCCGTCCAGGCCGACGTGGCCGTGGAAGCCGACGTGGTCCGTCTGTTCGCGGAATGCGACGAGCACCTGGGCCGGCTCTCGGCCCTGGTGAACAACGCCGCGATCCTCGAAACCCAGATGCGGCTCGACGCCATGGACGCGGCGCGCATCGTCCGCGTCTTCGCGACCAACGTCACCGGCGCATTCCTGTGCGCTCGCGAAGCGGTACGGCGGATGTCCACCCGCTACGGCGGCAGCGGCGGCGCCATCGTCAACGTGTCGTCGGGCGCATCGCGGATGGGATCGCCGGGCGAGTACATCGATTACGCCGCCACCAAGGGCGCGCTGGATACCATGACCAGCGGCCTCTCGCGGGAGGTGGCGCTCGAAGGCATCCGCGTGAACGCGGTGCGCGCCGGGCACATCTACACCGGGCTGCACGCCAGCGGCGGCGAGCCGGACCGCGTGGAACGCGTGAAGTCGCAGGTGCCGATGGGCCGTGGCGGCCAGCCCGAGGAGATCGCGCACGCCATCCTCTGGCTGCTGTCGGACGACGCCTCGTACACCACGGGCGCGTTTCTCGACGTCGCTGGAGGGAAATGACCGCGCCGGCGCGGAGCCGTGCGAGCGGTGAGCGTCCTACGAGATCACGCGGGACGTCCACGCGGCCGCAGCCCTCGAGTCGCCGCGCCGCCGGCGACGGCGCCGCCCTGTACGTGGCGCTGCTGCGGGCGGTCAACGTGGGCGGCCGCAGCGTGCACAAGGACGCGCTGCGCGCGGCGTTCGCCCGCGCGGGCGCCATTGACCCGCGCACCTTCATCCAGAGCGGCAACGTCGTGTTCCGCGCGGCGCCCGTCGAGGTGGACGCCGTCGTCGCTGGCGCCTGCCGGCGCCTGCGGCTGGTGCTCGGCGCCGAGCCGGTGGTGATGGTGCGGAGCGCAGCCGAAATCGCGCGGCTGCTGCGGCTGGGGCCGTTCGCGCGGGCGGCCGCTCCCGCGGTCGTGAAGCGCTACATCGTATTTCTCGCCGGCCCGCCGGCCCGGCGGCCGCGGCTGCCGCTTCTGCTGCCGAAAGAGGAACTCGATCTCGTCCACGTGTCGCAGCGGGAGTGCTGGGTGGTGAGCCGGCGCAAGCCGAACGGCTGGTACGGATTCCCCGTCGACTTCGTCGAACGCGCCGTGGGTGTCGCCGCCACCGCCCGCAACTGGTCCACGGTGACGAAGCTGGCCGCCTTGATGGCGGAGCGAGCCCAACCTGCAACGTAGCGGTCGGTCTTCAGACCGACCGTTGGGTTCATGGCGCCGACAGGGCGAGCGTGACGTTGGTGCCGCCGAAACCGAACGAGTTCGACAGCGCGTGGCGCAGCGGCAGCGACGTCGGATCCAGCACCGGCGGGTAGTCCGCGAGCTCCGGATCGAGCGGGCGCGCGTTGACCGACGGCGCCACCCACCCGCCCTTGAGCATCAGCAGCGTGAAGATGGCCTCCATCGCTCCCGCCGCCGACACGGTGTGGCCCGGTATAGCCCTTGGTGGACGAATAGGGCACGTGCTTGTCGCCGAAGACGGCCCGGATGGCGCGCACCTCGGCCACGTCGCCCGCCGGCGTGGAGGTGCCGTGCGTGTTGATGTAGTCCACGTCGGCCGGGGTGAGGCCGGCGTGCGCGAGCGCCATCTCGATGGACCGCCGCGCGCCGTCTGACGAGGGAGCCACCATGTCGCCCTCGCCGTCGCTCGACATCCCCCATCCGCGCACGCTGCCCAGGATCGTCGCGCCGCGCGCCTCGGCGGCCGCGCGTGTCTCCAGCACCACGATGCCGGCGCCTTCCGAGAAGACGAAGCCGGCGCGGTCGGCGGCATAGGGCCGCGAGGCGCGCTCGGGGTGATCGTTGTCGTCCGAGTTGTACGCGCGCATCGAATCGAATCCGGCGTGGAAGTGCGGATCGCACTCCTCGCAGCCGCCGGCGATGGCTGCCTCGGCGTGCCCCGACTCGATGAGCATCGCCGCCAGCAGGATGTTGTAGGCGCCGCCGGCGCAGGCGGCGCTGGTCGTGAACGACGGCCCGGTCGTCTGCAGCACGTTCACGAGATTGGCCGAGGCGGTCGAGGCCATCATCCGCGGGACCACTGTCGGGAGCACGCGCCGGCTGCTGCCGTTGGTCTGCAGCTTCTCCTGGATGTCGACGTGCGTGCCGACGTCGCCGGCACCAGAGCCCACCACCACGGCCAGATCACGCCGCTCCAGCCTCGACTGCGCCAGGGCGCGCCGCGCGGCACCCAGCGCCAGCCGCGCCTGACGGCCGAGAAAGCGGCCCTGCGACTTGCTGACGCCAAGGTCGGCATCGGTGAGCGGGCCTGAATACTGCCCCGCGATCTGACAGCGGCTGTGGATCGCCACGCCGGGCGGGTAGAGCGTGAACGGCGTGTTGCGCCCCTCCCGCAACATGGCTTCGATGGTGGCGAGATCGTCGCCGAAGTGACAGAGCACGCCGGCGCCGGTGACGACCACGTCCCGGTCGCGGCTGCGCGAACCCCAATCTCTCATCTCGTTTGTACGGCTCCCCCCGGGTAGGATAAACCAATGCCCCAACGCATCGGGGAGCCCGGCGCGAGCGAGGCAGAGGGGCTGTGCGCGACGTGCCGCCGCGCGCGCCGCATCACCAGCGATCGCGGATCGATCTTCGTGCTCTGCACCTACTCGACGGTTGATCCCACGTTTCCGAAGTATCCCCGCCTGCCTGTCATCGCCTGCCGGGCGTTCGACGAGCGCGCCGAGGGCGGGCGCTGAAGACGCGCAGCCTGGCAGACGCCATCCCAGGTGCAGCCCGAGCGCTCCGGCTCCGATAGCTTGCTCGTCCGATGTGCGGGCGCTGGAGAGCAGACGAGTGCACCTGAATGCAGAAACGGCCGCAGGGTTGTCGCCGTTTCTCACCTACGAGCCCTTCTACGAGCTGACCGAAAAACCGTTCAGCCTGGCGTCGGACCCGGCCTTCTTCTACAAGAGCGCGGCGCATCGCGCCGCGTTCGACGCGCTCGGCGCCGGCATCCGCCGCCGCGAAGGGCTCATCGTGCTGTCGGGCGAAATCGGTACCGGCAAGACGACGCTGTGCCGCGCCGTGCTGTCGCAGCTCGATCGCAAGACCTTCAGCACGTTCGTCCCGGACCCGTTCGTCACGCGCGAAGACCTGCTCAAGATGCTCCTCATCGGGTTCGGCGTCGCGTCGGTGGCCGACATCAACGGCGGACGCCTCCAGGCGGCCTCGCGCCAGGATCTCAGCTACCCGCTGTACGAGTTCCTCGATTCGCTGGTGCCGTTGCAGGCCTTCGCGGTGCTGGTGATCGACGAAGCCCAGAACCTGTCGCTCGGTGTGATGGAGGAAATCCGCATCCTCGCCGAGCTCGAGAAGCGCGAGAAGCTGCTGCAGGTGGTGCTGGTCGGGCAGCCCGAGCTGCGCGACCACTTGCGGCTGCCGCAGATGCGGCAGGTGGAGCAGCGGGTGACCGTGCGGTGCGAGCTGTCGCCGCTCGCGTTCGGCGACGTCATCGAATACGTCAACCACCGCCTTGCCGTCGCCGCGGCACGCCCCGGCGGCGTGGCCTTCACGGGCGGGGCGCTCGAGGCCGTGTGTCTCGCCTCGGGCGGGGTCCCCCGCCTCATCAATCTGGTGTGCGACCGCGCCCTGCAGCGCGGCTTCGACGCGCGGCTGAAGACCATCGATCGCGACACGGTCAGCGCGGCCGTGCGCGACCTGGGTCTGGGCGAACCCCGGATGACGGCCGAGGCGACCCGGGCGCTCGACGTGCTGCCGCTGCCCTTCGACGACAGGGCAGACACGGACGCAGCGCCCGCTGCTGGCCGCGTTCCGGACCGAGCCGCCGCACGACGTCAAGGTGACGCCGCCCGTCACACCCGACGCCGGCACGGGCATGGCGGCCTTCGAGCCCGAAGTCGCCCGCCCGCCCGCGGCCAACACCCCGAATCCCCTCGCGGAGTTCGACAGCGAGCCGGAAGGTCCGGTCGGCCCCCCGGAGCCCGTC
Organism: uncultured Acidobacteriota bacterium; assembly: GCA_963731785.1. Classification (GTDB taxonomy): domain Bacteria; phylum Acidobacteriota; class Vicinamibacteria; order Vicinamibacterales; family UBA2999; genus DASYRM01. Next base: position 399,057 of record CAVSWX010000009.1, read on the forward strand.
CGCGCCGTACCCAAGCCCGTCCGCGCCGTACCCGAGCCGGCATCGCGCGGCATATTCTGGACCCTGGCGCGCGCGTTCGGCCTGACGACGGCCGCGGTCGGGATTGCCTTCGGGGCCGGCGTGCTCGACACCCGCGCGGCCGTCGATCGGCTGGCGCCCAATACCCCGGCCCCGCCCCCGGCATCCCCCGATCGCGCGGCGGTCTACGCCGCGTCGGCCGCGCCGGTCACCGACGCGCTGTCGGCGGCGCTCGCCGACGGCCGGGCGCACGAGCCCGACGCCTACTCCGTGCTCGTGGCCACGTTCCACGAGCGGCCTGCCGCCAATAGTGTCGTCGCCGAGCTCACCGGCGCCGGATATCAGGCGCACTGGGCCGAAGTCCGCAGCGACGCCGACGCACAGCAGCAGGTGTTCGTGACCGGCTATGGGACGCTCGAGGATGCGCTCGGCGCGGTCACGCGGCTGCGGCAGCGTCCGGCCGCGGCAGCGGCGCGGCTGTTCCAGGCGCCGGGCGCCGGCCGCTTCGCCGGCGCCACGGATTCGAGCCCGCGCTGAGCGCGCGCGGCGCGGTCCGCACTACCGCGCGGTCGACGCCGACGGGTTGCGCAGCAGGTCCTGCAGCACCTCGTCGTAGTACGGCTTGTCCTTCAGGCTGGCCCGCGACGCGGGGAAATACGAGATCGCCACCGTCACGCTGTTGTCGAGGATGCGGATCACCGACACCGAGCAGCGTTCGCTGCGGCTCAGACGCGTGTTGTCGATCATCGGGAACCCGAACGGCCCCACCCAGAACTGCGCTTCGGTCTCGATGTTGGCGCGCTCCGCGCCCGAGTCCTGCAGCCGCTCGCACGCCTCGCGCGCGAGCGGCTTCGACACCGCCAGCGCCAACTCCACTTCGCGTCGATCGGCGGCGAAGTCGAGGAACTCCACGCGGAACTGCCGGTAGTGGCTGACCGGCTCGGTGGCGGCCGAGGCGAAATCCCTGGACGCGAACGACAGGCAGAGCGTGGCGCCGCCCCGCTGCTCGCCGGGCTTCAGATCGATCAGGGACTTGCCCAGCGACCAGGCGCCCGCGCCCGACTTGGTCACGTCGAGCTCGCCGCGCTCCACCCTCCCGCTCTCGGAGATGGCCGCCAGCTGCCGCTCTTTCACCTCTTCGGCGACGCGCTCGAGCCGCCATAGCAGGCTCCGGTCCTTCGGCTCCTCGCCAGCGTCCTTCGAGCGAGCCTGCAACTGCCGCTGCACGTGCTTGAACAGTGGCCCGAGGTCGAGCGACTCGTGGAAGTTGTACGCCAGCAGCTCGAGGTTCAGCACCTCCGCTTCGGGGTCGGTCTTGTCGCCCGTGGTTTTCGCGACGAAGGTGTCGAGGATCGAGCGGAACATGTCCTTGCGCAGCGCCGAGTCGGCCTCTTCGCGCCGGCCCATCATGTCGGCGTAGAGCCGCAGGTTGCTGTCGCGGGTCTGGCTGCTGCTGATCGACGAGTTGAGCAGGTAGCCGACGACCAGGGTCACGAGCGGCATCGCGACCACCTGCGAGATTTCGATCCAGGTACGGTGGCCCTTCTTCTCGGGGTCGGCCATCGCCTACTGCCGCCGCAGCTCGAAGCCGCTGGCGCCTTTCACCACCTCGAAGGAGTAGCGCGTCGCGCTCGACGCCGACGTCACTTCGGCGCTGGCGGTACCGAAGGAACCGGCCACCGTGAACGTGCACCGCCCCTCGGGCGTGGTGATCCGGTAAGAGCCGTCGTCGAGCGTGGCGCCCTTCACCGTCTCCCCGCCGCAGGCGATCGTGATGGCCGCGCCCTTGAGGCCGGCGCCGTTGAAGAAGATCGATCCGTAGATCGCGCCGGCGTCCAGCCGCGACGGCACGAACAGCGCCGCGGCCGCCAGCGAGATCGCTCCCCAGTTCTTCATGAGTCCCCTCCGCACCCGCTGAGGGTAGCGTACTGGGGCGGCTTACGACCGGCCGCAGTTCCGGCCGATGGCGGCACGCAGGCGATCGCGCGCGCCGGTGTCGACGGCGCGCAACCGGTAGTTCTGCTGTGCGGCGGTCACCTCGAGCAGACGCTGCTCGCGGTCGGCAATCATCGTCGCGGTCGTGACCCGGCGCACCGCCGCGCACGAGACGTCGAAGGCGGTGCGCCCGCCGTGACCCTGAAAGCGCAGGCCGTCGTTCGATACCTCGAGCCGGCCTGCCTGATCGCGAAACACGCCGTACAAGAGGGCCACTTCGAACGAGGCCGCGCCGGTTTCCTGGGCAGGCTCCGGCAGCGGGTGCGCGCGCTCGGCGGCCGCGGCCGGCGCAGACGCGGCGGGAACGCCGGCGGACGCACTCGCTCGACTCGACCGTTTCTTCGGCGTCCAGACGCGTGTGACCCGTCGCGCGAGCGTCCCCGTGCACCGGCAGCCGGGCGGCCCGCCGCCGCTCCGGTGCACGGACGGTGCGGGCCGCTCCTCCAGCCGGCGGTTCGGCCATGGCCGTCTCGGCGGGCCGCGGCGGAGGTGTGCGGTGTCCGACGACGGACGCGGCAGGCGTGTCAGGAGGCATCGCCGCGGCGGACACCGCGCTCGCGGACGGCCGCACGCGAATCACGACGGCGGTGGCGATCAGGGCCAAGCCCACCGCGCCGGCAACGGCCACCCTCGCCCAGAGCCTGGCGGGTCGGGACGGTGGGCGCGTTTGCGGCGAGGGCGGCAGCACGCGAGGTCGCGCCAGGTCGACGAGAGCCGCGACGGCGACGCGGAACTGCGGCCAGGCGTCGTTGTCCACCAGGTCGTCCCACTGATCGATGACCGCGGCCTGAAGGCGGCGGAACTCGAGCGGAATGCGTGAGCCGTCCGCCAGGATCGGGACCAGGATGCGGCGCGCGGCGGCCTCGGCGGCCTCGGTCTTCACCCACTCCGACCGGAGGTGACCGAGGCGCCGCTCTCTCAGGTGCGCTGACGCCATCGTGATCTGGTCTGCGGCCTCGCCGGTGATGGCACCCTGGAACTTCTTCTGGATCTCGGCGCGGATGTACTGGTCGAGATCGTTGTCCATCTTGTCCACGTAGATGCGGCGGATCGACCGCAGCGACGTGGCGCCGTCTTCCTGGGCCGCCGCTGGCGCGGCCAGGACGCCGGCAAGGGCGAGGACGCACAAGCTCAGGGCGCTGATTCTCCGGTACTGCATGGCCGCCTCCACCTGAACTAACGCCAAGGCAGGAGCAACCGCACACGGGACGGGTCTAAAGACCCGCGGCCACCGTCAGTTGAACGAGATTTCCGTGGAGTTCGGGCCCGACCCGCACGAATTACGCGCGTAGACGCGTGCGTAGAATGGGCCGGCCCCGCCGCCCGTCCAGCTGTAGGTGGTCTGGGTGGTGTTGGTGTTGAGCAGGTTGGACTGGCCCGAGGCGCTCCCGACCTGAATGAAGTAGTCCTGCGCGCCGCTCACGGCATTCCACGTGAAGGCCCGCGTGCCGTCGGTCACCGCTACCCGGAGGTTGCCGGGCGCCGCGGGCACGCACGACTGGTTGGTTGGGGATGGCCCCGGTGCGCTCGTCGTGGGCGTCGTGGGTGACGTCGGCGTGCTGCCGCCCTCGCTTCCGCTGCACGCACTTCCCAGCACGGCAACCAGCAGAGCCAACCCGAATCCAGAGCGCATCATCGGCACATCCCCCTGCTGATGACGTCGCAAGCCACGTGCCCGCCCCCGCAGGGTGCAACCGTGTGCCCGGATGGGTGAAGTGCCGGTGCGCTCGCCCCCCGCACTCGTCGCGCGCTTACAGGATTCGCCGGCTGGCGGCGCGGGCGGCAGGCCCGCCTCAGTGCGCGCCCTTGGCTCGCACGGCTACTTCGGCGCGAGGCGCAGCGGCTTCAGTCCTTCGAGACAGATCTCCTCGATGAGATCGGTGTCCACGATGATCGACTGCTGGAGCTGTACGGTCCAGGGCCGGGTGTAAGCCTTCGGATCGTTCACCGTGAAGGCGATGTTCAGCGTGCCGTAGTTCGGGCGGGTGAGGCGTTCGGTGATCGTCGCGGCGTCGGTCAACGGCGTTCCCGCCATATCGAGCCACAGCCCGTCACGGAAGCCGTTGCTCTCGACGACCAGCGTGTCGCCTTCCCAGCGGCCGGTCGAGTAGCCGTGCCACGACGGCTGCGGATCCACCGGCAGCGGCCGGCCGTCGGTGAAGATCTGGCGGAAGCTGGCGTTGAACTCGGTCAGCAGCGCGAGAAAGTGCGGCGTCTGGATGATCTTCTGGTAGTGCGGCAGCGTGTAGGCGCGCGGCGGGTTCGACGGCAGGCACTTGGCGTGCGGATCGTCGGCCGAGTTGGCGGCGGATCGCTGCTTGCGCAGCGCCGCGGCCCACTCCTGGAACGGCAAGGGCTCTTTCACGCCGGCATCGACGCGGTAGGCCCACGCCGAGAGCGGGATCTTCTCCTGGCAGTCGTCGCCGTCGCGGATGATCGGCGGGCACGGCTGATGGTTGGCCGCCAGCCAGATGCCCGAAAGATCCGGCTTGCCATCCGCGGTGCGGGGCGTGCGCGCGTTCACGTCCACGGCGCCCGTCGCGGTGCGGGGCACGCCTGGCGTCGGGTACTTGAACCACTGCGCCGTCGCGCGCGGCGCGAGGGCGCCGGCACAGACCAGGGCCACGAGCGCGGCGATGATGCTCCGGCGCATGGACACTAGGCGCGGAGCAGATCCGCCTGCCAGTCGCGGATCATGCGTTTGATGGCCTTGCGATCGTCGAGCTTGTCGGCGAGCACCTTCTCGGCCAGCGCGGGCAGCTCGCCGTCGCTGGCAAACCGCAGGCTGCACAACTGGTTGATGGTGAACTCGTCGAGCCGCGGCGCGAGCGCCGGCACGAGCCGCAGCAGGCGCAGGCGCATCTCCAGCCTGATGACGCGATCCTGCACCCGCAGTGCGAACAGCCGCGCCCAGAAAAAGACCATCAGCAGCGCCACGACCAGCAGCAGCGACATCAGCGCGTCCAGCGAGAACGCCGTCACCGCGACGTAGAGGCGGTAGAAGAAATAGACGGCGATGAGGCCGAACGTGAAGTAGTGGTAGGCCGGCACCACCTTCGCGTGATTTTCGAACGTCTGTTGCTGCGCCATGTCCTCCTCCTGCCCGGCTTCGCCAGCCGGTGCGCGATCATCGCACAGCCCGTAGCGCGGGTCTTCAGACCCGCCTCAGGGAACGGCTTCTGCGAGGTCGCGAGCCGTCCGACCCGCCCCAGTGAATTGCATTCCCACCCGGCCAGCCTTGATCTACGCTACCGCCCACCGGGAGGAGCCGCCATGAAGACCGCCGCCAGATGCGCCCTGTTCGCCGCCCTGCTCGTCGGCCCGCTCGTCGCGGCGGGCACCACCGCCAAGCCCGAAGACGTGGGCCTTTCGTCGGAACGGCTGCAGCGCATCACCCAGATGATCGAGCGCCGCATCGCCGCCGGCGACCTCGCCGGCGCCGTCACGGTGGTGGCGCGCCGCGGGAAAGTGGCTCACCTCGCCGCCCAGGGCGTGATGGACCTCGAGACGAAGCAGCCGATGACGCCGGACACGATGTTCCGCATCGCGTCGATGACCAAGCCGATCATCGGCGTGTCGATCATGATGCTCGTCGAGGAGAACAAGCTGCGGCTGAACGATCCGGTTGCGCGCCACATTCCCGAATTCGCCAACATGAAAGTGGCGGTGGCGCGGCCGGCGACCGGCGGCAGCGAAGGCCCGGGGTTCTACACCGTGCCGGCGCAGCGGCCGATCACCATCAAGGACCTGCTCACGCACGTGTCGGGGCTCGGCAGCGGCCCGATGGGCAACAGCGACATCGAGAAGGTGGCGCGCAAGGACGGCGAGACACTGGCCCAGTACATCCCCCGCCTGGGCGGCACCGCGCTGGAGTTCCAGCCGGGGTCGCGCTGGACCTACAGCCCCGGCGCCGGCTTCGAGACCCTCGGCCGCATCATCGAGATCGCGTCGGGCATGCCGCTCGACCGCTTCGTCCAGGCGCGCATCTTCGACCCGCTCGGCATGCGTGACATCACGTTCTGGCCGACCGACGCGCAGCGGCCGCGCGTGGCGACGGTGTATGGCCGCTCACCCACGGGTCTGATCAAGCAGACGATGCCCAACGACACCGATGTCGCGCAACGTCTACTTCCGCGGGTCGGGCGGCTTGTACAGCAGCGCCGAGGGCTACGTGCCGTTCGGCCTGATGCTGGCCAATGGCGGCGAGTTGAACGGCAAGCGACTTCTGAGCCGCAAGTCGGTGGAGATGCTGAGCGCGGCCCATGTGGCCGACACACTCCCCGGCCGTCCGGCGGGCGAAGGCTATGGCCTGAGCGTCCGCGTGGTGACCAACCATGCCGTGCGCGGCACGCTCCTGTCGGATGGCACTTATGGGTGGTCCGGCGCGCAGGGCACTCACTTCTTCGTGGATCCGAAGGAGCAGTTGGTTGGGATTTACATGGTCCAGACGCCGAACAACGACATACGAGACGCGTTCGAGGATCTTGTGGCGCAATCCATCGCCGATTAGAACCCGCCGATTAGAAGCTGTTCTAATTTCTACTGATGAGCCGAAAGCGCTTGACAGTAACGTCAGGATTGAATGAGCCTAACTACGCCTTACCAATGAGGCTCTTGCAGGAGTCATCGTGGCCATAGACGTTCGTTCAAGTCTCAAACGTGCTCTGAAATCCCTTCATTCCGACCGCGCTCGCATCGACCGACAGATTACGGCCATCACCACCGCGCTCGGCGAACTCGGCGGCGCGGTCGGGCGTGTGGCCGGTGCGGCCGCCAAGAAAGCCAAGCGCGCGCGCAATATGTCGGCGGCACAGAAGAAAGCGGTCAGCGTGAGAATGAAGGCCTACTGGGCCAAGCGTCGCGCCGGGAAGTAACCCGGCGCTTTCAGACTTTTCGTGGGCGGCAGTTCTTGCCGCCCACTCCCCGAGAACCAGGAATCACCGCGAGCGGCCAGGCTACTCGGCCGGGGTGACATCGAACGTTCCAATTCGATCGAGCTCGCGCTGGAGCGAGAAGGTATCGAGCACCTCCAGGCGCAGATTGACGAAGATCGAAATGCGCGCATTCAGCTCCTGAAACGCCCTCGAGAACGCCCGGGTCCGGTCCACGTCCGACGTGTGCACGGCGGCCGGATCGGCGATGCCCCAATGCGCCCTGATCGGCTGGCCCGGCCAGACCGGGCACACTTCCTGGGCCGCACGGTCGCAGACGGTAAACACGAAATGAAGCTCCGGCGCTTCGAGCGCGGAGAACTCACTCCAGCTCTTGCTGCGCAGCCCTTCGGTCCGGAGGCTGTTGCGCCGGAGGACGTCCAGCGCCAGTGGATTGACCTCGCCGACAGGAAAGCTGCCAGCGCTGTAGGCCTTGAAGCGACCCCTTCCCAGATGGTTGAGCAACGCCTCCGCGATGATGCTGCGCGCCGAGTTACCGGTGCAGAGGAACAGCACGTTGTATCGACTGGTCATCGTGACCCTCCCGATCCGACGCCATAAAGACAAATGGCGCGACGGGCCTGAGCCCGCCGCGCCATCCGTAGACTTCCCTCGTCTTAGAACTGGAAGCGAAGCGCGAACTGAATCTGCCGCGGCGTGCCGAGACCGACCGTCCGTCCCACCGTGCTGGTGAGCCGTCCGAACGTCGGACCCGCCGCCGCCGCCGTGTACGGCTGTCCGGGCTGCAGCGTGTTGGCCTGGCCGACCGTCGCCGGAACCGCCGCGTTGAGCGTGCCGCCCGGGTTGGCGAAGTTCACCGTGTCGAACAGGTTGAACACCTCCATCCGGAATTGCAGGTTGCTGCGCCCGCCCGTGCTGAACTCCTTCGAGAAGAAGAAGTCCGTCTGCCGGAAGTTCGGCCCGTGGACGGAGTTGCGCTCCATGTTGCCGAACGTGCCGGGCAGCGGCGTCGCGAAGGCGGCCGGGTTGAGGAATATCAGGCCACCATCCTCGATGAACGGATCGACGCCGGGCACGACGTCGGGCCGGCGCACGTTGCGCGAGGCGCCGCCGCCCGGCGTGTTGATGACGGCCTCACGACCTGCCGCGGGACCGGTGTAGTAGAGGCCCGACGCCGTGTCGCGATAGAGGATGTCCGGCCGCGTGACCAGCACGTTGACCGGGACGCCGCTGCGCGCGTTGATGATGCCGCCCACGTCCCAGCCGCCGAGCAGCGCGTTCATGGCCCCGCTCGCGTTGCTGCCGTACTTTCGGCCGTTGCCGTACGGGATGCGAGTAGAGCAGGCTCAGGTTGAACGTGTGGCGCACGTCGAAGTTGTTGTAGCCATCCTCGTAGTCGAACTGCTCGAGAGTCTTGGCGTTGTTGGCGGCCGTGTTCGCTTCGTTCGACCCGCCCGACGTGCCGCGGCTGGTGGCGTACGTGTACTGCATGTTCATCGCGATGCCCTGCGACGCGCGGCGGTTCAGCGAGAGCATGAGCGCGTTGTAGCTGTCGCGCGCCGCCGCTGGTCTTGAAGTCGACCTCGGCGTAGGGGTTCTGCACGGAGGTGATGGTGCCGGCCGCGTCGCGGTTGACGATCGAGAACTCGCGGATGACGAACGCCGCGCTGGCCGGGTTCGGGTTGGTGACCACCTGCGTGATCTGGTTGGCGACGCTGCGCAGGAACAGGTTGCGCCCCTGGCTGCCGACGTAGCCGATGGTGGTGGCGAAGTTCCCGCCCAGCTCCTGCTGCACCGACGCCGTGTACTGGTAGACGCGTTCCGGAATCGCGTATTCCTGGGCGTAGGCACGCGGCTGGTAGTTGCGATTGTTCGGGTTGCTGGTGAAGTTGGCGACCAGCAGCTCCGGGTTGATCGGGTACGCCAGCAGCGGCCCGGTGCTGAGCGTCGTGCTGACGCGGTCGCTCTCGATGGGCTGAATCAGGTCTTCACCCTGGCCCGGTCCGACGAACACGCCAAACCCGCTGCGCAGCACGGTCTTGGGGGTCACCGCGTAGGTCGCCGGCCAGGCGCGGCTGCACGTTGTTCTTCTTCGAGCCGTGCAGCGCCGTCGTGTTCGGATCGATCTGGCCGGTCTCGATGTTGAACTTGACGATCAGGTCGTCTTCGACCTTGAGCGGCGTGTAGTACTCGTAGCGCAGGCCGTAACTGAGCGTCAGCTTCGACGTGGCGTGCCACTCGTCCTGCGCGAACAGCGTGTAGTACTGCTGCCGGGTGTTCCGCATGCCGGTCGCGCCGTTGTTGAACACGCTCGGCGCGCTGATGTCGCCGAGGTACTGAATCGCCGATGGCGTGTTCGCCAGGAACGCGGTCACGTTGGGGAACGTGTAGGTCGTGCCGCCCAGCTGGTCGGTGGCCATCCGGATCAGGCGAACATCGCCGCCGAGCTTGGTCAGGTGGTTGCCGCCGATGATCGACACGGCGTCGGTGAACGCCATCGAGAACGGGTCGTAGATCAGCGCATGGCCGTTGGTGGCGCTGCTGGCGCGGATGAGGCCGCCGGGCACGACGATGCCCGAGGACGCGCTCTGGCCGGCAATGCCGGAGTTGGCAACCGAGCCGGTCAGGTTGATGGCGAGGGTGCTGAAGTCGATGCCGTTCACGGTCGGCGCCATCGCCGACGATGGTGGACTTGGGCGCGTTGTAGCCGATCTTGAACTCGTTCAGCAGACCACCGCTGGTGGTGCCGTTGCAGGTTGAAGATCGCGTTGGTCGGCTTCTGCTCGAGAGCGGCCACGCGGCCGCTGATCCCCTCGGGCCGCGATCTGTTCGCCGCGGTCGTGGAACACGCGGCCGTAGGCCGTCCACTGCGGGGTGACGCGGTAGTCGAGGCGGAGGCTGAACGCGTTCTCGCTCACCTTTTCCAGCCCCTGCAGCTGGTAGATGTCGAAGTCGGGGCTCGTGGACGCGCCCGGCAGCAGCACGGCGTCCGGCGCGGTGAAGCCGGGTTGCAGCACCGCGATGGAAGGCACGGCCCTCGCCCACGCCGCCGCGCTCGGCGCGGCTTCCACGAAGTTCACGCCGGCGTCGAGGCGGTAGCCTTCATAGCTGCCGAAGAAGAACGCCCGGTCCCTGGCGAACGGGCCGCCGAACGATCCGCCGAACTGGTGCTGGTTGAGCTTCGACTTCGGCAGCTCCTGGATGACGCTCCCGTCGGGGTTGCGGGTGGAGTCGAAGTAGTTCGGGGCGTCGAGCGCGTCGTTGCGGTAGTACTCGAAGAACGAACCGTGGAACAGGTTCGACCCCGACTTGGTGATGACGCTCACCTGCCCGCCCGTGCCGGTGCCGAACTCCGCCGGGTAGTTGTTCGACTCGACGCGGAACTCCTGCACGTTCTCGAGGCTCGCCTGGAGCTTGAAGGGCGAGGGGATCTGGCCGCCGACGTTACCGGGCGAGGCGTCGATGATGGCCGACCCCTCGACGCCGTCGAACTTGATGACGTTCTGGTTGTTGGCGCGGCCGCTGAACCGCACGTCGTTCCAGGTGCCGGTGCCGGCGTTCTGCGAGCCGGGCGCCTGCAGCATCAGCTGCGACATCTGGCGGCCGTTGACCGGCAGCTCGTTGATTTCGCGCTCGCTGACGTTGACGCCGATGCGCGCCGAGCTCAGGTCCACGGCGCTGACGTTGGCCGTCACCTGCACCGTTTCGGTCACCCCCGCGGCGGTGAGCGACAGGTCCAGCGGGAACTCCTGGGCGGCCACGAGCTGCAGCCCGGTGAATTCCAGCGGCGCCAGGTCGCCGAACTTGGCCTGGATCGTATAGATCGAGGGCCGCAGGTTCGTCACGACATAACGCCCTTCGGCGTTGGACATCACCGAGCGTTCCTCACCGGTCCGCTCGTTTTTGACGGTGACGGTCGCCCCGGGAATGACGGCGCCGCTGGGATCGAGCACGACCCCGACAAAACGCCCGTCATTCTGGGCAAAAGCTAACGTGGGAAGAAACAGTGCGATGGCGAGCAGCCACGCCCCTGACGTCTTCAAAATCCTCATACGATGAACGACTCCTTCGACAATGGCCGTGTTTGGGTCGATTCACAGCGTATGGGGAGGCTGTAACAGCGAGGTCACACGATGGAGTCCGGATGGTTAATTGAGGCAGCGGTCGAAGGGCGGTTGCGGCTGCGGGCCTCGGATGGGCGCCGGATCGAGAATTAACGCACTGTTTACGTAGTCGTCATGCTAGCGTTGCGTCGTGGCTACCCCCAGGTTTGGCGCGGGTTGCGTAGCGCTGTTCCTCCTGGTATCGGGGACATCACGTCTGAGCCCCGGAGCTGAAGCTCTGCTCGCGGCCGAGCGTCCCGAGCTCACCCTCAACATCAGCCTGATGAGCACGCAGGAGCTGCCGGCGTGGAGTGCCGGCGCGCTCGTCGCCGAGACCAACGCGATCTGGTGGGACAGCCACCTCAGCCTGCGGTGGCGCACCATCGATTTGTACGACCCGCCGGCGGAACCGGAAATCGCGGGGTCGCTCAAAGTGCTGATCATGGCGCGCGAAGTGCCTCGGCGCCGGGGGACCCGCGTCTCTCACCGTCGGCGAGCTCGTGCTGAGCGAAGGGGCCATGCCGCTGGCCATCGCGTCGATCACCGGCGCCCGCCGGATCGTCGAAGAGGCGCAGCGCTTCCAGGTGCTCGAACGGCCGCACGCCGTCGAGCACCGGCTCGGGGTGGTGCTCGGCCGCGCCGTGGCGCACGAGATCGGTCACTACCTGCTGCGTACGAAGACGCATGCGCCGCGGGGTCTGATGCGCGCGGCGATCGACGCCCAGGAGTTCGCGGATCCGGAAAGCCGCGCCTTCCGCCTCGACGGCCCGGCCCGGGCGCACATGGCCTCGCTCGCCGCCCGCGGCCCGCTCGCCGAGCCCTCGCTCTCCCGGTTCTCCTACTCGAAGAATCGATAGCCCCTCCGCCGGGACGCCCACTATCCCGCCGAGATCGCGGTGGCCTGCACCGCCGACGTCACAGGCGGGTTCAACCGCGGGACCCGCATGCCGTCAGCGAAGATCGTAGAGCAGCGCCAGCACGTTCGGCCAACTTCCCCGGGGAGATAGAGTCTACTGGCGTGTTGCGGCGGCTCTGGAAACCGTGGTTCGTCTATCGGCCACTCCAGCTCGTTCGGCGCGTGACGCTTGGTCCGGGGGTGCCCGGATGGCAGGCGTTGGCAACGAGCTGGGGAGGACTGGTGCTGGCGGATCCGACCAGAGACGATCGGCCGGAGTATCCGCACGACTGGACTCTACGATCTCGCGGTGTCGGAAGTCTTGGCGAGATTGATCGATCCGGGCGACACGGTCGTGGATGCCGGCGCCAACGTCGGCTACATGACGGTCCTGGCGGCCGCAGCGGCGGGCCCGACGGGACGTGTCGTGGCGTTCGAGCCGCACCCGGAGTGGCAGGTGCTGCGCATGTGGTACCGCCCGACGCCCGAGCAAATAGCCCCGCATTACGCGAAGCGACCACCAGGTCGCGACGGATACAGAACGGTTGGTGCCGCGCGTCCGGTGCTGGACGACCCCGACCTGTGGACTTGAGCCCCGCCCGGCAGATTTGCAGGAAACGGCAGTGCCGGTGCCGCGCCGAGGCGCGAAGCGACTCGGCCCTAGCAAATAGGCCCCCTCCGGCACCAATTGGTGCGAAGGAGAGCAAATGGTGCCGGAGGGGGGAATCGAACCCCCACGACCTTGCGGTCACCGGATTTTGAGTCCGGCGCGTCTGCCAGTTTCACCACTCCGGCGGCAGGTCCGGCCGGCCGTGCAAGAACGGCCGGGTGCGAACGTTCAGTATACCGAAGCGGGATCGGCCTGCTTCGTCGGCGGTTCGATTCGGTGCGTCAGGGGCACAGCCTTGCTGACAGGCTGAGCCACACGCTCGCCGGTCGGACCGACGACCAACATCCAAGGAGGTGGAGCCATGCGTCTCTCGCATTGGCGCCCTGGTGGTCGTCGTGTTCGTCGTCGCCGCGTTCACGTGGGGCGGAGCCGCCCAAGCGGATCGCGGCATCCTGGCGGGAACCATCAAGGATGCAGCCGGGTGCGGTGGTGCCCGGGCGTCACCGTCGAGGCCAGAGGCCCGATGACCGCTACCGCGGTCACCGACTGCGCGTGGCGCGTTCCGCATCGTCAACCTCGTTCCGGGCAACTACGTCGTGACGGCGACCCTCGCGGGATTCGCGACCACGACGACCCGGGCGACGATTGCCGCCCGAAACGAAACGCCGCCTGGCGCTCGAAATGCACGTCGGGTCGCGTTGCGGAAACGGTCGACCGTGACCGGAGCGACGCCGGCACGTCGACATGCACAGCGCGACGCGGCAGGCCATCGATCGGAGTTCGCGCGCGGCGCTCGAGCGCTCACCGCCGCGCATGCCGATCTCCAGCGACGGGTCGCTGCCGCGCACGGCGCGGCTTCAACACCGAGTCGTACGAGCACCTCGACGAGAACGGCTTCAAGCACGTCGCCACCGATCCGCTCTCGACGTTCTCGGTGGACGTGGACACGGCGTCCTACGCCAACGTCCGCCGCTTCCTGCGCGAGGGCCGGCTGCCGGACCCGGGCGCGGTGCGCGTCGAGGAGTTGATCAACTACTTCCGGCTCCCCTACGCCGAGCCCGACGGGCCCGAGCCCTTCTCGATCACCACCGAGCTCTCCGAGTGCCCGTGGAACCCCGCGCACCGTCTGGCGCTCATCGGCATCCAGGGGCGCGCGGTGTCGCGGCGCGAGCCGGCGCCGCGCAACCTCGTCTTCCTCATCGACGTGTCGGGCTCGATGACGCCGGCCGACAAGCTGCCGCTCGTGCAGAGCGCGATGCGCATGCTCGTCGACGAGCTCGAGCGAGCGCGATCGCGTGGCGATCGTGGTCTACGCCGGTGACAGCGGCCTGGTGCTGCCGTCGACGCCCGGCACCGACAAGGCCGCCATCGCGCGCGCCATCGCCGACCTGCGCCCGGGCGGATCCACCAACGGCGCGGCCGGCATCCAGCTCGCCTACCGGATCGCCCGCGAGCACTTCATCCGCGGCGGCGTCAACCGCGTCGTGCTCGCCACCGACGGCGACTTCAACGTGGGCGTCACCAGCCAGGACGCGCTGGTGCGGCTCATCGAACAGCGAGCGCGCAGTCGGGCGTGTTCCTGTCGGTGCTCGGCGTCGGCACCGGCAACCTGAAGGACTCGACGATGGAGAAGCTGGCCGGCAAGGGCAACGGCAACTACGCCTACCTCGACTCGCTGCACGAGGCGCGCAAGGTGCTGGTCCGCGAGCTCGGCGGCACGCTCGACACCATCGCCAAGGACGTGAAGATCCAGGTGGAGTTCAACCCGCTGGCGGTGGACGGCTACCGCCTGATCGGCTACGAGAACCGCGTCATGGCGCACGAGGACTTCAACGACGACGCGAAGGATGCCGGCGACATCGGCGCCGGCCACTCGGTGACGGCGCTCTACGAGATCGTGCCGAAGGGCGACCCGCACGCCCGGCACGCCGAGGAGCGACCTCAAGTATCAGCGCGAGCCGCGCATCGCGCCCGCCGCGCGCGGCGACGAGCTGCTGACCGTGGCGGTGCGCTTCAAGCAGCCCGACGCGGACGAGAGCCGGCGCGTCACGCGCGACGGTGCTCAAGACGCTCGCGGCCGATGACCGCCAACCTCGGGTTCGCGTCGGCGGTCGCCGAGTTCGGCATGCTGCTGCGTGGCTCGCCGCACGCCGGGCGCGCCAGCTACGGCGCGGTCATCGACCGGGCCCGGCGCTACGCCGGCGACGATCGCCACGGCTACCGCGCCGAGTTCATCGGCCTGGCCGAGCGAGCGGCGGAGCTGGCCGACCGCGGTCCGCACCACGACCGGCGGTAGCCGCCGTCACCCGCGGGCGCCGCGGGCCTTCCGCCCGCGGCCGCCCGGAGCGTCCGCCCGGACGCGGCCGGCTTGATATACTCGCAGTCCGCGTCCCACGCGGACCCTGACCATGACTCGTATCGGCCACTCTCTCGTCATCAGCGGCGAACTCGAATGCGCCGAGGATCTCCTCGTCGACGGCCGCATCAACGGCCACCTCGTGGTGCGTGACGCCCAGCTCACCATCACGCCGACCGGCGCCGTGGACGCGCAGATTCACGGTAAGCGGGTGCTGGTGGAGGGGCAGGTCAAGGGCGCGCATCACCGCCACCGAGCGCATCGAGCTCGGCGTCCAAGTCGCGTGTCGAAGGCAGCCTGAGCGCCGACACCGTGGTGATGTGGGACGGCGCCCGCTTCGACGGCGGCATCGACATGCGCCAGCGCACCATCGCGGCCAAGATGGCGCAGTACCGCGCCGACACCGGCACGCCCGCGCCGGCGCCGCGATGAGCCGGCCCGCTGCTCCACGTCGCGGTCGCGTGCCTGGTGGCGGTGTGCGCGGTCGGCGTGCGCCGGCAACCTCTCGGTCTCCAACATCCAGACCGGCCGCTCGCTCAATTCGGACAACAGCGTCGGCGCGCTGACCACCGCCTTCAAGCCCAGCGACACGATCTACGTGTCGGTGCTCACCGACGGGCTCGGGTCGGGCACCATCGGCGTGAAGTTCTCGCTATCAGGGCCGCGTCGATCAGCGAGCCCGAAAAGAAGGTGTCCTACCGGGGCGCCGCCGCCACCGAGTTCCACATCGAGTACTCGGGCGGCTTTCCCGTCGGGCGAATACGACATCGAGGTCCTCTTCAACGGCCAGCCGGCCGGCATGCGCAAGGTCCGCGTCGAGCCCTAGCGGCGAGCCTGCACCACGCGTCACGATGCGCCGTACACGATTTCCGGCGACGCCTCCACACCCGCGACCGCAGCCGCGACACCGGCCTGGCGCTGGTGCTGCTGCTCCTGATTGCGCACATGGCCACGGGCCGCGACGGCTTCACCACCGCCGCCGCTCGTCGTGCTCGTGGTCGCGATGACCGTGCCGCTGCGTGTTCCGGCCCGCGTCGGTCGTCTGGTTCGGGCTCTCGCACGTGCTGGGCACCGTCATGTCGAAGGTGCTGCTCGCGGCCGTGTTCTATCTGATCGTCACGCCCGTCGGCGTCGTCCGCCGGCTGCTCGGCCACGACTCGCTGCGGCTGCGGGCGTTCAAGCGCGGCGACGCCTCGGTGCTGCACGCCGCGCAACCACGTCTTCGTCGCCGGCGATCTCGACAAGCCCTACTGACACCGCCATGGAATTCCTTCGCGACCTCTGGGGGTTTCTCAGCCAGCGCAAGAAGTTCTGGCTGCTGCCGGTCATCGTCGCCCTGGTCGGCGTTCGGCGCGCTGATCGTGCTCACCAGCGGGTCGGCGATCGCACCGTTCATCTACACACTGTTCTAGTGGCGCGTCAGGCGATTCTCGGCATCTCGGCCTTCTACCACGACAGCGCGGCGGCGCTGCTGGTCGACGGGCAGATTGTCGCCGCCGCGCAGGAAGAGCGCTTCTCGCGCAAGCGTCACGACGCGTCGTTCCCCATCCACGCCTGCCGCTACGTGCTCGACGAGGCGGGCGTCGGTACGACGACGCTGGCGGGCGTGGCGTTCTACGACAAGCCGTTCCTGAAGTTCGAGCGGCTGCTCGAGACCTATCACGGGTTCGCGCCCGCCGGCCTCGCCAGCTTCGTCACGGCCATGCCGGCGTGGATCAAGGAGAAGCTGTTCATGCGGCGGCTGCTCGCGCGAGCATCTCGGCGAGCTCGGGCACGGCGCGCCACCGCGTCCTCTATCCCGAGCACCACCTGTCGCACGCGGCGAGCGCGTTCTATCCGTCGCCGTTCGACGAGGCCGCCATCCTCACCATCGACGGCGTCGGCGAGTGGGCGACCACCACCATCGGCCGCGGCCGCGGGCGCGACATCGAGATCCTGAGCGAGCTGCACTTCCCGCACTCGGTGGGCCTGCTCTACTCCGCCTTCACCTACTACCTCGGCTTCACGGTGAACAGCGGCGAGTACAAGCTGATGGGCCTGGCGCCGTACGGCCACGCCGGGTCAGCGCGCGCGTCCGCGGCTTCGCCGACACCATCACGCGCGAGCTCGTGGACGTGCGGCCCGACGGATCGCTCGTGCTCAACATGGCGTACTTCGAGTTCGCCACCGGCCTGCGGATGGTGCACGAGCCGAAGTGGGAGCGGCTGTTCGGCATGCCACGGCGCGCGCCCGAAGTGGACCTGACGCAGGCGCACATGGATCTGGCGCTCGCCATCCAGCAGGTCACCGAGGACATCGTGCTGCGGCTGGCGCGCACGGCGCGCGACGGCCACCGGCTGCCGCCACCTCGTGCATGGCCGGCGGCGTCGCGCTCAACTGCGTGGCCAACGGCAAGGCTCCTCGCGAGCGGCGTCTTCGACGACCTCTGGATTCAGCCGGCGGCGGGCGACGCGGGCGGCGCGGTGGGCGCCGCCTACGCCGCGTGGCACATCCATCGCGGCCAGCCGCGGGCATCGGCCGGCGGACCGCGGCACGTGCGACGCGATGGCGGGCAGCTACCTCGGGCCGCAGTTCTCGGACCTCGACACCGAGCGGACGATTCGCGCGTTCGCGCGCGCGGGCGACGCGCGCCGGCGATCTGGACGCGCTGGCGGCCGACGTCGCCGCGCGCCTGGCGGCCGGCCAGGTGGGCGGATGGTTCCAGGGGCGCATGGAGTTCGGGCCGCGCGCGCTCGGCAACCGCAGCATCCTCGGCGACGCGCGCAATCCCGAGATGCAGAAGCGGCTCAACCTGAAGGTGAAGTTCCGCGAGGGGTTCCGGCCGTTCGCGCCGTCGGTGCTCGAAGAGGACGTGGCCGAGCACTTCGAGCTGGATCGGCCGTCGCCGTACATGCTGCTGGTCGCGCCGGTGCGCGAGGCACAGCAGCGCGCCGTTTCCGCCGGAGCTGCGCGAGGCGCCGCTCTACGACCGCCTCTACTTCCAGCGGTCGCATCTGCCGGCGGTGACGCACGTGGACTACTCGGCGCGCATCCAGACGGTGAGCCGCGCCACCAACCCGCGCTACTGGGCGCTGCTGCAGGCGTTCAAGGCGCTCACCGGCTGCGGCGTGCTGGTGAACACCAGCTTCAACGTCCGCGGCGAGCCGATCGTCTGCACGCCGGACGATGCCTACCGGTGCTTCATGCGCACCGACATGGATTTCCTGGTGATCGGCAACCACGTGTTCGACAAGGCGGACCAGCCGCCGCTCGACGAGGCGCCGGCGTCGTTCGCGCCGGATTGAGCGAGGCGGGTCTCAAGACCCGCGGCCACAGCTACCGACCGCTGTCCCGCACCACGACGCCGCGGCGATCGCGTCCGCCAGGATCTCGTAGCCGCGCCGGGTGTAGTGGCAGCAGTTGTCGATGTACACCGGCGCCCGCTCCGCGTCGAACAGGTGCACGCCGTCGACGACGGTGACGCCCGCCGTGGCCAGCTCGCCCGACGCGATCACCCGCTCGAGCGCGGGATAGCCCTGCTCCACGCCCGGCTTGAACGGCGAGTCGGCGGCGAGCGCGACGGCCGCCTCGCCCGGGCGCGAACGGCCGCGTGGTGAAGTACTGGTTCGGCTGCAGCACGTGCACGTAGCGCGCGCCCCGCACGGCGAGCATCTGCTGCATCAGCACCGACGACCGCGCCCACTGCTGCGCGATGTCCTGGTACAGCTCCGCGCCGGCGCGCGCCCGCACGGCGGGCGTCACGCGCACCAGCGACGGCCCGCCGTCGTGGGCAGCGCGTCGAACCGCGCCACCTCGGCGCGGTACTGGCGATCGAGGACACCGTGCAGCCGAGTGAGCGCGACGTGCACAGGCGGCCGACCAGGCGCCGATTGGCGCGCGCGCGCCACGTCATTGAGCCGGCGCCGGTAGCCCTGAATGCGCGCCAGCGCCTCGCACCTTGTCGGCGCTCATCGACGACTGGTCGAGCGAGCGCCGTCAGCGGATCCATGTGCATCACGCTCGGCATCGAGATGTCCGGGCCCGCGCGCGTGCGTTGAGCGGCGCAGATCGCCACCTCGTTGAAGCCGTCGATGTTGATCACGAGGTCGAACGCCTGCCCGATCGACAGGAAGTAGCTCGAGGATCAGCAGCTGCTGCGGCTGCTTGTAGCCTTCGTGGCTGAAGCAGAGCGGCACGACGTCGCGGCCGCGAAACGCCGGCGCGGCCGCCAGCGCGCGCGGCCAGCCGTGCGGCACCCACCTCGCAGAACCACGCGCCCACCGAGCCGCCGAAGATGCCCACCAGGAGCTGCCGCTCGCTGGCGCGCGCCACCGGATAGTCGCGCGTGGCGGTGAACCCGAAGTTGTTGGTCGCGGCGGCGTGACGCGTCGCGCGAGGCGCCGGGCTCGCGCAGCGCCTCCGGCATGTCGAACGGGATGCCGGGCTGATGCGTGGGTCCGAAGTACGGGGTGCAGCGCCGCCGTCGTGAGCGCGCCCCCTGGCGGCTCCGGGCACGGCGGCCAGCTGCGGCCGGTAGGGATCGATGTAATAGAGCCAGCCGGTCTGGTAATAGAACGACGGCCAGCGCGATCAGTTCGGCCGCGACGGCAAAGACGACCAGGTTGACGACGAGCAGCGAGACGACGCGCCTGATCATGCGGTGGCTGAGGATCCGGGCGGCCTGAAGACCGCCCGCTACGTCCGGTTGTGAGGGCGGTCTTCAGACCGCCCCGGTGCGCTTCACTGCGGCGACAGGCGCAGCAGCGCGCCGTCGTCTTCGTCGGTGATCACGTAGATCAGGCCATCGGGGCCCTGCCGCACGTCGCGGATGCGCTGGTGCAGCTCGCCGAGCAGGCTCTCGCGGCGCAGCTCCTCGAGCTTGTCGTTGAGCACCACGCGCTCGAGGCTGCCGGTGCGCGGCACCTCGCCGCGCCGGGCGCTGCCGACGAAGAGATTGCCCTTCCACGCCGGGAAGCGATCGCCGGTGTAGAACGTCATGCCGGTCGGCGCGATCGACGGAATCCAGATCACGAGCGGCGCCTCGATGCCCGGGCCGAGCGGCGCGTCGGAAATGCGCGGCCCGTCGTAGTTGCGCCCGAAGCTCCACTTCGGCCAGCCGTAGTTGCGTCCGGGCAGGATCACGTTCACCTCGTCGCCGCCGTTCGGCCCGTGCTCGGCGTTGAGCACGGCGCCGGTGGCCGGGTGCACGGTCAGGCCGAGGTGGTCGCGATGCCCCATCGAGAAGATCTCGGGCCGGTGATCGGCGCGGCCGACGAACGGATTGTCGGCGGGCACGGTGCCGTCGTCCCGCAGCCGCAGCACCTTGCCGTAGATGCTGTTGGTGGCCTGCGCCTCGGGGCCGAACGGCGCGCCGGTCGTCACATACAGCAGGCCGTCGGGACCGAAGGCCAGGCGCGAGCCGCTGGCGCCGTTCTGGAAATCGCCGACCCACAGGTCCTTCACCTCGGTCAGCGCCTTCCCGTCGAAGGTGCCGCGCGCCAGCGTGATCGCCGACTTGCGGCCGCCGGGCGGCGTCGGCAGCGGATCGCCGGCCTTGTTGTAGGTGAAGTACACCCAGCGGTTCGGCGCGAACTTCGGGTGCAGCACCACTTCCTGCAGGCCGCCGGTCCGGAACGTGGGCGTCTCGGGCACGCCCGCGACCGGCGCCGCGTCGAGCGCCGGCGTCCGCCCTTGGGCGCCGGTGGCGTTGCGCACCACGCGAAGCCGGCCGCCGCGTTCGGTGACGAGCGCGTCGCCGTCGGGCAGGAACGCCAGGCTGAACGGATGCGCAAGCCCGCGCGACCACGACGCTGACGGCAATCTTGTGCTGCTCGGCGGTGTCGAACACGTAGGGGCCGGCGGCCAGCGTGACCGGCGCGATGCCGATCGGCGGCGGCTGCTGCGCGGACGGCGCGGCCGCGACGGCGGCGGCCACAATCGCGCCGGGCACGAGGACACGAAGGCGTCGACGCCACGGGGACATAGCGGAGCTCCAATCGTTGAACAGTGTGTGCCCGGGCCGCCGGGCCGGCGTCGATCTTATTACGGCCGGTTGACGAGCACCACGCCCTGATACGATCGAGGAGCGATGCGACCCGACCTGAAGGCCCTGCGGTACCTGAGCGATCTCGACCGCCTGCTCGACGATTCGGCGCGGCGTCCCGTGCTGCTCTTCAAGCACAGCTACTCGTGCGGCACGAGCGCCGAAGCGCTCGACCAGTTGATCGAGCACCTCGACGACGCCCGGCGCGAGGAGGCCGACTACGCCGTGGTGACCGTGCAGACGCACCGCGAGGTGTCGAACGCCGTGAGCGCGCGGCTCGGCGTGCGCCACGAAACGCCGCAGGCACTGCTCATTCGCGACGGCCGGGTCGTCTGGAGCGCGTCGCACTTCCGCGTCACGGCCGATGCCGTGGCGCGGGCGCTCGACACGCACCTCCACGCGACCCGTCGACAGCGCCCGGCCGCTAACAGGTCCCGGCCTAGTGTCGTGACGCCGGTCCTGACCCGGCCGCTCTTCACGGCCACCACGCCGACACCATCCGCCCATCGAAGTCGCCTTCGCGCGCGGCCACGCACCTCGAGCGGCGCCACCAGCCGCGGCAGTTCGCCGGGCTCGAGCAGGAAGTCGGGATTGGTCGGCCGGCCACGCGCGGCCTGCGCCCGCAGGAACGTCTCGTAGACCAGCACGCCGCCGGGACGCAGCGCCGCCAGCGAGCGACGGAAACAGCGGCCGGTGCAGGTAGTGCGTCACGACCATCACGTCGTAGGCCGCCGTCGCCGAGCGGCGGCGGCACCGCGCCTTCGAGATCCATGACGACAGCGCGGAGCGGCAGCGCCGCCTCCGGGCGCGCTCGTTCAGCGCCGCCACCGCGGCGGCGTCGCGGTCGACGGCCGTGGTCGTGAAGCCCTGCCCGGCGAGCCAGAGCGCGTTGCGCCCGCGGCCGCAGGCGACGTCGAGCGCGTCGCCGCGACGCCGGCAGCAGTGCGCGATTCATGACCAGCCACGCGGCCGGCGACTCCGGCGGCGCCGTCGTGATCGCGTCATCGCGCTGCCGTCAGCGCGCGCGCCAGCGCCTGACCCGCGACCCAGCCCGACGACCACGCCCACTGGAAGTTGAAGCCGCCGAGCCGTCCGTCGACGTCGAGGATCTCGCCGACCAGATAGAGGCCGGGCTGCCGCCGCGACTCCATCGTGGCCGTGTCGATCTCGTCGAGCGCCACGCCGCCGGCCGTGACTTCCGCGTAGGTGTAGCCGCGGCTGTCCGCGACGTCGAGCGGCCGGTCCACCAGGGCATGCGCGAGCCGCCGGCGATCCTCGCGGGTCAGGTGCGCCATGGTGACGTCGCGCTCGAGGCCCGCCGCCGCCACCCATGCGGCAGCCACGGCGTGCGGCAGACGCCGCCCAGCACGGTGGCCACCTGGGCCCGCGGCCGCGCGCGCGGCTTCGTCGAGCAGCCAGCGCTCGGCCGACTCGAAGGTCTCGCCCGGCAGGACCGAGAGCCGCACGTCGATCGGCGATGCGTCCGTCCGCCGGTGCGTCGAGCATGGCGCGGTGCCAGTGCCGCGACAGGTTCAGCACGACCGGGCCGCTGATGCCGAAGTGCGTCCAGAGCAGCGCGCCCTCCAGCCGGATCCAGCGTCCTGCCTGCCGGCGCGGAGCGTGAGCGCGGCCGGGTGCGAGACGCCGGCGAGCGGCCGATGCGCGTCGCCGCGCAGCACGAGCGGCGCCAGCGCCGGCGTCGTCGCCACGCACCCGTGGCCGAATCCGGCGGCGAGCGAGTAGCCGAAGCCGTCGCTGCCGCTCTTCGGCAGCGACCGGCCGCCGGTGGCCAGCACCACGGCGCGCGCCGTGAGCGGTGCGCCGCCGGCCGTTCCGCAACGAACCCGCCGGCCTCCCGGCGCACGCCGGTGACGCGGGCGCCGCTCTCCACGGCGATACCGAGTCGGCGCGCTTCGCGCGAGCAGCGCCTCGAGCACGGTCTGCGCCTTGTTGGAGTCGGGAAAGAGCTTGCCGTGCTCCTCTTCGTGCAGCGCCACGCCCATGTCTTCGAAGAATCGCGCCGCACGATCGGCCGGAAACGCGCGCAGCACGCGCGCGACCAGCCGCGACGACCCGCCCCAGAAGTCGCGCTCGGTCACGACCCGGTTCGTGACGTTGCACCGCGACCCGCCGCTCACGAGGATCTTGGCGCCGATGTGGCGCGCGCCGTCGAGGCAGTGCACGCGGAGTCGAGACGCCCGGCAGACGCGCGCGCCGCGAAGATCGCGGTCGCGAGGCCGGCAGCACCCGCACCGACGACCAGAAGATCGACGTCGGTGCCTGAAGGCTTCGGGCTTCGGGCTTCGGGCTTCAGGCCTGGATCGCTCACCGGACTCTGAACAACGCTTGCTCGAGCGACCGAAGCCGGTCGGCCTGAGGCCACCACGCCGGAAGCCGAAGCCTGGAGCCCGAAGCCTTACACTGACTCGGTGGACTCCTCCGACCCCACCGTCCTCTGGCGCATGTCGCGCGGCAAGTCCACGGCCCACGCGACCGTGTTCCCGGGCGAGGGCCGCACGACGGTCACCTGGTTCTTCGACGGGCAGATGGACCGGGCCGAGAACTACGAGACGATGGAGCTGGCGCTGGCCCGCGCCGAGCACATCCACGGCATCCTGCTGCGCGACGGCTGGAAAGACGGGACATAGCGCCTGCGCCGTGTCAGAATGTGCCGCGCATGGCCACGTCTGGCGCCCGGCACGCGACTTGGGGTCTACGAAGTCGTCGACGGCATCGGGGCCGGCGGCATGGGGACCGTGTATCGCGCGCGCGACACGCGCCTGCCGCGCGATGCGGCCATCAAGGTCTCGAGCGAACGGTTCAGCGACCGGTTCGCCGCGCGAGGCGCACGCCATCGCGTCGCTGAACCATCCCAACATCACGAACGCTCTACGACGTCGGCCCCGACTACCTCGTGATGGAGCTGGTGGAAGGCCCGACGCTGGCCGAGCGCATCGCGCAGGGCCCGCTGAGGCTCGACGAGGCCGCCACCATCGGCCGGCAGATCGCCGACGCGCTCGACTACGCGCACGAGCGCGGCATCGTGCACCGCGATCTCAAGCCGGGCAACGTGAAGATCCGCCCCGACGGCGTCGTCAAGGTGCTCGACTTCGGCCTCGCCAAGGCGCGGCCGGTGGCGGGCGTCGAACTCGGACGCGCGCGCCGACGGTCACCGCGCCACGAGACCGCGGCCGGCGTGATCGTCGGCACGTTCGCCTACATGGCGCCCGAGCAGCTCACGGGCAAGACGGCCGACCGGCGCGCCGACGTCTGGGCGTTCGGCTGCGTGTTCTACGAGATGCTCACCGGCAGGATGCTGCACCGCGGCGATTCCTCGCAGGAGGTCATGGCGAGCGTCCTGCGCGACGAGCCCGACCTCGACCAAAGTCCCGGCGCAGGCGCGGCGGCTGCTGAAGCGCTGTCTCGAGAAGGATCCACAAAAGCGCTTGCGTCACATCGGCGACGTGATGGCGCTGCTCGACGAGCCGCCGTCGGGAGAGTCGTCGGTGCGCGGCAGCGCCGGCCGCCGCGGCGACACGCACGCGACGCGCGACCTGGCTCTGGCCTGCCGTGGCCATCGCTCGTACTCCTCGCCGCGGGCGCCGCGATCGTCCTGTGGGCGCCGTGGCGCTCGCAAGGACAGCACCGGACAGGCCGTCCGGTTCGAAGTGCCCGAAACCGACGAGCTGAAGTTCTTCTACGGCGCCGCGATGGCCGGTCTCACCCAACGGCCGCTGGATGGTGTTCCCCGCCAGAGGCGAGACCGGCCTCGCACGCTATTGGCTTCGTTCGCTCGACAGCGTCGAAGCCCGCCCGCTCCCCGGCACCGAAGGCGCCTACGTGCCGGTGGCGTGGACCGCCGACAGCCGCTACGTGCTCTTCACGCGTGCTCGGCAGCCCGGGTCTGAAGAAGCGTGGATATCCAGGGTGGGCCGCCGCAGACCGTCTCGAGCATCGCGACGGAGGGCTGAACGGGGCCACGGCAAACACGGACGGGGCGATCCTGGTTGCCTCGAACATCCCCGGTCCGATTTTTCGCGTGTCCGCCAGCGGCGACGCGCCCGTGGCGGTGACGGCCGTGAACACGGCGGACAGAGCGCACCGGTTCCCGCAGTTCCTGCCCGATGGACGGCGCTTCCTGTACTTCGTCCACACGAACGATCCGCAGCGCAGCGGGGTCTACGTCGGCGCGCTCGACGTGACGCCCGAGGCCCAGAGTGCCACGCGCATCCTCGCCTCGGATCGCCAGGCCTACTACGTGGCATCGTCGCGCGGGGGCATCGGACGCCTGGTGTTCATGCGAGGAACGACGCTCATGACCCAGCCGTTCGACGTGGACCGGCTGGAGCTGAGCGGAGAGGCCGCGCCCATCGCCGAGCGGCGTCGATTCCTTTCGTCCGGTGTGCGTACGGCATGTTCTCGGTCTCGGACTCCGACGACGGCGCCTTCGCGTTCAGAGGCGGGGCGGCCACGAAGATCACGCCGACGCTCTTCGACGCAGAGCGGCCGGGTGCTGGAGTCGTTCGACCTCGCGGACGCGGCGAATCCGCAGGTGTCGCCGGACGGGTCGCACATTGCGGTAGCGGCCGGCCCGCCGGGCGCCCAGGACATCTGGACGATCGACATCGCGCGCAAGGCGAAAGACGCGCCTGACGTTCAATCCGGCCAACGCCGACAACCCGGTGTGGTCGCCGGACGGGAAATTCATCGCGTTCGCCTCCAGTCGTGGAGGAGGCGAGGCCGATGCACATCAAGCCGGCCGACGGGTCCGGCGGATGAACGGCCTGCTGACGGATCTATCGGGGTTCCCCACGAGCTGGTCGCGAGACGGACGTTTCCTGCTGTTCACCAGCGAGTCGCCGAAGACGCGTCGCAGGACATCTGGGTGTTGCCGGACCCCGGGCAACCGGCGTCCGAGTCGAAGCCATACGCCCGTCCTCGCCTCGCCCGTTCGAACGAAGGGGAGGCGCAGTTTTCTCCCGACGGCCGCTGGATTGCCTACGAGTCGAATGAATCGTCGCCGGCGAACGTGTACGTCAGACCGTTCTCGGCCACGGCAGCGGCAGGCGGCGGCGCGAAGTGGCTGATCTCCGTCGGGGGCGGCCTCAATTCTTCCTCGCTGGAGCAGCACCGGCGCACAGCTGTTCTACGTCCAGGGTCAACACCTTCGACATGCACGCCGTCGATATCGACACGAGCAACGGATTCCGCGCCGGCACGCCCGCGGCGGCTCTTTGCGGCCCCGCCGCCGATCGAACCGGAGTAGGATGGGCGCCCGCACCCGACGGCAAGCGGTTCCTGTTCATCACGACCCCGGACGGCGGCCGCACGGCGCCGTTCACCGTCGTGCTGAACTGGGCCGCCGCACTCGCCAAGTAGACACGAACGGATTCGCTATCATTGAGGCGTGCCAGCCATCGCACGTCTCCATCGCACCGTCGGCGTCCGTGTCGGCCACGTCCAGGTGGGCGGCGGCGCGCCGGTCGTCGTGCAGTCGATGACGATGACCGACACGGCCGATCCGGCCGGCACGGCGCAGCAGTGCATCGAGCTCGCCGAGGCCGGCTCCGAGATGGTGCGGGTGACGGTGAACCTGCCCGAGGCCGCGGCGGCCGTGCCGGAGATCAAGCAGCGGATGCTCGACGCCGGCTGCACCGCGCCGCTCATCGGCGACTTCCACTACAACGGCCACCAGCTGCTCACGCGCTACCCGGCCATGGCGGCGGCGCTCGACAAGTACCGCATCAACCCCGGCAACGTCGGCACCGGCAAGCGGCGCGACGAGCAGTTCGCGACCATCTGCAAGGTGGCGGTGGACCAGGGCAAGCCGGTGCGCATCGGCGTCAACGGCGGCTCGCTCAACCAGGAGCTCGTCCTCGCCAAGATGCAGGAGAACACCGACCGCAACCTCGGGCGCGACTCGGAAGAGATCCTCAACGAGTGCATGGTGATCTCGGGCGTCGAGTCCACCGCGCTCGCCATCGAGTCGGGGCTGCGCAAGGACCAGATCATCATCTCGTGCAAGGTGTCGCGGCCGCGCGACCTCATCGCCATCTACCGCGAGCTCGCCCGCCAGACCGACCAGCCGCTGCACCTCGGCCTCACCGAGGCCGGCATGGGCCAGAAGGGGCTGGTGTGGTCGGCCTCGGCCATGGGCATCCTGCTGAACGAGGGCATCGGCGACACCATCCGCGTGTCGCTCACGCCGCGCCCCGGCGGCGACCGCCGCGACGAGGTGTACGCCGCGTGCGAGCTGCTGCAGGCGCTCGGCATCCGCTCGTTCGCGCCCAGCGTCACCGCCTGCCCCGGCTGCGGCCGCACCACCAGCAGCACCTTCCAGGAGCTGGCCGAACGCACGCAGGAGTACATCCGCGAGCGCTGCCCGAGTGGAAGTCGCGCTACGAGGGCGTCGAGACCCTGACGCTGGCGGTGATGGGGTGCGTGGTCAACGGCCCCGGCGAGTCGAAGGCCGCCAACATCGGCATCAGCCTGCCCGGCACGGGTGAGGCGCCCAACTGCCCGATTTACATCGACGGGGTGCACGCCACCACGCTGCGCGGCACCTACGAGGAGCTCGCGGCCGGCTTCCGCACCCTCATCGACGACTACGTCGCCACCAAGTACGCGCCGCGCGCAACGACCGCCTCGCACTGACGCGCCATTCCTGCGACGCCGGCCCCGACGCCGCGCTGATTCGGGCCGGATTCGTGCGTGTTCCTCCGGCACTCCGTTCGCAGTCTCCCGCCAGTAACACAAATGAGCCCGTGGCCGGGAGGGATCGCATGAGGGCCGCCAGCCCCGCCGTGAAGCTCACCTACGACGACTTCGTCCTCTTCCCCGACGACGGGAAGCGGCACGAACTGATCGACGGAGAGCACTTCGTGACGCCGTCGCCCAACACGAAGCATCAAGGCGTGTGCGGCAACCTGTATTGGCTGATGCGCTCGCACCTGCAGGAGCACCCACTCGGGCGGTTGTTCTTCGCGCCCTTCGACATCGTCTTCTCCGCTTTCGACGTGGTCGAGCCCGATCTCCTGTACATGTCGCACCAGCGGGCGAAAGAGATCCTGACAGCCGCCAACGTTCAGGGGGTGCCCGAGCTGGTCGTGGAGATCGCGTCGAAGAGCACGCGCAAGCGTGACGAAACCATCAAGCGGCGGCTCTACGAACGCGTCGGCGTCGCCGAGTACTGGGTCGTCGATCCCGCCATCGAGGTCGTGCGCAGTCTATCGACGCGCCGACACCGGCACTGGCTTCAGCCGCCCGATCGAGCTGTCGCGGGAGGCGGGCGACACGCTGTCGACACCGCTCCTCCCGGGCTTCAGCGCCGGCCTCGATCGAATCTTCGATCTCGAGCCGTAGCGCCTTCGAGCCTTCTCATGGACCGGCGGGATTTCCTGGCCCTGGCAAGTGCTGCGGTTCTCGGCGGCGTTGCGGCGCCGGCCTGGGGACAGACGACCGACCTCGCGGATCTGACCATGGCGGAGGCGATCGCGCGCGTCCGCCGTCGCGCCGTGTCGCCGGTCGATCTCGTGCGGGCGTGCCTGGCCCGCATCGACGCGCACGACGCGTCCCTGCACGCGTTCATCACGGTGACGGGCGACCAGGCGCTCGCCGAGGCCAGGACGATGGAGGCGCGAAGCCCGGCGCGGCCAGTGGCGCGGCCCGCTGCACGGCATCCCCATCGCGCTCAAGGACAACATCGACACCGCCGGCGTGCGCACGACCGGCGCCAGCCGGCTCTTCGAGCAGCGCGTGCCGGCGGCCGACGCCGAAGTGGCGCGGCGGCTGAAGCAGGCGGGCGCCATCCTGCTCGGCAAGCTCAATCTCCACGAGTTCGCCTACGGCGGCAGTTCCACGGTGACCGCGTTCGGGACCATGCAGAACCCGTGGCGGCGCGGTCACGTGACCGGCGGGTCGTCCGGCGGCCCGGGCGTGGCGGTGGCCGCGGGCCTGTGCTACGCCTCGCTCGGCACCGACACCGCCGGCTCCATCCGCATGCCCGCCTCGCACTGCGGCATCGTCGGGCTGAAGCCGACCTACGGGCGCGTCAGCACGCGCGGCGTGATGACGCTGTCGTGGACGCTCGACCACGTCGGCCCGATGTGCCGCACGGTCGAGGACACGGCGCTGATGCTGAACGTGGTGGCCGGCTACGACGCCGCGGACCCCACCACCGCCAACGTGCCGATCGACGACTACACGCGGGCGCTGCGGACTCCAACCGCGCGCCTGCGGGTCGGGCTGCCGGAGCGGGCGTTCTTCGACAACCTCGACGTCGACGTGGCCGACGCGGTGCAGGAGGCGCTCGGCGTGATCGAGCAACTGGTCGCGGGCACGACGGACATCGACCTGCCGCCGACCGGGGCGCCCAATCGCGTGTGGGCCCCCGAGGCGCTGGCGTACCACGCGAAGTGGCTCGCCGAGTCGCCCGACAAATACCAGCCGGGCACGCGGCAGGCGCTGCTCAACGCGAAGACGGCCGATGCGGCGCAGTACGTGCTGGCGGTGCGCGAGGTGGAACAGGCGCGGCGCGACATCGTCAAGACGTTCTCCACCGTGGACGTCCTCATCACGCCCGACGATGAAGACGCCCGCACCGCTGCTCGAAGGCGGACCGCCCGGCGGCGGCGGCAACAACAACGCCGTGTTCGACATCTTCGGGCTCCCGACGATCTCCGTGCCCTGCGGCTTCTCGAGGCTGGGATTGCCGATTGGGCTCTCGATCAGCGGCGCGCCGTGGGCCGAGAGCACGGTGCTGGCGCTCGCCGCGGCGTACGAACGCGCGACGGACTGGCACGCAGCGGCGGCCGCCACTGTCGTAGGAGGCCGGCTTCGCAGCCGTGCCCAGGGCCGCTTGAAGGCGGCCGCCTAAGGCTGTCCCGTCCCGATTGTCGTCCCCCGTGATCAACCGCGCGCCGCGCTGAAACGTCACGTAGGCCACGGCCCACTCGATCAGCACGACCACGCGGTTGCGGAAGCCGATCAGCTTGGCGATGTGCAGGAACAGCCACGCCAGCCAGCCGATCAGACCGGAGAGCTGGATCCAGCCGAGGTCGGCGATCGCCGACGCGCGGCCGACGATGGCCATGTTGCCGAGGTCGCGATAGACGAACGGCGTGGACGGCTCGCCGCGCTCGCGGCGCAGGATCGTGCGCGCGGCGTGCGCGGCGCCTTGCGTCGCGGGCTGCACCACGCCCGGCAGCGGCGACGCCATCGCCGGTGTGCACGAACGACGCCGCATCACCCACCACGAACACCTCGGGATGCCCGGCAATCGAGAGGTCGGGCTCGACGAGCGCGCGGCCGGCGCGGTCGAGCGGCACGCCCAGCGTCCTGATGAGCGGCGACGCCGCGACGCCCGCCGCCCAGAGCACCGTGGCGGCGGTGATGCGCTCGCGCGATCTCGCCCGTCTGCACGTCCACGCCGTGCGCGTCGATGCCGACCACGCGCGTGTCCTCGCGCACCTCCACGCCGAGCCGCCCGAGCGACCGGCGCGCCGCATCACGCAGCTCCTCGCGGAAGCTCGAGAGAATCGACGGGCCCGCCTCCACCACCACGATGCGGGCCCGCGCGGTGTCGATGGCCTTGAACTCGTCGCGCAGCGTCTGGCGCGTGATCTCGGCCAGCGTGCCCGCCAGTTCCACGCCCGTCGGGCCCGCCGCCGACGAGCACGAACGTGAGCAGCTCGCCGCGCCGCGCCGCGTCCTCTTCGCGCTCGGCGCGCTCGAACGCGAGCAGGATGCGGCGCCGCATCAGCAGCGCGTCGTCGAGCGTCTTCGAGCCCGGGCGCGAACGTCTCCCACTCGGGGTGGCCGAAGTAGGCATGGCGCGCGCCGGTGGCGACGATCAGGTAGTCGTAGTCGAGCGAGGCGCCGTCGCGGAGCACGACACGGCGGGCGGCGACGTCCACCGACTTCGGCGTCGCCGAGCAGCACGCGGACGTTGCGGGCCTTGCGCAGCACCCAGCGGATCGGCGCGCCGATGTCGCCGGCGGAGAGCGTCGCCGTCGCGACCTGGTAGAGCAGCGGCTGGAAGAGGTGGTAATTGTGGCGATCGACCAGCGTCACGCGCACCGGCGCGCGCGCCAGCGCCTTGGCCGCCGCCAGTCCGCCGAAGCCGCCACCGATGACGACGACATGCGGCGTCCTCACCACGCGATTGTAGCGGGCGGTCTACAGACCCGCCCGTCAGTACTGCTGTGCCGGCGCCGCGGCTGAAGCCCCGCCCTGCCTACCAGTAGACTGGTCGTATGGCCTCGAAGGCCGCGCCGCCGTCCGAGCACACCGTCGCGACCGTCTGCCCGCTCGACTGCCCCGACGCCTGCAGCCTCGACGCCACGGTGCAGGAAGGCAAGGTCACGGTCCTCGACGGATCGGCCGCCAACCCGATGACCGGCGGCTACATCTGCGCCAAGGTCCGCCGCTTTCCCGAGCGGATGTACGGCCCCGATCGCGTGCTGCATCCGGCGGTGCGCAAGGGGCCCAAGGGCAGCGGCTGGTTCGAGCGCGTGTCGTGGGACGACGCGCTGGCGCGCATCGCCGATCGGCTGCGCGCGGTGCGCGACGAGTTCGGCGGCGAGGCGATCCTTCCCTACTCGTACGGCGGACTCGAACGGGCTGCTCACGCAGGACACGAGCGACGCGGCGCTCTTCCGCCGGCTCGGCGCCTCGCGCCTCGCGCGCACCGTGTGCGCCGCCGCCACCGGCGCCGCCAACCAGGCGCTCTACGGCAAGATGCCGTCGGTCGTCTATCAGGACTTCCCCGAAGCGCGGCTGATCATCCTGTGGGGCGTCAACCCGTCGGCCTCGGGCATCCACTCGTGCCCTACCTGCGCGAGGCGCAGAAGCGCGGCGCGCGGCTCGTGGTCATCGATCCGCGCACGACGCCGCTCGCCAAACAGGCCGACCTGCATCTGCCGGTGCGGCCGGGCACCGACCTGCCGGTGGCGCTGTCGATCCACCGCTATCTGTTCGAAGAGGGCCGCGCCGATCAGGCGTTCCTCGACGCCCACACCCGCAACGCCGACCGGCTGCGCGAGCGCGCGTCGAAATGGACGTTCGCGTGCGCGGCGGCCGAAGCGGGCGTGCGCGGCGGCCGGACATCGAACGGCTGGCGCAGTGGTATGCGGACGCGTCGCCGGCGCTGATTCGCTGCGGCTGGGGCCAGGAACGGAATCGCAACGGCGGCTCGCTCGTCGATGGCGATCCTGGCGCTGCCGGCCGTCGCCGGCAAGTTCGGCGTCCGCGGCGGCGGCTACGCGATGAGCAACAGCAGCGCGTGGGGCATCGAGCGCACCTGGATCCGCGACCAGGAGCCCGCCGACGCGGCTCGTGAACATGAACCAGCTGGGACGAGCCCTCACCGAGTACACCGATCCGCCGGTCAAGGCGCTGTTCGTCTACAACTCGAACGCGGCCGTCACCTCGCCGCACCAGACCAAGGTCCTGCAGGGGCTCGAGCGCGAGGATCTCTTCACGGTGGTCTTCGAGCAGACGCTCACCGACACGGCGCGCTACGCCGACGTGCTGCTGCCGGCGACGACGTTCCTCGAGGGCTACGACCTGGTGCGCGGCTACGGATCGATCAGCCTGCGCCTCGGCACGCCGGTGGTGGAGCCGGTCGGCGAGTCGCGGCCGAACGCCGACGTGTTCGGCGAGCTGTTGACGCGCCTGGAGCTGGCGGCCGACGAGCCGAACGGCGAGCTCGAAGAGATGCTCGACGTCCTCGCCGCGTCTGCCGGAGCCGGCCGGCGCGCAGGTGCGGGAGTCGGGCGCCGCCACGTCCCCTTCGACGGCCGGCCCATCCAGTTCGTGGACGTGTTCCCTCGCACGCCCGACCAGAAGGTGGACCTGTGCCCCGAGGCGCTCGATCAGAGCGCGCCGGCCGGGACTCTACGGCTATCAGCCGGACCCGGCGACAGCGGAGTTCCCGCTGACGCTGATTTCGCCCGCCAGCGAGCGCTCGATTACCTCGACGCTCGCGGAGCTGCCCCGCCCCGAGGTCCGGCTGCAGATGCACCCGGACGACGCGGCGGCGCGGAACCTCGAGGACGGCGCCGCGGTGCGGATCTTCAACGCGCTCGGCGAGGTGCGCTGCAACGTGCAGGTGGGCGCCTGGATCCGCCCGGGCATCGTCAGCCTGCCCAAGGGGCTGTGGCGCAAGCACACCGCCAACGGGCTCACGGCCAACGCGCTGGCGCCGGACACCCTGACCGATCTGGGCGGCGGCGCCTGCTTCAACGACGCGCGCGTCCAGGTGGAAGCGGCGCCGACGGTGCAATAGAAGGCTTGGGGCTCAGGCTTAGGGCTCAGGGCCTGGAACGGCTGTCGCCGAGGACAGTCCGCTCACAAGCGTACTCTCTCGGGTAGCGATAGACGCTCCGTGCCTTAAGCCTTGAGCCCTGAGCCTGCTCTATTTCCTCACCGCCAGGTTCCACCGTACGCCCGCGGTGAACGATCGCGGCATGCCGGGATAGCCGAGCACGCTCTCGTACGACGTGTCGCCGACGTTGTCGGTCCGCGCAAAGAGGGTCAGGCCCTCGGCGGCCCGCACGTCCACGCCGATGTTGCCCACGGTGTAGCCGGGATTGACCGTGATGTCGGTGGTGACACCCCCCGCGACGTTGGGCCCCGCCACGGTCGACAGAAACAGGAAGCTCGAATCGTGGCGTTCGCCGACCACTCGCACCTCCCCATAGGCCGTGACCCTCGCGACCTGGTAGGCGGCGCGCACCGAGCCGGAGTGCCGCGGCCGGCGCAGCAGCGGCTGGCCGGGCTGGAACTGCACGCCGGTGTTGACGGTCTCGGTCACCTCCGACGACAGGAACGTGTACGACGCCGAGGCCGTGATGCCGGCCACGGGGCGCTGCAGCGCGCCCTCGAGCTCAACGCCCCGGGCCTTCGCGCCGGCGACGTTGATGTAGTCCGGCACGCCGTCGAGGCGGAAGAACGGGTTGGACGACCGGAACTCCACGAGGTCGGTGTAGTGGCTGTCGAACACCGTGGCACCCGCCCGCAGCCGCTCGGCCGCGAAGGTCGCCTCGACGCCGCCATCGACGGTGCGCACGCGCTCGGGCTCCAGATCCGGGTTGCCGTCGGCGAACGCGCCGCCGAACACCTCGCCGAACTGCGGGTTCTTGATCCCCGTGCCCGCGCTCGCCACGAGCTTGAGCGACGAGAGGGCGTGGGCGCGCGGCGTCACCACGTAGACGCCTCCGGAGACCTTCGGGCTGAACCAGGTGCCGTAGCGCGACTTGTCGTCGACGCGCCCGCCCACCGTGGCGAACCAGCGCTCGCGGCCCGAGAACTGCTGCTGCACGAAGAACGAATGGTTGTCGGTCTTGAACGCCGCCTCGAGCGGATTGCGCTCGCGCTCGAACTCGTAGCCCGCGCTCAGCCGCTGCCCCGCGGCCCAGTCCACGTCGGCCTGATAGCGGAAGGCGGGACGCCGGAACTCGGTTGCGCTCGAGGAGGGGAAGTCGCTCACCCCGAACGGCGTGGATGCCAGGAACTCGCCGGGCCCGAGACTGCCGGGCGACAGCGCGCTGAACTCGCTCTCGGTCAGCAGCCGTACCAGCCGGGGGCTGTCCGGGAAGCGGGCTCCGGGCGTGCCCTGCAGCAGCGTGTACACGTTGAAGAACGGATCCTCGACGGTGTCGGCCGATTCGCTCGACGACCGGAAATAGAGCACCGAGGCCCGGCCGGTCGTCATGGCGCCGAGGCTGTGTGAGAGGTCGAGGTGCCAGGACAGATCGCGCGTGTCGGCTCTGGTGCCGGTGTCGCCCGGCCCGTAGGCGAACGGGCCGACCGCGCGGCCGTGCGCCGTCGACGCGCGCAGAGCGGTGCGCGCCAGCGCGCGCGACCCGAGCGCGACGCCAAACCCGCCGTTGAAGGCGGTCTGATCGAAGCGGTCCTCCTCCGGGAGCACGTCGTCGAACGCACCGCTCGTGCGCCGCGAGGTGATGCCGGCGTGGTAGTCGACCCGCGAGGCGGCGCCGTGCACGCGCGCGTCGCCGCGCGCCGTGCCGAACGACCCGGCCTCGGCGTCGGCGGCAACACCGGTCGTGGCGGCGCCGGCCCGGCGTGTGAACACCTGCACGACGGAGCCCATCGCGTCGGAGCCCCAAAGCGACGACTGCGCGCCGCGCACCACCTCGACCCGTTCGATCTCGCCGGCGGCGATGCGGCTCAAATCGAACGCGCCGCCGCTCTGGTTGACGCGCACGCCGTCAATCAGCACCAGGTTGTGATCCGATTCGCCGCCTCGCGCGAAGAGCGACATCAACGCGCCTTCGCGCCCGTTACCCTCCACGTGCAGACCGGGCACCGATCGCACCGCGTCGGCGAGCGACGCGGCGCCGGCGCGCGCGAGGTCGACGGCATCGACGACCGAAACCGAGGCCGCCACCCGCGCGCGGTCTTGCGGCGAGCGCGCGGCGGTCACCACGAGCTGGTCCGACACGCGGCCGACATGCAGGGTCAGGTCACGGCTGGCCGGCATCGACACGCCGGGCATCGTCACCACGGCGTCGGCAAACCCTTCCCGGCTGGCGCGCAGCTCGAAAGGCATACCGGCCGGCACCTGCAGCCGGTAGGCACCGTCGGTGCCCGATTGGGTGGCGTCGACGCGCGCGGTCGAGACCACTGCGACGCGGGCGCCGCTCACGACCGCACCGCTGGCGTCGCGCACGACGCCGGTGACGGGTATGCCGGTCGACTCCTGCGCCCAGACGGGCGCGGCCGCGAACAGCGTGGCGAGAACGACGAGGGAACGAGCGGCGCGCAGCAGGGCGCCGGCGGACGAGCCGGTACGGATCATGGCGTCTCCTTCCGGCGTCCATCGCGCCGGACATCCGCTCGCGGGCGAGCGGATCGAAGGGACAGACACCGGATGAGAGGTCTCCTGGCTCGCGGACCACAGTGCGACCGGTCCGTCTTCCCACGCCCGAGGCGCAGTGACATGTGGACCGGGACCTGTCCGCTTACAGTGGCGGGGACCGCGTGGGCATCGCACCCACTTCCCTGTTCAACCCGGCGGTGTCGGTTGTGGCGACGAGTATAGCAGCTACTTCGCGGGCGCGGCCGCGGGCTTGTCGATATAGGCCTTGCTGCGGCGGTTCTTCAGTACCGCTTCGCGATCGCCCGGGTACCAGAAGTCGAGATGGCAGCCTTCGCAGGCCATGTCGAGCGCACTGCCGGCGTCGAACAGCTTGCCCGCATCGCGCGCCTTGACGATTGCGATGATCTTCACGGCTTCGTCGCGCAGCGCATCGGCGTGCGAGTTCCAGAGCTGGGGATTGGCCTTCACCTTGGCCTCGATCTCCTGCGGCGAGAGCTCGGGCGCCCCGGGTCCGCCCGGCCGCTTGACGTGGTCCGGCGCCATCCTGCGCGGCAGCTTCAGAAGGTTCGACGACTCGGCGAGCACCCAAGCGCCCCGCTCGATGCGTGTCCAGTCCTCGTCGGTGGTGGGCGTGGTCTCCACCACGCCGTTCGGGCCGACGTCCACGCTCACCGCATCGAACACGTAGTCGGCCTGCGGGTCGACGATGTGCTCCATGAGCTCCTTCACGGTGAGCACCGGGGTCATGGGGGACGCGACCGGCTCGGCCGGCGCCGCCGGCGTGGACGTGCACTGCGACGAGGCCGCCGCGAGGGCGAGCACGACGATGCCTGTCAGGCCTCGTGCCGTGGTCATGCGCATGCGGATCAGCAGCTCCTGCGCAAATCTTACGGCGCCGCCGCACCGTCGAGCCTGAAGATTGCCTGAAGCCGTCGTCAGAAAGCCTTCAGTTGGCCGTGCCGTGGTTCCAAGGTATCGTGAGCGCCATGCCGACGTTTGCGTGGCGGCGCCGTGTCGTACCGGCCGCTGCCGTTCTTCTTCTCGCCGTCGCCGCGGGCTGCCGCTCGAGCGAGCCGGCCCCCACTCCGGACGCGCCGCAGTACGAGCCGGCCGCCACCATCAAGGATTTGATGCTGTCGGTCATCGATCCGGCCGCCGACCAGGTCTGGAACGCGGTGACGACGGTGCAGAGCGTAAGCGGCACGGTGGAAACGGTACCCGAAGACGGAAGAGGACTGGCTCAAGGTCCGGCACGGCGCGGTGACGTTGTCCGAGGCGGCGAACCTTCTGATCATGCCGGGCCGCAAGGTCGCGCGCCCGCACGAGAAGTCGGAAACGCCCGGCATAGAGCTCGAACCCGCCGAAATGCAGGTGCTGATCGAGAAGGATCGCGCCGCGTTCAACAAGCGGGCACGGGCGCTGCACGAGGCCGGCATGGCCGCGACGGCGGCCGCCGATGCCAAGGACGCGCAGAAACTGTTCGAGGTCGGCGAGCAGATCGAGCACGCCTGCGAAGGCTGCCACTCGAGTTACTGGTACCCCAACGAGAAGGTGCCGGAAGTCCCGAGCGCGCCCCGGTAAGAATCGCGAGAACGAGCGGCGGGTGTACAAACGGAAATGGCCGCCCGTGCGGCGGCCACCCGTGAGTACTACCTACTCTGTACACGGCGACCGGAACCCCAAGGGCCCCGTGTCGCGGGACGAACTCGCACCTGACGCCCCCCTGAACAGGTGAGTCCGTCCCTCTTCGGGCCTGCCGGCCCGAAGAGGAACCGGAACCCTATTCCATGCCGGGACGCGCCGGATTCGGCTGCGGACCCTGCTGCGTCGGGATGATCAGGCGCCCGCGTCCGCCGCGGCTGATCTGCCCGCCCTTCCGGCCGGCCGCGCGCGCTTCCTCGGACGTCCACTCGTGAGCGGTCCCCTTCAGATGCGCGGCCCGGCCGCCCTTGCTGGCAATCTCACGCTGCTTGTCCTGAGGCCATCGACGCAAACCCACGGCTATCTTTGCGAATGTCGCTCACGGTTCCCCTCCCTGTGTCTTTGTGTCAGGCGCTGGACGCGCTTCCCCTGTGCAACGCACCCTACGCACCGTAACGTCCATTGCCCGACGAACCGGGCTATGGGGGCACTGGTTACAAGGGGTGTGCCAGTACGGCTTAGGTTGGGAATGAACCGGATTCGTCGCGCCCGGTGGACGGGCGGTGCGGCACGGAAAGTAAAAAGCACACTGCGGCTGACTCGGAAGCAGACAGCCGGGATGGCACGATCTACAGACAGAACTACAGTCGTTTCCACGACCCGCCCGGGAGCACCGACCGGGATTACGGCCCGCCGGGGTTACCATGGTTTACATGAGCACCCCGCGCATCGTGCACTGCATCAAGCTGAAAAAGGATCTCCCCGGGCTGGAGTCGCCCCCCTGGCCGGGACCGCTGGGACAGCGGATCTTCGAGAACGTGTCGGCGCAGGCCTGGAAGCAGTGGGAGGAGCGACAGAAGATGATCCTCAACGAATACCGGCTGATGCCGTGGCAGAAGGAAGCGCAGGAACTGATCGCGCGGCACCTCGAGGAGTTCTTCTTCGCCGAGAACGCGGCGATGCCTCCCGGGTTACGTCCCGGAGACGAAGTAGCCCGCCCCGGCTCGCAGTGTGACCCCCCAACCCGCAGTGACAGACGATCGCAGTTTCTTCGGACACCCCCGCGGGCTGTCGACGCTGTTCTTCACAGAGATGTGGGAACGGTTCAGCTATTACGGCATGCGGGCGTTCCTGATGCTCTACATGACGACGCCCGTCATCGCCGGCGGGCTCGGCGATGGCCGATTCGGACGCGACATCGATCTACGGCACGTATACGGGTTCGGCATGGGGCGCCTCGATTGCCGGCGGGCATCATCGGCGACCGCTGGCTCGGGCAGTATCCGCAGCGTGCTGATCGGCGGCGTCGTCATCATGCTGGGGCACTTCGCGCTCGTGTTCCCGCCGCTGCCCTTCTTCTACGCCGGCCTCGCGCTCGATCGTCATCGGCACGGGGCTGCTGAAGCCGAACGTCAGCACGCTCGTCGGGTCGCTCTATCCGCAGGGCGACTGCGCCGCGACAACGGGTTTTCGATCTTCTACATGGGGATCAACGTCGGCGCGCTGCTCGGACCGCTCGTCGCCGGCTATCTCGCGCAGCGCGTGAACTGGCATATCGGCTTCGCGTCGGCCGGCGTCGGCATGGCGATCGGCCTGATTCAGCTGGCGATTCGGACGGCGCCATCTCAAGGCGGCCGTCGAACGGCTGGCGCGCCAGCGTGGCGCTCGCGGGCAGCCCCGCGGGCGACGAGACCTGGCGATCCGGCGCGCGGCCGGCGGACCGATCATCACGGCCGGCGAATGGAAGCGCCTGGCCGCCATCGGCGTCTTCTTTCTCTTCGGCATCCTGTTCTTCGCCGGGTACGAGCAGGCCGGATCCACGCTGAACCTCTTCACCGATCGCTACACGCGCCTCGAGGCGTTCGGCTTCGCCATTCCCGTCATCGTGGTTCCAGTCGGTGCAGCCGTTCTTCGTGATCCTCCTGACGCCGCTCTTCGCGTGGACGTGGACGACGCTCGGCGCGAAACAGCCGTCGATCAGCGGCAAGTTCGCGCTGGGCCTGTTCTTCATGGGGATGTCGTATTTCGTGCTCGTGCCCGCCGGCGGCATGGCCCAGGCCGGCGAAGGCATCCGCGTGAGCCCGTGGTGGATCGTCGCCTCGTACGCGATCTCCGAGTTCGGTGAGATCTGCCTGTATCCGGTGGGCATGAGCGCGGTGACCAGGCTCGCGCCGCCGCGCATCGTCGGGTTGATGATGGGCGTCTGGTTCCTGGCGATCGCCTTCGGCAACAAGCTGGCCGGATACGCGGCCGGCTTCATCGAGTCGATGCCGCTCGCGACGCTGTTCACGGTGATGACGGCGGTGCTCGTCGGCGCCGCGGTGGTCATGGCCGCTTCTGATCAAGCCGGTCTCGCGCCTCACCGGCAGAGGCGCGATAGCAGCGCGGGCGCGAGGAGCCGTGGCGCTCGATACCTATCGTAAGAAGCGCGACTTCACCAAGTCGCCCGAGCCGTCCGGCGACAAGGCCCATCGCTCGCCGGCGGGGCGGACGCCGCGCTTCTTCTGCGTCCAGAAGCATCTCGCCAGCCACCTGCACTACGACTTCCGCCTCGAGCACGACGGCGTGCTGCTGTCGTGGGCGGTGCCCAAGGGCCCGTCGCTCGACCCCACCATCAAGCGCCTCGCGATGCACGTCGAAGATCACCCGATCGAGTACGGCGAGTTCGAGGGCGTGATTCCCTCCGGCTACGGCGCCGGCATCGTGATGCTGTGGGACGTCGGCACCTGGACACCGGAGACCGACGACGTGGAGGCCGCGCTCAAGAAGGGCGACCTGAAGTTCACGCTCGACGGCTACAAGCTGAAGGGATCGTGGGTGCTGGTGCGCACCCGCGGATGGGGAGGCAGTAGAGGCGGCGGCAGCAGCGACAGCAAGACGTCGTGGCTGCTGATCAAGCATCGCGACGACTGGGCCGGGGCGGTGGACATCGCCGAGTTCGCGCCGCTCAGCGTGAAGAGCGAGGGCGACTTCGCCGACATCCTGGCGCAGGACAATCCCGACATCTGGCGATCGAACCGGCCGGCCGAAGGCGGCGACACCGGCAAGCTGTTTCAGTCGATCATCACGCGCGCGCTTGCGCTCAAGGCCGGGCGCGAGGGTCACGCGGAAGGCCCTGCGCCGAAGGCCACCGCGAAGGCGGGCGCGAAACGGAAGACCGGCAGCGCCAAGGCGACGCCGGCGCCGCGCGCCACATCGACGAAGAAGACCGCCGCAGCCAAGGCGCGCGCGAAGCGCACGCTGAGCGCCAGCGGCCCGCGGCGATCCCTGACGAACGCCCGGCGCTCGCACCGATAGCCACTGTGTGGATTTCTTGCCGGTGGAGGGTCGCCCGGCATCGGCAAAGGCGATGGACGCGCTCGACGGCGCCCATTCGGCTGAGCGGCATCAAGCATCGTAGTCGGCGGGCGACGGCAGCGAACCCGTGGTGACGGTGCTGCGCAGGATGTCACTCGCGGCCCGCGACTGAGGCGGCGGCCGGCACCAGCAGCCGCTGCGACAGCACCGACCACACGGCGAACGAAAGCCGGCGCCGATCGTGGCGCGCAATCGCCGTGTTCCAGAACGGCCCGGTGACCAGCTCGGTGCGCTCGTCGAGCGCGCCCACGTCGAGCGGCTCCTTGCGTTCGGCCGCGTAGCGCATCAACGTCTCCTTCGACGGCCGGCCGGTGTTGGCGATCACGACGTCCACCGGCCGGTCGATCGCACGCGACACCCAGCGGGCGGCATCGGCCGCGGTGAAGCCGGCCATGCCGCTGCCCTCGGTGAGCAGGTTGGCGATGAGGATGACGGGACCGTCCACGACCGCCAGCGCCTCTTTGACGCCACGAACGAGCAGCGGCGGCATCAGGCTCGTGAAGAAGCTCCCCGGCCCGATGATCACGGCGTCGAACTTGCGGATGGCGTCCGCGACGCTCGGATGGATGCCCGCTTCCGGCTCGAGCCACAGGCGCGAGATCTGCCGTCCGCCGGCCTGCCCCTCGTCCACCGCGGACTCGCCTCGCGCATGCGAACCGTCGCCGTACTCGACGCACAGCGAGGCGGGGTCCACGCTCGCCGGCCAGACGCGGCCGCGGCAGCCGAGCAGGGCGCGCAAGCCGTCCACCGCCGCGAGGAAGTTGCCGCTGTACTGCTCCATCATCGAGAGCAGCAGGTTGCCGCCGGTGTGGCCGGCCAGCCTGACGTGATGCTCGATGGTCGGCAGCCGCGACAGGAGCACGCGCCGGGCCTCGCCTTCGTTGCGCGCCAGCGCCAGCGCGCACTTGAGCACGTCGCCGGGCGGCAGCACGCCGAGCTCGTCGCGGAGCTGGCCCGAGCTGCCGCCGCTGTCGAACATGGTGACCACCGCGTTGAGGTGCAGCCAGGGATTGTTCTTCAAACCGCCGAGCAGGCTCGGGAGGCCGGTGCCGCCTCCGAAACACCCGACGTTCAGCTCGCGTAACTGCATCTAGTCCATTGTCAGCCGGCTGGCTCGATTCCTGGCGAGGGTCGCGGCGGCTTCTGGTCAGGTAGGCCTGGTGGGTCAGGACTCTTGCTTAGCCTGACCCCTGACCTACCTGACCCACCTGACCTACCTGACCTACCTGACCTCTAGAATGGACACGATGGCGCATACATGGCAGCCGGCAGCCGACATACTGGCGCGTGATCTCGGGGGCATCTTCCGCGGGAGGCTGCTCTCGATCGTGGCCTACGGAGGCCAGGTGGACGGTGACGCCACGGCGCCGCTGCAAGCGCTCGCGCTGGTGTCGTCGCTCACCGCCTCCGACCTCGAGGCCTGCGCGCACCTGACCGCCGAGTGGACGCGTGGCGGCATCGCGGCGCCGCTCATCCTGCCCGACGGCGAGTTCCGGGCCTCGCTCGACGTCTTCCCGCTCGAGTACGGCGAGATCGTGCGCGCGCACACGCTCGTCTACGGCACCGATCCGTTTGCCGGCGTCGTCATCTCGCCCACCGATCTGCGGCTGGCCTGCGAGGCG
Source organism: uncultured Acidobacteriota bacterium (assembly GCA_963731785.1). Taxonomy (GTDB): domain Bacteria; phylum Acidobacteriota; class Vicinamibacteria; order Vicinamibacterales; family UBA2999; genus DASYRM01. The sequence continues at coordinate 441,410 of CAVSWX010000009.1, forward strand.
CAGGCCAAGAGTCACCTGCTGCACCTGCGGCAGGGCTACGTGCAGTCGGGCGGCAAGCTGCCGGCCGTGGCGCGCCTCGTGGCAGCGAGCGCCCCGGCGTTTGCCGCGCTGCTCCGGAACGTCGGACGCCTCAACGGCGTCCAAACATCTGACCGAATGGAAGCCACCCGGCAGGGCGCCCGAGCGGCGGGCCTGCCCGACGACACCGTGAGCGCCGTCCTCGCGCTCGAGCATCCCAGCGCCGTTCCCGCGTCCGACCCGGCGAGGCTGTTTCCAGCGTATCTGGCAGCCGTGGAACGCCTGGCGGCGGTCGTGGACCAATGGCGCGCCTCCTGACCCGCGCCGGCGTGGCGCCGGGGGTGGCGGGCGCCGCCGTAGCGCTCTGGCTGGCGTACGCCGCCGTGGTGACCGCACAGCCGCTGCCGCCGGCGCTCACGCAGCCGGTCAACGACTTCGCGAACGTCATCGATCCCCAGAGCGCGCGCCAGATGGACGCGCTCATCCGATCGCTGCAGCGCGCCACCGGCGACGTCGTCGTGGTCGCGACCGTGGACACGTTCCAGCCCTACGCGACGATCGATGAGTACGCCGTCAAGATGTTCGAGAACGGCGGCCGCGGCATCGGCGAGAAGGGCCGCGACAACGGCCTGCTGATCGTGGTGGCGGTCAAGGATCGCCGGGTGAAGGTGGAGCCCGGCTACGAGCTGGAGCAGTTCGTCACCGACGGCTTCGCCGGCGAAGTCAGCCGCGACCAGATGGCGCCGCAGTTCGGACAGGGCAACTACGGCGCCGGGCTGGTGGCGGGCGTGCAGCGCATCGTCGGCCGCATCGCGCAGGGTCGCAACGTGACGCTGCAGGGCGTGCCGCAGGAGACGCAGACGGTGCGCCGGCGCCGCGCCAGCGGCGGCGGCGCGATCTTCTGGCTGTTCATCGCCTTCATCGTCCTGCGGGCGATCGTTGGCGGTATCGGTCGCGGCTCGCGGCGGGGACCGCCAGGATGGGGCGGCCCCGGCTGGAGCGGCTGGAACAGCGGCGTCGGCCCGTTCATCGGCCGGCGCGGCGGCTTCGGCGGATTCGGCGGGGGCGGCTTCGGCGGCGGCGGGGGCGGGTTTGGTGGATTTGGCGGCGGCCGCAGCGGCGGCGGTGGCGGCGGCGCCGGCTGGTGATCGAAATGGCGAACCGGCGTTGAGCCGGTTTGCCAGATACTGCGCGCGACCCGCGTTCTGAGCGGGTCGCGCATGGAGGTGAGACAGGCGATGAAAACACTACGCACGGCACTGGCAGCACTGCTGCTGACGGCGGGAGCCGTGGCGGCGTCGGGCTGCTCCTACAACACGTTCGTGAGCCAGGAAGAGTCGATCAAGGCCCAGTGGGCGCAGGTGGAGAACCAACTCCAGCGCCGCAACGACCTCATTCCGAACCTGGTGGAGACCACCAAGGGCATCGCCCAGCAGGAGCGCGACGTCTTCGGCCAGATCGCAGAGTCGCGCGCCAAGCTGGCGGGCGCGACGACGCCGGAACAGCGGATGCAGGCGGCCAACGAGCAGAGCTCGGCGCTGGCGCGCCTGCTGGTCGTGGTGGAGAACTACCCGGACCTGAAGTCGAACGCACAATTCAGCCGTCTGATGGACGAGCTCGCGGGCACGGAAAACCGCATCGCGGTCGAGCGGATGCGGTATAACGAGCGCGTGCAGGAGTACAACACGCAGCGCCGGCGGTTCCCGTCGAACGTCACCGCCGGCATCTTCGGCTTCAAGGAGCATCCGCTCTTCAACGCACCGCCGGAAGCCGAGAAGGTGCCGACGGTGGACTTCAAGCGGCCGTCGTAAGGAGCACCATTCGCATGGCACTGGTCGACCACCTGCTGCCCGAGTTCGACCACGAGATGGCGACCACCCGCACGCTGCTCGATCGCGTGCCGGACGATCGCCTCTCGTGGAAGCCGCACGCCAAGTCGTTCTCGCTGGGACAGCTGGCGCAGCACGTGGCGAACATCCCGCTGTGGGGCGTCCTCACCCTCGAACGGCCCGAGCTCGATCTGCTGGCCTACCCACCGGCCGCGGAGCTCGGCAGCCGCGCGGCGATTCTGGAACTCTTCGAGGGCAACGTCACGAACACGCGCAAGGCGCTCGTCGGCAAGAGCGACGCCGAGCTGATGGCGCCATGGGCACTCAAGCGTGGCGACCACACGGTGTTCACGATGCCGAAGGCGACGGTGTGGCGGTCGTTCGTGATGAACCACCTCGTGCACCATCGCGGGCAGCTCAGCGTCTACCTGCGGCAGCAGGACGTGCCCCTGCCGTCGATGTACGGTCCGAGCGCTGACGAACAGTAGCGACGGCGCAACGCGAGGCGGCGCGGCACGCGCCGGCCTGGTGGTCGCGCTCGCGGCCTTCGTGGTGCTGGCCACGGCCAACGCCGCCATGTACCGTTACGGCGTCTCCGATCAGGCCTTCTACATTCCGGTCGTCGCGCGGGCGCTCGACCCCGCGGCGTTTCCCCGCGATGCGGCGCTCATCGACGCCCAGGGGCGCCTGATGCTCGCCGACGAAGTGCTGGCGACGCTGATGCGCACCACCGGTGCGACACTCGAGTCGCTGTTCCTGGGCGGCTACCTGCTGTCGCTCGTGCTCATCTTCGCCGGGCTCGGGCTCATCGGCCGGCGACTCTACACCAACCCCTGGACGACGCTGGCGCTCGTGGCGGCCTTCACGATGCGCCACCACATCACCCGCACCAGCGCCAACACCTTCGAAGGTTATTTCCATCCGCGCATGCTGGCCTTCGGCGTCGGCCTGCTGGCGGTGGCCGCATTCGTCCATCGGCGTCACTGGCTGGCCGTTGTGCTGACGGTGGCCGCGGCGGCTGTGCACAACACCACCGGCCTGTGGTTCGCCGTGCTCATCGGCGCCGCGATCGTCGTGCTCGAACCGGCCTGGCGGCGCGTCGGCGTGCCGGCGGCGGTGGCCGGCGTCGCCGTGGCGGCGTGGGCGCTGCTCGCGGGCCCGCTGCACGGCCGGCTGGTCGTCATGGACAGCCTGTGGCTTCAGGCCGTGGCGTCGAAGGATTCGCTCTTCGCCCACGAGTGGCCGCTGTCGGCCTGGGCGATCAACCTGGGGACACTGGGGGTGCTGTGGGTCGGCGCACCGGTGGCGCGCCGCCCGCGGCCGCGCCGGCGCCGAAGAACGGGCGCTCGCCTGGGGTGCGACCGCGCTCGTGGCCCTCTTCCTCGTCACGCTGCCCGCCGTCGCGGCGCGCGTGGCGTTCCCGGTCCAACTGCAGATCTCGCGGGTGTTCTGGCTGGTGGACGTCGTGGCCACGGTGTGCCTGATCGGGGCGATCGCCGACTGGCCGCGGCTGGTGCGGCTCGGGCGGCCGGCGCTGGCGATGTGCCTGGCGGCCCTGGCCGCCGGCCGCGGCGCCTACATCCTGTTCGTGGAGCATCCCGAGCGCCCACTATTCCAGACCCGGCTGCAGGCCTCGCCCTGGCACGAGGCGATGCAGTGGCTCGCCACCCAGCCCCAGGACATCCACGTGCTCGCGGATTCGGGCCACGCATGGCGCTACGGCACGAGCGTACGCGTGAGCGCCGGCCGCGACGTCTTCCTCGAAGAGACGAAGGATTCGGCGATTGCCATCTACTCGCGCGACGTGGCCGTGCGCGTCGTCGATCGGACCGGCGCGCTCGGCGACCTCTCGACGCGCGGGACGGCGGATGTGCTGCGGCTCGGCGAACGCTACGGCCTCACGCACGTGGTCACCGCCGGCCGGCTGGATCTGCCGCTCGTCTTCGAAAACAGCGGCTTCCGCGTCTACGCGCTGCCGGCGCCGGTGCGGTTCGCCGGCGCCGTTCCGGACCGCTGAGGCGGGTGATAAGCTGCCCTGAACGACGTGCCCTTCGTTCCCGCCGACTACCGACCGCGCTTCACGGGCGGCCACTGGCAAACCCTCTTCGCCTGGGCGAAGTCGCGGCCGCTTCCCGGGCTCCCCGCCCCCGTGGCGCGCTACTTCGACACGGCACCCGACGCGCGGGTGCTCGCCCACTGCCACTGGCACCCGGAGCCCGCGAGCCATCCCACCATCGTCCTGCTTCACGGCCTCGAGGGGTCGAGCACCGTGCACTACATGCGGGGCATGGCCGACAAGGCGTGGGCAGCCGGCTGGAACGTGGTGCGGCTCAACCAGCGCAACTGCGGCGGCACCGAGGCGCTGTCACGCGGCCTCTATCACTCGGGGCTCACCCACGACCCGCAGTTCGTGATGCGGGAGCTGATCGAGGCCGACGGCCTGCCGGCGATCGCGTTCGCGGGCTACTCGCTGGGCGGCAACGTGGCGCTGAAGCTGGCCGGCGACCTCGGCGACGAGGCGCCGCCGCAGCTCGTGGCGGTGTGCGCGGTGTCGCCGACGATGGACCTGGCGGTGTGCGTGGACGCGCTCGAGCGCCGCGCCAACTACCCCTATCAATGGAATTTCGTCCGCAACCTCAAGGCGCGGATGCGGCGCAAGGCGGCGCTCTTCCCTGACGACTTCTCGGTGGCCCCGCTCGGCCGCATCTGGACGGTGCGGCAGTTCGACGAGGCCTACACGGCGCCGTACTACGGCTTTGCCGGCGCCACCGACTACTACCACCGCGCCAGCGCCATGCGCGCGATCGACCGGATCCGCGTGCCGACGCTGATCCTGACGGCGGAAAACGATCCGTTCGTGCCGCCGGATCCGTTCCGCGATCCGACCGTGACCGGCAACCCGCACATCACCACCGTCGTGACCCGCGAAGGCGGGCACTGCGCGTTCGTGGAGCAGGCAGAGGGCGACTACGACGGGTATTGGGCCGAGCGCGAGGTGGTCAGGTTTGCGGCGGCGGCGTGGCCAGATGCGCCAGCAACGCCTTCCCGAACTCCGGGCCTTTCCCTGCCTCTTCGTGCTTGAAGTAGACGAACACGTCCTCGCAGCGTGAGGCGAGGCCGCTCACGACCCCGGCCCAGCGCTCGATGTCGGCCGGCGTGTAGCCCTCGTCGCGCAGCCGGAAATACGCGTACGGCGCCGTGATCTCGACCGGCGCCGACAGCTTCTCGCTGTCGGCGACGCACAGCGCCAGCCCGCGGTCGCGCAGCCGCGCGAACACCTCGTCGTCGAACCAGGATGGATGGCGGAACTCGAAGGCCGCGCAGACCTTCGGCGGAAAGGTGGCGAGAAAGGCGTCGAACAGCGCCAGATCCTTCTTGAGATTGGGCGGCAGCTGGAACAGCAGCGCTCCCAGCTTCGGCCCGAGCACGGCCGCCGTCTCGAGGAACTGGCGCACGCGATCGCCGCAGTCGCGGAGCCGCGCGTCGTGCGTGATCCGCTTCGGGGCCTTGAGCGTCAGCTTGAAGCGCTCGGGCGTCGCCGCGCTCCAGCCGGTGAGGATCTTCTCGGTCGGCGCCCGGTAGAACGTGTAGTTGATCTCGACCGTCGGGAAGCGCTCGGCGTAGTACGGCAGCATCTTCGCCGCCGGCAGCGTCTCCGGATAGAAGCTCCCCTTCCACTCGGGATAGTTGTAGCCCGAGGTCCCGACCCAGACGTTCATGGCGACAGTATCGCTTAGCTGTAGGGGCCGCCTTCAGGCGGCTCCAGGGCCGGCTGAAGCCGGCCCCTACGACTGCCGCGCCCAGCGGACAGCGTGGCGAAGTTCGGCGGCTTGCCGTACATCAGCAGGCCGACGCGGAAGACCTTGGCCGCGACCCACGTGGCCGCGCAGGCGGCGGCGAGCCCGACCGCGATCGACAGCCACACCTGCCAGAGCGGCGGCGGCGACGTGGACGCCATGCGGATCATCATCGCCAGCGTGTTGACCGGCGGGATGAAGCTGAGCGCGATGGCCATCGTCGTGTTGGGGTCGCGGGCCACCGGCGCCGCCAGCAGCCACGGCACCATCAGCACCAGCATCACCGGCGTCACCAGCGCCTGCGCTTCGCGCATCTCGTTGACCGCGGCGCCGATCGCGCCGAAGACCGAAGCGAAGAGGAAGTAGGTGATGAGAAAGAAGATCAGCAGGTAGACGATCAGCCACGGGTCGAGCAGCCCGAGCATGGCGAACGAGCTGAGCATCAGCACGCCGATCCCGATGTAGAGCGCCAGCACCAGCAGGCTCACCGCCATCTGTCCCAGGATCTTGCCGGCCATCAGCTCGAGCGGCGACACCGCCGACAGCAGCACCTCGATGACGCGGCTCGACTTCTCCTCGACCGTCGAGGTCATCAGCGTCTGCGCGCCGATCATGACGCCGAACACCAGCAGGCCGACGAAGACGAACGGCACCGCGCGGTTGAAGCCCGCCGGACGTCTGGCGCTCGACCTCGCCACGGTGACCGACGGCTGCGTGGCCACCGCCGTCATCACGCTCGATGTCGGCGCGCGCTCGAGCTGGCGGGCCGCCAGGCGGGCGCTGACGATGGCCTCGCGCAGCGCGTCGCGCAGCTCGTTCTCGACGCGCTCGTCGGTGTTGGGCGGGACGAACAGGTCGTAGCTGCCGTAGGACCCGCGCCCTGGCCGCGGGCTCCACGGCGTCGGCGCTTGACGACCACCAGCGCCAGGCGGCGCTGGCCGTCCGGCGCGGCGGCGCCGTGAGCCAGCGCTTCTCGGCGGCGAGGTCCGCGTCTGGCGGCCGTTCGACCAGGCGGAACTCGGGCGGCGTGCCGACGGACGCGGGCCAGCGCGCGGGCCGCCGCGCATCGCGCGGCGCCCCCGCGTCACGCCGACGCGTTCACGCGCGCGGGCCATGTTCGCGCTCGCGCCGGGCGCGGATCGCCTCGGGCGCGATGCGTCTCCCGCAGCGCCGGCGCGACACGGCCAGTGGGATCGACGATCGCGACGTCGCCGCGGACGAGCGTCGGAGTTGGCTGGTCATCAGCGCGCGGCATCAGCGCGAAGATGACGGCAAACATCGCGGGCATGATCAGCAGCCCGATCAGGAACCCCTTGTTGGTGACCGCGGCCATGAACTCGCGGCCGGCGACGAGCGCGACCTTCTTCGGGCTGGTCATGCGCGTGCCTCCTCGACCGCTCCGGCCTGCAGGCGGCTGCGGAGCGCGGCCGCGGCCTCGTCGAGACCGCCGCCCCCGGCGACGATGCGAACGAAGACGTCTTCGAGCCGCAGGCGCCCGATCTCGATGCGCGCCGGCGGCACCAGCGCGGCGATGTGCGCCAGCGCGAGGCTCGGGTCGGCGCCTGCCACCAGCGTGATGACGTAGCCGCGCCCCGCGTCCTCGACCCGCTCGACGTCGGGCATGGCACGGATGGACGCCACGTCGGCGCGCGGATCCAGCGGCTCGAACATCAGCGTCCGGGGATCGAACTGGCGGCTCAGGCCCTCCATCGGCTGGTCGAGCACCTTGCGGCCTTCGTGAATCATGAACACGTGGTCGCACATCTCCTCGGCATACGCCATGATGTGCGTCGAGAGCAGAATCGTGGCGCCGCGCGCGTGCGCGCGCCGCACCTGCTCGCGCAGCAGCCGCACGCTGACGGGATCGAGGCCGCTGAACGGCTCGTCGAGGATGAGCAGTTCCGGCTCGTGCAGCGTGGCGCCGACGAACTGCACCCGCTGCAGCATGCCCTTCGACAGCTCGTCGCACGCCGTGCGCTCGGTGCCTCGCAGCCCGACCCGCTCGAGCAGGACCGGAACGCGCGCCGCCGCCACCTCGCGGCTCACGCCCTTGAGCTGCGCCAGGTAGGTGAGAAACGCGCCGACGCGCATCTTGCGGTAGACGCCGCGCTCCTCCGGCAGGTAGCCGATGCGGTCCTTGGCCTCGAGCGCCGAGGCGCGGCCCAGCACCGACAGCGACCCGGAATCCGGAAACAGGATCGACATGATCATCCGGATGCAGGTGGTCTTGCCCGCGCCGCTCGGACCGATGACGCCGTAGACGGCGCCGCGCGGCACCGCGAGGCTCAGGTCGTCCACCGCCACGTTGGCGCCGAAGGTCTTGCGGACGTCCCGCAGCTCGATTGCGTGCATCATGCGGTGCTCCGTCGAGGGCGCTTATATCACGCCGCAGCGGCGGCGGCCTGAGCACGGCGAAATTTGCTAGAGTGAATCGGATGCGACCGACTGCGTCACTCGGGCCGCTCGTGCTCGTCCTGCTCGCCGCGGTGGCGGCGTGCCGCAGCGGCCCGCCGCCGCGCGAATTCGAGATCGTCGGCCAGATCCAGGCCGTCGCGCCCGAGCGCGGCGAGGTGACGATCAAGCACGAGGACATCAAGGGCTTCATGCCGGGCATGACGATGGCCTTCAAGGCCGGGCCCGACGTGCTCGGCGGCAAGCAAGCCCGGCGACCTGGTGACCGGCACGCTGGTCGTCGGCGAGGTCGAGGCCTACATCTCGAAGCTGACGGTGACCGGCCACCGCGCCCTCGACGCCGCGGCGCCGCTGCCGGCCGACGGATCGGCCATCATTCAGCCGGGCGACCCGGTGAAGGACGCGGCGCTCGTCGACCAGGACGGACAGCCGCGGCGCTTCTCGGGCTGGCGCGGTCATCGGCTGGCGCTCACGTTCGTCTATACGCGGTGCCCCCTGCCCGAGTTCTGTCCGCTGATGAACCAGCACTTCCGCACCGTGCAGGCCACGCTGGCCAAGACCCCGGCGCTCGCCGACGTGCGGCTGCTGACGCATGACGCTCGATCCCGGCTACGACACGCCGCAGGTGCTGAAGCCGTACGCCACGGGCGCCGGCGCCGATCCGGCGCGCTGGACGTTCCTCACCGCCGAGCCCGCGAGCCGCCGCCGACTTCATGGCGCAGTTCGGCATCTACACCGAGCCCAACCCGGCGAATCCGGCCGACATCACCCACAACCTGCGCACCGCGGTCATCGGCGCCGACGGCCGCCTCGCCGACGTCCACACGGGCAACGACTGGACGCCCGACGAACTCGTTGCCGACCTCACCGCGACTCCCGCTCCCGCGAACTGATCCGGCCGCGCCGCCGCGCGCTGCCGCTCACCGCCGCCGAGCGGCGGCTGGTGGCGCGGCTGCGCACGCCGGCCGCCGTGCAGCACTGGCTGAACCACCTGCCCTACAACACCGAGACCGGCGGCGAGACGCTGCGCAGCTTCCGCGGCGTCGTGCGCACCGGGCCGCGCGCACTGCCTCGAGGCGGCGCTCGTCGGCGGCGACGATCCTCGAGCAGCACGGCTATCCGCCGCTCGTCCTCAGCTTCGAGTCGATCGATCTGCTCGACCACGTGATCTTCGTCTACCGCGACGGCCACCGGATGGGGATCGGTCGCGCGCTCGCGCGACCCGGGCCTGCACGGGCGGCAAGCCGCTGTTCGCGACGCCGCGCGCGCTGGCGCTGAGCTACTACGAGGGGTACATCGACTTCACCGGGCGGGTGAAGGCGTACGCCGTCGTCGACCTGCGGGTGCTGGGCGACTACGACTGGCGGCTGTCGCCGAAGAACGTGTGGAAGGTGGAGCAGATGCTGCTCGACTGGCCGCACCGGCAAGATCGCCTCGTCGGACGCGCGCGCCGACCGGATGCGGCGGCGCTACGCGGCGTTCCGCGAGGCGCACGGCTACAAGCCGTGGAAGTACTACACGGGCCGCGAGCGATGGGCGCCGCTGCCGCACCGTGAGTTCAGGCGACCGAGCGGCTGAGCTGCACACGTCGATCAGTCGATCGAAACCGCGCGTGGGGCGCGTGACCGGCTCGGTCTCGGCCTGCTTCAGCGCTTCCTCGAACCGCCTCGACAGCGCGTCGCCGCGCGTCTTCTCGTTCTGGACCGACTGCTCGAACAGCGCCTCGCGCCGCGCCGCCTCGGCCGCCAGGATCTGCTGCGCGTCCGACAGCTCGGGCTTGTCGCCGCGGTCGGGCTCGTGGTGCGAGACGATGCGCCCGAGGTTGATGTCCACGACCAGCACGGCGTTGCAGCACGGGCACGTCAACTCGAGCTCGCTCTTCAGCTTCGCCATGCGGGTATTCTAGCTAGCATCGTACCGCGCCGAGCGTCCGACTCGTCACCGAATGTCCGAGACCCGCCGCAAGACGCTCCGCGTCGCCACCTACAACATCCATCGCTGCCGCGGCCTCGACGGCCGCACCAGCGCCAGCCCGCATCGCCGACGTCATCCGCGCCATCGACGCCGACATCGTCGCGCTGCAGGAAGTGATCGGCGCCGGGCCGAACGTCCGGCGGGCACGCCGAGGAGCTCGGCGCGCTGCTCGGCATGGGCTGGGTGATGGCGCCGGTGCGCCACCTGCGCGGCTGCCTGTTCGGCAACGTCGTGCTGAGCCGGTTTCCGATCCGGCACCACCTGCAGCACGACCTGTCGTGGAAGACCTGCGAGCCGCGCTGCTGCCAGCGCGTCGACATCGCGATCGGCGACGACACGCTGCACCTCTACAACGTCCACCTGGGCACGGCGCTCCTCGAGCGGCGCCACCAGGCCGGGCGGCTGAGCGCCATCGTCCACGACCGGCGCGTCGGCACGCCGAAGGTCGTGCTCGGCGACTTCAACGAATGGATGCGCGGGCGCGCCACGGCGATGCTCAGCGAGCGGCTGCAGAGCATCGACCTGCGCACGCACCTGCGGCGCCGGCGCACGTATCCGGGCGTGTTTCCGGTGCTGCACCTGGATCACATCTATTACGAGGGGCAGGTCGAGGTGGTGAAGGTGGAGATGCCGCGGACGCGGCTGTCGCTGATGGCGTCGGACCACCTGCCGCTCGTCGCCGAGCTGCGGGTCGAGTTCTGAGCGCCGGCGAGTAGACGCTGCGCGGAGCCTTGCGGCCTTACGAAACTAGCTTTCTTCTTCGCCGAACCCTCTTCCTCGAACGGGAGGAAGCGGGTGGGCGGACGCAGCGCCTCGCGGTAGTCGTACAGCGGCAGGTCGCGCACGTGCAGGCTGATGGCGCAAGCGGGCGCCTTCTCGTCCACGACGACCGTGACGGGGCTGCCTTCGACGCCTTCGCGGAAGCCGACGCGGCATCCGCAGGCGAGACGTGCGTGCGTGAATCCCTTCAGCATGAACGAATCATACACTAGCGAGGCTGCGCCCCGGAGTTGTGAGGCTCCGGCTCGCCACAGCGTGTTCGTTGCCCGCCTCGGCGGGCTCAGAGGAGCGCCTTGATCTCGCGCTCGATCTGCGCCTTGGTGGCGATTCCGGAGTGTTTCTTGGCGATTTTGCCGTCGCGGCCGATGATCACCGACACCGGGATGCCGAAGAGCGGCCCGAAGGCCTCCTGCACGTCCTCGCGGCCGTTGCCGACGAGCAGCGGGTAGTTGATCTTGTACTGGGCCGCGTACGGCTTCATCTTGTCCGCGGTGTCGTCCACCGAGAAGCCCAGGACCACGAGATCGTCGCGCATACTGGTCCTGCAGCTCGACGAGCGACGGAATCTCGGCCTTGCAGGGGCCGCACCACGTCGCCCAGAAGTTCAGCAGGATGACCTTGCCCTTGAAGGAGGCCAGCTTCACGTCGGCGCCGTTCATGTCCTTGAGCGTGAAGTGGAGCGGCGCCGGCTTGCCGGTGGCCTGGGCGTCGTCGGGCTCGCCGGGATACTCGGTGATCGGCGCCGCCGACGCGCTCGTCCACGTGCGTATCGCTGATGCCCGGGCGCGAGCCAGATGAGGCCCGAGCGCCACGGCCACGGCGCCCATCGCCAGCCAGGTGAGCGCGCCGCGACGGCCGCCCTTCGGCTTCGGACGACGTCGTCGCCGGCCCCGGCGCCCGGGCGCAGGCGCCGGATCGGGCGTCCGGCGTGGCGTGTCGCTCATGGTCTCAGTATACGGCTGGAGACACAGCTTTCGTTGCGTGGAGGACACTGCCCGCGCGCCACGCCGGACGGAACCATTGAAACCACGCCACGTCCCGACGCGACCTCATCGGTACGCCCTTTGCTCGCACCGGAGCCATTCACGCGATGCCGCTCGCTTTTTTGCGGGTCTACGGGAGTCGGCAGTAAGATCCCGGCCATACGCTGGCCAACGCCTCCGCGCTTCGCGCGGCCGGCTGGTAGCGTCTGGTCTGCACGACCACGCAGGGCCGAGCGACCCTGCAAGGAGAGGTCACATGAACCGCACACGGTGCGGGGCGCTGCTCCACCTGGCGGCCATCGGCGCTCGCCATGGCCATGGCCGCGTCACCCGGTCCGGCCGCACGCCCAGACCCCCTACGTGCCGTACTTCGGCAAGAACCAGATCCGGTACGACAACTTCCAGTGGATGACGTACGAGACCGACCACTTCGTCATCTACTTCTATCCTGAAATCCAGCCGCACCTCGAGCGGATGGCGGGCTACGCCGAAAGCGCCTACCAGCACATCAGCACCGAGCTGAAATACGACCTCGGGCCCGAGAAGGTCGCGCTCATCCTGTTCCAGACCAGCAGCGAGTTCCAGCAGCAGAACGTGATTCCCGGCGCGGCGCAGGAAGGCGTCGGCGCCTTCGCCGAGCCGACGCGCAAGCGCATCCTGATGCCGATGGACGAACCGCCGGACCTGCTCTACCGGCTGATGGTCCACGAGCTCACCCACCAGTTCGAGTTCGAGATCATCCCGACGTCGCTGATGCGGCGCAACGTGCCGCTGTGGGTGAACGAGGGCCTGTCGGACTACATGACCGGCTACTGGCGGCCGCTCGACCTGATGTCGGTGCGCGACGCCGCGGTGACCGACATCGTGCCGAAGATGTCGAGGCTCGATGAATACGGCGGCTTCAGCAGCCCGCGCATGATCTACAACCTCGGCCACGCGGTCTTCGAGTTCATGGAGTCCAAGTGGGGCAAGGAAGGGCTGCGCCAGTACCTGTTCGCGCTCCGCAAGTCGGTGATCGGCGGCGGTGACAACGCCTACCAGGAAGCGTTCAAGATCGATCCCGAAGACTTCGACCAGCAGTTCGAGAAGTACCTCAAGGACCGCTTCAAGCCGTTCCGCGACAAGGAGCGGCCGTCGGACTACGGCCGCAACCTGGCGCCCAACCCGGAGAAGAGCTCGTTCAGCAACGCGCTCTCCGCCGAGCCGTCGCCGTCGGGCGATCTGATCGCCGTCGTCACCGGCAACCGCAAGGACCAGGAAGCCGACATCGTCCTGGTCTCGGGCAAGGACGGCAGCGTCATCCGCAACCTCACCAAGGGCTTCGACCAGTCCAACGGTTACGAGTTCCTGATCACGCCGGGCGGCCGCTGGAACACCGTGCCGTGGATGTCGTGGGCGCCGGAAGGCGACCGGCTCGGCTACTTCGTCCGCACCGAGAAGTCGCGCACGCTGATCCTGCAGAACGTCGTCACGCGCAAGATCGAGGACACGCTTCGACATGCGCACGCTCGACGAGCCGGAGTCGCCGGACATCTCGCCCGACGGCCGGCGCGTGGTGTTCGCGGCGCTCGAGGGCGGCGTCGGCGACATCTTCATGCTCGATCTGCAGACGCGCGCGGTCACCAACCTGACCAAGGACGCCTTCGGCGACGCCGGCCCCACCTGGTCGCCCGACGGCAAGTTCATCGTCTACGTGGCGCGCATCAGCGGCAACGAGAAGCTGTTCCGTCTCGACATCGACACCGGCCGGAAGACGCAGATCACCTTCGGCACCCACGACGACTCGGCGGCGCAGTTCGTGGACCAGGACACGCTCATCTTCTCGTCCACGGCCACCAACCCGTCGCAGCCGATCGACCCGGACGTGGCGCGCAACGGCGCCATCTACAACATCTGGACGCTGAGCCTGAAGAACGGCGAGCTGCGCCAGTACACCGACGCGATGAGCGGCAACACCACGCCGATCGTCCTGCGCCGCGGCAACGAGCCGCCGCAGATGGCGTTCATCGGCTACTACAAGGGCGACTACGAGCTGCACGCGCTCGACCGCCGCGATCCGATCATCACCGCCGCCTCGTCCGACTTCGGCGCGCCCGGACCGGTGATCGACTTCCAGGCGCCGCTGTCGCACAGCCTGCGTCACCGACAAGATCCGCAAGAAGGGCAAGTTCGAGAAGATGTTCCTCGACGGCCGCCCGCCGGTGAACGTCGGCGTCACGAGCGGCGGCGACATCTTCGGCGGCTCGGCGGTGACGTTCAGCGACGTGCTCGGCGACCAGCAGTTCAGCATGTATGCGGCGTCGATCTCGCAGTACCGCACGCTGTCGTTCTCGTACGTGAACCTGGCGCAGCGGCTGAACTACGCCCTGCAGGGCTTCTCGCAGACGCAGTTCTTCTACGGGCAGTCGTCGGGCGTGTTCTACGACCCGGTCTACGCCGGGTTCATCGACCGCGACCTGGCGACGGCCACGACCACGGTCCGCGGCGGCACCGCGTTCGGCATCTACCCGTTCAACCGCTACCGGCGCCTCGAGTTCTCGGGCGGCCTGATCGATTACGACCAGCGGTTCAACGACCCGGCGCTGCAGGAGCTGTCGTCGGACTATCAGCAGGAGACCAGTTCGGCACAGCAGCTCCTGCAGAACGGGCTACTACGTGCCGTTCGGCGTCACCTACGTGCAGGAGACGACGGTGTTCCGCGAGTTCGGACCGCTCTCGGGCAACACCATGCGGCTGCGCTACGAGGTGGCGCCCAAGATCGGCGACTCGCTCGACCGCCAGACCGCCGACGTCGACGCGCGGTTCTACCAGCGCATCGGCGGGTCCGGGCTGCTGGCGCTGCGCGCCCGCGGCTTCCAGAGCTGGGGCGTCGGCGCCCGACTTCCTCTATTTCGGCGGCAACTCCGAGATGCGCGGCTACGAATACCTGCAGTTCGTCGGCAGCAAGTCGGCGTTCCTCAACGCCGAGCTGCGCTTCCCGCTCATCGAAGCGATGCTGACGCCGCTCGGCGTCATGGGCGGCATCCGCGGCGTGTTCTTCGCCAACATGGGCGGCGGACACTTCGAGGGCCAGCCGTTCAAGTGGATGGCGCAGCAACACCGAGACCTACACGCCGATCATCGGCTACCGGCAGACCAGCATCGTCACGCAGGAGCCGATTTACGGTGCGCCGCGGACCGTCAGCGGCCTGCGCCTGGTCGACGCCCGCGCCTCCTACGGCGTCGGCCTCGAGACCTTCGCGCTCGGCTTCCCCGTCCACATCGACTGGTCGTGGAAGACGCTGTTCAACAAGCGACTGGGAGGACGCGCTGTTTGCCGCCTTCGGCGGCAGCGAGGAGTTCCGGAAGCCGAAGGTCTCATTCTGGATTGGCTACGACTTCTGAGCTGAGGATCGGCTCAAGGCTCAGGGCTTATGGCCTGGCAGAAGCTGCCAGCAAGCGTCTACAAACACAAAGGCCGGCGAACAGTCGCCGGCCTTTGCTATGTTTGCCTTGGCCTGAGCCCTGAGCCTCGAGCTCGCCAAATGCCGAGCCCGCTAGAACTTCTCCAGCCGCAGCTCGCTCTGCGCCAGGTCCATCGACACGCGGTAGTTCGACAGGAACTTGTGGCCGACGATGCCACCGAGCTGGAAGCCGAGAAGCACGCTCGGGGCGCGCAGGTTGAGCACCACCAGCGGGAAGTTGCGGTACTCGATGCGGTCGAAGTCGAGGTCGTTGCCGGGCAGCAGGAACGCGTCGCGGTCCCAGCCCGACGTGCCCCACACCTTCAGCGGGATCCGGCGGAAGCCGGACGGCGGCAGCGCGCTGGCGGTGTCGGAGCTGATCGAGATGACCTCGCCGCCGGTGTCGACGACGAAGTAGGCCGGGTAGTTCGAGTTGAGCACGCCGCGCACCATGGCGAGGCGCGACACGCGCATCGGCAGCTTGGTCGTGACGGCGGCCGTCGGCGGCAGGTTGCGCCCGATCGTCAGCAGCTGCTTCTGGTAGTCGATCATCATCGACATCCCGAGCGACAGCGGCGAGAAGCTCTCGCCCTCGCGCTTCGGGATGCCGCGAAGCGCCGGGTTCTTGATCAGCACCGGCAGGTTGCGCACCTGCAGCGTGCCGAACTCGAGCGACCGCACGCGCGCCAGCTGCAGGCCGCGCAGGCCCACTTCGCCGACGCCGGCGCTGAGCGTGTAGGTAATCGGCCGGACGCGCTCGCGCTGCGCGGTTTCGCGCGACAGCACCGTCTCCTCGGAGCCGGTGTCGAGCACGAAGTCCTGCGGTGCGGCCGCCGTTGACGCGTGCCTGCACGACGATCTTGTCCTTCACCAGCCTGAACGGCAGCGTGTGCAGGGTGCGCAGGTCCTCCTCGTCGATCTCGACCGGCGTCGAGCCCTTGAACGCCTCGAGGAAGTCCACCTGCGCCCGCGCCCAGGCCGCCTTGTCGCTGCGGTCCTTGTTCGGCAGCAGGTTGATGTAGTTGTTGTAGGCGACCGCCGCCTCGTCGTAGCGATTGAGCCGCTCGTAGATGTCGCCGATGGCGGCGTGGATCTCGCCGTCGCGCGGGGCGGCGGCCGAGGCCGCCAGCGCCTCGTCGAGCGCCTCCTGCAGCCGGCTGCGCGTCGCCAGCGACTTGGCCTTGCCGAAACGGGCGCGCGGGAAAGTTCGGACTCATGCGCCAGGGCGCGCTCGTAGGCACGGTCGGCTTCGTCGAACAGCCCGTTCGACCACAGCGCGTCGCCGAGCAGCGACAGCGCGTCGGCGTCGGGCGGGTCGACTGCCGGTGAGCTTCTCCGCTTCCTGGCGGGCGAGGCCGAACTCGGCCACCTTCAGCGCCGTCCGGATCTTGCCCTTGCGCGCGCAGCGTGGCCAGGCCGATGTCGTCGGTCTGCGTGGCGCGGTCGAACGACCGCAGCGCCTCGTGCAACCGGTTCTCCTCGAACAGCTGGTTGGCGAGCTGGAACTGCAGATCGGCATCGCCGGACGACGCGCGATCGTCCGCCGACAGGGCGAGCGTACACAAGGCGGCAATCGAGAACACGATTCCCGCACGTCGACCAGACATGGGCATGGAAACCAACCCCTCTGACGCGGGCAACCGACTCTCCGCCCCCTGCAAGCGGAGCGCGGCCCCAGGACGTTACCGCCTGATGCCTTCCCCGGCTATTTCTGGAAGTACTGCGCGTTCACCGGGATGAAGCTTGTCCACTTTTCCGGTGTCTCGTCGAGCGCGAAGATCGCCTCGACGGGACAGGCCGGAACGCACGCGCCGCAGTCGATGCACTCGTCGGGATGAATGTAGAGCATCTCCGCCGTCTGGAACTCTGGTTCGTCTTTCCGCGGATGGATGCAGTCGACCGGGCAGACGTCGACACATGCGGTGTCCTTCGTGCCGACGCAGGGTTCACAAATGATGTACGCCACTCACTTCTCCTCGGGGCCTGTGGCTGCCGTCGGGAAGTATACCTTGGAGCCTCAGGCGTTCCCCCGCCTGCAGGCCCCGACCGAAGGCGCGGTTCCCGGGGTTTTGCCGCCGGATGTGCCGTTTTGAGTCATTCCGGCCGTGTGCGGCCGGAGCCGGTCCGTCTGGTAGGGCATAATCGGGGCTTCGACCGATGCGCCTGTCGTCGTCGCTGACGAACCGGATCTTCCTGGCCTGCACGCTGCTGGCGACGGTCTCGCTCGGCTTTGCCTTCGCGTTCGTGAACGCCCAGGTCACCGGGGAGGTCGAGGCCGAACTGCGGCGCGATCTCTCGGAGGCCGGCACGCTCGTGGATCAGCGGCGCGCCATCTTCACCGAGACGTTCACCACGTTCACGCGCCTCATCGCCGACCTGCCCAAGCTCAAGGCGGCGGTCTCCACCGGCGACGCGCCGACCGTCCAGCCGCTCGCCGACCAGTACCGCGCGCAGATCGACGCCGACGCGCTGGTGCTGCGCTCGCCCCAGGGTGCGCTGCTCGCGGCATCGGGCACCGAGAGCGACGCGCTGCTGCGGGCGGTGGCGGCGCCGCCCCAGTCGGTGGACGAGGTCACGCTGTCGATACCCCATACCCGCGGGCTGCTGCAGATCGTCAGCGTGCCGATTCTGCAGGGCGACGACCCGACGGACACGATTGGCCGGATGACGGTGGGGTTCTTCCTCGACGACCGGCGCGCGGTGCAGTTCAAGGCGGTCACCGGCACCGAGATCGCGTTCGCCGCCGGGGGCCGCGTGCTGGCGTCGTCGCTCCCGGCATCGGCCCGCGAAGGGCTCGACGCGCTGACCACGGCTCGCGGCGTCAGGCCGGTCGTCGCTGCACGGCGAGGAATACGTGATGGTGGCGCGCCCGTTCGCCCGGGCCGGCACCCCGGCCGAGGCCGGCGGCCCGACCACGCTCATCCTGCGCTCGCGCACCGAGCGCCTGCGCTACCTGAGCACGCTCCGCGCCGGCCTCGCCGGCGCCCTCATCGTCACGCTGCTCCTGGCCACGGTCCTGAGCTACGCCGTCGCCCGCACGATGACCCGGCCGCTCGCGGCCGTCACCGACGCGATGCGCGACGTGGCCGCCACCGGCGACCTCACGCGCAAGGTGACCGTGCAGAGCCGCGCCTGGGACGACGAGGACGCGCGGCTGCTCGGCTCCGCGTTCAACACCCTCACCGAATCGATCGCGCGCTTCCAGCGCGAGGCGGCGCAGCGCGAGCGGCTGTCGTCGCTCGGGCGGCTGTCCACCGTGATCGCGCACGAGGTCCGCAATCCGCTCGATGATCATCCGCGCGTCGCTGTCGTCGCTGCGCGGCGACCGGGTGTCGGCGCGCGACATCCGCGAAGCGGTGGCCGACATCGACGAGGAAACGCAGCGCATCAACCGCATCGTCGGCGAAGTGCTCGACTTCGCCAAGCCAATCCGCTTCGACTTCGCCGAGGCCAGCATCAACGACGTGTGCCGGGCGTCGGTGGCGGCGGCCTGGGCCGGCGACGCCCCCGACGACGTCCGGCTCGAGCTCGAGCCCGTCGATCCCGCCGTTCGTCACCGACGCCGAGCGGCTGCGCACGGTGCTGGTGAACATCCTCGTCAACGCGCGGCACGCCGTCCAGGCGGTGGCCGCCGAGGGGCCGCGAGGACGGGGCGGTCGTGCTCGACGAGCCCGGCGTGGTGCTGCGCACCGAACGGCATGAGTCGCGGGTCGTGATCTCGATCGCCGACCGCGGCGTCGGCATCTCGCCCGACGATCTGCCGCACGTCTTCGATCCGTACTACACGACGCGCCGCTCGGGCACCGGGCTCGGGCTGCCGATCGCCAAGAACATCGTCGAGGGCCTGGGCGGCACCATCTCGGTGACGAGCCGTCCGGCCGAGGGCACCGACGTGCGCATCGACCTGCCGGTGCGCGCCGGAACGCCCGCATGAGCGCCGGTGCGTGGCGCCATCCTCCTCGTAGACGACGAAGAGAAGATTCTCAAGCGGCTGGGCCGGGCCCTGCGCGACGAGGGGCACGACGTCGCCGAAGCCGCGAGCGCCCGCGACGCGCTGCGCCATCTCACCGAGCGCCAGTTCGATCTGGTCGTCATCGACAACGTGATGCAGGGCATGACCGGCCTCGAGCTGGTGCGCGAGCTGTCGACGTCGATGACCGACAGCGAGCGGCCGCAGATGGTGCTGATGACCGCCCACGGCTCCACGCAAATCGTCCGCGACGCGTTCAAGATGGGCGTCGAGGACTTCCTCGAGAAGCCGTTCGAGGTGGACGAACTGCTGGCGCTGGCGCGCCGGTCGGTGAAGAGCCACCGCCTGCAGTCGCAGAAGCAGTACCTGATCAGCGAGCGGGACGCCGAGTTCAACCACTACGGCATCGTCGGCCGCAGCCGCTCGATGCAGGACGTGCTGGAGCGCTGCGGGCTGGTGGCCGAGACCAAGAGCACCGTGCTCGTCACCGGCGAGACCGGCACCGGCAAGGAGATGGTGGCGCGGCTCATCCACCACCGCTCGGCGCAGCGCGACATGCCGCTCATCAAGGTCAACTGCGCGGCGATTCCCGAAACGCTGCTCGAGTCCGAGCTCTTCGGCCACGTGCGCGGCGCGTTCACCGGCGCCACGATGACCAAGCGCGGCAAGTTCGCGCTGGCCGACGGCGGGTCGATCTTCCTCGACGAGATCGGCACGATGACCGGCGCCATCCAGTCGAAGCTGCTGCGCGTGCTGCAGGAGCGCGAGTTCGAGCCGCTCGGCGCCGAGCGCACCCAGAAGGTGGACGTGCGCGTGATCGCCGCCACCAACCGCGACCTCAAGCAGATGGTGGCCGAGGGCAAGTTCCAGGAGGACCTCTACTACCGCCTCAACGTGATCCCGATCGTGCTGCCGCCGCTGCGCGAGCGGCCCGACGACATCCCGGTGCTCATCGACCACTTCGTCGAGAAGCACCGGCAGCGCACCGGGCAAGCGCATCGACCGCGTCGAGCCCGACGTCGTGGACGCGCTGCGCGCCTACAACTGGCCCGGCAACGTGCGCGAGCTCGAGAACACGATCGAGCGCGCCGTGGTGCTGGCCACCGGGCCGATCATCACCGACCTCGTCGATCTCGCTGCTCGGCGCCACCTCGTCGCCGTCGTCGGGGCTGCCGTCGCCGCGCCTGCACCAGAACATCGAGTGGGTCGAGCGGGAGACGATCCGCCGGGCGCTGCAGCAGGCCGGCGGCGTGAAGAAGGACGCGGCCGAGCTGATGGGCATCAGCCAGCGCGCGCTGAGCTATTACCTCGCCAAGTACCGCATCGACTAAGGCGCGGCCAGCCCCGAGCGCGAGCCGCGCGGCAGTGTCTGGCAGACCGGCTTGACGCCGGTCGCGATCAACTCATCCGGCTTTCCGGCCGCGTGATCGCTTACCAGTGAGGTAAACCGCGGCCGCGAGCCGATACCGTTGTATCGTGAAAACCGCTGCGGCAATTGCGACCGCACGGCGTTTCGGCGGTTCGGCACCCCGTTTGCAGCCAGCTCTCATCGCCTGCCCCCGCGACGTTGTGTAGAGTCTCCACCATGAGACATCGTTCGTTGCGTTCGTCCCTTCTGGGCGTCGTGTGCCTGCTGGCGCTGCCCGGCGGCGCCGGCCGCGCCGCGCCCGCACCGGGCTGGCCGCCCAGGCCGCAGCGAGCCCCGCACCATCGAGGTCGTGGCCACGCCGGTTCGCGTTCGAGCCAGCCGAAATCCAGGTGACCGTGGGCGAACGCGTCCGGCTGCTCGTGCGCAGCGCCGACGGCCTGCACGGCATCGAGATCAAGAAGTTCAAGGTGGCGAAGGAGATTCCGCGCGGCAACAAGCCCGTGACGATCGAGTTCACCGCCGACGAGGCCGGCCGCTATCCGATCCTGTGCTCGGAGTTCTGCGGCGACGGCCACGACGACATGAAGGGCACGCTCGTCGTGCTGGCCAAGGACGCGGCGCCGCCCTGCCGCTCCGCGCGCCGCAGGAACCACCAGCTCCCCAGAACTGACCCCCAACGACAAGGAGAGTCGATGCGCTTCCGTGTGTTTGTATCTCGTCGTGGCCGCCGCGGTGTTCGCGGGGACCGTGGCGTGCGACGAGGCCCTGTCGTCGCTCACCGGTCCGACGCCGAACCTCGAGCCGACGCTCAGCAGCATCCAGCAGGAGATCTTCGACACCACCGACTCCTCGGGCCGGCTGGCGTGCATCAACTGCCACAACGGACGCAACCCGTTTGTCCCCGGCAACCTCACGGCCGGCGGCGTCTGTACGCGACGCTCGTCGGCGCGCGCAGCGTGGAGAAGCCGGCGCTGCTCCGCGTGGCGCCTGGCGATCCCGGACAACAGCTATATGGTGCACAAGCTCGAAGGCGGCCCGAACATCGTCGGCGAGCGGATGCCGCGCGGCACCGGTCCGTATCTGACCGCGGGACAGATGCTGGTGATCCGCCGGTGGATCGAGCTCGGGTGCAGCCAATGACTAGGAGCGGATTGATGACTTCGTGCAGAGTGTTCGTAGTGTTACTGGCCGCTGTCGCTGGCGCGCTGCCGCCTGCCGCCCAGGCCCAGGCGCGCCGCCGGACGCCGCCGGCCAACGCCGAAGGCAGCGCCGCGGCGGCGCAGGCGCGGCGACGACGATCCCGATCGCGACTTCAACCGCTCGCAGCCCGACTTCGTGGTGGTCACCCTGCCGACCACGCTCCGGCTGCCGAAGTTCAAGAGCGCGTTCCGCGTCACCCACCGCTTCGGCCGGCCGCTCGGCCAGGGCGACTTCGGCGAGCTGGCCGAGGATCTCTTCGGCCTCGACTCCGGCGCGCAGATCGGCCTCGAGTACCGCTTCGGGCTGATGCGCGGGTCTGCAGGTGGGCATCCACCGCACCAGCGACCGCACCATCGAGTTCTTCACGCAGTACAGCCTGATGGTCAGCAGCCCGACGCGCCGATCGGCCTCGGCGATCATCGCGTCGATCGACGGCACCAACAACTTCAAGGACAGCTACACGCCGGCGCTCGGCGTGGTCGTCTCGCGCGAGCTGGGCAGCTACGGCGCCGTCTACGTCGAGCCGATGTGGGTGAACAACTCGCAACCCGCTGCCGTCGGAGCTGGTGGACGACAACGACACGTTCATGGTGGGGCTCGGCGCGCGCATCCGCGATGCGGCCGACCGTGTACATCGTCGGCGAGTTCATGCCGCGCACGGGCAACACGCCGGGCGTGAACCACGGCACGTTCGGCATCGAGAAGGTGGCCGGCGGCCACTCGTTCCAGCTGAACTTCTCGAACGGCTTCGGCACCACGATGGGCCAACTGGCGCGCGGCGGCACCGCCAGCGACGACTGGTATCTGGGCTTCAACATCTCGCGGAAGTTCTTCTGACGGGAGCGGGACGAATGACCAGACAGATCTACTTCGTGGCGGCGGCGCTCGCGGTGGCCGGTCTGGCGGCCGGGTGCGGTGGCGACGATCAGCCACGGCTCGCCCAGCGGCGCTCGCGGTCGCCGGGCGGTGGCGGCGGGTCCACGAACACCACCACCATCACGATGACGTCGAGCGGCGCGTCGCCGCGAGACATCACGGTGCCGCTGGGCTCGCGCGTGACGTTCGTCAACAACGACACGCAGCCGCACGACATGGCCTCGGATCCGCATCCGGAGCACACCGACTGCCCGCGCGCTCAACGTCGGCTTCATCGCCGCCGGCGCCAGCGGCATCAGCACAGAACCTGAACACGGCGCGCACGTGCGGGTTCCACGACCACAATCAGCCGACCAACACGAACCTGCAGGGCACGATCCGAATTCAGTAGGCAGGTGAGGGGCTGACGTCGCGCTCGTCACTCCGCCGTCTCGCCCGGCTTCAGCTCCAGCACGTCGACGCCCGCCGGCCGACCAGCGCCTTCAGCTCGGCCGGCGTGCCGGTCAGCAGCGGGAACGTGCCCCAGTGCATCGGCACGACCTGGCGGACGCCGAGCAACGCGCAGGCGCGGGCGGCGGCGGCCGGATCCATCGTGAACCGATCGCCGATCGGCAGGAACGCGATCGCCGGCTGGTAGCATCTCGCCGATCAGCCGCATGTCGCCGAACAGGCTGGTGTCGCCGGCGAAGTAGATCGCCGCGGCCGTCCTCGAGCCCGATCACGAAGCCGGCCGGCTCGCCCATGTAGACCATCTGGCCGTTGTCCACGTAGCCGCTGCTGTGCCGCGCGTCGGTCATCGTCACGCGCAGGCCCCGCGACGTCAGCGAGCCGCCTTTGTTCATCGGCGCCAGCGTGCTGCATCCCTTGCGCCCGAGCCAGTCGCACAGCTCGAAGATGGCCACCACCGGCGCCCCGCTCTCGCGGGCGCAGGCAACGAGGTCCTCGATGTGGTCGGCATGCCCGTGCGACACCAGGATCAGGTCGACCTTCGGGGGCTTCTTCAGGCCTCGGGGCAGGCCGGGTTGCCGCGCAGCCACGGGTCGAACAGCACGCGGCGCCCGCCCGGCGTGCGCACAGGAACGTGGAGTGACCGAGCCAGGTAATCGCCAGCCGTGCATGCGATTGCGATCTAGCCTCGAGCGTCCGCTAGTCCGGCACCGTAGCCGGCCTTGCGACCGGTCCATGATACACTGGAGAGAGATGTCCGTCGAGTCCCCGTCGAGTTCATGGGCCCGCGCGAACCCAAGCCCGAATGGCTGAAGGTCCGCGCCCCCGGGTCGGAGAACTTCGTGCGCCTGAAGGGCATCATGCAGGACCTGAAGCTGAACACCGTCTGCGAGGACGCCCACTGCCCCAACATCGGCGAGTGCTGGCACCACGGCACGGCGACGTTCATGATTCTCGGCGACATCTGCACGCGCGCCTGCGCCTACTGCGCGGTGGCGCACGGCCGGCCCGCCGAGCTCGACCTCGACGAGCCGGGCCGCGTGGCCGAAGCCATCGCGCGCATGGGCCTGAAGTTCGCCGTCATCACCTCGGTCGACCGCGACGACCTGGCCGACGGCGGCGCCTCGATCTTCGCCGGACACGATTCGGCTGACCCGTGCGCGCGTGCCGGGGTGCCGCATCGAGGTCCTGATTCCCGACTTCCAGGGCGTGGAATCGTCGCTGCGCACCGTGCTCGACGCCGGCCCCGACGTGCTGAACCACAACATCGAGACCGTCCCGCGGCTCTATCGCATGGCGCGCTCGGGCGGGCGCTACGCGCGCTCGCTCGAACTGCTCGACCGCTCACGCACCTACCGGCCCGGCATCGCCACCAAGACCGGAATCATGGTCGGCCTCGGCGAGGAGCGCGACGAGGTGCTGTCGGTGTTCGACGACCTGCGGCGCGTCGGCGTCTCGATCCTGACGATCGGTCAGTACCTGCGCCCCTCCGGCACCCACGCGCCGATGAAGCGCTACTACCACCCCGACGAGTTCGGCGACCTCAAGCAGGAAGCGCTCGCTCGCGGCTTCGTGCACGTCGAATCGGGCCCGCTCGTGCGCTCGTCCTACCACGCGCACGAGCAGGCCGACGCCTTTCAGCGCGCCGCCATCACGTAACCCGTCGCGATGACCTCGACCGGTCGCGGCGCGTGGCTTGCGATCGCGGCGCTGGTTGCGGCGCCAGTCGTCGCCGCCATCTGTCTCACACTCTGGAACACGCCGCTTCCGATCAGTGAAGCGGTCGCGCTGCTGGAAGACGTGTCGCGCAAGCCGCGCCTGGACTTCCTCGTTCCCGACACGTCGTACTGACCGGCCGCTCTTCCACATCGTCTTGTCGACGATCTGGAACGCCGACCTGTCGCTCGACGCCCGGCTGGCCGCGATTCGCTTGCTGCAGATCGTGCCGGTGGTGGTGCTCGTCGGGCTGTTCCTGTTCCACCTGCGGCCCCGCAGCCTCCTCGAGGCCGGGGCGGCGGCCGCGGCCATGGCCGTCCTGATCGGCAGCCCCGGGTTTCGCGACAACCTCGAGATTCCGCTGTCCTACACCATCGTGGGCATGCCGCTGGCGCTGGCGGTGTGGCATCTGCTGGTGGCGCCGCCGCGCTGGTGGCATACGCCGGCGGTCCTCGCGATGTCGGTGATCGCGCTCGGCTTCAAGGAACAGGGACTGGCGATCGTGGCGCTGGTCGTGGCCGCGTGGGCGACGCGAGCCCAGGGAACGACGCGCGCGCAGGCGGTGAGCGCCGTGCTCCTCGCGGCGGGGTACGTCGCCGTGCGCCTGGCCTGGCACAGCCGCATGGCCACCTTCGAGCAGGCCATCGGGTTCGGCTTCTCCGAGCTCGACCCGGCGACGGCCACGGCGCGTTTCGGCAGCTTTCCCGTGGCGATCTACGCCTACACCGCGCTCGCGACCGTCGCCAACGTCGTCTTCTCCGAGCCGACCAGCGGCATCTTCAGCATCGTCGCCGCCATGACACGCGGCACCGCCGAACGCTGGCAGTTCATTCATCTCGCCTCGTCGGTAGGCCTCACCGTACTCATGGCCTTCTGGGGCGTTGCCGCGATCTCCCGCGCACGCCACGAGGGCTGGACCGACGAGTCGCGCAGCGTGGTCGCGCTCGTGCTGACCCTGGCGGCGTGCGGCGCGCTCAGCTTCAACTACTCGCGTGACCGGCTGGGAGGCATGGCGACGCCGTTCTACGCGCTGGCGGCGTACTACGCGCTCCGCGCGTGCGCGCACCGGGCGGCGGCGCTGCAACCATGGCGTTTTCGCGCCGCGGCCGCGGGGCTGCTGCTGCTCGCCGGCCTGTGGCATGTGCGGGCGATTGGCACCGCCGAAGCCGTGAAGGTGACGGCGCTGCGCAATCAGATCGAGTGGCTGACCGGGCTGCCGCAGCGCAGGCGCGAGTTCGCCGATCGTCCGGTGTATCTCTCCATCCTCGCGACCCTCCACGCCCAAGGCACGGTCGAGTCCAGGCCCCGTCCGACGAACTATCCGAGGGCCTTGATGGGGCTGTTCAGTCCGGCCAACGTCCAGAGCCAATGACGCCGTCGCGGCTGCGGATGATCGGGGTCGTGCTGCTGGCGCCTGCCGTGCTCGCCGCCGGCGTGGCACTCGGACTGGAGGGCGGGCGGTTGGTGCGGCCGCGATCGCCGCTGTTCGGGCCTCCGGAAACCTTCACGCTGGCCGATGCGATCGCGCACCACGACGTCGCCCGCGCCTACAGGCTCATCCGCGAGGGCCAGCGACCGGACGACGTCATCGTCGTCAACCACCCCACGCTGACGGCCGGACGCCAGCGGTTCGTCTCCCCGCTCTGGTGGGCCGTCGCCATGCGCGACGAGCACTCGATGCTCATGCTGCTTGGCGTGGGCGCCACGATCCGGCACGTGGAGGGTCGAGACGCCGACTGCCTTGCCGAAGCACTCGGCGCCGCGGCGATGCAGGAGTTGCTGCGACGCCACGGCGCGCCGCCGGAGGGCCCGTGCCCGAAGCAGACCGCGGTCACCCGGCAGTAACTGTCACGCCAGCCATGATGTCGTTCGCGTCGCAGCGAACGCCGAGGGGAGTCAGCCCGTTCGCTATCACGCGACCGCTACCGCCCGCGCTGAAAGATCACCCGTCCGCTGCGAACGGTCACGCGAACGTCGGTGAATGCGAGCGGATCGAGCGCCGGATCGCCACCGAGGACGACGACGTCTCCCGCAAGGCCCTGAGCGACCTGGCCACGGGTCCGATCGGGCTCGAGCCGTCGCGCGGGAACCGTGGTCAGCGACGCGAGCACCTGCCGCCAGGAGAGCCCGGCCCGCGCGAGCGACGCGAACTCCAGCCGCGGGTCGGTAACATCTGATGGAATCCGACATCCGTCCCGAACAGCAAGTCGCCGCCCAGCGCCGCAAAATCGCCGACTTCCTTGAAAATCGCCGGAGCGTCGCGGTCCTCGGCAAACAGCGTCAGCGTCGGGATGAGCGCCATCTTCCGCTGCCGCATGCGGGTGAGGTGCTCCGGCGTGAGTCCGGCCGTCTCGTCGAGCGCGTGCGCGATCACGTCGACGCCTGCCGACATGGCCACGTCGAGACCGGTGGGGCTCGACGCATGGGAGAAGACCGGCCGGCCGTGGCGGTGCGCTTCCTGAGCGGCAGTGGCCGCAAGCAGCGCGGGCATCGGCAGCACGCGCCCCCTCTCCACCCACGAACCGGTAAACAGCTTGATGACATCGGCGCCGCCGGCGATGTTGGCGGCCACCGCGGCCTGGCTCTCCCGGGCGGTCGACGGTTGTGGCAGCCGCTTCAGGACCTCCGGAGGCACACTGCCGTCCTTGAGATAGAACGGGATGCCGTCGGGTGGATACAAGGGGAGGCCGGCGGTGAGGATGCGCGGTCCGGCGACTTCACCCGCGTCGATCCGCCGCCGCAGCGCGACGGTGTTCTGGAGGAGCGAGCCGGTGTCCACGACGGTCGTGAAGCCGTGGGACGTCAGCATCGCCTGCAGCCGCGCGGTCAGGGCCGGTGCCGGTTGGGTCGCCGCGTCGTTCCACTGCGGCTCGGTGAAATGCACGTGGCTGTTGTGGAACCCGGCCACCACCACGAGGCCGCGGCAGTCGATGACGCGGCTGCCATCCGGAATCGCGATCCGCGTGCGGGGTCCCACCGCGGCGATGCGGCCGTTGCCGATCAGCACGACGGCGTCGTCGATCGGGGCGGCGTCGGGCGCCGGAATGACCCGCCCTCCCACCAGCGCGAGCGTCTGCGGGCCCGGCTGGGCGGTGAGCACCTGTGCCGCGGCGGCAGCGACGAGCACGGCGGCGAAGCAAAGAACCCGTCTCATAAAGGGGCCGGCATTCGGCCGGCGATGCATCCGCCCGGCGTTGCTAGGGCACCGGCTCGACCCGAACCGCCGTTCCGTAGCAGAGCACCTCGGTCACGCCCGCCATGATCTCGTTCGCGTCGTAGCGGACGCCGATGATCGCGTTGGCGCCGACCGCCTCGGCGTGCTCGATCATCAGCTGAAACGCATCCTCACGGGCGCGCTCACAGAGTTCGGTGTAGATCGTGATGTTGCCGCCGACGATGGTCTGCAAGCCGCCGACGAACGAGCCGACGATCGAGCGGGAGCGGACGGTGATGCCGCGGACGACCCCCAGGGTGGCCACGGTCCGCTGGCCGGTCAGCTCGAACGCGGTGGTGGTGAGCGCAGGATTGATCGCCATCTGTGCTTACTTACGGCGTTGGCGCAGAAACTGTTCGAATCGGGCAGCGCGCTCCGGCCCCCACCCGCCTTACCTGCCCTACCCGCCTTACCGCGCCGAAGGCGCGGCCCTATTTGCCCGTGACCATCCGCAGCAGGCGGCTCACCGGATCGTAGAAGCGGTCGACCACGCGCTCCTTGAGCGGGATGATCGCGTTGTCGGTGATGTGGATGTGCTCGGGGCAGACCTTGGTGCAGCACTTGGTGATGTTGCAGTAGCCGATGCCGTGCTGGTCCTTCAGCTCGGGCATGCGGTCGGCGGTGTCGATCGGGTTCATCTCGAGGTTGGCCGCGTAGACGAAGAACCGCGGGCCGATGAACTCCTCGTGCTTGTTGTGGTCGCGCAGCACGTGGCAGACGTCCTGGCACAGGAAGCACTCGATGCACTTCCGGAACTCCTGCACGCGATCGACGTCGCGCCTGCTCCATGCGCCAGGTGCCGTCGGGCGCGTCCGCCGGGCGCGGCGTGAACGGCGTGATGCCCTTCTTCACCCGGTAGTTCCACGACACGTCGGTGACGAGGTCCTTGATCGGCGGGAACGCGCGCATCGGCTCCACGGTGACCGGCTCGTGCAGGTTCACCTGGCTGAGCCGCGTCATGCACATCAGCCGCGGCTTGCCGTTGATCTCCGCCGAGCACGAGCCGCACTTGCCGGCCTTGCAGTTCCATCGCACCGCGAGGTCGGGCGCCTGCTCGGCCTGGATCTTGTGCACGACGTCGAGGACCACCATGCCGTCCGACACCTCGGTGTGGAAGGTCTGGAAGGTGCCGTCGCCGTCCGGATGCGTGCGCCAGATCTTGAACGTTGCGGTCGCCATTACGACTTCTGCTCCTCGATGACCTGCTTCAGGTGGTCGGGAATCGGCGGCAATCGGAATGCGCGACACCTGCATGCGCGCCGTCGGCGCCCTGCTTCACCATGATGTTGATGGTCGCGAACTCGGCGACCTTGTCGGGGTAGTCCTCGCGGAAGTGGCCGCCGCGGCTCTCCTTCCGCTCGATCGCCGAGCGCGCGATCGCTTCCGAGACGGCCAGCAGGTTCTGCAGGTCGAGCGCCGTGTGCCAGCCGGAGTGGTACTCGCGGTGGCCGTCGACGCCCACGCGCGACGGCGCGCTCCTTGAACCCCTCGATGCGCGTGAGCGCTTCCTGTCATCTCGTCTTCGAGGCGGACGATGCCGACCAGGCGCCTGCATCGTCTCCTGCAGATCGGCCTGGACCTTGTAGGGGTTCTCGCCGCCGCCGCCGCGCTCGAACGGCGCCAGCGAGTCCTGGATCGCCTGGCTCACCGCGCCGTCGTCCACGCGCGCCGCGCCGTTCTCGCTTCGCGAACTGCGCCGCGTACTCGCCGGCGCGCTTGCCGAACACGATCAGGTCCGACAGCGAGTTGCCGCCGAGGCGGTTGGCGCCGTTGATGCCCGACGCGCACTCGCCCGCCGCGAACAGGCCGGGGATCGTCGGACATCTGCGTGTCGGCATCCACGCGGATGCCGCCCATGATGTAGTGCGTGGTCGGGCCGACTTCCATCGGCTCCTTGGTGATGTCGAGGTCCGCCAGCTCCTTGAACTGGTGATACATGCTCGGGAGCTTGCGCTTGATGTGGCCCTCGGCGTCGCCGATCTTCTCCTTGATCCAGGCGATGTCGAGGAAGACGCCGCCGTGCGGGGAGCCGCGCCCGGCCTTGACCTCGCGGTTGATGCAGCGCGCCACGTGGTCGCGCGTCAGGAGCTCGGGCGGACGGCGGGCGCTCTTGTCGTTCTGGGTGTAGCGCCAGCCTTCTTCCGCGTCTGGCGGCCGTCTGCGGCTTGTAGTTGTCGGGGATGTCGTCGAACATGAAGCGGCGGCCTTCGCTGTTCTTGAGGACGCCGCCTTCACCGCGCACGCCTTCGGTCACGAGGATGCCGCGCACGCTCGGCGGCCAGACCATGCCCGTCGGGTGGAACTGGATGAACTCCATGTCGATGCAGCTCGGCGCCGGCCCGATACGCCAGCGCGTGCCCGTCGCCGGTGCCTTCCCAGCTGTTGCTCGTGATCTTGTAGGCGCGGCCGACGCCGCCGGTGGCCAGCACGACCGCCTTGGCGCGAGAACACGTGGAACCGGCCGCGCTCGCGGTCGTAGGCCGACGCACGCCGGCCGCGCGTCCGCCGTCGAGCAGCAGCTCGATGACGGTGTGCTCCATGTGCACGGTCATGCCGCAGTGGATGGCGTGGTCCTGCAGCGTGCGAATCAGCTCGAGGCCGGTGCGGTCGCCGACGTGCGCCAGGCGCGGATAGCGGTGGCCGCCGAAGTTGCGCTGGTTGATGCGGCCGTCGGGCGTGCGGTCGAACACGGCGCCCCACCCTTCGAGCTCGCGCACGCGATCGGGCGCTTCCTTGGCGTGAATCTCGGCCATGCGCCAGTTGTTGACGTACTGGCCGCCGCGCATCGTGTCGGCGAAGTGCACCTTCCAGCTGTCGCGGTCGTCGTTGTTGGCCATGGCGGCGGCCATGCCGCCCTCGGCCATCACCGTGTGCGCCTTGCCGAGCAGCGACTTGCAGATGAGGCCGACCGACACGCCGGCGTTGGCCGCCTCGATCGCCGCGCGCAGCCCGGCGCCGCCGGCGCCGATGATCAGCACGTCGTAGGTGTAGGTCGCGTGCGCCGACATCAGAGGATCCTCCAGTCGGTCCAGATCCCCATCGAGCAGAGCCGCACGTAGACGTCGGCGAACGCCACCGAGAACAGGCTGCATGTAGGCGAACAGCTGATGCTTGTAGTTGAGCGCGCTCGAGCAGTTGTAGCAGGCCTGGCTGCAGGCCGGACTTCGAGATCTCGTCCTTGCGGCCGCCCGACCAGGTGCCGGATCGAGTGGCAGCCGAGCGTGTAGGAGCTCGAGGAGCACGACGTTCACGGCCAGGACGATCGTGCCGAGCGCCGATGCCGAACTCCTTGCCGCCGTCCGCGGTGGGGAACCACAGCGCCAGCCACACGTCGTAGGACAGCACGAAGAGGAACAGGACGGCGATATAGGCGAAGTAGCGGTGGACGTTCTGCAGCACCAGCGGGAACCAGCGCTCGCCGCGGTAGCGCGTGCCGCGCGGCTCGCCCACCGAGCACGAGACCGGATCCGCCCAGAACGCCTTGTAGTAGGCGCCGCGGTAGTAGTAGCAGGTGAAGCGGAAGAGCCCGGGGAACGGCAGGATGAGGAGCGCCGGCGAGAACGGCAGCAGCGCCGGCCACCAGGCCGGCTTGGGCCCGAACCAGGCGTGCTCGCCTTCGCCGAAGATCACCGGCGAGTAGAACGGCGACAGATAGGGCCCGAAGGTGTAGTGCGCGTTCTGAAACGCCGCCCAGGTCGCGTAGACGACGAAGCCGCCCAGCACCAGGAAGACCACCAGCGGCTCCACCCACCACGCGTCGCGCCGGTAGGTCTCACCGAACCCGCGCGGGACGAACTTGACCGGAACTGCTTCCATCCCCAGCCTCCGTGCATGCGGCCCCACTGCCCCGATCTTCAAGCCGCCAAACCTCTTTACGTTAGTCGGCGAGCGGCGGCGAAGGCAAGCGACTCGAAGGCAGGCGGCGAAGAGAGCGAACCAGGACGGCGTCTCGCGGCGCAGCCGACGGAGCGGTGGCCATCCGCGTCCTGATTGCGCAGCGGTCATCGCGTCGAGCAAGGCGAACGGACACACGACCGGAGTCGAAACGTCGCGGGGGTGCCGTGGGGCCGGAGCTGACACCGACGTGATCCCTCCTCTCCTCTTCCAGCTTCGGTCTTGGCCGGACGAGCGTCGGTTCCTCGCGATTCGCCGTCGCACCGGCCACGGGAATGACACGCGGAAATGCCTGAGCAGGCAGCCTAATGTTCCAACTGCGGGAGCCGGGAAGCGACGTCTCGAACTCGCGTCAGCGGCCTCGCGGAGGGGCAGCATGATTGCTAAACCCAAGCCGGTCATGAGGTTCAGTTCGCTCTCAGAGTCTGCGTGGTTGCACGTCAAAGCTCAGCAGCAATGGCATCCGGCTTGCTCTTGCGCCGCAGACGAGGTGCCCTGAATGAGATCGATTCTCGCGAGCGCAGCACTTGCCTTGACCCTGGTAGGTTTCGTCGCCCCGGCCGACGCGGCTCCCATCACGTATGAGATCTCGGGAATCGGCACCGGGTCGATTGGCGGCACCGCGTTCACGGATGCGCTCGTCGTCTTCACCGGCACCGCGGACACGGCGAACGTCGAGGTGATATTCGGTTTCATTTACGCCATACCGCTCGACACCTTGACGGTGAACATCGCGGGTGTCGGAACGGCGACGCTCACAGAGCCGGCGGCGCTCTTCGGCGTTCCGTTCACAATCCCCGACGAGATGGACGACGAGGACGAATTCCCTGCTTTTCCTTTTGTGCTCCTCGGAAGACTCGACGACCCGCCGGCCCTGGAGGGGTTCACTGGGATGGGTGCCACCGCGAGCGACGCGCTGGCAGGTTACGACCTCACGACGGCGATCGGGCCAGTCGTCGGCGGCGGCGGCGTTGGATTCAACGAGGACTGCAGCGAGGTGTCCGGCGATCCGTGCCTGGCGACGTCGAAGGGGATTCTGAGCTTCACCCATAACATCCTCGACGACGAAAGCGAGGGGACGTTTACCGCGACGCTTCAGGAGGTTCCGGAGCCGGCGACGCTGCTCCTCATGGGCGGCGGCCTGGCGGCCTTCGTGCGCCGTTCACGTCGCGTCGCGCGCAAGTAGCGTCCAGCATCAGTTCGCTGGCAAGCCCGCGACCGCGGCCTGCGCGCACTCGCCCACCGTCGTGAGGTAGCGCTGCACGACGTCGGGCCCCACCACGTAGGGATGCGGCTGTCCGGGCTGGCGCGCCAGCACCGCCGGCAGCTTCGTCTTGCTGCCGTCGTAGACGGTGTGGTTCGACAGGATCACGTCGGCACCCGCCTTGGCGGCCAGCTGCTTGAAGCGCTCGGCCGACGCCGCATAGGCCTGCAGCCGCGGACGAATCGGCCCGAAGTTGAAGAGCGTGCCGCCCCATTCGGCCACCACGTGCCGGCGGGTGCCATCGCGCACCGGGAAGATCGTCGAGATCGTGCCGTCGGTGTGTCCGGGCGTGATGTAGAAGCGTGAGCGTCGTGTCGCCGAGCGTCAACTGCTGGCCGTCGGTCACCACCATGTCGCGCTTCGGCTTCCACGACGGATTGTCCCGATCGATCAGGTCGTAATCGGCCGCGCTCATCAGCAGGCGCGCGCCGAACCGCTCCTGCAGGAACTTGGCCCCGCCGGCGTGATCGAGGTGGCCGTGGCTCACCATCACGTACTTGATCTGCGCCGGGTCGAGCCCCAGCTTCTTCAGGCCGCCCACGACTTCCTCTTCCACCGAGTAGTCGAAGATCGCGTCGAGCAGGATGATGCCCTCGGAGGTGGTGATCGCCCACACCGAGAACTCGGTCTGCCCGAGGAAATAGAGGTTGTCGAACACCTTCACCGGCTCGGCGTACCAGGTCTCGCGCGGCGGCGGGGCCGGCGGTCCGCCGCGCGCCCGCCGCGGCCCCCTCGGCCGGGACCGCCGGCGCGGGGGCCGGCGTTGGCGGCGGCAATCGTGTTGCGTGCGGTGCTGCACACCGCCTCGAAGAGGCCGGCGTGTTCGGTGCCGGCCGCGACGCGGGCGGCCTCGATGTGCCGTTCGACTTCCGGGGGGAGCGGCGCGGGGGCGGGGGCCTGGGCGTGCACGAGGGCGCCGATCGATGCGGCGCAGCAGCAGACCGGCGAGTAGGTCGCTTCATGGCAGAGGCGTACGTCGGGCCGGGTCTGAGACCCGGCCGCCCTTATTTCTGCTTCGGTTTGTAGACGTGCGTGCTCTGGCCGAAGAACACCTCGGCGCCTCCATCACGCTCTCCGACAAGCGTCGGGTGCGGATGGATGACCATCTTCAGGTCCTCGGCCGACGCGCCCATCTCGATCGCCAGCACGCCCTCGGCAATCAGCTCGCCGGCGCCCGATCCGGAGATGCCGACGCCGAGCACCCGTCCGGTGCTCTTCTCGAGCACCAGCTTGGTGAGGCCTTCGGGCCGGTCCACCGTGATCGCGCGGCTGAGCGCGCCCCACGGGAACTTCGCCACCTCCACGTCGACGCCCTGCTCCTTGGCCTGCGCCTCGGTGAGCCCGCACCACGCGATCTCCGGGTCGGTGAACACGACGGCGGGAATCGCCTGCGGCTCGAACACCGCCTTGTGGCCGGCAATCGCCTCGACGGCCACGCGCGCCTCGTGCGACGCCTTGTGCGCCAGCATCGGCTCGCCCGCCACGTCGCCAATCGCGAAGATCGACGGCTCGGCGGTGCGGCGCTGCGGGTCGGTCTCGATGAAGCCCTTCGCGTCCACTTGCACGCGCGTCTTCTCGAGCCCCGGGATCTTCGAGTTGGGCCGGCGGCCGATCGCCACCAGCACGCGGTCGAACAGCTGCTCCTTCTCGGCCACGTCGCCTTCGAAGGTCACGCGGATGCCGGCCTTCTCCTCGGCCACCTTCACGACCTTGGTGTTGAGCATGATCGCCGCGAAGAGCGTTCTTGAGGCGCTTCTCGAGCGGCTGCACCAGGTCGCGGTCGGCGCCAGGCAGCAGGCCGCGCGTCATCTCGACCACCGAGACCTTGCTGCCGAGCGTCGCGTAGACCGTGCCGAGCTCGAGGCCGATGTAGCCGCCGCCGACCACGAGCAGCGACTTCGGCACGTCGGGCAGCTCGAGCCCGGACGTCGAGTCCATCATGCGCGGGCTGTCGAGCGCGAGCGACGGAATCTTCGTCGGGTGCGAGCCGGTGGCCAGGATCAGGTGCTCGAAGTCGACGTCGGTGGGACCGGACGCGGTCTGCACCGTCAACGACTTCGGCCCGGTGAGCGTGGCGCGCCCCTGCACGTAGTTGACCTTGCGCAGCTTGGCCACCGAGCCGACGCCGGCGGTGAGCTTGTCCACCACGCCCTGTTTGTAGGCGCGCAGCTTGTCCACGTCGATCGCCGGCGCGCCGTAGCTGATGCCCCACTTCGACGCGTGCGCCGCTTCGTCCATCACTTTCGCGACGTGCAGCAGCGCCTTCGACGGGATGCAGCCGCGGTAGAGGCACACGCCGCCGGGGTTCTTTTCTTCGTCGATGAGCGTGACCTGCATGCCCAGGTCAGCCGCGTAAAAGGCCGCGGCGTAGCCGCCTGGCCCCGCGCCAAGTACTGCAATCTGTGTTGTCTGCGCCATTAGCCGATGAGGGAGAGAAGGAAGGGTTGCTCGATCGCTTCCACGACCCAGCGGAGGAAGCGGATGGCGTCGGCGCCATCAATCACGCGGTGGTCGTACGACAGCGACAAGGGCAGCATCTGCCGGGGCACAAAACTCCCTGCCGCCGAACCTGACGGTCCGGCGGGGGTGTTCTTCCACACCGGCTCGGTGCCGCCGCGCGACACGCCCAGAATCGCCACTTCGGGCCAGTTGACGATCGGCGTGAAGTAGGTGCCGCCGATGCCGCCCAGATTCGACAGGCTCATGCTGCCGCCGCTCATCTCGTCGACGGTGAGCTTGCGGTCGCGCGCCTTCTCGGCGAGCTGCTGCAGCTCCACCGCGATCTGCGTGATGTTCTTCGAATTGGCCTGCTTGATCACCGGCACCAGCAGCCCGCGATCGGTGTCCACCGCCACGCCGACGTTGACGTACTTCTTGTAGACGACCTCGCCGCGATCGGGATCGATCGACGCGTTGAACTGCGGGAACTTCTGCAGCGCGGTCGCCAGCACCTTCACCAGCATCGCGGTGACGGTGAGGTTGCCACCCGCCTTCACCACCTGATCCTTGTACTTCTTCCGCAGCTCCTCGAGCGCGGTCACGTCGGCCTTGTCGAACTGCGTGACGTGCGGGACCGTGTTCCAGGAGTAGCTGAGATGCTCGGCGGTGACGCGCCGGATGTTGCGTCCACGGCTCGCGCGCCACCTCGCCCCACTTCGCGAAGTCGGGCATGGGCCGCGACGCGCGGGCGGCCGCGCCGCCGGCCGCGGGCGATCCGGCGCTGCCGACGCTGCTCAGGATGCGCCGGGCGTGCTCCTTGACGTCTTCCTGGGAAATACGGCCGGCGGGCCCGCTGCCGGGCACGGCGTTGATGTCCACGCCAATCTCGCGCGCCAGGCGGCGCACCGCGGGCGAGGCCGCGGCGGGCATCAGGTTCGATGGCGGAGCCGGCGCCGGAGCGACGGCGCCGCGGGGGCCTCGACCGGCTGCCGCGGCGGCATCGAGACGACCTTCTGCTCCGCGCGGGCTTCCGGCTTGGCGCTGGCTTGGCCTCCGGCCTGGCCTCGGCCTTGGGTTCCGGCTTCGGCTCGGCCTTCGGCTCCGGCCTGGCTTCGGCCTTGGCCGCGGCGGGTGGCGCGGTCGCGTCGGCGGCCGCCTTGCCGGCGCGCTCGACGCCCCGTTGCCCGCGGCGGCGCCGTCGTCCACGGTGAAGATCACCGCGCCGACCTGCACCTTGTCGCCCTTCTTGACCTTGATCTCTTTGACGACGCCGGCCACCGACGAAGGCACCTCGATTGTGGCCTTGTCGGTCTCGAGCTCGATGACCGGCTGCTCCTTCTTGACCGTGTCGCCGACGCTGACGAGCACTTTCGCGACGTCGCCGGAGGCGATGTTCTCCCCCAGCTCGGGAACTTTGAACTCTGTCACTTATGACACCGCCGGGTTGGACTTCTCGGGATCGATCTTCAGGTCCGCGATCGCCTTCTTGACCACGCCCACGTCGATCACGCCGTCGCGCGCGAGATCGCCGAGCGTCGCGACGACGATGAACCGGGCATCCACCTCGAAGAACTCGCGCAGCGACGCGCGGCCCTCGCTGCGGCCGAAGCCGTCGGTGCCGAGCGACGTGATCCGCCGCGGCATCCAGCGGTCGATCGAGTCGGCCATCGCCTTCACGTAGTCCGACGCCACCACGATGACGCCCTCGGTCTTCTCGAAGCACTGGGTCACGTAGGGCACCTTCGGCGTCTCGCCGGGGTGCAGCCGGTTCCAGCGCTCGCAGGCGTGGCCGTCGCGATAGAGCTCCTGGAAGCTCGGCGCGCTCCACACGTCGGCGGCCACATCGTAGTCCTTCTCGAGCATCTGCTGGGCCTTGAGCACCTCGTTGAGGATGGCGCCGGCGCCCACCAGCTGCGCCCGGCCCTTGGCCTTCTTCTTCGCCGACGACCGCAGCTTGTAGAGCCCCTTCAGGATGCCGTCGCGCGCGCCTTCGGGCATCGGCGGCATCTCGTAGGTCTCGTTCATCACGGTGAGGTAGTAGAAGACGCTCTCGCCGTTGGTGTACATCCGGCGGATGCCGTCCTCGATGATCACCGCGATCTCGTAGGCGAACGTCGGGTCGTAGGAGATCAGATTGGGCACGGCCAGCGACAGCAGGTGGCTGTGGCCGTCCTGGTGCTGCAGGCCTTCACCCGCGAGCGTGGTGCGCCCGGCGGTGCCGCCGAGCAGGAAGCCGCGCGTGCGCGTGTCGGCCGCCGCCCACACGAGGTCGCCGACGCGCTGCATCCCGAACATCGAGTAGTAGATGAAGAACGGAATCGTGTTCACGCCGTGCGTGGCATACGCGCTGCCGGCGGCGATGAACGACGAGATCGAGCCGGCCTCGTTGATCCCTTCCTCGAGGATCTGTCCTTCCTTCGCTTCTTTGTAGTAGAGCAGCGTGTCCATGTCGACCGGCTCGTAGAGCTGACCGACGCGCGAGTAGATGCCCACCTGGCGGAACAGCGCCTCCATGCCGAACGTGCGGGCCTCATCCGGCACGATCGGGACGACCAGCTCGCCAATCTCCTTGTCGCGCAGCAGCTTGGCCAGCATGCGCACGAACACCATCGTCGTCGAGGCCTTGCGGCCTTCGCTGCCGCCGTGGAATTCCTTGAAGAGCTCGGGGAGAGAGTCGGTCTTGAGCGGTTCGACCTGGACGGTGCGGGAGGGAACGTAGCCGCCGAGCTGTTTGCGCCGTTCCTTCAGATAGGTCACTTCGGGGCTGTTGTCCGACGGCCGGTAGAAGGGGGCCTTGCTGACTTCCTCGTCGGCGACCGGAATCCCGAAGCGCGTGCGGAAGGCCCTGAGCTCGTCTTCGTTCAGCTTCTTCTGCTGATGGGTGATGTTCTTGCCCTCGCCCGCTTCGCCGATGCCGTAGCCCTTGATGGTCCGGGCCAGGATCACCGTCGGCTGTCCGGTGTGCTCGACGGCGGCCTTGTAGGCCGCGTAGACCTTGGCCGGGTCGTGCCCGCCGAGCGTGAGCTTCTTCAGCTGCTCGTCCGACAGGTGCGCGACCATCTCGAGCAGCCGGGGGTCTTCGCCCCAGAAGTGCTCCCGGACGTAGGCGCCCGATTCGACGGCGTACTTCTGATACTCGCCGTCCACGACCTCGCCCATGCGCTTCACGAGCAGGCCGTCGGTGTCCTTGGCGAGCAGCGCGTCCCACTCGCCGCCCCAGATGACTTTCAGGACGTTCCAGCCCGCGCCGCGGAAGATGGCCTCGAGTTCCTGGATGATCTGCCCGTTGCCGCGCACCGGGCCGTCGAGCCGCTGGAGGTTGCAGTTGATGACGAAGATCAGGTTGTCGAGCTTCTCGCGCGAGGCCAGCGTGATGGCGCCGAGCGATTCCGGCTCGTCGGTCTCGCCGTCGCCGAGGAACGCCCACACCTTCGAGTTCGAGTGCTTCTTCAGCCCGCGGTCTTCGAGGTAGTGCATGAAGCGGGCCTGATAAATCGCGCAGATCGGGCCGAGCCCCATGCTGACCGTGGGGAACTCCCAGAAGTCCGGCATCAGCCACGGGTGCGGGTAGGACGACAGCCCGCCGCCCTCCTTCAGCTCGCGGCGGAAGTTCTCGAGCTTCTCCGCCGAGAGGCGCCCTTCGAGGAACGCGCGCGCGTAGATGCCGGGCGCGGCGTGGCCCTGGAAGTAGATGATGTCGCCGTCGTTGTCGTCGCCCTTGCCCTTGAAGAAGTGGTTGAACCCGACTTCGTAGAGCGTTGCCGCCGACGCATAAGTGGAGATGTGGCCGCCGATGCCGTCCTCGGCCTTGTTGGCCTTCACCACCATGGCCAGCGCGTTCCAGCGCACCAGGCTCTTGATGCGCCGCTCGATCTCGCGGCTGCCGGGAAACGGCGGCTGCTCGTCGGCGGGAATCGTGTTGATGTAGGGGGTGTTGGCGGTAAACGGCAGCTTGACGCCGTTGCGGCGCGCGTGGTCGCTCAACTCGCGCAGCAGCTTGCTGACCCGGACCGGACCGCCCGACTTGATCACGTAGTCGAGCGACTCGAGCCACTCGCGGGTTTCGAGGGCCTCGATCTCGGCGGCGTCTTTTGGTGCTGTGTTACGCATGAATCCTCGTGGGACCGGCCCCCGGAGCGGGGCAGGGAGACACTGCCCTGGCGAGGCGAAGCTTTGAGGCAGGGAGCGCAGCCTCGCCAGCAGTAACCGGCTCTTATTCTATTATTCGGTCCGGCCCGGATGAAACCTGATTCGGCGAATTTCCGAGTGAATTCCCGCGAGGTCAGCCGTCGTCTCGCTGATGTGTCTCATGCAATCACCTCATGCGAGCGCTGCCCTCGCCTGCGGGAGCACTGCCGCACGGTGGCGCATGTGCGCAAGCGCGCGTTTCGTGACGACGTGTATTGGGGCAGGCCCGTGCCGGGCTTCGGCGACCCGGCGGCGCGGCTGCTGCTCGTCGGCCTCGCGCCCGCGGCGCACGGCGCCAACCGGACCGGGCGCGTGTTCACCGGCGATGGCGTGGGCGGCTCGGGCGACTTCCTGATGAGCGCGCTCCACCGGACGGGCTTTGCCAGCATCCCGACGTCACAGCGTATCGACGACGGGTTGCAACTGCGTGACGCCTACATCCTGGCGGCGGTGCGGTGCGCGCCGCCGCAGAACAAGCCGTCGCCCGAGGAGATCGCGCGCTGCCAGCATCATCTGGACGCCGAGGCCGACGCGCTGCCCGCCGTGCGCGTGGTGGTGGCGCTCGGGAAGATCGCCTTCGACGCGTGGCTGCAGCGGCTCAAGCGACAGGGGCATGCGCTGTCGCCTCGACCGCAGTTCGCGCACGGATCCGTCGCGCGCCTCGCCGGCGCGCCCACGCTGGTCGGCTGCTATCACCCGAGCCGGCAGAACACCAACACCGGGAAGCTGACCGCGCTCGATGATGGGGAGCGTGTTCAAGAACGGCGAGCCGCCTGCTGGATGGCGACGAAGTGGCAGGCTCGGGTCAGGCTCGGGTCCTGACTGTACCTGACCCTCTAGCGTCAGTGAGCGTGGTGATTGCCGGCGTGGGCGAGGTCGGCCACGATCGAGACCAGCTGCGCAGGGTCGACCGGCCCGGTGAGTTCGCGATCGATGGTGATCTCGGGCATGCGCGCGCGCTCGTCAGGTTGTCCCGTGCCGACCGCGATGATCGCCAGCCGATCACCGCGATTGAGGGAAATGGCCAGCGCCTCGCGCGCCAGCCAGTAGCCGTTGCGTTCCCCGGCGGTGATCGTCACCACCAGCACGTCGCGAGAATCGTCGCGCATGAGCGCGAGCGCGTCGCGCGAGGAGGCGGCCGTGACGACGCTGGCGCCGGCGGCGAGGAGCGCCGCGGCGGTCCGTCCCCGGGCGTCGGCGCGCTCGTCCACGACCATCACGCGAACGCCTTCGAGCCGCGTCACCGGCACTGGCGCTGGCGCGGTCACAGCCGCCGGTTCGGTCACGGCCGCCGGGGCCGGCGCAGCCGCCGCCGCGGCCTTGAGCGGCAGCCGGACACGGAACGCCGCGCCGGACGCGAGCCCGTCGCTGGTCGCGGTAATCGACCCGCCGTGCAGTTCCACGATGTGACGGACGAGCGGGAGGCCGAGCCGCAGCCCGGGGCCCTCCGCCGGCGTTCCTCCGGCGCGCGGTGTGAAGAGCAGCGGGATCTGCTCGAGTGGAATGCCGGGGCCCGAGTCGCGGACGATGAGCACCGCGGCGCCACGTTCGTGCATCAGCCGCACGTCCACCTGTCCGCCTTCGGGGGTGAATTTCACCGCGTTCGACACGAGGTGCCACACCGCCCGGCGCAACCGGTCGGGATCGCCGGCCACGCGGCTCACATCGTCGTCGCTGTCGAAGGTGAGCATCAGGCTGCGGGCCGAGATCGCGGGCCGAAGCGCCTCCACCACCGAGCGGACAATCTCGGTCAGCTCGACGTTCTGCAGTGCCAGTTGCAGCTGTCCGCCCGCGGCGCGCGAGG
Source organism: uncultured Acidobacteriota bacterium (assembly GCA_963731785.1). Taxonomy (GTDB): domain Bacteria; phylum Acidobacteriota; class Vicinamibacteria; order Vicinamibacterales; family UBA2999; genus DASYRM01. The sequence goes on from CAVSWX010000009.1 coordinate 483,027, forward strand.
CATCGAACAGGTCGTCGATCAGCCGTGTCTGCGCCAGGGCATGACGCTCGATGGCGGCCAGCACCTGCACCTTGCTGTCGTCGCCGAGCGCGCCCTTCTCCACCATCCGGGCGTAGCCCTGGATCGCGGACAACGGCGTCCGCAGCTCGCGCGACAAGGTCGCCAGGAAATCCTCGTGCGCGTACGCCGCTGCATCGGCCTGGGCGCGCGCCTGGTGCAGATCCGCGGCGGTGGCGCGCAACCCTCGCGCCATGGTCGCAAGGGCGAGCCCGACCGCGGAGAGCAGCACGCCGGCCGAGGGCATCACCGGCGACAGGACCAGCCCCCGCTGGTCCATCAGCCACCACGCGCCGCCCCACAGCACGGCCAGCGACGCCGCGCCGGCGACTCCGGCCCACGTGAGCCCGAACCGCGACGCCACCAGGGCCAGCACCGCCCCCCCGATGAGCGTCGCAGCGGCCTCCACGAGCGGCGCATCGGCGGGCCGGCTCAGGAAATCGCCCTGCAACAGGTTGTCCGCCACCGTGGCCTGCACTTCGACGCCGATGAAGCGAGGGTCGTGCGGGGTCGCCACGAGCTCCTGCGTTCCAAGAGCCGTGGCCCCGACGAAGACCACCTTGTCGCGGAAGGCATCGGGCAAGACGCGATCGGCCAGCACGTCGGCCGCGGACACGAACGTGAACGTCCGTCGAGGACCGCGAAACCGCAGCAGCAGGTTGGACCGGCCGTCGAGCGGCACGGTGCGATCGCCGAGCGCGAGCGATGAGGCGTTGGCGTGGACGGCTCGCAGCGCCGGGGCCGCCGCCCCGAGCACGGGGAGCGTGGCGGCGAGACCGAGCGACGGATAGATCGCGCCGTCCATCGCGATCAGCAGCGGCACCCGGCGCAGCGTGCCGTCGCCGTCCGGCGTCGCGTTGAGAAATCCCGAGGCACCGGCCGCGCCGGCAATCGCGGGCAGGCTGCACACAATCCCGTCGGCTTCGAACATGGGCCGGTCGTGAGTGCCCGGCGGCTCGACGACGGCGAGCGGCAGCGGATGAAGATCGCAGGCCTGGGTGGCGTGAGCGGCGCCCCGGCCGAACGTCAACGCGTAGCCGACGATCACGCCGCCGCGGCGGAGCGTCTCGGCAAAGGCCGCGTCCGCGGCGGTCTCGGGCGCCGCCGACCGGCCGGGTTCGCTGAAGACGAGATCGAGCGCGATCACGCGGGCGCCATCCTCGCGCAGTCGCTCGACCAGGACGGCCAGCCGGTCGCGCCGCCATGGCCACTGCCCCTCCGCCGCCAGGCTGGCCTCGTCGATGTCCACGACGATCACGCGCGGATCCGGCGGCGACGGGGCAAGCGCCCGCCGCAACACGTCGCCGGCGCCGTCGTTGAGACGGCTGAGCACGTCAGGGGGCGTGACGGCCGCAGCCGCGCAGAAGACCGCGGGCAGCAGCCAGGGCCACTGCGCGAGAACACGCGGGGCCATCGGGATCGCACTGAACGTCGGCCACGATCCGGCTCAGCGGACCGAGATCTCCACGCGGCGGTTGCGCGGCTCGAGCACGTCGTCGGCGGTCCGGATGCGCAGCTCCGATTCCCCGTGCGACGACACGTCGATGAGCGACGCCTCCACGCCGGCTCGCGATGAGCAGCGTGCGCACCGCGTTGGCGCGCTCGAGGCCGAGCGCGTAGTTGGAGCGCTGGGTCGCCCGTCGTGTCGGTGTGGCCCACGACGCCGACCTCCGGTGCCGGCCGCGACGCCACCGCCTTCAGCACGCCGGGCAGGAGCACGCGCGATTCGTCGGTCAGCTCGTCCGACTCGAGCCGGAAGTACAGGGTGAAAGCCTCCGGCGCCAGGGGCAGGCCGGCCAGCGTCTCGCCAAAGAGCCTCTCGACCGTCGCGGCATCGAGCGCGCGCAGGCGAGGCGGCGTCCGCCGTCCGGTCACCGTGGTCGCGGCGCGATTCGGCGGTCGAGCTCCACCGTGCCGGCACCGGCGACGCTCGCTGACGGTCGCGCGGCCCAACGTTCCCGCGTCCGGATCGGCCAGCAGCACCACCATCGACGGACCGGCCGCGCGGCCGCCCTGTCGCGCGGCGCATGCGACGGCGGGGCGGAGACCCGCCACGACGATCAGCACTGCAACCGGCGGTTTCATTCCTCCACCCGCATCACGAGGCGCGTGCCGCGCACGCCCACGATCGCCGCCGGCGTTTCGAGGCGCACCGCATCGGGCGACAGCTTGGCGATGCGGCCTGACACATAGGCGACGACGCCGCGCACGACCCGAGCACGAACGAGAACTGGCTGTCGGCTGGCGCGTAGACAAAGCGGTTGAGCTCGATCGTCGTCTCCGGCCCGATCGACAGCCGCGTGTCGTCGCGCAGCGTCACGCCCAGGCGGCCGCCGGCCCGGTGGACAGGCGAATCCTGCTGCGTACACCGGCGTGCCGACGGCTGCGGGGATCTGGCGGCCTTCGTGAATCACGAACGCCGCTCCGGCAACGACTTTCACGCGGCCGGCCGGCGCGGCTGTCTGGGCGGCAACGCCGGCGACCCGGCCAGCAACGAGCAGCAGCGCGACGCACGATCGACCCGTCATTCACGGCCTCCGGCCTGAGAAGCCCACCATAGCCGAACGGACGGCACGCGATTACACGAAATCCAGCACCTCGCGCACTCTCTGTGCAAGCGAGCTCGGCGTGAAGGGCTTCAGCAGCAGAGTTTCGTTCGCCTCGAACACGCCACGCCGCAGCAGCGCGTCGTCCATGTAGCCGCTGAGAAAGAGCACCTTCAGCCCTGGCATGCGGGCACGCAGCCGGTCGGCCAGCTCCCGGCCGTCCATGTTCGGCATCACCACGTCGGTCACCAGCAGATCCAACGGCTCCTGGTGCGTCTCGAGGAGCCGCAGCGCCTCGGCGCCGTCGCCGGCCAGCATCACGCTGAAGCCGCGCGCCCGCAAGGCCCGCGCGGCGAGGTTGCGCAGGCTCGCCTCGTCTTCCACCAGCAGGATCGATTCGTGGCCGTTGCGCGCGGCGGCGCTCGCCGACTCAGCCGCTCCGTGCGGCGACGGTTCGCTGGCCGGCAGGTAGATGTTGAACGTGGTGCCGGCCCCGGGCGCGCTCTCGCACGTCGATGTGGCCGCCGCTCTGCTCCACGATGCCGTGCACGACCGCGAGCCCCAGCCCGGTGCCCTTGCCCATGCCCTTCGAGGTGAAGAACGGTTCGAAAATGCGCGCCACGACGTCGGGGGCATGCCCGTCCCGGTGTCGGTGACCCTCAGACAGACCTGGCTGGCACGTGACTCTGGCTCCGGTCGGCTGGCGGCGGTCTCCGACCCCAGGTTGGCGGTGGCAATCGTGAGCGTGCCGCCGCATCGGCATGGCGTCGCGGGCGTTGACCGACAGGTTCATCAGCACCTGCCCGAGATGGCCGGGATCGATGGTGACCGGCACGGCGCGGGGTCGAGCTCGACGCAGAAGCTGGACGTCCTCGCCGATGAGACGGCGCAGCATGCTCTCGGCATCGCGCGACCACGAGCGTTGATGTCGAGCACCTTGGGCGCCAGCACCGCCTTGCGGCCGAACGCCAGCAGCTGCCGCGTGAGCGCCGTCGCCCGGTCGGCGGCGTCGGCGATGTCCTTCACGTGCGTCAGGCGCGGCGCGCCCGGCTTCCATCTCCTCGAGCAGCAGATGGCTGCTGAGCGTGATGACGGTGAGCAGGTTGTTGAAGTCGTGGGCGACGCCGCCGGCCAGCCGGCCCACCGCCTCCATCTTCTGCGACTGCCGCAACTGCTCCTCGAGCAGGCGCCGTTCGGTGATGTCGGTGATGCTGCCCCGGATGAGCGTCCGATCGGGATCCGGCAGCTTCACCAGGCAGACCTCGCAGGGAAACTCGCGGCCCGCCAGCGTGCGGTGCGTCCACTCGAACACCGGCCGGCCGCCGGCGACCGCGTCGGCCAGATAGGCGCGACGCCGCCGCGCGCGATTCGCGTCCGTCCGGCTGCACGCGCCGGACTGATGTCCAACACGCCCAGCTCGCGCAGGGCCGTCACCGACACGCCGAACATCTCGCAGGCCTGCTGGTTGCAGTCCACGAAGCGGCCGGTGGCGACGTCGAGCACCACGATCGCCTCCGGCGCCGAGTCGATCAGCGTGCGATACCGGGCGCCGCTCATCATCAGCGCTTCGTGCGCCCGCACGCGCTCGGTGACGTCGCGGCTCTCGCAGACGAGCATGGTCACCTCGCCGACGCCGTCGCGAACGCCGACAGCGAACAATCGGCCCACGACAGCGACGCCGTCGAGCCGCGGATGCGTGGCCTCGAATTTGACCGGCGAGCCGCGGCCGCGTCGCGCCACGGCGCCTGTCACCGGTGCCGCAGCTGCGGGTCGTGGCTCCACCACGGCGTGTCCCACAACGGCTGTCCCCACGACGTCGCGCGGCCGGACGCCGGCGACGGCCAGCGCGGAGCGGTTGGCCTGCGTGAGCGTGCCGTCGGGCTGGGTGAGGAAAACGAGCTCGGACGATTCGTCGAAGACGGCGTGGAAGCGGCGCTCGCCTGCGGCCAGACGCTCGCCGCGGTCGGCGTACTCGCGCGACAGCACCATAGCCATCGAGACGCCCAGACGGCGCACGGCGCGTCCCCGACATACGGCAAGGTGCGGCCGCCCGACGTCGGCAAAGCCGCCACGACGGAGCGCGACGAGAGCGCCGCCCGCGGCCAGGCCGGCGAGCGCCGCGCCGATGCGATCGCGCCGCCACATGTGCCGCGCGGCGACGCCGCTGTAGACGAAGCCACCGGCCACCGCCAGGTACGCCACCGCCAGCCCGTCGCTCGGCTCGCGCTCCGCGATCGTGAACGTCCCGCCCCACCACGCCTCGGCGGTGCGAAGCCCGGTCACGGTGCCGTTGAGCGGGGTGAAGAAGTTGACGGCGGCCGTCAGCAGCAGGACGCTGGTGATCGCGCGGGCGAAGATACGGGCTTCGAAACCGGTGATGCGCGAGACCAGCGTGACCGACGCCGCCACCCAGAGGAGCGCCATCGTCGTGCGCGCGCCGAGCGCCAGCCTGGGCCTCGGCGACGCTGGTGGCCTGTCCGAGCGCGAGCAGCGCCAGAGCGACAGGCTCACGCCGAGAGCGCAGTGCAGCGCGAAGAGCAGGAGGACCCGCTCGCTCCGGGACCAGCACCACTGGGCGAAGTACTGCACCGCTCCGAAGGCGAAAAACCCCGCCAGGAGCGCGTGAAGCGTCACGTACCGGCCCACGCCCGGAGTCTAGCAGCGAAGCCCGGCCGCTGACCGGTTGCCGAGCTCGGCGATATCGCATGGGACTGTCACGCTGCGGTACGTACGACGGGCGGGCGTGCGCCCGCCCGTCCGGATGACTCACGCGATGGAGGACTGCGCGTGTTCTACACGCTGCCCGGCTTCAGGATGTACTGCATGTTCTCGTCCTGCATCCGGTAGGTCTTGTGGCACGCGCCGCAGGTGCCGCCAGCGGCCTTCAGCGCCGCAAGCGCGGCCTGCTGATCCGGCGCCGGCAGCCGACAGCGCCTGCTCGAGCGCCGTGATCTTGGCGATCGAATCCTTGCTGAACGCGATTGCGTCGTCCTTCTTGTTGGCCACCCAGAAGTTCTCGGCGTCCATCAACGCCTGCTTGACGATCGCGACCTGGGCCTTCGCGTCCGCGAAGTTGCCCGAGTTGATCGCCTTGCCGGTCGCGCCCTGCGCGGGACCGACTTTCTTCATCGCGGCATCGAGCTCCGCGGGGGTCGTCACTTTCTGGGCAACCAGCACGCTCCCGGCCACGGCAATCATGGCGGCCGTCGCGATCGTGAGAATTCGCCGCATTCGATAGTCCTCCTTGGGAAATCACGCACCAACCGTGTGGCTAATCATGCCCCACGATCGCCGGCACGGGCAACAAACGGAGGCATCAATCGGCATCAATCGCTCACGCTCGCACGTGCGACAGCCCCACTGCCCCTACAAATGTGTCGCGCACCGTCACCGCCAGGTCCGGCCGGTTGCTGATCAGCGCGTCGGCGCCCCAGGCCAGAAAGCGCTCCATGTCGGCTTCGGTATCCACCGTCCAGACCTGAACGTCGAGGCCGGCCGCATGCGCATGGCGGATGAAGCGCGGCGACACGATGCGCACCCGGCCCGCGTACTCGGGCACCTGATAGCCGCCAAACGGCGGGCGTTTCACCGGCCAGCCGCCCCACGACCGGTAGACCGCCAGGCGCACTTCGGCGTGGCAGGCACTGGTGGCCACTCCGGGCAGCAGGCGCCGCATGACGGCCGCGCTGGTGCTGCCGTAGCCGGCGGCGCACGCGGTCTCTTCCGCGCCGGCGGCACGGATGTCGCCGGCGACGCGCGCGGCCATCGTCTCGGAATCCACTTTCATCTCGATGATGATGGGCACGCCGCGGATGGCGTTCCAGCACCTCGCGCAGCCGTGGGACGCCGAATCCCTGCCCGCGAAAGGGGAAATCGCCTCGCGATCCGGCAAATCGCCACGCCGGCGTCGACGCGCGCCAGCTCGGCCGCGGTCAGCGACGCGACGGGCCCCGATGCGTTGGTCGTGCGGTCGAGCGTGTCGTCGTGGATGACCACCGGAACGCCGTCGGCGGAGAGATGCACGTCGAGCTCGAGGCCGTCGGCGCCGGCGCGCAGGCCGGTGTCGAAGGCCGCCAGCGTGTTTTCCGGGGCGAGCGCGCTGCCGCCGCGGTGCGCGAACACGCGCGGCCGCCCGTTCCGGAAGAAAGGCATGACGGCATGCTAGCAAAGGCTCCGCCTCGAACGGACAGGAAGGGCTGCGCCTCGCTCGCAGCACAGGCGTTCAATTGCCCACCCTCCGGAGCGGGCCGCTGCTATAGGATCCACGGTATGCCCATTCCCTCGGCGATCTCCACGCTGGGCGATCTGCGCCGCGCGGTCGAGCGCGGCGAGATTCGCCATCGCAACGTGCACGAAGAAGTGCGCGACAACCTGATCGAGAAACTGCGCGCGGGGGGAACGCTCTTCCCGGGCATCGTCGGCTACGACGACACGGTGCTGCCGCAGCTCGTCAACGCGCTGCTCTCGCGGCACCACTTCATCCTGCTGGGCCTGCGCGGCCAGGCGAAGACGCGCCTGTTGCGCGCGCTGGTCACGCTGCTCGACGACGTCATCCCGGTGATGCCGGGCTGCGAGATCAACGACGACCCGCTGCAGCCCATCTGCGGATCGTGCCGCGCCCAGGTGGCCGAGGCCGGTGACCGCACGCCGATCGCGTGGCTCGAGCGCGACGCGCGCTACGTGGAGAAGCTGGCGACGCCCGACGTGACCATCGCCGACATGATCGGCGACATCGACCCGATCAAGGCGGCGCGCGCCGGGCTGCAGCTCTCGAACGAGCTGACCATGCACTACGGCCTGCTGCCGCGCGCCAACCGCAGCATCTTCGCCATCAACGAGCTGCCGGATCTGGCCGGCAAGATCCAGGTGGGGCTGTTCAACATCCTTCAGGAAGGCGACATCCAGATCAAGGGCTACCCGGTGCGGCTGCCCCTCGACGTGATGATGGCGTTCACCGCCAATCCCGAGGACTACACCGCGCGCGGCAAGATCATCACGCCGCTCAAGGACCGCATCGGCTCGGAGATCCGCACCCACTACCCCGTCAGCCGCGGCGACGCCCAGACCATCACGGCGCAGGAAGCGTGGATGGTCCGCGCCGGCGCCGCGCCGCGCGTCGAGGTGCCGACCTTCGTCGCCGAAGTCGTCGAGGAGATTGCCTTCCAGGCCCGGCAGGACCGGCGCGTGGACAAGCGCTCGGGCGTGAGCCAGCGCCTGCCGATCTCGGTGATGGAGAACGTCATCTCCAACGCCGAGCGCCGCGCCATCGTCGGCGGCGAAGACATGGCCGTGCCCCGGGTCACCGACGTCTACGCCGCGCTGCCGTCGATGACCGGCAAGTTCGAGCTCGAGTACGAGGGCGAGCTGAAGGGCGCCGAGGCCATCGCGCGCGAACTGGTGCGCAACGCCGTGGCCAACGTCGCCGAGGGCTACCTCTCCCATCTCGACCCGCGGCGGGTCATCGAGTGGTTCGACCTCGGCGGCAGCCTGCAACTGGCCGATACCATGAGCGCCGCCGACGTGCTGACGCACGCGCGCGCCGTGCAGGGCCTGGTCGATCTGGCGCACGAGGCCGGCATCGCCGAAGCAGGCGGCAGCGCCGATGCTCGCCGCCGGCGTGGACTTCGTGCTCGAGGGGCTGTACGCCACCAAGAAGATCAGCCGCAGCGACGAGCGCGGCTATCACGCCAGCGACACGCCGGTGCGGCGCCCGTCGCGCGAGCCGTCGCTGGAGGACGAGCCGCGCGTGCAGAGCGGCGGGAAGAAGAAGTACTACAACTAGGCCGGAGCTCGGCTCCGGTGAGGCAGGTGGGCAGGCGAGGCAGGTGGGTCAGAACGCTTTCGTAGGGGCAGGTCTTCAGACCTGCCCGGGATCGTCGAGGGCGGTCTTCAGACCGCCCTGGAGCGCACGTGAAATACCGCTACACCAAGTTCACCGGCGACCTGCTCGACGAGATCGACCTCGAGGATCTCGTCTCGAAGCTGTCGGACCTGCTGCTGTCGAGCGGGTTCAGCAATCCCTGGGACCCGTCGGACACCGACGAGGACCGGACGATGCAGGCGCTGCACGACGCCATCCTCGACGCGCTCTTCAGCGGGGGCGTGCTGTCGGACGAAGCGATGCAGCGGCTGCTCGGCGAGCCGGCCGACGGCGATCAGGAAGGCGTGCGCCAGCAGCTCGAGGACCTGATCCAGCAGATCATCGACCGCATGATGGAGCGCGGCTTCATCACCGGCGCGCCGGACCTCGAGACCGAGCGCGAGCACCGGCGCGGGGCCGGCGGCGGCGTCGGCGAGGACAACAGCCGGGTGCAGTTCGAGGTCACCGACAAGGCGCTCGACTTCCTCGGCTACCGGGCGCTCCGCGACCTGCTCGGCTCGGTGGGCCGCAGCAGCTCGGGGCTGCACGACACCCGGCACCTGAGCACCGGCGTCGAGGCGATTGCCGCGCCCAAGCCCTACGAGTTCGGCGACACGCTCAACATCGACCCGAGCAGCACCATTCTCAACGCCGTGCAGCGGCTGCATCACGTCGGCAGCGCCACCGCCGGCCGCCGGCATCGACATCGACTACGTGGACCTGATGGTCGCCCAGAGCGACTACCAGAGCTCGTGCGCCACCGTGATCATGCTCGACTGCAGCCACAGCATGATCCTCTACGGCGAAGACCGCTTCACGCCGGCCAAGCGGGTGGCGCTGGCGCTGTCGCACCTGATCCGCACGCAGTATCCCGGCGACTCGCTGCACGCGGTGCTGTTCCACGACTCGGCCGAGGAGATTCCCCTCAAGCAGCTCGGGCGCGTGCGCGTCGGGCCGTACTACACCAACACCCGCGAGGGGCTGCGGCTGGCGCGGCGCATCCTCGAGCGGCAGCGCAAGGACATGCGCCAGATCGTCATGATCACCGACGGCAAGCCCTCGGCGCTGACGCGGCCCGACGGCCAGATCTACAAGAACGCGTTCGGCCTCGACCCGCACATCGTCTCGGAAACGTTCGCCGAGGTGAACGCGTGCAGCAAGGCCGGCATCATGATCAACACGTTCATGCTGGCGCGGGATCCCGACCTGGTGGCGTTCGTGCGCCGCGTGGCCGCGGTGTGCCGGGGCAAGGCGTACTTCACCACGCCGTACACGCTCGGCCAGTACGTCCTGATGGACTACATGAACCGCAAGACCAAGACGATCCACTGAGCGAGGCTCCGCCACTTGCGTAGAACCGGCTCCACCTCGCTCAGGCAGCATCTAATTGCCCCGCCTCCGGCGGGGCGGTAGTGACCCGTTCGCGATGCTCCCGCCGACGATTCCGATCTTCCCGCTGCCGAACGTCGTGCTGTTCCCGAACGTGTTCCTGCCGCTGCACATCTTCGAGCCGCGCTACCGCGCCATGCTGGCCGACGCGCTCGCCGGCGATCGCATCATCGGCATGACGCTGCTGCAGCCCGGTTACGAGGCCGACTACCAGGGCCGTCCGCGCGTATATCCCGTCGGCTGCGCCGGCGTCATCACCCACTCGGAACGGCTGCCGGACGGGCGCTCCAACCTGGTGCTGCGCGGCATCGAGAAGTTCCGGATCCTGGACGAGGACACCAGCCGCGAGTACCGCCTCGCGCGCGTCCAGCCGCTGCCGGAGATCGCGAGCGACGCCGACAAACAGCTGCTCAAGCAGCGGCGCCACCGCCTCGAGGCGCTGATCGTGGCGGCCATCGAGCGCGGCGGGGCCGACCCGCGGTTCCCGTCCGCGATTCCCGACGAGGATCTGGTCAATGCGCTGTCGCAGTATCTGGGCCTCGATCCCGTCGAGCGCCAGGCGCTGCTCGAGCGCGACGGCATCCTGGCGCGCTGCGACGGGCTGATCGAACTGCTGGAGATGAAGACCTACTCGGCGGGCGGACCCAAGTCCGTGCATTGAGTGGCTGACTGAGTGGACTGGCCGGCCGGCCGGTCGAAACCGAGCGCTACGTCTTGAGCGCCGCTACTCCGCTCCGGACGTAGAGGGCGGTCTCCAGACCGCCCTGCAGCAGGCCCTACTCTTCGCGCAGCGCGAAGTACAGCGCCACCGGCGCGGCGATGAGGAAGGCGGCCACGGTGATGACGATGGGCAACCGCGCCTTCAGCGTCGCCACCACCGCGTCGGTCGCCGACGCGGCCACCGGCGACACCCAATCCACCAGCGTGGTCATGACGCCGAACGCCGGCAGCAGCGACGGCCACAGCACGCTCACGCCCGCGATCAGCAGCGCCACGGCACAGGCCGCCGCAACGCCGTAGCCCCAGACCAGCGGCCGCGTGGCGGCTTGGGCGGCCTCGGCGCGCGCGTGCACCGCGGCGCGCCACCAGATCTGACCCGCCGAGGGCAGCGGCACGTCGCGCTGCGCAATCGCCTCGCGCGCCTCGTCGTAATCCTCTTTCAGCAGCGCCGCCACCTCCACGACCTCGCGGCACACCTCGCACGCCTCGGCGTGCGCCCGCAGCGAGGCGTCGCAGGCCTCGGGCCAGCGGCGGCCGAGCACCGCGGCGACGATCTCGGGCTCGTGAGCGCAGCTTCGTGGCGTCATCGGGTCTCCCCTTCCCCGGCGGGGGTCATGAACCCGGCGAGGCGGCGGCGCGCGCGGTGCAGCAGCGCCTTCAGGCTCGAGGTCTTGAGACCGAGCACCTCGGCGATCTCTTCGTGCGAGCAGCCGTGCGCGTAGGCCAGCCACAGCATGCTGCGCTCGCGCGGCTTCATCCGGGCCATCGCGCGGGCCAGGTCGATGCGTCGCGCCGCCCGGCTCTCCGAGCCGGTCGAGACTCTCGGGCGCCGGCTGACGCTCGGCGTCCTCGAGCGGCTCGCGGTCGGCGCGGGGCCGGCGGCGCTGGTCGTGCACGAGGTTGGTGGCAATCCGATACAGGTAGTTGCGGCGGTGGTCTTCGCTCTCGAAGGTCGCCTTCGTGCGCAGCAGCCGGTAATAGGCTTCCTGCAGCAGGTCGTCGGCCAGGCGGCTGTCGCCGGTCATGCGCGTGAGATAGACCCAGACCGGACGGGAGGTGAGCTCGTAGAAGGCCCGGAACTCCTCCTCGTTCATCGGGAAGGTCCGCTCGGCCTCTTCCAGCGCCGCGAGACGTTCCAACTCCGAGAGCACCAGCCCGCTCATCTCACGCCTTCCTCGGCGGCAGGATTCCGAGCCGGCCCGACACGACGTAGGCGGCCACGGCCGACACCAGCAGGCCCACACCGACCGAGCCGGCAATCGACTGGATGACGAGGATTGCCTGGCGCACCTCCTCGATGGCGTTGGTCTGGACGAACCAGAGCCCGCCGCCGAGCGCCATCAGGACGATGCCGGCCTGCATCGACCAGATGATACGACTGACCGGGGCGGTCGCGCGCGTGTCGGCGTCGAGGGCAATCGGCGTCGACTCGAGGAACCGGCTGCCGGCGGGCGACTGGGCGTAGGCCAGCAGATCCTCGTTGGTCGTGAGGCGATCGACCAGCTTCCCGTGCATTTCCACCTGCACCTTGGACGTGCGCAGCCAGCGCCGATGGTCCACGAGCGTCTTCACGAGCCAGACGAACACGCTGAGGATGGCAATCAGCACGGTGCCGCCGGCCAGGCCGCCCAGGATGATCTGCATCATCTCGACGGCGTCCTCGCGGCTCGAGCGCTCGCGGTACTGATAGGTGCCGAAGTAGAACCCCGGGTTTCGGGTCACTTCGGGGTGCTGCTCGAGGAACGCCGATGAGGGCCGGGTAGGCCGACATGTATTCCGGCTTGGTCAGCAGCGACGGGTCGCGCTGGATGATCTCGCCGACGGCCGGGGGGTACTGGCGCATCACCCGCCACAGATCCTGCTGGGTGCTGAAGGCGTTCTGCTGGTCGAGATACGCCCGCTCGCTGTCGCTGAGCGGGCCCCTCGTTCGATGAGCACCGGCGGGCCGGGCTGGGGCTGGGGAGCCTGGGGGGCCTGCGGTGCGCGCGGCGGCGTCTGGGCCCCCGCCGGGCCGGCGGCGGCCGCAAGCGTGAGGGCGAAAATGGAAGCGGTCAGGGCGCGATTCGTCATACCCGCTACTACGGGACCCTCCCGGAAAGGTTAACGCGCCTGGTCTGCGCGCGGCCGCCACGCGGCGGGCGACGGCCGCCCCCAGCCGGTCGATATCTTCCATGTCGTTATAGATTTGCGCCGAAATCCGCGCCCACACCCGGCCCCGGTAGGCGTGCATCTGCACCTCGATCCGGTCCTCGAACAGGAGCGCGTCGCGAAGGGCCAGCGCCTCGGCGGGCGTGCTGCCGGCCGGCTCGGGAAGCGGCACGGTGGCCATCGTGCCGACCAGCGATTCCGGCACGTCGAACGCGCGTCTGCCACCGGTCGGCCAGCCGCTGGGCGCCGGCCCAGGCCAGGTCGTGGTTGTAGGCCCGGATGGCCTCGACACCCCATTCGCGCATCAGCGCAATGGCCGCGGGGGCCGACAGGTGCGCGGACGGGTCGCGGGTGCCCAGCCAGTCGAACTCGGCCGTGAACCCCTTGTCGAGTTCCCAGGAGATGACGGTGGGGTGCAGGCCCGCCTGCCGTGCGGGCGCCGCCCACAGGATGCCGCTGTTGCGCGGCACCCAGCCCCACTTGTGGAGGTTGGCGGCATACCAGTCCACACCGAGCGACGGAATGTCCACCGGGATCGACCCCGGGCGCGTGGGCACCGTCGGCGAGCACCGCCACGCCGCGGGCGCGCAGCCGCGCGGCGGTTTCGCGCAGCGGAAACACGATCGCGCTCTGCGCCGCAGATGTGATCGACGAGAGCCAGCCGGGTGCGCGGGCCCACCGCGCTGCTCGAAGGCGTCGGCCAGCCGGTCGGCGCGGAAGGGGTGGGGCATCTGGACGGTGCGCACGCGTGGCGCCGCGCTCGCGCGCCGCGAAGGACAGCGCGCGGACGACGCCGCCGTAGGACGAGATCGGTGACGAGCACTTCGTCGCCCGGCTCCAGCGGAAACGAGCGCAGCGACCGAGTAGGCGCCGGTCGTGGCGTTGTCCACGAATACGAGGTCGTCGCCGCGGGCGCCGAGAAACGCGGCCACTTCGTCGGCGGCCGCGCGCAGCCGCGGCCGGTCGAGCAGCGGCCGGCCGAAGCCGGTGGCGGTGACCTCGCGCAGCAGGAAGCGGCTCGGATGGCGCTCGATCTCGTCGCGGATCTCCTGCTGCACGGCCATGATCCGCCGCGGCGTCACGCCCACCGTGCCGTGGTTCAGGTACGTGGTCCCAGGTTCGAAGGACCACTCCGCGAGCATGCGCCTGCCGAATTCCATCGTCATTCGCCCCGGGCAGGTCTTGAGACCTGCCCCTACGTCTTACCGGCCTACCCGCCCTACCCGCCTACCCGCCTTACCCGCCCTCAGTCTCCGAGCCGCCGTGCCAGCGCCGCGACGATCTTCTCGCCGTGAAACCGGCCGTTCTCGATGAAGATGTTGCCGGTGTGCCGGCCGGCCACCGCCCCGCCGGCCACGAACAGGCCCGGCACGTTGGTCTCGAACGTGTCCGGATCCATCTGCGGCGCCAGCGTCTCGGCATCGCACGCGACGCCGGCGCGGCGCATCAGCTCGACGTCGGGCCGATACCCCGTCAGCAGAAACACGCCTTCGGCGGGCAGCTCTTCGCGGCCGCCGGGGCCGTCGATGACGACGGCGGTGGGCGTGATCTCCACCACGTGCGATTCGAAGCGCGCTTTGACCGAGCCTTCCTTGATGCGGTTCTCGATGTCGGGCCGCACCCAGTACTTGATGGTGCTCCCCAGCTCGGCGTGACGATGGACGAGCGTGGGATACGCGCCGGCGCGAAAGAGCTCGAGGCAGGCTTCGGCCGCCGAGTTCTTGCCGCCCACCACCACCACGCGCTGCCGGTAGTACGGGTGCGCGTCGGTGTAGTAGTGGTTCACGTGCGGCAGGTCCTCGCCGGGCACGCCGAGGCGGTTGGGGATGTCGTAGTAGCCGATCGCGAGCACGACGGCGCGCGCCTCGCGCACGCGGGTCACGCCGCGCGGCGTGGTCGTGGTGACGGCAAACACGCCGTCGTCGCCGCGCTCGATCGCCGTGACCGTCTCGCGAAACGAATCTGCAGACCGTAGGTGTCGACCACGCGGCGGTAGTAGCGCAGCGCCTCGAGCCGCGTCGGCTTGTCGTAGGGCGTGACGAGCGGCAGGCCGCCGATCTCGAGCAGTTCCGGGCGTGGTGAAGAACACCATGTGCATCGGAAAGTTGAAGATCGAGTTGACCAGCACGCCTTTCTCGACGATGACGTAGTCGAGGCCGCGCTGCTTGGCGGCAATGGCCGTGGCCAGGCCCGACGGGCCAGCTCCCACGATCAGCACATCACGAACGGGCATCTTTGGATTCTAGTGCGGGTCTCGCACGGGCGACGCTCGGCCGGCTGCTATGATCGAGCTCTCCCGTCGGTCCCGTTCGTCCCATGCCACTCCTCACCCTCGACCGCGTCTCGGTTGCCTACGGCCATCTCCCGCTGCTCGACGAGGCGTCGCTTGCAGGTGGAGCCGGGCGAGCGCGTCTGCGTCATCGGCCGCAACGGCACCGGCAAGTCGACGCTGTTGAACGTCGTCGCCGGCGCCGTGCCGCCCGACGGCGGACGCGTATGGACGCAGCCCGACCTGCGGATCGGCCGCCTGGCGCAGGACGCGCCGTTCCTGGACGAGCGGCCGGTGTTCGACGTGGTCGCCGACGGCCTCGGCGACCTCGCCAGCCTCGTCACCGCCTATCACCACGCCGCCCTCGCGGTGTCCGAGGCGGCGACGCTCGGAGCGGCTCGAGCGGCTGGGGGCGCTGCAGCACGAGCTCGAACAGCGTGACGGCTGGCGGCTCGAGCAGCAGGTCGAAGTCGTGCTCGATCGCCTCGGCCTGCCGGCCGACGCCAGCGCCGCCACGCTGTCGGGCGGATGGCGGCGGCGGGTCCTGCTCGCGCGCGCGCTGGCCGGCCAGCCCGGGCCTGCTGCTGCTCGACGAGCCCACCAACCATCTCGACATCGAGTCGATGACCTGGCTCGAGTCGTTCCTCACCGGCTACGGCGGCACGGTGGTGTTCGTCACCCACGACCGCGTGTTCCTGCAGAACGTCGCGACGCGGATCGTCGAGCTCGATCGCGGCCGCTTGTCGTCGTGGCCGGGCGACTACGCCACCTTCCTGCGCCGCAAGGAGGAGTGGCTGGCGGCCGAGGCGGTGCGGCAGGAGAAGTTCGACAAGAAGCTCGCCGAGGAGGAGGTCTGGCTGCGCCAGGGCATCAAGGCGCGGCGCACGCGCAACGAGGGGCGCGTGCGCGCGCTGCTGGCGATGCGCGCCGAGCGCGCCGACCGGCGCGCCCAGATCGGCTCGGTGCGGCTGCAGGTGGAGGCCGGCGAGCGCTCCGGGCAGATGGTGTTCGAGACCGACGCGTCTGTCGAAGTCGTTCGGCGACCGGCCGGTGGTGCGCGATCTGACGCTGCGCGTGGTGCGCGGCGATCGCATCGGCCTCATCGGGCCGAACGGCTCCGGCAAGACCACGCTGCTCCGCCTGCTGCTCGGCGAGCTGCGCGCCCGATGCGCGGCGAGGTGCGGCACGGCGCCAACCTGCAGGTGGCCTACTACGACCAGCTGCGGGAGCAGCTCGACCCGGAGCGCACGGTGGTGGACACGATCGGCGACGGCCGCGACACGGTCACCATCAACGGCCGCGAGCAGCACGTGCACGGCTACCTGCGCGACTTCCTCTTTCCGCCCGAGCGGGCCCAGTCGCCGGTCCGGGCGCTCTCGGGCGGCGAGCGCAACCGCCTGCTGCTCGCGCGCCTGTTCACACGCCCGGCCAACGTGCTCGTGCTCGACGAGCCGACCAACGACCTCGACATCGAGACCCTGGAGCTGCTCGAGTCGCGGCTGGCCGAGTGGCCGGGCACGCTGCTCCTGGTCAGCCACGACCGCGCGTTCATCGACAACGTCGTCACCAGCACGCTGGTGTTCGAAGGCGAGGGCCGGGTGCGCGAATACGTCGGCGGCTACGAGGACTGGCTGCGGCAGCGTTTGCACCCGGTGACGGACGTGGCCGCGGGCTGGCCGACCCGCCCGCAGGTGGCGAGGAGTCTTCAACCGCTCCCGCAGGTGGCCGGGGGGCCTCAGACCCGTCGACACGTGGCCGCGGGTCTTTAGACCCGCCTTCGTCCCCACGCAAGGCCAGCTACCGCGAGCAGCAGGAGCTGCTGGCGCTGCCCGGCCGCATCGAGAACCTGGAGTCGGAGCAGCAGCAGCTCAACGCCGCCGTGGCCGCTCCGGCGTTCTACAAGGAGCCGGCCGAGACCATCGCCCGCACGCTGGCGCGCCTCGAGGCCATCGAGCAGGAACTGCTCGACGCGCTGGCGCGGTGGGACGAGCTGGACTCGCTCTCCAAACGCTGACCGGCCCGCCGTGCGGGACCGCACCCGGCGCGGTAAAATAGGGAGTTTGAATCCCGTTCCTTCCTCCAGCAAGGCGCTTTCCCATGATTTCTGTCAGCGGCGTGTCGATGCGGTACGGCTCCAAGGTGCTCTTCGAGGACGTCTCCACGACGTTCTCGGCCGGGCGCCGCTACGGGCTGACGGGCCCCAACGGCTCCGGCAAGTCCACGTTCATGAAGTTGCTCACCGGCGCGCTGGACCCGCAGAAAGGCACCGTGGTCCGTCCGCCGAAGCTCGGCGTCCTGCGCCAGGACCAGTTCGAGTTCGACGCGCATCGCGTCATCGACACCGTGATCATGGGCAACGCCCGCCTGTGGAAGGCGATGGTCGAGCGCGACCGGCTCTATGAGAAGCCCGACATGTCGAACGAGGACGGCATGCGGCTGGGCGAGCTCGAAGGGATCGTCGGCGAGGAGGACGGCTACTCCGCCGAGAGCAATGCCGCCGTGCTGCTGCAGGGCCTCGACATCCCCGACGAACTGCACGAGCGCACGATGGCCGAGCTGCAGGGCGGCCAGAAGGTGCGCGTGCTGCTGGCGCAGGCGCTCTTCGGCTCGCCCACGGCGCTGCTCCTCGACGAGCCGACCAACCACCTGGACCTCGACTCGATTCACTGGCTCGAGGGCTTCCTCGAGCGCTACGAGGGCACGCTCATCGTCATCTCGCACGACCGCCACTTCCTCAACGCGGTCTGCACCCACATCGCCGACATCGACTACCAGACCATCATCACCTACACCGGCGGCTACGACGACATGGTGATGGCCAAGACGCAGATCCGCTCGCGCGTCGAGTCCGAGAACGCGCAGCGCGAGAAGAAGATCGCGCAGCTCATGGACTTCATCCAGCGCTTCGGCGCCGGCACGCGCGCGGCGCAGACCACGTCGCGGCGCAAGGAAGTGGAGCGGCTGCAGACCACCGAGCTCGCGCGCTCGAACATCCAGCGTCCCTACATCCGCTTCCAGCAGAACCGGCCGTCGGGCAAGGTGGCGTTCGAGGCCAAGGGGCTGTCGAAGGCCTTCGGCGACCTGCAGGTGATCGACGACTTCAGCGCCATCGTCAACCGCGGCGAGAAGATCGTGCTGGTCGGCCGCAACGGCGTCGGCAAGACCACGATGCTGAAGGCGCTGATGGCCGACAACCCGACGCCATCCGCCCTCGCCCGGCGATCTCGATGCCGGCGCCGGTGCGGTGGGGCCACGAGGTGTCGATCGGCTACTTCCCGCAGGACCACACCGGCGCGATCGAGAAGGGGCTCACGGCCGTCGAGTGGCTGCACCGCTTCGATCCCGATGCGCATCGTCAGGACATCCACGGCCTGCTCGGGCAGATGCTGTTCACCGGCGAAGAAGGGCTGAAGCCGACCGCCGCGCTGTCGGGCGGCGAAACGGCGCGGCTGCTGTTCTGCCGCATCATGCTGCAGAAGCCCAACCTGCTCATCTTCGACGAGCCGACCAACCACCTCGACCTCGAATCGATCAACGCCCTCAACATCGCGCTGCAGAAGTTCGAGGGCACCGTGCTGATGGTCACCCACGATCAGGACCTGCTCGAAGAAGTGGGCACCCGCGTGTGGCATTTCGACCACGGCCGGATCGTGGACTTCAAGGGCACGTTCGAGGAGTACGAGGCGTCGGTGCGACAATGAGGGATGGGTGGCCGGAGTCTGGTGTCGGCGGTCGTGGCAGCCTGCGGGCTGGCGCTCGTCTCGTACGCGCCACTTTCGGCCGCGACGCTCGATGAAGCGCAGCGGCTGTTCTATCCGTCCCGCTTCGCAGAGTCGGCCGCCACCGCCCGTCAGCTGACCGAGGCCAGTCCCGGCGATCTCGCCGCGTGGGAAGTCCGCACGTCGGCCCTCCATTTCCAGCTCCGGCGCCTGATTGGCGACGGGCAAGGACAAGAAGGCGGCCTTTGCCAAGTGCGGCGAGTGCCCTGCCGTGCTCGCCACGTTCCTCGAAGACGTCAATCGCGGGCGCGCCGCGGCTCGGGCCAGGATCGCCTCGGATCCCATGGACGACGAGGCGACGCTTCTTCCTCGGCAAGATGGACCTGAGCTATCTGTGGCTGCAGCTCGCGACGCTGGACCGCAAGACCGGGTGGGAGCGAGTACTGGGAGGCCAAGAAGCTGCTCGAGGCCATCCTCGAGAAAGACCCGATGCACGTGCGGGCGCGCGTGGCGCGCGCGTGGATGGACTACATCGTCGGGACGCGCGTGCCCTGGGGCACGCGCTGGGTCATGGGCGGCGGCAGCAAGTCGCGCGGGCTGAAGATGGTGCGCGAGGCCGCCGAGACCCCCGCCGATTACTACACGCGCGTCGAGGCGCAGTTCGGGTTGTGGGAGATGCTCACGCGCGACGGCCAGCGGGACGAAGCCGTCGGCGTCGCGAAAGAACTGCTCGTGAAGTTTCCCGAGAACAAGGACCTGACGCGCTTCGTCGAAAGCGGCGGGCGGCCGAACAGCTAGCCGGACGCCGTCGAGGCGCCAGCGGCCTCAGTCGGGGACTTACCAGCGCCTGGTAATGCCGGGCGGCGCCGGCGGCCGCAGACGGCCAGGATTCCAGATCTCCCCGCAGGCGACGCAGCGCCAGTACGAGGACTCGTTGATGACCTTGCTGGCCGTCGTCAGTTCCGTCGAGTTACAGAACGGGCAGGACGTGGGCGCCACCACCTCCGCCTTCACCGGGTCTGCCACCGACCTCGTCGCCCAGTTACTCCTCATGCTCGGCATCGAACAGCACTGCGGCAAACACGACGCGGTGCGAGTGAGTCATGAACTTCTCCTCGATGCGGGACAGCCGGCGCAGCAATCGGTGGGAACGGATACCCGACGCCCGCGCCGAAGAAGGGATCCGCGGAGCCCCTTTGGCTACAGGGCTTTGATGAGGAATTGGCCGAGCGGCTGGCCAGCAGACTCAGGAAAGCAGTGCACTCAGAGTGTAGACCTGCCGGCCCTGGGAAGCCAGCACTATCTGTTACTGCAGGTGGCGTAGAACGCGCAGGAGTTGCGTGAAATCGAACGGCAGCGGCGCCTCGAACTCGATCGGCCGATCGTCGGCCGGGTGCCGGAAGGCCAGGCGGTGTGCGTGCAGGGCCTGGCGTCCGAACTCGATCGGCCGAAGCGCGTCGGGCCCGTAGACGTAGCGCGTCTCGCCGACCAGGGTGTGCCCGCGCAGGCGCGCCTGGATGCGGATCTGATTGCGCTTGCCCGTGTGGAGCCGCACCTCGATGAGCGACGCGTCCGCGAAGCGTTCGAGCACGCGATACGCGCACTCGGCATCCACTCCCGTGGGGTCCGAGGGGTGGGTCTGCTTCTGAATCAGCGCCTTCGTGTCCCACACCAGACGATCGCGCCACGTCCCCTGCGGCGGCGACGGGTGGCCGTAGACCACCGCCCAGTACACGCGCTCGGGTTCGCGGCGGCGGAACTGGTCCTTGAGGCGGGCCTGGGCCAGGGCCGTCTTGGCGAATACCACCAGCCCCGACGTGTCGAGATCGATGCGATGGACCACGAACGGCTTCCGCTTGCCGCTGGACCGAAAGTAGTCCTCGAGCAGCGTGACGATCGAGGGCGACTGGCTGCGCCGCTCGAGCGGCACCGAGAGCAGGCCCGCCGGCTTGTTGAGCACGATCAGCGCGGCGTCTTCGAAGAGGATGTCGAGCGCGCCTTTCTTGAAGCGCGCCGGGCTGCCGAGTGGCGCTGCCAGGACGGTCCATCCACAGCCGCACCACGTCGCCAGCCACGAGCTTTACCCCGGCGTCGCGCGGCCCGCTCTCGACTTCGTTCAGGAAGATCTTGCCGCGCTCGAGCGCCGCCGTCACCCTGGCGCGCGAGCCCAGGCGTTCTGGCGCGGCGAGGAACTTGTCGAGCCGAAGGCCCGCGCCGCGTTCATCGATGGTCCACTCGGGACGAGTGCGAGCCGGCTGGGGCCGGTGGGTCATGCAGTCACGGGGGCCAGCGACACGAACTTCTGCGCGTTGACGATATCGGCCGCAGGGATGTCAGCGCCGTCGACGAACGATCCCAGCGGGAACGATGGCGCATCCTTCACCACGGTCAACTGCAGGATCGCGCTCGGCCGCAGCGACGGCAGGCCCGGGTCGAACGCACGCGCCGCCTCGAGGAACACCAGTGTGCCGAACTGCCGCAGTTCGCGCCCGTTGAACAGTCCGCCGATGCTCGAGTTGAAGGCGTCGGTGACGTCGGCCCCGAATTCCGACAGATGCTTCAGCGCCTCGGCCGGCTTCCTGGCCGCCAGGAACGCCGCAATCTTCGGACCCGCGGAATGCGCCTTTCGAATGATCTGGCGCTCCACTACCAGCAGCGCGTGCAGGTCCGCCAGGCCGATGGCGGTGCCGAGCGCGTCGTTCACGATCCGGTTGACGGCGCCCTCCCGGGCCGGGTCGTAGTGGCGGGCTTCGTCATCCATGCCCTCCGACTGCTCGAGCACGTCATGGATGCGCGTGAGCCGGCCGGTCAGTGCGGCCACCGTGGACCCGCTCCGCGCCAGCGCCTCGAGGTTGCCGGAGGTGTCGATATCCGGATAGACGTCGCTGGTGCCGTCGAAGCGGACGATCTGACCGCTCTTCACCGTGATGCCGGTGGCGGGTGGCAGCGAGGAATAGACCAGCAACGCCGCCGACGGCACCCGGTCCTTGAGCTTCGAGAGATCCTGGAAATAGGAGAGGGGAATCAACCGGCGGAGCTGTCCTTGGATGATCTTCGACAGGGCCGAGTACTCCGGCGCCTTGGCCGACTGCGGCGCGAGCGCCCACGCCCCGACCAGCCGGGACGGCGCGGTCACTTCGAGCGACATGAGCGTGTTGCCAAAGTTATCGGGTCCGTTGTTGAGCACCCGATCCACCGTGCGATCGAGGTCCGACACCCAGGTCGAGAACGAGGCTTCCCCGGTCCCGAACGTTCCCGAGAAGTAGGTGTCGGCATACGCACCCAGCTGCGCTTCGAGCACCCTCCGGCGCATCTTCGGTACGGCCTGCCTGAACGTGTAGGAATGCGTCATCGACTGCTCGTCGAAGACGCGGGCAGCGCCGCCCTGCACGAACCGTCCATGCACGGTGAGACGGCTCGAGAACTTGCCTTTGGCCGTCTTCAAGTCCTCGGCGTGCAGATCGTACACGACGATGCGGCCGCGCTCGGCATCGATGGCTTCCGCCTGCGCCAGCGACGTATTGACGTGGTCCATCTCCACCGTGGCGAACGGCATCGACAGCTCGAGGTGGGTCTGCCGCTTGATCTCGTGCGTCAACACGGCCTGGCGCAGCAGCACGCCAGGCATGCTGCGGAGGAAAATCTGATCGAAGTTGCCGTCGATCGCCGACACGACCAGGGGATCGAGATCGGCGGCGTCGGCGGCGTCGTAGTCGAACACCGCGTCGAGCAGCGCCGTTTTCGTCGTCGCCTTCTGGTAGGTGGCGAGCATCTGGAACTCGTACTTGCGGGTGAGCGCCGTGCGCGCCTGCTCGAAGAACTTCTCCTGGAGCTTCAGCAGCCGGTTGATCGCGACGCGGATCTTCTGCACCTGCTCGAAGTCCACGGTCTTGCCCAGGAAGGCCGACAGGCGCGCCTTCAGCCACTCGTCGGCGTTGTCGAAGGTGGCCTGGTCCACGATCCGCTCGATCTTGTCGAGGCCGAGCCGCTGGCCGAGCTCCTTCTGGAGCCGCACCAGCGTGCCTTCGAGCAGGCTCCCGTCGAGAACCGCCAGCGTCTTCTTCGCGATCTCCTGCACCTTGGCATATTCGGCGGTGTCGCTGGCGGCGTTGAGCGCCGAGGTCAACGCGGCCGACTCGAGCCACTTGCCGAACGGGGTCTTGAAGAAGTCCACGTGCGCGAGCAGCTTCTCCAAATCGGGCCGGAACGTGTCGAGGTCGCTCGTCGCGACGCGCTTCAACTGGGTGCGCAGATCTGGCAGCTGGGCGAAATCGCCCTGCAGCTGCGCATACAGCACGCTCGTGACGCGGTGCGGCAGCGCATGCCAGGCCGTGAGCAGGTTGACCAGCTGCCCGCGGGCAGCGTTGAACTCGGCCTTGGCGTCGAAGCCGGTCACCTTGGTCAGGAACTCCCTGGCGTAGTCGACGCTCACGCCGGCGATGAGATCGGTGAGCTTCCGGCTGGGATCGGTCCACGTCTCCAGTTCCTTGAGCACCTGGACCGTGTGCAGGCCGAAGACGCCCTGCAGGAACTCGCCGTAGTTGGGCAGCAGTCCGCCAAAGCTTCCCTGCGCCGTAGCTTTGGCCGAGAACGCCAGGTTCAGCCCCTTCCGATTCAGCCGGAACAGCTGCAGGCGCAGCCGCCGCTCCTTCAGCGAGCGCGTCAACGCCAGCGCATACTGGCCGCTGGCTTCGAAGCCGAAGCTCGCGGACACGCCGAGCTCGATCTTCAGGCCGATATCGCCCGCCAGCGTCCCCAGCGTGACGTCCTCCCGGATCCAGCTGAAGTCGTAGCCGTACCTGCGCCCCGAGCTTCAGCGCGAGCGAGCCGTCGATTTCCGCGACGATGGTGGTGCCCGGCGCCAGATCGTCGAGCTGCGCGAACTGCGACGGCAGCATCCAGCTGTCGAACAGCGCCGCGATCGCATCCCGCGACGGCGTGTCGCTCGGAATCTGCCGGACGACGGCGTAGGCGCCGAGGCGCTTGCCCTCGGCGCCGAAGGTGATCTTGGGCCCGGCGCCAAGGCCGACCGCTCCCTTCGCTGCGGCCTGCAGATCGTAGCCCCACCGCAACAGCAGATAGCGGTGGCCGGCCTTCTCCAGCGCGAGCCCCTTGGCCAGGTCGTCGTTGATCTGATCGCGGACGAGCAGCGCGATCACGTCCGCCGGTTCATCGAGAACCGCGATGCCCTGGTACGTGCTGGCCGTGCCACTGAAATTGACGCTGCCCTTGGCGCCACCCACCGGCACGTCGCGATCGCTGGACACTTTCACCGACAGCGACTCGAGGTCGATGCGTCCGCCCGGAAACGGGCCGTTCGTCGCCAGCGCCGCCAATACGGCTGAGCCTGGCTGCGCCGTGACGTCGAAGGAAACGTCGCCGATGCCGCCGGGCAGGTGCCGGGTCTTCTTGAACGATCGGAGGCCGGACGACCCAGGCAGGGAGAGATCAGTCGGCATGGACGCTCCTTGTTGCGGGCGCGGTTGACGGGGATCGCGACTATACCGGACGCCCGATGCCGATGAAACGTTGGCGATCTCGTTCTGGTACAGGGGTGCGCGCGTGCGAAGACCTTGGGACCGTGCCGGGCCCCGGCCTCAATCGACGCCGAACGCGAGCAGCACGTTGCCGGGGCGGGCGGCGATGCCGCCGTAGCCGGAGTTCACGAAAATCATCCCGGCGCCGACGATGAGCGGGGAGCCGTCCATGCTGGCGCCGGTGCCGGGGACGCCGTTCACCGTCTCGAACGAGCGGTTGGTGTCGAACTGCCACAGGATCGTGCCGTCGTCAGCGGCGTAGGCGCGGAGACCACCGTCGATCGAGACCGCCAGCACTGCCCCGGGGATGGCCGTCGTGGCTCCAGCCTGCGACGCGTTGCACCGCGGCTGGCCGGCACAGAGCACCGGCTGCGGCGGCGCGCTCCACGCCTCCTGCCCCGTGCCCGCACGCACCGCCTTCACGCCGCCCGGCGCCGGCGATCGGTAGCTGCCGTTGCCGAAGTACGCCTGCCGGCCGTCGAACGTGCCGCCATACTGGCCGCCGAGGGCATCGCCCTGGCCGTAGCGGTACTGCCACGCCAGCGCGCCGGTGTCCGGATTGATCGCGTGCGCGACGCCCGACTTCTGCGGGATGACGATCAACTGCCGGCCATCGACCGTCACCAGCATCGGCGCTGCCGAGAAGTCGTGGTCCGGGCCCATCGTTTCGGGACAGCCGTTGCCGTCGCTCTTCGGCGGGCATCCGCCAAGCCAGTTGTCGTTCGGGGTGCCCTGGAAGACCCACTTCACCTTGCCGCTCTGCATGTCCATGGCGACCACAGCGTCCGTCATCGACTGCGGCGGATCGGCGTAGGCGTTGCCCGTGGCGACGTAGACGGACCCCCGCGTCATATCCACGGTGGGCGAAGACCAGATGCCGCCGCCCGCGGGCCCGAATGCGTCGGTACCGTTGCGCGCGTTCTTGCCGCGCAGCTTCGGCTCGTCCACGGTGTAGGTCTTCCACAGCACGGCGCCGGTGCTGGCGTCGAGCGCCGTCAGGTTGCCGCGGAACGTGCAGCACGGGTTCTGCCCGCGTCCGCCGGACCCTTCTTCGCCCAGCCCCTGCACGGGCACGAACGCGCGGCCGTCGGCCACGGCAATCGCGCCGGTAATCGCCGCGAACTGGTGGTCGTCCACCTTGCGTTTCCAGACCAGCTGTCCGGTGACGGTGTCCACGGCATACGCGTTGGCGCGCTGGTCGCCGAAGAACACGGCGTAGCGCGTGGCGCCGCCGCTGCGGTACGGCCACACCGTCAGTGCGCTGCGGACGCCGAACTCGGCGCGGTAGGTCCAGTAGGTGCAGCCGGTCTTCGGGTCGAGCGCGTGGAGCTCCGCGTTGTCGCTCGCGGCGAAGAGCTTGCCGCCCGCCAGCGCCGGCTGGACGCGTGCCGACGTCGCGCCCTCGATACGCGAACGCCCATTTCAACTTGAGGCGCGGCAGATCCTGTGCGGTCAATCCGCCTTGCGCGGCGTAGCGGGCGTTGGTCGTGTCGTTCCCCCACGCCATCCAGCGTGGACCCTGCAGCGGATCGGTCGCCGGCGTTGCGGCCGGTGCACTGGTTCGCGCGGCCGCTGGAGGCCGCGAGCGAACGTCCGGTCAGGAACTGCGCGACCGCGACGCGCTCGGCGGTGGTGAGCGTGGCGCCCTGGGCGGCCATCTTGCCGTTTGTCAGCGCGTTCACAATCGCCTCCGGCGTATACGCGCGCAGCGCGTCCGGCGGCGGCACGGCCGTCTGTCCGGGCTGATGGCAGCTCGCGCACGCCCGCGCGAACACGGCATCGCCGGCGGGCGGCGCCTGCTGCGCCGACGCGGTGCCGGCACCGGCCAGCAACAGAGCCACCGTGACTATCTTCACGCGCATGCATCCTCCATCGACGCAGTGATGTTGCACGACGACGGCGGCGTCGGCAAGTCCGGCCCGCTCTTGACGCCGGCGCTGGGCCCGGGATTAAGGTAGTCACCATGACCACCGCGCACGCCTCTGCCGCCAGCGTCCTTCACCCGTCGGTCAAGCCGCTGGCCTTCATCCTCGCCACCAACGACAGCCTGGCCGAGCGCTCGTTCCAGGGCGTCACCGGACGGCGATTTGTGGAAGCGGCCTACGCCGCAGAGCAACCCGATGCTCTGGATCTTCGGCCATATGGTCAACACGCGGGCGCAGCTGCTCAAGATGCTTGGCGGCGAAGCCGACCTGGGATGGGGTGACGTCTTCAGCCGCGGGGCCGAGCTCGACGGACGCCGCGGGCTATCCCGCCGCGCGAGCGCATCCTCGAGGTCTCGCGCGATGTGAACACCCGGCTCTACGCGGCACTCGGCGCGCTGACCGAGGCGGACCTCGCGAAGCCGGCGACGCGCGCCTTCACGCCCGCGGTACAGACGGTCGCGGATCAGATCTCGTTTCTGACGATGCACGACACGTATCACGTCGGCCAGCTGGCGTACGTGCGGAAGGCGCTGGGATTGCCCGGAGTGGTCGGATAGGAGCGACGTCGGGCCGCCTTCAGGCGGCCCAGGGCCGGCTACGGCCGGCTCAGCCAGGCCCCTACGACAGCGGCGCCGGAAGTTTCGACGCGCCCATCAGGTGCTCGTCGATGGCGCGGGCGGCGCTGCGGCCTTCCGCAATCGCCCACACGATGAGCGATTGGCCGCGCTGCATGTCGCCGGCGGTGAACACGCCGGGGACGTTGGTCATCCACTTCGCGTCGCGGCCCACGTTGCCGCGCGCGGTCAGGTCCACGCCGAGGTCGCCGAGCAGCGGTCCCTTCTCCGGGCCGATGAAGCCCATCGCCAGCAGCACGAGGTCCGCCGGGATCTCGAACTCGCTCCCCGCCACCGGCTCGAACGCGGTGCGGCCGTTCGACTGCACCGGCTCGACCTTCACGGCGTGCAGCGCCTTCACGCGCCCGTCCGCCGTGCCGGAGAAGCGCTGCGTGGACACCGAGTAGAGCCGCTCGCCGCCCTCTTCGTGCGCCGACGAGACGCGGAAGACCTGCGGCCACTCCGGCCAGGGGTTGGTGTCGGCCCGCTCCTTCGGCGGCATCGGCAGCAGCTCGAGCTGGTGCACCGACTTGGCCTTCTGCCGATGCGCCGTGCCGAGGCAGTCGGCGCCGGTGTCGCCGCCGCCGATGATGATGACGTGCTTGCCTTCCGCCGAGATGAACTCGGCGTCGGGAATCGTGTCGCCCTCGTTGCGGCGGTTCTGGAGCGTCAGGTACTCCATCGCGAAGTGGATGCCCGCCGAGCTCGCGCCCGGGCACCGGCAGATCGCGCGGCTGGCTCGGCGCCGCCGGCCAGCAGCACGGCGTCGAAGTCGCGCCGCAGCCGGTCGGCGGTGAGGTCGACGCCGACGTTCACGCCCGGGCCGGAAGACCACGCCCTCGGCTTCCAGGATCGCGAGCCGGCGATCGAGGAAGCGCTTCTCCATCTTGAATTCGGGGATGCCGTAGCGCAGCAGCCCGCCGATGCGATCCGACTTCTCGAACACGGTCACCGAGTGGCCGGCGCGGTTCAACTGGTCGGCGGCCGCCAGCCCCGCCGGGCCAGACCCGACGATCGCCACCTTCTTCCAGGTGCGATGCTCGGGCGCCTGCGGCACCACCCAGCCTTCGTTCCACGCGCGGTCGATGATCGTGGCCTCGATCGACTTGATCGTGACCGGATCCTCGTTGATGCCGAGCACGCACGAGCCTTCGCACGGCGCCGGGCACAGCTTGCCGGTGAACTCCGGGAAGTTGTTGGTGGCGTGCAGGCGATCGATCGCCGCGCGCCACCGGTCGCGGTAGACGAGGTCGTTCCAGTCGGGAATCAGGTTGCCCAGCGGGCAGCCCTGATGGCAGAACGGAATGCCGCAGTCCATGCAGCGCGCGCCCTGCGGCGCCCAGGTCGGCGTTGGCATACGGCAGATACACCTCGCGCCAGTCCTGCACGCGCTCGGCTACCGGCCGCGTGGGGTGCTTCTTCCGCTTGATTTCGATGAACCCGGTCGGCTTACCCATGGGCCGGACTCGCCGCAGCGCCCGCAGGCGAGTAGCCCTCACGCGGGTCTGCCGACCCGGCGGCCACGACGGCGTCCGACACCCGCGCAGCCTCGTCGGCCTCACGCTTCGCCTGCTCGGCCAGCGCGCGCTTGTACTCGCGCGGCATCACCTTCACCAGACGGCCCTGCAGCGACGCCCAGTCGGCGAGCAGCCCTTCGGCGTAGGCGCTGCCGGTCGCGGCCGCGTGCCGCATGATCAGCGTCTGCACGAGGTCGATCTCCTCGGCATCGACCAGCGCCTCGAGATCGACCATCTCGGGGTTGCAGCGTCTCCTGAACTTGCCGTCCACGTCGAGCACGTAGGCCACGCCGCCGCTCATGCCCGCGGCGAAGTTGCGCCCGGTCTTGCCGAGCACGACGACGCGGCCGCCGGTCATGTACTCGCAGCCGTGGTCGCCGACGCCCTCCACCACCACGTTGCGCGCCGCTGTTGCGCACGCAGAACCGCTCGCCGGCCATGCCGCGGACGAAGGCCTCGCCGCTCGTCGCGCCGTACAGCGCCACGTTGCCGACGATGATGTTCTCCTCGGATCGGAACGTCGACTCGCGGCGGCGGAAACACCGACAGCCGGCCGCCGGAGAGGCCCTTGCCGAAGCCGTCGTTGGCGTCACCCACGAGGGTCATCGTCATGCCGCGCGGCACGAACGCCCCGAAGCTCTGGCCGGCCGACCCCATGAACGTCAGCTTGATGGTGTCGTCGGGCAGGCCGGCGCCGCCGTAGCGGCGGGTCACCTCGGCGCCGAGCATCGTGCCGACGGTGCGATCCGAGTTCTGGATCGGCGTCGTGAACTCCACCGGCGTGCGCGAGTCGAGCGCCTTGCGGCACTTGACG
The DNA here is from genome assembly GCA_963731785.1 of uncultured Acidobacteriota bacterium. Classification (GTDB taxonomy): domain Bacteria; phylum Acidobacteriota; class Vicinamibacteria; order Vicinamibacterales; family UBA2999; genus DASYRM01. The sequence goes on from CAVSWX010000009.1 coordinate 512,142, forward strand.
ATGAGCGAGTTGTCGAGCGAGTCGCTCAGGCCGTGATCCTGCGCCGTGACGCAGCGGCGCGCCACCGACGGCGGCAGGTCCGGTTGATGCAGCAGCGGCGCCAGGTCGAGGCCCTTGGCCTTCCAGTGGTCCACCGCCGGCTCCACGTCGAGGCAGTCGGCCCGGCCGATCATCTCGTCGAGGGTGCGGAAGCCCAGATACGCCATGTGCTCGCGCACTTCCTCGGCGATGAAGCGGAAGAAGTTCTCGACGAACTCCGGCTTGCCGGTGAACTTCTCGCGCAGCTTGGGATCCTGCGTCGCGATGCCCACCGGGCAGGTATTGAGGTGGCAGACGCGCATCATGATGCAGCCCATCACCACGAGCGGCGCGGTGGCGAAGCCGAATTCTTCGGCGCCGAGCAGCGCGCCGATCACGACGTCGCGGCCGGTCTTCATCTGCCCGTCCACCTGCACGACGATCCGGTCGCGCAGCTTGTTGAGCACGAGCACCTGCTGCGTCTCGGCCAGCCCGAGTTCCCAGGGCAGGCCGGCGTGCTTGAGGCTGGTGAGCGGTGAGGCGCCGGTGCCGCCGTCGTGACCCGAGATGAGCACCACGTCGGAGTGCGCCTTGGCCACGCCCGCGGCCACCGTCCCGACGCCGCCCTCGGCGACGAGCTTCACCGAGATGCGCGCGTACTTGTTCGAGTTCTTCAGGTCGAAGATCAGCTGCGCCAGGTCTTCGATCGAATAGATGTCGTGGTGCGGCGGCGGCGAGATCAGGCCCACGCCGGGCGTGGAGTGCCGCGTCTTCGCGATCCACGGGTACACCTTGTGGCCCGGCAGCTGCCCGCCTTCGCCGGGCTTGGCCCCCTGCGCCATCTTGATCTGCAGCTCGTCGGAGTTGACGAGGAATTCGCTCGTGACGCCGAACCGCCCCGACGCCACCTGCTTGATGGCGCTCCGCTTCGAGTCGCCGTTGGCCATCGGCAGGAAGCGCTCGGCGTCTTCGCCGCCCTCGCCGGTGTTGGACTTGCCGCCCAGCCGGTTCATCGCGATCGCCAGCGTCTCGTGCGCCTCGCCGCTGATCGAGCCGTACGACATCGCGCCGGTCGCGAAGCGCTTGACGATCGTCTCGACCGGCTCGACCTCGTCGATCGGCACCGGCCGCGACGCCGGCCGCAGCCGGAACAGCCCGCGCAGCGTCGCGCGGTGCACGTTCTGCTGGTCCACCGCCTGGGTGTAGTCCTTGAAGACCTTGTACTGCCCGGTACGCGTGGCGTGCTGCAGCTTGAACACCGTATCGGGGTTGAACAGGTGGTACTCGCCGTCGCGGCGCCACTGGTACTCGCCGCCCGGCTCGAGCTCCTCCGGCTGCACCGGCTTGGGACCGAACGCGCGGTCGTGGCGCCGGGCCACTTCCTCGGCAATCACGTCGATGCCCGACGCCGCCCACCCGCGACGTCGTGTGGGTGAAGTAGCGGTCGATGAACGCCTGGCTGAGCCCGATCGCCTCGAAGATCTGCGCGCCGCAGTAGCTCTGCAGCGTGGAGATGCCCATCTTCGACATCACCTTCAGCACGCCCTTGTTGAGCGCCTTGATGTAGTTCTGGATCGCCTTCTCGCGCTCGATGCCGGCCAGCGTGCCCTGCCGGATCATGTCGTCGATGGTCTCGAACGCCACGTAGGGATTGACCACGCCGGCGCCGTAGCCGATGAGCAGCGCCACGTGGTGCACTTCGCGCGCGTCGCCCGATTCGACGACCAGCGCGCACTGCGTCCGCGTGCCCTCGCGCACCAGGTGGTGGTGCACGCCGGCCGTGGCCAGCAGGCTCGGAATCGGCGCCAGGTCGTGGCTGACGCCGCGGTCCGACAGGATGAGGATGTCGTAGCCGTTCTTCACCGCCTCGCTGGCGCGGCGGCACAGGTCGTCCATCGCCTTGGCCAGGCCCTCGCCGTCGGTGGACGGATCGAACAGCATCGACAGCGTCGTCGAGCGGAACGGCACGTCGGGCGGCAGGTTGCGCAGCTTGGCGACGTGCTCGTTGTGGATGATCGGGTACTTGATGTGGATCTGCCGGCACGACTCGCGCTCCGGCTTGAGCAGGTTGCGCTCCGGCCCGATCGTCGAGCCCATCGACGTCACCAGCTCCTCGCGGATGGCGTCGAGCGGCGGATTGGTGACCTGCGCGAAGAGCTGCTTGAAGTACTCGTAGAGCAGGCGCGGCTTCTCCGACAGCACGGCCAGCGCCGCGTCGGTGCCCATCGAGCCGATCGGCTCCTCGCCGCTCTGCGGCCATCGGGCCGATCAGCAGCCGCAGGTCTTCCTGCGTGTAGCCGAAGGTCTGCTGGCGGTCGAACACGGTCTCGTGCTCGGGCGCGCTCGGCGCGGCGCCGGCCGGCAGCTCGTTGATGTCGTAGAGCTGCGAGTCGATCCACTCGCGGTACGGGTGCTCGGCCGCGAGCTGCGACTTGATCTCCTCGTCGTCGACGATGCGGCCCTTCGCCGTGTCGACCAGGAAGATCTTGCCGGGGTGCAGGCGCTCCTTCACCAGCACGTCGGCGGGCGGGATGTCGAGCACGCCCACCTCGGACGCCATGATCACGAGGTCGTCCTTGGTGACGTAGTAGCGCGACGGCCGCAGCCCGTTGCGGTCGAGGACCGCGCCGATGACCGTGCCGTCGGTGAAGGCGATCGACGCCGGGCCGTCCCACGGCTCCATCAGCGAGGAGTGGTACTCGTAGAACGCCTTGCGGTCCGCCGCCATCTCCTCGTTGCCGCTCCACGGCTCGGGGATCATCATCAGGATGGCGTGCGGCAGCGAGCGCCCGGCCATCACCAGCAGCTCGAGCACGTTGTCGAACGTCGCGGTGTCGCTGCCGCCCTCGCGGATGACCGGCAGCAGCTTCTTGAGGTCGTCGCCGAGCAGATCGCTCTGGAGCAGCCCCTCGCGGGCGCGCATCCAGTTGATGTTGCCGCGCAGCGTGTTGATCTCGCCGTTGTGCGCGATCATCCGGTAGGGGTGCGCCAGCGGCCACGAGGGGAAGGTGTTGGTGCTGAAGCGCTGGTGCACGAGCGCCAGCGCCGACTCGAACCGCTCGTCGAGCAGATCCGGGAACATCGGCCCGAGCTGCTGCGCCGTGAGCATGCCCTTGTAGATCAGCGTGTTCGCCGACAGGCTCACGACGTAGAACGCGCGCCGCGCGAGCGCGTTGATCTTCAGCGCGTCCACGGCCCGCTCGACGCGCTTGCGGATCACGTACAGCTTCCGCTCGAAGCGCGCCGCCGCGTCCGCGCCCGCGAGGCCGCCGCCGGCACCGATGAACACCTGCTCGAACACCGGCTGCGCCGCGCGCGCGCTCGGCCCGACGAGCCGATCGTCGGTCGGCACGTCGCGCCAGCCGAGCAGGCGCTGTCCTTCTTCCTCGGTGATGCGGCCGATGAGCGACTTGATCGTCTCGCGATCGCGTTCCTCGTGCGGCAGGAACACCAGGCCCGCCGCATACGCGCCGGGGGCCGGCAGCGAGAAGGGCACGACCGCGCGCAGGAACGCGTCGGGCGTCTGGATCAGGATGCCCGCGCCGTCACCGGTGTTGGCCTCGCAGCCGCATGCGCCGCGATGCTCCAGATTGATCAGGACCTGCAGCGCCTTGGCCACGATGTCGTGCGACTTCCGGCCTTTCTGGTGCACGACGAAGCCGACGCCGCAGGCGTCGCTTTCGGCCCTGGGGTCGTACAGACCCTGCTTCGAGGGAGGCTCCGCCGGAAAACACTGGTGACCATCGGTGTTCATGGTCGGTCCATTCTGCCGATCAGGCATGGGATATGGAAATACAATGATCTGAGTGAATCCATGCGAATGGCTCATGGATTCGCCTTCATTCACCTGCCGGCGTCCGGCTTCCGGCTCCGGCCTCCTCAAGGCCACCGCTCCGCGCCGCGGCAACCGCGTTGCCCGCTTCCGCGGCGCCGACCCGGCCACTGGCCGGTACCAGTCGCCAGACCAACCGACGAAATTGCCATTCCACTGGAATTCGGGCGGAAATCGCGGCTTTTCTCGCTATCCTGCGCAGGATTGCCAGGGTCCATCCACGCCCGGATGGGCCGGACTGGCGGAGGAGTAGCCGCATGCACGCGCCCGCGAAGTACGTGGAAAAAGGCCTTTCGATTGCCGCCAACGGCATTTGGCAGGTGTTTTCGACCGCCAACAAGATCAGCCAGAACCCGTCCTTCATCCCCCGCTGGTCCGACAAGCCCCTGCTGAAGTCCTATCAGAAGACCAAGCCGCCGCTCGGCTGGCCCCGCGAGACCGACTCGCTGTGCCCGGACTGCACGCGCGAGGCGCGTCAGGCGATCCTCGACGGCAAGAAGGACGTCAGCGTCCTCCTCAACGAGAAGGTCGGCGAGATCAAGGCCACCATTCTCGAGAGGGACGGCAAGATCCTGATGGTCAAGGACTGTCCGATCCACGGCCATTTCGAAGACACGATGGCCATCGACCCGGCGTTCTTCAGGCACCTCGAAGAGGCGTTCCCGGGCCGCGACATCCGCGCCCACAACGACGAGAAGCTGCACAACCATGGCTCCTCCACCGTGCTGCACGGCCGCGGGTCGGTCCTCACCGTCGACCTCACCAACCGCTGCAACATGATGTGCGACCCGTGTTTCATGGATGCGAACCAGGTCGGGTTCGTCCATGAGCTGGGCTGGGAGGACATCAAGCAGGTCCTCGACAACGCCATCACCATCAAGCCGCGCCGGCAGATGTCGGTGCAGTTCTCGGGCGGCGAGCCGACGATGTCGCCCTACTTCCTCGACGCCATCCGCTACTCGCGCAAGGTCGGCTACAACAGCGTCCAGGCGGCCACCAACGGCATCGAGTTCGCGAAGAGCCCCGAGTTCGCCAAGGCCGCGGCCGAAGCCGGTCTGCGCTACGCCTACCTGCAGTTCGACGGCATCGGCAACGCCGCCAACTCGCACCGCCGCGTCGGCAACCTGTTCGACGTGAAGCTGCGCGCGATCGAGAACCTCCACAGCGCCGGCGTCGACATCGTGCCGGTCATCACCATCGTCAACGGCGTCAACAACGAGCAGGTGGGCCGCGTCATCGAGTTCGCGCTCGACAACCCGAAGCGCATCAACTTCCTGTCGTTCCAGCCGGTGTCGTTCACGGGCCGCGACGAGGAAATTACGCCGGAGCGCCGCGCCGCGCAGCGCTACACGCTGTCGCACCTCGCCCACGACGTGAAGAACCAGGTCGGCATCGGCGAGCCCACGCGCGACTGGTTCCCGATCTCGTTCATGGGCACGTTCACCGACTGGGCCGACGTCGTGCACGGGCCCGACCGCGAATTCGGTCAGCTCACGTGCGGCTGCCATCCCGAACTGCGGCATCGGCATGGCGTTGATGGTCGACAAGGAAACCAAGGAAGCGGTCCCGGTGACCGCGTTCCTCAACGCCGACCAGCTGGCCAGGGACGTGGCCAAGGTCAACGACGCCGCGCGCGGCAAGTTCCTCTCGGTCGTCGGGATGGGGCTGGCGCTGATGCGCAACTACGATTCGTTCAAGGCGCCGACGCACTTCCGCATCGCGGACCTGATGAAGAAGTTCGACAAGACCTTCGGCGCCACCGGCAAGAACTACGGCAGCGTCGGCAAAGAGCGCACGATGAGCGACATCGAGAAGCGCCGCGCCGACCGCTGGAACTTCCTGTTCATCGCCGGCATGTGGTTCCAGGACCTCTTCAACTACGACTTCCGCCGCACGGAGATGTGCATCATCCCCTACGGCACGCAGCAGGGTGAGATCTCCTTCTGCGCCTACAACACCGGCATCGGCTGGCGGAACATCCTCGAGAAGATGCACATGACGGCCACGCTCACCAAGTGGTACGAGGACCACGGCCGCCACGAGATCTTCGCCGGCAACAAGAACGTGCCGATGGCGACCAAGGAGCACTCGCTGGTCCTCAACGCCGAGGCCGTGGCCGCCGGCGCGCAGACCGACCTCGACGACCTCGGCGTGGCGAAGAACGCGCGCGAGGAGAAGATGCACGCGCGCAAGAAGTCGAACATGACGCCCGAGGAAATCAAGGCGCACATGGAGATGGAGCGGCTCTACCGGCAGCAGGTGCTCAAGGAGCAGCCGACGATCCAGATCCAGGGCCTCGGCCGCCCGAAGAAGCAGGGCGTCCAGGAAGTGACGCACAAAGACGTCGTCTAAGCGCGGCTTCGCCGCGCGGGTCGGCTAGAGCTCGGCCGCCCACGAAAACAAGGGCCGGCGATTCACATCGCCGGCCCTTTTTTGTGCGTGCACGGCGGACGATCGGGCGGAGCTCGTGGAGGTGGTAGCGCAGATACCGGACCAGGTTGCGCCGCTTCTCCTTGCCCTCGTGTCAACCGGGCCCGCGTCCGTCCCTGGCGCCCGGGGCTTCGTCGGTGACGCACTGCTGGCTGAAATGCCGGTCAAGCCGCTGGACATGGGCGAGGACCGGTTCGCAAGCTGCAGGTGGTCCTGCCGCCGATCACCGACCTCACGGGACGGTTCGTGATCGCGTTCGTGGACGCCGACGACATCGTCGAAGAATCGAACGAGGCGAACAACATCGTGGCCTCGCCTCCGATCGACTGACTCGAGACCGGCAAGCCCAAGAGTGGCCTGAGAGCACGACGGGCCGGCGATGTCGCCTCGCCGGCCCTGCTTCCCTACCGCCTTACCCGCCCTACCGCGCCGAAGGCGCGGCCCCATTACGTGCCCGGCTGCGGCACGATGCGGATGTAGGGCTTCGGCGACTTCCAGCCATCCGGGTAGATCTTCTTGGCCTCGTCGTCGGACACCGAGCCGGCGATGATGACATCCTCGCCATGCTTCCAGTTCACCGGCGTGGCCACGCGGTGCTTGGCGGTGAGCTGCAGCGAGTCGATGACGCGCAGCACCTCGTCGAAGTTGCGGCCCGTGGTCATCGGGTAGCTGATCTCCAGTTTGATCTTCTTGTCGGGACCGATGACGTAGACCGTGCGCACGGTCATGTTGTCCATGGCCGTCCGCCCTTCCGACGAGCTGCCCGCTTGCGCCGGCAGCATGTCGTAAGCCTTGGAGACCGACAGATCCGGGTCGCCGATCATCGGGTAGTTCGGCGCGGCACCCTGCGTCTCCTTGATGTCGTCCGCCCAGCGGCTGTGGCTCGACACCGGGTCGACGCTGAGCCCGATCACCTTCACGTTCCGCTTGTCGAACTCCGGTTTGAGCTTGGCCAGGTAGCCGAGTTCGGTCGTGCACACCGGCGTGAAATCCTTGGGATGCGAGAAGATGACCGCCCACGAATTGCCAATCCACTCGTGGAACTTGATGCGGCCTTCCGTCGTGTCCGCCTCGAAATCCGGTGCGACGTCCCCGATGCGAAGACTCATGTTCGAACCTCCTGTTGTGATCCAGGGGAGGGTACTCCAACCGCATGACGGAGCAAAGGCACCGCGGGCGGTGCATGTAGAATTCCGGGATGCTCCTTCGCGACCGGACGGTGCTCGTGACGGGCGGAGCCTCGGGCCTGGGCTGGGCCACCGCGAATCTGGTGGCCGCCGCCGGCGGCAATGCCGTCATCGTCGACCTCGACGCGGACGCGGGCCGGGCCAAGGCGGCGGCGCTCGGGGCGAAGGCGCGCTTCGTCCAGGCGGATGTGTCGTCCGAGCCCGACGCCAAGCGCGCCATCCACGAAGCCACCGCGGCCTTCGGCCGGATCGACGGCCTCGTGAACGCGGCCGGCATCGTCGCGGCCGAACGCGTGCTTGGCAAGGAAGGCGTGCAGCCGCTGGCGCACTTCGCGCGCGTCGTCGCCGTCAACTTGATCGGCACCTTCAACATGATCCGGCTCGCGGCCGAGACGATGGCCGAGAACACACCCGGCGAGGACGGCGAGCGCGGCGTGATCGTGAACACCGCCTCGGTGGCCGCATTCGACGGCCAGATCGGCCAGGCCGCCTACTCGGCGTCGAAGGGCGGCATCGTCGGCATGACGCTGCCGATCGCGCGCGAGTTCGCGCGCGTGGGCATCCGCGTGATGACGATTGCGCCCGGGACCTTCGACACCCCACTCCTGGCGGCGCTGCCCGAGGCGGCGCGGCAGTCGCTGGCGCAGCAGGTGCCGTTTCCGTCGCGGCTGGGCAAGCCGGACGAATACGCGGCGCTCGTGCGGCACATCTTCGAGAACCACATGCTCAACGGCGAGGTCATCCGCCTCGACGGCGCAATCCGGATGGCGCCCAAGTGATGCTCGCGGCTGTCTCGGGTGCCCTCGCCGGCATCTTCCACGTCCTCTCGGGGCCCGATCACCTGGCGGCCGTGGCCCCGCTCGCCGCGTCTGACCGTGGGCGCGGCTGGCGCGCGGGATGGACGTGGGGAATCGGCCACGCCTCCGGTGTGGTGACCGTTGCGATGCTTGCGGTGTTGCTGCGAGACGCGCTGCCGCCTGTCGGCGAGATCTCGGCGTGGGGCGAGCGGCTCGTCGGCGGCGCGCTCATCGCGCTGGGCTGCTGGAGTCTCTCGCACGCGGCGCGGCTGCGCCGCGCTTCGCACGCGCACGGCGGCGCGCAACACGACCACGTGCACGTGCAGCGTGGTCCCAGTTGGATGCGGCGCCTGGGGCACGGCCACGCGTCGTTTGCCGTCGGCCTGCTGCACGGCGTGGCTGGCAGCTCGCACTTTTTCGGGGTCCTGCCTGCGCTGGCGCTGCCCACGCCGGCGGCATCGTTCGGCTACATCGCGGCGTTCGGTCTCGGCACGGTCGTGGCGATGACCGGGTTTGCCGGCGCCGTCGGCCGGGTCAGCAGCACCGGCGCACGCATCCCGCACCACGGCCTCATGTCCGGCACCGGCGTGGCGGCGATTCTCGTCGGGTGCGTCTGGATCGCCGGAACGGGATTCTGAGGGGAGGGCAGGTCTAAAGACCTGCCCCTACCTGCCGGAAAGGAACTTCGCGCGCAGCGCCGCGCGATCGACATCGGCGCCCCGCAGGTACACCGTGTCGATCCGCCGGCTGTTGGTGATGCGCTCCAGCGGGTTGGCCGTCAGCACGACGAAGCTGGCCTCCTTGCCGGCGGCGACGGTTCCCATCCGGGCGAGGCCGAGCACGCGCGCGTTGATCGAGGTGGCCGCCTGCAGCGCCTCGGCCGGCGTGAAGCCCGCGCAGCGGACGTAGTACTCCATCTGCTGATGCACGCCGAGCCCCTCGCCCGTCCCGTCGGTCCCGAGCCCGATGATCATGCCGGCCTCGTGAATCCGCTTCAGATTGCGGCAGTGAAGATCGAAGAGCGCGTTGGCCGGGTTGCCGGCAGCCGTCCGCTGTGCCAGCTGCTTCCGAAGACCGGCGATGGTCGACGCGGGCAGCGTTTCGGCCAGGGCGGCAATCTCCTCCTCGGTTTCGCCAGGATTGGGAAAGTTGGGACCGGTCCACACTCTCGGGTGCGCCTTGACGAGCGCGATGTACTCCTCGTCCACGTCGCGATCGCGGACGGTATGCACGAAGCCGTCCACGCCTGCCCGCAGGAGATCCTTGGCATCCGCGAGACCGGACGTGCGGCTCAAGTGAGCCAGCGTCTCCATGCCGTTCTTGTGTGCCTCGTCGATGATCGCGCGGTAGACGTCGGGCTTGAGCTTCGGCACGGTCGCATCGCGGTCGTCGACCCAGATCTTCACGAAGTGGACCTTGCGCGCGCGAAGCTCGCGCACGTGCTGCCGCCCTTCCTCGGGAGTGGCCGCGCCGTACGGAATGCCGAGACGCGCCTCGCCGGGCGGCCCTGCCATGGGCGTGGCCGCGATCCCTTTGCCCACGGTCAGGAACGTCGCGGCATTCGGCGTGACGCTGTCGCGCAACGCGAAGGCCACGTCCTGATTGGCCTCGAGACCCATGCTCATCGCCGCGGCGGTGCCGTAGTAGACGTAGCGCTGCAGCTGATCGATCAGGTTGTCGCGGGTGTAGTTTGCCTTGGTGTTGCTGCCGTCCTTCTCGTTGACCAGCCCGATGTGATTGTGGCCATCGATGAGTGCCGGAATGACGGTCTTGCCGGTGAGGTCGACGCGCGTCGCGCCGGCCGGCGGCTGCCGCTCACCCTTGCGGCCGACCCAGGCGAAGGCGTCGCCCTCGACCAGGAACGCGGAGCTCTCGATGGCGGGCGTCCTGTCGCCGACGATGAGCCGCGCGCCTTCGAACCACAGCGGCGGGCGCCGCGTTTGCGACGACAGCAGCGCCGGCACACTGGCGAGGCACGCGATCAGAAATGGAACCAGCAGTCTCCGCGATGACATCGGGGGAGATTACCACTGGCTTTGGCCTGAGGCGGGTCTGAAGACCCGCGGCCACGTACCACAAGACCTGAAGCCGGAAGCCCGAAGCCGGAAGCCGCAGACAAAGCTCAGCGAAGCTGGGCTTTCGCCGCTTGAAACTGCGCCATCGCCTCGCGCACCTGGGTCATGCGGTCGCCGGTGTAGGTGGGCGAGACCGCGCCGCGGGCAAGCTGCACGGCGGAGGTCATCAGGCCATGCGCGCCCTGGGCGCTGCGCGGAACATCGGCGGAGCGCAGCGCGTCTTCGAGCTCGGCGAAGGTGCCGGCAATCGCCGCCAGCACTTCGGGCGTCGGCGTGGAGACGGCCGAGCGCAGGAACGGCTGAATCTCTTCGAAGCGCGCGAAGATCGGACCGATCGCCTGGCGGTAGCGCGCCACGTCGCCTGGCGACGCCGGCGCCGTGCCGCGGAGGCCGGCACCCATCTGCGGAGCCGGCGGCGCGGGTGCTGCGCCCGGGCCGACGCCGGCGCGGGCACTCCGGGCAGGCGCGACCCGATCGGCCGTCGGTGGCGCCGACGGGCTGCCGCTGCTGGCGCGGCGGGTGGCGCGGCGCGCGGGACCGGCCGCTCGTCGAAGTCGAGTTGCGCCCGCGACACGTCCACGTAGACGCGGGTGCCCTCGAGCCGCACCGTGGCCACGGCGTTCTCGGCGACGCGTGACGCGGGCCTCGAGGCCGCGCCATGCCCTGCGGATCGGCGGCCACGCTCACGTGCCGCACGAGCTGCACGTCGGCCGCGGCGTTCCACTCCTGCGGCTGAATCGGCGTCCCGATCGCGCTCGTCGTCACGGCAAAGGTCGTCGCATCGATGCGCTGGCCGCTCACCTGCTGCGGCTCGGCGTCGAGCTCGAAGGCCACGGCCAGGCGGCCCGGCGCAGCCACGAGCACCACCGCCGGGTTCGACCCGCTCGATACGGCGGCAGTCGCGGCGTCACTCGTCGCGCGAAGCCGCTCGTCCACGTGGAGGCGGGTGCGCGGATATCCGAGCCTCGCCACCTCGCGCTGCGCCGCCTCGGCTTCGTCGATCGAGACGAACGGACCCACGAGCACGTCGCGCAGCGACCCGTCCAGCCGCCAGGCAAACGACGGCAGCCCGGCCTTCGTGAGCCGCCCGGCCATCACGCGGGCGTCGGCGTCGCGCACGAACGAGGTGACCTGTACGTTGAAGCTGGCGCCGGTGGCGATCGGCGGACCGTCCACCGGGCGGGAGGCACGCGCGGCAGCCGGCGCGCGCGTGTCGCCGCCGGCGGCGCGCAGCCACACCGCGGCCGTGACCGCCACGAGCGCGACGGCGGCCGCCATGCCCCAGCTCTTGAGGCGATGCGCGCGCGGCCACACGTCCACCGTCCGCGGCAGGTGCGAGCTGAGCGACTTGAAGCGGGGCTTGTTGAGGAAGCGATTGAGCTGGTCCTCGTCCAGGAGCAGAACCGTGTAGCGGTCGCCCTCGACCGTGGGGGCTCCTGTCGGGGTGGTTCTGCGCGCCTCGCTTGGCGATGTTGGACACGTCTGCACCGCCCCCTGAAGGAGCTTCCTGTTAGTGCACGCCGGCAGACCGCCGCGTGCGCCGGCGCCCGTCGGGCCGGCAGCGAGGTGGGCGCCAGCTCGTTATGGACGAAGTACGACGCGCACGCCGCGTCGAGGAGCTCCCGATTGATTGTCGGCTCGATGCCGCGATACCGACAGAGCGCGAGCACCTGGTCCAGGAGATCCCGGGGGTGGCAGGCGCGCAGCGCCCGCCCCAGCGGCCGGTAGTGGCGGCGCTGGAGATACGACACCATCACCTGGTGGAAGCCGAGTTTGCGGTGCCGGCAGTTCAGCTCGAAGATCCGGATGAAGTCCTCGAGCGACGGGTCCTCGATCGGGAATCTTGTAGGGAATGCGGCGCAGGAACGCCTCGTCGGCCAGCGACGCGGGATCGAGGTTGGTGGCAAACACCGTCAGCACGTCGAACGGCACCTCGAACTTCTTGCCGGTGTGCAGCGTCAGGAAGTCCACGCGGCTCTCGAGCGGCACGATCCAGCGGTTGAGGAGCTCGTCGGGCCGGATGCGCTGCCGGCCGAAGTCGTCCACGAGGAACACGCCGCCGTTGGCGCGCATCTGCAGCGGCGCCTCGTAGAATCGCGCCAGCGGATTGAAGGTGAGGTCGAGCTGATCGAGCGTCAGCTCGCCGCCCACCATGACGACCGGACGCCGGATGCGCACCCAGCGGCGGTCGCGCGGCGCCGCGGCAATGATGCTGGTCGTGTCCGGCTCGTCGTCGTCGAGCCGCTCGTGGTTGATCGGGTCGAACATCGTGATGATGTGGCCGTCGACGTCGATGGCGTGCGGCATGTACATGTCGCCGCCGATCGTCCGGCCGAGGCCTTCGGCAATCACCGTCTTGCCGTTGCCGGGAGGCCCGTAGAGGAAGAGCGCCTTGTTGGCGTTGGCGGCCGGCCCGAGCTTCTCGAGCATCTGCGTCGCCGATGACCAGATGCGAGAAGCCCTTGCGCAGCCGCTCGCGGTCGATGAATCCGCGCGCCGCCTGGAGCGCCTTCATCTGCGCGACGTAGGCGGCGAGCGGCACCGGCGCGGCCCCGGTGTAGAGGTTGATCTCGAGATACTGCAGCGCCCGGCTGCGTCCGAGGTCCGTCAGCGCGTAGCGGTAGCTCGAGCTCGCGGCGGCGCTGGCGCCCCGCACCTCGATCAGGCGCTCGGTGCGCAGCCGGACGATCAGCGGCTCGAGGATCGCCGTACGCCAGCTTCATGCGCTCGGCAATCTCGAGGCCGATCAGCTCGCCGGCAAAGAGCGTCTTCACCAGCAGCTGCTCGACCCGCTCGGCGGGCAGCCCGATGTCCTCGAGCGTGCGCGGGACCGGCGGCGGCGGCGTGAGGCGATCGGCGGCGCGGCGCTCATTTCTGGCTCTCGGCGAGCGGGAACAGCACCTCGACGAACTTGATCGCCGCCGGGCCGATCGTCACCACCCAGATCGCCGGGAAGATGCAGAACACCAGCGGGAACACCATCTTCACGCCGGTCTTCGCCGCCGCCTCCTCCGCGCGCTGGCGCCGCTTGGTGCGCAGCGTGTCGGAGTGGACGCGCAGCGAGCGCGCCACGCTGGTGCCGAACTTGTCGGTCTGGATCAGCATCGCGGCCAGCGACGACAGATCGTCCACGCCGGTGCGCTCCGCCAGGTTCCGCAGCGCCTCCGAGCGCCCCTTGCCGGCGCGCAGCTCGAGGTTGATCAGGCGCAGCTCTTCGGAGAGTTCCGGGTGCGCGAACGCGAGCTCGTCGCCGACGCGCTGGATGGCCTGGTCCAGGCCGAGGCCGGCCTCGACGCTCACCACCAGCAGGTCGAGCGCGTCGGCCAGCGACAGGCGGATGCGGTGCTGGCGTTTCTTCGCCATGCGGCCGAGCGCCATGCTCGGGAGCAGGTAGCCGAAGGCCGCGCCGGCCAGCGCCAGTCATCAGGCTCGCCTTGGGCACCATCGGATTCGACATCACCACGAACAGCGCGATGGCGAGGCCGAGGCGGATGCCGAAGAACACCGTCAGCGCCTCGCTGCCGCGGTAGCCGGCGAACATCAGGCGCTCGCGCAGCTTGCCGAGCTCGCGCGACGGCTTGGGCGCCGCCTGCCCGAGACGCTTCAGCGTCCTGAGCAGCCGCTCGTTGTGCGCGACCGGCACCGGCGGCATGGACCCGGCCACGCCGAGCTCGCCGAGCCGGCGCTCGATTGCGGTGTCGCCGCGCGACATCGCCAGCCCGATCGCCATGATCAGGAGCGAGACGAACAGGAACCCCATCAGGGGCAGCAGCAGCGTCACGCTACACCTCGATCTTGATGACCTTGCGGATCCAGATGAATCCGAGCGTCTGCATCACGATGGCGCCCATCACCATCGTCTGCCCCATCTTCACGGTGAACAGGGTGCGCATGTGGTCCGGGCTGATGAACATCAGCGCGACGGCCAGCGCCGCCGGCAGCCCGAGCAGCACGTAGCCCGTGAAGCGGCCGTGCGCGGTGTGCACGCGCACCTGCCGCAGGATCTTGAAGCGCTCGCGCACCACGTGCGCGAGGTTGTCGAGAATCTCGGCCAGGTTGCCGCCGGTCTCGCGCTGGATCGCCACCGCGGTGACGAAGAAGCGCACGTCCATCAGCGGCATGCGCTCGGAGAGGCCGTTCAGCGCCTCCTTGAGCGGCAGGCCGTAGTTCTGCTGCTCGAAGCTCTTCTTGAACTCGACGCCAACGGGCGCGGGCAGCTCGTCGGCCACCATGCCCATCGCCGACTGGAAGGCGTGCCCGGCGCGGATCGCGCGCGAGAGCAGGTCGAGCGCCTCGGGAAACTGCTCTTCGAACTTGCGCATGCGCTTGCCGCGCATGATCTTGAGCCACAGGATCGGGAGCGTCAGCCCGAAGGCGCCAGCCATCACGGCGAAGTCCCAGATCGGCGCGAACAGCAGCGTGACGAGACCGATGCCGACGCCGCCGAGCACGCTCAGCATCACCACGGTGCCAGGCCCGATCGCCACACCCGACTGGTCGATCAGCGTCGACAGCCACGAGCCGGCGCTGGTCTTGATCAGCCGATCCATGCCCGGCAGCGCGCTCGCCGGCGCCTGGCTGAGCACCACCGTGGTCGCGCCAGGCGATTCGGCGTCGACGTCGCTCAGATCCTTGAGCCGCTGTTCGAGCTGGCGTCCGGCCATGAAGCCAGGCAGACGCTGCAGGGCGACGTAGGCGCCGACGACCGAACCCGAGACGACGAGGAACACGAGGATCGCCAGTACCATCAGCGCACCTCCACCACGCCCTCGAACATCGACGCCGGCAGCCGGATGCCGGCGGCGAGCAGGCGCTCGGCCACCTTCGGGCGGACGCCGGTGGCGCGGAAGCGGCCGATCACCCGGCCCTCCTGGCTCACACCGACCTTCTCGAAGACGAAGATCTCCTGCATCGTGATGATGTCGCCTTCCATCCCGGTGATCTCCGAGATGCTGGTCACCTTGCGGGTGCCGTCGCTGAGGCGCGTCTGCTGCATCACGATCTGGATGGCCGAGGCGATCTGGTGCCGCATCGCCTTCTCGGGCAGGTTGGTCGAGCCCATCGCGATCATCGTCTCGACGCGGGTCAGCGCGTCGCGCGGCGTGTTCGCGTGAACGGTCGTGAGCGAGCCGTCGTGGCCGGTGTTCATGGCCTGGAGCATGTCGAGGGCTTCCTCGCCACGGACCTCGCCGATCACGATGCGGTCGGGCCGCATACGCAGGGCGTTCACGACCAGCTGGCGCTGCCGGATGGCGCCCTTTCCTTCGACGTTGGCCGGGCGGGTTTCGAGCCGGGCCACGTGCTCCTGATGGAGCTGGAGCTCCGCGGCGTCCTCGATCGTCACGATGCGCTCCTCCTCGGAGATGTAGCTCGAAAGCACGTTGAGGAGCGTGGTCTTGCCGGCGCCGGTGCCGCCGCTGATCAGGCAATTGAGCTTGGAGCGGACGCAGTGCGACAGGAACTCGAGCATCGGCGCGGTGAGCGCGCCCAGGGTGACGAGATCGTTGGCCTTCAGCCGCTCCGCCGGAAAACGCCGGATCGAGAGCAGCGGTCCGTCCACGGCGAGCGGCGGAATGATGGCGTTCACGCGCGAGCCGTCGGGCAGGCGGGCGTCCACCATCGGCGAGCTGTCGTCGACGCGGCGGCCGACCCGGCTCACGATGCGGTCGATGACGCGCATCAGGTGCGCGTTGTCCTGGAACGACGCCGTGACGCGTTCCATCTTGCCCTTGCGCTCGACGAAGACGTTCTGCGCCGTGTTCACCAGAATGTCGCTGACCGACGGGTCGCGCAGCAGCGGCTCGAGCGGACCAAGGCCGAAGACGTCGTCCACGACCTCCGCGAAGAGCTGCTCGCGTTCACCGATGTTGAGCGGCGTCGGCTCCTCGGCCAGCAGCTGGCTCATCAGCGTGCGAATTTCCGATTCGGCGCGCGCCCGGTCGGCATGGGCCAGCGCTTCGAGATTCAGCCGGTTCAGGAGCTTGCGGTGCACGTTGGCCCGCAGCTCGAGGTACTGCTGCCGCGGCGCCGGGCCGGAGCCGGGGCCGGCGCCGGGGCGCGGCCCCGGTCGGGCGGCGGCCTGTGGAGGGGTCGAAGGAGGCGCGGTGGGCGTTGCTGTGGCCATGGCCGGTTACCAGATGGACGCGAGGCGGTGGATGCCGAGGGCGCCGCGCCGGCCGGCCGCCACCGGTTCGGCCGCCTCGGCGCCGGTGGCGATGATGCGGCGGATGAACGTGTCGAACTGCGTGGCCATCTCGGTGTTGCCGCTGAGCGCCAGCGGCACGCCGGAGTTGAGCGCCGACGACACCGACTTGTAGTCGCTCGGAAAGGTGTGGAAGATCGGCTGCCCGAGCGCGCTCTGCAGCTGCGCCGGCGGAATCGGATACGGCTCGGCGGCGCGGTTGAGCAGGATCTTCACCCGCTCCGCGCACGGGCCGAGCTGGCCGATGCGATCCAGCAGCCGCTGCGCGTTGCGGACGCAGGGCACGTCGGGGTTGGCCACCAGGCCAATCATGTCGGCGGTGTAGAGCGCCGACACCGAGCACGGGTTCATCTGCGAGCCGGCGTCGATGACGATGTACCTGGTACTGCCGTCCGAGCAGCCGGAAGACCTCCTCGAGCGCGGAGCTGTCGCCAGGCCCGGGCCGATCGAAGAGATCCGAGCCGGCCAGCATCTCCAGCCCCGACTTGTGCTTCACCACCAGCTCGCGCAGGAAGTCGCCATCGAGACGATGCAGGTTGTCGAGCGCGTCGAGCAGCGTGTAGCGGCTGCGCACGCCGAGGAACAGCGACACTTCGCCCAGCCCGGGCTTGAGGTCCACGATCACCGTCGGCCGCTTGCTGAGCCGCGAAATCTCGACCGCGGAGTTCACCGCCATCGTCGTGGTGCCGGCGCCACCCTTGGCGCCGAAGAACACCATCGTCGTCGCCTGCGGCGGCGCCGACGCGGCGCGGCGGCCCGCGGTGCGCGTGATGCCTTCGTCGAGCGCGTCCTTGGCCGGCGGCCAGGTGAAGAACTCGTTGGCGCCGGCGCGCATCGACTGCAGGATGGCGTCGGGGTTCGAGCTCGAGGCGACGAAGAAGATGCCGGTCGTGGCGTCGGCGGCGCGCAGCCGCTCGACGAGCGCCACGGCCGACGCCAGGTCGCCGCGGCCGTCCACGACGGCCACGTCGGGGCTGGCCCCGCGCCGGTCGTCGCCGACGATGACAGGTACAGCTGACGTGCGCAGCATCGTCGCGAGCTGCGCCTTGAAGGACTCGTCGTCGCTGAGGATGGTGCCGGAGAGCCGCGCCATGGGGGGTGTCCTCGAAAGCGGGTGAATCAGCGGAGCCGGCGTGGACGCCGGCACGGCCTCGGCCGCGACCGCGTTGGCGCGCGCGCGGGCTTCGGCCAGCGCCACGGCGTCGGGCTGCGGCAGCACCGCGGCCGCTTCGGTCTCGGCCGTCTTCTTGTTCTTGTTGGCCTTCTCCTGCCGCGCGGCTTCCTTGGCGGCCTGTTCGGCCGCCTGCTTGTCTTTCTTGGCCTGCTCGCGGGCGGCCTTCTCCTGCCGCTTCATCTCGGCTTTCAGCTCGCGCGCGAGCTGGTCGGCGTGCTTCGCCTGGGCCTGCGCCTCGAGCGCCTGCTGCCGCTTCTGCTCGTCGGCGGCCTTGAGGGCGGCGCGCTCCTCGTCGGCGGCCTGGCCTGCGCCGCCTCGGCGGCCGCACGGGCCTCGTCAGCCAGCCGCTCGCTTCTCCTGCTCCGCCGCGCGCTCCTGCAGCTTGCGCTCCTGCACGTCGGCCTTCGACGGCACCGGCGCGCTGATGCTCGACGGCGGTCCGGCGTGAAGGCCTCCGGCGGCACCGGGAGGGTCTTCGGCTCGGGCAGCGGCGCCAGGTAGGGCTCGACGAGGCGCGGCAGGGTGTTGGTCACGCCCGTCGGAGTCGTTCGGCAGGATGTGCGGCGTGATCATCACCACCAGCTCGGTCTGCGACTTCTGCGCCGCCTTGCTCTTGAAGAGATGCCCGAGGATCGGGATGTCGCCGATGCCCGGTATCTTCTGCAGCGTCGAGTTCATCTGGTTGTTCATCAGGCCGGCAATCGCGAAGGTCTGACCGTCGCGCAGCTCCAGCTCGGTCTCGGTGCGGCGCGTCGAGAGCGCCGGGATGCGGAACCCCTGCAGGCTGACGCCGTTGGCATAGTCGAGCGTGCTGACCTCGGGCTTGACCTTGAGGTGCACCCGGCCGCCCCGGACCGTCGGCGTGAAGTTGAGGCGGACGCCGAATTCCTTGAACTGGATCGACACCGCCGACCCGGCCTGCGAGCCCTGCACCACCGGAATCGGGAACTCGCCGCCGGCGAGGAAGCTGGCTTCCTTGCCGCTCTCGGCCACCAGGTTCGGCTCGGCCAGGCTCTGGAAGATGCCGCGCTGCTGCATCGCGCGGATCACGGTGCCGAGGTCGTACTTCTCGCTCAGCAGGAACAGGTTGAGGAAGTCGCTCACCGAGAACTTGCCCTCGGCCGACGTGACCGCGCTGCCGAATTCGCTCGAGGCCTTGGTCCACGCCAGATCGGTGAAGCCGGGCGACGAGAACTGCCCCGTCGTCACCCGGCCCAGCGTGTTGTTGATGCCGGTCGGGCTGGTGAAGAGCGACATGCCGAACTCGGTGAGGGCCGAACGGCTCACTTCGGCGAAGCGCACCTTCAGCAGCACCTGGTTGCTCGCCGGCCCCTCGCGCACCTGCAGCAGCGTCACGACGTCTTCGCGCTTCTCGACGTAGCCGAGCGCGACGTTGATGGCGCGATCGACGACGTCCTTGCTCGAGACCGATCCCGACAGCACGACGTTGCGGCCGTTGCTGCGCACGTCGATGCGCTCGTTCGGGAACAGCTGCTTGACCTGCTCGTTCGAGCCGGCTGAGGTCGCGCTGCACCGACACCTCGAAGCGGCGGACCGCGCCGCTGCGGCTCCACACGAACATCGAGATGGCGCCCGGGCCCTTGCCGTGCACCAGCAGCTGGTTCGGTGCGGTGACGAGCGCGTCGGCGATGTCGGCGCTCGTGAGCGACACGCGCGCAATCGGGCCGCCGACGTCGATCAGGGTCGAGCGTCCGACCAGCAGCCGCACCGCATCCGGCGCCGCCGCCTCGACGTCCACTCCCGGCGTTGCGGCCGGAGCGGCCGCGGCGGCCGGGCTCAGGGCCGCTGACGCCGTGGTGGCGACCGGCTGCACCTGGGCGTGAACGGTGGCGCCGCCGAAGACCGCGACGATGAAGATGTGCGTGCCGACGACCCACGCGGGGGTCGGTCGCGAGGCAGGGCGGGTCATCTGCTTGGTCATCACTACTCCTGGCTCACGACTTCGTGCGCGCGCTTGTCGCCGCGGATGATCTCGACCGTCATTGCCGGCTCGGGCCTCGGCGCCGGCGCTTGAGGGCCCTGGCCACCGCGGCGTCGCCGACTTCGAGCGCCGGACGCGCGACCGGGGCGTAGCCGCCGCCCGCCATCAGCGCGGCCGGGCCGGATGCCGCCGGTCGATCGGCGCGCTCTTGTCGATGGGGTTGCGCAGCGCGAGCTGAATCTTGCCCTCGGTGCTCGCCAGCGTCAGGCGCTCGGCCTGGCCGGGATCCACGAGCAGCGTCACGACGCTCACCGCGAGCGGCTTGCCGTCGGCCTCGTCGCGCTCGATCTTCGTGCCCGCGGTCAGCACCTGCACGTTGGTGAGAATCACCTTCGTCTGCACGTCCTCGGGCCGCTGCGTCGGGTTGACCGTGGCCACCACGTCCACGCGCGTGCCGGGCAGCACGTAGCCAGCCACGCCGACGACGTCGTTCACCCGCACCGACAGGGCGCGATAGCCCTCGGGGATGATGCGGCGGCAGGCCGGCGCCCGCCTCCTTCGAGGCCAGCTTCGCCGGCAGGAACACCTCGTTCTGCGCCACCGGCTGGATCAGGCCGCGCCCGACGAGCTCGTCGGGGTTCGAGAAGGCGCCCATCGGCACCGCGTCGGCCGGCCACTGGATGGCGCGCATGTCCTCGCGCCGCACCTCGGCGCCGAGGTCCATGTCGGAGGCGGCGACGAGCACCGCCACCGTCTTGACGCCGGACCGGTCGTCGCCGCCGCCGGCGCCGCCTGCATGTACTGATAGGTGCCGAACGCGAACGTGCCGCCCGCGACGAGCGCGAGGGCGAGCACGAGGAAGATGCGGATGCGAGCCATATGTGTGCGTGCTCCGGAACGGGTTACTCGGTCACCAGCTGAGCGCGACCAGCACGACGCCAATCGCGATCGCCGGGGCGTAGGCAAAGCGGTTGTCCGACGCCGTGCTCTCGATGTCGGTGCGGACCTGCGCGTCACCGGCGATCAGGCGGCCGGCCGATGCCGACGGTCTGGCGTCAGGCGGCGGCGCGCGACGGCGACGAGCAGCGCCAGCACGCCGCCGGCAATCGCCGTGTAGAGAAAGGCGTAAATGGTGTCGGTGGGGCCGAGCAGCGCGCCCGCCGCGGCGAGCAGCTTCACGTCGCCGGCGCCGGTGGCGCCGAAGATGTGGCCCGGCAGCATGAACGCCAGGCCGAGCAGGCAGCCGAGCAGCGCGGCCCCGAGGCCGACGCGGCCGAAGCCGGCCGCGGCAATGCCGACGCCGACGGCGGCCAAGCGACGCCGTCAGCATGTTGGGAATGCGCCGGGTCCGCAGATCGATGACCGCCGCGGCTCCCATGCCGACGGCGACGATCGCGGTGACGAGCGCATCAGAATTTTGCATCAGAGATGACATCCCAGAACACCGTTTTGAGTGTTGACACCCAGCGTGCCGACGGCGCCCATCGCCGCGAGGACAATCAGCGAGACGAGCAGCGCGTACTCGAGCAGGTCCTGTCCCGAGTCCGATCCGCGATCAGCCGCCGACCGCCTGCGCGAAGTCGACGCACGCCCATCTGCCCCCCCTGCGCCGCGCGCACGTCTCCCAGTCGACGCGCCCGCAGGCGTGCTTGCGAATTGCGCGAGGCCGGGCCCCCCGACCAGCCTCGCGCGAGTGGACTCCGACGGATCGTTACGGCGTGACCAGCTTGTTGCTGATCGCGGTGAAGATGTCGCTGGCCTTGGTGCCGGTCGCCGTGATGGCGGCCACCGCCACGAGCGCGATCAGCGCGACGAGCAGCGCGTACTCGAGCAGGTCCTGGCCGGAGTCGTTGCGGAGCATCTTGCGAAGGCGAGTAATCAGGTTCATGGCTCGGTTCCTCCCGCGCGCTCCGTTCGGAACGCGGTACTTGTGTGTCCCACTTGCGGCCACGCTCCCCAGCATGTCCGCGATGTCGGCACCCTAAAGCGCAACCGCCATGCCACGGCGCGCGGCACGGGCGCTGTGAGATCATCGTCAAGTGCTTGTGCGAGCGGTGCTTGAGCTCGAGCGTTGCGGTACCGCGCGAACACTCGTGGTCGGCCGCGAGGCCCGAAGCGGTACCGCACATTCGTAACCGGCGGATCGCTTTTTCGTTGCGGTGGCCGTGTGCCGAACCGGAGCAGCGGCACAGCGCCGGGTGGCCGCGTCACGTCGGCGCCGCCGTGCGCACTGCTGTTCGCGCACGCATCACTTTCGTAAGCGCACCGCCGGATTTTGTCGCCGGGGTCCGCGCCGCGGCGGCGCGCCGCGGGCGAGGCCGCGCAGGGGCGTGCGCGGCGTGAGCGCCTGGACGGGAACGCGGCTTGCGATCGCTGTGGTGCCCGTACCAGGTATATAGATGCGAAGAGTGATTGGTGAAGCGTTGATCTCGATGGCCGCGCTCGTCATTCTGCTGGCGGCGCTGATGGCGCTCGACCCGCGCGTGCGCGAGCATGTGCACGGGCGTGCTGCGGAAGGACACGTTGTCGGCCGATGTGGCCCGTATGAACGCCGAAGCGCACAGCGCCGTCAAGGTCGCGCCTCGTGGGCCGCGCGCGAGCGCGGCCTCGACCACGCCGCCCTGGCCGTGTTCGTCGTCGTGGCCACCGGCCTCGTCGTCGCCATGCTGCGCCTCTGAGCCATGCCTCTCATCCTCGCCATCGAACCGCGACAAGCGTCAGAGCACCCAGCTCGCCAGCCTGGTGAAGGCCCAGCTGCAGGCCGAGCTCGTGCAGCGCGGCACGGTGGCCGAGGCGGTCGGCGGCGTTGCAAGGGGCGGGTGCCGGACCTGGTGCTGACCTCGTCTCTCATCTCGCCGCGCGACGACGCGGCGCTCGCCGCGCACCTGCGCGAGCTCGGCGCCGCCGCGGCCCACGTCCAGACGGTGACCATTCCGCTGCTCGGCTCGTCGGCGCCGCAGCGCGCCAAGGGCGTGCTGGCGGCGCTGCGCCGCGAGAAGCCGCAGCCGGCCATGACCGACGGCTGCGCGCCCGACGTCTTCGCCGAACAGATTCGCCAGTACCTGGCGACGGCCGAAGAGCAGAAGGTGGCCGCGGCGACCATGGCGCAGGTTCACGCCATGGCTCCGGCCAGCCCGGGCCCGATCGAGACCGACGCCTATTTGTACGAGGCGGGTCGTCAGACTGGTCTGGAAGCGTCCATGGAGCCGGCGCTCGTGGAGGCGGCCGGGATTAGCGTCGCGCCACCCGCTGCGATCGCGGAGCCGTTCGCCGAATTCGAGGAGCCGGTACCGTCGCACGAGCCACCACGCCAGGCGTTCGAAGCGTGGCCCGCGCCCGAGGCGCCGGCAATCGCGAGCGAGACGTACAACGCGGAGACGGTCGACGACGACGCCCTGGTCGAATCGAGTGCCTTCCCGGAGCCGATTTTCGTCGAGCCTGCCCCGAGCCGGAGCCGAAGCCGGAAGTCGTCGCGGTCGCCGAGCCGCCGGCCTTCGACGACATCGCTATGGCGGCGGCGGTGGAGGTCGAGCCCGACGTGCTCGTGGCCGATGAACCGGCCGGCCTGCCGCTGTCGCAGCTGCTGCAGCTCGTCTCCGATGCGCAGCCGCGGGCCGCGCGGACGAGTGCGCCCCGGTCGCTCCATTGGAACCGGTAGCCGCGGTCCCGGCAGGCCCCGTCGCGCCTGTCGAGGAGCCGTGGTCCGGCGAGCCCGTCATCGCCGCTGAACGAGCCGTGGCCGGCCGAGCCCGTCGCGCTCATCGACCCGCTGGCGGCGCTGGCAGCCGACCCTGCGATCGTCGAGCCGTCTCACAGCGCCGAGATCGGGACGGCCGCGGCCCGGACGGACGACTTCGGCGAGCTGTTGCTGGATCCGGTGGCCGCGCAAGCGCTCGACGAGCTCTCGCGCCTGGCCCCTGCCGCCTCGCTCGCCGACGGCATCCCGGCCGAGGCGCCGGTGCCCGTCGTCGAGATGAAGTCGTTCGAGAGCCTCGACAGCATCGCGAACCAGCTGGCCGCAGGGCCGGGCCCGAAGCACGACAACCTCAACGACCTGGCGAGCCTGTTCGCCGCCACGCCCGCGCCCCGCCGCCCGGAGCCGCTGGGCGCAGCCTTCGAGGCACCGCGCCCGGCGGCGGAGACGCCCGGCTTCGAATCGCTCTTCGCCACGCCGGCGCCCGCCGCCTCCGCGGCGCCGATCGCGGTTCCGGGGATCGATCCGAGCTTGTTCGCAGTAGCGTCGGCGCACGCGCTGACCGCGGACCCGCTGGCGCACGCGCCGCTCGCGGAGCCGGCGTCGGTCGAATCGCTCTTCGTCCCGCGCGCCGCCGAGTACGCCGAGATTGCCGCGGCGCCCGTCACCTTCGAGGAGCCCGACCCGATTTTCGCGGCTCCCATCACCTTCGAGGAGCCCGACCCGATTTTCGCGGCTCCCGTCACCTTCGAGGAGCCCGACCCGATTTTCGCGGCTCCCGTCACCTTCGAGGAGCCCGAGCCGATCGTCGTCGAACCCGCACTCGTCGCGCCGCCGGTTTCAGTCGAGGCGGTTCCGGTCGCGCAGCCACAATCCGAAGCCGTGGCGACGGCACCGGTGTACGACGAGCCTGTGCGCGCTGAAGCGGTACTCGCAGACGCCACCGTGCCGGAAGCCGTGCTGGCGGAGTTCGAGCTGCCGGAACCCGAGCCGGCCTTCGTCGAGGCTGCGCCTCCCAAGTCCAAGCTGTTCGAGTCGATCCCGGCGGTCGTGACACCGGAGCCGGCGGTGGCCGTTCAGACCGAAGCGAACGCCGTTGCCTGGGAGTTCGACGAGGAAATCGCGCTCGACGTGGATGCGTTCGACGCGCCGGCCGTGGCACCGGCGGCGGCAGCCCGGCCGGTCCGTCCGACACGCGCTTCTCCTTCACCTTCGTGGAGAGCTTCGGCGACGCGTGGAGCGATTTCGAGGTGCCGGGCGGGGCCGCGGTCGCGGCGGCCTCCACGGCTTCCACGCCCGCCGGCAGCACGGATTGGTTCTCCACCCCGCCGCAACCCGCCGCGAACCCCGCCGAAGCCCAGCTCGCCGCCCCGATCCTCGACGACGAAGCGCTGTCGATGATCGGCGACGCCGCGCGTAAGGTCAGCCTCGACTCGATGGTCGTCGAGGAATTCGAGCGCGGTGTCCGCCGCGTCGTCCGCAAGCCCGTCAAGCCGAAGAAGGCACACGCCGTGCGCCGCCGCCAGCGCGCCGCCGCGCCGCCGCAGAGCCGCCCGTGAAAAAGAAGGGGCCGGTGCAGGACGAATGGGGCTTGTTCGACCCCGAGCAGTGCGGTTTCGCCGCGCTGGAAGAGGAAGAGTCCGCCGACCGGCGGCCGGCGCGCGACGGCACGCGCGTCAGGGTCATTTCCTACTGACGCTGGAGGCTTCGGGCTTCAGGCTTCGGGCTTCAGGACTCCCGCTCTCACTCGGCGCGCAGGACGCGGCAGGGGTCGACGCTCGCGCCGCGAGCCGCGGGCACAGCGCTCGCAAGGAGCGCCGTCACGCACAGCAGGCCGGCCGTTCCCGCAAGCGTGGACACGTCGAGAGGCTCCACGCCGAACAGCGACGATCGCAGCGCGCGGCTGACGGCGACGGCGAGGCCGAGACCGAGCACAATCCCGGCGGCCGCCAGCACCATCGCGTTGCGCAGTGTCTCGACCACGACGGTCGCACGCGCAGCCCCGAGTGCCACCCGAATGCCGATTTCCGGCAAACGCTGCGCGACTGAATACGCCAGCACGCCATAGAGCCCAATCGCGGCCATCACCAGCGCGAGGAGCGCGAAGGCGCCCACGAGCGTCAGCTGGGTGTTGCGACTCAGGAGCTCGGCCTCGAAGATGTCGTCCATCGTCCGCAGGTTGGACACCGCCTGATCGCGGTCGACGCTCCAGACCGCCTCCCGCACCGCGGCCGCGAGCGCAACCGGATCGCCCGTGGTGCGTACCACGAGGTATTGCGGCCAGAAGAACGCGGGGACGTCGCGCCCCTGGTTCGAGGGCAGGTACACCTCGGGCTCGACACGCGAATCCAACGCTGTCTCCTGCACGTCGCCGACCACGCCGACGACCGTCAACCACAGACCGGGCACGTTGACAGGACCGAACTTGATCCTCCGGCCGATCGGATCCTGACCGGGCCAGCGGCGTTCGGCCATCGTCCGGTTGACGATGGCGACCGGCACCCGACGACTGCGCGTCGCGCGCGTCGAAATCGCGGCCACGCACGAACGGCACCCGGAGCGCATGGAAATACCCGGGGCTGGCAACGCGGTCGATCGCCATGTATTCGGAAGCGTTTTGCGACGTGGGCAGGCGGCTGGCCCTCGGCCGAGAAGAAGGCGCGCCCGCCCTTGAATACGAGCGGCGGGAAATTCGCGAACCCGGCAGCCGTGACGCCGGGGAGCGCGGTGACGCGATTGCGCACGGCGTCGAAGAACGCGGACCGCCGCTCCGTGGCGGCGTACTTCAACGGCGGCAGCGGCGTCTCGGCCACGAGGAGGTTGCGCGGGTTGAAGCCGGGATCGACCGCGAGCACGTTGGCGTAGCTGCGCAGCAGCAACCCCGCCGCCACCAGCAGCACCGCGGTGAGCGTCAGCTCGGCGACGACCAGCGCGCTCCGCAGCCGGGCGCGGCCGGTGGCGCCGCGGCCGCCGCCGCTGCGGATGACCGACTCGAGATCCACGCGGGCGGCCGCAAACGCGGGACCGGTGCCAAAGCCGACCACCATCACCATCGCGACTCCGGCGGTGAACAGGAGCACGCGCACGTCGAGCGCCGGCACGGTGCCATCGCGGCAGACCCAACGGCATCAGGCGGACGAGGTAGCGAAGGGCCGGAACGGCCAGCGCCACGCCGAACACCGCGCCGAGGGCGGCGAGCACGGCGTTCTCGGTGAGCAGCTGCCGTGTCACGCGACCGTGTGTGGCGCCGAGCGCCTGGCGCACCGCCAGCTCCCGGAGGCGGATGGCGCCACGCGTCAGCAACAGGTTCGCGAGGTTGACGCCCGCGATGAGGAGCACCACGACGACGGCGGCGAACAGGAGCGCCATCGCCGGCCGCGCGTCGCGGGTGAGATGCTCATGCAGCGCGGAGACCGAGACACCCGTGCGCGCGTTGGTGCGCGGAAACTCGCGCCCGAGTTGCCGGCCAACCGCCGTCATGTCCGCCTGGGCCTGCGCAAGGCCCACGTTCGGCTTCAGACGGGCCAGCACGTACATGAAATACGCCGAGCGTGTCTCGAGCTCGGCCGGCGTGAATTTGCCCGGCACCCACAACGAGGCCGTCGGGTTGGGAAACCGGAAGTCGGCCGGCACCACGCCGACCACCGTATGCGGAAGCCCGTTGAGGTGAATCGTGCGTCCCGGCAGCGCCGGATCGGCCGCGAAACGAGCACGCCACACACGCTCGTCGATCACCACGACGGGGCCGGCGCCCGGCTGGTCGTCGCGCTCCGTCAACGTGCGACCGAGCAGCGGCTGCATGCGGAGCACGTCGAAGAACCGGCCCGTCGACCCTGGCGCCGGTGATCTTGTCGGGGTTGCCCGCGCCAGTCAGGTTGTAGTTGTCGACCGCAAGGGCGGCCATGCCGGCGAACGACCGGTTGCGCTCGCTCCAGGACACGTAATCCGCAGGCGAGACCTCGACCCGTGCCGGGCCGCCCACGGCGCTGAGGTTGGCCCAGACGAGCACCAGCCGATCCGGCTCCGGAAACGGCAGCGGACGAAGGAGGACGGCGCTCACGACGCTGAAAATGGCGGTGTTGGCGCCGATGCCCAGGGCGAGCATCGTCACCGCGACGGCGGTGAACCCGGGCGACGATCGGAGGGTTCGCAATGCGAACCGCACGTCCCGAACGGCACCTTCCCCCCACGTCCACGGCATCGCGAGTGCTCCCTCCCCCACGCCGGGGCGGATCACATCGCGCCGCTGACGTCGGTGCCGGATTGGACGGTTTCGGGAGGGAAACCGTTGGCGCGAGCCGGCAACTAGTTGGCGGGAGCAGCGCGGGGCGGCGAGCGGCCGGACGGCGCGCGGGACGCGGCGGGGGTGGCGCCTTGTACTCGACCATCACGTTGCTGATGACGGCCATCGGGCGGCCCGAGGCGCTGAACGTGTCGTCGCCGTCCACGCGGACCACCGAGAGCTTCTCCCCGAGGATGCTCACCTGCATCGCCTCCTCGGGAATCACGATCGAGACGGGCTCGCTGCCGGTCGGCGCCACCGCCTTGAGGCCGCTCGCGCCGCTGCCACCGGTGATCCGATCCACCAGGTCGGCCTGGGTGCGGAACTCGTTCTGCACGATCGCGCGCGAGACGAGCGTGTTGTCGAGCGTCAGCACGCCAATCGTCGCGGTGTAGCGGTGGTAGGCGCGGTTGGCGCGGACCTGCTCCTCCGAGTAGGTGTGCCGGTTGTGGAGATCGAAGGTCAGCGTCACCGGTCCGGCATGGGGCGGCAGCGTCACGAGGATGCCGCCGGCGGGGTCGCGGCCAATCAGCACGTCGCAGTACCGAGCGCTTGGTGCGAACTCCTGCGCCCAGCACCTGCGGACAGGTCAACATGGCCGGCTCGGTGCGCGTGGCCGGCGGCGCCGGGGGCCGGGGCGGCGTGGTACGGCGCGTCTGGGCGCTCAGGGGCGCGAGCGCGCAGCCGGCCACGATGGCCGCCAGCACCGCCCAAGCCGCCGCCCGGCGCCTAGTCGTCAAGCAACGCGTGGTCGAGGTGCGGGTCCTGTCCAAACGGGCTGCCCTGACGCTTGAGAAGAGCGAGGAACTCCATGCGCGTGCGCGCGCAGGTCTGGAACGACCCCAGCATGGAGCTGGTGACGGCGGTCGAGTTCTGCTTTTCGACGCCACGCATCGACATGCAGAGGTGCGTGCCCTCGCAGACGACCGCCACGCCGAGTGGCGCGATCTTCTCCTGGATCGTCTCGGCAATCTGAGCCGTCATCCGCTCCTGCAGCTGCAGCCGGCGCGAGAAGACGTTGACGAGCCTGGGAATCTTGCTGAGTCCAATCACCCGGCCGTTGGGGATGTACGCGACGTGGCACTTGCCGAAGAACGGCAGCAAATGGTGCTCGCACAGACTGTAGTAGTCGATGTCGCGCACGATTACCATTTCACTGTAGTCGACGCTGAACAGCGCTCCGTTCAGGATGTCGTCGACGTTGGCCGAGTAGCCGCTCGTGAGGAACGACATGGCCCGGGCGACCCGTTCGGGCGTCTTGGCCAGTCCCTCGCGGTCGGCATCTTCGCCAAGATTCTCGAGGAGCTGCCGGATGAGAGCCTCCATTTTCGTATTCTATATCGCCGCTCTCGCCGCCTCGGCCGTACTGACGGCGCAGGCCGACCCGGACGCGCTGTATCGTGAGCGGGCCGACGTCGCCAAAGCGCGGGAGGCGGTGGCGATCTGGAGTGAGCGACTCGCCAAGGCGCCGCGCGACTTCGAGTCGGCGTGGAAGCTCGCGCGGGCCGAGTATTGGCTGGGCGGGCACGACGAGCCGTCGGCGCGCCGCGCCGACCTCGAGCGCGGCGTCGAGGCCGGCCGCCAGGCAAGCGTCCTCGAACCCACCCGGCCGGAAGGCTACTTCTGGATGGCCGCCTGCATGGGCCAGCTCGCCGAGTCGTTCGGCATGCGCCAGGGCCTGCGCTACCGCGGTCCCATCAAGGAGGCGCTGGAGAAGGTGCTGCAGCTCGACGCGCCGTACCAGAACGGCTCGGCCGACCGCGCGCTCGGACGCTGGTACTACAAGGTGCCGGGGCTTTTCGGCGGCAGCAAGAAGAAGTCGGAGGAGCACCTGCGCCGCTCGCTCACCTACGACCAGAACAGCGTGGCCTCGCGCTTCTTCCTGGCCGAGACGCTGTTCGAGCTCGATCGGCAAGCGCCGACGCGATCGCCGAGCTCCAGCGCGTCGTGGACGGGCCGGTCAACCCCGAGTGGGAACCCGAGGACCGCGAGTTCAAGGCGCAGGCCGCGGCGCGATTGAAGCAAGAGAAGCGCTGAACCCTTGCTCGTAGGGCAGGTCTTCAGACCCCGCAGCACTCGACGTCGCGTCGGACCGCGAGCATGTTCCGCCGGGCCTCCGATGAGACGGCGCGGAAAAACGCCTCCGCGCGGCGCCTGGGAACGCCGCGCTCCGTCGTTTTTCACCTGTCGCTGGCGTTCGCGCCGCTCATAGTCGGCCGGCGAAACACGCTCGCGATCCGCCGCTCCCCGTCATGCGGAGCTCGCTGCGGTGGCCACGGCCAAGCGGAAGGGAGGCGTGGGGTTTTCGCGAGCCGCGTTCGAGCCGCGCCGATCATGATCACGAACTCGCGAGAAGCCCCAGGGGACCAGCGGGATATGAGCGACGCGCGAGCGGCGCGACCCCCGCGGCCAGCGGCGGCACGCGCATCGCAGCGGAGTTCCGGCGCGGTCGAGAAGCGGCCTCGCGGAAACGCCCACGTCCTCCCAGTCGTGCCGTGGCCTGGAAGCGACGCTGCGGCAATGAGGCGGGGCTGAAGACCCGCGGCCACGAGCGGCTGAATGAGAACGGTGCAGGCGGGCTGAAGCCCCGCCCTGCATGCGGCGCCCTACTTGCTCAGGCGGATGATCTGGTTCTGCAGCTGCTGGAACACCGGGCCGAGGTCGGCCGCGGTCTGCGCGTAGTAGTACTTCCCTTCCAGCTGGTTCGGGTTGTAGTCGGGCGACTTCTTGTCGTTGGCCACGCGCATCAGCACGCTCTCCGACGTCTCGGGAATGGTGCCCAGGTTCATCTTCACCAGGCCGCCCATGCCGATGGTGAAGATGCGAATCTTGTGGTCGCCGGTCGCGTCGCTGCGCGCGGCGTCGGCGATGATCTCGGTGAGGTTGGTGGCGGCGTTGCGGATGTTGAACACCTCGGCCGGATACTTGCCGACGGTGGTGTTGTAGTTGCGCAGGCCACGCTTCGTGCTCTGCGCCACCCCGTTCACCTTGAGCGCGTTGCACTGCAGCGCGAACGAGGTCGGGATGCCGGCGCTGCGATGGTGCGTGTGCGCGCTGGAGTTCGGCAGGTACTGCAGGTTCATCGACGTGTTGGGGCTGTTCCAGCGGGCGGCGTGAAACTCCAGGTCGGGCTCTGGCGCCGGTTTCGGTCTGGAACAGGCCCTGGATCGCCGGCGTGTTGGTGGTGGCGTTGGTCGGGTCGGGCAGCACCTTCGGGAAATCGCCGGTGAACACGCCCTTGGCGATGCCGCTGGGTCGAGGAATCCCGGGGAACACGTTGCCGGACCCGTCGGTGAAGAGCACGATGACGCGCAGGCCGGCCTGCTGCCCGCTGGCGACCGAGCGCACTTCGTCCCAGCCGCGGTAGAGACCTTCCGCCATCGACGTGGTGCCGCCCGGCAGCGAGTTGGGCACGTCGGCTTTCAGCTTGTCCTTGTCGAAGCCGAAGCCGGCCGGCATCGGATCCAGCACCTTGGCGCCGTAGCTGTAGGTGACGAGCGCCATGCGGTCGCCGTTCTTGTCGAAGGCATCGATGAAGCTGCGCGCGGCATCGCGGACCGCCGGCCAGCCGGGCCAATCGACCCGAGACGTCGAGCACCAGCGACAGGTCCACCAGGCGGCGCGTGGCCTCGCTCGAGCTCGCCACCGTCATCTCGTTGAAGTTGCCGAGGCGCATGAACGTCGTCGGCACCTTGGCCGTAGCCTTGATGCGTCACGATGTGCACGCCGGTCTCTTCGTCGGTGTGCATCTCGTAGAAGTCGCCGGAGGTGGCCGGGTCGGTGACGTCGGTCGCGCCCATGAAGTTGGACGGGAAATTGGCGCGGAACACCTTGGCCGCTTCGCCCTTCGGGTTGCCGCCGTTGAGGTTGCGAGCGGCGCTCAGCGCGGCGCCGTCCACGGCCTTCGAGAGCTGTGCCTTCACGAGGTAGGCGCGGCCGCTGTCCACGGCCAGGCCGGTGAAGAGCAGCGAGCATGGGCAGGAACACGGCCATGTGAATCATGGCCACGCCCGATTCGCCGGTAGAGTGCGCACTGGTCTGGTCATCGCTGCCTTCCTCGGGTCCTCGCCTCGACACCGCGGCGTCAGAAATAGGCGATGGATCGGAGCGTCGGGGGGATGGTGACGCCGAACTTGTTGAGCGGGGTGAGCGGTGCGTGCTGGGTGAACACCTCGGTCACGTACAGCAGCCCGCCCCGGGTGACGTCCACGTTGGCGGGCAGATTGTGATCCGCAAGTTGACGTTGGTGTCGGAGTTGCTGGCCACGAAGTCGGGCGCCGGGCCAAACGACGCCGGACCGGCGGTGGCCAGCGTGCTCGGCGATCCCCAGCGTGCCGATGGAGTAGCGCTGGTACAGCACGATCTTGTCGTAGTTGGCGGTGCCGACCGTGGACCCCTTCTTCAGCACCGACAGCACCAGCTGCGAGCCGTTGGCGAAGTTCACCGGCGTCGTGCTCATGCGTCTTGAGCGCGTTGCTGGCGTCGAGCAGCGACACGTCGCGCGAAATCAGGTTGGCGCCCTCACGGGTGATGCGGCTGATCACGTGCTGGTGCAGCAGCGCGTACGACACTTCGACCATGCCCAGCGACACCACCAGGAGCACCGGCAGCACGAACGCCATCTCGACGATCGTCTGGCCGGGGACGACCGCGGCCGGAAGGGACGTGCCGGGCGCTCATTCGAACCTCGGCTCGTTCAACATCGCGGACTCCACGGCGATGTTGATCTGGCCGTTGGGGAAGAACTCGCGGATGAACGGCGTCATGAGCGCCCAGTTGTAGGTGACCCGCACCTTGCTGACGTCGCTCGGCTCGCCCGAACCGGGCAGCCAGTTCACCGTGCCCGGTCGTGAGGTGCGAGAACGAGAACGCGTTGTCTTCGATCGTGAGCGTCGGCGTGGCGTCGCGCATCGCGTCCCGGATCGAGTCCTCGCGCGACAGCTCGCCGGCGACGTTGCCGGTGACGCCGAAGCGCGCCGCCTGGCTGACGCCGTTCTCGAGCGCCAGATACACGTAGAACATCGAGGCGAAGTCCACGATCGAGAACGTGAGCAGGAGCAGCAGCGGCAGCACGAGCGCCATCTCCACGATGTTGGCGCCGCGGGTGTCCTTCAGCCGCCGTGCGAGCCGTGTTGTGCGGTTCCGTTTCATGGCCGTTTCTCAGTGGTCTCCGACGAGGACACTGGTGCAGCCTCTATGCCACGCCCGCGAGGCGCGGCCCGGGAGTACCGAAGCGGAACGGCGGCGGCCGCCGTGGCCGGTTTCGGCACGCGGCACACCCGGGCCGGCCGCGCACCGCCGGCGCGGCGCGGCGCATGCGGCGGCGAATCAGCGACTTAGATGTGTCAGCGGGGCCATACTGCGCAGCCCGGGAGCGGGGACTCCACGGCAACCGCCCCGGCCGCCGGGCGGCGCCGCGGAGAAAAGTGCAATCGCGCCAACGATCCTGGGCGCGCCCCCGAGCGAGGGTCCGAGGCCGCCGCCCGCCCGGAGGGCGGGCAATCAAGCACTGTCAGACAGCGAGGCGGAGCCTCGCTGTCCTACCAGCGCGTGTCGATCGGCTTGGCCGGATCGGCCGTGATGTTCAGGATCGCGCAGTGGTGGTACGAGTGGCCGCCGTCGACGGCGACGCCCGGGTGATCGGCCATGAACTCGATCACCTGCAGCACGCAGTTCGGGCAGTTGATGTTCGGGATCGGAATCATCGTCTCGAAGTTCTGCGTCGGCCGTTCGGTGTGCGCGAAGATGCCGTCGAGCAGCACGGCGCGACGGGCGGATTCTGAATCACCGCCGACTGCGACCGCGGCCCCTTCTCGGTCTGCGACATCGTCACCTCGGGATCCTTCGGCAGCTGCGCATCGGTCCGCGCCAGCGCCACACGGTAGTGCCCGGGATGGAAGATCGACTCGTGCACCAGCAGCGGCAGGTCGGTGCCGCCTTTCACGTTGGTCACCGCCCCGCTCGGCACGCCGGGATTGGCCGGCGTCCCGCGTCCGGGGTTGGCCGAGACGCCGCCGCAGGGGCCGATTTTCTGCGGATCGCCGAGCCGGTTCTGCACCATCGAGCCGCCGGCTGGACGAGCACGAAATGCGCCTGGCCAGGCGGACATGGCGGCGGCCACGATCACGCCGAACAGGAGTCTGCTCTTCATGGCCGAGATTGTAATCGGCTGGCGGGCTCTGCCCATGGCTACCGGGGCGGCCCGAAGGCCGCCCCCACCCGACCGGTCAGTGCGGGTGCTGCTGGTAGTGCAGCCGGAGCAGGTCCTTACCGTAGTCGTTGCCGTTCGGCGTCCGGACGATTGCATGGATGTGCTCGCGATACGGGACGCCCGCCGGATACCGTCCGCGCAAACCCACCGGCGTCTCGTGATCGAACTCGATCAGGATCACCGGGCTGTGCACCCGGTAGTAGTAGACGGAGTCGTCGTTCGTGTCGCCGATCCAGGCGAAATAGGTGTCGTTCAGCCGCTTC